>SDWH01000003.1 GCA_019550975.1 Bacteroidales bacterium SW299 | reverse complement strand
AAACTTTTTTGGACGCCGGAGAGCAACCGGCTGGAATACAGCGGAATGCGGACGAAAAAAAATGAAAGGCGGATCAAGGAGAAGGAAAGGCCTGTACATTATATATAATATAAAGCCGAAAGAGAACATGAGGGAAAAAGAAAAAAACAAAAAGAAAAGACCTTTTCACTCCAGTGAGGAGATCGCATCACTGGAGTGAAGAGATGTCTTCACTAAAGTGAGGAGAACGTATCACTCCAGTGAAGAGATAAAAACAACAAGACATTCTACAAAACACAGCCCGCTAAACAAAAAAGGGTGCGTCATGCGCACCCACAAATTATCCGAATTCTTTTCAGCAGTCCTCATCGCCCTCAGCCATCGGATTAGTCACCAGCACCTTATCGATACGGGCGCCATCCATATCCACAACCTCAAACACAAACCCTTTCCATTCAACGGTTTCTCCACTCTGAGGTATATGCTGAAGCTGCTGAAGAATCAATCCGCCCAACGTATGATAGTCGGTATTCTCAAACAAGTCACGGCGGTCGAAATATGAAAGGAAATCATACAACGGACACTGCCCGTCAACCAGCCATCCCTCTTTATTGACACGCTTGATGATGTCAGGCTCCTCACCCGGCCCGTCCATCGATCCAACAAGCCCCTCCAATATGTCGCGCAGCGTTATGATTCCCACACAAGCTCCAAACTCATCACACACCAGCGCGCGGCTGATCTTTTTCTGCTTCATCTGTTCGAGCGTCTTGTATACGTTCATATTCTCATGAAAATAAACAGGCTCATGAGTGAGCGCGTCCATATTGAAATCCGGTTCAGAAAGATGCAGCACCAGATCCTTCAAATTCACCACACCTTTCACATGGTCCAGATCGCCCTCTTCCACTACAGGATAGAACTCATAGAGATGATCGCTCAACACTTCACGCACATCAGCAGCCTTCATGTCTGATTCCAGACAAACAATATCACTTTTGTGAGTCATGATAGACCCCACCTTCAGATCACCCAGCAAGAAAACCCGCTGGACGATATCCTGCTCTACCGGCTGCACCTCACCGTCTTCCGTCCCCTCCTGAATGATCGATTTTATCTCTTCTTCGGTCACCTTGTTGTCCGACTCCTTGATTCCAAGGAAATTAAATATAACCTCCGTACTTTTTGCCAGCAGCCAGACGAAAGGAAGGGCAATCTTCGCCAGAACATTCATCGGGCGTGCAACCAGTTTGGCAGCCTTTTCAGCCACCCCCAAACCAATGCGTTTGGGAACAAGTTCGCCGAAAATGATAGAAAGGTAAGTAACGATCACAACGATAACGATTTGCGCCAGCATGGGGGCATAGGCCGGCGAAACTCCCCACGACTCAACCACTCCCCCCAAATGAGCGGCAATCTTGTTGCCTGAATAAATACCGGTCAGAATGCCGATCAACGTAATGCCAATTTGTACTGTAGAAAGAAAACGGTCGGGATCTTCAGCCAATTTCAATGCTACTCGGGCAGATTTGTTTCCGTTTTTCGCGTCAGTGGACAACCGAGATTTACGGGCTGATATCAATGCCACCTCGGACATGGCAAAAATGCCGTTAAGCACTATCAACCCGATAATAATTATTATTTCATCCATAAAAAAACAAAAATGTATTCTGAAAACAAAAATACGAGATTGTTCATTTCAAAACCGTATGCCACACTGACAATTAAATAGTTTTAACAGAAAGAAATCACGACAAAGAGCTTTCCCCCGCCTGCCCCATTCCGTCAAATTCAGTTTTCATCAGGCGTTTCATTTCCAGTATTTCATCGGTAAGCAGCGCATTCTTGCGATAGCCGATATACAGCGTATTCTCCAGCGGACGGCTCCCGCCCCATAGGCGCACAAGCTCGCCGCGCCCGAAAGCTTCGCGGCAAAGAAACTCGGGCAAGACGGCCAGCCCCCTGTTTTCCGACAGGCAGTTCAGGATAGCCAGTTTATCAGGCAAAATATAATTGGGAGGAAAATCCGGCTCTCTCCCAAAGTTCTGTTTCCAGAAGCGGTTGAACAGCTCTCTGTCGGTCGTGTTATACCATAGCTGGGATTCGAGCCAAAGCATCAGCTTCTTCTTGTGTCCCAGCAGGCTCCGGAATTCAGAAACATCCGTTTTCGCGCCTGCCACAAGCACAAAACGCGTCACTCCCAACACATCATAAACTATATTGCGCAAGGGAATTTCCTGATTCAATACAGCCAGATCCACAGAGCCGTGAGCAAGAAGCGGAATAAGCTCCTCAGTTGTCCCGACATGAATTATCAGGTTGAAGTTCAGCTCCGGAACATGCTTTTCCAAGCACTGACGGAACAAAGAAGGATACATGCCTACGCTCAACGTGCTTCTCCCCTCGGTTTTCTTTTTCCTGAAATTGCTCTCCACTTCCTCCAGCTTCACCAGCGAATTGCACACCTGCTGATAGAGCATTTTCGCCCGTTCGTTCGGAACCATCCGGCGCGTGTTGCGCTTAAACAACGGATGTCCGATATAAGCCTCCAGCGCATTCAGATGCAGACTTACTCCGGGCTGAGAGATATTCAGTTCTTTGGCCGCATCGCTCATAGTCCCCGTTTCAAAGACGGCCTTGAAAGTTCTGAACCATTCCAAATCTATTCTCATATAACAATTCTTATAGTAATATCAAATTTTTCTTATTTTCATGATTCGCATCCATCGCTTATCTTTGCGCCACAAATGTAATTCTTATTTAGAACAAATAAAAACATTAACAATAAAAAAGCAACAAATCCCTTGAAAACAACTATTAATTCTTTATTGATTCTTGTGCTGTTAACATTAGGCATACCAACAAACGCACAGCACTCACACAGACAAGGACACGGCAAACGGAAAGCCGAATTCTCATTGTCGGGAAAAGTGATGTCTGCGGAAAAAGTTCCGGTAGACTTCGCCACCGTTTACCTGAAAGGCACGAACTTCGGATGCACAACCGACAGCAGGGGGATGTATCACCTCCATGTTCCATCCGGAAAATATACCCTCGTCGTATCCATGCTCGGATATGAAACCTACGAAAGAGGCATTGAAATAGACGGAAAAACAGAAAACAGATTCAACGTGACGCTGAACCCGTCGGCAAAAGAACTCGATGAGGTGGTGGTCGTATCAAACGGAGTAAGCCGGGTCAAGCGTTCGGCGTTCAATGCCGTAGCCATGGATCTGTCTGAAATGAAAAATACGACCAAAAGCCTCAGCGAAGCCTTGCAGAAGCTTCCGGGAATGAAACTGAGAGAATCGGGCGGAGTCGGCTCTGACATGCAGATCATGCTTGACGGATTCAGCGGGAAGCATGTGAAGGTATTTATCGACGGAGTGCCACAGGAAGGAGCGGGAACAGCGTTCGACCTGAACAACATCCCTGCCAACTTTGCAGAACGCATTGAAGTGTACAAAGGGGTAGTTCCTGTGGGCTTCGGCACAGATGCGCTGGGAGGAGTGATCAACATTGTCACCAACAAAAAACGGCGGGAATGGTTTCTGGACGCGTCGTATTCATACGGTTCATTCAACACACACAAATCATACATACATTTCGGCCAGACCTTCAAGAACGGCCTTACCTATGAAGTCAATGCCTTTCAGAACTTCTCGGACAACAATTACCACATAGACAATTACATTACGGAATTCAGCGAAGACGGGGTTACTGAAAGTACGGACAGAAACAAAATTTACCATGTCAAGCGCTTCAACGACCAGTTCCACAACGAAGCCGTAATCGGGAAAATCGGAATCGTAGACAAAGCTTGGGCCGACCGCCTGATG
Source organism: Bacteroidales bacterium SW299 (assembly GCA_019550975.1). GTDB lineage: Bacteria > Bacteroidota > Bacteroidia > Bacteroidales > Bacteroidaceae > Phocaeicola > Phocaeicola excrementipullorum. The sequence goes on along the minus strand of SDWH01000003.1, from coordinate 235,602 downwards.
ATCGGATTCAACTACAGCAATTTCTACAAAGAGATACAGACCGGAGTATACCAGTACATCGTTTTCGGACAAAAGCACCGGAAAGGACACTCGCTGGTACCTTCGCTCGAATACAGCAAGCGAGATCTTTTCACTAAAGGGCTTGACGTTGTGCTGACCGCCAACTACAACCATAACATCACGCATAACATCGACACCGCTTCCTATAAATACAACTGGCTTGGCGAGCGGAAGTATACGGGCACGCCGGGAGAGCAGTCATACCAGAACAACGAGTCAAAAAACACGAACTGGAACGGAACATTCACGGCAAACTACCGCATCGGGTCTGTACACATGTTCACTTTTAACCATGTTCTCAGCACCTTCAAACGCACGACCCGCTCTTACGTAAGCGGCAGTTCGAAGATTTCTGACTTCAGCATCCCCAAAATCACAAGAAAAAACATCTCCGGACTTTCGTACCGCCTGATGCCTTCAGAGAAGTGGAACCTGTCAGCATTTGCAAAGTACTACAACCAATACAACGAAGGCCCCGTCTCACAAAACGAAGACGGCGTAGGAAACTATATCAACCTGACGCGCCATACCAGTTCGCTTGGGTACGGAGCGGCCGGAACCTACTTCATCATCGAAGGATTGCAAGCGAAACTTTCGTACGAAAGAGCATACCGCCTGCCCACCACCGACGAACTGTTCGGCGATGAAGACCTGGAAGCCGGACGCGCAAGCCTGCGTCCAGAACAGAGCCATAACTTCAATCTCAACCTCAGCTACGAGAAACATTTCGGCAAGCACGGCATCTACCTGGAAGGAAGCCTCATCTACCGCGACACCAAAGACTACATCAAGCGCGGACTGGATGCCATCGGAGGAATGAGTTACGGAATTTATGAGAACCACGGAAAAGTAAAGACCAAAGGATTCAACATCTCGGCACGCTACAACTATGCACATTGGTTCAGCATCGGAGGGACATTCAACAACATCAACGCCCGAGATGACGAACGATACCGCGCAGGAAACACGCTGCAAGAAAGCGTAAGCTACGGCCAGCGCATTCCGAACCAGCCTTATACGTTTGCAAACTTTGACGCCAATTTCACATGGCGCGACCTCTTAGGCAAAGGGAATGCACTGACTCTCAGCTACGACAGCTACTACCAGCATGAGTTCCCGCTGTACTGGGAAGAACTGGGCGACCCGACTACCAAAAGCCGCGTCCCCGACCAATTTTCTCACAACCTCATCCTCGGATATTCACTGAAGAACGGACGCTACAACTTTTCGCTGGAATGCCGAAACCTTACGGATGAGAAACTGTACGACAACTTCAGCCTGCAGAAAGCCGGACGCGCCTTCTACGGAAAGTTACGCGTGTATTTCGGAAACTAAATAAAATTATTCACTAAAAAAAGAAGCAATATGAACAAGAAACACTTTACGGGAATCATGGCCGCAACTCTGCTTGCCGGCAACCTTTTCACTGCATGCAGCGACGACACCAACACACCAGACACCGGCGATGAAAAAGGAGAAGCTGTCCGCCGCTATGTCATTGCCGCACAAGCCGGCGATGCCAGTTACCTGATTGCAGCAGAATCTTTGGACGAAGGAGAAGTGTCAGGAAAAGGCAACGGACTTGAAACCGAATCCGGTTCAAACTGGATATTCTACCGCGAACGCTACCTCTTCAACTTCCAATACAACGACGGAAATGCCGGAACTGGATTTTCATACCAGCTCAGCCCGCAAGGAAACGTCACAGAAGCACGTCAGTACACTTATAACCGCACCACAACTTACGGCACATGGGGAAACAACGTCATTACAGCCTCAACCAACGCTGGAACAAAAGAACAGGATGAAAAAGGAAACTATGCTTATTATCTGCAGTTCAACTATTTGAACACAGACGACGGTTCATCAACCACCGGTGACCATATTGCCGAAAACTTTCTGGGCAACGGCGAACGCGTCAGCTTTGCAGGCTTTGTAGAAGCCAACGGCCGCCTCTATACATCCGTAGTGCCGATGGGCATGAGCCACTACGGTGTCAACACTTACCCGCAGCTTATCTCAGACACGAAATACATTACGAACCACAGCGGCGGACAAGGCTCCGGCCAATATACAGCAGGAATGATTCCAACCACCCAATATCCGGACAGCGCATTCGTGGCAATCTACAGCGGAGATGACTTCAACGAAACGCCGGTTATCGCCCGCACCAACAAGATAGGCTTTGCCAGCGGACGCATGCGGTCGCAATACTACCAGACAATCTGGGCTGCCGACAATGGCGACCTGTACGTATTTTCTCCCGGATACGGACGTACAACTGCAGCAGAAACAACCGTAACCAACGAATCCGGGACATTCACCCTTCACCGCGTAAAAGGCGAACTTCCCTCAGGAGTGGCACGGATCAAAGCCGGAGAAACGACATTTGACGATTCGTATTATGTGAACCTGGAAACCTTAGGGAACAACAATCCGATGTTCCGCTGCTGGCATATCTCCGAAGACTATTTCCTGCTGCAAATGTACAGCGATGGAGTGAACGGCATGGCTGGAACTTCAGCCAAGCGCAACGAACTGGCCGTGTTTAAAGGTGAAGACAAAAGCCTGACCGTTGTAACCGGACTTCCGGATGCCAGCGTTCTTTCAAGCATAGGCACTCCTTGCAGCGATAACGGATATACCTACATTCCCATCGTGACAACCGACGGAACCGCACCGACAATCTACCGTATTGACCCGAAAACGGGAAAGGCAACGGCCGGACTGAAGATCACGAACATAGACTCGGTATCCGCTTTAGGAATCCTTTCGAGCGAGGCTGCAAAATAAAGCCGCAAACACAAACAGCACCCGATTAAATGAAAAAGATCTTCAAGAAGATACACCTCTGGCTGTCTGTACCGGCAGGCATACTGATCTCAGTCATATGCCTGTCGGGGGCAGCACTGGTATTCGAGCAAGACATTACACAAGCGCTCAACCCTCATCTTTACCGTACCGAACAACCAGCTAACGGAAAATTCCTGAGCCCTTCAGAACTGGTATCAGGCGTTCAAAAGCAAATGCCCGACCTGCCGCCGGTTGCCTCCCTGCAAATGCCCGGAACTCCGGAAGGAGTATGCATGGCAACTTTCGAGGGAAGCGGAAAGAAAACGTTAAGCATCAATCCTTATACAGGAGAAATAAACGGATGGACAAAAACCTACCCGTTTTTTCAGACAATGAAAAAGCTGCACCGCTGGCTGATGAACCCGCCCGCAAGGAAGGGAGAACAGTCGGCTGGAAAAATGATTGTCGGCATATCAACCCTATTGATGGTAATCATTCTGGTCAGCGGACTCGTCATCTGGACACCCCGCACGGTGAAAGCATTAAAGAACCGGCTGAGAGTGTCCTGCACCAAAGGCTGGAGGCGTTTCTGGTATGACAGCCACGTATCTTTAGGATTTTATTCCACGTTATTTCTTCTCGTTATGGCCTTGACCGGACTGACCTGGTCGTTCGGCTGGTACCGAAATGCCGCCTATTCCTTATTCGGAGGAAATACGCAATCCGCTCCCTCGCAGCCTGCAAGCAAAAAAGGAAAAGCCAACAAGGAAAAAGATGAAAAGGCAGGCAACAGGGAAATCAATCTGGAAACATGGAATCAAGTATACAGCCAGCTCCAGGCAATCTACCCGGAATACAAGTCCATAACGTTGTCCGCTAAAGAAGCTCTGGTAGCTCCCGACCCTGCCGCATCCATGCGAAAGAACGACCGAATATCATTCGACAAAGAAAACGGAGAAATAACAAAAATAACTCCCTACAGCCAGATACCCCGTTCACAAACATTGAAAGGATGGTTCTATGCGTTCCATACAGGAAGCTGGGGAGGAACCATAACCAAGATTTTATACTTCGTGGCGGCACTGACAGGCGGAATACTGCCTCTAAGCGGCTATTATTTATGGCTGAAACGGAAAAGATACATCTGATCCAACAGCATAAACACCCATCAAAAGAACAGAAGCAAAAACCTTATTCCAAAGGACAGAAAGAACAACCGTCTTGCGCTTCTGTTCTTTTTTCATCGCCTTATTCGTAGCCATATAACGAAAAATCAAGAGCAAGCCTTATTCTGTAGCCAGATTTTCATATCTTTGCAGACCAACAACACTTATGTAAAACCATGAAGCGTATACGAATCACTCCACCTGCCGGAATCAATGCAGCGGTCCAGCTGCCTTCGTCCAAAAGCATCTGCAACCGGGTGCTCATCTTGAATGCACTGGCAAAAGGGAACAACGACATACAGAATCTTTCGGACTGCGATGACACACAGGTTATGACGGATGCCTTGCGAAACATGCCAGACATCATCGACATCAAGGCCGCAGGCACAGCCATGCGTTTTCTCACCGCTTATCTCGCAGTGACCGAAGGCACGCACATCATTACGGGCACAGCCCGCATGCAGCAAAGGCCCATAAAAGTATTGGTCGACGCACTCAACGCTTTAGGAGCAAGCATCCGGTATACAACCCGCGAAGGATACCCGCCATTAAACATCACCGGACAGACATTGACGAAAAACGCGATTTCGCTGCCCGGCGACATCAGCTCCCAATATATATCAGCCTTGCTGATGATCGGCCCTGAACTGAAAGGCGGACTTCAGCTGACATTGACAGGAGATATCATCTCCCGTCCGTACATTAATCTGACGCTGGAACTGATGAAAGAGTTCGGCGCACAGGCGGAATGGATTTCAGACAACCAGCTGGCTGTACCTCCCAAGCCCTATGTGCCCCGGTCCTATTTCATAGAAAGCGACTGGAGTGCCGCTTCCTACTGGTATGAAATAACGGCCTTGTCCGGTCAGGCAAGCGTCAGGCTTCCCGGGCTTTTCAGAAACAGCTTTCAGGGAGATGCGAAGGTTGCCGAACTGTTCACCCGCCTGGGAGTCAGCACAGCCTTTCATGAAGACTCGGTTGTTCTGAAAAAACAAGGAACTCCCCTTCCCCGTTTGGAATATAACTTTGTCGACCAGCCCGACCTGGCCCAGACATTCGTCGTCACCTGCGCCATGATGGACATCCCCTTCCGCTTCTCCGGACTGCAAAGCCTAAAGATCAAGGAAACCGACCGCATGTATGCCTTAATCACTGAAATGCGGAAATTAGGCTTCGTCCTTACAGAAGAATCAGGCGCCGTACTAAGCTGGAACGGACAACGCTGCAATCCCGAGCCCAGTCCGGCCGTTGACACTTACGAAGACCACCGGATGGCCATGGCTTTTGCTCCGGCAGCTATCAGACTGAAGGAGCTGCGAATAAACAATCCGGAGGTCGTGTCCAAATCTTATCCGCATTACTGGGAGGATTTGGGCAAGGCAGGCTTCTTTATTACAGAGGAGTAAACAGCATGTGGATACTGATTCTTATCCTGATCGGAGTAATCCTTCTCGGACTGATTGCCGGATACTTCTACAACCGGAACCTCCGGAAAAAAATCGAAAAAGGAGAGCTTGAAGAAACACCGGAGGTCAAGCCCGTCGACGGAACGTGCTGCGGACAGCATGCTGTATGTGAAAAAGAAAGCCTGCTGGCCGCCGTAAGCAAACAGATAGAGTATTATGACGACGAAGAACTTGACCGGTTCAAGGGACGTTCTTCCGCAAGCTATTCGGAAGAAGAAACCAACGAATTCCGCGAAATCATGTACACCATGAAAGAAGATGAAGTGGCAGGATGGTGCAGAAGCCTGCAGCTTCGGGGCATTGAGTTTCCCGACGGACTGAAAGACGAACTGTTCCTGATCGTAGGAGAAAGACGCTTCCACTGACAGCATAAATACAGACTATGGAACTGATTGAACTTTTACAATATACCTTCTTCCAGCACGCCTTGCTGGGAAGCCTGTTCGCAAGCATCGCATGCGGCATCATCGGCACCTACATCGTGACCCGGCGGCTGGTATTCATCAGCGGAGGAATCACCCACGCTTCGTTTGGAGGCATCGGCATAGGACTTTATGCAGGAGTTTCTCCGATTCTCTCCGCCGCCGTATTCTCGGTGCTTTCGGCATTTGGAGTAGAATGGCTGAGCAAACGGAGTGACATGCGCGAAGACTCTGCCATCGCCGTGTTCTGGACATTCGGCATGGCGGTGGGAATCATATTCAGTTTCCTCGCTCCGGGATTCACTCCCGACCTGTCTTCTTATCTGTTCGGCAACATCCTCACCATTACCCAAAGCGACATTTGGATGCTTGCCATACTGAGTGGCGTACTGACATTGTTCTTCAGCATCTTTCTCCGTCCGATACTGGCCATTGCCTTCGACCGCGAATTTGCCCGTTCGCAGCGCATGCCTGTTGCCGCTTTCGAGTATATGCTGATGATGTTCATCGCCCTGACCATCGTGGCATGCCTGCGCATGGTAGGCATCGTGCTGGCAATCTCATTGCTGACACTCCCGCAAATGACTGCCAATCTTTTCACTCACAACTTCAAAAGAATAATCTGGCTTTCGATTCTGCTGGGCTATGCCAGCTGCATAGGAGGACTGTTTCTTTCATATAGCCTGCAAGTGCCGTCGGGAGCATCCATCATTTTCGTTTCGATCCTTATTTATACAGGAGCCAAAACCGGGAAAATGCTCCTTTGCCGTCAAAGAAAAAAATCCGCCACAGGTATTTAACCGACCCGCCTGCATTTATTCCATTTTTTATTGTACATTTGTAATCAGATTAAACTAAAGCCATATATGGAAATCAGAATCAATTCACTCGACAATATCCACGAAGCCGCCAAACAGTTTATTGCGGCTATGGGTGACAACACTGTTTTTGCCTTCTACGGCAAAATGGGAGCAGGAAAAACAACCTTTATCAAAGCGGTCTGCGAAGAGCTGGGAGTGACCGATGTAATCAACTCGCCCACTTTTGCCATCGTAAACGAATACCGCTCCGACGAAAACGGCGAACTGATCTACCACTTCGACTTCTATCGCATCAAGAAACTGGAGGAAGTGTACGACATGGGGTATGAAGACTATTTTTACAGCGGTGCGCTCTGCTTCATCGAATGGCCGGAGCTGATTGAAGAACTGCTGCCGGGTGACACGGTAAAAGTGCAGATCGATGAGCAGGAAGACGGCACACGTACCGTCCGCTTCAATGCAGAATAATCATCATGCAATTCCATTACGTCATACAGGCATTGTTCGTTCTGGTCGGACTGCTTGCCGTGCTGGCAGCCATCTTCAACTGGGACTGGTTTTTCATGGCTCAAAACTCACAGTTCATCGTGAAGAATGCAGGACGCCGGCAGGCACGCTTTTTTTATGGTGCAATAGGTTGCCTGCTGATAGCTACGGGCGTTTTCTTCTTCTTGTCCATACAAGGGGTTGTATGACTCATACAACATATTGGCAGAAAACTTCTAGGCTTAAGAGCCTGTCGTTTCTAAGAAACTGTTTTGAATTTATCGTGTGCTGATTTGGGATGAGTTTTTGAGGCATTTCCGTTTGTGTGATGAGGAAGATAGCGGGCTATCTGACGAAGAACAGAAGCGGAAAAGACCAAAAAATAGCCCAAAGCACACACGAAAACGAATACATCAAGCCAAGAAAAACTTTTTGGAGAAATTCAAAACAGTTTCTCAATTTTGCTCTGCCCCGGTTTGGAAATTGTTTCCGAGGATGTTTTTCAGAAGCTGTTTTGATTTCATTCGATAAATTTGTTAAGCATGATTTGGATGAATGCAATCTGTACCATAGCTTCTGCGGTTTCAGCAAGGAATTCATAATCGATGGTCAGCCTTCTGAAGTTTTCCAGCCATGAGAAAGAGCGTTCCACAATCCAGCGTTTGGGCAGTACTTGAAATTTGGATGGACATTCGTCCGGTCTGAGTACGACCTCCAATATCCATCCGAATTTCTTCTTGACCCAATCAGCCAAATCTCCCCTATAGCCTCCGTCCGCCAGGATTCTCACCAAGCGCGGAAATTTATAAGCGAGTTTCTCTATGGCTTGTGGGGCGCCCTTGCTGTCATGCAGGTTGGCTTCATGGATTGCGACGGCTAACGGAAGGCCAAGCGTATCGACAATGATGTGCTCTTTACGTCCTTTGATTTTCTTGTTCCCGTCTATACCACGGTCAGAATCAACATGATGGGAGGTCTTTACGCTTCTGGAATCCATGATGCCAAGACTGGGACTTTCCTCCCGTCCCGCCTGTTTACGGATAAGGGAGTGCAAGGCATCCATCACCTCTTCAAACACACCTTCAAGCTTCCACTTGCGGAAGTAGTAATAGACGGTTTGCCAAGGGGTGAGGTCAGAAGGAAGCATACGCCATTGGCAGCCGGTCTTGTTGATATAAAGGATTGCATTCATTATCTCTTTAAGAGAATGTTTTCGGTTCCTCGCTTGCGGCTCTAAAATATTTTTTATAACTTGCCACTGTTTTTCAGTCAGGTCGGTTGGATAGTGTGTCATAACTTTATAGTTTGGTACCTTTAAAGATATAACATTTTTCCAATTGGCCTGCTGATTTCAAATTTTAAGGAGACTGTAACATTATTCTTGAATCAATTCAAAACAGTTTCTTAATCGGAAAATTTAAGCGACAGGCTTTTATATATATGCAAAATTAAAATAATATTCATATGAAGAAATTGTATTTACTTGCATTACTGCTATGCACAAGTGTATTTGCACAGTCCCAACAACTTGCTGTCGGATTTTCCGGCAATGGCTATATAACCCGCCAGCAAGATGGTGCTCAAATTACAGAAAAAGGAATTGCGCATTGGACAAATCCTAACACAATCATTAGCATTTATTTTTATCTGCATCAACCCACGACAGCTGATTTGTCATTATATGCCAAAGGACATTCTGAAATCAAAGTCAGTTATGGGAAGAATAGCTTTAAAGTCAATTTACAATCAGATGACTACACAAAAGTTCCTGTAGGAAGTGTCAATATACAACAAGCTGGATATGTCCGCATCGACTTGCAAGGAATCTCCAAGCGTGACGATAATTTCGGAGAAATCAAACAATTAATAGCAGACAATGTTACGGGAAAAAGTAATTACGTAAAAGATTTCTCTGACTATTGGGGGCGCCGTGGCCCTTCCGTTCATTTGGCATATACGCTGCCAGAAGGCGATACCGAATGGTTCTACAATGAAATTACAGTGCCCAAAGAAGGTGAAACAATGCATAGCTACTACATGGCAGCCGGATTCGGGGAAGGCTATTTCGGAATGCAATACAACTCCCCGACAGAACGCCGTATCCTTTTCTCCGTATGGAGTCCCTTTGACACGCAGGATCCCAAAGAAATCCCTGATGAACAAAAGATTAAATTGCTTCGACAAGGCAAAGATGTACATATCGGTGAATTTGGCAACGAAGGGTCAGGAGGACAAAGCTATTTGAAATATCCCTGGAAAGCCGGTCAGACATACAAGTTTCTGATGCAAGTAAGACCGGACGGAAAGGGCAACACAACCTATACGGCCTATTTCTATGCAACAGATGAAAAGAAATGGAGATTAATTGCAAGCTTTTTACGCCCCCAGACCAGCACGTGGTATAAACATCCTCATAGCTTCCTTGAGAATTTTAATCCAGAACAAGGATATTTGTCACGCAAAGTGTTATTCGGAAATCAATGGGCACGCAGCAAAGAAGGCAAATGGACCCGGCTCACTGAAGCAACTTTTACACACGACGCAACGGCAAGTGCCCAAGTCCGCCTCGATTATCAAGGGGGCTATACTAAAGACAATCGGTTTTATCTGAAAATGGGAGGTTTCTTTAATGAATCCGTTCCAATGGGAACAAAGTTTCATTGCAAGCCAACAGGCAAAGAGCCGGAAATTGACTGGGATGCATTGCAGCGACTGTAAACAAATTCTGCTATGATGGCAAGAATTCGGATATAGTGAAATATTGCTGTCCGATAAAAATGCTTTGGGAATACATAAAGAAATTGCTCGGCCATTGTTTTCAGTGGTCGGGCAATAGCACGAAGGAATATTCATTAAATAGCATAAAATCAGTCAATAGAATCATACATAGAACATTGTGAGTTCGTCAGCTTTTTTGTTTCTTTGTTTCGTAAAATACTGCATACCATGAAAAAGACATGCCTAACTTTTGCCATCGCTTTCTTCGCTTTGGCGGCCCAAGCGCAATACTGCAATACAGAAAAAGGAACCGCTCTGCTGTATATCAGTTCAGACCGGCAGGCAAACGAAACCCGTATCGACACGACCCTAATCTCCGCAGTCAGGACACAAGACAGAAAAACACTTGTGGAGCAGACGCTATGCAACCCGAAAACAAGAGGAAAAGATTCGATTTTTGATGACAACAGTACGATAAAGTTCGCTTACGGAACAGACAAGACCACAGAGCGAATCATCATCGATGAAAACTGGGGAGTTGAAACGATGCAGACACTTCAGAAAGAGCTGGCACCTCAGGAGAAAGGCATGCCATTCGATCCTGAGGAACTGGAAAGAACAGCCGGAAACCACAAGGGAGCAATTACAATCCCCTTACGGAAAGACATTACGGAAGGAGAAAAGATTCCTTCGGGAAAATTCACCATAAAGGCAAGTTTCATGAAAGCCGGGCTCGAAGTCAGCAAAGGCAGGTACGAAGGATTTGAGAAGGTAACCGTCCCGGCAGGGGCATTCAACTGTCTGAAAGTATCATACAAGCTCCGGAAAAACATCCTCTACCTTCCCCGGACTGTCTATGTCACCCAATGGTACGCCGAAGGCATCGGTCTGGTAAAGGAAGAAACGGCAGACAAGAAAGGCTACCTGAAACAAAGCAAAACGCTGCTCCGCATCATCTCACCGGAATAATCAGCTGAAAAAAATGCGCCAAAGCATGTTTCCAGTGCTATGGCGCATCCATTTTTTATTGCCTCATTCTTCGCCGAAGTCAAAAGAGAGCTGTCCGTCACCCAGCAGATTGAACGACATGCGATGGTAAGGCGTTGTACCATATGCCTTAATGGCTTCCCGGTGCTTCTTCGTAGGATACCCCTTGTTCTTTTTCCAGCCATAAGCCGGATACTCCGCTGCCAGACGGTTCATGTAATCGTCACGGTACGTCTTTGCCAAAATGGAAGCCGCCGCAATGGAAAGATACTTTCCGTCGCCCTTCACAACCGTTGTATGCGGAATGCCGGGATAAGGAGTAAAACGGTTGCCGTCGACCAACAAGTGCTGGGGACGCATCTTCAACTGGCCGACAGCCCGGTGCATGGCGAGAAATGAGGCATTAAGGATGTTGATTGCATCAATCTCAGCCGGTTCAACCACACCCACAGCCCAAGCCAGCGCTTCCGCCTCGACCACCTTGCGCAACTCATAGCGCTGCTTCTCCGTCAGCTTTTTCGAATCGTTGAGCATTTCGTTCCGGAAGTCCGCAGGCAGAATGACGGCAGCCGCGAATACGGCACCCGCCAGACAGCCGCGTCCGGCCTCATCACAGCCGGCTTCTATCAAATCTTTATGCAAATAAGGCAGCAGCATACTTCATCTGATTTTCGTTAAAGAATAGTTCAGCCCAGACTCGTTTTTCTCAAAATCACGGTTCAGCAAAGTCAAAGTCTGCGCATCTTTGTCACACAGGAAATTATAAACGTCTTCGTCCCGGTCGGCCACCAGCTGCCATACAACGGCATCCTTGTCAGACGGAATGCCACGCTGCGTATAGCGTCTGCCGACATACGTATAAACGGCATCCTTGCCGTTTTCAGCCTCAAGATAGGTGAGCCGGAGCAGAAACGTCCCATCCCCGCTATGCTTGCGGCTGCGTATGTCCAGCTGATATCTGATGCCCGGACAATCGGCGGCAGGAAGCACGCCTTCGTAAGAAGAATCTTCCCATGGACCCAGGCTTGCGTCATTGTCGCTTGCAGACTGCCTGAACAAAAGCTTTCCTCTTTGGCTGACGGTCCAGCAGCCGTCTGCATAACGCACATTCTTTGTATCATCGTCTTCCACATTCCATACGTGTCCGCCGGAAGGGAGCGTGCGGCGGTCCAACATTTCCGGCTTGCCCTGTGCCGGACCGAACAGTTCCGCCTTCGATGAGTCAGGACTGAACACGATGTAGACAGCACGTCTGCTACCGTCCACCGCCTCCGTTCTGATTCCGGACTTGAACAAACGGATCAGTTCTGCCCCGGGAGCGTTTCCCCGCGACGGAACCGCCCTGCTTGCAACCGTATCTTCCACCATCCCTTTATCATCCGCAGAGCGGGAAAAGTATCCGCAACTCCCGAAAAAGGCGCAGGAAACCGCCAGCAAAATTTCTTTTTTCATCCTCAACAACACCGTTTATTCTTTCTTCAAAGACATTTTTTTCACATCTACCACTTGATACACACTCGCATAAGATTCCGCAAATCCTTCGTCCGACTTGCCCATGTCAACCACCTCCAGTTCAGCGTATACCGGAGTTCCGTTCTTAACGCCTTTCGTCAGTTCATCATACTTTCGGGCCAGATCGCCTGTCTTGTCTGTCACCCAATAAGAAACAGAATCTCCGGCCGGAACAAACGAACGGACTTCATGGGAAAATACCAGCGTGCCTTCTGTCTGGAAACTGGGTTTCTTTGCCGGAACCAGTTCGGCCATAGGCACCGTATCCCCGCTCTGTTTCCCTTCGCTTCTGGAGTATCTCAGCACAAGCGTCCCTTTTTTCAGAATCAGACTGTCTTGTGTCAGCTTCTCCACCAACAGCGTGTCAGAAAAAGGAATAGTCAGTCCGTTTCCGATGCTTTTCCCGGAAAGGACAAGGTGACTGCCTTCGCGTTTCCAGGATTCATACTGCAAGGTCGCCATGTTGACCGACGACGCTTTGCCGCCTGCCTGCAACGAAATACCCTGCATGCAGTTTTCCATGCCGGGAACAGGCTCTACCCATTCCCCTTCGATGCTTGCATCAGACGTGCAAGCAACCAATGCCGCTGCCACAACAAGCCCGCTTGCCGCAGCCCATAAGCTTCTGTTTGTTCTCATAACTGGTTTCTATAATAAAATCATTCGGTTTTCGCCATGTCTTTACAGAATGGACATACTTACAAATATACAAAAACCAGTGCAATTACGGACGAATTTAGAAAGAATAACATAAAACCGCCAGAAATATGCGCCTTCCGCCAGGCAGCAGCCTGTGTCCCTTTTCAACCGCATAAACTTATCGGAAAATGCGGCAAGGTTATTCCAACGTTTTTTCATAATTTTGCGCGTAAAAACAGACAGCAATGCAGATATGATACAGATTGACGATGTAATAGTAAGTTTGGATGTATTCCGCGAAAAGTTTTTGTGCAACCTGGAAGCATGCAAGGGAGAATGCTGCATAGAAGGAGATGCAGGCGCCCCTGTGGAAGAAGACGAAGTGAAGAAACTGGAAGAATGCCTTCCGGCAGTATGGGAGCTTCTCTCGCCGGAAGCAAAAGCCGTCATCGAAAAACAAGGAGTTGTCTACACCGACGAAGAAGGCGACCTAGTAACCTCTATCGTGAACGGGAAAGACTGCGTATTTACATGCTATGACGAAAAGGGATGCTGCTTCTGTGCCATAGAAAAAGCTTTCAGAGAAGGGAAGTGCGACTTCTACAAACCGGTTTCATGCCACCTCTACCCCATCCGGATCGACAACTGCGGCCCGTTCAAAGCCGTCAACTACCACCGATGGGATGTATGCAAGGCAGCCGTGCTGCTCGGAAAAAAAGAAAACCTGCCCATCTACAAGTTTCTGAAAGAGCCGTTGATACGCAAATTCGGCAAAGACTGGTATGCCGAACTGGAACTCGTGGCAGAAGAACTGGACAAACAGCACATGCTCTGATTCGCCCCAACTTTCCGCCCCCCTTCCGTATAAAGGCAAAGGCGGACTGCCGAAATCTTGACCTTCAGGTTAAAGACATATATCCCCAGCCTAAAGACATGCATCTCTAAACTGGAGATGTATATCTCCAGGCTGGAGATAAAGAATCCGAACCGCACATCCGGAGTTTTATACTCGGAAAACCCTCTTCAGAAAGTGCGGATATTCAGAAGAATACACTATCTTTGCAGCCTGTTCTATTCAAAAAAACGCAAAATACAACCGAAAAAATGGGATTATTCATTCGAAAAAGCATAGAGTCACTGCAAGATGAAGCTGCCGAAACCGGGTCGAAAACGTTGAAAAGAGTGCTCGGACCTGTCAGCCTGGTAGCCTTGGGAGTAGGAGTAATCATCGGAGCCGGACTGTTTTCCATCACCGGAACCGTTGCGGCAAGCTATTCAGGCCCTGCCATCACCCTGTCATTCATCATAGCGGCCATCGGCTGCTGCTTTGCCGGACTGTGCTATGCCGAGTTCGCCTCCATGATTCCCGTGGCCGGAAGTGCCTATACGTATTCGTATGCCACGATGGGCGAACTTATCGCATGGATTATCGGATGGGATCTTGTGCTGGAATATACCGTTGCGGCAACTACAGTAAGCATCAGTTGGAGCCGGTACCTTACGGTGTTCTGCCAGGGCATCGGCATCGAATTCCCTCACGCCCTGACAGCTTGTCCGTGGGACGGAGGCATCATCAACATCCCCGCCATGGTCATCGTTGTGCTGATGAGCATCATTCTGATGAGAGGAACGGCGGGAAGCTCGTTCTTTAACGGCCTCATCGTGTTCCTGAAAATAGCCGTCATCCTGATTTTCGTGATATTGGGATGGAAATTCATACAAACCGACAACTATATCCCATACATTCCCGAGAACACAGGAAAGCTGGGAGAGTTCGGCATCTCAGGCATACTCAGAGGTGCAGCCATTGTCTTTTTCGCCTTTCTGGGATTTGACGCGGTGAGCACCGCAGCACAAGAAACCAAAAACCCGAAACGCGACATGCCGATCGGGATTCTGGTATCGCTGCTCATCTGCACCATATTATATACACTTTTCGCCCATGTGATGACCGGCGTGGCGCATTATACGGAGTTTGAAGGCCAGGTGGGAATCGCTCCGGTTGCCGTAGCTATCGAGAAGATGGGCTATCCGGATGCAGCCGGCGTTGTCCAGCCCGTCTATCCGTGGCTGAACAAGGCAATCATACTTGCCATCCTTTTCGGCTACTGTTCGGTAATCATGGTCACCCTGCTCGGCCAAAGCCGGGTATTCCTGAGCATGAGCCGCGACGGACTGCTTCCGCCTTTCTTCTCAAGAATCAACGAAAAATACCGCACGCCCGTCCACAGCAACTGCCTTTTCATGGTGCTGGTCAGCCTGCTCGCCGGGTTTGTTCCGGCAGAAGTGGCCGGAGAAATGACAAGCATCGGCACCTTGCTGGCTTTCACCCTGGTGTGCGCCGCCATTCTGGTGGTACGCAAAACCATGCCCGACATCCACCGGGCTTTCAAGACACCTCTCGTGCCTTTCGTCCCGATTATGGGCATACTCACCTGCCTCTGCATGATGTGCTTCCTGCCCGCCGACACGTGGATCCGACTCGTCTTGTGGATGCTTGTGGGACTGGACGTATACGCATGCTACGGCATCAGGCACAGCAAGCTTGAACATGGGAAAGCTCACCGGCAGGGCGACATCGTGCTGAACGTGCTCGGGCTGGTTCTGTCGGTACTGAGCGTCATCACAGGACTGTGGCACCAGCAAACCGTGGGATGGCAGGAAGACAAGACATTGCTCACCGTTTCATTCGTGTTCGCCTTTGCCCACTGCGCCTTTTATATGTGGCGGATATGGAAGCACTCGCACGCACATGAAAACGCGGACAAGAACGCAAAAACGGAGCCAAATCCTTAAAATAAGTTATAGGAGAAAGACTTGAACAAAAAAAACGACTTTTAAGCTATATCCCATCTTTAAAAAAGCTGTTATTTTACAGCAATTTATGTATTATGGATAAAAATATTTTATACGTTGCCATTCAGGCTGCCCTGAAAGCCGGGGCGGAAATCATGAGGGTTTACACTGATCCGAACGCTGATTTTGAAATAGAAAAGAAGGCAGACAACTCACCGCTGACCGTCGCCGACCGCAAGTCACACGCAGTGATTGCGAGTATGCTGGCCGACACTCCCTACCCAGTATTGAGCGAGGAAGGGAAAAAGATGCCTCAGGAAGAACGGATGAGGTGGAATGAATTGTGGGTGGTCGACCCGCTGGACGGAACCAAAGAGTTCATCAAACGAAACGGAGAATTTACCGTGAACATCGCTTATGTCAAAAACGGAAGCCCCGAAGCAGGAGTAATCTATGTACCCGTAAAACGGCAATTGTATTTTGCGGACACGGAATGGGGAGCGTACAAGGCCGAAGATATCCAGGAACTGAAAGAAGGGACAACCATCGACAGCCTGATAGCAGACTGCCGGCGTCTGCCGGAACCGGGAAACAGACACGACAACTTTGTCATCGTGGCATCGCGCTCGCATCTCACGCCGGAAACGCAGGCCTACATCGACGAGATGAGCAAAAAGCACGAAAAAGTGGAAACCGTTTCGAGCGGCAGCTCACTAAAGCTGTGCCTGGTAGCCGAAGGAAAGGCTGACGCTTATCCGCGGTTTGCCCCGACAATGGAATGGGACACAGCGGCAGGACATGCCATCGTACGCGCGGCAGGAGGTGAAGTCTACAATGCCGGAAGCGACAAGCCGCTCCAATACAACAAAGAAGACCTGCTGAATCCATGGTTCATCGTGCTGCCCGCAACGGAACGCCGCACAGATTCAGACGAACGATAAACTATCTGATAAAAGAATATGAATTTTGAAATAATATTTGTACTGCTCGGACTGATCGGAATGCTGACAGCACTTATCCTAGACAAGATGCGTCCGGGCATCGTACTGCTGTCGTTGGTTGTCGTATTCATGGCAGCAGGAATTATTACGCCCAAACAGATGGTAGCAGGATTCAGCAACCGCGGAATGATAACCGTAGCCCTTCTGTTTCTCGTAAGCGAGGGCGTAAGGCAGAGCGGCGCGTTGAGCACCATCGTAAAGAAACTCCTTCCCGAAAAGGAAACGACAGTGACTAAGGCCCAGCTCCGCCTTCTTCCCATAGTGAGCGCATTCTCTGCTTTCCTGAACAATACGCCGGTGGTGGTGATATTCGCTCCGATAGTGAAAAACTGGGCGAAGAAAATCGGCCTGTCGTGCACGAAATTCCTGATTCCCCTCTCGTATGCAACCATCCTGGGAGGCTTGTGTACGCTCATCGGCACATCAACGAACCTGGTTGTACACGGAATGATGATCGACAAGGGACTTGGAGGACTGAAGATGTTTGACTTGGCTTTCATTGGCATTCCCATCACGGTTGTGGGACTGCTTTTCATCATTCTGACATCAAAGAAGCTGCTTCCTGCCGAAAGGCCCGACAACTTCGAGGAAGAAGAGGCAGACGCAGCCGTAGAAAAAGGACAGCACATCGTGGAGGTGGTGCTGGCATCCCGCTTTCCGGGACTGAAACGAAAACTGAAGAACTTCGACTTCAAAAGAAAATACGGAGCTGAAATCAAGGAAATACGCCAGGGAGGACAGATCATCACCGAAAATTTGGGAGAAGTAAGGCTGCAGCAAGGCGATACGCTGGTCTTGCTGGCCGATGATGACTTCACCAAGACCTGGGGCGACTCGTCTGTGTTCTTGATGATGACCAACGGCAAGGAAATTCCTACCCGCCCCGTACCGTCCTGGAAGAAATGGACTGCACTGGCCCTGCTTCTCATCATGATCATCGGAGCTACAATCGGCGAGCTTCCGGCCATTCAGGAACGCTTTCCCAACGTAAAGATGGACATGTTTTTCTTTGCAGCCGTCACTGCGGTTGTCATGGCGTGGCTCAAGATGTTCCCTCCGAAAAAATACACCAAATACATCAGCTGGGACATTCTGATTACAATCGCCTGCGCTTTTGCCATCAGTGCGGCGATGGAAGAATCCGGACTTGCCGCTCTGATTGCAAACTTCATCAAAAACGTGGCCGGCTCGCTGGGAGCATGGGGAGCGCTGGCCTTGCTCTATTTTGTCACGCTGGTTATCACGGAACTTATCACCAATAACGCAGCGGCCGCACTTGCTTTCCCGCTGGCTCTGGAAACAGCCCAGAAATTCGGAGTAGACCCGATGCCGTTCTTTATCGCGATCTGCATAGCCGCATCAGCCGGGTTCGCCACTCCAATCGGCTACCAGACCAACCTGATCGTGCAAGGCGCCGGAAACTATAAGTTTACGGATTTCATGAGAATCGGTATTCCTATGGACCTGATTGTCATGATAATATCCGTTTCACTCATCCCTTTAATCTGGCCGTTTGTACCGGCTTAACAAAAACAAAAAGATTATGGAACATATCTATCCTATATTCGACAAGATGCTGACCCGTTCCGACAAGGAAAACCTGCTCGGACAGCATGGACTGATGATCTGGTTTACCGGACTGAGCGGTTCGGGAAAAAGCACCATCGCCATTGCGCTGGAACGTGAACTTCAAAAACGGCACTTGCTCTGCCGCATCCTTGACGGCGACAACATCCGAAGCGGAATCAACAACAATCTGGGATTCTCGGCCGAAGACCGCACGGAAAACATACGGCGCATAGCGGAAGTTGGAAAGCTGTTCGTTGATACGGGCATCATTACAATCGCCGCATTCATCAGCCCGAACAACGATTTGCGTGAAATGGCGGCCGACATCATCGGAAAAGACGATTTCGTAGAGATTTATGTAAGCACACCGATCGAAGAATGCGAACGGCGCGACGTAAAGGGCCTGTATGCCAAGGCACGCAAAGGAGAGATCAAGAATTTCACAGGAGTGTCCGCACCGTTCGAAGCCCCGCTTCACCCGGCTCTCTCGCTTGACACATCGAAACTGTCAATCGAAGAATCTGTCGGCCGGCTCCTGGAACTGATATTACCGAAAGTAACTAAAATATAACTATACAATTATGCAAGAAGAATATAACCTGAGCCACTTGAAAGAACTCGAAGCCGAGTCTATCCACATCATACGTGAAGTGGCCGCCTCTTTTGAAAACCCGGTAATGCTCTACAGCATCGGAAAAGACTCTTCCGTAATGGTGCGTCTGGCCGAAAAAGCATTTGCCCCGGGAAAAGCTCCGTTTCCGCTGATGCATATCGACTCGAAATGGAAATTCAAGGAAATGCTGAAGTTCCGCGACGAATATGCCAGGGAGCATGGATGGAAACTGATTGTGGAAAGCAACATGGAAGCGTTCCGTGCCGGAGTAGGTCCGTTTACCCACGGAAGCAAGGTGCATACAGACCTGATGAAAACACAAGCCTTGCTGCACGCACTCGACAAATACAAGTTTGACGCGGCCTTCGGAGGCGCACGACGCGATGAAGAGAAGTCACGCGCCAAGGAACGCATATTCTCGTTCCGCAACGAGTTCCACCAGTGGGATCCGAAAAACCAGCGTCCGGAGCTGTGGGACTTGTACAACACGCGCATCCGCAAGGGTGAAAGCATCCGCGTGTTCCCGCTGAGCAACTGGACAGAACTGGATGTATGGCAATACATCCGTCTGGAAAATATTCCGATTGTACCGCTGTATTTTGCAAAGGAACGGCCTACCGTAAACATCGACGGGCAACTCATCATGCCCGACGATGACCGTCTGCCGGAAAAGTACCGCGACAAAATTGAAATGAAGAAGATCCGTTTCCGCACTCTCGGGTGCTGGCCGCTGACCGGAGCGATCGAAAGCGAAGCCGATACAATCGAAAAAATCGTGGAAGAGATGATGACAACCACCAAGAGCGAACGCACAACACGTGTCATCGACTTTGACCAGGATGCCAGCATGGAAGAAAAGAAGCGTGAAGGATACTTCTGACAAGCAATGAATAATCAAGGATGAATGACGGGCAGCAGCCTGCCGATACGTTCTTAATTATCAACAGTTAACTATTAATTGAAAAAATGATGGAAGAATTAGATAAGACCAAATCAGGAAACCCGATGGAAGGCGAAACAAGAGGTAAAATGTCTATCGAGGAGTTTCTGAAAAAAGACGAGCAAAAGGACTTGCTCCGCTTTCTGACTGCCGGATCTGTAGACGACGGCAAATCGACCCTTATCGGCCGCCTGCTTTTCGACAGCAAAAAAATTTATGAAGACCAGCTCGACGCTTTGGAACGCGACAGCAAACGCGTGGGAAACGCCGGAGAGCATATCGACTACGCACTGCTGCTCGACGGACTGAAGGCTGAACGCGAACAGGGAATCACCATCGATGTGGCTTACCGCTACTTCTCGACCAACAACCGCAAGTTCATCATTGCCGACACTCCGGGACACGAACAGTATACACGCAACATGATTACCGGAGGGTCTACCGCCAATCTGGCTATCATTCTGGTAGATGCGCGCGCCGGTGTCATCACCCAGACCCGCCGGCACACATACCTGGTTTCTCTGCTGGGAATCAAACATGTGGTGCTGGCAGTCAACAAGATGGACCTGGTGGACTTCTCAAAGGAAGTATTCGACAATATTGTAGCCGACTACAAGGCTTTCATCGCGCCATTGGGAGTGCCCGACGTCACTTGCATCCCTCTGTCGGCGCTTGACGGCGACAATGTGGTAGAGAAATCTGAACGTACACCCTGGTACGAAGGCCCTTCGCTGCTGGAATTCCTCGAAACCGTACACATCGGAAACGACCACAACCTGACAGACTTCCGCTATCCGGTGCAGTATGTACTGCGTCCGAACCTCGACTTCCGCGGATTCTCATCAAAGGTAGCTTCGGGAATCGTACGCAAGGGAGATGAAGTGGTGGCACTTCCTTCCGGAAAGAAAACCCACGTGAAAGCCATCTACTCGCCCGACGGAGAATGCGACTACGCTTATCCGCCGATGTCTGTCACACTTACTCTGGAGGACGAAATTGACGTGTCGCGAGGCGACATGCTGGTTCATCCGGACAACATGCCGATGGTAGGACGAAACTTTGAGGCCATGCTCGTATGGATGGACGAAGAAAAAATGGACATGGAAAAGTCCTTCTTTCTGAAACAGACAACCAATATGAGCCGCACACGCATAGACTCTATCAAATATAAAGTGGATGTGAACACGATGGACCACCTGAGCGTGGAAAACGGAAAGCTCAAAAAAGAAGACGTGCCTCTGCAACTCAACCAGATCGCACACGTTGTGCTGACTTCATCGAAAGAACTGTTCTTCGACCCGTATACGGAAAACAAGGCCACGGGCGCTTTCATCCTCATCGACCCGATTACGAACAACACAAGCGCAGCCGGCATGATCATCAGCAAGGTAGAAGACAAGGACATGCATACAACCATGGAAGTGCCGGTGCTCGACCTTCCGCGCCTGGGTATCGGTCCGGAACATTACGAAGCGATAGAAACAGCCGTGAAAGATCTGGGACGACAGGGATACACCATCGAAATCAAAAAATAAACAATTAAAAAATCAACAGTTAATAGCGGAGATTCGTTATTCCAGTCTTCGCTGCTAACCATCAACTGAACGACATGGGATTACTAGAATTCAGCAAACTGCCGGTGAATACACTAGTCGGAGCCGACTGGAAAACATTCAACGAAATCACCAAAGGACGCACGATTGACCCGGCATACAAAGGAAAATTCCGCCTGACCAAAGCGGTATGCCGCCTGCTTTCCGTCTTGAAGCCATTGCAGGACAAGAAATATGAAAAGCTGCTGGCCGACAAACCGCTCGAACACGACCCGGTGTTTATCCTGGGACACTGGCGGAGCGGAACAACATTCATGCACAACGTGTTTTCGTGCGACAAGCATTTCGGCTACAACACGACTTACCAGACCGTATTCCCGCATCTGATGATGTGGGGGCAGCCGTTCTTTAAAAAGAACATGAGCTGGCTGATGCCGGACAAGCGCCCCACCGACAACATGGAACTGGCTGTAGATCTGCCTCAAGAAGAAGAGTTCGCGCTCTGCAACATGATGCCGTACACGTACTACAACTTCTGGTTCCTTCCCAAACACATGCAGGAATACGCTGACAAATACTTGCTTTTCGACGACATTTCGGATGCCGAACTGAAGGTGTTTGAGGAAGTGTTCACCAAACTCATCAAAATATCTTTGCGGAACACCCGCGGCACCCAGTTCCTAAGCAAGAACCCGCCGCATACCGGACGCGTGAAAGAGCTGGTAAAGATGTTCCCGAACGCAAAGTTCATTTACCTGATGCGCAATCCCTACACCGTGTTCGAGTCAACGCGGAGCTTCTTCACAAACACCATCAAGCCGCTCCAGCTTCAGGAAATCAGCGCGCAGGAGCTGCAAGACAACATCCTGTCGGTCTATGCAAAGCTATACCATAAATACGAAGCCGACAAGAAGTTCATCCCCGAAGGCAATCTGGTGGAAGTCCGCTTTGAGGATTATGAAAAAGACGCCTTCGACCTGACACAGGAAATCTACCGGAAACTCTCGATCCCCGGTTTCGAGGAAGCCCGGGCCGACATCGAAGCCTATGTAAACAAGAAGAAAGGCTACAAGAAAAACAAATACCAGTACAAGCCCGAAACGGTGGAACTGGTTGAAAAGAACTGGTCGTTTGCCCTGGAGCAATGGGACTATAAGCTGTAAATGCGATGAAACGCAGGAACAAAGAGAGCAAAAAACTTCTCCATGTTTCTGCGTTTTTTGCATCAACGCCATTCGTTCCCATAAGAAGATCTGATTTATCCTGCAACAATCCCAATTCCACAATGCGGTTTTTATATTCCACAGTGTGGAACACACAAACCATAATGCGGAACATATAAACCACAATACGGTTTACAGAAAGCAAGCGGCAAAAGACCAAAAAGATGCGGAAGAACAGATAAAAAGACAGGCGCACAAACCGTGCAAATGCTGCGAGTGACTCAAAAAGAATCGGAACAAACATCATCCGGCACATTTTTTCCACATCAGGAAATTTTCCCCATCTCCACCTTTTTTATACCTTTGCAAAATCAATCGCCCCGAACATGAGAAAACTATTTATTCTATTAACGCTGGCCATGACATGCGGACTTATGGCATGCTCCGGCCACAAAAAGAAAAACAATATGGAAGAAACTACTGTACGTCTGGAAACCACAATGGGAAATATCACCGTAAAGCTGTATGACGAAACGCCCAGACACCGCGACAATTTCATCAAGCTGGTGAAAGAGGGCATGTACGACAATACGCTTTTCCACCGCGTCATCAAAAACTTCATGATACAGGCAGGAGATCCGGAAAGCAAAACGGCCTCGGACACCGCATCATTGGGAAGCGGCGACGTAGGCTATACCATCCCGGCCGAATTCAATCCGAAGTTCATTCACAAGAAGGGAGCTTTGGCGGCCGCACGCAAGGGGGACGAAGTGAACCCGAAGAAAGAATCGTCCGGATGCCAGTTCTATATCGTGACGGGGCAGGTGTTCAACGAAGAGCAGCTGCTGGACGTGGAGCAACGCATGAAAGACGCACGGCTGACAAACATCTTCAACTCACTGGCTCAAAAACACATCAAGGAAATCTACAAGATGCGCCGCGCCGGCGACAACGACGGACTGATGGAACTGCAGAACAAGCTGGAGGAAGAAGCATACAAGGTTATGGAAAAGGAAGAACCCGTAAGATTCACTCCCGAACAGATTCAGGCTTATACGACAGTCGGAGGTGCGCCGCACCTGGACGGCGAATATACCGTATTCGGTGAAGTTGTAGATGGAATGGATGTAATCGACCGCATCCAGAAGGTGAAAACAAACCGGAAAGACCGTCCGGAAGAAAACATCCGCATTCTGAAGGCAACGGTAGAGGAATAATATTGTAGAGGAACGGAATAAAAATGATAGAAGTAAACCATCATACGCTGGATAACGGACTGCGCATCGTACACCACGAGGACAAATCAACCCAGATGGTAGCGCTGAACCTGCTGTACAATGTAGGAGCGCGCGATGAAGACCCCGAACATACGGGATTCGCACACCTGTTCGAGCACCTCATGTTCGGCGGTTCAATCAATGTGCCCGACTATGACACGCCGGTACAGAACGCAGGAGGAGAGAACAACGCATGGACCAACAACGACATTACCAACTACTACATCACGCTCCCGCACCAGAATGTGGAAACCGGATTCTGGCTGGAGAGCGACCGCATGCTCAGCCTCGACTTCAATCCCAAAAGTCTGGACGTGCAGCGACAGGTAGTCATCGAAGAGTTCAAGCAGCGCAACCTCAACCAGCCGTATGGAGATGTTTCGCATCTGATGAGAGAACTGGCATACAAGCAGCACCCCTACCGCTGGCCCACCATCGGGAAGGAAATCAACCACATTGCAAATGCCACGCTTGATGAAGTGAGGGAGTTCTTCTATCATTATTATGCACCGAACAATGCCATTCTGGCCGTAACGGGGCATATCTCGTTCGAAAAGACCTTGCAGCTGGCGGAAAAATGGTTCGGCCCCATACCGAAACGCGATATCCCGGCCCGCCAACTTCCCAAAGAAGAGAAGCAGACGGCAATCCGCAGAAAAACGGTAGAACGGAAAGTCCCGGTAAACGCCATCTACATGGCGTTCCACATGTGCAACCGCAAGCATCCGGACTACTACGCATACGACATGATCACCGATGTGCTGTCCAACGGACGCTCATCGCGGTTTGTACGCTCGCTGATCCAGGAGCAGAAACTGTTCACCGGAATAGACGCCTACATCTCCGGAAGCATAGACGACGGCCTGCTGCAAATTACCGGAAAACCGGCACAGGGAATCACGCTGGAACAAGCCGAACAAGCTATCTGGGAGGAACTTGAACGGATGAAAACCGTTCCGGTAGACGACCATGAACTCGAGAAGGTGAAAAACCGCTACGAAAGCGAACAGATATTCAGCAACATGAACTATCTGAACGTGGCCAACAATCTGGCTTTTTTCGAACTGATCGGGAAAGCCGAAGACATAAATGACGAAGTGAAAAAATACCGTTCGGTCACCGCATCGCAGATACAGCATGTGGCGTCCCGATGCTTCGTCGCTGAAAACTGTTCTGTCCTTTATTATAAAGCAGCCGAATGAAACTCAACCACTATTGCTCATTGCTCAAACTGGGTTTGCCCATCATCATCGGACAGATCGGAGTGATTGTGCTGGGATTTGCCGATACGCTGATGATCGGACACCACAGCACGGAAGGGCTTGCCGCAGCAAGCTTTGTCAACAACATGTTCAATCTGGCCATCATTTTCTGCACCGGCTTTTCTTACGGACTGACTCCGGTTGTGGGAAGCCTGTTCGGGCAGAAGCGGATTGACGGAGTGGGACGAGCACTGAAGAACAGCCTGGCAGCCAACACTTTGCTTGCTGTCATCGTCTGCCTGGCCATGGCTGCCCTTTATTTCAACCTGGCCAATCTCGGACAGCCGGAAGAGCTGCTCCCTTTCATGAGGCCTTATTTTCTGGTGCTCCTCGCCTCCCTGCCTTTTGTACTCTGGTTCAATGCATTCAAACAGTTCTCCGACGGCATTACCGACACAAAAGTATCCATGTGGATTCTGCTTGGCGGAAACCTGCTCAACATCATAGGCAACTACATCCTTATCTACGGAAAGCTCGGCTTTCCGGAACTGGGACTGACCGGAGCCGGAATCTCCACACTTGTGTCCCGCATACTCATGGTTATCGTTTACCTGATGCTTTTCTTCGGCACTTCACGCTACAGGATATTCCGCCAAGGTTTTCGCACAGGACGCATCAACAAAAAAGATTTCAGCCTGCTCAACCGCCTGGGATGGCCCATCGCCGGACAAATGGGGATGGAAACGGCTTCGTTCAGCCTCAGCGCCATCATGATAGGATGGCTGGGAAGCACTGCGCTGGCCTCGTACCAGATCATGATTGCCGTATCGCAGATCTGCTTCATGATTTATTATGGCATGGGAGCCGCCGTTTCGGTCCGCATAAGCAACTTCTACGGGCAGAAGGATATAGAAAATGTGTGCCGGACAGCCAATGTCGGCTTTCACCTGATCCTGATGATGGTCGTCTGCACTTCCGTTCCCATCTTCTTGCTCCGCCACCATATCGGCGGATGGTTCACCGACAACGAAGCGGTCAGCCTGATGGTAGCGCAAACCATCGTTCCCTTCCTCCTTTACCAGTTCGGCGACGGACTGCAGATAAATTTCGCCAATGCGCTCCGGGGAATAGCAGACGTCCGGCTGATCATGCTTTTCTCCTTTATCGCCTATTTCCTCATATCCCTTCCGGCAGGCTATCTGTTCGGCTTCGTCTTCAATTGGGGAGTAACAGGCATATGGGCGGCATTTCCTTTCGGACTGACCAGCGCCGGCATCATGTATTATCTCCGCTTCCGGTATAAAACAAGAAAAATGATATAGCCATGTTCTCCACTTCCACTAAAATCATCGTCGGATATATTGTTCTGATCGGCCTGCTGTTCGGAGCCATTGTATATACATTCCAGCAGATGAGCCTGCTGGCTGAACCGACCGGAGTGGAAGAAAATATCAATAACCGGAGGCACATCACACACCGCATCATCAGCAAGCTGTATGATGCGGAGATAACCGGACAAACATTGCGCATCGGCAAACTGGGAGAATACTCCAACTATATAAAAAAGATGAAAGAGGTCAACGCCTCGATCGACTCGCTGGAGGCTATGCTCACCGACACGATCCAGCTGGCACGCCTGGATACGGTGCGCACGCTGCTGAAAAGCAAGCAGTGGAACATGTTTGCCGTTATCGAAGCCATGCAGGACAACCCCACCGATGCCCTCTACCAGCAGGAGCTCGACAGCCTGATCGCCTCGCAGGATTCCCTTCTCAACGCCCCGCACATACGCAGGAAGGTTGTGACGCATCACAACTCATATACAATCCGGCACAAGAAGAAGGGTTTTTTCAAAAGACTGGCCGACGTGTTTGCTCCCAAAGAAGATTCGACACTGGTCAACAACGTCATACAAGAAGAATACACCGATACGCTCAACGAAGTATACAGCCCGGTAGACACAATCACGAACATGCTGGCAGGAATCCAGCATAAAGTGTTCCAGACAAAACAAAAGCAGACACGCATGCTGAACGCGCGCCTCGAACGCCTGCGAATGGCCGGAAACAACCTGAGCCAGCGGGTAAACCAGTTGCTGGAAAACATTGAAACTGACGAGCAGACTGCCTACAAAGCGCGCCTGACACAAGAAAGGGAAATCCGGCAGAAAGCGGCACGCACCATGGCAAACATAGCCATCGCAGCCATCGCCATGGTACTCATATTCTCTATCGTAATCGCTAAAGACATCGCCCGGGGGAACCATTACCGGAAAGAACTGGAAAAAGCCAAGCTTTACGCTGAGAACCTGCTTGTCGCGCGCGAAAAGCTGATGCTTACCATTACGCACGATATCAAGGCTCCGGCAGGGTCAATCATCGGTTACATTGATCTGCTGGTGCGCCTCGTCAAAGACAAAAGACAGCTTTTTTACCTGAACAACATGAAGAGTTCGGCCAAACATCTGCTGGACCTGGTGACTTCACTGCTCGACTATCACCGGCTGGAAGCGGGCAAAATGGATGTACAGCGCATCGCATTCAACCCGAACGAACTGTTTGCGCACATTCATAACGGCTTCCTGCTTCTCGCCGAGAAAAAGGGCCTGAAACTTAACCTGAATATAAGATTCAACCCTTCGCTCACCCTGGAAGGGGATCCGTTCCGCATCCGCCAGATAGCGGAAAACCTGCTTTCTAATGCCTTGAAATTCACGGCAACGGGAGAAATCACCCTCAACGCTGACTACAGCAAAGAGGTGTTCACATTCAGCGTCACTGATACAGGATGCGGAATGACGGAACAGGAACAGCAGCGCATCTTTCAGGAATTTACCCGGCTGCGCAGCGCACAAGGACAGGAAGGGTTCGGATTAGGGCTCTCCATCACACGCAAACTGACAGAGCTGCTCGGAGGAGAAATATCAGTCAGCAGTGCCCCCGGAAAAGGCAGCACCTTCCGGGTTGAGATACCGATGCGGCAAACCGAAACGCATGACGCGGCCGAAAAAACAGACTCCCGACAAGAAAACATCCATAAGAAACAACTGCACATTCTCCTCATAGACGACGACCGCATACAGATGAACCTGACAGAAGCCATGCTGACAAGTATCCTTGACAACCACCAAGGAAGCAGCCCCGACATACGCTGCTGCGAACAGCCGGAAGAAGTGTTCAGCCTGCTGCTGTCAGAGCAGTTCGATCTGGTTTTCACCGACCTGCAGATGCCGGCAATGAACGGCATTGAACTGCTGCAACGCATCAGAAACTTAAATGTTGCGCAAGCGAAAACGATTCCAGTCATTGCCATCACCGCCCGAGGGGACATGAATGAATCCGACTTTCAGGCAAAAGGCTTTGCAGGAATGCTTCAAAAGCCATTCAGCCGGCAAGACCTGATGCTGACATTGAAAAAGACGCTCCCAAAAGACGAAACGGCAGACAACGCCTCCCCCTGCCCGGAACATTTCCAAACATCTGCCGGAAAAAATGAATTCAATTTTGCTCCGCTCACTGCATTCTCAGAGGACGACCCGGAAGCCGCACTTGAAATCATGAGCACATTTATCAATGAAACGGAACAAAGTATCCAGAAACTGGCTCAGGCCGCAAAAGAAGAAAACATGGAACAAGCATGCGCCATCGCACACAAGATGCTGCCTACATTCATCATGATCGAAGCGAAAGAAGCGGTCCCGGCATTGCAGTGGCTCGAGCGCAAACGGGGGGAAACAAAATACACGCCCGAAGCGGACAAAGCCGTGCATCTCGTCATCGAACAGGCGCAAAACGCGCTGAACAAAGCTGAAAATGCAACAGGACAGATTGATTGAAAAGAAAAATCGCTATCTTTGTAACCACAAACAACTGACACATATATGGCTTCATCTTTATTGATTGTGGAAGACGATCTGACTTTTTCGACCATGCTGAAGACATGGCTTAAAAAGAAGGGGTTTGAAGTAGAAACTGCAAGCACGCAGGCGCGTGCCCGCAAACTGCTTGCAGAACAGCCCTTCGACCTTATACTTTCCGATCTGCGGCTTCCGGACAAGGACGGGATGACGCTGCTGTCATGGCTGCGCGAACAAAGCAACCAGGTTCCGTTCATCATCATGACCGGGTATGCCGAAATTCAAAGCGCAGTGAAAGCCATAAAGGAAGGAGCAACCGACTATATCTCCAAGCCTGTACAGCCGGATGAACTCCTGAAGAAAATAAAAGAGGCAATCAATACAGAACATGCCTCAGCCGAAGAAGAAGAGGCTGGAATCTCCCAACAGAACTTTCTGGAAGGAGAAAGCGAGGCTGCGCACCAATTATATAACTACGTCAATCTGGTAGCACCCACACAGATGTCAGTGCTGATAAACGGTGCAAGCGGCACAGGCAAAGAGTATGTGGCACATCGCATTCACAGGCTCAGCAAGCGTGCCGGCAAGCCTTTCATTGCCATCGACTGCGGATCGATTCCCAAAGACCTGGCAGCATCAGAGTTTTTCGGACACGTCAAAGGTTCTTTTACCGGAGCTTTCAACGATAAGGTCGGGGCGTTTGAAGAGGCAAACGGAGGAACACTTTTTCTGGACGAAATAGGAAACCTGAGCTATGAAGTGCAGGTACAGCTGCTGCGTGCTCTTCAAGAAAGACGTATCCGGCGCATCGGTTCCAGCAAGGAGATTGAAGTAGACGTGCGGCTTATCAGCGCAACCAACGAAAACCTGAAAGAAGCCATCGCCAAAGGAAACTTCCGCGAAGACTTATACCATCGCATCAACGAGTTCACATTGTACATGCCTTCGCTGAAAGAACGGAAAGACGACATTCTGCTATTCGCCAATTTCTTCCTCGACCAAGCCAACAAAGAGCTTGACCGAAACCTCATCGGGTTCGACCAGGAAGCTTGCGAGGCATTGCAGAACTACCCATGGCCGGGAAACCTGCGACAGCTGAAGAACACGGTAAAGCGAGCGACCCTCGTGGCACAAGGCGAATTCATCTCACCGAGGGATTTGGGAGAAGATTTTAACAATGCAGGCCTGGCAGATATTCCTGCATGTGCCGACGAACCGCTTCTTCTTCACAACGAAGAACATGAAAAGCAACGGATTCTTCAGGCACTCCAGCACACCAACAACAACAAGAGCAAAGCGGCCATACTTCTGGGCATTGACCGGAAGACATTATACAACAAGCTGAAACTGTATAACATTCCACAATAAAGTGTGGAATATTTCCACAACAGCCAATCGAGGATTCCACAAATTATCCACAAAAAAACGACCATGCCAGTGCAAACAATTCGGACACTTCGTTTGTTATTACTAAATAAAGAAAACAATTACAAGTTGAATAACAAGATGATAAATAGAAAATAAGATATCCGTTGCCAAATAAAGCAAAAGGATGGTACGCTTTGGCACGGAGATTGCATTAAATCATATATACGGAAATTAAAAACAAAACAGTACACAAAAAAGATTAGAACTAGATTTTAAACCCAACCCCATTTAAGAATTGAGAGAATTTAAGCTTTAAGCTATAATCTCTTATAAATGAAGATGCCTATGTGTTAAAGAGAGGAGAACGCTGTGAAGCCTTCTCCTTTCGTCATTCCAGACCGATCCCTTCGAAGCACCGCCAAAGCCCGTCATCGGGAAGAGGAGCCGTCAAATCAATAAGCGCCTTCGAAACCGGATGCACAAATCTCACCCTGCGCGCATGCAGCGATATGCCGCCGTCCGGGTTCGAACGGGGAAAACCATACTTCAAGTCACCCTTGATGGGACAGCCCATTTTCGCCAACTGGCAACGGATCTGGTGATGCCTGCCTGTCTTCAGGTCAACTTCCAGCAAGAAATAATTCTGCGAACAGCCTATCAGACGATAATGAAGCACAGCTTTCTTGGCATTCTTCACTTCCTTGTCATAGGCATACGACTTGTTCTGCTTCTCATTGCGCACCAGATAATTGACCAGCTCAGCTTCTTCCAGCTCCGGACGCTGGCGGACAATGGCCCAGTAGGTCTTTTTCACCTCTCCTTTCCGGAACATCTCATTCAGCCGCTCCAGCGCCTTTCCCGTCTTGGCAAACATCACAAGTCCGCTCACCGGCCTGTCCAGGCGATGCACCACACCCAGAAACACATTGCCGGGCTTGGCATACTTCTCCTTAAGATACTGCTTGACTGTTTCAGAGAGCGGCGTGTCGCCCGTCTTATCGCCCTGAACGATTTCAGACACAGTCTTGTTGACTACAATGATATGATTGTCTTCGTAAACAACTTCCATAAATACTTCGCATATAAACGCAGAAGACGCAAAGACGCAGAGATCCGGTCCCTGCGTTTCTGCGTCCCTACATCAAACAAATGTTCTCAAAAATTACATATTCATGCCACCGTCAACCTGAATAACCTGTCCTGATACATAAGAAGACAAGTCGGATGCCAGGAACAATGCGATGTTGGCCACATCTTCCGGCGTACCGCCGCGGCGCAACGGAATCCGCTTGTTCCATTCAGCCTTCACTTCGTCAGAAAGCTGCGCAGTCATGTCGGTGATAATAAATCCCGGAGCGATGGCGTTCGCACGGATGCCGCGTGAGCCCAACTCCTGAGCGATAGATTTTGCCAGCGCAATCAGTCCGGCCTTTGAAGCCGAATAGTTGCACTGTCCGGCATTGCCGTGTACGCCTACCACAGAAGCCATATTGATGATGTTTCCGCTTCTCTGACGCATCATGATCGGCGTGCAGGCATGGATGAAGTTGAAGGCCGACTTCAGGTTTACGGCAATAACCGCATCCCATTGTCCTTCGCTCATGCGCATCATCAGGCCGTCTTTCGTGATTCCGGCATTGTTCACCAGAATGTCAATCGAGCCGAAGTCGCTGTGGATCTGCTCCACAACCTTGGCGGTTTCTTCAAAACTTGCGGCGTTCGAAGCATATCCCTTCACCTTCACGCCATAAGCGGCGATTTCCTTTTCTGTATTCTGACCGTTTTCATCAATTACCAAGTCTGTAAACGCTATGTTGGCTCCTTCAGAAGCAAACTTCAAGGCAATGGCCTTACCGATACCACGGGCAGCACCCGTAATGATAGCTGTTTTTCCAGTTAATAATCCCATTTTCTTTTTATATTAAAAATTAAACTATAAGTTGTCGCGTCTGTTCTTGCAGCCCAATGCGCCGAAAACAATCTTCGACACATAGCGCCACCCGATTTCATCATCCAGATCGTCGGCGATTTGCCCGCGGATATACGGCACTTCAATACCTTTTATACAATAATGCAGGATATCGGCCATGATATCCACATTGTCGAGATCAAAATAACCGGCATCCTTCCCGTCCTGAAGCACCTTCTGGAAAAGAAGGATTTCTTTATGGTCGAACTCCTTCCTTACAGCCTCAACCTTCCAGATATCCCTGAAGAAGCTTGCCTTCAACGTTCCGTTACGGTAAACGACCATTTTGATGGCCTCGAGATGTGTCATTATCAGTTCCATGATTTTATCGTCGGGGGCCGTATGCCTTTCGGCGGCCTGTTCCATCTTGGTGGAAAGCACTTCAAGCTCCGACTCTACGACAGCCAGATAAATCTGATCCTTGCTTTTGAAATAAGTGTACAAAGTCCGCCGCCCTTTCTTTGAGGCCACAGCAATATCGTTCATCGTCGTCTCTTCAACTCCTTTTTTCGCAAAAAGCTGACGGGCGACATCGACCAATTGGGCTCTCGTTCTCTGTACAGTCATTGTTTATTGCACATAATGATATTGATGTGAGCAAAATTAGTGCTTTTCTTTCTATTACACAAATATAGACACCGCAAATTGGCAAAAAAGGCGAAACCCGAAAGCGCATCCTTCCGCTTCCGTAAAGCAAGGAACGGCATGCCGGCTATTTCTTCATCTCCAGGCTGAAGATACAAATCTCCAACTTAAAGATACATATCTCCAGCCTGAAGACATGCATCTTTAGCCTGAGGATGAAGCTTGCTTCCCGACAAGCCCACGATTCCAGCGTATCTTTTCATGTCAAAAAAACGCCCTGCACAGGTGTCCATAACCGTTTATGAAGAAGCATTGAAAAAATATTGCATAAAAAATTTGTTTTTTCAGAAAAGAAGCCGTACCTTTGCAGCGGATTTGAGAAAGAGTATATATCGCGGAGTGGAGCAGTTGGTAGCTCGTTGGGCTCATAACCCAAAGGTCGTCTGTTCGAGTCAGGCCTCCGCAACCAAAAGTCCGGAAACGGAAAAAGAACCTAACACCGCGGAGTGGAGCAGTTGGTAGCTCGTTGGGCTCATAACCCAAAGGTCGTCTGTTCGAGTCAGGCCTCCGCAACCAAAAGATGCAGAAAGAGCCTCACAAAGGCTCTTTTTTTATTTCACGCAAACAAAAAATAATGTAACTTTGTTGTCATAGACATATAATACAAATCAAATCCTCTTATCATTATGACACGAATTTACTCTAAACTGACCGATTTAATCGGACATACCCCAATTGTACAACTTAACCGGCTGGCGGAAAAACACGGAGCGCAAGCACCGCTGTTCGCCAAAGTAGAATTTTTCAACCCCGGAGGAAGCGTAAAAGACCGCATTGCCCTGGCTATGATTGAAGACGCCGAAAGACAAGGCAGACTGACTCCGGAAGCCGTCATCGTTGAACCCACAAGCGGAAACACTGGTGTAGGACTTGCGTGGATCGCTTCCGTAAAAGGATACAAAACCATTCTGACCATGCCCGAAACCATGAGCATAGAGCGCAGAAAACTATTAAAGGCACTGGGAGCCGAAATCGTGCTGACACCCGGAAGTGAAGGAATGGGAGGAGCCATACGCAAGGCCGAAGAACTGCGGAATTCCATCCCGGGAGCCATCACACTGCAGCAGTTCGAGAACCCGGCCAATCCGGAAGCCCACGCACACGGAACGGCTCATGAAATCTGGGAAGACACGGACGGAAAGGTTAACGTATTTGTAGCGGGCGTAGGAACCGGAGGCACAGTAAGCGGAACCGGGAAAGCCCTCAAGCAACTCAACCCGCATATTGAAATCGTGGCCGTAGAACCGGACAGCTCCCCCGTACTCTCGGGAGGGAAAGCCGGACCGCACAAGATCCAGGGAATAGGAGCCGGATTCATTCCCAAAACCTACAACCCGGATGTTGTGGACAAGATCATACGGGTTACAAACGAAGACGCCATGCAAACCGCCCGCGAACTCGCCAAGACAGAAGGTCTTCTGGTAGGCATCTCATCCGGTGCGGCCGCTTATGCAGCCCTTCAGCTGGCCAAGAGCGACGAATACAAAGGAAAGAATATCATCGCCCTGCTTCCGGACACCGGAGAAAGATACCTTTCTACTGAACTTTTCAGCACGGAAGGATAGCAGCAAACGGCAGGGAGCGTGCGCAATAAACGCACAACGGTCACATATTGCAGGGAGAACAGCAAAAAAAGAGCTGCAAATTTTTCCAAATCAAAAAGAATCAGTATCTTTGCAACCCGAAAACGACCATTGCACACGTTTTTTGTGTTACCAGGAAATAATAACAATAAAAGCATATACAAAAATGAAAAAAGGCATTCATCCTGAGAACTACCGTCCGGTAGTATTTAAAGACATGTCAAACGGTGACATGTTCTTGTCACGCTCCACTTGCGCCACAAAAGACACTATTGAATTTGAAGGCGAAACTTATCCGCTGATCAAGCTGGAAATTTCAAGCACTTCACATCCGTTCTACACAGGTAAAGCTAAGCTGGTAGACACTGCAGGACGTGTCGACAAGTTCATGAGTCGCTACGCAAACCACAAGAAAAAATAAGCAAACCTTTTAAGAAAACAGGCACTCTTGAAAAGGAGTGCCTGTTTTTTTATGCCCGGACGGAACAAAAAAAGACAAAAAAAGAATGCCATCCGATGATGGCATTCCCTTGAAAGACATTTGAATCTGCCTTTAAGCTTTCACACGGCCCACATACGAACCGTCACGAGTATCCACCTCAATCATTTCGTCTGTATTAATGAACAGAGGTACACGCACGGTAGCTCCGGTTTCAACCGTAGCAGGCTTCGTTGTATTTGTTGCAGTATCTCCCTTCAAGCCCGGCTCTGTGTATGTAACCTTCAGCTGAACTTTCACCGGAAGCTCTGCATAAAGAATCGTTTCAGTAGAAGCGTCAGAAACCACGTCAACCACCATTTCTTCCTTCAGGAAGTCAACGCCTTCAATCTGGTCATGTGCGATGGGCACCTGCTCAAATGTTTCCTGATTCATGAAAATATAATCTTCACCTTCCTTATAAAGGAACTGGTAAGGACGGCGTTCAACACGGACATCTTCCAGCTTTTCACCGATATTGAAACGGCGTTCCAATACATATCCGTCAACCACATCTTTCAACTTAGTGCGCATGAAAGTATTTCCCTTTCCCGGCTTTACATGCAAAAAATCAATGCAGAAATACAGCTTTCCGTCCATACGGATAGCTGTTCCGATTTTAATGTCTTGAGCATTAATCATAACTAGAAATCTTTTATATTATTTACTGTGTTAATCGTCTGAATCTGATTTCGAGCGCAAAATTAATCTAAATCAAGAAAAAACGCAAAAAGATTTCAGTAAAAAAGACTTAGCACTTTGATTATTTAAAAAAAGTCACTAATTTTGCAGCCCGAACGTATGGAATAATAACATAATAATATATAGAAAGATGAAAAGAACCTACCAACCCTCTAACAGAAAGAGAAAGAACAAACACGGATTCCGTGAAAGAATGTCTACCGCCAACGGCCGTCGAGTTTTGGCAGCACGCCGCGCTAAAGGCCGCAAGAAACTGACTGTTTCTGACGAATACAATGGCGTAAAAGCTTAAATCCTTTTATTAAAGCTACATCAGGAGCCGCAAGAACATGAGTCTTTGCGGCTTCTTTCTTTTTTACAGCCGCACTGCCCGGCAACACAGACAATAAGACAATAGAAAAGAAATAGGAAGCACTAAATTTTACGAATCCACAAACCGCATACAGGCCCAAAGGGCTACCTTTGCAGATAACAACCATTAAAGAAAATAAATTATGAAAAACTGTATTTCATTTTTATCTGCCTGTGCATGGCATCTTTCTGCCTGACAGCATGTACAGACGATGAAGGCAAGCAAAGCTCAGGCACCAATCTGACCCCGGATGAACATAAGGAAAAACTGGAAAATATCGGACTGGAAGTGCTCGGAAAAATCAACCCGGCAGACCATGAAAAGCTGCTCAACGCCATAGACAACTTCGCAAGGCTGGCAGACGACGGGCTGGACATCGAGCGGGACAAAGCAATCCAGTCGGGAGTGAATCTGGCAAAGACGATGGCAAACATTTGCCGCAGATCCAACCCGGGAGAAATGATGAGTTTCGCCAATGCAAAAAGCGATGTGTATGCGGCTGCTCAGTTCACAAAAATCTATACATATAATAATGGGAACTAGCCAACGCGGAAGTCAACATCAACAACCAGGCAATCATCAAAGCTTCATGCTCCAACATAAATGCTTTCGTTGACTTGCTGGAAGATCTCGACAACCGGTATCCTTCATGGGAAGAACAAGAAAGTCAGGAATATAACGACAAGGTGGCAGCTACCTATAACAAATATAACACAGCAGAGCTTTACTATACAGACGGCGACAATGTCATCGCCAATCTGAGCATGCAGAGCTATCTGTATGAGGACACCTACAATCCTGAATACAATTATTATGATGTCGAACCGATAATCACATTCGTGTCCGACGAATCGTCATTCAGCATCGAAAGCTATTTCGATGAAATCAGTTTCAATGACCTGATCAACAGCGCAGAAGATTTGACCGAAGCATACAAAGACTATCTTCAGTATCTGGTGGGATGAACCTCCCGCCGGAGATACGAAACTTTATCGGGGATGTATCAAGACCGCTTGGTGCATCCCTTTTGTTCGCAAACGTTTGGACTGATATCTCATGACAAAAACCGTATTCGCACTTTTGCTGTTCTTTTCCTGCTGCCAGCTCAAGGCCCAGCCTTCTGATACGCTCTATCTCCCCAAAGACACCGTCTATGAGCTGGACGCAGTGGAAATTTCGGCGGTAAGGGACAACAGCATCATGTCGGGAACAGTCTGTGTGTCAAGCAAGTCGGAGCAGGCAGAGCGTACATCCGTAAGCGGAACCGTAGGGATACTCTCTTCGCAGGCTACGCTGGAAACTCCCGTCAATGACAAGAGCAGCCTGTATCTTTCGGGCAGAGGCACCTATGTCAATCTGCTGCTGGGCCTGATTGACCTGAACGAAGAAAGCGTCCAGCCCGAGTATGGCTTTCAAGACTACAACCTCACCTACACGGCAAAGCCTACCGAGAAAAGCGACATGCTGGTGAATGCATTTTTCGGAATGGACGATTTTTCCATCAAAGAATATTATTATCAGGCCAACGGAGGAATTTCATGGAAAAATGCAGCTGTATCCCTGCAATGGACGCAGCAATTGTCCGCTTCCAGCCGCATGGCTCATACGGCCTATTATTCGTATTACGATAATCTTATTGACGTAAACTTTGCCGGAAGCCAGATCCGCTTTCCGTCACGCATACAGGATTTCGGTTATAAAGGGAAATATCACTTCCGGACAGGGCGATGTTACTGGACGGCAGGAGCGGATTATGTCCGGCATTCCGTCCGCCCGCAATATCCCGAAACACAGGATCTGTTCAGCTCCGCATTGAGCCAGTCCGCAGAGAAAATACAAACTCATGAATATGGCATCTATGCACAAGGGTCATTTCATCTGTCACCACAGATCAGTGCCCGGCTGGGACTGAGGTACAGCGGCTCTATCCAGCCGAGGCATGCTCCCTACCATGGGATTGAGCCGCGCGTGTCTTTGGAATACGAATGGAAAAACGACCGGAAAATCATGTTCTCCTACACTTTACAGCGCCAGTACATGAATCAGATCGTTGTGTCGGGCATCGGATTTCCCACGGACTTCTGGTTGCCAGCCTCCAAGAATATACCGGCACAGAAAGCCCATAGCCTGTCCTTAGGATATTTCCATGCGATAAACGGACGTGACTATGAATTCAGCGTGGAGGGATATTTCAAAAGGCTGTACAATCAGTTTGAGTTCAACGGAGAAATGCTTGACATGGTAAACCAGTCTTATCAGATCGACGAGCACCTCAATATGGGCGACGGGCATAGCTACGGCATAGAATTCATGCTCCAGAAGCATACGGGAAGGCTCAACGGATGGGTCAGCTATACATTGGGACGATCCACCCGGAAATTTCCCGACATAAACGGAGGGAAAACATTTCCCGCAAAGAACGACCGGAGGCACAACCTCTCCGTAGTGACCAACTACAAACTGAACGAGCGGTGGGAACTCTCCGGCATATTCGTTTACGCAACCGGAAGCGCGTTCACGATGCCTGCCGCGCTTTATCTGATAGAAGAAAATGCCATCAATGAATATGGGCCTCACAACGGGGCGCGGATGCCGGCCTATCACCGCATGGACCTGTCGGCCAGCTATTGGTTCAAGCGGAACTCCAGAAGAGAGAGCATGATCAATATCTCGCTTTACAACGCTTACGGCCGGGAGAACCCGATATACCTGTCAGTCGGAATCGAGGCAGACAGGGAAAAAGGAAAAGTGCGCATCTCGCCCAAAGGCCAGAGCCTGTATTCGTTTGTCCCCTCAATCAGTTATTCATTCAAGTTTTAGCATGAAAAAGATAAGCCTTAAAAGTCTTCCACTTGTGCTGTCAGCTCTCTGCGGATGTACGCCCGAGTTCGACTTCGGAAGCATTGATTTTGAACCTCAGATCGTAGTAGAGGGATGGATTGAAAACGGCGGAGTGGCCAATGTCTGTCTGACGCAAGCATTGACTATGGATATGGACACAGCCGGAACTTCCATCTCTGACATTGCCATCCGCTGGGCAAAGGTAACGGTCAGCGACGGCCAAACAGAAGAAGTGCTGACAGGAAGAGTAGACAAGAACTATATGCCTCCTTTTATCTACAGAGGAAGCCGCATCAAAGGAGAAACAGGAAAAACTTACCGGCTGAAAGTAGAATATTCCGGGCGTGTGCTTACGGCCAGCACGACAATCCCTCCCGTCACCCCGATTGAGAAGCTGACAGTGAGCAAGTGCACGGACAGCGACACGCTTTATCAGATTGAGCTGAAATTCCATGATGACCCGCTCCAGCAAAACTATTACAAGATATTCACTCAGGTCATTCCTGAAGACACACGTTTTTATCCGGCTTTTATGGGAACCTTTGCAGACAATGTGCTGGAAGACAATACGGGAAGCGTCCGGGCAAACAGAGCCATGAGGCATTCGCATATAGGAAAGTACACTCCTTTCTTTTCGCTCAACGATACGGTCAACGTCAAGCTCACCCAGTTGCCCGAAGAGGGATTCGAGTTCTGGAGCGGCTACGAAAATGAAATCATCAACGGAAAGAATCCGATTTTCCCCAGCTCCACCAACCTGAGCACAAACATTCAGGGAGGAAAAGGCATATGGTGCGGATACGGAAAAGTGATACGCCGCGTAACAATTGCGGACAGCATCAGATAAAAAAAGCGAATCCTAAAAGTTTTTTGTTCAACTTGTCGGATTCGCTTCGCAGTTTAATATAATATCTTGTCCCGAGGCATCCGGCTTTCAGTCATACAGCCTTCTGCCCAAGAAACGAAATATCAGTCCTTTATCAGGTCATTGCCCGTCATGTCTGCCGGCTGAGGCATTCCCATGATATGCAGAATAGAAGGAGCGACATCAGCCAGGACACCGTTTTCTACCTTTGCATTCTTGTTGGCTGTCACATATACGAACGGAACAGGGTTCAATGAATGCGCAGTATTCGGAGTGCCGTCATCATTCAGCGCATGATCGGCATTCCCATGGTCAGCAATGATAATTACCTCGTAATCATTGGCCTTGGCAGCCTCTACAGTGTCACGCACGCAATTGTCGATTGCAGTCACCGCCTTCTCGATTGCCTCGTAAACACCTGTATGCCCTACCATGTCACCGTTGGCGTAGTTTACAACGATAAAATCATATTTCTTTGTATTGATAGCTTCCACAAGTTTATCCTTCACCTCGTATGCGCTCATCTCCGGCTTCAGGTCGTAGGTGGCAACCTTCGGACTCGGAACCAGAATGCGGTCCTCATTGTCAAACGGAGTTTCACGCCCTCCATTGAAGAAGAATGTAACGTGAGCATATTTTTCTGTTTCAGCGATATGCAGCTGCGTCTTTCCATTCTTTGAAAGATACTCGCCCAGCGTGTCCTGAACGTTTTCTTTGGGGAAAAGGATATGCACGCCTTTGAATGAAGCGTCATACGGAGTCATGCAATAATACTGCAACCCCGGAATCGTCTTCATGCCTTCTTCAGGCATATCCTGCTGCGTAAGCACGATAGTCAGCTCTTTCGCACGGTCGTTGCGGTAGTTGAAGAAAATAACGGCGTCGCCTTCCTTGATCGTACCGTCAAAGTTTGCGTTATTGATCGGTTTGATAAATTCGTCCGTAACGCCCTCATCGTATGATTCCTGCATGGCCTGCACCATATCTGCAGCCTGCTCTCCCTTGCCTTCAACCAGCAAGTCGTATGCTTCCTTGACACGGTTCCAGCGCTTGTCGCGGTCCATGGCATAAAAACGCCCTACGATAGAGGCAATTCGTCCGGCAGATTGCGCGCAATGAGCAGTCAACTGTTCGATAAATCCCTTTCCGCTCTTCGGGTCTGTATCACGTCCGTCCATAAAGCAATGGATGAATGTATTGTTTTCCAGACCGTATTCTTTCGCAATATCACACAGTTTGAAGAGATGAACCAATGACGAGTGGACACCGCCATTCGAAGTCAACCCCATGAAATGAATATTCTTGTTATGCTCTTTTGCATAAGTGAAAGCAGAAACCACTTCTTTATTTTTCAGAATGCTGCCGTCAGCGCACGCACGGTTGATTTTAACCAAGTCCTGATATACGATACGTCCTGCACCGATATTCAAGTGACCTACTTCCGAGTTGCCCATCTGTCCGTCAGGCAATCCGACATTTTCACCGCTTGCCTGCAACTGAGAATGAGGATACTCAGCCAGCAGACTGTCCCAATACGGAGTCGGGGT
This sequence comes from Bacteroidales bacterium SW299, assembly GCA_019550975.1. Classification (GTDB taxonomy): domain Bacteria; phylum Bacteroidota; class Bacteroidia; order Bacteroidales; family Bacteroidaceae; genus Phocaeicola; species Phocaeicola excrementipullorum. The sequence goes on along the minus strand of SDWH01000003.1, from coordinate 194,212 downwards.
ATTGAAAATCACATCATCTTTCTTGTGGTCACCACATCCCCATCCGTCAAGAATCATTAATAGTGCTTTCTTTGCCATAATTATTTTGTTTAAAAGTTGAAATCCACTTTATGTTTTCCGACAGCAAAAATACAAAATATCCTCGGTCGAAATGCAGATTTAACAAATAAAAAATGTCATCCAAGCCGTTTGGCTCGAATGACATTTCTCTATTTCCTGATATAAGGCAAATTATTCGGCACGCAAAGTGAAGCGCTTGAAGTCAACGACTGCCAATTCCGGATCAGCAGCCTTCAATGCATCCGCAACCGTCTTTTTCGGATCCATGATGCTTTCCTGCTTCAACAGGCAGACTTCTTTCAGGAATTTACCCAAACGGCCTTTTGCAATATTCTCAATCATAGCTTCAGGCAGGTTTGCAGCTTTCTCGGCAGCAACAGAAGCCTTGATTTCTTTTGCCTTAGCAACATCTTCAGCAGTAATCCATCCCTTAGCCATGTTGCTTTCCATGTGCTCTTCGCTGTCTACGTGAGCAGGATTAATGCCTGCTTTCTTCAAAGCGGCATCTACAGCCTTCTGCACCTGTTCAGCTTTAGTCTTTTCGATGGCAACCTTGATTTCTTCCTGTTTCACAGCTTCAGGAACACCGGCTTCGTCAATGGCAATCGGATTCATAGCAGCAATCTGCATGCAGATTTCGTGAGCTACACTTTCGCTGCAAGGCTTGTTGAAAGCCACCAGTGTGCAAAGCTGATTCTTGTTCATGTGGTTATAAACAGCTGTGCAAGCTCCCGAAACGAAGCTATAGCCGTCCAGTTCAGTCTTTTCTCCAGTTACACCACTACGTTCGATCACAGCATCTGCTACCGTACCGTTACCCATCGGCAAAGCTTTCACTTCGTCCAATGTCTTGCATTTATTAGCTATTGCAGCATCAAGGATGGCTTGAGTCAATGCAACGAAGTCTGCATTCTTAGCAACGAAATCTGTTTCACATTTCAGAGCAATCATTGCAGCATAATCGCCTGTAGACTTAGCAAGCACACAACCTTCTGAAGTTTCACGGTCAGAACGTTTTGCAGCTACAGCCTGTCCTTTTTTACGAATAATTTCCATAGCTTTGTCAAAATCGCCTTCAGCTTCTGTCAAAGCGTTTTTGCAGTCCATCATACCAGCTCCCGTCATTTTACGAAGCTTGGTAATCTCAGCCATACTTACAGCCATAATCAATCGGGTTTATTAGTTAATTAATGAATTATCAAAAAAACAAGGAGTTAAAGAAGTCATACCGAACCAGGAGGAAGATGACAGCAAACCATCTTCTACATCCTTTCTGTCCGACTCCTTTAGCTCCTTGAAAATATTAAGCTTCTTCGTCTTCCTTAGTCATGAAAGCAGCAGCCTTAGATGCATTGATGGCATCTTCTTCAGCCTTGTCCATACGAGCTTTAACGGCTTTCTTCTTGCCACCTTTCTGTGCATTTTCGCCGGCAGCTTCCATATCTACCTTTTCAGCCTTTCTTTCTTCCAAGCCTTCAGCCATAGCACCGCAGCAAGCGTCCAGAATTACTTCGATAGACTTTGTTGCATCGTCGTTAGCCGGAATGACATAATCAACATTCGAAGGGTTTGAGTTTGTATCCACAATTGCAAATACAGGAATGCCCAAACGGTTAGCTTCGCGAACTGCGATATTTTCCTTCATCACGTCAACAACGAACAAAGCCGACGGCAAACGAGTCAGATCAGCGATAGAACCAAGATTCTTTTCCAATTTGGCACGCTGGCGAGAAATCTGCAGAATTTCTCTCTTAGACAGATTTGCATATGTACCATCGTTAGTCAGCTTGTCGATAGTAGCCATCTTCTTCACAGCCTTACGGATTGTCGGGAAGTTAGTCAGCATACCGCCCGGCCAACGTTCGATAACATAAGGCATATTCACAGAAGCTGCTTTCTCAGCAACAATCTGCTTTGCTTGTTTCTTAGTAGCAACAAACAGGATTTTCTTTCCTGATTTCGCGATCTGCTTCAAAGCTTCGGCAGCTTCGTCAACTTTCGCAACGGTTTTATTCAGATCTATGATATGGATTCCATTACGTTCCATAAAAATATACGGAGCCATTGCAGGGTTCCACTTTCTTTTCAGATGTCCGAAGTGGCAACCAGCCTCCAATAATGTATCAAAATTAACTCTTGACATTGTTCTAATCTTTTAATCGTTTACTTTCCTTTTTGTTTTAAATGAACCAACCGACAGGTAGTCCTTCCACAAACCACTTGCAGGAAGAGTCCTGACAGTTTAGATGCTAAACGCCTTTTTAAGTTTCTGAGTTCTTGAGTTTTTAAGTTTCCGGATTGACATATCCGAATATTGCCGACAAACTTATAAACAAAAAAACCGACGAACTCAAATCAACGTTTACTGAACTGGAATCTACGGCGTGCTTTCGGACGTCCCGGTTTCTTACGTTCAACAGAACGAGAATCACGAGTGATGAAGCCCTCTGCACGAAGCGACTTCTTATCTTCAGGGTTGATTTTAACCAACGCGCGGGCAATAGCCAAGCGAAGAGCCTGAGACTGGCCGGTAAATCCACCGCCATTCAGGTTTACTTTAATGTCATATTTTTCAGCTACATCCAGCTTGTTCAACGGTTGTTTTACTACAAACTGCAGAATCGGTGAAGGAAAGTATACTGCAAGATCTCTTTTATTGATAGTAATCTTTCCTGTGCCTTCGCTTACGAATACACGAGCGACTGCGCTTTTACGTCTGCCTAATGCATTTACTACTTCCATGCTCTATTATTTAAGTGAATTAATATCAATTACTTTCGGCATCTGAGCTTCGTGTTTGTGTTCGCTGCCTGCATAGATATACAGGTTGCCCAGCAATTTGGCTCCCAAACGGTTCTTGGGAAGCATACCCTTCACAACTCTTCTCATCAGCTTGTCTGCACCGTTAGGCTTAGCCATCAGACGAGCCGGAGTAATCTCACGCTGACCGCCAGGATATCCCGTATAGCTCAGATAAATCTTGTCAGTCATCTTCTTGCCTGTAAATTTCACTTTGTCTGCATTGATGATAATCACATTGTCACCACAGTCTACATGAGGAGTAAAGTTCGGTTTATACTTACCTCTCAACAACTTTGCAACTTTTGCACCGAGGCGGCCTACAACCTGATCGGTAGCATCAACAACAACCCACTCTTTCGTTACGGTTGCCTGATTTGCAGAAATGGTCTTGTAACTTAAAGTATCCACTCTTTGAAAAAATTTAAAATGTTAACTACTAAAAAACAATTATCTTCCGACCTTCTTTCCCGGACAAAAAGAAAGAGAAGTCCTCAGAATTAAAAATTTATCACTTGTTGATAATAATCGGCTTGCAAAGGTACGGCTTTTCTTTTAACCGACAAAGATTTTAAGCATTTTTTTCGCTTGATAAGAGCTTGATAATTAACCCACACACATACAAAAAAACAGACGCAGTCCGGAAGCCGGCACTGCATCCGTACAACGTCTGTGAAATTTCATGGAATGAAAACCTGACTTACCTGAACACGTCACCAGGATAAGAAGATGCCACATCAACACGTTTCCACACCTCATTATACCAGGCTTCTATTTTATTGCCGTTTATGTCGGTATCTACAAAATACTTCACTGTCATCAGCGTTCCGTTCTCCTTCATTTCAAAATACATTTTGTTTTCCTTCCCCTCCAATTGGGGCAAATGTACATTCTTTTCTATATATTCGGTATAAAACGTGCCGGAAGTCAGACTGAATGTCCCATAGCCGATAATGACAGCACCCGCCGGTGTCATAACCAAATTGCAAAAACGGCCGTCATTGCTTAAAATCTTCAGCGAATGACTTGTCCGCAATTCGCCTGGAACATCGGGAGATGCAGAACAATAGAAACACATCTGCCAAATGCCGCTAAGATTAATCGGACGCTTTTCCTGGATATCCTGCGCATTGACTGTACTCATACCGCAGAAACACCCTAAAATCATGACAAACAAAAAACGCATTCTCATAGCTTAAAAGTTTTAAGGATTTCGATAAGTGTTATTTACAAATCTACGAAAAGATATTCACATAAGAGAATTTTTCATGAAATTTCTTCCCGCCGGAAAAGAATATCAGAAAGTTTTACCAACAAACAGAAAAAAGAAAGTCCGCCACAATCGGGCGGACTTTCGATTCTTATCAGAATTCGGCATTGCGCGGCGTACGGGGGAAGGGAATCACATCTCGGATGTTCGCCATACCTGTGACAAACAGCAGCAGACGTTCAAATCCGAGTCCGAATCCGGAATGCGGACAAGTTCCATACTTCCGCGTATCAAGATACCACCACATATCCTTCATCGGGATATGGAGTTCCTTGATCCGGGCGAGCAATTTATCATAACTAGCCTCACGCTCCGACCCTCCAATGATTTCACCGATCTTCGGGAACAGCACATCCATGGCACGCACAGTCTTGCCGTCATCGTTCTGCTTCATATAGAACGCCTTGATTTCCTTCGGATAATCAGTCAGGATTACCGGACGCTTGAAATGTTCTTCAACCAGATAACGCTCGTGTTCAGAAGCCAAATCAACGCCCCAATATACCGGGAACTCAAACTTATGGCCGGCAGCCACTGCGTCTTCCAGTATTTTGATGCCTTCAGTATACGGCAGACGTACAAATTCCTCTTTCAGCACTCCCTGCAAACGCTCTATCAAGCCTTTGTCAAACATGTCGTTCAAGAATTTCACGTCATCATAACAATTGTCAAGAGCCCACTGTACGCAATACTTGATGAATTCTTCAGCCAAATCCATATTGTCGTTGATGTCATTGAAAGCAACCTCAGGCTCAATCATCCAGAATTCAGCCAAATGACGCGGCGTATTAGAATTCTCGGCACGGAATGTAGGACCGAACGTATAGATAGCGCCCAGCGATGTAGCAGCCAATTCGCCTTCCAACTGACCGGAAACCGTAAGGCTGGCTTGTTTGCCAAAGAAATCGTCATCATAAATGATCGACCCGTTCTCATCCTTCTTCAAATCATACAGATTAAGAGTAGTCACCTGAAACATCTGTCCGGCACCTTCACAGTCAGAAGCTGTAATCAATGGCGTATGGAAATAAAAGAATCCACGGTCGTGGAAGAACTTATGAATAGCAATAGCCATGTTATGACGAATACGGAAAACGGCTCCAAACGTATTTGTACGCGGACGAAGATGAGCAATCTCCCGAAGGAACTCCATCGAATGGCCTTTCTTCTGCAAAGGATAAGTATTGTCGCAAACGCCGAGCACTTCTATTTCCGTGGCCTGAACCTCAGCGGCCTGTCCGGCTCCCACCGACTCTACCAGCTTTCCGTTCACACTCAGGCAAGCCCCGGTAGTAATCTGTTTAAGAACCGACTCGTCAAAATTAGCCAGATCAACCACAATTTGAATATTATGAATTGTCGACCCGTCATTCAGTGCTATAAAGTTCACCTGCTTGCTGCCACGGCGCGTCCGCACCCAACCCTTTACATTTACAATCTCGCCAAATGTCGGTTTTGTCCACAAGTCTACGATTTTTGTCCTACGAATTTTTTCCATATTATCTCAAATTATATTTTTATTATCTAAGACAAAGGGCACAAAGTGCAGAACCAAGAACATTCTTCCTCCAACTTTGTGCCCATATACTTTTCATGACCGTTTCTCTGCTCACTCAAAAGCTCCCATACGAAGCATGTTCACTTCATTTTCCGTCAGATAACGCCAATCTCCGCGACGGAGCCCCTTCTTCGTCAGTCCGGCAAAATATACGCGGTCCAGTTTTACGACACGGTATCCCAACGATTCAAAGATCCGGCGCACGATACGGTTCTTTCCTGAATGGATTTCTATCCCTACCTGCGATTTGTCTGTGTCCGAGGCATAGCTTACCGCATCGGCATGGATTTCGCCGTCATCAAGCGTGATACCCTGCACGATCTTGTCCAAGTCAGCCCTTGTCACATTCCGGTCACAATACACATGATAGATTTTCTTCTTGAGGAATTTCGGATGAGTAAGCTTCGAAGCCAAATCACCGTCATTCGTCAGCAACAGCACACCGGTTGTATTGCGGTCAAGACGGCCGACCGGATAAATACGCTCCCGACAGGCGCCCTTCACAAAATCCATCACCGTTTTCCGCTCCTGAGGATCGTCAGATGTAGTCACGCAATCCTTCGGTTTGTTAAGCAGCACATAAACCTTGCGTTCAATGCTTACAGGCTCGTCATGGAACTTCACCTCGTCCGAACGTTTGATTTTCGTTCCCAGTTCAGTCACCACCACGCCGTTCACAGAAACCACTCCCGCCGTAATGAATTCATCCGCTTCGCGGCGCGAACAGATTCCGGCATTGGCGAGGAACTTGTTCAAACGGATGGGAGCATCCGGATCTGCCAGAATATCCTTGTATTCGATCTGTTTCTTCTTGCTGTATTTTGCATTCGGATCATAATCGGCTGTACGCGGACGGAAGCCTCTTCCCTGCGGACGGCTGTACCCTCCTTGCCCGCCGTTATTATAGCGCGGACGATACGGGCGTTCTCCATCCTCCTGACCATTGCCAAAACGAGAGTTTCCTCCCGAGTAGCGCGAATTATACGAATTTTGCCGGCCATTCCAGCTTCCTCCGCTGTTAGAGCCATAACGCGGGTTATACGATTGACGTTCGCCCTCCTCAGCATTGTCATTGTTGTACGAACCATACGGACGATTTCCGTACGGACGCTGCTGCGGACGGTTTCCATACGGGCGCTGATAGCGGCCTTCACCGTTTCCATTAAAACGAGGAGTATAGGAAGAGCGGTAATTCCCGTTTCCTCCTTCCTTATTATATGAACGTCGGCCAGCATTGTAGCTGCCGCTCTTTTCACCTCTGTTATACCTGTTGCTTCCTTCTCTGTTGTAAGATTTGTAACCGTCACGGCCAGACTGGCTGTTCTCACCTTCCTGTCTGAATTCTTTTTCTGCCATAATAAAATTCTTTTTTCAAAATTAATAATTAGACCCCTCTCGGGCTCAATTCTCAAATTCCTGTATAGTTGTGCGGTGTTATAGCCCGCAATTCTTTCTTAATATTTTCGCTTACTTCCAACGTATCAATGAAATTCGCTATAGACTCTTCGGTTATTGCCTGGTTCGTGCGCGTCAAGGCCTTCAGCGCCTCGTAGGGATGAGGATAAGCCTCCCGGCGAAGAATAGTCTGGATAGCTTCAGCCACAACGCTCCAGCAATTGTCCAAGTCTTCGTTTATCTTATGTTCGTTCAGCAAAAGCTTGCCCAGCCCCTTCAATGAGCTTTGGATAGCAATGAGCGTATGTCCGAAAGGCACACCCACATTGCGCAAAACGGTTGAATCAGTCAAATCACGCTGCAATCTTGAAACCGGAAGCTTCATCGACAGATGAGAGAACACCGCATTGGCAATTCCCAGATTCCCTTCCGCATTTTCAAAATCAATCGGATTAACCTTATGCGGCATTGCGCTGGAACCGACCTCGCCCGCTTTTATCTTCTGCTTGAAATACTCCATCGAGATATACATCCAGAAGTCACGGTTCATGTCAATCATTATCGTATTGATACGCTTCATCGCATCAAAAACCGCTCCCAGACAATCATAATTTGATATCTGTGTCGTAAACTCCTCGCGCTCCAGTCCCAGCTTTTCAGAAACGAATCTGTTTCCAAAAGCCTTCCAGTCAAACGCCGGATAAGCCACATGATGGGCATTATAATTTCCTGTGGCTCCTCCGAATTTGGCTGTAATCGGGCAAGACTTCAAGATTTCCAGCTGGCGCTTCAAGCGATAAACGAACACCATGATTTCCTTTCCCAAACGGGTAGGCGAAGCAGGCTGTCCGTGCGTCTTGGCAAGCATCGGAATATCCTTCCACTCTTCCGCATAAGAAGCCAGCTTGTCGATGAGTTCCTGAAGCTGAGGATAATAGACTTCGTTCAGCGCATCCTTGACCGACAAGGGAACAGACGTATTGTTGATATCCTGTGAAGTCAGTCCGAAATGAACGAACTCCTTATATGCATCAAGACCTCCCAGCTTGTCAAACTGTTCCTTGATGAAGTACTCCACAGCCTTGACATCATGATTTGTCACACTCTCAATTTCCTTGATGCGTGCGGCATCCTTCTCCGAGAAGTTGCGGTAAATGTCCCGCAGCGATTCAAACCGTGCCGGACCGACTCCTTCCAACTGAGGCAAAGGCAGTTCGCACAAGGTAATGAAATATTCAATTTCCACACGCACGCGATATTTCATCAGCGCGTATTCAGAAAAATAGTCGGCCAAAACTCCCGTTTTGTTTCTGTATCGACCGTCAATGGGTGATACAGCCGTGAGTAAATCAAGCTCCATCATGAGTAGAAAATATTTGATATCTTGTTTTATGCGCAATTAATCAGGTTGCAAAGGTAATACTTTTTTTTCATAGATACGGGAGAGCAGGCACAAACTTTAGGATTTATTTTTAACGAGCCGTCTGAAGTCCGGCACATGACGCATCCATCGCCACCGTCTTCAACGGAAAAAACGTAGAATTCAGGCGCAGAGCTTGCCTGAGTTATGCGGCGAAGTGTCCCGACTTCTGCCGTGAGAAACAGCAAGGGATGCCCTGAAATGAAGCCGCCCCATCTGGCAACGGCCTTGCCCTCCAAGGCATCCCTCGCGGGTGTGACACTTACGGAATATCAGACACTACTCCGTCCCTGTCACAATCAATAAGAAAAGTCCGTCTTTCTGACAAACACTTTATAATCCTTTATCAATCCCGGAGCGCCGGCTTCAGCGCGGGGCAACATCCGGAATCCGGTAATCTGATACTCCTCGCCCAGATCGATAACAATCTGATGCGGGTAAGCCGTATTGTCGACCGTCTGCCAGAATGTACTTTCCTGCAAGTCAAAGACCTTGTCGGCCGTACGATTGCCGCTGCGCGTTTCCTCGCTGTCAGCGTATACAATCTTCCAGGACTCGCGCGATACGGGGTTGCCGTCAGCTCCCAGCACATCCATCTCGGCAATGGCCGCAATATTTGTGCCATCGTAGTTAGAAGTGCCTTCCAGACAGAAATAGCGTCCGTTTACAGCCTTGCCGAACTTCACTTCCTGCCATCCGTTTCCAGAAGCAAACGTGCCAGCATGAACCGGAGTTTCAGAAGCCAGCTTCAGCGTCTGTCCGTCCTTGCGATGAGTTTCAGGAGCCTTTTCGCGGAGCATATCCAGTATCGGCTTTTCCAGTCCCGACACTTTTGCCTCAGCGGGGCCTTTCAGATCGAGCACTATAATCTCATTTTCGCCCTCTTTCAGCCAGCAGCCCGGCATATAAAGCGTCTGCTGAGGACCTATTTCCCAGAAACGTCCCAAAGCATGGCCATTTACCCAAACCATACCTTTTCCCCAAGTCTGCATATCGAAGAACGTATCGCCCACCTTGTCGAGCGTAAAAGTCGCCTTATAGTAAGCAGGCCCCTGAAGAGGCTTCCCTGCCTTATAGTTCTTCTGACTCACAAAATCATAGAACGGAGGAAGATTGTATACTGTCCACCCTTTCAATTCAACGGAAGCATCACCACTGATCACTTCCACTTTTTCAGTAATACCCTTGCGGTCATGGATAGACTTGTCAAAATTCACGCGTCCCATCGCTTCGACCAGGATGTCGAGCCGTGTACCTTTCTTCAACGTTTCTTTCAACGGCAAAGTAAACTCTCCGTGACGGCGGTCAAGACGTCCCAGCAGTTTTCCATCAGCAAACACCTGAGCCCAGTCGTGCATTTCATCCAAATGAAGCGTTCCGCTGACGTCTTCTTTCAATACCGTGCGGTACAGAATGCTTCCCCAGCCCTGGTCGAACATCTCCATCGGCTTGATATCCTCCGTCTGCTTCGGCTCCGGAAGATTCTCAAACAAAGGAGCCACCTGCCAGTCCGTAATTGGAGCTACGCTTATCACAGGATAAGAAGCCGGCGGTTCGGGCAACGTTGTTCCTTCCGGAAGATACTGCTTCAGCAATTCACGCAACTGGAAATATTTCGGAGTGGTCCACCCCGCTTCACTGATAGGAGCGTCATAATCATAAGAGCTGCACATAGCCGAATAAGCCGGATTGTTTGCTCCGCCCCACCAGCCGAATGTCGTTCCCCCGTGCGTCATATAGAGGCTGAACGAAATGTTGCGGTCAAGCATATCCTTTATTCCGCTCACCATCGTAGCGGCATCACGGGTTTCGTGCTTGCGTCCCCAATGGTCAAACCAGCCGCTCCAGAACTCACTGCACATGAGCGGAGTATCCGGACGGACCTGTTTCAGCTTTTTAAACTGCTCTTCAATGTTTGCCCCTGTCCCGAAGTTGACAGTCCAAATCAAATCATCCAGCGCATTGTTGGTGAAGTTGGAGCTCCAGTCGCACTGGAATAAAGGAACATCCGTAAAGCCGGCCTTTTTCACCAGGTCACGGATAGCCGATACGTACGGTTTGTTGGTTCCATAAGACCCATATTCGTTCTCAACCTGAACCATGATAATATTTCCTCCGCGAGAAATCTGCAGGTCTTTCAGCTGCTTGCCCACTTCGTTCATGAAAATGCCGACACGCTCCATATAATATGGATCAAGCGTGCGCAACTGCACATCCTGCTTTTTCAGAAGCCACCAAGGCAGACCGCCCATCTCCCATTCGGCGCAGACATAAGGACCCGGACGTACAATCACATACATCCCATGCTTCTGCGCGAGGCGGCAGAATTTGGCAATGTCCTTATTGCCTGAAAAGTCAAACTCTCCCGGATGCTGCTCGTGGAGATTCCAAAACACATACAGGCAAAGCGTATTCATCCCCAAAGCCTTGCACGAGAGGATACGCTGTTCCCAATAAGGTTCCGGGATACGCGGATAATGCACCTCGGCCGCCTTAACGACAAACGGCTTGCCATTCAACAGAAAAGTTCCTTTCCCCACTTCAAAAGTTTCTTTCTGATCAGTCCCTGTTGCTGTTCCTGCAGAAGAAGCCGTAGCAGAAACCATTCCGCACGAAAGGAGCAACGACAGAGCCATACCTAAAAAACGATGATTCATGATATTCTCTTGTTTTTTTCAAAAGGTTAATACTCAAACAATTCGCAAATATAAGACATTTTTGGAAACCGCAACATATATAAATCGGTCAGCATGGAATGGAAAAAAGTCATATTTGCTTTCCCGCGATCTAAAGCCTGCCAGCATTTGTACAGTCCAACCCAACAATTTAAACGAACAAATGCATGGCAAGTCCTTATTTGTCAAGAAACTCGTTGGTTCCGATCCTCAAAGCCGGACCAAGATGAACCGCTCCGGCTTCTACCGGAAGCCAAACCATCATCTTTCCCTGCCCGCGATTTGCCCACGAATAATAAGGTATCAGTTTCAATGTAACGTCAGAAGTACACAGTTTCCCCTCTGCATCGTACGACAGCCGCTGAGCCTTGGCAGCAATCACACATGCCCCTCCGGGCGCCTTTTCGCCTGTTACCGCCAATTGAGCCTCACGAGGCAAGAGCACCGAGAACAGATCAATATCTTCATTATCCGGCCATTCCGCACAATATACCAACGGACCACGTTCCACCGCCATCTTACCGCGGTCGTCCGCAACTTTCTCGTTGGCCGCCACCAAACGGGGAGTCATATCCAAAGACAATTCAACCACATCTCCTTTCTTCCAGCGTCTGCTTATTGCAAGATAACCATTCTCCAGTTCCCCGTCTACGGTTTCTCCATTCACCTTTACAGAATAATCTGTCTTTTTTTTATCGGCAAAACGATACAGGTCGCTCGGAACCACTTCTCCACGTACCCATCCCGGAATACGCACTTTCATAACAAAATCACCCTTCCCTTTTGTAAGCTGCATCCTGACAGTCCCTTCAAAAGGATAAGCAGTCTGCTGCCGGAGTTCCAGCTTGTACTTGCCCACTTGAATCTCCGAAACCCCTTCCATAAAAAGATTAACATACAGACTATCTCCGCGGGTTGCATAAACATACCCCGGAACGGATGGAAGGAAACGGCAAAGATTCGACGGACAGCAGGCACAGCCGAACCAGGCTTTCCGTTCATACCCTCCGGCAGACTCCAGCGGATTAGGATAAAAGAATTTGCCTCCATCCAGCGAAATGCCCGACAGCACACCGTTATATAGCGAACGTTCGAGAACATCATAATATTTAGCATCACCATGGAAAAGGAACAGCCGGTGATTTACATACACGTTTCCGATAGCTGCACATGTTTCACAATAGGCTGTAGCATTCGGCAGTTCATAATTGCCGCCGAAAGCTTCCCCGTTGGCCGTAGCGCCGATTCCGCCGGTCAGATAAAGTTTCTTTCCCACAATATTGTCCCATATGCGGCCAATGGCATGAACATAAGCAGTATCCCCCGTCAAAGCAGCCACATCAGCCATTCCCGAATACATGTAAGTGGCACGTACAGCATGACCTACGGCTTCATCCTGCTGCACTACCGGCTTGTGCGCCTGGCTGTAAGCATCCTTGCACGATGTATATCCCCGCTTGTCGAGAAAGAATTTCGCCTCATCCAGGTATTTCCTGTTTCCGGTCACAAGATACAGCTTCGCCAAAGCCATTTCAGCGATCTGATGTCCCGGAACGCGCACCGTCTGGCCTTTATCCGGCCCGATCGCCTTACATACACAGTCGGCATATTTGATGGCTATGTCAAGAAAATTCCGCTTGCCTGTGGCCTGATAATGAGCCACCGCCCCTTCAATCATGTGTCCGAGATTATAAAACTCATGGCTCAGCTCTTCAACCTTTTCCCAACGCTTTGATCCGGCCCACGGATGCGGATGCTTGGGATTCATCGTGCGGGCGGTATACAGATAGCCGTCGGGCTCCTGCGCTCCCGCCACGATATGCAGCACGCTGTCGATATAACTCTCCAGCTTCTTGTCGGGATAAGTCTGCAACAGATAGCTCGCTCCTTCTATCGTCTTATAGACGTCCGTATCGTCAAACGAAAAACCTCCGACCGAAAAGGTATCGCAAGGATGCTGAGCCTTCAGGAAATTATCGTAACGCCCTGTTTCTTCACACTTGCTGAAGGCCAAAGGAATGGTTACATCCCGGCAGGCGTCAAGACGCTGTTTCCAAAATCCTCCGTCCACGTGGGTAGCGGTGAACGGTACCGGCGTGACAGGATATCCGACCTGCTGAGCCATAGTGCCGGATCCGGCAAGCAATCCGGCGACGAACAATACTGCTGTTTTCATCAACTGTTGATTTTATCGGTTACTACTAGAATCAGAAGAAATGCGAAAGACGCTTAAAGAATAGGCCAGCATTTCGTATGCAAGATCTTCTCCGACAGCCAGAGAACTGGAAACAGGCTTCACGTTCTTGTCGGCCGGTTTTCCGGAAAGCACATGCAACGACGCTGAACTGTCGCTCGTTCCGGAAGGCAAATCCAAGTCGGCCTTGACCGGAACCGGAAGCAGATTCACCATCTTCACAATCAGATCTCCCGTTCTGCTGTCACGGACAACAGATGTCGCGATACGCTTGCAGACATCCTCTCTCTGATTGTCAACCGCACATTCAACAGGCAGATAAGTATCTCCCGCGTTCTGCCCGAACAAGAGTTGGGTATAGTAGCCTGCCGTAGGCTTCACCTCCCTGTTGTTGAAATAAATCAGATCCGGATTCCATTGCGTATAGCCTTCCTTTGCCAGCAACGGGGCATAGGATGTCATCCGGACAATATCACCGTTCCGCTCCACCGCGGTCAGGTAAAGCGCTTCAGCCAAAGCCGTTTCAATATTGTTGGGACGTCCCGGCAGATGCGCGGCATATTCACCCAGATAAACCTTCGACCCGGAGCGGTCATATCCGTCATAATAATTCTGGTTATAGATGAACCATCCCGGCGTGTTATAATAATGTTCGTCTACCATCGGCAGTTTCAGCCTGTCGGCCAGATCCCATCCCTCCTCATAGTCAGTGCCTTCGTAAAACGGACCTACTGTTCCGATCACCGTGATTTCGGGATGTTTCTCCTTTATCGCCTTATAGATCATGGCAAAGCGTTCTTCAAACACGTCCGTTATCTGGTCTTCATTTCCGATTCCGATATACTTCAAGCCAAAAGGCTCCGGATGACCCGCTTCGGCACGCATCTTCGCCCATTTGTTATTTTTCGGATCTGCGTTCGCATAATCAATCAGGTCCAATATATCCTGCACATATTCGTCCATCTCATCCATCGGAATGCCTCCCTGCTGGCCTCCTCCCAACAGTTTGCCGGGAATACATGCCGAATTCTGGCAGGGAACTCCGGCAGCCAGTACGGGCAAAGGCTCGGCCCCCATGTCTTCACAAAACTGGAAATACTCGAAATAGCCCAGTCCCATTGTCTGATGATACCCCCAAATGTTCTTCATCGGCTTCCGGCTTTCCAATGGCCCGACCGTATTTTTCCAGCGGTAAATGTTTTCAAGTCCCTGTCCGTGCGAAGCGCATCCTCCCGGGAAGCGGACGAAGCGCGGATGCAGATCGGCTATCGCCTGCGCCAAGTCCGCACGCAATCCGTTCTTATGTCCCTTAAACGTATTCTGAGGAAAAAGAGAAACCATATCCAGCTCGTAGCTTCCCTCCGCCAACGGAGAAAGAGTCAGCACAGCCTTGCCGGATGAAGCCTCAGCACGAAGCACTGCAGACTTTTTCTTCCAGCCGCCCGACGAAACGCTCACTGTTTTATCCGCCAGTACATTCCCGCTTTCATCGCGCAAACAGACTCTCAGCTTCCCGCTTTTTCCTCCCTGCATTCTGCCAAAGAATGAGAAGTCGTATTTCTCGCCTTCCTTTATTACCATACCGTCAAAGCCGGAATTCACAAGCGACGCTCCCGCATGTTCCACATCTAAAGCCAGATAATGGGAGTTGTTTTCATGGATCGGACGTTCGCTTTTTACGGACATCTGCATTCCTGCCCCTTCAACCGACCAGGCGTATGCAGGCCCCCAGTCCTTTACACGGCCGTTTTCCCCCGCAACATACTCGAAGTCACGGTTCTGAACCAGTTCGGCATACAAGCCGCCGTCCGCTCCGTAGTTAATGTCTTCAAAAAACACGCCGATCAACTTGTCACTAATCGGCTTTGCCTGTCCCTCCAGCACCTTCACCTTCAGATTCACAGGCTGAAGTCCGGCAAACCTTGTCCCGTCCTGTTCCGCCCGTTCATCGTGAAGACGAGCCCGATACGCCCGGTGATCGGCAAACATCGACAACCTTTCCACATCGCTCCATGCCACCTTCTGCACCGTTCCGCTCTCGGAGGATCCATCAACCAGCACTGTCTTTTGAGGAAACTTTGTCCATCCGTCCGACACATACCGGCCGAACTGATCGTCTGTAAAATATGTCTGCCGCTTCCACGAAAGCAGGTCTTCCGAAGCCGCATGGGCAAATTCCTTGCCGTTCCCGTTCAGCTGCCAAATGCAGTGCCACGTGCCTTCACCATCACGGCGCAACTCCGGATCCACCATCCGTTTCTCCGCACCCCATGCCGCATAGTCACACTTCACGTAAGCATATCCGTTTCCGACACTGAGCCATTTCTCGCCGTCGGGACTCCACGCAAACTTCAAGCCGCTTCTTCCGGCATCGGGAACCGTTGCGTACGAAAACAGAAAGACCGAGTCCGGTTCGTTCATAATCTCTCCGACATGCGCCGACACAGGAAAAGTTCCCGCACATGCGCATAGAACTGCGATACATGCCAAATGTTTCATCATATCAGGATTTTAAGTGACATAAGATTTATTCTGTAAGCTGTACCCGTTTAAGCGTACCGTCCTCGTTAAACTCCAGCCGGTCGATGCAAACCTCCCGATGGACACCAGGGCCTTTGTCTTTATCCAGATAGTTTTTATTGATACGATGATAAACGATATACCACTCATCCGTCCCCGGCTTGCAGATGACAGCATTGTGCGCCGGGCCATAGATTTCCTTTTCCGGATTCTGTATGGTGACAATCGGATCTTCCGCCACTTTAATCTTTCCTAACGGCGAATCGGATGTCCCGTATGCCACATGATAGTTGGCCGAACCCGTATCATCCACCGACCACATGAAGTAATAGATTCCTTTCCGATAGAATACATAAGGAGCCTCCCTGTATTCATAGTCCTTCAATGTTCCGCCCTTGGGAGTCATCACCCGCACCGTTTCCTTCTTCAGAGAAACCATATCAGCATTCAGTTCAGCTCCTGCCATATAGCCATTTCCCCAATAAAGATAAGATTTGCCGGAAACCGGATCAGTAAACACGTCAACGTCTATCTGCTGCCCTTTCCCGGCGGGAGATTCCGTGACAATCGGCTTGCCCATATCCTTGAACGGACCGGCCGGACTGTCGGCCACCGCAACTCCGATCTGTTTCCCGGAACCGTCGTTCGGGTTGCCGCTGTAATAAAAGAAATATTTGTACTTTCCGTCAATCAGCTTTTCTTCTGCGGCCGGCGCCCATGCATTTCCGTTGGCCCAGGGAACCTGTGGAGAACGCAGATCCAGCACCACTCCCTCATAGCTCCAGTCCTTCATGTCGGGCGAAGAGAAAGCGGTGAAATACCACCCTCCCCAGCCGGGCTGTCCGTCGGTAGTGGAATAAATATAGTATTTGCCGGTAAGATGAGAATAAAGAATCTCCGGATCTGCATGGAATCCGGGCAGAACCGGGTTCTGAGGCAGCTCGCCCAGTTCGGCAGGCTTTCCCCATCTGTCTGTTATCCGCTGCAGTTCGGCACGCGTAATCGGGATAATCGTTCCGTGGCGCGGATGGAAGTTCATGCTCACCGCATGGTCAATCACCTTGAAGTGCTCCAGATCAGTAGTTTCCGTGAACTGATACTGGCCTTTCATATACACATCATACATCAGGATGTATTTGTCCTGCCCGATCAGCTTGAAAGTTCCGGCTCCCTCTACCGCCTCTTTCGTCTGCTGCTTGTAGTCGGCGCTTTCTTTCCATTTTCCGGAAACGAGCGAACGGGTGGTTGCAACCTTTATGCCGTTTCCATGCCCTTCGGTCTTGTAAAACAGATGATAGGTTCCATCCTTGTATACAATGTCCCCGTCAATGCACGATTTCTTGTCCGCCGGAATGAACAAAGGCTTCGGCTCGCCGATCAGATCAGTAAAATCATCATTGGCGTATGCATAATAGATAACATCCGGCCCGCCGGCATACTGCATCGACCAATAAATCATATATTTCCCCGCTTCTCTGTCGAAAATAGTCTGGGGCGCCCATACGCGCTTCAGCTTCTCCTGCCCCTTATACCGCTTCTGCATGTTGATGATGGAATGCGACCAGTTTACGAGGTCGGTCGACTTCAACAGCACCATGGCACGGTTCGAATCCCATCCGTTGTCAGACACCATATCCGTAACAACCATATAGAATGTCTTTCCGTCCTCACAGCGCAGGATATGCGGATCACGCACGCCGCCCGTAGAGCTGATAACTTTAGAATCGATAACAGGCTTGTTTCCGTTCAACGCCCAATACGAATACCCGTCCATGCTGACGGCATAACAAACAGCCTCTTCACTGATGTGATTTCCCGTGAAATACGTAAAGAGATAAGCCACATAATCTTTTTCTTCGACAGAAGACGCAAAAGACACATTTGCAACAAACGAAAAAAATGCGAGCAAAGTCAAAATCCGGTTTCTCATAATCTGTTCTTAAAATGTTAACTTGACTGATGCAAAGATAAGGATTAGTGTACAAACTACACAAACAAATCATTCAAAAAACGATAAATAATCGGGCAAAATCAGAATTTTCAGTCTGTTTGATGGCACAGGAACAAAAAATCAGTCACCCGTGAAATTCATCCGGCTTCCCCTATGAGCAAAACGACGGAACGCCACAGAAACTTCAAACCACACTGTGAACTGTATAAACCACATTGTCGTTTCTATAAACCACATCGTTGTTTGTACAAACCACAGTGTGGTTTACAGAATGAAACGGGACAGTCCAAACTTTTCACGGCGGAGAGCGGAATCTTCCGCCCCCTCAAGCCTTCATTCCCTTCACTATAACCTTCTCGTTATTCCCCAGCGTAGTGGCAAAAAGATACACATCCCCTCCTTCCCTGAGCTTTAGCCTCTTGCGCAGGTCGGCCACCGCAGCAGGGAAATTGCGGACGGTCAGATTCGCCTTGTCCACGCCGTGAAGGAACGCTTTCAGCTCTTTCTTCCCGAAACCGGAAACACCGGTCACGCGGAAACGGCGCCCGGGGAAGTCAACAAGCCGCCCTGAGGTATACAGATGGCTGTCGGGGTGCAGCTTCCTGAGCCCGTAACGCTCCGCCAACAGGCGGAACGGACCCGCTTTCATCAAAGAAGCGCCCGGTTCATAAAGGTATTCTTCCACAGAAACTGCCAGCGGGCAATCGGCCTTTTTCTCCTCCGGATAAGTAAACCGGAAGGGTTCGGATAAAAAGTTATCAACAGCCTGTTCACAACATACAACCGGATCAGAACATGCCTCTGTGCCCTTTTCAAGCATAATCAACAGTTCTTTGCACTCGTTATTAACAGCTACCACATGCACTTCGCACACATGCTTCAGTTCCCTCAATGCCGAAAAGATGTCCAGCATCGGAGAAAGCTTGACCATCACCCGCTTCCCTTTTTCCAAAAGCAAAGGCTCGAGGGCCGACACATCCGGCTCACAATCAGCTATTTTCACGGTTTTCCCGCCATGCGAGTCCCGACGGGCCGGATCCAGAAAGAGGCAGTCTACCGGCTCCATCGCTTTCAGATAGTCCACGGCATCGGCACAATGCACCCTGACATCCTCCAGCCCCAGCAAAGGAAAGTTATGAACAGCCTGTTCACAAAGAGCCTCCTGCCTTTCCACATAGTCCGCCTCCCTGAAATTCCGCGCCATGCAGACAAAATCGACACCGAAGCCTCCGGTCAAATCCGTAAAAGTATATCCCCTCACCAGCGAAGCCTTATACCTTGCCGTTATTTCAGAAGAACACTGCTCCATCGACAGATGCTTCGGATAGACAATCCCCTCGGTCTGCGCCCATCCGGGCAACTTTTTCCGGGCAACCTGCCAGCCCGCAATCTGTTCTGCCGCCGCCTGCACATCTATGCCGGGATACCTGGAAGCACGAAGAGCCAGGTCGCGCACATTGTCCGTGCGATGCTCCCGTATGAACTGCAATGTTTCGGATGAAAACTGTATCATGTCTTTTCGTTTTATCGGACACCACAAAGATACGGAAATCCTCCGGTATAAAAAACAGGCGGCCATCTCAGAAGGGCAATCCGCCGAACCGGAGAAACTTGAAGCAAAATTTCCACAATTAAGCAAATATAGTTACTTTTGCCCCAAACAAACAGAGAGAATGGACAAAGCCCACGCTCATTTCCTTACCGGCTCCATAACCGACACGAGGAAAAGAGTCTGGCCGGTTCCAGACTTCTGAAATTATATAAAAAAAGACAACAACAAGATGATATCGCTCAAAGATTTCTTTTCGTTCAAAAAGAACCGTTTCTTCTGGCTTAATCTGGCCGGAATGATTATAGTAACCGTTGCGGTCTGCTGGGGCACCTTGCTCTGGCTCGACAAATACACGCACCACGGAGAATCGTATGTGGTGCCTGACGTAACCAACAAGACTATTGCAGAGGCAAGACGTGCACTGGGAACCCAAAAGCTAGAATACGCTGTCGTTGACTCCAGCTATGTGAAAGGGTCGCCTGCGGGAATCGTACTCGACCAAAAGCCGTCGGGAGGATCCCGGGTAAAAGAAGGCAGGACTGTATATCTGACCGTTACAACAACCAACGTACCCCTTGTGGCCCTGCCCGACCTTATCGACAACAGTTCACTCCGGCAAGCAGAAGCCAAGCTGAGGTCCATGGGATTCAAGGTGACGGAACCCGAATATGTATCCGGAGAACAGGATTGGGTATACGGAATCAAATACAGGGGCAGAAGCCTCTCGGCCGGCGACAAGGTGCCAAACGAAGCTCTGCTGACGCTCTGCGTGGGAAGCACCGCCATGCGCGAACTGACAAAAACAGATTCCACCCAGATAAGCCTTCCTGCCGACAACTCGGAGGGAGGAGAAGCGGAAGTTGACGGTTCATGGTTTTAAGGCTATACAACGGAAATGGCAGAAGACTACATTGACAACGAACTGGACGACTCGCTGGAAGACATAGACTCCGCAGAAGGGCAGGACGGACTTTACGAACACTTCCGGGTAGTGGTGGACAAGGGACAGGCTCCCGTCCGCATCGACAAATACCTGTTTGAACGCATCGTCAACGCATCGCGCAACCGCATACAGACTGCGGCTGACGCGGGTTTCGTCATGGCAAACGGCAAGCCCGTAAAAAGCAGCTACAAGGTCAAGCCGCTCGACGTGCTGACGGTCATGATGGACCGCCCGAAGTATGACAACGACATCGTTCCGGAAGACATTCCGCTGGATATCGTATATGAAGACGATGACCTGATGGTCATAAACAAGCCTGCGGGACTGGTGGTGCATCCGGGATGCGGAAACTATCACGGCACACTGGTCAATGCCATCGCATGGCATCTGCGCGACGTTCCGAGCTACAACCCCAACGACCCGCAAGTAGGACTTGTCCACCGCATCGACAAGGACACATCCGGACTGCTGGTGGTGGCAAAGACTCCGGACGCGAAAACAAGCCTGGGACTGCAATTCTACAACAAGACCACCAAAAGGGAATACAACGCACTGGTGTGGGGCATCATTGACGAAGACGAAGGCACTGTCGAGGGAAATATAGGGCGCAATCCGAAAGACCGCATGCAGATGGCCGTCATGAGCGACCCCGAGCAAGGGAAACATGCGGTTACCCATTACCACGTGCTGGAACGTCTGGGATATGTCACTTTGGTAAAATGCGTACTCGAAACCGGGCGCACGCATCAGATCCGTGTCCATATGAAACACATCGGCCACGTACTGTTCAACGATGAACGGTATGGTGGACATGAAATATTAAAAGGAACTCATTTCAGTAAATACAAACAATTTGTAAACAACTGTTTCGAAATCTGTCCGCGGCAGGCGCTTCATGCCAAGACGCTGGGATTCGTACACCCACGCACGGGAAAAGAAATGTTTTTCACATCCGAACTGCCCGAAGACATGGCAAACCTGCTGGAACGGTGGAGAAACTATATCAGCAACAGAGAACAATTATGAAACGTATCATTGCTATCGTAGCAGGAGGCGACTCGTCCGAACACGGAGTCTCCATGAAAAGTGCAGAAGGTATCTATTCATTCATAGACAAGGAAAAATACACGCTTTACATCATCGAACTGACCAGACAAAGCTGGGAAGCCATCCTTCCAGACGGTTCGCGTTCACAGGTGGACAAGAACGACTTCAGCTTTACAGACAACGGACAGAAGATTGTTCCTGACTTCGCCTATATCACCATCCACGGCACGCCGGGCGAGAACGGAATCCTGCAAGGATACTTCGAACTCATCGGCATACCTTATTCTACTTGCGACGTGCTTGTATCGGCGCTTACGTTCAGCAAATTCACTCTCAACCAATACCTGAAAAGCTTCGGAGTGCGCATTGCCGAATCCATGCTGGTACACAAGAGCCATGGCATCAGCGACGAAGAAGTCATAGACAAAATCGGCCTGCCCTGCTTCATCAAGCCGAATGCCAGCGGATCCAGCTTCGGCGTAACGAAAGTAAAGACCCGGGAACAGATCCAGCCTGCACTGGAAACGGCATTCAAGGAATCAGACGATGTGATGATCGAAGCGTTCATGGACGGAACCGAACTGGCAAACGGATGCTACCGGGCTAAAGGAAGAACGGTCGTGCTTCCCATAACCGAAGTGGTAAGCAAAAACGAGTTCTTCGACTTCAACGCCAAATACAACGGAGAAGTGACAGAAATCACGCCGGCACGCCTCAGCCCCGAACTCACCGCACGCGTGCAGAAACTGACTTCTGCCATCTACGACATTCTGGGATGCAAGGGACTGGTCCGTGTGGACTACATCATCACCGAAGGAGAGAAAATAAACATGCTTGAAGTCAACACCACACCGGGAATGACCGCCACCAGCTTCATCCCTCAACAAGTGCGCGCGGCAGGACTCGACATAAAAGATGTTATGACTGAAATTATAGAAGATCATTTCAATTAATTTTATTACCTTTGGAAAAGAAAATGAAGAAACTATGAATATACCTGCCGAATTTGACGAAATCCGTCCGTATACTCCGGAAGAACTACCGCAAGTGCTCAGCGAACTGATGGCTGATCCGATGTTTCAGACGGTCATCAAGGCGGTCATACCCGACATGAGCCCTGAAAGTTTAAGACATGTGCTGGCGCGTTGCAAGACCAATCTGGACATTCAGAAAAACATATTCTACGGACTCCTGCAAAACATCATCAGCCAGTACAGCGACGGCTTTGACCTGGACGTTTCCGCATTGGGCGACAAGCGCATCAGCTACACGTTCATTTCAAACCACCGTGACATCGTGCTCGATCCGGGACTGCTTTCGGTGGGACTGATAGACAACGGCTTCCCGACTACGGTGGAAATTGCCATCGGAGACAATCTGCTCATTTATCCATGGATCAAGAAGCTGGTGCGGATCAACAAATCCTTTATCGTGCAGCGTGCGCTAAGCATGCGGCAAAAGCTCGAATCGTCGGTCCGCATGTCGCGATACATCCATTTTGCCGTTACGCAGAAGCACGAAAATGTCTGGATTGCCCAAAGGGAAGGAAGAGCCAAAGACTCGAACGACCACACGCAGGAAAGCGTGCTGAAAATGCTGGCCATGGGCGGCGAAGGGGATATAATCGACCGACTGAAGGAGCTGAATATCGTCCCTCTGTCGCTTTCTTACGAATATGACCCTTGCGACTTCCTGAAAGCAAAGGAAATGCAGCAGAAACGGGACATTGAAGGATTCAAGAAAAGTCAGGAAGACGATCTGAACAACATGAGAACAGGGATATTCGGCTATAAGGGAAGAGTGCATTTCCAGGCTGCAGCCTGCATCAGCGGAAAGCTTGAAGAACTGAGGTTCCTGCCTAAAACTGAAGTCTTCAAGAAGGTGGCTGAACTGATCGACAGGGAGATTCACCGCAGCTACCGGCTCTATCCGGGAAACTATATCGCCTGCGACCTGGCCGAAGGCACCAGCCGTTTCAGCGACAAATATACGCCGGAAGAAAAGGAAAAGTTCGAAGCTTATCTGCGGAAAAAGCTGGATCTGATTACACTCAATGACAAGGATGAAGCCTTTTTGCGCAAACGCATCCTCGACATGTACGCAAATCCGGCACTCAATCATCTGAAAGCGATCGGGGCATGAAAAAATTGCAGTTACTGACAGGAAGTTTGCTGGTGTGCCTTGCCGTGTCTACGGCATGCAAGGAGGAGGAATATGTATATCCCGATGTGATAACCGAATTCATCGATGCGGGTACAGACGCAGAAGGGAGCCTCCAGCGGCTGATAACCGACAATGGAAAAACATTGGAAATCCAGAAACGGGACGGACTGGACGGACTAGACGCAGACACAATCTACCGGACCGTTTCTGTCTACACGCTGCAAGACAATAACGAAGCATACCTCTACTCCGCACAACTGGTGCTTTCCATGATTCCTGTCGCAACGGATTATTTCAAGGATGAAATTAAAACAGACCCGACTGATATCCGGAGCATCTGGCAGTCGGGAAACTACCTGAACATGATTCTGACTCCGCTCGTAAAGGACCAGAGCCATGCTTTTCACTTTGTAAACCACGGCATAACGGAAAGCAACGGAAAACAGATCCTTCACCTGGAACTGTATCATGACCGCAACAACGATCTGGAAGCTTTCAGCAAAGAAGTTTACCTGTCTGTCCCATTATGGGCATACCGGAACGAACTTCAACAGAATGACAGTGTCTTTTTTGAAATCAATACATACAAACAGGGAAAAACTGTTTACAAATTTCTCTATCCTGAAATTCATACCTATTAGCAAAGACTGACCATGAAGAAATTATTTCAGATTATCACCTTCTGCCTGTCGGCAATCATCATACCGGCATGTGCCGGCAAAGCGGATACAAAATTCACAAATCTGTCTGCCGATGAGTTTGAACGACTTATCGATGACAGTGAAGTGCAATGCGTAGACGTGCGTACAGCAACTGAATATTCAGAAGAACACATAGCCGGAAGTCTGAACATCAACGTGCTGGACCAGCACTTCCTCGATGACGCCGAAAAACAGCTTGAACACAACCGCCCCGTAGCCGTCTATTGCAGGAGCGGACGCAGAAGCCGGAATGCAGCCGAACGGCTTTCAGAAAGAGGCTATACTGTCTTCAATCTGGACAAAGGATTTGAAGGATGGAAGGAAGCAGGGAAAAACACGGAGAAATAACACCAGGCATTAATCAATAAAACAACCATACCATGAAAAAATTTCTATTTTATGTACTGCTGCTGGCTCTTTTCCCAACAGGAATGCTGGCGCAAACCAAAAACACATTCGAAATCAAAGACGGCCATTTCTACCGGAATGGAGAAATAGTACCGATTCTTTCGGGAGAAATGCATTACTCACGCATCCCACACCAATACTGGAGGCACCGCCTGCAAATGATGAAGGGAATGGGACTGAATACAGTCGCCACTTATGTATTCTGGAATCTGCACGAAACCGAACCAGGCAAATGGGACTTCAGCGGAGATAAGGATCTGGCCGAATACATCCGCACAGCAGGAGAAGAAGGCATGATGGTCATTCTTCGCCCGGGCCCATACGTATGCGCCGAATGGGAATACGGAGGGTATCCCTGGTGGCTGCAAAACGTGTCCGGCATGGAAGTCAGACGCGACAACAAGGCTTTTCTTGAACACACAAAGGCTTATATCAACCGCCTGTATCAGGAAGTGGGCGATCTGCAATGCACCAAAGGAGGCCCAATCATCATGGTGCAATGCGAAAATGAATTCGGATCATACGTATCCCAGCGAAAAGATATTACCCTGGACGAACATCGCAGATACAACGCGAAAATCAAACAGCAACTGGCCGACGCCGGCTTTGACGTTCCCTTGTTTACATCCGACGGAAGCTGGCTGTTTGAAGGCGGAACCACGGAAGGAGCACTGCCTACCGCCAACGGAGAAAGTGATATCGAAAACCTGAAAAAGGTTGTCAACCAGTATCACGACGGCAAAGGCCCGTATATGGTGGCTGAGTTCTATCCCGGATGGCTCTCGCATTGGGCTGAGCCGTTCCCGCAAGTAAGCGCCTCCGAAATCGCCCGCCAGACAGAAGCATATCTGAAGAACGACGTGTCTTTCAACTTTTATATGGTTCACGGAGGAACGAACTTCGGATTTACCAGCGGAGCCAACTACGACAAGAAGCGTGACATCCAGCCGGACATGACAAGCTATGACTACGACGCTCCCATCAGCGAGGCAGGATGGGTTACGCCCAAATACGACTCCATCCGCACGGTCATCAAGAAATATGTAAAATATGAGGTTCCCGCTCCTCCTGCTCAGAATCCGGTCATCGAAATCCCTTCGATCAAGCTAAACCAGGTGGCCGACCTTCTGGCATATACCGAAAGAATGCAGCCGGAAACCAGCGCAGACCCTCTGACATTCGAGCAACTGAACCAAGGGTACGGATATGTGCTCTACACGCGCCGGTTTAACCAGCCCATAAGCGGAACGCTTGAGATACCCGGACTGCGCGATTTTGCCGTAGTATACGTCGACGGCGAGAAAGCAGGCGTACTGAACCGCAACACGCAGACTTACTCGATGGAAATAGAGGTCCCGTTCAATTCCACCCTGCAGATTCTGGTAGAAAACATGGGACGCATCAATTACGGCAGCCAGATCACGGAAAACAGCAAAGGAATCATCAGTCCGGTAACTATAGCCGGCAAGAAGATTACAGGCGGATGGAACATGTATAAGCTGCCGATGAGCCAAGCGCCGGAATGCGGCAAAATGGGAAGCTGCACATTCACAAACAGCGCCGCCCAGGCTGCAAAGCTGAAAGACAGTCCGGTCATCTACGAAGGAACATTCACGCTTGACAAAACAGGCGACACATTCATCGACATGGAAGAATGGGGCAAAGGAATCATCTTCATAAACGGCAAGAACATAGGCCGCTACTGGGAAGTCGGTCCGCAGCAGACGCTTTACATCCCGGGCGTATGGCTGAAGAAAGGCGAGAACAAGATTGTCATCTTCGAACAGCTGAACGAAAGTCCGAAGACAGAAGTGAAGACTGTCAAGACTCCGGTCCTGACCAAACTGCAATAAATCCGGCTCTGGCCAAAACAAAAGACGCAAGGCCACGGAGTTTTTGTACGCACAGCAGAACGCTCTGTGGCTTTGCGCCCTATCACCTCAAATCATTTACAGCATGAAAGCACTGTTAGTATCCATCCTGTTGGGACTCGGAGCAGGATGCTTCGCCCAGCAAACCGAAAAATACCCATTAGGAAATTACCAGGAACTGACCGACACCAAACCGCACGACAGCAAAGAAACCTGGATGAAAATGAACGCCCCTGCCGCTCTGAGCTGGGGAACAACCGACATGCGCTACACCAAACTGGATATCCCGGATGTGAAGAAAAGCACCCGGATACAGCTGAAAGCGTGGAAAGGAGAGCGCGTCAATGCGCAGGCGGTGCTGTGGACAAGAAACGACCTCAACCATGTTTCCGTTGCGGTCAGCGACCTGAAGAACGGCAAGTCAGCCATCCCTTCATCAGCCATATCCACTCATTTTGTACGCTACGTAATGACCGATGAATTCGGACAAGGATGCGGACACCGCCCGAACAAAGCCGAATGGGACTCGCTGATCGTGGCAGACGCACTCGACATAAACAAGACACTCGACGTAAAAGCTTGCAGCACCCAGCCTGTCTGGATAAAGATATGGGTGCCGTCGGATGCAAAGGCCGGAAAATACAAGGGAACACTGACTGTATCCGGAGAAAATCTCAGTCCCATGAAACTGCAAGTGGAGGTGGAAGTGCTCAACCGTACGCTTCCCGAGCCGAAAGACTGGGCGTTCTATCTCGACCTGTGGCAAAATCCATATGCCGTGGCGCGGTATTATCAGGTGCCTCTTTGGAGTCAGGTTCATTTTGACGCGATGCGCCCGATCATGAAGATGCTGGCAGATGCCGGACAGCGCACCATCACCGCAAGCATCATGCACAAGCCATGGAACGGACAGACCGAAGACCACTTTGACAGCATGATTACGCGCATCAGAAAAATCGACGGCACGTGGGAATATGACTATGCTGTATTCGACAAATGGGTAGGCTTCATGATGGATGAAATAGGCATTGACGACATGATTTGCTGCTACACCATGATTCCGTGGGCCTTACGCTTTGACTACTACGACCAGGCAACCAACCGCATACAGTTTGTAGAAGCCAAACCCGGCGACAAGGCTTATACCGAATACTGGGGAACTTTCCTGAAAGATTTTGCGGACCACCTGCGCAAGAAAGGATGGTTTGAAAAAACGGCTATCTCCATGGACGAACGGCCGATGGAAGCCATGCGTGAAGCTATCAAAGTAATCAAGCAGGCCGATCCGGAATTCAAGATCACACTGGCCGGAAACTATCATGCCGAAATCCAGGAAGACCTGCACTATTTGTGCATCCCGTTCGGACAGAAATTCCCGGACGACGTGCTGGCTGCCCGCAAGAGCAAAGGACAAATCAGCACATACTACACTTGCTGCGTGGAACCATTTCCGAACCTCTTCACTTTTTCTGATCCGGCAGAAGCTGCATGGACGGCCATACATGCCGTTGCAGACAATTACGAAGGCTATCTGCGCTGGGCCGTAAACAGCTGGACCGCCGACCCGCTGCGCGACTCCCGCTTCCGTACATGGCCGGCTGGCGACACTTACAGCATCTACCCCGGGCCGCGCAGCAGCATCCGCTTCGAACGACTGGTAGAAGGAATCCAGGACTGCGAGAAAATCCGCATCCTGCGCAAGGAACTGGAATCAGAAAAAGCCGCCGGCAAACTGAAAAGGCTGAATGAAGAAGTCGGTAAATTCAAGTTCGACAACATCAGCGGCTCCAAGCCGTCGGCAAGCACTATGGTCAACAGGCTGGAAGAGATTCTCAACTCGCTATAAGCGCTTCCGCACAGCCCATGAAAAAGCCCCATCTTTCGGTGGGGCTTTTTTCATTTCCACGTGGGCGTTGACGGATTCGAACCGCCGACCCTCTGCTTGTAAGGCAGATGCTCTGAACCAGCTGAGCTAAACGCCCGAAAGGGAAAGTTGACAATTTTTGTTTTCGGAGTGGGCGTTGACGGATTCGAACCGCCGACCCTCTGCTTGTAAGGCAGATGCTCTGAACCAGCTGAGCTAAACGCCCGAAAACGATCTTGTTCTTTTTGGTGGGCGTTGACGGATTCGAACCGCCGACCCTCTGCTTGTAAGGCAGATGCTCTGAACCAGCTGAGCTAAACGCCCAAAAAGAAAGCAATGAACAACGAGAAATACGAGTGGGCGTTGACGGATTCGAACCGCCGACCCTCTGCTTGTAAGGCAGATGCTCTGAACCAGCTGAGCTAAACGCCCGATATCTCGTTCTGATTGCGGTTGCAAAGGTACAGCTTTATTTTTAACCTGCAAACTTTTCCGCCGTTTTTTTGAACGCAAAATAAAAATTGTCGCCTGCCGGACCCGCATGCGGCAAACGCACAGACTCAAAAGAAACGCCAACGGCCGCATGAAAAGAACCGGAATGCACCCGGAATTCTTCAAACCACAACGTGGTTTGTATAAACGGCATCGTGGTCTGTACAAACGACACTGCCGTTTATACAAACAGCAATGCGGTTTGAAGTTTGCATAAGGATACATCCGCTTCAAATCCGGCAAAAACGGGACAATTTCTTTCGTCCTACCCGATAAAGTATGAATTATTGTGTGTACCTTTGCAGCACAGAAACAGCAAAGGTCAACATGAAACAAAGAACCGCAAAATACATCAACGTCAACGGCCGGCTGATGGATCTCTCCCGCCCGCAAGTGATGGGAATCCTGAATCTCACACCCGACTCTTTTTATGCCGGAAGCCGGAAACAGACGGAGCAGGAAATTGCCTGCCGGACAAACCAGATCATCTCTGAAGGAGGAAGCATCATTGATGTCGGCGCATATTCTTCACGGTCCAACGCAGCAGACGTCCCCGTGCAGGAAGAAATGGAACGGCTGCGCAAAGGACTGGCTGTCGTATTCAGAGAGCAGCCTGAGGCCGTCGTTTCTGTCGACACCTTCCGCGCGGATGTCGCCAAAATGTGCGTAGAAGAATTCGGCGTCGCCATCATCAACGACATCGCCGCCGGAGAAATGGACAAAGACATGTTTCATGCCATAGCGCGCCTGGGAGTTCCCTATATCATGATGCACATGCAGGGAACCCCGCAAAACATGCAGCGGCATCCTCACTACGACCATCTGCTGAAGGAAGTCATCTGCTATTTTTCGGAAAAAGTGCAACGGCTGCGCGACATGGGAGCCAAAGACCTGATCATCGACCCGGGATTCGGTTTCGGGAAAACGCTGGTCCACAACTACGAACTGCTTGGCAAAATGGAGGAACTCTCCATCTTCGGCCTCCCCATACTGGTGGGAGTGTCGCGCAAGTCAATGATATACAACCTTCTTGGCGGAACGCCCGAAGACGCGCTCAACGGAACGACGGCCATAAATACAATCGCATTGATGAAAGGGGCGGACATCCTGCGCGTCCACGACGTAAAGCCCGCAGCAGAAGCGGTGAAAATTGTATCAACAATGAACGACACGACTAACTGAAAAACAGAAACCCATGCCTTTTGACATACACATACTCAGCCTGAAAGACATACTGGACATCCTGCTGGTAGCCTTCCTCCTCTACAAGACATACAAGCTGATGAAATCGTCCGGTTCCATCAACATTTTCATCGGAATCCTGGTTTTCATCGTAATATGGGTTATCGTGTCGCAGGTGCTTCAGATGCGGCTTCTCGGATCCATATTCGACAAACTGGTCAGCGTGGGAGTCATTGCCCTGATCGTGCTTTTCCAGGATGAGATCCGCCACTTCCTGCTGTCTTTAGGATCGCGGCACCGGAGCAACGGACTTTTCCGCTTTCTGAAAGGAAACAAAAAAGGAGAAACGCAAAAGGAAGACATCATGCCGATAGTCATGGCCTGCCTCAACATGAGCAAAGGAAAAGTGGGAGCCCTCATCGTCATCGAAAAAGACTTTCCGCTGGATGACATTGTGCGCACAGGAGATGTCATCGACGCGAACGTCAACCAGCGGCTGATCGAGAACATCTTCTTCAAGAACAGCCCTCTGCACGACGGAGCAATGATCATAAGCCACAAGCGGATCAAGGCAGCCGGATGCATTCTACCCGTATCACACAATCTGGACATACCCAAGGAACTGGGACTCCGCCATCGTGCCGCGCTCGGAGTTTCGCAGGAAACAGACGCCATGGCCGTCATCGTATCGGAAGAAACCGGAGGAATCTCCATCGCATACAAAGGGCAATTCCATCTGAAGCTTTCTGCAGAAGAACTGGAGCGCATGCTTACCAACAAAACGGAATAGTCCGCACGCTTCAGTCCAGCATCAGGTTCATATAAGGCAAATGGCCTTCAAAAAACAAACGGGTGAGCCCGGATATCGTATAGGCGGAAAAATCCTGACCCGCTTCGTCTACACGCCGGCAAGCGCCTCCCTCCAGAAGGAAAAGCGCGTTGTTTGCCGCAATGGCCTCATCTCCCTCCACTTTAATGAACCGCGGAACATCATCGCAATGAACACGGGCGTAAAGAGAAAGCATCTGTTCGGCATTGATTATGCGTGCCATCCCATACACACGGAGTTCGCCTTCAGACGGAGATACAATCCGCATCTCTCCTGCCCGGTAATGCAGGCGGAAGAAACGCAGCAAAGCTTCACGCGGCCCAGTTCCGGAAGCGAACATTTCGCGGACAAGCAAACCCGTATCCCGCTTCAGACAAAGCGCCAGTCCGGAAACCTTCTTCCCGTCATAGACAGCCCACACTTCCCCTCCGTTCAGGCTCCAGTCGGACAAGACTATCTGAAAGTCTTCTTCCGTATGCAGCACTGAAAAAGGCAACGAACGGAGATGTTCATAAAGATATGGACAAATCTCTTCCGGAAGAGTTTTGCACAGATCTATCTTTTTGATTTCCAATGAAGAGTTGGAGTTATCAACAGATTTGCACCCACCTGTTAATAACTTGACATGCTGTTGAAATCCCGGCACATAGCCCGAACGGGCATAATAGCCGAAAAGCCATTCTTCCGCAGGAATCAGTCCTGCCAGCCATTTGCCTTCTTCATACATGCGGCGATGCGCCGAAGCAAGCAAACGCTTCATGAGTCCCCGGCCGCGATACGCAACGTCCGTACAGGCTCCCGAAATATAGGCCATCGGAATCACCTCTCCGTAACAAGTCATCGGATAAGGAATGCGCTGCAGAGCCGACACCACCTTTCCGTCTTCCTCCAGACAAGTATTGATCTCATCCGTATAGCGGCGGCCGAAATACAAATCCATGAATTCTTCCGAATCGCCGAAGCATTCTTTCCACAGCCTGCGCACCTGCTCTTTCACACTCATCTCAGCGTAGCCATGTATTTTTCCAGAATCACTTCCGGCTGATACGACAATTTAGCCTTGCGCAGACCCTCCAGCCCCAAGTCTTCTTCACGGTTGATATAAATATACTGCTCCGGAAGATGGTTGGCAAACTCGTAATTGATCATCGCATACGCGCCCTCAAAATCCGTATTCGCCTTTTCCACACAAGTGTCGAAAGTGGCTGCATTGATCGGCACCCCATAGGTGAAAGCCACGATCTCACCGCCAACATGAAGGACACCTCCCTGCAAGCCAAGCTCGCTTATATGCTCCAAGGCGGCATTCATCGAACGGCGCTCGTTCAGCAACGCCTCATTTTCCGCACAATCATTGGCCTTACACCACAAGTTCTCAAGCCGGATACATTCCGGCACCAGCTCAGGAGTAAGCTCTTTGTATTCGTAATCCGGGAAATTCGTCCGGAAACGGTTGATATGATTCCGTTTCGGCTGGAACTTCTTCCCTCGCAACGAAGCCAAATCCGAACGCAAATAGATGTAGTCTGCATAATCACGGTCCGATTCAAATTCAAAATGGTTGGAGAAAGCTTCTTCCAGTTCCTCGCGCATATCGGCACAGACACCCAGCATCTGGAACTTTTCATTTTGGGATTCAGCGTCTTGAATCAGCATTTCAATTACCGGGCGGACATTGCCCTGCCCCACCGGCATCATGTATGCCAGCGCACCGTCTACTCGGAAGCGGAACAGCAGAAACCCGTCCGCCTCAGCCAGCTCCGTATGATAAAGGAAACGCCAGCTGTAAAGATTTGAAAACGACAAGTCGCAATTGCGCCGCGAACTGACAAGCGTGTATTTCTGCACCCGCTGCCTGTCTTCCAGTTTTATCGGATTGAAATCAATCATATGTAATTCGAGATATATTCATTTTATGTTATTCCATCTCTTCCGAAAGATGACGGGACATTTTGAACAAGCCGCCAGCCCGGCCCAAACGAAACGGGCCGTCATCTTGACCAAGATGAGCCGCCACCTTTTTATATAACTTGCGACATCCTGAATTGTTCATTCAATACATCCCCAGCAGATGCAGGATAGTGGGAGTCAGCAATGCGGTCAGAATGCCGTTCAAAGTAAGTCCCAGGCTGGCATAAGCCCCGTATTTGCCGCTCACCTCCATGGCGCGCGAAGTCCCCACGGCATGAGATGCCGTTCCCATTGACAGCCCTTGCGCTATCGGACTCCCGACATGACCCACCTGCAACACCTTGAAACCGCAGATGGCACCGAACAGACCGACAACAATCACCACGGCGGCCGTCAGCGAAGGAATTCCTCCAACCGCATTCGAAACTTCCATCGCAATCGGCGTAGTCACCGATTTCGGAGCCAGCGACATGACCACCTCAGGCGAAGCGCCCATCACTTTCGCAATGACCGTCACCGAAACCAAGCCGACAATACATCCCGCCAACTGGGATACAACAATCGGCATGAGCTGCTTCCTGATCATCTTCAACTGCAAATAAAGCGGCACGCCCAAAGCCACGACCGCCGGCTTCAGCCAAAACTCCACCAGCGAGCCAGCCTCTGAATAAGTTTCATAAGAAACTCCCGTCAGCTTCAAAAAGCAAATCAACAATGCAATCGCTATCAGAATCGGATTCAGAAGCACCCAACCTGTCTTTTTCTGCAACAATTTAGAAATGAAAAAGAAACCAAACGTAATGGCCAGCAAAAAGAACTTATTTTCGAAAAAATCCATATTTCCTAACTAATTGATGAACCCAACCTGTTACAACCAGCACAAGCACCGTACTCACTACCGTAGCAATGACAATCGGCCAGAACTGAGCCGAGATGATGTCAAAGTACAGCATCAGCGCAACGCCCGAAGGCACAAAGAAAAACCCAAGATTGGCAACCAGAAAATTGGTCATTCCCTGGACCCACTCCAGCTTAATCCAGCCCAGCTGGAGAAACAAGGTAAGCAAAAGCATACCGATAACGCTCGAAGGGAGCTTGATCCCTGTCAGATAAACAATCAGTTCACCTAAAGCCAAGCATCCGAAAAGGATAGAACATTGACGAATCATAATACCTAAAATTTATCGTATTGAAAACCGGGCGCAAAGTTATACATTCGCAGATAAAGCGAGCGCGAAAGCGGCGTTTTTTTTAAACCTGCCGTCAAACATATTTATTTTACATACTTTAAACTCAAATATTTCATCTTTTGCCAACTTGATATTACAAAAATGCTTATTTTTGCAAAGTGATAAGGCCACTTCGTTATCGCACACAGGCCAGATTATACACAATAATTCTTAATATATAACCGATATGGATTTAATTAGTCAAATCGTTGAGCGCGCTAAAGCAAACAAACAGCGCATCGTTCTTCCGGAAGGAACAGAAGAACGCACATTGAAAGCTGCCAATCAAATCTTGACAGACGGTGTTGCAGACTTGATTCTGCTGGGCAACCCGGATGAAATCATGGGGCTTGCCAAGGAATGGGGATTGGGAAACATCCACAAGGCAACCATCATCGACCCGGAAAACCACCCGAAGAAAGAAGAATACGCACAGCTGCTGTGCGAGCTCCGCAAGAAAAAGGGCATGACAATCGAAGAAGCACGCAAGCTTGTTCTCAACCCGCTGTATTTGGGATGTCTGATCATCAAATCGGGAGATGCCGACGGACAACTGGCAGGCGCCCGCAATACAACCGGCGACGTACTCCGCCCTGCTCTGCAAATCATTAAGACTGCTCCGGGAATCACCTGCGTATCCGGCGCAATGCTGCTGCTGACCCACGCTCCCGAATGCGGCGACAATGGCGTGATCGTTATGGGAGATGTTGCCGTAACTCCGGTTCCCGACGCAGGCCAGCTGGCTCAGATCGCTGTCTGCACAGCAAGAACGGCACAGGCCGTTGCAGGGCTTGACCCGCGCGTTGCCATGCTGAGCTTTTCAACCAAAGGCTCTGCCAAGCATGAAGTCGTTGACAAAGTTGTCGAGGCCCTCCATATCGCGCAGCAGATGGATCCGGCACTGAAGATCGACGGAGAACTGCAGGCCGACGCCGCTTTGGTTCCAAGAATCGGCGCAAGCAAGGCTCCGGGATCAGAAATCGCAGGAAAAGCGAACGTGCTGGTTGTTCCGAGTCTTGAAGTGGGAAACATCTCTTACAAGCTGGTTGAGCGTCTGGGACATGCCACAGCCATCGGACCGATCCTGCAAGGTATCGCCCGTCCGGTAAACGACCTGTCACGCGGATGCTGCATCGACGATGTATACAAGATGATCGCCATTACGGCTAACCAGGCTATCGCAGCCAAATCTCAACAGTAATTTTATTCACCAAGAAATTGAAGCAACAAAGATGAAAGTATTAGTATTGAATTGCGGTAGCTCTTCCATCAAATACAAACTGTTTGAAATGACAAACAAGGAAGTGCTTGCGCAGGGCGGCATCGAAAAAATCGGTCTGCCGGGTTCTTTCCTGAAAATGACATTGCCCAACGGCGAAAAGAAAATCATCGAAAAAGACGTGCCGGAACACACAACCGGCGTACAGTTCATTTTCGACACACTCACCAATGCCGAATACGGAGCGGTTAGCAATCTGCATGAAATCAATGCAGTAGGCCACCGCGTACTGCACGGAGGAACCAAGTTCAGCGGCTCTGTACTGATTGACGATGCAGTGATTGCAGCCGTAGAAGAATGCTGCGATCTGGGCCCGCTGCACAATCCCGCCAACCTGAAAGGCATCTATGCCGTTCAGAAGCTGCTGCCTGAAGTGCCGCAAGTTGCCGTATTCGACACGGCGTTCCACCAGACAATGCCCGACTATGCATACCTGTACGCAATCCCTTATTCATATTTCGAGAAATACGGAATCCGCCGCTACGGCTTCCACGGAACATCACACCGCTACGTATCAAAACGCGTATGCGAGTTCCTGAACATTCCGCAAGAGGGATCAAAGATCATCACCTGCCACATCGGAAACGGAGGTTCTATCGCAGCGGTAAAAGACGGCAAATGCGTGGATACGTCCATGGGACTGACTCCGCTGGAAGGTTTAATGATGGGAACCCGAAGCGGTGACATCGACGGAGGAGCAATCACATACATCATGAAAAAGGAAGGGCTGACGCCGGACGAAATGTCTACGCTGCTGAACAAGAAAAGCGGCGTGCTGGGAATGTTCGAAAAGTCAAGCGACATGCGCGAACTGGAAGACGCTGTTGCAAGAGGCGAAGAACGCGCCATCCTGACCGAGAAGATGTATTTCTACCGCATCACCAAGTACATCGGAGCATATGCTGCCGCAATGAACGGCGTTGATGTCATTCTGTTCACCGGCGGTGTAGGTGAAAATCAGGCTACCGCACGTGCCGGAGTCTGCAAGAACCTGGAATACCTGGGCGTAAAAATCGATCCGGAAAAGAACAAGGTGAGAGGCGAAGAAGCCATCATTTCTACCGACGATTCCAAGGTTAAGGTCTGCGTCATCCCCACCGATGAGGAAATGATGATTGCGACAGACACAATGAACATCCTGAACAGCAAATAAGCGCCTCGGGAATCCTAAAGAGATTTAAAAGGGAATACTTCCTGCCGGAAATTTCTTATCTTTGTGACACAGACGTGGAGCAGATAATAAAAAGAATATTCCGACCGGAAGTTTTCCCTTTCTTTATATCGGCCCGCACGCAACAAAATGATAAAACACCCCACTATGAGTAAAAAAATCGTAACATTCGGAGAAATTATGCTCCGCCTCACCACCCCTGACAATCTCCGCATCGAACAGTCAAGGGATTTTCTTGTAAACTATGGAGGAAGTGAAGCCAATGTTGCCATCTCAATCGCCAACTTCGGAGGTGAAGTTGAATACATTACCCGCCTTCCGGACAATGCGCTGGGAGATACCTGTCTGGCAGAACTCCGCTCCCACAACATCAAGACAGACCACGTGCTTGTCGGAGGACACCGCCTCGGTACATATTACATGGAAAAGGCAGCCGCCATGCGCAACTCAAAAGTCATCTACGACCGTGAAGGATCGGCCTTTTCCGAACTCAAGCCCGGCATGATCGACTGGAAAGACGCCTTCAAGGACGCCGCCATATTCCACTGGTCGGGCATCGACGCTGCGCTGACTCCGGGACTTGCCGATGTATGCAAGGAAGCAATCAGTGTAGCCAAGGAAATGGGACTGAAGATTTCATACGACATCAACTACCGCAAGAACCTGTGGAACTACGGAAAAACCGCGCAGGAAGTATTGCGCCCGCTGATGGTGGACAGCGATATCATGTTCGGGAGCGAAGGCGAATATGCTCTGGTGACGGGGATAAAGGCTCCGGGATTCAAGGCTACGCGCAACGGAGAGAAATACGACATCGCCGCATACGAAAAGTTCTGCCAGGAAATCAGCAGGCAAGTGCCGAACTGCAAATACATCTACATCGCATTGCGCAATGTGATGAGTTCGGAGCACCATACCTTTGCGGGAGTGCTTTACAGCAACGGCACGATGAAGCACAGCCGCGTATTCGACATCGACAATGTGATAGACTGCGTAGGCGTGGGCGATGCATTCTGCGGAGCCATGCTGTATGCACAGGGTGCATTTGACGATGACCAGAAGCGCGTAGACTTCTCTACAGCGGCATCCGTGCTGAAAAATACGATTGCAGGTGACTACAACCTCGTAAAGGTTGCCGAAGTAGAAGGGCTGCTTGCCAAACAGGAAAGCGGCGAAGTGGCACGGTAACGGAATATCTTCACATACAAAGGCGCAGATTCCGCAGCCGGCAGGCTGCGGAATCTGCGCCTTTTGCTATAAGGCCGTTTCTCCCTCAATATATTGTTCCAGGAACATGCTTTCCCCGTCGAACACGGCATACGAGAAATCATGAATCCAATCTCCCAGAATCATCAGCCGCGAAGAGCGGGACAGCATCAGGTCGAGCATGATATGCCGATGCCCAAAGATGAAATAATTGATGTCCGCATGCGTCTTAAGGTAATCTTTCGCAAAAAGCACCAGCGGTTCCTTATCCTCGCCCATATAATCCGGTTCGCGTCCGTTCTCCCGCTTCAGACGGCTGTGCTTTGCCCATTCCAGTCCCAGCTCCACACTCCAGCGCGGATGCAAGGCAGAGAAAAGGCACTGCAGGGTATGGCTGTGGAAGACCGTACGCAAGAACTTGAACTTGCGGTCATCATCTCCCAGCCCGTCACCGTGTGCCAGAAAGAACTCCTTCCCGTAGATTTCACAAGTCAACGGCTCACGGTGCAGAATCACTCCGCATTCTTTTTCCAGGTAGTCGCCGCACCAGATGTCATGATTCCCGATAAAGAAATGCACTTCCACCCCCAAATCGGTCAGTTCTGATATTTTCCCGAGGAAACGGGTATAGCCTTTGGGTACGACCAGCTTGAATTCGTACCAGAAATCAAACATGTCGCCCAGCAGATAGACGGCCGCCGCCTTATGCTTGATACCGTCCAGAAAATTTACGAGCCTGCGTTCCTGCGTACGCCCATGAGGGATCGCGCGCGACCCGAGGTGAGCATCCGACAGGAAATATACATTTTTCAGCGCATCCATCACACCATCGTTTTATAGAAATCCCAGTTCGAGTTTAGCTTCTTCGGTCATCATGTCCTTGTCCCATTCCGGCTCGAAGACAAGATTTACCTGAGCAGAAGTCACTCCCTCCACCGACTCCACCTTCTGGCGGATATCCTCCATGATAAAGTCGGCCGCAGGGCAGTTGGGAGCCGTCAGGGTCATGTCAAGCGTCAAGGCCCCGTCGTCTTGCAAGTCTATCCTGTAGATCAGTCCCAGGTCATATACATTTACAGGAATTTCGGGGTCGTAAACTGTTTTCAGCATCTCGACAATCCGTTCTTCTATCTTCAGTTTCGTTTCGTTATCCATAGGTTCTATTGCCATTTAGTATTGTCTGCAAATGTAACAAAAAATATGAATCGCTACAACCTTCCTTCATCTACATAACTGTAATATGCTCCGTCGGTTACAATCACATGGTCGAGCAGACGGATGTTCATGGTGTTCGCAGCCTGATTCAGAGCCTGGGTCAGCCGGTCGTCATCCGTGCTGGGGGTCACATTTCCAGAGGGATGATTGTGGCAAAGCACGATGGATGTGGCGCGTTTCAGCAGGGCTTCGCGCAACACACACCGCACGTCTACCTGCGTGGAAGCCAGCCCTCCCTGACTGATTCTGATTGCGTCGACCACCTTTGCTGCCTGGTTGAGCAGCATCACCCAGCATTCTTCAACGGAAAGATCGCACATCAGCGGAT
The DNA here is from genome assembly GCA_019550975.1 of Bacteroidales bacterium SW299. GTDB lineage: Bacteria > Bacteroidota > Bacteroidia > Bacteroidales > Bacteroidaceae > Phocaeicola > Phocaeicola excrementipullorum. Next base: position 154,979 of record SDWH01000003.1, on the reverse strand, counting down.
GGAAGTAGGCAAAGATATCGGTCGAACAACGGATCTGCACCCGTTCCTTCGGCTCTTCCTCTTTTCTGCGCTTGCCCAATTCAGAAGCCGCGAGAATAGTCACAGCTTTTGCAGGGCCTATTCCCTTGTAGCGGCACAAGTCTTCGACCGAACATTTGCCCAGCTCGCCCAGCTTGTTGTGGCATCCGTCGAGCACCTTGCGCATCAGCTCCACCGCCGTATCCTCCGTGTTTCCCGATCCTATCAGAATGGCGAGAAGTTCCGCATTGGTCAGCGCCGATGCTCCGTGCAGCATCATCTTCTCGCGCGGGCGGTCTTCTTCCGCCCATTGGTTGATGTTCAGTTTTTCATTCATACAAATTTAAGATTAGCGACATGACGCAAAAATAAGGAAAACTTCCGGATAACCCAAGATGGCAGAGGAAGATTTTCAACGCCAGACGCAAAAGGAAACTGCTGATTTCCCGATACATTCTGCAAACCACGATGTGGTTTATAGAAACTACACTGCGGTTTGCAGAAACGGCAACGTGGTTTATAAAAACAACGATGCCGTTTGAAGTTTGCAGGCCGGAATCGCAGCCTTTCCCGCACGAGCTTCCGGACTTTCAGGCGAATCAGGCAATGTCAGATGAGAAAAAGCATTCAACGCCCTCCGTCTGCCTGTCCCCCAACCGAAACCTTCATAATGAAGCCTCCGCCGGGTGCCAGATGAATCTTCTGCTTCCTGCCAGACGAAAGAGAAAAGACACGGCGACGATAGTCCCTGCCCACGCGGTCGGCATTGGCTCCGTCTTCAAAAAGCTCCACCCGGATATTTTCTCCTTCCACAAAAGAAAGATCCACCTCTATGTCCCGGGCAGTCCAGTCCGTCAGCCCAGCCACATACCAGGCATCTCCCTGGCGGCGCGCCATGACGATATATTCTCCCACCTTTCCGTCCAGCGGCAACGTTTCCTGCCATGTTGTTGGGATTCCGGCAATAAACCGTGTACACTCGGCCTCCCTCATGTAATTGGAAGGCGAATCGCAAAGCATGTTCAGCGGAGAGTCAAAAATGACATACGCAGCCAACTGGCGGCATCTGGTTCCCTGGCTCATCGGCTCGGAATAGATGGCGCGGAAGTTCTCCCTGTTCATGTTGACCATCGCTCCCTGCGTGTAGTCTACCGGACCAGCCACCATGCGGATAAAGGGCATAGTCACGTCGTAAGTCACCTGGTCCGTCCCCGGCTGCGCCCACTTCATTTCCTCCAGTCCGTGAACTCCCTCAAAATTAACGGCATTGGGATAAGTGCGCTGAAGGCCGGTCGGCTTGGATGTCCCGTGCAAATCAATCAGCAGCTTGTATCGGGCACCCGTTTCGGCACAACGGCGGTTAAAGTCTATCATATACTGGTCGTCCCTGTCCATAAAGTCAATCTTGAATCCTTTGATTCCCATTTCAGCATAATGTTTGCAGACACGCTCCATATCCTTGTCGAAAGCCCGGAATCCCGCCCACAAGATAAGTCCGACATGCCTGGCCTCAGCATAGCGCACCAGTTCTTCCAGGTCGATTTCCGGAACCACTTGAAAAAGGTCAGCGGGACCTGCAACAGCCCATCCCTCGTCCAGAATAACATATTCGATGCCAAAGCGGGAAGCAAAGTCAATATAATATTTATATGTATCCGTATTTATGCCGGCTCTGAAGTCCACGCCGCTGATATTCCAGTCGTTCCACCAGTCCCATGCCACCTTTCCCGGCTTCACCCAAGAATAATCTCCTTCGGCCGGAGCGGCAAGCTTATACACCAGGTCGCTGCACAGCAAGTCTGCATCTTTCTCTGAAACGATTATCACACGCCAAGGAAAAGCCGTGCACCCTTCAGACTTAGCGATATACGGCTCACGCGACTTGACCACTTCCTTCAGTCCCCTCACTTCTACGGCGACCTCTTTAGGATAAGCGGCAAAGTGTCCGTAAAGCCCTTTATCTTCGTCATCCGCTTTCAAGAACATGCCCGGATAATTCAGCAAGTCAGCCTCAGTGATGCAAACCTTCTTGCGTTCTTTCCCTTTTTTAGCGGAAAGCACCGGAAGAAATGCCAGACGTGACTTGTCCCATTCAGAAAGCGGCACATGCCGGTAAGTATTCTGAAAAGAACTGTGATACTGATTCTCTTTCCCGTCAATCTGTCTGCCCTTCGGAGTGGCCGCAAAAATGTCCGGATTATCCGGCAGGTTGAATACCGCCTGCTCGTCCTTTACCCCAAAAGGCGCTTTACGCGATGAAACGAAACGATAGGCAACTCCTTCATCGTATGCGCGGAACACCACCTTATAGTCTTCTTTAAATTCGAGCGTCAGTTCATTGTAACAGTCCGCGATGACTGACTTCTTGTAAACAGGCGGATTGATGGTCTGATTCACCGACCTCGAACGTTTCTTCTTCAGCCGAGGAAAGCGTCCGAACACGGTTCCGTCCGTCAATGTCATGGATATGGGAGAAGGAGCGATCATCGTATCCTCCTCGTGTATTACAGAATAGGTTATCTCATTTCCGGTTGCCACTTCCAGCCGGAGCTTTCCGGAAGGAGATGTCACTTTATATTTCGTCTGCGCATAAATGCAGGAAGGAATGCCCACCAACAAAAGGAGCATCCATTTCTTTAAAAACAGTTTCATATCACCTTGCTTTAGCAACTACAACATACAATTCAAAGCCGTTCCATTTTTTATCTTCTTCTTCAGCAGCTGTTTCCCTCCATTCCACACCGTTACTTGCAGCTGTTCTCCTTTCAGCCGGACGACCTCAATGTCGAACGACCCATTGAAAGCCTTCACTTTCCGCAAGGCCATTCTGTCCCATTCCACAGGCAATTGGGGTTGCAGAGAAAAAGCATTCAGTCCGGTGGGACGGATGCCGAACATGCCTTCCGTAAAGATACGCCCGTACAGAGCACTTTCAGCCGACAGATGACGCTGCCCTCCCTCAGGCCAAGCCTCTACAGCATACGGCACATGTTCTCCCAACAGTCTGACCGATGAATAATGCTTCAGAAACTTGAGAGCCTTTTCGCGCTCGCCCGCCATGAACACGCCCCGCAGAGCATACAAGGTGGAGCGATCCCAGAACGTTTCGCTTCCGGCTTGCGTCAAAAGTCCGTTCTCAGTCCACAAGCGCGGAGAGAACAGGGCGTCAACAGTGCCTTCGGCGCGTTCATGAATCCCTACAGTCAACGGGATGCATATCCAGGCACGCAAGACATCGTTTCCTTTATAGTAAGCATATGTATCATAGCCTTCCACTTCAGCAGCAAAATAAGTGTCGATGGATTTCCTCAATTGCCTGGCCTGATCCCTGTATCGTTTGGCAACACCCTTTCCTTTGCCTAAATCATCAGCAAGATAAGCCGCCGAAAGCAGCGCGTCATAATAAAGCGAAGAGGTGCACAAGTTGGCGTTTCCGGCAGGGAAGCGTCCTTCCAGTTCGTCCGAGTCCGAAGCTACCACCCCCTCCGGATTGATTTTCCTCCGGCAAAACTCCAGACACCATTCAATCAAAGGCCACAACCGGGAGGCTTCTTCCCTGCTTCCTCTTGCCAAAGCGTAACGTGCAGCACCGTAAGCTATCATGGCAGCATCGCCCCTATCTCCCGCTCCGTTCCAATAACTATCCCCCTCCGCAACAATTGAACTCGGAATAGGCTTCCAGTCTGGATTCATGTACCGCGCAAAGAGTCTAAAGGAATTCAAGGCCGATGCGTTTCCGTATGCGTATCCAGTATAAGGGAAATAAGGATTTATATATTCCGCCTGGTCATTGGCCCAGATTGCAGCATAATAAGATTCGCCTCCAGGCCCGTGCATGGGGCCTCCTTTCGTTTCATAGATGCTTTCCAGCGCACGTATCTTGGAAAACGCAAACATTTCATTGATTACCGGATCCGGAGTTTCCAGCATTAGGTTTCCGGTCCATTCATCAACAAGAGCCTTGCGTCTGGCAAGTTCCGCCGAAGCAGACATTGCGGCTTTTTCCTCTCCTTCGGCATAAGCGGCAAGCGTGGCCGAGTAAACGAACGACTGACCGGGCGCAAGCGTGACGCTTCCACCTTTGTCCGTATCCATACAAATGGCGTAAGAACCTTTAACGCCTTTCTCCGGGTCGGTATGCAGCACGGTGTGTTCGTGGGGAAGTTCAAGCGTAACGGACGTTTCTCCCACATTAGCAAACTCATACATTTCCACCAAAGCCGGATGTTCAGCAGAGGGGAAGAAAGTCCGTTTCAGTGTCATTTTGCTTTTGCCTCCAAGCTGAAGGTCGCTCACGGCCTCCAGGGTTCCGTTCAGCGTAATGCACCTCACCTGCTCTTGCAACGCCCTCCCGTTTGCAGTCACAGCGTCAAGCGGGTTCCAGTCCAGCCGACGCATCAGACTCCCGTGAGTATTGTTAGGGACGGTGCGCAGCATGGGCCACACCATACTTTTATTCAGTTCGAACTCTCCTTCTGCATTCACTCCATATCTCAATACGACAGATACGCTTTTTCCTGACATTTCGATATGGTCATGATGCGTTTCTCCCTTTTTCAGTTGCCACGTGATGCTGTTTCCTTCCTTGCTGATACGCCAGTACTGTTTCGCATGCAACAGAGCGATGCACAAGATACACAAAGCGATCGGCACTATAAACCTTTTCATGGAATATGATACGTTATTTGTTTTCATACAATTTCTATTTCGATTATCTTTTCACTACAGACATGGCAAAGCCTCCTCCGGGAGCCAGCCAGATGTTTTTCCTCGAAGCGGAAGTGACAGAAAAAGCTTCTTTCACATAATCTTCAGCCTGCCTGTCCGCATTAATGCCATCTCTGAATAAAATGACATCATACGTTCCCTCTCCCAAAAAGCTGAAATCCAGCGTGACACTCCGAGGAGTCCAGTCTGTCATTCCGCCCACATACCACGAACACCCTGTTCTTCTGGCTGTGACAATAAACTCACCCAATTTCCCTTGAAGTATCCGCGTTTCATCGATGCCTTTATTAGGCATTCCAACAATGAAGTCCGTGCATTCCTGCTCTTTCCTGTAAATAGTCGGATTGTCAGCAAGCATTGTCAAGGGCGAATCATGCACCACGTAAGCTGCCAACTGATGGCAACGGGTTCCCTGGCTCATCGGATTGTGGTATATCGGCTTGAAATCTCTTTTTGCGGCATTGCGCATCGCCCCCGGCGTATAATCCACCGGCCCTGCCATCATGCGGATATAAGGCATCGTCACGTCATACTCCATCATGTCCCTGTCAACTGTGCTCCACTTCATCTCCTCCATTCCGAAGACAGATTCATAGTTGATGACGTTCGGATACGTGCGGTTCATCCCGGTAGGCTTGTAGAAACCGTGCAGGTCCAATGTCAGCCTATACTTTGCGGTCATTTCAGCTATGCGGCAAGCCATCTCTACTGCCGTCTGGTCATCACGGTCCAGGAAATCCACTTTAAACCCACTGATTCCCATGGCCGAATATTTCCGGCAAGCTTCTTCCAACTGTTCATCAAGCACGTTGAAAACCGTCCAAAGAATCAAATCCACCCCCTTGCTTTTACCGTATCGGACCAATTCCTCCAGATTCAGTTCCGGAATCACAGCAAGCATATCTCCTTTTGCCGGGTTATACCAGCCTTCGTCCAGCACAACAAACTCTATCCCGTTCTCCGCAGCGAAATCGATATAATGTTTATAAGTATCCATGTTGATGCCTGCCTTGAATCCGACACCGGAGATTCCCCAGTCATTCCACCATTCCCAAGCCACTTTTCCGATTTTTATCCACGAGCAGTCCCCTATACGGTTGGGAGATGCCAGCGCATATACCAGATTGTTTACAGGCATTTCCGTGTCCTTTTCCGTCACGGCCCAAATGCGCCAGGGATAATTGCGCTTTCCCGCCGCCTTGGCTATATAATCGGCACGCTCAACGACCTTCGTCATGGCACGCGGGGGAAAACGTTTCAAGGCCTTGGGATAACGGGCGAAAGTTGCCTTCAGCGAGCAGGATTCCCCGTTTCCCTTCTCTATAAACATTCCCGGATAGCTTTCCAGATCTGATTCCAGCAAAGTCATTTTCACTTCATCCCCGCAATCCAGCGTAATCGGCAGGAAAGCGATATTGTCCGCTTCCGCCTCCTTTACGGTCGAAACCGTATAAGTATTCTGAAATGCCATCGCATATTGGTCCGATTTCACACCTGCGGTTGAATAAGCCATATATGAGGTATAATTTTCCGGAAAATTAAAAGATGCAATCTCATCCTCGACAATGACCGAGTCTTTCATTGTTGTATAGAAACGGTAGGCCATCCCTTCGTTATAGGCACGAAACACAACTCCGTAGTTACCCTTCATCTTCAAGTCCAATTCATTATAAGTGACCGTGAAAGACGGCACCCGATAATGAGGTGACTGAATGTCTTCCGTAAATGAAGATTCTTTCTTGCGGATTACTTTTGCATCTGCTCCCAGCGTCCGATCAAGAAATACCAATCCAATAGGACTTGCATTGAGCAAAACTCTGTCTTTATGCCTTACACTATACGTAATTTTCTGACCAACAGAGATGTTAACCTCCAGATTCTTATCAGGAGAAGCTAATCTGTACGTATACTCTTCACCGAATGCCTGCAAGCACAAGCAGCATAAACTTAAGATAAACAACGGTTTCATTTTCATATCATTCTATTTTTTCATTTCGCAGGGAATATACGGAAATTTATCTGCATCTTCTGTAAGCAAGAGAATGGAAAAAGCGCTTGACCATCCAAAATGCATGGCCGTCATGGCTTCTCCTGTTTCCGAATTCCAATTTTCGCGGATTGGATACCCTGGCTCAGCCAATCCTTTCAGACGGTCGGGAAGCAGCCACGTATACTTTTCAGCGTCTTCTTTGAAACCATAGTTCTTCCATCCCCGAATACCGAAATAAGTATAGTTCATCCATGTCTGTCCACGGAAAGATCCTTTATCGGGCTGGTATAAAGGATGCTTGTGGTTCAGACTGGAAAACGGGAAATACGTACCGAACAATTCCGGATCAAGCATATTCTCCTTGACGGAAGCCGCCTGTTCCGGAGTGGCTACCCCTGTGAACAAAGGAATCCATCCGGAAATGTCTATTACTTTCACCAGCTCCCCAGTTCCCAGCTTGCGGCCATAAAAAAATCCTGTTTCCTTGTCAAAGAATTTTTCCTGAATCATTTTGCGGAGTTTGTTGCCGTCAGCGCGGAACTGTGAAGCTTGCTCCTTCTCCCCTATCTCATCCAGCATGTAGGCAAGATAAAATTTCTCGGCACAGAGATAGCTGTTCAATTCGATAGATTCCTGATCAAACGACCAGGCACCTTCTGCATTTTTCAACATCTTTACTCCGTCGAATTTTACCGCAACGTCCATACCGCTTTCCCACTGTCCCATATAGACTTCCGGGCCGATGCCCCCGTATTCACACAATCCGTTACCGTCATGATCGCGGTACTTGTAACGCCATTCATGAAACTTCAGCAGTTTAGGGAGCATTTCCTTGACAAACGCTTTGTCTTTTGTGCGGCGGTAAACCATATAAGTCGCCCAGCCGGCAATAGGCGGTTTAGAGCAGACGTTGTTGTTCTCTTTCTTATCCAAAGCTATCAGGTCAACAATCATACCTTCAGGAGTCTGGTAGTCAAACATAGTCAGCATCTGTTCTTTTGCCAGTTCCGGATTAAAGACAGCAAGCGCCGCAGCATGTTCCCAACTGTCCCATGCCCAGAACGCATTGAAGTGTCCGGTAGCCGGCTGCACACCCCCATGCTTCAAATCTCCGGCCGCACTGCGCCAGTTGGTATGCAGCGTCATCAATGCCTTTACAGCCCATTTCCTGTTGCGTTCGCTTTCCATATAAGGAGTAGGACGGTCTACAATGGAACGGATATAGCCTTCCCACCGCTTCTTGTTTTCCTTGAAATATTTTTCCGTTTCATTGCTCCGTATGCTTTGGTGTTCAGCCATGGCCTCCTGCTCGGTAGATGCAGGACAATAAGTGGTGAACACATACAATTTTACCGACTTGCCCGGACGCAAGGAACGGCTTCCCATATTCATCATATATCCTTGCGTTCCGTCCATCTGCAAATTTCCGTCTTCCGAGAAGGAGAATATGAAATGATGACGTCCGTCTTTTACACCGACATGTATATCATCTCCGTTTACAGCCTTGCACGAGGCATCCTTATATGTCAGCTTACCCGTAAATCCAATTTCTATCTCACACTCAGAATTCCCCTCGTTGCGAATTTCATATTCCGTCAAAGTGCTCCGGTCTGAGATTGCTATCTCTTTCAGATGTACAGCAAGCTCTTTGGCATCCAGGCTTTGTCTGAGCATTCCCGGAAGGTATTCGTTCGCCCCGACAGCTTCGAACGGAATATCTTTCCCGTTTTCCTTGAGTACAAGCCGGCTGAAGCAGTCAGACAGCCATTGCAGCCCCAGCGAACGCTCCCCGGCAAACGCAGGCCCTCTGAATCCTCCCGCCAGTGACAAATCCGACTTCCTGTTGAATCCATAGCCGTGCCATCCGCCCAAATCGGCGAAGAAGAAGCCTTGCGGCATGGGTTTGTAGCCTTTTTCGATATTCAGCAGATTGATGAACTGTTCTTGCGAGCAGTTGTTCTTTCCCGAAACGGAGAGAACAGACAATGCACAGAATGCGAATGTTGCACATGTATTTTTCACTTTCATGGTTTATTCTTTTAGTCGTTTATAAATATCATTCCACAGCCCGCAATTCCAGCGCGAGGCTTGCATATTCGGATGTCAGCAGTTTCGAAAGAGCGATGCCTTCCTCTTTCAACACTTTTCCACTGATTACTTTCCCGTCCAACGGGCAGGGTTTGTCTGCACGTACAGGAGTAAGATCCATGATTCGATAATTCCTGCCCGGATCAAGACCGCTCATGCGTACAAAAGGAACGGTCATGTTAATGAAGTGATCTGTCTTGTAAGCAAAGAAAACCGCACGGCTCTTGTCTTCCGTTGCGTACATGAGCGAAGATACACCTTTATTGTCATATGGTGAAACCAACCGGTACAAATCTCCCAATTGAACGACGGGACGTATCTCCTTATATGCCGCAATGGCCCGTCTGGCAAAATCCTTATCCTTGTCCGTCATGTCCTTAGGCTGCATTTCCATGCCCAGACGTCCCGACATAGCCACATCAAAACGAAACTTTAACGGCAGGGTGCGCCCTGTCTGGTGATTCTTGTCCGCACTGACATGGGCAGCCATGGCAATGGCCGGATAAAAATTGGAAATTCCCCATTGGAGGTAGATGCGTTGAAGCGCGTCGGTGTCGTCGCTGGTCCAGAACTCGTTGAAGTACGGAAGCATCCCGTAATTCACACGCCCGCCTCCGCCGGCACATGCCTGCAAAACCAGATCCGGATATTTGGCCCGAATGCGTTCCAGCACCTTGTTCAGCCCGCGGTGATAGTCGATGTAGAGATGCGACTGCTTGTCCTTGGGCAGGAAAGAAGAGCCATAATCCATCAGCCAGCAGTTATCGTCCCATTTCATGTAGGAGATTTCGGGATATTGCGTCATCAGCTTGTCTACAACTCCAAACACATGATCCTGCACCTCGGGGTTTGTCAGATCAAGCACCACCTGAGTGCCACCTCTCCCTGTCGACAAGGGACGGTTTGCTACACGCATAATCCAATCGGGATGTTTATCAAACAGTTCACTTTTCGTATTTGCCATCTCCGGTTCTATCCAAAGGCCGAACTTGATTCCATATTTCTTAGCCGACTTCAGCAACCCTTCGATGCCTTCCGGCAACTTTTCCTTGCAGACCTCCCAGTCGCCCAATGCACAATCCGTCCGGTTGCGCGGATATTTGTTGCCGAACCATCCGTCGTCCATGACAAACAGTTCCCCGCCCAGTGCAGAAAAATCCTTCATCATCTCTTCCATGCTCTCCTGATTCACCTTCAGATAAACGCCTTCCCAACTGTTCAGCAGAATGTCATGCAATTCATCACCTCCATGCAGCTTGTATTTTCTCGCCCAACGGTGAAAGGCACGGCTAATGCCGCCTTTCCCGCAACTGCTGTATGTCATGGCAAACTCCGGAGTAACGAACTTTTCTTTTGCTTCCAGCTGATAATGAGAAGTTTCTTCATTGATTCCTGCTATCACATTAAACTGAGTATTTCTCAGATCCATCTTGATAAGGTAATTCCCAGTCCACGCCAAAGTACCCCCGAACACTTGTCCATACTCTTCCTGAGGCTTTCCGTCCAGGCTGATCATGAAAGAAGGATTGTCCGTTTCCGTGTTCACCAGTCCGTCTTTATTGGAAATCACTTTCTGCCCGTTAGTGAGCTTTTCTTCTTCCATCGTTGACTCAGCCCCCCAATGCCCGTGAAAGTGAGTCAGCCAATTCTCGCCGCGTCTGACGGGCAAAAAGGCAGAAGCAAAACGATACAGCGTAACCGGCCTCTTGCCCATGTTTTCCGCCTCCACCCATGTCGAAATGATATCGCTTTCTTTATAAGCCTTGAAGCACTGCTTTACACAAAAAGGATAAACCTTGTCTTTCATACATATTTCCGTTATCTCTCCCTCATCGTCGGCATATTGCCTGACCTCTTCTACGGCCAGGTCGAGCGACATGTTTCCGTCTGCATGCGTAACCGCCATGGCACGCTCTCCGGCTGTATTGAGTCCGAAAACCGGATAACTGTCAGCGTTGAAAGCGAGCCCGCTATCATAAACGCTTTGTATGTCAGCCGGAGATATGCGGCTTCCGTAATATTGGAATTTGGGCTTCTCCCCCTTCTCCACTGTAAGCAAAAGCGAAGTGTTTCCGGTTGACACCAGATAATCTTTGGCCGGCAAAGACACGGAAAACAGTCCGAGTGCCGCCAGCAAATAAATTCTTGTTTTCATTTTCACTGATGATTATATTGTTGGTCACTGATTTTCTTAAAGCCTGTTCTGATTTTCCCCGCTTCGGCCCGCGAATTATCCGACAGATGGAAACAGGAAAACAGAACGGCAACAAACGCAAAACGGAGCTAAAATTTATCTCTCACTTCAAAACAGAAGGATGTACAGATGTCCCGTCCAGTCTGATGCGGTAAGGCCATTGCGTTTCTTCGCCTTTTTTCTCACCGTTTCTGTGAGTTTCCCAATGTGCTGTCGGTGCACCGGTCACCACCAGCCAAAGGAACTGAGTGTTCTGAGGCACAGAGAAGCTGGCCGTACGGTTCATTCCGTTTTCTCCGCGGTTCATATTGCCGTAGACACGTTTGCCCTCGGCGGTCACAGCAACAAAACCGTAGCGCCATCCAGCCTTGTCCGGGTGTACATTGTGAAAATCCCGGCTGCCCGCAATGCCTTCAAAGTCCAGCCTGACCTCGGTTCCACCTTCAGGAACGCTCAAACGGATCGCATTGTATCCGTAATTCTGCGGGCAACGACTTTGAGCGATCTGCATCCAGCCGTTTTCCTTGCCCTCCATTTTACAGCTATGCTGGTTAGCATAACTGCTGCACGAAGCCTTGACACGCGGCAAATCCCAGGTCACAAAACGTGAAGCGGCATCATAAACCTCATCATTGAACTGCTCCTGACTGACCCCCGTAAGACGCTTATAGGCAGAAACGGGTCTTCCGTGCCCTCGGCCTCTATCCAAAGACGTGCAATGAAATCCAGTCCATGCCTGTATGACCAATATTCAAGGAACTGGGGCGCATGGTATTGATTCTCCCCGTTCAGCAGCGAATAGTGCGTCTGTTTCATATAAGCATCCAGATGAAACTTTTCGAGCGTCACCCAAGAGGGATAAACCTGCCAGAGCATCCATTGCGAGGTATACTCCACCAGCGGGCTTCCCGAAAAGCCGCGCGCCCCGTCGGCTTCTGTCATATACTGAAAAGAATGCCCCATCTCATGAGCCAGCGCGCAGTAAGGGTAGGCATTGGTGCGGCACGGGCGCATCCACATCATTCCTACTCCTTCATCTCCCCATCCGTAAGCAGTTGTTTCATCATCATTGAACATCCAGATTATCATCTTATACTTTGATGCATTCGATGTCGTCCGGTCAGCGAATTTCAGCTTGTCCGTATAATACGTATAGAATCGTTCGCCTTCGCGCAAGATCTCGTCCGGATAGAAACGTCTGGACTTGTTGGAATACTGCTCCGGATTCTTTCCGAACGACTTCTCCCAAAACAGGACCAGATTCTCCGACTCGGCCTTATACTCATACGAAAAGTTTCCGTCCGTCTGCCCGAACCTGTTTTCCTTTTTCTGTTTTTCCGGAATCAGAATTGTCTTTCCTTTCGCGGCCGATGGACAGATACCTCCCACCAGCAAGGCACATGCAAGCAGGATGCCCATAACTTTTGTTCTTTTCATAATCGCTGATTTTAATAAGTTGTGTCTTTATATTTATCCTATGTGAAAACTTCCGTCATCAGAAGCCGCTACCTGCGGCATCTGTCTGTGTGCAAATTTAAACGGAGCGATTGTATATCGCTTTGTTTTCCGTCCTTACGACTTTGCTATCTGTTCTAATAAGCGGTATTACCTAAGAGCCTGTTTTATTTTTCCAATAAAGCAATGTTATATCAGGTTCTAGATCCATAATAAAATTCTATCCTGCACATTAAAAAAGACACCTCCGCTTACAATCCATCGGTTAATTTCATTTATTTTGCATCACAATCAAAAAATCAATACCGACATGAAAAAACTTTATCTTGCACTTGCATTCATTTCTTCTGCGCTAACCAGCCTCATGGCTCAGCCACAAGCCTTGTTCACCGTTTCACACGGCCCTTACCTCCAGGAAGTGACACCTCAAGGAGCAACGTTCGTGTTTACAACCTCGCTCCCATCGTTCTCCTATATCGAACTGAAGGAAGAGGGAAGCGAGAATATCAGACAATGCTATCACGCGGAACATGGGCTGCGTGACGCCAACACGACTTTCCATTCCGTCAGGGCGGAAGGACTGAGGCCCGGAACGGTCTACAATTACCGCATCCGCTCGAAAGAGATGCGTGACTTCCAGCCGTACAAGGTGGTGTTCGGGGACAGCATCGTGTCGCAATGGTATACTTTCCGAACCGTCAACCCGGAAAGCAAAGGAGGCTCTTTATTCGTGGTGAGCGATGTCCATAACAACAGCAGCCAGCTGGAAACCCTGCTCAACCTGTGCGACTACAAGACCTGCGACGCTTTTCTTTACGCCGGAGATATGATGAGCTACATGGAAAACGATGAAACGCCATTCCAGGCTTTCATCGACACAAGCGTCCGTTTGTTCGCATCTTCCATTCCTTTCGATATGGTGCGCGGAAACCACGAAACACGGGGAAAGCTGGCACGCAGCTATCCGGGGCTGTTCCCGAAGTCAAGCGGAAAGATCTATGGTTCGCGCCGCATCGGGGACATCATGATTGTGATGCTGGACTGCGGTGAGGACAAGCCGGACAATGTGCCTGTATATGCCGGACTGACGGACTTCGACGCTTACCGCACGGAACAGGCGGAATGGCTGGCACAGCTGGTTGAAACGGAAGAGTTCAAGACCGCACGCTACCGCATCGTCATCTCTCATTTCCCCATGGCAAACGTATTCCCCGACGAGGAACTGAATCACGGAATCAATGACCTGAAAGCCAAAATGCTTCCCATACTCAACAAGGCCGGCATTGACCTGATGGTTTCAGGACATACGCACCGCTTCGCCTTTCATGAGAAAGACAAAGCCGGAAATGCCTTTCCGGTGATTGTAGGAAGCAACCGGAGCGCCACACGCCTGGACATTTCGGATGGAAAAATCAAGGCAAAGGTCATCGACAACGCCGGCAATGTCTTGCTGGACACGACATTCTGAACCGAACCGGCCAATCCTATATCTGTCAGACCGCGGCAGGACTTTTCTTCAACGCCTCGGACAAAAGATGCAGATTCTCCGACACATTCTGTAAACCGCATCGTGGCTTATAGAAACGACAACGTGGTCTGCACAAACGGCGACGTGGTTTATACAGACCACATCGCCGTTTGAAGTTTTCACAACCGCATTCTGAAGTTTCCGGAACGGGAACCTGCTTTTATTCCACCGCCCGGCCGATTTACATTTTTCTCAAAAAAGCGGAAAGAGAAAGACCTGACACACGACCACCCGGGCTTTTTTCTGCCAAAAAACGTTAACAATCTGTCGTTTTATTCTTTTATACGGTAATTTTACCCCCCATTTTGAACCTGTCCTGATCAGTCGCCCAAATATTTCAAATTTTACGGCCCAACATTCCGGCACGTTCAGAAAAAAGTTACCTTTGAAGTTATGAACAGATTAACAATAAAAATATATCCAAGCACATTGAAAAGCTTGACCCTATCGGTGGGATGCGCCCTATTCGTTTATGGAGGATGGTTTATGGCTCATGACACCTATCCGCTCCATGTCATCATCGGCTATTCAGGTGCCGCTTTCTTCGGAGCAGGCTTTGTCGTTTCATTGGGATATACGATGCTTCGGCTGTTCAGCCGGCCTTGGGCAACCATTCACAAGGACCGTCTTAAGGTGCTGGTTCCCATCAGATTCGGATACAAGACATTCATGTTTGAAGACATCGGATTTTTCTATGTAGCAGGAAGCCAGATTTATGCGGCTTATTCGCGGAAGAAGGGAAATGTTCCCACCGGCCTGCTCAGCGTTATGCTTGACAACCTTCCGGAGATATGCAACATCCTGAACGAAAGGCTCGAACGGTATCGCCTGGACGCAAAATAAGGAGCCGGCAATGCCATCCGCCCTCTCATCACAAGGTCCGGCGGAAATAAAGCATATCACGCAACACCTGTCCTTCCTCTACGATAAGATGATCATAATGCTGCGTAAAAAAGTCGGGCACCGTATGCGAATAGGTGAAACCGCAGCTCAGATAGAAACCGACAGTCTGCCGGCTGTCGCCCGTACCGACAAGCATCGTATGACACATTCCCTTATAACGTCCGAAAAGGTATTCCACCATCCGCTTCCCCATCCCCTTGCGCTGGCATTGCGGAGATACAGCCAGATTCTTCAATTCGCAAACACCTTCTCCCTCAAGCGTAACGACCGCCACGGCAAAAGCGTCATGCGCCTGCTTATCCCGCATGACATACAGATCGCCCCGTTCCAGGTAACGGTCGATCATCGACTCTTGTTCGTCGGCAAGAAGCAGAAGAGAGAGATACCGTTTCTTATCCGAAGAAACAAGACAAATCTCAGGAGAATCGTTCAGATCCGGAGAATCCCTCAAGATTCCGTTACGTAAGTTCCACTCTTCCGCAGTTATCCGCATGAAATGCTCTGTACGCACATCTCCCAAAGGAGAAACTTTGCCTGTTTCTGTATGATGATACGTAAGCCCGCACTTCTCCATTACCCGCTGCGATTGCCTGTTCCCGTCATAAAAGCCGCACCATACGGCCGACATGCCCAAATCGGCAAAACATCTGCGCAACAGGCAACGCACGGCCTCCGGAATCATGCCTTTTCCCCAATAAGGAACGCCGATCCAGTAACCGATTTCAGCCTCATCAGCCTGCATATCTGCGCTGTGCATTCCATCTCCGCGCATGATGCCTGCACTTCCCACCGGCTCGCCCGTTTCTTTCAGCACCACCGCATACGTTTCCGGCTCCGAAAAAACGGTGCGGATAATCTCGCGGCTATGTTCAACCGACGCATGAGGCGGCCATCCGGCAACAGGACCGACGGCCGGATCTTTGGCATATTTATAGAGGGATTCCGCATCGGCTTCTTGCCAAGGACGGAGAATAAGACGAGAAGTTTCCAAACAATTGCTCATAACACTGCCTTTTCATTCTGAGATTTCCACCAGATTGCCTTCCGGCCCTTCAATGCAGCTTTCATAATAACCGTCGCCCGTAATGCGCGGACCGCTGACAACCGCATAACCGTCAGCACGAAGACGCTCCGTCAGCTGATCGACTTTTTCTTTCCCTCCCACGCAAAAAGCAAGGTGGACAAGTCCTGTCCGCAAAGGATCTTTAGGCAGGTCCGCCATATCCGGGCGCGACATGATTTCCAGCCGCGCTCCACGGTCAAAAGAAAGGAAGTAAGTCTTCAGCCCTGTCCGCGGGTTATGATACATCTCGTTTGACACCGCCCCAAAATAACGGATAAAGAAATCCCGGGCAGCTTCCAAGTCATTCACATACATCGCCACATGATCAAGTTTCATAAATTCCCCTCTTCTATAAATTACACATTCAGGTACCGGACTGACCCAGCCAGTCCGATTTATTGTCTGATTACAAAAGTAATAATAATCCGACAAAAAGCAACTGAAGAATAGAAATCAAGAATGAAATCTTCAAAGTTAAAAAAAGTCCGGTTAATAAGAATAATTCAAGGAACAATGGGAAAATTATGTATCTTTACAGCAGAATATCTTTCTTGGATAAGGCTACAGGAAGAAGACGGCATGTCCAATGGGGATTCAAAGCAGGTAAAAGATAAATAAAAAGAATCTGTTCATTCAATAATATGTATATCGCCGGCATCATTCTATTTTTTGCAGCGGTGATCTTCATTAAATTAAAGATGCCGATGTGGAAAGGCAAGTATTCTGAAAAGCTTGTAAGAAACAAAATTCAGAAACTGCCTGAAGAATACGTCGTGTTCAATAATCTGCTGTTCGAAGACAATGAACATTCAACACAAATCGACCATATCGTAGTTTCGCCTTATGGTGTCTTTGTCATTGAGACAAAGGGATATAAAGGCTGGATTTCAGGTGGCGAGAACAGCGAATACTGGACACAAACCATTTATAAAAGCAAACACCAGTTTTACAATCCGATAAAGCAAAATGCCGGACATGTGAGATTTTTACGTCACCTGTTCAAAGGTTCGGCAAATATACTTTTTATTCCGATTGTCGTTTTCAATAACAGCGCGGCATTAAAAGTGCATGCCAATAACAGTATTGTTGTAAACAGACATAACCTTAAACGTGCGATCCGACAATACAAGACCTCCGTTCTTGATCGGGAAACCATCGATTGGATAATACGGACAATCAACCAAAATCGCATAATTGGTGATAAGAACAAGCTAAAACAACATAAGCACAACGCAAAAGCACGACAATACAGAAGTTCAAGCCTCATAAGTCAGGGCATCTGTCCCCAATGCGGAGGACAGCTTGTTTTGCGGCAAGGCAAATACGGCTCTTTCTATGGGTGCTCAAATTTCCCCAAATGCAAGTTTACTTTAAACTCATAACGGTAATCCTTACCTAATTCTTAGGCATATCAGAACATAAAATTAAGCGGAAAAGTCAGAGGGGATATTCAGACAAAAAGAAAAAGCTAAGTAATTGACTTATCAGTACTTAGCTTTTATTGTTATTCAGGGATATTCAGTAAATGCCTCCAAAAATAAGAAAAGACTAAAACAGAAAGCTAACCCCTCTCTTCTGCGAAGCATTAAACCGCTCAACCTCCAAAGAGAGAGATTTCTTTAGCTGACCAGCCATAAAGTCCAAAAACGGCTGATTCGTTTCTTCGTCCTGACATTGGTGCAGGGAAAGTATATATTCTTCTCTATTTTCCTTGAATATTTTAGTTGGAAGAAGATTGTAGCAGAACTGAATGTAATTCATCAGCAGGCGGGCGGTTCTTCCGTTGCCATCTACCCACGGATGAATGGCTACTAAGTTAAGATGGGCATTGAAGCTTAGTTCGTATTGTTCCCGGAATGTTCCCACAGCCTTTTGCTTTTCCTGCAATAAAGCGCAAAGTTCATCTACTTTGGCAGGGACTTTCTGATAACCCATATAAGAACGTCCACCAATGCCAGCTGTAACACCACACAAACGGAATTCGCCTTTGGAAGAATCAAAAGAGCCACCCATTACATTATAGGTACTGCCTGTAGTACGCATCAACACAGCATTCAATCTCTGTAAAAATACTGATGTGATGGGTTCTTTATGTTCGGCTTCTTCTTTGGCAAGCTCGTATGCTTTCTTTAAGTCCTCATTCATCAAGTGATATACCAATGGCTTTCCTTTGGCAGTCAGACCCTCATCGAAAAGCATTTGCGCCTCCACTTCGGTAAGTGTTGAACCCTCAATCGCTGTAGAATGGGTAATAAGAGAATAGAGGTAGTACTTCTCATAGTCCACCGCTTCACTGATACCAAGTTGCTGGAACTTCTGGTACAACAGTTCAATCTCATGCCAAACACCTTGTTCCATTGACTTTTATTTAATGGGATTTATTTCTTTTCAAAGGTACTGCATTTGTTTTGTGCATCCAAAGAAAACAACTACTTACTACAATATTTTTTTGCACGTGTGGAGAAAATATGGGAAAGTTTAGACAAAAAGAAAAAAAGCTAAGCGATTGACTTATCAATACTTAGCTTTTATCCTTGTACCCAGACCCGGGGTCGAACCGGGATGGATGTTACTCCACTGGTGTTTGAGACCAGCGCGTCTACCGATTCCGCCATCTGGGCATTCCACTGAATTGCGGTGCAAAGGTATAAACTTTCCGGCAAAACACAAATAAAATGCCCGTTTTTTTCTTCATTTCAATAAAAAGAGGTGCAAAAATGCTTTCTACAGCCATCTTTACACCTCTTCTCCTACACTGGTATGAATATTATTTCTGACGAATAAAAATATTTATCGGAGTCCCCGACAGATTCCAGCGCTCGCGAATCTTGTTCTCAAGGAAACGCTTGTAAGGTTCTTTCACATATTGCGGAAGATTCGCAAAGAACACAAACGAAGGAATCCTCGTGTTAGGCAATTGAGTCACGTACTTGATCTTTATGTATTTGCCCTTGTTCGAAGGAGGCGGATAAGCCTCAATCAAAGGAAGCATCTCTTCATTCAGACGGGCCGTTGATATTTTTGTCGTGCGCGCCTTATATACTTCCGTCGCTGTTTCAAGCACTCTAAAGATGCGCTGTTTAGTCAAAGCAGAAGTAAAGATTATCGGAAAGTCTGTGAAAGGAGCCAGGCGATTGCGGATTGCATCTTCGTACCCCTTCATAACCGCATCCGTCTTTACCTCAACCAAATCCCACTTGTTTACAACAACCACCAAACCTTTCTGATTACGCTGAATCAATGAAAAGATATTCAGGTCCTGTCCCTCTATCCCACGGGTAGCATCAAGCATCAGAATACAGACATCTGCATTTTCTATCGAACGGATGGAACGGATCACTGAATAATACTCCAAGTCTTCGGTCACCTTATTCTTTTTACGGATACCTGCCGTATCAACCAAATAAAAATCAAAGCCGAACTTATTATAACGCGTATAAATCGAATCACGGGTCGTGCCAGCTATCTCAGTCACGATGTTCCGTTCTTCTCCGATGAATGCGTTCACGATGGATGACTTTCCCACATTCGGGCGTCCCACTACAGCAAAACGAGGTATATCCTCATCCAGGATTTCCGAGGCCTCCTTCCTGAACTTGCTCAGAATGCAATCGAGCAGTTCGCCCGTACCGCTTCCGCTCATTGCAGAAATACAATACGGATCGCCCAAACCAAGCGAATAAAACTCTGCCGCATTATACTGCAACATATTATTGTCTGTCTTGTTTGCCACCACAATCACCGGAGTCTTGGAACGACGCAGAATATTAGCCACATCCATATCCAAGTCTGTCACTCCATTCATCACGTCTACCACGAACAGAATGACATCCGCTTCTTCAATGGCCAAAACCACCTGCTTGCGTATTTCCTCTTCAAAAATATCATCCGAGTTCACTACCCAACCGCCTGTATCTACGACTGAGAATTCCTTACCTACCCATTCCGACTTTCCATACTGGCGGTCGCGGGTTGTACCGGCCTGTTCATTCACAATCGCCTGGCGACTCTGTGTCAAGCGATTAAACAGTGTCGACTTCCCCACATTGGGACGTCCTACAATTGCTACTAAATTTCCCATAACATTATTACATTTACGGCTTCGCAGCCGAGATTAATCCAATTGATAGCCGAAATTTTTCAGTTCTTTGTCCGAACTTCTCCAATCTTTATCGACTTTCACAAAAAATTCTATATAGATTGACTTCTGAAAGAAATGCTCCAAAGCTCTCCGCGCTTCCGTAGCCACTTTCTTCAGCGCCACACCATTATGCCCGATAATGATTCCTTTCTGTGATTCGCGCTCCACATAAATAACCGCATTGATGTGAATGCTCTTCTGCTCTTCTTTAAACTTTTCAACCACAACTTCCACCGAATAAGGAATCTCCTTGTCGTAATAAAGCAGGATTTTCTCCCGAATGATCTCAGTCACAAAAAAGCGGGCAGGCTTGTCAGTCCACTGATCCTTGCCGAAATAAGGAGGCGAATCCGGCAGAAGCTCCCTGATGCGCTTCATCACCACGTCTATATTGAACTTCGCCTTTGCCGATATCGGAATGATCTCAGCGTCAGGCAAAAGCGCATGCCAAGCCTCCACTTGTTTAACCAAAGCCTCCTGATTGCTCAAATCAATTTTGTTGACCAGCACTAAAACCGGAACCGTCATTTTTTTCACCTTCTCCACAAAATCCATGTTCTTGTCTGGCTTTTCAACCGTATCAGTCACATACAAAAGGATATCGGCATCAGCCAGCGCAGACTCCGAGAAATTCAACATAGACTCCTGCAGCTTATAATTCGGCTTAAGCACTCCAGGGGTATCAGAGAAGACGATCTGCATATCATCCGTGTTCAAGATTCCCATGATACGGTGACGAGTCGTTTGGGCCTTGAAAGTGGCGATAGAAATACGTTCGCCCACCAACAAGTTCATCAATGTGGATTTCCCCACATTAGGATTTCCCACAATATTAACAAATCCGGCTTTGTGCATAACAATCAATTATTTAATAGCAGACAAAAAAACGCATCGGATCGGGATGCGTTTTTTGTCATTTGAAGAATTTTTCAAATCATTTTCCGTCATATCCCCACTTCACATAGCAGGCGCCCCAAGTGAATCCGGCGCCGAATGCGGTGAAGATGATATTGTCGCCTTTCTTAAGCTGCTTCTCATAGTCCCAAAGACAGAGAGGCAATGTAGCAGCACTGGTATTTCCATAACGCTGGATGTTAATCATTACCTTCTCCAAAGGAACTTCAAGACGGGAAGCCACAGCATCAATAATGCGCAAGTTAGCCTGATGAGGCACAATCCAGTTAATATTGTCCTTATTCAGTCCGTTGCGTTCAGCTATCTGTGCAGTAGCGTCCGACATGTTTGAAACGGCATACTTAAATACGGTTCTTCCTTCCTGATACAAATAATGCATCTTGTTGTCAATCGTAAAATAAGAGGGAGGACAGACTGAGCCGCCGGCCTTCATGTGAAGGAAAGGAAGTCCTTTTCCGTCGGTTCTCAGCAGAGAATCCATGATTCCGCAGTCTTCTGTCGTGGCTTCCACCATGCAGGCCGCCGCTCCGTCACCAAAAATCGGGCAAGTGGCCCTGTCAGCGTAATTGACCATCGATGACATCTTATCGGCACCTACAATAATCACTTTTTTATGACGCCCCGACTGAATCAGTCCGGCTGCGGTATCCATAGCAAAGAGAAATCCGCTGCAAGCAGCCTGAAGGTCGTAGGCAAAAGCGTTCTTCAGTCCCAACTTGTCGCAGAGAATGGAAGCAGTAGAAGGGAAATGATAATCCGGAGTCGTAGTAGCCACAATTACGCAGTCAATAGAATCCGGATCAGAATTCGTCTTCTGCATCAATTGTTTGGCTGCCTTACGCGCCATATAGGAAGTACCCAATCCCTCTTCATTCAAGATACGTCTTTCTTTTACGCCGATGCGTGTCATAATCCACTCGTCGTTGGTATCAACCATTCGTGACAATTCTTCATTTGTCAACACATAGTCTGGAACATATCCGCCGACTCCTGTAATTACAGCATTAATTTTTTCCATCCTTTCAAATTTAAGCCTGTGAGTGATAAAAAAACAGCCGGACGAGCCGAAAAGGCTCTCCGGCTTTATTCCTTACCAAACACATGATGTGTTCAATCAAGCTGTCCGGTTTAGAGGGCAGCTTCTTTTTCAATCGCTAATTTACCTCTATAGTAACCGCAAGCTCCACAAACAGTGTGATAAACATGCCATGCACCACAGTTAGGGCAGATAGCTAAAGTAGGAGCAACTGCCTTGTCGTGAGTTCTTCTCTTGGCAGTTCTCGTTTTTGATTGTCTTCTTTTAGGATGTGCCATTGTTTTAAGTTTTTATTTAATTATTATTCAATATTTTCTTCAGTTCGTCCCATCTCGGATCACTCTCCCGATCATCATCCGAAATCGCTTCCGTACCCTCCTCCATATCTTCGTAATCCTCAAGCTCTTCTGCCGGGGACGAGATGCAGCTATGTTCATTCAGCACTCCCATCATTTGCTCATTGCATTCACCGGGAGCATGAACTTTCTTCATGGGCAAGCTCAATGCCACAAATTCATAAATGAACCATGAAACATCAATATACCCATCTTCCTCAGGCACTGTGACAAAGTCTTCTTCTTCCGAAAAATCGGAACCCAACTTCACTTTCAAGGCATTGTCTGTATTTACTGGAAGTTCCAGTTCGTCAAGGCAACGGTCACACACAACAGTCACCGCTCCCTCTATATGGAAGTTCAACATATATGCGCCTATCGTCTTTTTCACAGACAATTGGACATTCAGATGTCCTTTCCGGATATCACCAGCATCGATATCCGTAAAAAAACGATCATCAAGCGTGCCCTCATATTCACATGAGTCCTGACGCATATCTCTTAACCCTACATTATATATATCAAGCTCTTCCAAGTCGCAATACCCTATAAATCGGGCGACAAAGATACAAATAATAATTCATTTTTTCCAATATAATCCGTTTTTTATTTGTGAAAAATGCTTGCCACCCTACCCATTCCCCTTCATAATGTGCTTGATACACAATCGGAGAAAAGGGAAAAAACAATATGAATGTCCGCAAGTTGCCAATCAATAGATTCTATGTTTGAAGTCCGCCCTATAGGAACACGCACAAAGTTCTAGCCTGTCAAGAAGCCTGAATCCGAAATACCTTCTGTTGAACTTGTAGCAGAACTCGTTGAGGTACAGTTGGAGGAACTCCGCTTTTATGTCATGGCAAGTGTCCAGTATGCTCCTCTTGGCGTTGCTGATGGCAATGTGTACCCATGGCAGGACTTTCCCGACACTCCTTTTGTCGTCCGTAACGACGGCATGATGGGAGGATGCCACCCCGTTCTTTTCAAGGGAGGCATAGCTGCTGAACCCGTCCGTGGTCACATCGGCATTTCCGTCCGTACCCTGCTTAATCTTGCCCGTAATGGTGGAAGCCTTGAAATCGTCGATGACCTGCATCTTTATATGCCCGACACTCTTTGGCGTACTGTACATCTTGGCCGGAGGCGTCTTTGGCAGGCAGCTTTCCGCCATGACAAGGACAGGGGTCTTGCGCTGGTTTCCCCGTCCGCGCTTCAACGGGCAATCTTTCTGTTCTTCGGGCGTTTCCGTGAAGAAGAAGTCCTCGTCAACCTCCATGTCCCCATGGAGGGGGTAGCCTCCGTCGCGCTTGCCCATCACGTCGCGCAGCTTATGCACCATCTCCCATACGGGCTGGTAACGCTTGCGCCCAATCTGGCGCTGTATCTCCTTGTGGATATGGCACGCTTTGTCGCCGTCAGAAGGAACATGGCAGCAAACCAGTCACGGACAGGCAGATGGCTGCCTTGCATCACCGTACCGGAACGAAGCAGCATCTCATGTTTGCAATCCATGCACGTCCAGAACTTGTGGCTCGGATTCCAGCTCAGGCGCAAACCGCCGCATTGACTACAGTACAGGCCGTGATGCTCACGGAAACGGCGGAGGGCATCCTCACAGGATGCCTCGTCGGGATATTGACGGTAAAAATCAAGCAGGTTCATAATGCATATGTTTATTGTCTTACGTTTTATATCTTCCAAAACATGCCTGTGGGGCAATTTGGCAGTTTAAACTTTGCTATTTTGTAACATGCGGACATTCATTTAATTGAAATGAAAACATCCTGAAGTTCTTTCTAATCCAAGAAAATGTGTATATTTGCGACTATAATAACCTTGAATATGTGAAATATTAATTAGAGAATAAAGGTGAATACGTGATTTATGAGAAGAAAGATATATGATAAACTGTTGGAATGGAAGAAGAACCATAAGGGTGATACTGCCCTTTTGATAGAAGGAGCCAGGCGTATAGGGAAAAGTTATATCGTGGAAGAATTTGCACGCAAAGAATATGAGTCTTACATTCTGGTGGACTTCAGCAAGGTAAATCCTCAGGTAATGGAGTTTTTCAACCTTTATTTGGATGACCTCGACATGCTTTTCATGAATTTGGAACTTTATTTTAGGCGGAAACTTACTCCACGTCAAACAAAAGACGAAGAAGCCCGTTCTTTAATCATATTCGATGAAGTGCAGTTTTGTCCCCGTGCCCGTGCAGCCATCAAGCATTTAGTGGCAGACAGACGTTATGACTATATTGAGACAGGATCGCTTATTTCCATCAAGAAGAATGTAAAGGACATCATGCTGCCTTCAGAGGAACATGCCATCGAAATGTTCCCGATGGACTTTGAGGAATTCCTGTGGGCTATGGGCGATGAAATGCTGATGCCTTACATCCGGATGCGGTTTGACAAACGTCTTCCGATGGAGGCTTTCCACCGCCGGGCAATGGACTATTTCCGGCAATATCTGATTATCGGAGGAATGCCACAGGCTGTACAGAAATATGTGGAAACGCGGGACTTTAAAAAGGTGGATGAAGTGAAGCGCGATATATTGGCTCTTTACCGCAATGACATTCACAAATATGCGGACAATCAGGAAACGAAAGTTGCCGCTATCTTTGAGGAGATTCCGGGGCAATTGCAGAAACACGAAAAGAAGTTTGTCTTATCCGCATTGCAGAGTGAAGCCCGTATGCGTGATTATTCGCAGGCTTTCTTTTGGCTGAGTGACGCTAAAATAATTAACTGTTGTTATAATTCGACCGAACCGAGTATCGGCTTGAAACTGAATGAAGAACGTACAACGCTGAAATGCTATATGGGTGATACCGGGCTGCTCATCAGCCACGCCTTTGACGAACGTGGGATAGTAAGTGCGGACCTTTACCGGAAACTGATGTTTGACAAGCTGGAAGTGAACGAGGGAATGTTGGTGGAGAATATCGTGGCGCAAATACTTCGGGCGGCAGGACACAAACTTTATTTTTTCAGCAACAGTTCCCGAACATCAGCAGATGACCGTATGGAAATTGACTTCCTGATAGCCAAACCTGTAACGACCAGCAGGCATAATATTTCACCCATTGAAGTAAAATCCGGACAGCGCTACACACTGAACTCGTTGAGAAAATGTATAGCCAAATACGGCTCCCAGCTATCCACTCCCTACGTGCTTCACGATAAGGATATGAAAATAGAAAATGGGATTGTGTATCTGCCTTTATATATGACACCGTTGCTTTGAATGACATGGGAAAACAGCTTACATACCAAGAACTATTGGCTGCGTACAACAAACTTCTTAAGGAGAATGAATTTCTTCATAAGGAGGTCGATAGGCTACAGACATTACTAAACAGCAAGGATATTCCTATGACACAGCCCATCATGAAGCAACATTTGTCTTTGGAAGAAAAAGTAAGTGTATTCCGCAATCTGTTCAAAGGACGCGAGGATGTGTTTGCACGGAGATGGCACAGTAGGACAAGCGGAAAATCAGGTTACCAGCCTGTGTGTCGGAACGAATGGGACAGGCAATTGTGTGACAAGAAAAAGTATAAGTGCGCGGAATGTCCCAACAGGTTGTTCAAACCGTTGGAGTATGAGGATATATACCGGCATCTTGAAGGGAAAACCCAGGACGGGCAGGATGTAATCGGTGCCTATGCCATTCTTGCCGACAACAACTGCAATTTTCTGTGTGCGGATTTCGATGACAAGTCTTGCGAACATGGATATAAGAAAGATGTGTTGGCATATGTCGGGGTCTGCAAAGATTGGGATATTCCTTGTTCCATTGAACGCTCCCGCTCCGGAAACGGTGCACATGTATGGATATTCTTTGAACTGCCATTGCCTGCCTCCAAAGCGCGAAGACTGGGATATGCGGTACTAACAGAAGCAATGGAAAGAAACGGACGGATGACTTTCAAATCATACGACCGTTTCTTCCCCAATCAAGATCGGTTGCCAGAGGGTGGTTTCGGGAATCTGGTGGCGTTGCCGTTGCAAGGGAAAGCACGCAAAGAAGGGAACAGCGTATTTGTGGACGAGAATTTTATTATTTACGAAAACCAATGGAACTATCTGCTTCAGATAAAACGGATTCCCGAAACAACAATTGACGCGATATTGGCAAAGCATGGAACGGATTCCGAATTAGGCGAATTGTCCACTACCAGTGAATCCAAACCGTGGGAGACTCCAGTACCTCAGAAAATCACTCCTAATGATTTTCCAGCCAATCTTGTTCTCATACGTTCCAATATGCTATACATCCCTTTGTCGGGATTGTCTGCAAGGGTCATCAATCATCTGAAACGGATTGCTTCGTTCAAGAATCCGGAGTTTTATGCCAGACAAGGTATGCGCTTGTCTATTTACAACATTCCCCGTATTATTTCTTGTGCCGATATGGAAGAAGATTACATTGCCCTGCCTCGTGGATGTGAAGATGCGGTCGTTACTCTTTTGAAAGACAATCAAATCTCGTACCGAATAGAGGATAAAACCAATCACGGGGAGAACGTAACCGTAAGGTTTAAAGGCGAACTTCGTGAAGAACAGAAAGCTGCCATAGCCAGTTTGACAACGCATAATAATGGGATACTGAATGCCACTACCGCATTTGGCAAAACGGTTACGGCTATCGGTTTGATAGCTGAACGGAAAATAAATACGCTGATATTAGTGCATACTAAATCTTTGTTAGACCAATGGAAATCCCGTTTGGAAGAATTTCTGGAAATAGATTTTACGGAAGAAGACCTTCCTAAGAAACGTGGCCGTAAAAAAGCCTTTTCACCGTTCGGTACATTGGACTCTAAGGGAAATTCACTGCGTGGGAAAATAGACATTGCCCTGATACAATCCTGTTTGGAAGACAACGGGGTGAAATCTTTTGTTCGGAATTACGGAATGCTGATTGTGGACGAATGCCATCATGTATCAGCAGTGAATTTTGAACGGATATTGAAGTATGCCAATGCCCGTTATGTATATGGACTGACAGCTACCGCAATCCGCAAGGACGGGCATCAGCCTATCATTTTCATGCAATGCGGCCCTATCCGCTATTCGGCAGATGCAAAAACTCAAATAGCCTCCCAGACATTCACACGTCTGCTTGTTCCCCGTTTCACTTCTTACAGAGAGTTGACAGATGATAGGTCCACTTATGCACGAATGATTCAGAAAATGGCTGAAGATGAAAATCGGAACAATCTTATCATAGACGATGTGCGTAAGGCATTAATGGAAGGACGTTCTCCCATTGTATTGACCAGTCTTACCGCCCATGTCGAAACTTTGGCAAATGCCTTAGCTCTCCATTGCAAGAATATTATTACTCTTATCGGTTCTGAATCGGCAAGAGAAAAACGGCAGAAAATGAAATTGCTACAAAGTATCTCTCCTACGGAACCGCTTGCCATAGTGGCAACAGGGAAATATGTGGGCGAAGGTTTTGACTATCCACGATTGGATACTCTGTTTTTAGCCTTGCCCGTTTCTTGGAAAGGTATCATTGCACAATATGCAGGGCGTTTGCATCGGGAATATCTAGACAAGAAAGAAGTTCGGATTTACGATTACATCGACATTCGCGTACCGATGTGTGATGTCATGTACAAACGAAGACTACGAGGGTATGCTTCTGTGGGCTATCAAATAATGTCCAATGCACCAATGGATTTATTCAACGAAAGCCATAGCATTATTTTTAATGGGCATACATACCAAAATGAGTTCTTCAAAGATTTGTCCCAAGCGAAATATTCGGTGGTTATTTCTGCGACAAAACTTTGGTTTGCCAAACATTCGCCTATACTTGATATACTAAATATACTAAGGAATTTGTCTGCGCGGGGCGTGGAGGTTATCACATTAATCAAGAGTAACTTTGAAAAGGAAGAAAGGCTAAGAGAAATAGGAGTCAGTATCAAGATTAACGACGCATTGGCTATTGATGTTGCAATCATTGACAAATCCTTGGTATGGTATGGCAGTGTCAACTATCTTGGTTACAACACTGATGAAAATAACGCCATACGCATATATAATTTGGCATTGGCAGAGAATGTCTTAGAAGTGCTTTATACTTAACGCTAATTTTTCTGTCGTTAATAGGTGTTATTACGTTTGGGAAACCTTACGTTGAGGGAAGTGTAATTTTCTCTATTTTTCAGAGGAATAGTTTTAGCAGTGAAGGAGAAAAACATTACTTTTGCAAATGAGAAAGGCGTTCATTTGATTGATGCAGAACATAGAAAAATATAGAAGCCCGCTGGTTTCCAAGTCGTTACCTGTCAAACTGACAATCTTTGTAAGTTTCTTGTTTTCAATGAATAAGAAGAATTTATATGTCTTGCACAATGCATTGAGAGGGTAAACGGAAGCCCTATCTGTTCTCCGACAACCGCCAGCGACTGATTGATGCATTTCGTTGCATTGTTACGGGACTTGTACAGAGCCTCAGCATCATCAAGATCCAGATCATACTTTACTAAGTTGAATACATACCGACATCCGGCACGTTCCACCGGTGAAGAATATTCAAGGCAGGTTCCGTAAGAGGAATTACATGGCGATTGTTCGTCTTAATCATGATTTTTCTCAGTTCCTTCTTCTCAAAATTGACATGGCCCCACTGCAATGTCATCACATCCACTACACGGAGTCCACAGGCATGGAAGGCAAAGAAGAACATTTCCAAAAATTCTTTTCTACGAGGTTCAGTACAGGTCTTGTAATATTCAAGCAATGCCGCCATCTGTTCCTTACTGAAACTTTTGCCGTCAAACTCTGCCTCTTCTTCAGAAAGCGATACCTTAGTCACAATGTGCATATCCTGAATCCTTGCAGTGACGGCAGGTTCCATCATGCCCATTTCACAGGCGTATGCACATGCTTTTAATATCGGAGTCAGAGAGTGGTTGATAGCGGCATCACTATTCTGCTTGATTTCCCTGCGCCACGATATATAACTGTCTAACAGCTCCGGAGTCATATCGCCTACATAAATGCTGTCAGAACGATAGGGTCCCTGTCGGGTAGCTCTCAGGAATGTCTGGAATATATTCATGCAGCTCTTTCCGTTTTCATACCGGCTCCTTCCGATTCTGTTTCTTGCATAGTCAGAAAAAAGACGTTCCAATGTAAACTCCACGAAGTCCTTCCCTTGATCACGACGTGCAAGCGGTTTGTCCGCAAGAAAGCCGGATACGACATCAGCGGTTATCTGATTAGGATGTTTTTCGCTATATTCGGCAAGTTGTGAGTCTATACGGTCAACACGTGCCAGCAATAACTGGTTAAGTCGTTTGGATTCACCGCCATGACTTGCACGTATTTCACCCCGTCCCTGATTGCCGTTCTGGTTCCAGTCCGCAACTTTGACAAAGACATTCGTTGTCTTACGGATTACCTGCCTGTTCCAAGTGTATTCCAACTCGACAGGATAGGCTTTTTCCTTGTCAACCACTTTCGGCGTGCGAAGGCGGTATTTGCCCAATGAATATAGTCTTTTCGGTCTTCCCATATGCTTTTCCTCCCAATTCAATATTCATGAGGAGAAGCAAAGGTAATGTATTTTAGACAAACAAACCGCACCATATAACACCATAAAACACCAACGCGACAAACAAATAATCTTTGTTCATCGCGTTGGTGTTTAATTGTTTGACTAGTCCGAAGGCTATCAGTATTCCTCTTCGTTGAAGAAATTGTTTTATCCTTATTTTCAAGCAGTTGTCTAAATTACATTGTTGTTTAGACAAACAAACCACGCTACCTAAAGCGGTACAAGGCAAATATAGTAATATCTTGGGCAAACATTTACAATATCAATTTAACTAAGAATTCTATTCTTTTCCTTTTCAAAGTTATTTGATTAATATTTGACTTGACTCAAATTTAACCGGATACCAATAAAACAAGAAATAAATTTATAAGTTATTAATATACATTTATAATTTTACTGATATTTATCTTCCAGTTCACTAAGAGTATCAGAAATACAATTACTATCAATTATTACGCTATTCAATTCAGCATTGTAAAAATCAAGTCTGCTCATTATAGGGTCAATTAGATTAGACACGAAATACTTATACTTCTTGTCATCCCATATCTGATGAAGTGAGTCTGTACACTCATCAAGTCTGTATTTTGCCTGGATAAGATTGTCCAATGGAACCATATTTTTATATCTTTTGAAGTTCTTTAAGGTGGAATACCAGCTTGTCAATGAAGTTACATGCCGTATTCACATCAGTTGTAACATCACTAACACACCTGTTGAACAGAGAATTGACCATTTCCTTATTAGCTATCAGTCTGTTCATGCAGTCCTGTGCCGTATCCATGTCGTCTGTGCACTCCTCATATTCCTCTTCAATTGACGAATACTCATACTGCAGGTTATCTATTTCATTTCTGATATATTCCCTGTTATAGTCATCATCCATGTCCAGATGACTCAGACTGTCGTATAAAGAGCTTATTTCAGAGTTTATATCATTCATGCTGTCTTTCAGATCGTCCATTTTATACGAAATCCTGTCTACCACAGATGTATATCTGTCTACTTCGCTGTTAATATAGAATGTTACTTCGTCTCGTATACATTCCAGACTCGAGACAAATGAGTTTATTCTGTTATTGAAAGAATAAAGCTCATTTATCTCTTTCACTGAAACATCATTCATACTATCTCAGATTTTTAATGTTCTGCACCTGTTCGGCATATCTGGTAATATACCTGCTGTATTCTTTCATAGCCAGAGCAATATTTTCTATTACATTAACTTTTTTCGAGAATTCCTCCATGAATCTCTGGCTTTGTACATCGTTCCATCCCTCGTTAATTCTTTGCATTTCATCCAGTGCTCTATGAAAGTTTTCCACCATAGCTTCACTCAGTCCGTCCAGTCCCTTAGCGAATTCCAGTAAGTCTTCTTCGCTTCTCACATTTACGTCTCTAGCCATACAGTTGTTTATCGTTTTATAAGTTTGTCAATATCTTTTTCATTAATCATGTTGAAAGGGCAATACAGCATATTCGAGTCATTCATATCGTTGTGTAGATAGCTTCTCAATCTTTCATTGTTCTCTTCAAGATTCTCGGTCTGAATATCATCTACCAGTCCCATTTGTACACATGTTTCTTTGGATGTTCTCTGAATAATGGCATATCTGAATAGAGAAAAAAGTTCCCGCTTTGTAAACATTCTTTCCTCAAACAGCAGATTTCCAAGTTTGCTCACCTGCCACACACAGTGTATTCCATAATCAGGTCCGTTCTTCAATATCGAATAAAAAGCATCTCTGAATGTTTTTGTTTTATTGTTTCTTCTTGTAGCACTTGATTTGAAATCAAAATCAAATCCGAAAGGATTATCTTCTTTTTTCACTGTATCACTGTTGTCCACCATTTCTAGCTGATAATCATATTTCAGAGGTAGGAAATAATCCTGTTCGAAAACGAAGACATAAGTTTTTCCGTTTCTCTCCCTGTTGTCAATTCTTTTAAGCAGTTCTGCCAGCAGGTCATTATGTTCGTCCTTGTATCTCAAGATCTTGCATCCACACTTTTTCAGTTTGTTCCAGACACAATCGTTTACTACATATTCATTGTCTTCATTTGTATTGTCAATGAGATAGAATTCAGCATGATCATTTTTTTTCTTATGATAATAAATCAGCGAATACAGAATGTTCAGTTGTATTCTGGTACTTTGCAGTTTGTCGTTAATACCCACAATAAGAGCATTGGACGCTGTTTCCGATTTGAAGTCAATATATGCGAGCGTATCTTCCACACTTATTTCTTTTCCCAGGAAAGCCCTTGGTGATTTTCTTATTTCCTGTTTGTCGATATAGTCACAGATATTGTATGCCAGTTTTCCTGAAAAATAGAATTGTTTGAAATTCGGAACAAATGATTTACACTTTCTGTTTATGAATTGCAGATTATCGTTTACTTGTTGCGAGTCGTAATAGTCGGCATGGAATATGATTCCTTCTTTATCCTTATCCGGATTGTAATATACTTCACCCGATTTTAGCGAACTGACTATAGAGCCTGTTTCCGGTAGGAAAGCCTGTGCATCTGTCGGTTTGCAGTTCATAATATACGGATCCGTAATATTGTTTTTTATTCCTAACGGGATGTTTGTACCGGCAAGTGTCTGTGTTGCGAAAACCAGATGTACCTGTTGGTTTCTTCCTTCTTTGCCGATGCGTATCAGTATATTGTCGATTTCCTTTTGTATGTTATGTCTTCCCTCTTTGAACAGTTCATGACATTCATCCACCACAATAACCAGTTTTGGCAGTCTGTCCTTTTCACTGCAGGAATTGTTATAGTCCGAAAGATTGTTCACTCCGGCATCCCTCATTATTTTTCCTCTTTCCTGCATCAGGTTCCACACATTCTTGAGAATTTCCAGTGTAATCTGAGTATCCGATTCGTCCACCATCAGACATCTTACATGCTTACTTCCTTTGTATCTGTTGAATTCCACACCTCCAAATTTAAAATCCAGCAGGTAGAACTGAAGGGAGTCAGGCGAATACTTCATCATTAGATTGTTTATTATATTGTGCAGCAGCACCGACTTTCCTGATCCTGTTTTTCCTATTACAAAAGAGTGTACATGGTCACTCTCATTGAGTATGAATTCAATTCTTCTGTTTCCGTACGAACCTATTTCCACTTTGCATTCTCTGGTAGCATCTTCAAACGGCATTTCCTTTTTCTTTTCCTTGATCATCCTGTTCAAGCTTACCCTTCTTTCTTTTTCTGCTTCCTGCATGTTCGTGTAATGGTGCATCCATAAGTCTATAGCTCTGATTCTTTCTTCATCTGTCGACAAAGGCAACAGGTCAACGTATGGTTTGCAGTTCAGGTCAATAAATGGAATTCTAGTAAAGTTATAACCTCTCCAGTTCATTTCCCCCACATTAAACAGATATATTCCCACCTTATATCCGTTTTGAGAAATAGTTTCCAGTAATTCCATGGCAGTTTTGTTCAATTGGCTTTGACAGTCATAAAGCACAACAATCTTGTACGGATATATCTTGTCCGGATTTTTGATATTATATTCAACCACATTTCCCACCTCTCTGAACCTTTTGTTCATTTCTTCAATCAGTCCTCCGGCAGTTTTTATCAGTTCGTTCTGTTGAAGTATGACCTTTTCCAATACTATTCCCTCCATGCTGCTGAATTTTTTGAATACAGAAGTATAGTTCAGGTCCACACCTATAATTTTTAGAGCTCCAGGCTTTAAATTCAGAATCATGTTTATCAATAAATATTCTACAAACCTCTTGCTCTTATATTCCAGACTAAAATTACATCCTCCGTTTTCAGTTTGCCATTCTATACTTCTGGGACTCAATATCATTCCCTCTTCCCTTTTATATTCCTCATATCCTCTCGGAATATATTTGCAGCGAACAATGTTCATGTTCCTTTCCAAATATTTTTTCACCAGGTCATCAGTACTGCACGGCTTTCCGGCTTCCGGTATAATAACGACATCATGAGGATTCTCCGCACTGTCGAAATAATCATATTTCCATTGTTTCAAATCCGTTTCCAACCTCCGTTGTTTGTCTTTCACGAACAATGAGAAGTCCTCACACAGTTTGTTCAGATCCTTCTTGAACTGTTCTTGCGAGTTCACCATACATGCCAGATTTCTCAGTCTGTTAGCCAGTCCCGGAAAGAACATAGCCAGTGGTCTGTGTTTTGTTGCTATCTCATTACCCAGAGCTCTTCTCAGTTCTTCGGTATTTTTTGGATTATTCCCCATCACCCATATTCTGTACACTTCCAGATATCTTTCCGTATATGCCTGGATACAAGTATAGAACGCCTTACCCCACTTATTCAGTTCCTCAAGTTCTTTTTTCTTTTCAAAAAAAATATCTATTTTACTCATATCAAATTAAATTTGTTCAAAAAATAAAAAATCAGCACTACCAACCCTGCAAATGCAATTATACATAGCATGATAATTAAAAATACATTAAAGTCCTCAACAGGTGAAATGCTTTTCAGGTCATTTTTTATTTTATCTCTGATGAAAGTATTCGATAAAGATTCTGCCTTTTTGAAATCCTCTTTTGCCTGATATTGGTTCTTTTCATATCCTCCAAGTCCGAATCTGTACATGTACGATCTGTAGTAGAGTGCTCCCGAGTAATTGAATTCTTTTATTACAAATTCAATTACAGTTCTCAGCTCATCAAACTTGTTTGCCATAAACAGCAGTTTCATGTATTCCCTTATAGACCTTTCATGATTGTTCTTTATTCCCTTCCAGTAGTTTGTTCCACACTCCTTTATGAATTCGTATTCATTATTCAGACTTGCTCTCTTTTTGTAAATGTTCATCTTCCACAGAGTGGAAGCCAATATTAGTCCCACAAACCCTTCATCATTATTTATGAGTTTGTAACCTTTATACCATGCATATTCGCAGCATCCGTCGTAGTGATCACATTTTGCGGCCTTTTCAAAGAACTCCATGCTTTTGTCGTTCTGATTCTTTATTTTGTAGAAAAGCCCCAACTCATAATATGCATCACCTGTTCCAGCCATATTCAGATATGTTTGTCCCAGAAAGACACTGTTATTATTCAGATAGTACTTACCCAGCATATAGCATGCATCTCTGTTTTTGGCATCCGCAGCATCTTTCAGATATTTCTCTGCCTGTTTATAGTCCTTTTTGTTCATGAACCATTTTCCCAGTTCATAGTTTGCGCTGATGTTCCCTTTTTCGGCAGATTTCTGCAGATATATCACTCCTTCGTTCTCGTTTTCCTTCCTTAACAGATAACATTTTCCCAGCATATATGTCCCCCATCTCTCGTCGGGATAATCTTTCAGGTACTGTTTAAAAAGTTCTGCAGCCTTTGTTGTGTCCACCTTCACTCCTGCATATCCATAATAATAAAACGTACCGAGAAAATATTTCGAAAGACTGTAACCTTCCGCAGCTTCGAAATAATTGAAGGCAGTAAGATAATCCTTTTTGCATCCGTATCCTTTATACAGGAAAAGTCCCAGATAATACTTGCTTTCCTTCAGTTCCGAAGATTCCTTAAAACAAGCGAAAGCCTTTTCATAATCCTTGTTACAGTACAGCTTGTATCCTTCGTTGAATTTGTCCCTCAGTCGTTTTGCCTCTTCCTGTTCTTTCTTTATCCTGAGTTCGTTTGCTATTCTTTGCAGTTCCTTTAATTTCTGGTTTTCCTTTATTATCTGTTCCTCTCGTGCTCTTTTCTCCGATTCCAGTTTCATCTTCACTTCAGGAAACATTCTGTAGAAGTCATCATTATACTTCATTCCATACACATCGAAACATTTCCGGAACATCTCTTTGGCCGAAGTATTTCCTTTGTTTGCCAGAGTCTCGAATATATTGGCAGCTTTTTCTATGTTCAGAAGTTTCAAATAACATTCTCCCAGTTTCATGGCCGACTCTGTATCGCCCAACTTATATGCCATTTCAAGGTAACTGGAAGCGGTATTCCATAGTTCTGATTTCATGTAATATTTACTCATGCACCGCAAAGAGTTCAATATATTGCCTTTACATCCCGTAGTATAATACTCCTTGGTTACTTCCCAGTTATCTATACCTCCCAGACATTCAGCCAGAGCATCTGCTGCTTCCGGTATGTAAGCCACCCTTTTCAGGTACACAGCCGCCTTCTTCTGGAGTTCCTTACTGTTTTGGGGATTGGTAATACTTTTTTTATACAAATCCATTCCGTATGTCTCACACGAAGGTTTGATATATTCGTTTGTCAGAATATTAGTGACATTGTCATTAATGTCCATATCAAGAATTTCATCCAGAAGTTCCAGTCCTTCATCATATTTTTTGCCTTTTATGCATGTCAGTCCCAGTATAACCATTGAATAGACATCCCCCTTTGCGGCTGCCTCTCTCACTGCATCTTCGTTTTTGAGACCTATATTGAATTCCATTCCGCCTACATTCAGGCTATACGAATTGTTCCATAGTTTTTTACAATCATTTATAGCCTTAAGCACTATATCTGAAGTTCCATCACTCTCTACTTTATTTCTTTCTAAATCTATATCACCTTCATTGAAGAATTTATTCTTTAACGAAGACAAAACCTCTTCATTGTTATGTTTAATTTCCTCAAAATCCATACTATATTATTTTAGCATAATTTAAAAATAATTCTTTCAATTATTACAATTCCAAACAATATCAACTTATTTTTATCATAAATAGAAGAGACGTATAGTGCAAGAATACAAAAATACCAACAATAGTTCATTCACAAAGAATATTCAAATAATATTTATCTGTAAACCACCTATTCTCCATATAATATATTTTTTAAAATTTCTATTATAATCTTACAAATATCAACAAAGTCATGTCACAATAAACGATTTTTGTATGTGGATATATTTCACTATATAATGTACTTTTTTATTAACTTATTCACAATAATAAGCTTTTGCTATACATATATTTGCAAAAAACTGTTCTTATATTTCTCTTCATTGAAAAATTATTCATTCTTTAATTGACATAAAAAATCCTTAGTATCAACATCTAAACATTTAGCTATTTCAACAAGTATTTCTAAATTGGGCTGTATTACATATTGTACATGATTTAGCTACTATACCTGAGTCCTTTCCTGATTGTTCTGCCAATCATTTATTAGTTCATTTTTCTCGTCAAAATAACTTTTAAATAATTTATATCCTTGCTCATTATTTAATTGATATTCTGTCTAATTACAAAAATAACTATTTATTTTTTAATTATATACTTATAATTAAACTAATATAACCAAAGAACGTAATAAGAATCCTTTATATTGCAAAATAATCCAATAACTGTATATTTAATAATACTCCGCAACAGAAATTATCTCCTATAGTTCCTTCTTCTATTCTGCCTCTTCACCACCCCAACCGCAAACAACAAACATCTCCTACGATATGTCTCTTCCTCCTCATCCGGATTACGTCCATTCCAAGGAAGATCGGAAGTAGAACCTCCTCCACCGGAAGAAACAGTAATCGGTGTTCCCCCTAAAAGCGCATCAGCAATGGTAAATATTTGAGAACGGAAAGATGGAACAGACAATTGGTCAAGTATTGTTTCCAAAGTTGATTTCAAATCATCATTACTTTCAGACAACATCTTAACTTCCCTTCTCAATTGATTAAGTTCGCCATAGTCTGCCAATACATTATGTTGTACAGCCTTTACTTGGCGTTCAGCTTCATTCCTATAAAGAGTTTCTAACTTACGAATTGTAGAAGTAAATTGTTTAGCTATCTCTTGATTCTGCGTTTCAATCCACTTGTCAGTACCAAACAAAGGAACCTTTCCTGAAATACGAGGCGAGTCAAAATCAACTTTATAGTTACGGAATGGCTGTATTACGGAACCTGCCATCTCAAGATCTTTGGTTAATCTGTCCAAAGCTTGTTCTTTTTCATGAAGCTTACATGCCTTGTCTTCAAGTTTAATTTGATACTCTGAAATCTGTTTCTGTATCCTAGCCTTTTGAAAGTCATATTCCCGAAGAAGCATTTTACCAGAAGCCAAAGACTTGTCAATTTCTTCAAGTTGTGATTGAGAACTGGATATCTGCGACTCCAGCTTTCTCATCATTGTCTGCAATCCCTTAACAGCCTTCTCCGCTTGTTTTGCCTCTTTTGTCAACTTTCGGATATAATCACGTTTATTCAAATGCCTTACATTACGACCTTCAATACTATCACCACGTTCCAGACCGTATTTACTTCCAACCTCTTCATACAAAGAAGTATGCATATCCTTTAATATTTTTCCATATTCATACCTGTCTTTCCCAAATTTAGCAGACCACATGACACATTCGCGTCCACTTTTTGGGCGTACACCCACTGGCACAATCAAAGCATGAATATGAGGTGAAGTTTCATCCAAATGAACCTGAAATCCGATAATATTCTCCCTACCATAGCGACGAGAACACCAATCATAAACGTCCTTTGCCCAAAGCTCAACTTCTTCACATCTACGTAAATGACTATTGTTGGCATTCTTTTCCAGGTTCACAATCTGGCTGCCGAAAGCCATCTGAAGTGTACGATCATGGTTACCGCCAAATAAGAATCGAGCACAACAATTCGGCTGAATCTTACTGTCAGGCTTAAATGGCTTCCATCCAAGTTCAGAAAGTCTTTCCTGTAATCTGACATCAAGAGACTTCGGATGATACCCCAACGGATATATTTTTCCATCAGGACCTATTTCAAAATTCAACTTCATTCTAGTCTTGTCATAATGGTTAGTAGGATCCTCATTTTTCCTATCTATTTTTGTTTCATTCCAACGTCTTTCGTTTTCATTAGCCTCGGCTGCATTCAATGATTTCGCAGCTTCGACATGCATGGCCTGTTTTATATCTGTATTCATGAATGTCTTTCCAATATGTGTTTATTCATTATTGGAGCTTGCTCCTTAACCAGTCTGTAATGCCAGACAATGACCAGACTTTATTGCCTGTAGGCAAAAAGTCCTTATTGTGTTATGGACTTTCTATAAATCCATGGAACAAGTTCCTTTACTATTCAATAAGTTCCAGATCAAATTCATCAATGAGCAACTGCAATGCTGGATTACGCTGTATCATCTGACGGAGTATCTGCCTCTTTGATGGTGAATACAAAAAGAAGTCTGCAATATCCAATCCTTGGCTGCGTTGCTCTTCATCTGATGTACATTCCAAGACATTGGACACAACAACCCGTTTGCATATTCCTGCTAACAAAGCAGACTTTTCTTTCCATTGTTCAGTTGCTCCTAAATCAGGGATGAGGGTAACTTCCCTGCCTTTGAGAACTTGCATAGCTTCACTGTTGAAACAACCGTTCTTTCCACCTGTTGCCAGCCATATATAATCGGGGATAAAATGGCTCATTACAACAGCGGTCTTTTCACTTTCTACCAGCATTACCGGAGACGATGATTTTTTTAGAAGATGTTCTCCATACAAACACTGCTTCAAATGGAAATCCTGCAACTTTAACTCGGAATGTGCCCAGCTGACAAAAGCCTGAGGTTCTTTAACCCGATGGCCTGTCTCGGCATTATAGCACATTACCTTTCCTGTTCTTACTTGTCCATTTATATCTATCTGCCAGAAGACTGTTGAACCTCCCCATTTTGCAGATGTTCCTATACGATACATGTCAAATAACCTGTTTGTTTCACTTTCACCAAATACACGACAGAAATATTGATACAAAGGGTTTATTGAATAATGTGACTGACTCCTTAACA
This sequence comes from Bacteroidales bacterium SW299, assembly GCA_019550975.1. GTDB lineage: Bacteria > Bacteroidota > Bacteroidia > Bacteroidales > Bacteroidaceae > Phocaeicola > Phocaeicola excrementipullorum. The sequence goes on along the minus strand of SDWH01000003.1, from coordinate 115,223 downwards.
CATAAGATGAAGGAATATACGAAGGGGTAATACAAACGGATGTTTTATCTACAGACTTATAAGAGGCTGAAAGCAGTGACTTACCATTATCCACATTCATTTCCAATTTATCAGGATTATCTTTGAAATATTCCTTGGGCGTATAGTGGTAGCCACAACTGTTCTCATGATCACACTTACCGACATTGTTTGGAAAGATAATGCTGCCCCATTCATCAATATACCTGACAAAACATCGGCTTTTACCACAACTCGGACAAGTAGTCTTGGTTCCGGGTTTGTATTTCTGTAAATGAAATCTGTATTCACCCATGGTTCTCTGATTTTAGTGTTGTTGCACTCTGCACTTTTGCACTTTGAGAAGATTGCACAGTTTCTTTACGGGATGAAAGTGCAATAGTGCAAGGTGCATCAGTGTTTTCTGTCATAAGTTTACGATAAACTCCATGCTGAAGCTTCTCTATAAGAGGGTGCTGAAGCCGACACAATTGGTCAAGCGCATAATAAACAGATCGTCTGGACATATCAACTTTTCTACCGGCAATAACTGCATCCCCAGAAGTAAACCTCTCTCCTAGCAAAGAAAGCCAGGCTTCCTTCGTTTCACCAATACTGTTTGTGACAATGGTTTCCTGAATCCTCCGGTATGTTTCCTCATAATAATCAATCATACGGATTGCTGATTCCACGGAATCCTGTTCGACATATTGCATATCGCCACTATCAGCAGCCCATTTCATTACCTGGAACAACAGGGAAAGACGTGCTACATGCCCGTTGAGTTTCATCTTGCGGCTTTCAACATCGGCATCGTCCTCAATGGCATTTACTGCATCAATTATTCCATTATACCATTCATAAAAGCATTCTTCCGCATCATCAGACATTGTAAGGATACGTGGATTTACCGTTGTTCCTTTGTCATCAAGAATACAAGGGATACTGAGAACTCTGTTGATTATTGTTCTCCATTGATTCATGATGTCAGGACGGAGTGTATTTCTTTCTTCCCTTCTCCATCCGGATATCTTCCGGTTTTTAGGATAGACAAACAGAAAGCGATCAAGCAATCCGTTGGCAAGAAATTCTGTACGGAAGACTTCCTGCAGCATATTTGTCTGTACTGAACCGATGACATTTATACATGGATTCTTGATTAGAACAGGACGTGATTCTGACTTGCGGATAATCTTTAACGGCTGTCCGCTATAAGCTGTCAGCAAATCTTCAATGAGGTTGTTCTTGCTATTATACCTTTTGACGGAATTGAACAAAGCCAAAATTTCATCAACTACCAATGTTATTCCGCGCTGATTATGCTGATGAATATTCATCATCGCCTCAGGAGTAGAATCATAAATGACAGTAGTTATAAAATTAGGTTTTTTGAGCAACCGCTCTTCCCCGTCGGTACCGTGTTTACCTGCTGACATGGCTCTCTCATATTCATCGTATTCTTCGTTATATTTCTCATGCAGCCGGTCATCATACTCATTTATCGGCTTATAAATAAAACCGAGGGGAGGAGTCTTTCCAAGCCCGGGACGACCTACCAACATCATATAAAGGGAAGGGCAAGTCTTCCACTCTCCCTTTATACGGATATGACAAGAATTACCTATTGCAGTAGCAACGGCAGACAGAATAATAGACGCAGTATATTCCACATTAAAATTTTCGTATCTGGCAAGGTTGAGGATAATCTCCTGTACTTTGTCCGGAAAGGCATCCAATGGAAGACCTGTTTCCGGAATACTTTCCACTTCCAAACGGAGCATGTTGGTCAAATGAAGAGTATCAAACATAACCACCTCCTTCCTGTTTTGGAAGTTCATCGCCAATAGCGAAAGCTTCATAATGGAAACGACGCAGAAAGCGGTCCACGTCTTCCTGCGTGTACCAGTATTTATCACCTTCACGCGAGTAGCCGAGATAACCGTTGTCACGCAACTTCTTCAGATACTTCTCTCTCACCCCTAGTTTTGCCATCAAAGTTTTATTATCATACAATTTATGTTTGTCTGACAAAAACTGCGGCAATAATTTTTCATGCTTTTCCAATATGGCGAGAATCTTTTCTATAAGTTCTCGATCGCACGGAGTTTTTTCTAATTTAACATCAGCCATATTCTACAGTTTTATGGCTTAAACTTCCTTATGCACATTCGGATCTTAAGCCGGGTTATTTGTCACGGTACGATTGTGCACATCGTCCGTAACCACTGCGAATTTAGCAAGTCCTTAGGGGCTTAAAAGTTAGGATAAGTTAGACTAACATGTTAGGATGATGTTAGGATAGATTAGGATATGTTAGGACTGGTATTAGGATGAAGTTAAGATTAGAATTGCAACTTACTGATAATGAACAAAAAAGAGTAGCACACCTGCTACTCAAAAAATTTATCTATTTCTTCTGATTTAAATGGGACTATTGCATCTTTTCTATTAGCTCTTGACTGTCCCAAATCTTGTATTTGAAACAAAACTTTTAATTCAGCATCTGGGAACATATCTTGTCTTCCGAATTTCCAGAACGTTTTTTCTTCTATTTTAGAATAATTCGGTTTGTCTCCACAATATATCCTACCACACATATATGCCAGAAGAACCTTTGAATTATTCCATTTATAAAAGCTGCCACATTCCGTAATATATCCGGCTTCTATTGCCTTGGCAAAAACTTTTCTGGCTGTATCTGTATCTAATATTTTCGGCAAAACGACCTCTCCTTCATTGCATACGGGATTTTCCTCCTGTTTAGAATCCTCAATGAGTGCTTCATTTTTCACTTCGGTTATTTTCCTATTATTTTTCTCCTTTAGTTTCTCCGCACAGAAAGCTAAAGCTGCTCCGGAAATCAAAGTGATGATAGCACCCCAAAATTCTACAGAACCGGTTTTATCCTCACCAACGGGATTTATAACTCCAATTCCGATAAGTAATAGAGTACCAGCGAATAAAGTTATTGCACTTGACCAAAGTATCGTTCTTGCATGTTTCTTAAAAACAAAAGATAAAGCAAGTATGATGACACAAATACCAATAATCAAAAATATTACTCTTAACATAAAACACATTTAATTATTTGTTCAAAAACAAACTACTATAAATTAATGATAATTATATTATCTCAAGTGAAGCAAATTCATCTTTTAGACGCGCCACTTCCGAGGACAGTGTTTCCGGAAGGAAGCGGGCATAGACCTTCTCTGTGACATCCGTACTTCCATGTCCAAGAAGACGACTGACTACAGACATAGACAAACCTTTATTCAAAGCAAACACAGCAAATGTATGTCTGGCCACATGCATTGACAAGTTGAAAGGTAACCCAATCTGTTCTCCTACCACTGCCAAAGACTGGTTAATACATTTGGTTGCGTTATTACGAGCCTTATAAAGAGCTTCCTCATCATCAAGTTCCAGATTTTCCTTTACCAGATTAAACACATAGCGGCAGCCTTCACGTTTTTCTTGCCACTGCCTCAAAATATGTATAGCAGGCTCTGTAAGAGGAATCACATGGCGTTTGTTTGTCTTTATCATAATCTTCCTCAATTCTTTCTTTTCAAAATTTACATGTCCCCACTGCAATGTCATTACATCTACAACCCGCAGTCCGCAAGCATGAAAAGCAAAGAAAAACATTTCAAGAAATTCTTTTCTGCGTGGCTCCTGACAGGTCTTGTAATATTCCATGAGAGCCTGCATTTGTTCTTTATTCAAACTCTTACCGTCAAATTCACTCTCTTCCTCAGATAATGAAGTTTTGGTAATGATACGCATATCTTGAATCCTCGCATTTATAGCGGGTTCCATGATATTCATTTCACATGCATAAGCACAAGCTTTCAATATCGGTGTCAGCGAATGGTTTATCGTGGCATCGGTATTCTGTTTGACTTCTCTACGCCAAGCAATATAACTATCCAACAATTCAGGTGTTACATCACCCACATAGATAGAATCGTTTCCACATGTCGCCTGCTTGGTAGCTCTTAAAAAAGTCTGGAAGATATTCATGCAACTTCTTCCGTTCTCATATCGACTCCTTCCTATTCTATTTCTTGAATAATCGGAAGAAAGACGCTCCAATGTGAATTCAACAAAATCTTTTCCTTGATCACGACGTGAAAGAGGTTTGTCTGAGAGGAAACCGGATATAACATCAGCAGTAATCTGATTAGGATGTTTCTCGTTATACTCTGCCAGTTGAGAATCTATACGTTCAACACGTGATAACAAGAGTTGATTGAGCCGTTTAAACTCACTGCCATAACTAACACGAATTTCACCCCGTCCCTGATTACCGTTCTGATTCCAGTCCGCAACTTTAACAAAGACATTTGTAGTCTTACGGATTATTTGCCTGTTCCAAGTATATTCCAACTCAATAGGATAGGCTTTCTCTTTATCTATCACCTTCGGAGTGCGAAGACGATATTTACCCAACGGATATAGTCTTTTTGGTCTTCCCATATGCTTTTTCCTCCTATTTTAATATTCCTGAGGAGAAGCAAAGGTAATGTATTTTAGACAAACAAACTCCGGTTTTGAGAGGAAAAACCGTAATTTAGACAAACAAATCACACCTTAAAAGGCCTTAAAACACCAACGCGACAAACAAATTATCTTTGTTTATCGCGTTGATATTCAATTATTTAACCTATCTGTAGGCTATTAATATTCTTCCTCGTTGAAAAAGAAGTCTTCTTTGCTCGGATAGTCAGGCCAAATATCTTCAATGCTTTCATATATTTCGCCTTCATCCTCCATTTCCTGCAAGTTTTCAATAACTTCCAGCGGAGCACCCGAACGCATAGCATAGTCAATCAGTTCATCTTTTGTTGCCGGCCAAGGAGCATCTTCAAGCTTAGAGGCCAATTCCAATGTCCAATACATGATATTTAAATTTTAAAGTTTCACATTCTAATTATTGAGCCACAAATGTATAACAAAATATCTCATTTGCAACTTTTATCCCAATAAATTTCATCTTTATTTGTTAAACAGTTCAATCTTCTTGCCAAAATGAACAAATAATCAGACAATCTGTTAATAAAACGTTTTACGTTTCCGTCTATCTCGCATACGCCCTTTTCTTCCAGTTCAAGGATCCTCCGCTCAGCCCGACGGCAAACCGTACGGCACACATGACACAAAGCAGCTTCCCGGCTTCCTCCCGGCAAGATAAATCCCTGCAACGGAGGCAATGACGCATCAATATCATCTATGGCCCGCTCTAAAAAAGCAACATGCTCCGGTGCCACCATACCAGCCACATGCAAATCCGTTTCGTTCTGGTCGGTTGCCAGATAAGCTCCCAAGGCAAACAGGCGATGCTGTATATTGCGCAATTGAACTTCCGTCTCAACATCATCTACAGACACGGCCAGCATACCCAGAAACGAGTTCAGTTCATCTACCGTACCATACGCTTCCAGACGGGCATGAGTCTTCGACACCCTCACCCCACCAACCAGGGAAGTAGTGCCTTTGTCGCCAGTCTTCGTATAAATCTTACTTTTTCCCATATCCGATACAACCTGAAAACTCTACAGAAAGTTCACGATCCGATGCTCTTTTGCCCGTTTTTTATCAAAAAACACAATGCCGATATCATACAGGTCAAAAGTTACTCCCGTGCGCGGATCCCTGACAACACTTTTCCACCACCGTTTCTTCTCGCCATTCAAATATGGCTTCCCTATTATAAAGCATGTATTCGGTCCGGCAAATGGAAGAAGCTCTTCAAATACTTTCTCATAATCCGCCGTATAAGCAATATGAACCAGATCGGGTACAACTCCCTTTCCTGTCAGTTCCTTCACTTTTTCCTGCCAGCTGCCTTCGAGATATTCCACCGCAGGCTTGGCAGACAAGATGCGTTTTACAGCCTCCTGGCACTGTTCTGCAAACGTGTAAACCGACATTTCATTCCGTGCCTCAAGCATATACCTCACACTTATTCCGCTTCCTGTCCCCACTTCAAAAAGAACAGACGGTTGAAGATAGTTCACAAGCCGGAAAAGAAACTTGTCCACTTTCTCACGGTAATGGGGCAAAAAGGCCACAACTCTCCGCAAATGATGCAAAGAGCTATAAGCATAGAAAGGCTGTTGTTCATAAACAACATTTGTTATGAAAAAGAAATCTGACGGAGAATGTACGCCATAGCCTTTCCGGTGGCGGATACGCTTGCACCAGTTCCATCCCCGTAAAATAATATCCCCCATTTCCAAGCAATCATTAAAAGTTATAACTTGGGGCAAAGTTAAAAATTTATGACAGACCAACAGACATCAGAACAAAAAAAATCATCCTGCAACAAACCGCAGGATGATTCTTTATTCAAATAACCTGATTTTAAGCGCGTGACTTGCCCAGTTGTTCGTCCAAATAAAGGATGCCCGCACCGTCACCGCATTTTCTCAACTTCTCAACAATACCTTGCGCAGTAGCTTCTTCTTCCACCTGTTCGCGAACATAGCCCCACAAGAAGTCCTGAGAAGCCTTGTCTTTCTCGCCCGAAGCTACATTGACAAGTTCGTCAATCAGTTCAGAAACATGACATTCATGTTTATATACGTGTTCAAACACTTCCAGCACACTGCCCCAGCCCTGTGGAACAACATCTATTTTATCAACTTTAGCAACGCCTCCACGTTTTGCCACATAGTCTGCCAAGTCATAAGCATGCTGCAATTCCTCTTGCGACTGCTTTCTCATCCATGATGCAAAGCCGTCGAATCCTTCACTCTGCAGATAAAAAGACATTGAAAGATACAAGTTGGAAGACCACATTTCAGCATTGATCTGGTCATTAATCGCGTTCTGTAATTTTTCTGAAATCATAATTGTATGTTTTTTTAATTGTTTAATCAAGATGTACTATACTTCCTACAAACAGAGTGCCAATGAAAATGCAAACTGACAATCTGTCGCGAAATCTCAACAAGAGCGCTGGATCATCCTTGCCTTTCCCCAAAAATAGGGCGATAAACGAAGCTTATCCATTAACCAGGCGATACCCAAGCATCCTGACACTGTTATCGCCAACGATACAGCCAGAAAAAGCATGCCAGAAGAGTCAAACGAAAAAACAGGCACAAGCGGTTTGACAAGCATGGTAAATATAGGAGAAAAAACCAAAAGAATAAAAGTGTTTGCCCCTATAAAATTGGCAGCACGGACAAACCTCTCCGGCAAGCAGCGATACAAAACAAGTGACAAGCTGACAGCCAAATATGTCAGCAAAACACCCGGAACAAGCGCCCTGTCAAGATTCGACATATCAGAGGCAAGCCAGACAAACGGAAGCACAGCCCACAACGACGGCCTGAAAAATGAGCAGAACCCAACAGAAGTGCGCCTTAAAACGGCTCCTGCAAGGAAATAAAAAGCATTAGGCAAAGAAACCACTCCAGCCCACGCAGCCTCTGCCGCATAAAGCAGACCAAGAACGATAAAGAATGAGATCAAGCTTCTCCGGTTACGGAAAAGACGAAATGCTACATAATAGGTCAATCCGCAAACTATCAAAGTATGCAAATACCAATAAGGCCCTACCGGATGCAGGAAAAGCTTCTCCAGCCATACTCCCCACCCCAACTCATCAACACCGCCACGAACCGGAAGCACGGATGACACAATCACATATCCGCTCTCCATCACTGCGTAAGGTATGAAAATCCAGACAATCATCCTGAGAAACGGACGAATTTCCTTTTCCACATTCATCAGATACCCCGATATGATCAGGAAAGCCGGCATATGAAATGTATAGACCAAAGACTTGGCATAAGGATATTTGTCGCCAATGTATGCCAGATGAAACACAATCATCAGCAAGATGAATATGCATTTCAAAAAATCCAGTTCCGCAATTCTGCCCTTCATACAAACATGCCTTTAAAAAAGGCAAAATTAGGAAATAAAAACAGACAAGCAAATGCTTTTCACCCCAAAAAGAAAAACAAATGTCCGAATATAAGTTCAAAACACAGAGCTACAAGCACAGAACGCTGTGCTTGCACCTCTGTGTTCAATTCTTTCACATTACAGAATACTGATACTGCTCTGGATCGGAGTCATAATGAACGTAAATTCATAATCACCGTAAGGCAGCACATATTCATCAAGCGGCCATGCCCCCCAACTGTTTACACATCCCAAACCCATCTGAGCTTTGTCGATCAGTACATTCGTCAGATCGGCAGGTTTCACCTCGTTCGAATGTTCCTGACGTTTGTAAGGTCCCGAGTCGAGCGAACTGATGGTATAATGCAGAGCAGAAGCCGAGAAAGGAGCCTCTGAAACAAATTCCAGACCGTTGCCCGCATCATTCATCTGCCTCCACCAGCGGATGTCAGTCTTGTTGCCATTTTCCTGCGGACGGATATAAGCATAGAACTGGTCGCTTACATTCTGGTTCCAGATGCCAAGATCCGTACAATGATTGCGGTCGCTGTAATTCTCTATCGGACCACGTCCGTAGAAAGAAATCTTCTCGAAAGATTTCGGCATAACCAACTGCATGCCGAAACGGAACATCGGAGATACCTTTGCGTTCTTATCCGCCACCATCTTCTGGGTAACCTTTACAGCACCCTGATTGTTGATGACATAAGTCAGATACAGTTTTGTGGCTTCAGAAATGCCTTTCATTGCATATTCAGCAGAAACGGTTACTTGCCCATTAGCCGTTTCATGTTTGATGGATTCCAGCTTAAGCCCCGGATTCAGCCATGCACGGAACCTGTTCTGCAAGTTGGCACCAAAATCGTTATCAGTCGGAGCACGCCAGAAGTTCGGTGTCAAAGCTTCACCTTCCTTAATCATATCAACCCCATTCACTGTATACCGATCCATATAGCCGGTATATTTATTGAACTGAATATTGAAATTGCTGCCCGTAATCTCCACACAATTGACGTTGTCCGCATTTACTTCGGGAACTATGGCCACCTCGTTGCTTCCAACCACATTGGGGAAGTCCATCGAAGGCGCCTTGTATTCAGTCAGAGCCAACTGATCCTTTGCCACCACATGACCGGCCGGAATCAGGTTTTCACGATTCTTCTGGATATATCTCACATTCAGCAGCCATTCGCCTTCCCCATCGGTCTGTCCCAAATCCAGTTTTACAGTAGCTGTCTGACGGGGAGCAACATTCAGATTTTCCATACGTCCGCTGCGCACAGCCTTGCCGTCCTTCAGCACTTCCCATTCCATAGCGTATGCCGAAAGGTCACGGAAGAAATTCTCGTTATACACTTTCACTTCACCTTTAGACAAGTCTCCCGGAGTTGTCCAGATGTTCTGATAGTAATAAGCCACTTCATACATGTGCGGATTCGGCTTACGGTCAGGACTGATCAGCCCATTGTCGCAGAAGTTGAAGTCGCTGGCGTCAAAACGGTTGAAATCGCCGCCATAAGCATAGATCATCACCCCGTCCTTGCCTTTCCAGCGGCAAGACTGGTCAACGAAGTCCCAAATGAATCCACCTTGATATTTCGGATATTTGCGTACCAGATCCCAATACTCCTTGAAGCCTCCCTCAGAATTACCCATAGCATGAGCATATTCACACTGAATCAGCGGCTTGGTCTTGCTGTCATCCTCACAATACTTGATACAGTTTTTATAATCATAATACATCGGGCAGAAAATGTCTGTCTTCCCGGTCTGATGCGCCTGCTCATACTGCACCGGACGGCTTGAGTCTTCAGCCTTCACCCAATCATATGCAGCTTCAAAGTTAGGTCCATACCCGGCTTCGTTACCCAATGACCAGAAAATGATGCTCGGGTGATTGAAACTGCGCTGCACATTACGCTGATTGCGCTCCAGATGCGCTTTCTTGTAGGAAGCATTCTTTGCCAGCGTCTTGTCGCCGTATCCCATTCCGTGCGACTCGATGTTAGCCTCAGCCACCATATAGATTCCATACTTGTCGCACAGATCATACCAGAAATTATCATCCGGATAATGGCAGGTACGCACAGCATTGATGTTGAAACGCTTCATGATCTGAATGTCCTGAATCATGCGTTCGCGTGAAACATGATAACCGCCGTCGGGATCCATCTCATGACGGTTAGCCCCTTTGAACAGAACGGGCTGTCCATTTACAAGAACCTGAGAGCCTTTCAGTTCAACTTTGCGGAACCCTACTTTGACCGGAATCACTTCGCTCACCTTATTTCCTTCTTTTACAGTTGCGCGCAAAGTATAAAGATAAGGAGTTTCAGCCGTCCATTTATTAGGATTCTCCACATTCATAGTCACCGACACATTCTTGGAACCGTTTGCGGAAGCAGATGCTACGGTTTTGTTCTGTGCATCCAAGAGCTCCAGCTCAACGTTCACATTCCCCTTCAAGCTCAGGTTTACGGCCAGCGAACCATTCTTATACTGGCTGTCCAGATCCGGAGTTATCCGAATGTCGTCAATCCGTTTCTTGTTACGAGTATACAGATAACAGTCGCGAGCTACCCCCGTATAACGGAAAAAGTCCTGGTCTTCCAGATATGAGCCGTCACACCAGCGGAACACTTGAAAAGCGATCAGGTTCTTCTGCCCTGCTTTCAAGTAAGGAGTCAAGTCAAACTCAGCTTCCAGCTTGCTGTCTTCACTGTAGCCCACATATTTTCCGTTCACCCAAAGATACATGTTTGAACTGACTGCACCAAAGTGGGCAATGATATCTTTTCCTTTCCACTCGGCAGGAACCATGATTTCGCGCCGATACGAACCCACATGATTCTTTTCGACCGGTACATACGGAGGGTTGCTTTCATACTGGTTCCTCCATGCATAACCCGTATTCACGTAAATGGGATCGCCATACCCGTTAAGTTCCCATACACCCGGAACTTGCAGATCATCCCATCCTTTGTCGTTGAAACCCACTTTCCAAAAATCGGTAGGGCGAGCGTCCGCATTGGCCACCCAGAAGAATTTCCAGATGCCGTTAATGCTCATAAAATTCTCAGAATCTTCCTTTACAGCTTTCCCCGCCTTCTCCAGATTCTCATAAGCGAAAAAGTTTGCATGCATAGGCGCACGATTCACCGCATTGATTTCCGGATCTTGCCATTCTTTGAAACTTTGAGCGTTTGCAGAAAGCAAACAAGCGCCAAAGATGCCTAGAACTAATTGTTTTTTCATGGTTTATAAATAGATGGTTATAAAATATAAAAAATTAAGCGTTGCAAATATAGGACGTTTCCTATTCCCAGCAGGACATTTTTTCGTCATTCAACCACCCAATTCTTGTCATAAGGGACAATAACCCGCGGATTATAATGCATTTCTTCCTTATCAGGTATGCGAATGACATATTCTTTCTTCCCATGATTAGGCAAAGAGAAATCCCTCAGCCAAGGATTCATGTTTCTGAGCAGACTGAAATTTGTTCCCTGCGATTTTGCGAATCTGGGCAGATCTTCAATATGTCCCGTCACTTTCACCGTGTGATAAGGGATAGGAGGATACAAATCGCTTGCCCGCAAACGGAAACCAAACTTCTTGGGATCGGCCAACATTGTTTTCACGGCCAATATCCGATACACATAACGCGCCGTTTCTTCAACCAGATAAAGGTCAAGTGCGTTTTCGGCATACTGCCGGTCCTGCTGCCGCGAAATTCTGCCTTGCCCCGCATTATACGATGCTGCTACCGTTTCCCAGTTGCCGAAGCGGGCATAAGCCTGCTTCAGATACTTACAGGCCGCACGGGTAGCTTTCTCCACATCATAACGTTCGTCCACATGACTGTTCACTTCCAGTCCGAACTCCTTCGCTGTGCCCGGCATGAACTGCCACAGGCCAGCCGCTCCTGCAACCGAACGAGCCAGCGGATTGACATTGCTCTCAATCGCCATCAGATACTTGAAGTCTTCAGGAACTCCATATTCTTTCAATATAGGATCGACAATAGGAAAATAACGGTTTGCACGCTTGATGATCTGAAGAGAGGTGCTATGCATATAAGCAAATGCCATCAGTTCACGATCCATCCGCTCACGCCGGTCAAAACGGGTCAGATCAATAGCCGTGCCGCAAAATACAATACTTTCGGGAACTTCTATGCAGCTATACTGCACCACGTCCTGCTCTGAATGCTTTTCATCGCCTGCTCTCGTAAATCCTGACAATGAAAAAATGACAAAAAGAAAAAACAGCATACCGGCGCCTATGTGTAAACAATGAGTATTTTTCATATTTCAGTCAATTTGCAAACTAAAATACGAAATACGGCATAAAAGAACGCTATCTTTTAGCAAAATTTATAAAATCTATCCGGCAAGACACCCGCGAACGGCCGGATCAGTCTTTCAAGGCAAAGCTCCGCAAGATTGTTTCCGGAAGCGCATCATCCGCATCCTTGTAAACAATCGAAACGTAAAACCCGCAACTGCCATCTTTGGCAAGAAGGTAACTGTAGACACAACGGTCAGACCCGCAAATCCCTTTCAGATACACTCCATGGAACTGAGAAAGATCAAAAGACACAACCGGTGTCTGCTTTGTCACCTCATCGTCCGCAGCTATGGCCTTCAGTTCGCCAGCCAGTTCCGCCCGCCTGATGCCTTCACCTTCCAGAAGTTCCACAGTTATATAATAGGCAGAGTTGCCGACAGCATATCCTTCCGAAGAATCTTCCTCCACAACCATATCGGAGGGAGCCTTGAACGACACATCAAACGAGGTCCACACGACAGACTTCAACTCTTGCGAACGACAAGGGACAGACAGCAGAAAAGCCGCAAGAAGAAAAAGGAATTTACTCATGGCTTTCTTTCCGCTACAACCTTTTTGGCATAAACTTCTTCTTCCGGGTTCACCATCACCCGCACGCTTCCCCCCATGCCCGCATACGGAGAAGTTACAACCGACAAGCTTTCATCCTTCAGCATGGCATCCACGCCGGCGGAAGCCAGCAAGCCCTTTACCAATTCGGCCTCCCAGAGATCCCCTCTGAAAACCTCAACCAAAGAGTCATAATCATTCGCTCTCATAATCCGAAAATTTAATAAACCAGGCAGAGCATATACCCTGCTTCTTATTTTCAAAGATAAGAAAAGTTTTCAAACAATCGCTTCTTCAGGCCGAGTTTTTTCCGTTGCCGGATTACATTTCCAATAAAGCAACATTCTATCAAGTTCTGAAACAAGCTGCCCTTATTGTGTGTTGGAAACTTCTACTTTTCCGACACACAATTTTACGCCATTCCTTTCAATTTTTCGACCAGCAAATGTGCATGGCGAACTGCTTTCGCTTTCATCCGGGCCAGCTCTGCTTCATCATGGCGGCTGGCATACGAAAGGCCTCCGCTATAGATGTAGCCACACCATTGCAGTCCACACAAATCTGCCATTTGCTTATATGCAGGAAGGAAATCATCAATGGGATAGTGCTGCGGACCGTCATACCGGTACATATCTTCGGGTGCACCGGAGGTAAAAGACAGGACAATCTGCTTGCCTTTCAATTTATCTCCTGTGCTGCCATGAGAGAAGCCATGCGTGAAAGTCTGCTCCACCCAGCGGTGCAGAAGCGAAGGCGCACTATACCAGAATAATGGATATTGCAGCACAATAATGTCTGCACGAAGCAGTCGCTCCTGTTCTGCTTTCACGTCAATATGAAAATCCGGATACAGCTTGTCCAGATAGGCAAACTCTGCCTCTGGCAATAAATGCTTTGTTTCTTCCAATATGGTCTTGTTGGCAAACGAATCGTTCAAGTCGGGATGTCCCGACACAATCAAAATCTTTTTCATCTTCTTTTCTTTTTATATTATACCTTATTGCAATCTTTTCCGGAAACACTCTGAGCAGCCGCGTGAACGAGCGGTTATTGAAACCTGCTGCCCCATATACATCAGAAAGTTCTGTACAGCTATGCATCAACCGTTCGTATGCCCAATCAAGTTTTTTTGACGAGCCATTTCTCCAGCAACAGCTGTTGTCCACCACATCTTGCGCGACATGCAATCTCCCAATACTGGATGTCCTTATGATTGGAGCATACGGATGCAAAAAGAATGATTTTCCAGTTCTTCTTTTTGCATTCCGTTCTGTTTTTCTCGTTCAATCCACGGCTCTTTCATTTAAAATAAACCCAATAAGCCTTGTTATTGTTCGGAAAATCATTATTTTTGCATGTTGCGATTCAGGAAGCACCGCTTCCGGTGTTTCTTTTTATCGTTCATATAAAATGATTTTTGTAGGCGGAGATCAAATGCGACAGAGGTTGCTTTTTGATTTCCGCTCTTAAATTTCAGTACGTCGGGACTGTATGATACAGCGTGCAGAACAGACATCGGACAAAGCGCATTTGGAAAAACAAGGCGAAAACTGCAAGCTTGTAGACTGGTATCTTGACGTGCTCCTCAACCACAAGGATAATGTTTAACCATCCGGACAGTGCAGTGCATATATCGGAAAGAATGAAGATTCCTTCGTCACAAACTGATCAAGAAAATCATGCATTATGATGCCTGTTAACTTCGCAGGCAAAGGTAAAACAGTTAATGAAAATTCCTTCTGATTCGCTCATATAAATAGCTATAACTACTATAAGTCTACAAACAAGGCTAGAAAGAAAGCTACATCAGCTCTCTATATGGAAAATATTATTAGTGTCCACTAAAAAGCCATAGAAGTTCTTTGAAATTATTGAAGTTCAATTTGTTATAAGCGATTTGATATTCCCGAAACGTGAATTTAACTTTGCGGTCAAAATCAGACCGTTATGTTTAAAGACGAGTACGTTTTCTCTCAATTAGTGAAATTCCTTGATTACGAAAAATTCAAATACATTGTGAAGAAATACAATGGCAACAAGTATATCAAGAGCTATACCTGTTGGAATCAACAGTTTACAATGACGTTCGGTCAGCTATTTACTCTACAACGATTGATCTGTGCCTGCCAGTGTTTGAGTGGGCTAGATTTCGCAAACATAAAGGCGGAATAAAGTTGCATACGCTCTACGATATTGAAGCGGAAGTACTTGCATTTGTGCATGTTACACCATCTAATATTCACGATTCAAAGGCTATGCCTGAAACTCCATACGAATCAGGAGCACATTACATATTCGACTGCGGGTATAACGATTTCAGCAACCTTCATACGATAAATTGTATAGGTGCTTTCTTCGTCGTGCGAACCAAAACAAACATACGGATCAAGCCTAAAACCTGGAAACGAAGATTGCCGGAAGGTGTAGTTTCGGATGCAATCGGAGGCCTTACGGCTTATAAAAGTTCTAAGGATTACCCCGGGAAACTTAGAAAACTCATCGTGGAGAATCCTGAAGACGGTACACAATACATCTTCCCGACGAACAATCTTGACGCATCTGCGGAGTTAATATCATCGCTTTATCGAAACAGATGGAGTGTTGAACTGTTCTTCAAACGGATAAAACAACATCTCAGTGACTTGTTTGACAAATCGAATTTCAAAAATGTCAAAGACCGATATGATTCAAGTATTTAATTTTTAACCTTGTCTATTTTTAGTGGACAGTAGTGACTTAAAGTTTAAACATTCTCTTATTAATTGCAAATAATTGAACGGAACGACAGGCATTCTGGCCTGAATCATTAATTTTGCATTCAGCCTATTCATGAAAACACGTTTTATTTAAACATCAAAACGATATGAACAATAATAATGATAGAAGTTGGAATGACAATTTTAAAGCATATACAGAATATACTGTCAATCATAAGAATTATGCTGGTCTACCATACGAAAGGGGGAAAAATGGATGCGTCAAATGGGTTGTTGCCGGCAAGTCTAAACAAGGTATTGCACGGACTAATTGGTGGAACGAAAAATGCAAGCAACATGACATACCTATCCAAAAAGGATGTTATGCTATTATAGCCAGGTTGTTACATCCTACTAAGATGCATACTTGCCAATGCTGTGGAAAGCAACTGAGCATTTATGCTGTTTACCCTTCAAAGTTGCTTCTGACAAAGCTCAAAAAGGACTACGACATCAACGTTGAACAGACTTCTTGCACAATTATGGAAATAGTCCAACATCATTTCAACACAGAAAAAGACTTAAAATACATCGCTGCACTCTTTGGCGTGACATCTTACGCAAACAAAACGGATTTAATAGAGCAAATCAAAAGATTGGCACAGAGCGAACAAAGCAAGTATTTATCGCCCGGAGTTATGAGCAATTGTCCAGACCGATTTGACGGCTTTCATTCGGACGGATTATGCTGCCGTGAAAGAACGGACAAAGGCAGACACAAAGATAATATGCAGACCTATACACAGGACAGACGGGCATATGAAGAATGGGCTGACGGGAACTACAATCTCGCCAACAGACTGATGGGAGAATTTCATAAATGCACTGTCAGGTATGAATGCCCTGTTTGCAAACAAATGGCACAAATGTCACCAGACCATATAGGTCCTATTTCACTGGGATTTTGCCATAGCACAAACTTTGCTCCCATGTGCGCCTCATGCAATTCCGCGAAGAATAACCGCTTTACCCTTAACGATGTAAAGAAACTGATACAATTGGAAAACAACGGCCAAACTGTTGTCAGTTGGCATGCTAAATACATTTGGGACAAATGTAAATTCAACGTCAACAGTGATGATGACGCCAAGAAACTAAGTTCCATTATGGCAAAGTGCCACCAAAATATCTTAAAGTTGTTTTCAGTTATAAGCGAGAAAGGCGGAAATGAGTTGTTGATGCAATATCTACATCCCGAGTATTCCCTTTATGATTATCGCTTCAAGAACTTCAACCCGATGAAGTTAGAGGAACTACAAATAATAGAGAAGCCTTTAACCAGCAAAAACAAGCGCAAAAATCAGGAGCGTTACATACGCATCGCTTTTGAATCATTACGAGATTTCAGTAAAAAAGATAACAGAAAAGTTCTTTTTTATACAGACAGGAAAGATATTCAAGAGCAGACCGATCAGATTATCGGTTTGCTGAATGATAAAAAAATGTCAGAAGCCAAGGCCAAACTTAACGACACAATAGAGAAATTATGTGATTATGTTGAAAACGGAGATTGAGCGGAGAGGGTAGCTGAGCCCCTCCACTCAATCGCATTTATTGGGCAATACACATATTATAAAATTCTTCAAATGTGATTTCGCGCCTCATCAACCTATCGTATGGATGAACGACAGACGGATTATAGTCCATTTCGGGATAACCTCCCCCATTGTCCAACGCAGGGAGCGATTCGATTGCATCTCGAACAGACATTGCTATAGGTAATTTTGCGTTTGCCTGAACCATTTTCCGTCTTGTTTTGCAGTTATCAGGCAATCGGAACAAGGGAGAAGGCGCATTGACAATTACACCATCTTTAGAACCTATAATAAACACACGCTTACGACGCTGCGGAACCCCGAACTCTTCCGCGTTTAATTTTATCGGCTGATTCACAAAATAACCGACATCCGCAAATGCCTGAATTATCTCTTTCATGGCTTCACCTTTTCTCATAGTCAAGATACCCGGAACATTCTCCATAACAAAAAAACTAGGCTTTAATCTCTCAACCATCTCAACAAATTCTTTAAACAATTGATTTCGTTTGTCGTTCGGATCACGCCATCCGGCATAAGAAAAGCCTTGACACGGAGGCCCGCCAATTACCACATCAATGTTACGTCTACCGCACGCCATCAATAACTTTTGTTTCGTTTCATCAAGGGTTATGTCACCGACAATGAAGTTGTCTTCAGAAGTATACCGGGAATGATTGTACGCATATGTCGACATAATGCTTCTATCAAGTTCATTGGCCGCCACCAAACTATAACCATCCATAATGAATCCTTCAGACAAGCCTCCGCAACCGGCAAACAGATCAACGAAACTATAACTGTTTAAATGCGGCTTTATTAAACAGGCTACGGCTCTCGCCAACAACGGCGGCACCGCATTCCCAATCTGCTTATACTGTGACGCGACAGAACCCTTGAACACAAAATCATCCGGAAAAGATTGCAAACGTGCAGCTTCTCTGTTTGACATGACCCTGCATTGGCTTGGATGCAGATTACACCCATTCCCGACCCGATTGAAATAAGTAGCAATGGTATAGCTCGGCTCATCCCAGCTCAACCGTCCATAATATGTGGTGCGACCACCCGACGCACGTATGTTTGTCAATCGCGCATCCGATATCGTAAGGGGAATGTCTTTCCAATTTCCCCCTTCCGGAATATGAGGAGCGATTTCCGCCTCATGCTTCCCCATTTTAAATGCAATGTGGTTGTATAATTTCATACCGCAACATATCTGATTTCTTCGGCGCTTAAGCCATATAAGCTACCTATGTATGCGTCCAGCTTCTCTTGACTTGTATATTCAAATTTATCATCCACCAAATCAAGATTAACAAGAGGCAGTTCATCCAGTTCATAATTATTGATATGATTGTTTGAACTTGTGACTTTAAACCTCCAGTTGAGAAGGCTGCTGTTAAGCAGAAGATACAGTTTCTGCAATGTACTATAGTCTGAAGAAATATAGTTGCATGAGTTACCGAGAATATCACTCGCTCCGCAAAAGACAAACTTCAGGCGGCGACCCTGACCACCATTAGAGATTTGCTGGCATATCAGCCTTCTTTTGTTGAAATCTTTGGTAATGTAGTCGTTTGATCGAGTTTTTAGAAAATCTTCTTGCACAAATTCTTGGCTTCCGCCTTTAATGCCATCTGCTCCAATCATATTGCCCCTCACGAGCCTATATGGAGTTATCTCTTTCGTGATATATTGCTTGGACAAAGTTAAGTCGAGTTCTCCACGCCTATTGCGGATATTATGGTAACTCCGTAAAGGCTGGCAAAAAGACAATTTTTTAAGTACATTCCATCCTTGTTTGGATATCAGCGGTATTTCCATATTATTCCCAAACAGTTGCTTTATAAGGCTTATTTCAACTTCAAACCTTTCCACACCCACTGCAATTTCTATTTTGTCTGTCTTTCCACCTTTTCTCATATAAAAAATATTGGAGGCTTGAGTGACATTCTCAAACAATTGTGCAGCCTCGCTGAAACTTTTAATGGTCAAAATAGTATTCTTCAGCAAAAGGTGTTTACGCAATTTTGATGCAGAAACATCCGCAAACAGTGTGGAAGGACAGATTATGCCCATCATGCCGTCAGGCTTCAAAAAACCGAGCATACGTTCAATGCTCAACTGATACAGATTGAGCATTCCCTCAATGGAATGATTGTAAAGCCCAGACTTCCTGAAGTAGCTGACCATCTGCATGAGTCTGTTTCCCTTTTCATCCGCTATTTTTTTCTTGTTAGGCTTAAGAACCAGATACGGAGGATTTGAAACGATAATATCGAACTTTTCCATGCACCCTCCAAAATCTTGAAATGACAAACCTTTTAAAGAATCTGAAAACATGCCGTCATCCATAAGTGCATTACGCCACAAAACCCTCTTGCTGACCGCTTCTAAAGGGTCTGCACATATCCTGTCCAGATAAGACACTGCTTTTAAACGAGTTATATTCACTGCATTTACATCAATGTCTACAGCACAGATGTTTTTAAGTACCGAATCATTTGGCTGCATGCCATACTTCTCATGCAAGCATTTCACAATTGAATCGTAGAAACGTCCTGTTCCGCATGCGAAATCCAATATACAAATGTCATCATATACATTATAGTGCTCAAGTGTGTTATACACAATCTCATCTGTTATGCTCGTTTGTGTATATACGGCACCAGTTTCTATCAGATTACTCTTTGAGCGTATTCTTTCTACCTTATTGTTCCGGTATATAAATGAAGAATTAAGATAAGACACATGCAAACATTCGCACAATGATGGAATGTCATTTCCAGCTATCCAGCCTATAAATTCATGCGTTTCCTTCGCCATGACAAAACCCAGGCCCAACAGTTTCTCCGCCTCTTCAACACCAATCCCCTTTGATACAAAAAACGTAAATATCATATCTTCTATCAATGAACGGTGGACTAATGAAGAAATAGTTTCCATGTCTTTCGGCATATCGGGAGGCATGTTCGGAGCAAATAATCCAACGCCAACGGTTTCGCCACAAGCTTCTTTCACTTTCCGGTTCTCGAAGTCTATTATTCTTTGTGTCATTTAGTCTTATTCTTATATTCAACAATGCTTTCGGCCACAATTGACAAAACACTTTCAGCATCTTCTTCATCAACAACATAATTGTAAACCTTTTCTGCCAACCATAGCTTTAGCAGCTCTGACTCATCAAGGCCTAACAGTTTAGACAAAGCAGGTATTGCTTCTCGCTTAGCAGGGCGTTGGCCCCGCTCAATCCGGCTATACATAGGCACATCTACCCCAATGGCTTTAGCCACCTCTTTTTGTGACAACTGCAAGGAATCTCTTGCCGCTTTTATTCTTTCTGCAAACAGCATATTTGTCATTTTTTGACAAAGATACAATGTATTTCCCAAAAATCAAAAGATACAGCCAATAGATAACAATTGTTTTTCCACACAAGATTGAACAACAGACCCGAAGTTATTTCATCCTCCCCTGCAAACAAAGCAAGAATGCCACGCAGGGCTGACGCATTAAAAAGAATATTGATTATTAAGTACTTATTATTCAGCATATACTGATTTTATAGGTAAAAGAACAGCCTTTTTATCAGGCTTTAGTATATCTCTAAATATCAGATACTCTGAATATCAATGACTTTAGTAATGCATCAGCCCTGTCCCATCATACAGGAAAACTTTACACCGGCAGACGAGAATCCTTGCCGGAACACTTCACATGCGCTTCCAGACAAAAATCCGCAATTATTCTGCATTTTTTATGCTGAAATGCAGAAATATGTTCCCAAATATTGTATTTTTGTATCAAGTTGAAACCTAAACCAAACGAAATGGAACTGAATGAAATCTTCAGGAGCGTTCAGGCCGCTTCACGGAAGCTGGCAATGATGAACTCTGATGAAGTGAACCGCATCCTGCTGGCATTGGCAGACGAAACGGAACACTGCATACCGGAACTGCTGGAGGCCAACCGCAAAGACCTCGAACGGATGGATCCGGAAAACCCAAAATACGACCGGCTGAAACTTTCCAAGGCTCGCCTGACTGAAATTGCCTTGAACATACGCGATGTGGCGGCTCTGCCCTCACCCGCAGGCATCGTCCTTGAGGACAGGATACGTCCGAACGGACTCCGCCTGAAAAAAGTGAGCGTGCCCTTCGGAGTGATCGGAATCATCTATGAGGCGCGGCCGAACGTGAGTTTCGATGTCTTCTCCTTATGCCTCAAGAGCGGCAATGCGTGTATCCTGAAAGGAGGAAGCGATGCCGACTTTTCCAACAGAGCTATCGTGGCGCTGATACATCGCGTGCTGGAACGGCTCGGGACTGACCCTTCGGCGGTAGCATTGCTCCCATCTTCTCATGAAGCCACGGCAGAACTGCTCCACGCTGAAAGATACGTAGACCTGATCATTCCGAGAGGAAGCGCAGGACTGATCAAGTTTGTACGCGAAGAAGCAACGGTTCCGGTCATCGAAACAGGAGCGGGAATCTGCCACACCTATTTCGACAAGGATGGAGATGCAGAAAAAGGAGCTGCCATCATAAACAACGCGAAGACTCGAAGGGTCAGCGTATGCAATGCGCTCGATTGCCTGCTGATACACAAAGACCGCCTGCAAGACCTGCCGGATCTGTGCCGGCCGCTCCAAAAGAACAATGTGGTCATCTATGCTGACCCGCACGCATGGGAAGCGCTGAAAGGGAATTATCCGCCGGAATTGCTGGAGCATGCGGACGAGCAGAGTTTCGGAACCGAGTTTCTCGACTACAAAATGTCCGTCAAAACCGTTGGCTGTGCAGAAGAAGCCGTTTCGCATATCCACGCATACGGCTCAAAACATAGCGAAAGCATCGTCACCGAAAACAATGTTACGGGCAGCTACTTCCAGAAAGCCGTGGACGCGGCCTGTGTCTATGTAAATGCGCCCACATCATTCACAGATGGGGCACAGTTCGGTCTGGGAGCGGAAATAGGCATCAGCACACAGAAGCTCCATGCCCGCGGCCCGATGGGACTGCGCGAACTGACAACCTACAAGTGGCTGATTGAAGGAAACGGACAAATCCGTCCATAAACAGCCGAAGAGATGAATTTTTATAAACACTTCCCAACGGAAAAAGAATATTTATCGTATATTTGCAAGCAAGGAATCAATTAATATACATTCTATGAAAACTTATACAAATGTCTTCGACCTGGGAGACCTAAAGACCGCACTGGCGGAAGCGTTCGAAATAAAGAAAGACCGCTACAAGTATGAAGCATTGGGCAAACACAGAACTTGTCTGCTCATATTCTTCAACAACAGCCTGCGCACCCGCCTGAGTACACAAAAAGCGGCACGCAACCTGGGAATGGATGTGATTGTGCTGGACGTGAACCAGGGCGCATGGAAGCTGGAAACGGAACGGGGCGTAGTGATGGACGGTGACAAGAGCGAACACTTGCTCGAAGCCATCCCGGTAATGGCCTCATACTGCGACATCATCGGCGTGCGCTCGTTCGCGCGTTTCGAAAGCCGCGAAGACGATTATACGGAAAAAATACTGAACCAGTTCATCCAATATTCCGGCAAGCCCGTATTCTCGATGGAAGCAGCCACCGGACATCCGCTCCAGGCATTCGCCGACCTGATTACAATTGAAGAATACAAGAGAAAAGAGCGGCCGAAAGTTGTGCTGACATGGGCGCCTCATCCGCGCGCACTTCCGCAAGCCGTTCCAAACTCATTCGCCGACTTCATGAATGAAGCCGATGTGGACTTCGTAATCACTCATCCGCACGGTTATGAACTCGACCCCAAATTCGTCCGAGGGGCACAAGTCGAATACGACCAGATGAAGGCGTTCGAAGGAGCCGACTTCATCTATGCGAAGAACTGGGCATGCCCGGGAGTCACAAATCCGGCAGATTATGGCAAAGTGCTCAGCAAAGACATGAGCTGGACGGTTGACGACGCGCACATGGCGGTTACAAACGATGCATTCTTCATGCATTGTCTTCCGGTCCGCCGCAACATGATCGTGACAGACAGCGTGATTGAGGCTCCCACGTCATTGGTGATTCCGGAAGCCGCCAATCGCGAAATATCTGCAACAGTTGTGCTGAAGCGTATGCTTCAGAGCTTATAAAGCTGAACAACACTCCAGAACTCCCGAACGGATAACGGCAAACTTCACGCACGGTCGGTTCTGGAGTGTTATCCCGGAAAACAACAGCCGGACACCATGCCGGTTCCTGAAGACCTAAATCTACAGACAAAAAATCCGAATCTTGTATAACCTCATAAAAAACAATTTTTCCCAAGAAAAAAGTTTTCCAAAATTTGGCTTTATCATCCATATCATGTACATTTGGAGAACTTTTAACCAACGCAAGATATTTTCTTGCCAACAAATTTAATAATATGAAAAAGACAGAGCATCTTCGTGACGATATGCTTATAGAAGCTTATCGCCAGACCCAATCGCAGAAGGCAGCACTAGCATTGCACAAACGTTATGAACCATTAATCAGAAGACTGATTCAAAATGTCATTCTGAACCACGAAGAACAAATGGATCTCATGCAGGAAATCGAAATCAAGATATTTCAGAGTCTGCTGCTTTCATACACCGAACAAGGCAAATTCAAACAATGGGTAAAAACAATCACCGTCAACATGATCAATGACTATCTCAGAAGGCGGGCCAAAGCTCCGCAAATGATTGACTGTGACATAAACAGTCTTCCAGCCCTCTATTATGACGAAAGGAAAGAACAGCAACACAAAGAAAAAATCTACCGCATCATAGAGGTCGTTATCCAGCAACTGTCGCCTGCACACAGGCTGTTATTGCAGAAAGTCTTTTTTGAAAACAAGAGCTTCCGGGAAATATCACAAGAACTGGGCATATCAAAGTCCGGAAGCCACAAAAGATTGAAATCACTCTTCCCGAAAATTGAACAGACACTGAGAGAAATGGGTATCAACGGACTCGAATCCGATTGGTAACAAATAAAGAAGACGGTGAAATCCACAAACTGGAGTTTCACCGTCTTCTTTAATATCTCATTTCAGACTATTATTCTACTTCACTATAATCCAAAACATTCTTCTTGTTGGCCAAAATGCGGTCGTATTCTTCTTTAGAGCCAACCACAATCTTGTCAAATTCACGCTGTCCTGTTCCTGCAGGAATCAAATGACCGCAAATCACGTTCTCTTTCATACCCTCCAGTTTATCAACCTTACCGTTTATCGCTGCTTCATTCAGCACTTTCGTCGTTTCCTGGAATGAAGCCGCAGACATGAAGCTTGAAGTCTGCAATGCAGCACGTGTAATACCCTGCAGAATCTGAGTTGACGTTGCAGGAATTGCATCACGCACTTCAACCAGTTTCAGGTCGCGGCGTTTCAGCATACTGTTCTCGTCACGGAGCTTGCGGGCTGTCACAATCTGACCCGGCTGCAGAATCTGAGAGTCACCGGCATCAACAACCACTTTCTTGCCCCAAATCCGGTCGTTCTCTTCATTGAATTCTATGCGGTCGACAATCTGCTGTTCCAAGAAGCGTGTGTCACCCGGTTCGTCAATCTGAACCTTACGCATCATCTGGCGGACAATAATTTCAAAGTGCTTGTCGTTGATCTTTACACCCTGCAAACGGTATACATCCTGAATTTCATTCACAATGTATTCCTGAACGGCTGTAGGACCTTTAATAGCCAGAATGTCGGCCGGAGTAATGGCACCGTCAGACAACGGAGTACCGGCACGCACATAATCGTTCTCCTGAACCAGAATCTGCTTGGACAAAGCAACCAGATACTTCTTCACATCGCCAGCCTTCGACGTAACGATGATTTCACGGTTACCGCGCTTGATCTTGCCCATCGTTATCTCTCCGTCGATTTCTGAAACGACAGCCGGATTAGACGGATTACGCGCTTCGAACAATTCGGTTACACGCGGCAGACCACCGGTAATATCACCAGCCTTACCGACTGCACGAGGAATCTTGACAAGAATATCTCCGGCCTTAACCGTCTGTTTATCTTCCACAACAACATGGCCGCCCACAGGCAAGTTGTATGTACGGAGCGAGTTGCCGTTTTCATCCAGAATATGCAGCGACGGAATCTTTGACTTATCTTTAGACTCGGTAATAATAATTTCACGCAAACCGGTAGCCTCATCCGACTCAACCTTATACGTTACATTTTCGATTACCGCCTCAAAGTCAATCTTACCTGAAGCTTCTGTCACAATCACAGCATTGAACGGGTCCCACTTGGCAATCAGCTTGCCCTTTTCAACAACTTCACCGTCGGAAGCGTATAGTTTCGAACCATAAGGCACATTGTGAGTTGACAGGATAATGCCTGTATTGACATCCACAAAACGAACCTCGGCCAAACGTCCGACTACAATCTTAACCGGTTCGCCTGTTTCTTCAACAGCGTCCACCGTACGCAGTTCTTCAAACTCCAGACGTGAATCATTCTTCGCCACGATGCTTGCATTGGCAGCCATGTTGCCTGCGATACCTCCGGCATGGAAAGTACGCAATGTCAACTGAGTACCCGGCTCACCGATAGACTGTGCAGCGATAACGCCCACGGCCTCACCTTTCTGAACCATACGGCTTGTTGCCAGGTTACGTCCATAGCACTTAGCACAAACACCCCGCTTCGATTCGCAAGTCAACACAGAACGGATTTCAACGCTTTCAATCGGAGATTTCTCGATTTCTTCTGCGATGGCTTCCGTGATTTCTTCACCGGCTGCGACAATCAGCTTGCCTGTTGTCGGATGAATAATATCATGTACAGAAACACGGCCGAGGATGCGTTCGTATAACGTAGCAATCACCTCATCGTTGTTTTTCAGAGCTGTGCATACCAGTCCGCGCAACGTACCGCAGTCTTCTTCGTTGATGATGACGTCATGCGAAACGTCAACAAGACGACGAGTCAGATAACCGGCATCGGCTGTTTTCAATGCGGTATCGGCAAGACCCTTACGGGCACCGTGAGTAGAAATAAAGTACTCAAGCACCGACAGACCCTCCTTAAAGTTAGAAAGGATCGGGTTCTCGATAATCTGTGCACCTTCAGCTCCGGCTTTCTGCGGCTTGGCCATCAATCCACGCATACCCGACAACTGACGGATCTGCTCTTTAGAACCACGGGCACCGGAGTCCAGCATCATGAATACCGAGTTGAAACCTTGGTCATCTTCCTTAATAGTCTTATACAGAATATCTGACAAATCACTGTTAACATGTGTCCATGTATCGATAACCTGATTATAACGTTCGTTATCGGTGATGAAACCCATGTTGTAGTTCATCATGATCTGCTCGATTTCTTCGTTACCTCTCTTGATCAGGTCTTCCTTCTCTTTCGGAATGATAATATCGCCCAAGTTGAACGACAAGCCGCCTTCGAATGCTTTCTGATAACCCAGGTTCTTGATTCCATCCAAGAATTCACATGCGCGTGCAACACCGACTTTCTTGATTACATCGCTGATGATATCACGCAATGACTTCTTAGAAATAATCGTATTCAGATAACCGCACTCATCAGGAACAAGCTGGTTGACAATGACACGTCCAACAGACGTTTCTTTAATCAGCTTCTTGACGATATTGCCGTCTTCATCGAGGTCATTGGCAACTACGCTGATAATGGCATGAATGTCAACCTTTCCTTCATTGTAAGCAATCATCGCTTCTTCCGGGCCATAGAAAATCAATCCTTCACCCTTTGCGCCCTTACGCAATTTGGTAATGTAATACAGTCCCAATACCATATCCTGTGCCGGCACAGTGATAGGCGCACCATTTGCAGGATTCAAGATGTTATGCGACTGCAACATCAGCAATTGAGCTTCCAGTACAGCCTCGTTGCTCAAAGGCAGGTGAACAGCCATCTGGTCACCGTCGAAGTCGGCGTTAAATGCCGTACAAGCCAACGGATGCAGCTGAATAGCCTTGCCTTCAATCATCTTCGGCTGGAATGCCTGGATACCCAGACGGTGCAGTGTCGGAGCACGGTTAAGCAACACCGGATGCCCCTTCATCACATGTTCAAGAATATCCCAAATAACAGGCTCCTTCCGGTCAACTATCTTCTTGGCTGATTTTACAGTCTTCACGATACCGCGTTCTATCAGCTTACGGATAATGAACGGCTTGTACAATTCGGCAGCCATCAGTTTCGGAATACCGCATTCACCCATCTTCAATTCAGGACCAACAACAATAACCGAACGCGCTGAATAGTCGACACGCTTACCCAACAAGTTCTGACGGAAACGTCCCTGCTTACCTTTCAAGCTGTCTGACAAGGACTTCAACGGACGGTTTGCATCTGTCTTAACAGCACTTGACTTACGAGAATTGTCGAACAAGGAGTCAACGGCTTCCTGCAACATACGCTTCTCGTTACGCAAGATTACTTCAGGTGCCTTAATCTCGATCAACCGTTTCAAACGATTGTTACGGATTATCACGCGACGATACAAATCGTTCAAGTCAGATGTAGCGAAACGTCCACCATCCAACGGAACCAACGGACGCAGTTCAGGCGGAATAACCGGAACAATACGCACAATCATCCATTCAGGCTTGTTACGACCACGTGACGCGCGGAATGATTCTACAACCTGCAAGCGCTTCAACGCCTCGTTTTTACGCTGCTGCGAAGAATCATTGTTCGCCTTATGGCGAAGCTCGTACGACAGAGCGTCCAGATCCAATCCTACCAGCAGGTCATAAATGGCCTCGGCGCCCATCTTAGCGATAAACTTGTTCGGATCTGTATCTTCCAAATACTGATTGTCCTTCGGAAGTGTATCCATAATGTCCAAATACTCTTCTTCAGACAGCAAGTCGTATTTATTAATGCCGTCTTCAGCCTTCACGCCCGGCTGAATCACTATATAGCGTTCATAATAAATGATAGCATCCAGTTTCTTTGTCGGCAAGCCCAACAAATAGCCGATCTTATTCGGCAATGAACGGAAATACCAGATATGTGCAACAGGTACAACCAGTTGAATATGTCCGCTGCGTTCACGACGAACTTTCTTTTCCGTCACTTCAACACCACACCGGTCACACACAATTCCTTTATAACGGATACGCTTGTATTTACCGCAATGGCACTCGTAGTCCTTCACCGGACCGAAGATACGTTCGCAGAACAAACCGTCGCGTTCAGGTTTGTAAGTACGATAATTGATTGTTTCCGGTTTCAGCACTTCACCATATGAATTTTCAAGGATCTCCTCCGGTGAAGCCAGACCGATAGTAATCTTCGAGAAGTTACTTTTTATCTTGGTATCTTTTCTAAAAGCCATACTTTATATTTTATAATAAAATGAAGAATTTAAATCATGAAGAACAAGGAGCAAGTCCGGACCTTGTTCTCCACTTGTAGATTATTCCAGGGTTATGCTCAAGCAAAGGCCTCTCAGTTCATGCAACAGCACATTCAAAGACTCAGGAATACCCGGAGTAGGCATCGGCTCACCCTTAACGATAGCTTCGTATGCCTTAGAACGTCCTACGACATCATCCGACTTGATGGTCAAGATTTCCTGAAGAATGTGAGCAGCACCGAAGGCCTCGATTGCCCAAACCTCCATTTCTCCAAAACGCTGTCCACCGAACTGTGCCTTACCTCCAAGAGGCTGCTGAGTGATCAGAGAGTACGGACCGATAGAACGTGCGTGCATCTTGTCTTCAACCATATGACCCAGTTTCAACATATAAGTCACACCTACAGTCGCAGCCTGGTCAAACTGTTCACCTGTACCGCCATCATACAAATAAGTCTTGCAATAGCGAGGCAACCCTGCTTTATCAGTCCATTTATCCAGATCGTCCAATGTCGCACCGTCAAAAATCGGAGTAGCAAACTTCACTCCCAGTTCTTTTCCGGCGCGTCCAAGTACGGCTTCGAATATCTGACCGATATTCATACGCGAAGGCACACCCAACGGGTTCAGCACGATATCAACCGGCGTTCCGTCAGCCAAGAACGGCATATCCTCCTGGCGAACAACTCGAGATACGATACCCTTGTTACCGTGACGACCCGCCATTTTATCGCCGACACCGATTTTACGCTTCTTGGCAATATACACTTTGGCCATCTGAATGATGCCGGAAGGAAGTTCATCACCGATTGTCAGCGCAAACTTCTTACGCTTCAGCTCTGCATCAAGTTCTTTGAACTTCTTCAGATAATTCATAACCAGATCACGGATCATATCATTCTTATGAGCATCGTTTGTCCACTTGCTCAACTGAATAACGGTATAATCCAGCGGTTCCAGATCATGCTTTGTAAATTTGGCGCCCTTGGCTATGACTTCCACACCCAGATAATCCTTAACACCTTGGGAAACCTTATCGGCCGTCAGTACCAGCAACTTGTTGACAAGTATTTCCTTCAGTGCTGCGGCTTTTTCTTTAAATTCATCCTCCAATTTGGGAAGAATTGCCTTATCAGCATTTTTCTCACTGCGGGTTTTGATAACACGCGAATAAAGTTTCTTATCAATAACCACACCTCGCAGCGAAGGAGAAGCTTTCAGCGAAGCATCTTTTACATCACCGGCCTTATCGCCAAAAATCGCACGAAGCAACTTTTCTTCCGGCGACGGATCAGACTCACCTTTCGGAGTAATCTT
Source organism: Bacteroidales bacterium SW299 (assembly GCA_019550975.1). GTDB lineage: Bacteria > Bacteroidota > Bacteroidia > Bacteroidales > Bacteroidaceae > Phocaeicola > Phocaeicola excrementipullorum. The sequence goes on along the minus strand of SDWH01000003.1, from coordinate 85,418 downwards.
TCCTATCAGGATATCGCCCGGCTCAACACGCGCTCCGATACGAATAATACCGTTTTCATCCAAATCCTTGGTTGCCTCCTCGCTCACATTCGGAATATCAGAAGTCAACTCTTCCATTCCACGTTTTGTTTCGCGAACTTCCAGAATATATTCATCCACGTGAACAGAAGTCAGGATGTCTTCACGAACCATACGCTCGTTCAGCACAATGGCATCCTCATAGTTGTATCCTTTCCACGGCATATAAGCAACAAGCAGGTTCTTGCCCAAAGCCAACTCACCGTCAGCTGTCGAATAGCCTTCCGTTAGGATATCACCTTTCTTCACGCGCTGTCCCTTGCTGCAAATCGGACGCAGGTCAATCGTCATACTCTGGTTGGTTTTGCGGAATTTCGGTATGCGGTATTCCTTCAACGCAGGCTCAAAGCTGACAAATTCTTCATCATCCGTACGGTCATACAGAATGCGGATTGTTGTAGCGTCTACAAAATCAATAACTCCGTCACCCTCCGCAGCAATCTGTGTGCGCGAATCTTCACACAACTGCTTTTCAATGCCGGTTCCTACAATAGGAGCCTCGGTTCTCAACAGAGGAACAGCCTGACGCATCATGTTCGACCCCATCAATGCACGGTTGGCATCGTCATGCTCCAAGAACGGAATCAAAGAAGCTGCAATTGAAGCAATCTGCTGAGGAGAAACATCCATCAAGTCAACTTGATCAGGAGCAACAACCGGGTAATCCGCATCACGGCGGGATTTAACCTTATTCCGCACAAACGAACCGTCATCATTCAACGGTGCATTACCCTGTGCAATAATCTTATCTTCTTCTTCTTCAGCAGAAAGATACTCAATGCCTTCCGGTGAAAGATCAACTACTCCATCCTTAACCTTCCGGTATGGAGTCACGATAAATCCGAGGTCGTTAATCTTTGCATAGACACACAAAGAAGAGATCAGACCGATATTCGGACCTTCAGGAGTTTCAATCGGACACAGACGTCCATAATGGGTGTAATGCACGTCACGCACCTCAAATCCGGCACGGTCACGCGACAAACCACCAGGACCCAATGCAGACAAACGACGTTTGTGAGTGATCTCTGCCAACGGATTGGTCTGGTCCATAAACTGAGATAGAGCATTTGTTCCAAAGAATGAATTGATCACAGAAGAAATAGTCTTCGCATTGATCAAATCAATCGGAGTGAACACCTCATTGTCGCGTACATTCATGCGTTCGCGAATGGTACGTGACATACGAGCCAAGCCTATCGCAAACTGATTTGACAACTGTTCGCCTACAGTACGCACACGACGGTTGCTCAAATGATCGATATCATCAACATCCGCCTTCGAGTTAATCAGCTCTATCAGATATTTGATGATTTCGATAATATCTTGTTTCGTCAATACTCTGACATCCATAGGCGTATCGAGATTCAATTTCTTATTGATACGATAACGGCCTACATCACCCAAATCATAACGCTTTTCAGAGAAGAACAAGTTATTGATAACTTCGCGTGCGCTTGCATCATCGGCCGGATCTGCATTTCGCAACTGACGGTAGATATACAGCACGGCCTCCTTCTCAGAGTTGCTCGGGTCTTTCTGCAAAGTATTGAAGATGATGGAATAATCTGAAGAATTAGCTTCTTCATTATGAACGAGGATGTTCTGGACGCCAGATTCAAGAATCAGGTCGATATGTTCAGGCTCGATAACCGTTTCACGGTCGATGACAACCTCGTTACGTTCGATAGAAACAACTTCACCCGTATCTTCATCAACGAAATCTTCCGTCCATGTTTTTAGCACACGAGCCGCAAGCTTGCGCCCCACGATTTTCTTCAGATTCGTTTTGGTTACCTTAACGTCCTCTGCAAGATTGAAGATTTCAAGTATATCCTTGTCATTTTCAAAGCCTACAGCTCTCAACAACGTTGTAACCGGCAACTTCTTCTTGCGGTCAATATAAGCATACATGACATTGTTTATGTCAGTTGCAAACTCAATCCAGGATCCCTTAAACGGAATAATACGCGCAGAATACAGCTTGGTTCCATTCGCATGGATACTCTGTCCAAAGAATACGCCCGGCGAACGGTGCAGCTGAGAAACGACAACTCGCTCAGCGCCATTGATGACAAAGGTTCCTTTCGGAGTCATATAAGGAATCGGTCCCAAATACACGTCCTGAATCACCGTGTCAAAGTCTTCGTGATCGGGGTCTGTACAATAAAGCTTCAATTTGGCTTTCAAGGGAACACTATAAGTCAATCCACGTTCCAGACAATCATCAATGGTATAGTGAGGCGGATCGATATAGTAGTCAAGGAACTCGAGCACGAAGTTGTTGCGTGTATCAGCAATCGGGAAATTTTCCGCAAAAACCTTATACAAGCCATCGTTTTTTCGTTTTTCGGGCGGAGTATCTAACTGTAAAAAGTCATGGAAAGACTTCAACTGCACTTCCAGAAAATCCGGATAGTTCATCGGATTCTTTACGGAAGCAAAATTAATTCGTTGATTTTGAGTTTCTGAAGACATCTGTATGAAGTTTTTATAAAATATTTTCAACCAGACAATGAATAAATATCCGGCGAACTTAATATAGACACAAAAAGGTTAAGAATCCCCGAACAGGGAGATTCTTAACCGAAGTACCTGACTAACAGGCTAATGTTATTTAAGTTCGATTTCTGCTCCAGCTTCTTCCAAAGTCTTCTTCAAAGATTCAGCTTCGTCTTTAGCCAAACCTTCTTTCAAAGTGCTGGGAGCACCGTCAACCAAGTCTTTAGCTTCCTTCAAGCCAAGACCGCAAGCTTCCTTCACAGCCTTAACAACCTGCAGTTTAGCTGCACCTGCGCTCTTCAAAACAACATCAAATGAAGTTTTTTCTTCAGCAGCAGCTGCACCAGCAGCAGCAGGACCAGCAGCAACAGCTACGGCTGCAGCAGCAGGTTCAATACCATATTCTTCTTTCAGGATAGTTGCAAGTTCATTAACTTCTTTTACTGTCAAGTTAACTAATTGTTCTGCAAAAGCTTTCAAATCTGCCATTTTTGTATGAATTTAATTGTTTGTTACTTTTTAATAATTAATGGTTTGAGTGTTTTCAGTTCAAGCACAACGCATCATTCCGCACGTTCGGCCAAAGTCTGAAGAACTCCATGAATGGTGTTTCCACCAGACTGAAGAGCTGAGATGACATTCTTTGCCGGAGATTGCAGCAAAGCCACGATTTCGGCAATAACCTCGTCCTTGCTCTTGATAGTCGCGAGAGCTTCCAGTTGTTCAGCACCCACATAGAAGCCTTCTTCTGCATAAGCAGCCTTCAGAGAAGGAACTCCTTCTTTATATTCTTTCAACAGTTTTGCCGGAGCATTAGCTGTTTCACAGAACATTACAGAAGTCGTACCTTTCAAGGAATCGAACAACGGTGAATAATCAACATCCAAGCTCATCAAAGCCTTGTGAAGCAATGAATTCTTCACAACTACCAGCTTAATACCAGCATTAAAACATTTCCGGCGGAGCTCGCTTGTTGCAGCTGCATTCATTGCAGTCGTGTCAACCAGGTAGAAATGTCCATACTGCTTAACAGCATCAGCCAACTGGCTGATAACAACGCCTTTATCTTCCTTTCTCATGATTTCCTCCTGCTTTAAATTGTTTCGTCTACAGTTTTAGGGTCTACTTTAATTCCCTTACTCATAGTACTTGAAAGATAAATGCTCTTGATATAAGTACCTTTAGCTGCAGCAGGTTTCAGTTTAATGATAGTAGCAATAAATTCTTTGGCATTATCACGAATCTGATCAGCAGTGAAAGAAACTTTTCCGATTGAAGTGTGAACGATACCGCTCTTGTCAACCTTAAAGTCAATCTTACCCTGCTTAACCTCTTTAACAGCCTTAGCCACGTCCATAGTTACGGTACCGCTCTTCGGGTTAGGCATCAATCCGCGAGGACCGAGAATACGGCCGAGAGCACCGATTTTACCCATAATAGACGGCATTGTGATGATAACATCAACGTCAGTCCATCCACCTTTGATCTTTTCAATATATTCGTCAAGACCTACATAGTCAGCACCGGCTTCCTTAGCAGCAGCTTCAGCGTCAGATGTACACAAAGCGAGCACACGAACTTGCTTACCAGTTCCGTGAGGAAGAGCAACTACGCCTCTCACCATCTGGTTAGCTTTACGAGGGTCAACTCCCAAGCGCACGTCTATATCTACCGAAGCGTCGAATTTAGTAAAAGTAATTTCTTTTACCAAATTAGCAGCTTCTTTAAGTGAGTATGCTTTCCCTGCTTCAATCTTACCTGCAGCCAACTTTTGATTTTTTGTCAGTTTACCCATTGTCAATTGAAGTTAATTAATTATTACCCGGGAAGTCACCTTTTACAGCGATACCCATACTTCTAGCTGTTCCTGCCACCATTGACATGGCAGCTTCGATAGTAAAGCAGTTCAAGTCAACCATCTTATCTTGAGCAATAGCGCGAATCTGATCCCATGTCAGTTCAGCAACCTTCTTGCGGTTAGGTTCAGCGGAACCGCTCTTAATCTTGGCAGCCTCGAGCAACTGGATAGCTACAGGAGGAGTCTTGATGATAAAATCGAAAGACTTGTCTGAGTAGTAGGTAATGATTACAGGCAATACCTTGCCCGCCTTGTCCTGGGTTCTGGCGTTGAATTGCTTGCAAAACTCCATGATATTGATACCCTTGGAACCCAAAGCAGGTCCTACGGGAGGAGATGGATTTGCAGCGCCTCCTTTAATCTGTAATTTGATTTGTCCAGCAACTTCTTTAGCCATTTTCTTATGAAATTTTTATATAAGTATTTAACGAAGGGAACTTTGTACGTAACAAATACATCATTCCTTTTCTACATCCGCAAAGCCTAACTCGAGCGGTGTTTTCCGACCGAATATTTTGACCATAACCTTCAGCTTGCGCTTTTCCGTATTCACTTCTTCAATGAGGCCACTGAATCCGCTGAACGGACCGACGCTAACTTTCACTGTTTCTCCAACGGTATAAGGAATATTGATTTCCTCTCCGCTTTCCTGCAGTTCATCTACCGTACCCAGAATCCGACTTACTTCCGATTGCCTGAGGGGGACTGGATGATCCATTCCTCCAAGGAAACCGATCACGTTCGGTGTATTCCTCAAATGATGGGCAACTTCACCCACCAAAGCGGCCTCCACCAAAACATAACCAGGGAGATAAGTTCTCTCCTTCACAATTCTTTTGCCATTGCGAACCTGATAGATCTTTTCGGTCGGAATCAATACCTGAGATACATAGTCACCAAGGTTACCGTGCTTGATATCAGCATCAAGATACTCTTTCACCTTGCTTTCCTTACCACTTACGGCACGCAGCACGTACCATTTCTTTTCAATCTCAGACATCTTAAAAACTTATTAATAGTGCGGATAGATAACGTCCTCCATAAGGAACTGGAAGGCAGAATCCATTATAAAAACAACGAGTGCAATGAGAAGGGAAGCTGTCAAAACAACCACTGCACTACTTGAAAGCTGCGAACGGTTAGGCCATGAAACTTTATGGACCAGTTCGTCATAAGATTCTTTGCAATACTTCGTTATCTTTGTAAACATATTCTTTTAATTTTAGCACGGGAAGAGAGGCTCGAACTCCCGACACTCGGTTTTGGAGACCGATGCTCTACCAACTGAGCTATTCCCGTAAAAATAGTTCCCGAAAACGAATCCGGGAACTATCGTATCATTCGGTTAAACAACCATTCAATTTATTAGTCAAGGATTTCAGTAATCTGACCAGCACCTACTGTACGTCCACCTTCACGGATAGCGAAACGCAGACCTACGTTCAATGCAACCGGGTAGATCAAATCTACAGTGATAGTTACGTTATCACCCGGCATTACCATGTCTGTTCCTTCCGGCAAAGAGATTTCACCTGTACAGTCCATAGTACGCAGATAGAACTGAGGACGATAGTGGTTGTGGAACGGAGTGTGACGACCACCTTCTTCTTTCTTCAGGATATAAACCTCAGCTTTGAACTTAGAGTGAGCCTTAACCTGACCCGGGTGGCACAGAATCATACCACGCTTGATTTCGTTCTTGTCGATACCACGGAGCAACAGACCTACGTTATCACCAGCTTCGCCTTCGTCCAAAATCTTACGGAACATTTCAACGCCAGTTACAACAGACTTCTTGTCTTCGCCCAATCCAAGGATTTCAACTTCATCACCAACCTTAACGCGGCCAGCTTCGATACGTCCTGTAGCAACAGTACCACGACCAGTGATAGAGAATACGTCTTCAACCGGCATCAAGAACGGTTTGTCCACATCACGCGGAGGCAGAGGAATCCAAGTATCAACAGCATCCATAAGCTCCATAACCTTTTCTTCCCACTGAGGAACACCGTTCAAAGCACCCAATGCAGAACCACGGATAATCGGAGTGTTGTCACCGTCATAGTCATAGAATGAAAGCAATTCACGCATTTCCATTTCTACCAGTTCCAACATTTCCTCATCGTCAACCATATCACACTTGTTCAAGAATACAACCAAGCGCGGTACGTTTACCTGACGAGCCAACAGGATGTGTTCACGAGTCTGAGGCATCGGACCATCAGTTGCAGCAACTACGATGATCGCACCATCCATCTGAGCAGCACCAGTTACCATGTTCTTTACATAGTCGGCGTGTCCCGGACAGTCAACGTGAGCATAGTGACGATTAGCTGTTTCATACTCTACGTGAGAGGTGTTGATAGTGATACCTCTTTCCTTTTCTTCAGGAGCGTTATCGATAGAATCGAAAGAACGCAATTCTGAAAGACCCTTCTTTGCCAATACTGTTGTAATAGCAGCAGTCAAAGTGGTTTTACCGTGGTCAACATGACCAATAGTACCAATGTTAACGTGCGGTTTCGAACGCTCAAATTTCTCTTTAGCCATAGCTTTACTTATTTTTATTTGATTAATAATCAGCTTTACAAATCCACGAGCTGTTACCGGGACTTGAACCCGGGACCTCTTCCTTACCAAGGAAGTGCTCTACCGCTGAGCTATAACAGCAAAAAAGAAGAAGAAAAAGAGCGGAAGACGGGACTCAAACCCGCGACCCTCAGCTTGGAAGGCTAATGCTCTATCAACTGAGCTACTTCCGCAAATTCAAGTGGGCAAAGATGGATTCGAACCACCGAAGGCGTAAGCCAGCAGATTTACAGTCTGCCCCATTTGGCCACTCTGGTATTTGCCCCACTCTCAAAGAACAACCGGCATTGGAACGCCTTTTGTTTTCTCTTCTTGTTGAGCCTCTTGTCGGATTCGAACCAACGACCCCGAGATTACAAATCACGTGCTCTGGCCAACTGAGCTAAAGAGGCTTGATTTTAAAAATTTTGCAGCCGCCTTTCACGACTTAGCGGCTGCAAAGTTAGGTATTATTTTTTAATCACAAAACATTTTCGTGACTTTTTTACTTACCCTGCTGTTTTTCTTTCGCTTTCAGCAATTGCTTAGACAGTGCATCCATGCACACATCTATCGATTCTTCGAATGTATCACTTACTTTTTCTGCGTAAAACTCTGAATTGAGCGCCAAGACACGCACTCCGGCCTCCTTGTTCATAGCCGTTTCAGGTTTCACAACTTTCAAAGACACCTCTACTTTCTTTATATTATCGCAAAATCTCTCGAGCTTTTCCGCCTTCTTCTGAATAAAGGCTTCCAGTTTTTCAGACGCATCGAAATGAATGGATTGAATTCTTACTTCCATAATTACCTCCTCTTTCTTTAGGCTCTGGGATGAGCTTGTTTATAAACTTTTTTTAATTCTTCAAAAGTCGTATGCGTATAGACCTCCGTAGTGGTCAGGCTCTCATGTCCCAGCAACTCCTTCACCGCTTCCAAGTTGGCATGATTGTTCAGCATGGAAGTAGCAAAGGTATGCCTAAGCACATGCGGGCTCCTTTTCTTCAACGTTACAACTTTCGACAGGTTCCGTTTCACTATAAGCCTCACCGTTCCAGGAAGCATTGCCCTTCCGTCCTTACGGACAAAAAAAGCCTCACATTTCCCGTCACAGCTTTCGTTCCTCGCCTCCACATAAGCTTTCATATCTTCCCTCAGCTCCTCTCCGAAAGGGATCAGCCTTTGCTTGTTTCTCTTTCCAGTCACCTTTATCACTCCCGCCGAGAAATCCACGTCCTTGTCAGCCAGCCCCACAAGTTCAGACAACCGCATCCCCGTCGAATAGAACATCTCTATAATCATACGGTCACGCACTCCTAAAAAGCCTTCGCCGAAATCCGTTTCATCAAGCAAACGGGCCATATCGGCTTCTTTCACAAAAACGGGAAGCGGCTTCCTCTTTTTAGGACCGGCAATCTTCAGCATAGGGTCAACTCTGACAACGCCTTTCCTCAGCAAATAATGATAAAAAGACCGCAACGAACTCAGCTTTCTGTTCACTGAAGAAGCCGTATAGCCTGCATCCATCAGCGAAACCACCCAATTGCGGATAACATCAGCATCCACCGTCCGGTAGTCCAGAGCCTCGTCCATGTTTTTAAAGAACTCCTCAAACTTAACCAAATCCGTACCATACGAAAGCACCGTATAGTCCGAATAGTTCCGTTCATAGCGGAGATACCTTAAAAAAGATTCTTTCAGCATAGAAACATCGCTTATATTCAGCAACGAATATATGAAAAAGAATTCAATAATTCAAGAATTTTGCGGAATTATTATTCTTCGTTCTGACGCATTTTTTGTACATAGATGGCATGTTCCATCTTAAGCCTCTTTTTAACAGACGGTTTGTCGTACTGCTGTCTGTTTCTCAGTTCTTTAATTACACCTGTTTTTTCAAATTTTCTTTTGAATTTCTTCAGCGCCTTTTCAATGTTTTCGCCTTCTTTTACTGGTACAATAATCATGTTTTTTTAAAATTAAAGATATGTTGTTATTAAATATTTCCGGCAGTTAATCGCGGCGCAAAATTACACATACTTTCTTTATCCACAAAACTTTCCGGCATATTTTATAAAAAATCACACAGAAATGCTAACTTTGTATACCTTAATACATTAAAAACAGTTACACATCATGAAACATATCATTACAGAGCGTGTCGCCGCCTTGAGAAAAGTCATGCTGTCGCAGCACGTCGACGCTTTCATTGTGCCGAGCACCGACCCTCATTCGGGAGAGTACGTACCTGCCCATTGGGAATGCAGGAAATGGATATCAGGCTTTACCGGCTCAGCAGGGACGGCGGTCATCACCGCAGACCAATGCGGGCTATGGACTGATTCGCGTTATTTTTTGCAGGCTGAAGAACAATTGGAGGGCACAGAATATACCTTATTTAAAGACCGGCTGCCAGAAACTCCGTCCATCCCTCAGTGGCTGGGTTCGCAGCTCCCGCCCCACGGACGCATCGGGATTGACGGTACTGTAAATACGCTGGACGAAACCGAAATGCTGAAATCTGCAGTCGCAGCATATGGTCTGGAAGTCGTTTCCATTCCCGATCCTTTTGAGGCCCTATGGACCGACCGCCCATCCATACCCTTGAACCGCCCCTTCATCCTGCCTTTGTGCTATGCCGGCGAATCATGCCAGAGCAAGCTGGCAAGAATACGCGAAAGCATACACGGCAACGGCGCAGAAGGAGTGCTTCTTTCAGCACTCGACGAAATAGCCTGGACGCTCAACCTGAGAGGGGACGACGTACATTGCAACCCGGTCTTTGTAAGCTACCTGCTTATCACCGCCAATGATGCCACATTGTTCATACACCCCCAAAAGCTCACCGAAGAAACGCGCCAATACCTTGCCGCCAACAATATCAACACCCAAGACTACAATCAGGTTACAGAAGCGCTGCTGAACTATAAAGGACGAAACATCCAGATTTCTGATTCTGCCAACTATGCGCTCTATCAAGCAGCATCCGCCTGTACAACCGTCATCCGAAAGCCATCACCGGCACTTTGCCTGAAGGCAATCAAAAACGAAACAGAGATCGAGGGATTCCGCTCAGCCATGAAACGCGACGGAGCTGCTATGGTCAAATTCCTCATATGGCTGAAAAACGCCGTAAGAAACGGAGAGGAAACAGAAAAGAGCATTGACCGGAAGCTGTTTGAGTTCCGCGCACAGCAGGATTTGTTTAAAGGCATCAGTTTTGATACCATTGCAGGCTATCAAGAACATGGAGCCATCGTACATTATGAGGCAACCGAGGAATCGGCCTCTACACTGAAACCCGAAGGACTGCTATTGTTGGACAGCGGGGCGCAATATCTGGACGGAACAACCGACATCACACGGACAATCGCACTTGGACCGGTTACAGAGGAACAGAAAAAGGACTACACGCTGGTATTGAAAGGATTCATCTCCTTGTCGATGGCTGAATTCCCGTACGGAACCTGCGGCACGCAACTGGATGCCCTTGCCCGCCAGTTCATGTGGAAGGCTGGCATCAACTACGGACATGGCACGGGGCATGGAGTCGGACATTTTCTGAACGTCCATGAAGGACCGCACCAATTCCGCATGAATCATGTGCCGGCTCTTCTGCTGCCCGGCATGACCATAACGAACGAACCGGGAATCTATAAAGCGGGACGCCACGGAGTGCGGACGGAAAACACCATGCTCATCGTGCAAAGCCAGCGCACGGAGTTTGGAGATTTTTACAAGTTCGAACCGCTCACCCTCTGCCCCATTGACAAAGAGGCGATTCATGCCGAAATGCTGACAGACGAAGAAAAAGGATGGCTGAACAAGTATCACCGGCAGGTTTACGAGCAGCTCTGCCCTATGCTGAACGCAGAAGAACAGGCATGGCTGAAACAGGCAACAAGTGAGATATAATTCACAGTTCAAATAACTTTCAACCGGAAAAGAATAAAATGGCTTTAATAAAATCTGTAAGGGGATTCACCCCACAAATCGGAGAGAACTGCTATCTGGCAGAAAACGCTACGATCATCGGAGATGTGATTATCGGAGACCAATGCAGCATCTGGTTCAACGCCGTACTGCGAGGAGATGTCAATTCCATCCGAATCGGCAACCGCGTAAACATACAGGACGGAACGGTGCTTCACACCTTATTCGAGAAGTCTACCGTTGAACTGGGAGATGACGTTTCCATCGGACACAATGTCACCCTCCACGGTGCGCACGTAGGCAACAATGCGCTTATAGGCATGGGAGCCACGCTGCTCGACAATGCCGTTGTGGGTGAAGGAGCCATTGTAGCCGCCGGCGCATTGGTTCTCGCAAACACAATCATCGAACCATACACGCTTTGGGGAGGGGTGCCGGCGCATTTCATCAAGAAAATAGACCCGGAACAAAGCAAAACGCTCAACCAACGCACGGCCCACAATTATCTGACCTACGCCGCCTGGTTTAAAGAAGATAAATGACGCCATGCTCTCCCCGAAACAGCCAAGCTGCTGAGGACGGACGGGCAAACCCCGGAACTTCTCTGCGGCTTTGGCATTTAAACTCACAGCAAAGAGATCAGCTCTTCTACATCCTCTTCGCGCGTAGCCCAACTGGTAGCAATGCGGACAACCGTATGATCAGCATCTGCCTTTTCCCAGATGCCGAAACTGACATGTCCGGACAACGCAGAAAGACGGCTGTTTTCAAGCACCACAAACAACTGATTGCTTTGAGGAGCCACATAAAACCGATATCCTTTCTTTTCCAGGCAGGCTGCAATGCGGTCGGCCATCTCGATGCCGTGACGGGCAATCTTCAGATACAGTCCGTCCGTAAACAATGTATCAAACTGCAGGCCGAGCAAACGCCCTTTTGCCAAGAGCACGCCACGCTGCTTGATGATCGTATTGAACTGCTTCACGAAGCCCGGGCGGGGAATCACCACCGCTTCGCCAAACAAGGCTCCCACTTTGGTACCTCCTATATAGAAAATATCACACAAAGACGCAATGGCTTCGAGCGTCACATCTGTTCCATGAGCGGCCAAGCCATAACCCAAACGTGCGCCGTCAAGAAACAAGGGAATATGACGCTTGCGGCATACGGACGACAACGCCTTCAGTTCGTCCAGACGATAAAGCGTTCCGTATTCTGTAGGATGTGAAATATACACCATGCCCGGAGCCACCATGTGGTCCCAGCTCGGATCGGCATAGAAATCACTCACATAACGGTCTACCTCCGCCGCATCCAGTTTTCCTTCATGCGAGGGAAGTGCAAGTACTTTATGTCCTCCCGCTTCAATGGCACCTGCTTCATGCACATTGATATGACCTGTAACGGCTGCAATCACTCCTTCATACGGACGGAGAATGGCTGTAATCGTAGTAGCATTGGTCTGAGTACCCCCTACAAGAAAATGCACCTCAGCCTCAGGACATCCGCATGCCTCACGGATTCTCCTCCGGGCCGACTCACAATATGCATCAGTCCCGTAACCTGGTGTTTTCTCCATATTGGTCCTGATCAGACGCTCCATAATAAGGGGATGTGCCCCTTCCATATAATCACTGTCAAAATACTGCATATATCCTTTTATTGGTTACAACAAATTCAGTTTTTTCGCTATTGCCACAGCATTGACGGAATTTCCGGCATGCAACTTCCGCAAAATATTCTGCCGGTGACGACTCACCGTATGAATGCTGACAGAAAGTGTGCCGGCTATCTCCTTGCTCGATTTTCCCTGCCCGATCAGTCCCAGTACCTCACACTCCCTTTTTGACAACAACGTCCCGCACGATTGCCGTCCGATATCAATCTGCTCTCCTGTCAGAGAGTCTATAATCACGTCCGGATGTTCGTCACGGCACAAAGTATACAGACACAAGGCGAACGCGACATTCCCCGAAGAATCTTCTATATAAAACATCCGATGACAGACCTGCACTTCACCGCCCGACGCATTCTTCATCTTCAGACGCGACATCAGAAAGTAACGGGTACGCACATCAGGAGAAAGAGACTTCCGGAAATGAAAAAAACGAAGTTCCTGTACGTGCTTTTTCATCAGGTCACCGGGACTCATCCGCTCGAAAATCTCTTTTTCCCAAATGGAGTCCGTCTCCAGGAAGGTGCCACGGGAAGCCATACCCAGCATCTCACCCATACCTCCGTAATAAATACAGCTTCGGTCCGACCTCATGTCGCTCAATACAGCCACAGCATTCTCCATCTCCGCATACATCCGGGCAATCCGCCTGCAACGGCCGGATATGTCCGAAGAGTTTTCCACGTCTTCAAAATCCTGCACCAGCAAATTCCGGTTGAGTTCCTGCAAAGTATCATTCATGGCATGCGCTACAAAAATGGTTATTAATAAGCATTGACCCGTTTATCTGAAGGCAATATCTTTGCAAAGATAAAAAATATATCACCATCATAAATTCTTACAGACAAATGAAAACACTTATTCTTACACTTTTCACACTGGGTACGTTAGGCCTGCAGGCACAGACCCTCGAGAAGATGCAATGGTTCAACGAACCTGAGCAATGGGAAATAAACGGAAAAACACTTAACATGTCGGTCACCCCGCACAGTGACTACTGGCGTATCTCGCACTATGGATTTACCGTAGACGATGCTCCTTTCTATTATACCACCTACGGAGGAGAGTTTGAGGTAAAGGTAAAGATTACGGGAGACTATAAGGTGCGCTTTGACCAGGCCGGTCTGATGCTCCGCATCGACAAGGAAAACTACATCAAGGCGGGGATCGAGTTCGTAGACGGCAAATACAACCTGAGTACAGTCGTCACCCACCATACCAGCGACTGGAGCGTCATCTCACTTGACAAAGCCGTTCCTTACGTCTGGATCAAAGCTGTACGCCGGAAAGATGCCGTCGAAGTATTCTATTCTTTTGACGACAAAACCTATACCATGATGCGCAACGCATGGATGCCGGACAACACACCGATGATGGTCGGCCTGATGGGAGCCTGTCCCGACGGAGAAGGATTCAATGTCACTTTCGAAGGATTCAAGGTGACTCATCTGCCTGACATGCGGCGGATGGAATGGCTGAAAAAGAACGCGGAGCATTAATATTATGTGAGTCATGCAAATCTTTTTCCGAGAATCCGCATGACTCACATCACTTTTTCAATTTCCTTGCACATTGTACACACTCCAGCCTTTTCACCGGAAATACAGCTGTTGACAGTGCCACAAAAAAAATCCGTTTTTATTTGGTTTATAAAATAAACTTATTTATCTTTGCTGCAAAAGAACAGGCAATGACGCGCGGTGCCTGTTTTTTAGACATAGATAGTTTATAAAATAAACCAATTAAAAAAGTAAAGATTATGGAAGACAGAAAAATCAACGAACTGGAAAGTCTGGAACTCATATCCGACATGATCAGAAAGACAAAGAAGGGAACCGCCATGAAGAAGGACTACAACACCTTCCTCATATACGGCTATACCGCCCTGATTACCGCAATAATCACATGGGTAACCGTACATTTCACCGGAAGAGGAGAAGCCATGTTCACATGGTTTGCCATGTTCATACCTTATATTGCCAACACCTTCTTCCGCAAAAGTTCCAAACCTGAAGTGACAACCTATATCGACAGCATGCTGGGCAATATATGGAAAGTTATCGGGAGCATGTTCATATTCACGGTAATCGCAATTGTGCTCATCGGAGTCCTCACCCATGTCATGAACTTCTCGATAATGATGCCGCTTTCGCTCATCTATGCCGGCATAGGCACATCCATGACAGGGCTTGTGATAAAGGAGAAGGCCTTTATCTGGACACCTCTCGCAGGATTGCTTGCCGCCGTATACATGCTCACGGAAGGCTGGTGCCACAATTTCTGGAACATCCTTTTCGGGATGTCATTTCTTGTATTCATGATCATACCGGCGCATATAGCCAGAAACAAAATCAAAGAATAACAATATGAGAGAGCTTGACCCATTGCTGCACTCCCAGCTGCGCCTTGCCGTGGTGTCGCTCCTGCTTTCCGTTGAAGAGGCTGACTTCAGCTATCTCAAGGACAAGACACAGGCCACCTCCGGCAATCTGAGCGTGCAGATAGACAAATTGTCTGAGGCCGGATACATCGAAGTGAGGAAAGAGATAATCGGAAAGAAACCGCGCACATCGTGCCGCCTGACCGACAAGGGCAGGGATGCGCTGAACGAATATGTAAGTACGCTGAAAGAATATCTCGGAGGAATGCTGGACAAATGACAAGAGAAACGGACACCGCACAGGCACGGAAACCGGACTTTTACGGCTCCGTACCTGCGTGCGTCCAGCCAGCCTCCAGCACCAGTCCCACGCCTTTCACCGTCTTCAGACGAACATCCGGATCGCCCGAAAGCATCTTGCGGAGGCGGGACACGAATACATCGAGGCTGCGCGAAGCAAAATAGTCGTCTTCGGTATCCCAAAGGCGGGAGAGTATCACCTCGCGCCGCACCACATGCCCCTGTCCCTCACAAAGAATCCGGAGCAGACCGGACTCACGGACGGTCAGTTCCCGGTCGGGCTGACCCTCCTGATGCAACACGCTGCGCTCTGCATCAAACACATACGACTTGCCGATCCGGAAGAAAGTATCCGCACGCTCCGGCTCCCTTGCATGAGTCAGCCTCAGCAGAGCCTTGATGTGTGCGTCCAGCTCTTCGGGAAGAAAGGGCTTCTTCACATAGTTGTTCACTCCGATTTCATACCCTTTCACCACATCCTTGGGCGACACACGGCCCGAAGTGAACAGAATCGGGATGCACGCATCGGACTCACGGATGCGGCGCACCATTTCATATCCGTCCATCACCGGCATTTCAATGTCGGAAACAATCACTTCCGGCTTCCAGCTTTTCCACTTCCGGATTCCTTCCTGCCCGTCGGAAGCGGTTTCCACCTCATAGCCGCCTATCATGTCTTCCAGTCCGCCTTTAATGATGTAGCACAGATTGGCATCGTCTTCCACTAACAAAACCTTGGTCATAGTTGTCATTTTTTTATCTTTTCCCGCAGGGCTGACGCATTACTAAAGTCATTGATATTCAGAGTATCTGATATTTAGAGATATACTAAAGCCAGATAAAAAGGCTGTTTTTTACCTATAAAATCAGTATATGCTGAATAATAAGTACTTAATAATCAATATTCTTTTTAATGCGTCAGCCCTGTCTTTTCCCGACACCTCAAGCGTATCACTCCAGTGAAGAGATCGTATCACTAGAGTGAAGAGATCGCATCACTTCAGTGAAGCAATCGTATCACTGGAGTGATACGATAAAGACAACGGGACATTCACTCATTCTTGTCCGATAATTCTTCCTCTCCCGACGGCAGATAAAGCGAAAACAGGCTGTATTCTCCTTCAATGCTTTCCACCTCTACCCGTCCGCCATGTGCCTCTGCCACACGGAGCACATAATTGAGTCCCAGGCCGAAGCCTGGAGCACCTCCGTTCCGGCTCCGCACCGCGGCCGAAGCGCGCTCGTATTTCTCGAATATTCTGGCCTGTTCCTTGAACGGAATGCCGAATCCGTTATCCCGTATGCCGATGCGGACCATGCCGTCCGACGCCTCTGAAGTGAAGCAGATTTCCACCTGCCCTCCCGAGTATTTCACGGCATTGTCTATCAGGTTGCTCAACGCCTCTTTCAGAAACTCCTCGTCGGCATACACGGTTTCCGCCTCCAGTTTCCACACATAATCGATCCGCTTCTCCGACTTTGCCCTGTATTTCTCGACAAGATCCTCCAGCATCGGACGCAGGCTGCACTCCGTCTTTACGAGCTTCAGCTGGTGGTTCTCCAGCTTGGAAAGCGTCAGCACCTTGTTGGTAAGGCTGAGCAGATGGTCTCCTTCCTCTTTCAGGATACGGAAATACCTGGCACGCTTTTCCGGCTGATTATCCAGCCGTCCGGTTTCGAGGATGCGCGTGCCCATCACGATGGAGCTGAGCGGTGTCTTCATATCGTGTATCATGGCATACGAAAAGTCCTCGCGCATCTTCGCCACCTTGTCCTGCCGGATGATGACACGTATCTGCCACACGATGCACCACACCAGCACACCGATAATCAGCACCGTGGCTATCAGCACGAGAAGCATACGCCGGGCGATGATCCAGTACGGATTGGTGATGATGCCCTGCACGAAACGCGCATTCTCGAAGTCGAGCACCAACGGTTCGGTCTTCAGGACACCGCCCGGATGCAGCTCCTTCCCCTCCGAACTGAGGAGCACCTGTCCCGTGGAGTCAACGATACATGACGCCACATCGGCACGGATGCCGGCCGAATCAAGCAGATGAGCATAGATGGAGTCGAGCGACGGAAGCGATATGTCCATATGAACCTCCGAATGAATGAAATCCTGCAGGCTGGTATGTATGTTCGACATCAGCCACTTGTTCGGCATCCCCTGCATGACAGAGTAGGATGTATCCACTTCAAACTTCATCGCCAGAATGGTATCACGCGCTCCGAACATCCGCCTCTTGTAGCTTCCCATCCGGTCGAACGCTTCTTCCAGCGAGGCTTCCCTGAACACTTCGTTCGCCTTCATCCGCAGGCTCTCTTCCGCCATCCGGTAGGAATTGGAAAGCCACACATATTGAAGCTCGGCAATCGCCAGCAGGGCGATGAAGGCTATCCAGCGGATATATTTTACATCTTTCATAAGCAAATCTCCATTAACGTTACGTTAACCTTGGCCTTAACATAGAAAGCGGAAAGGGCTTCCTACATTTGCAGCATCAAAGGTAAAGAAATAAATCAAAAACATACAGACATGAAAACATCTTTTTTGCTTGGCATTTTGCTTGCTGCAGGAGCCGGAACGGATCTTTCCGCACAGACCGTCACGGGCAAGGTTACCGACATGGCACAAAAACCGGTGGATGCGGCTACCGTGATACTCCAGCTCGCCGACTCTACGTTTGCCGATGCCGCTATCACCGACACGGCGGGAGTGTTCAGCTTCAATGCCTGCCCGGAACATTACCGCCTCATCGTGCAGCACATGCTCTATCAGACGATGGAACGGGAAGGAAGCGGTGAAGATGCAGGCACATTCACTCTCACACCTAAAGACAATGCGCTGGAAGAAGTGGTGGTGAAAGGGGAACGCCCGCTGGTGAAGGTGGAAGGAAGCAGGCTGACCTACGACATGCCCCGGCTGACCGCAAACCGCCTCGTAACCAATGCCTACGAAGCGCTTCTCCAGCTTCCGGGGGTGATGGAGAAGGACGGATTGCCCAGCCTTGCCGGAACCGGAAACCTCAGCATCGTATTGAACGGAAAGCCTTCGTCAATGACCGAAGAACAATTGATTTCTCTCTTAAAAAGTATGCCGGCCTCGCGCGTGGAACGGGCGGAGGTGATGTACAGCGCTCCTCCCCAATACCATGTGCGCGGTGCCGCCATCAATCTCGTGCTGAAAGGCTACAAGGCAGGCGAAGGAGGACTGCAAGGGGAAGTGAACGGAAGCTATATCCAAAAGGACGAAGGCGGAGGAAACGGTGGAGCGGCACTGACCTGGCTCTCGGAGAAATGGGACGCAGACGTGATGTACAATCTCACGGATGAGTATTTCCGCCAGGGATTCGACTTCTCGGCCTTGCACACGGTGAAGGACAAAACGCACGACATCCGCCTTTCGGACAACGGGGAAAGACGGAACCTCACCCACACCTTCCGTGCGGGAGCCACCTACAGGCCGGACGAGAAGAACAGTATCAGCCTGAGCTACACGGGGAGCATCAGTCCGGACCAAAAATCATACATGGACGCATGGGGAAACGTGACAGACTCACACAATGACAAGCGGAGCGATGTCCGGCTCCACAATGCTTCGCTGAACTACACTTCAGGATTCGGGCTGAGTGCCGGAGCTGACTATACCTATTATAGGAACAAAGACTCGCAGAACTTTTCCGATACGGATGCCGGAGGAAACACCACTGCCTTCAGAAGCGATTCGCGCCAGCGCATCGACCGGTGGAAAGTGTATGCCGACCAGAGCCATGCGCTCCCCGAAGCATGGAAGCTGAACTACGGAGTTGCATTCACCTATGTGAACGACCGGAATTCGCAGCTTTATGACCTTCCCGAAATGACCGGACTGAACAACGAGAGCCGCATCGACGAATATACCTATAATCTGTATGCCGGATTCGAAAAGGCTTTCAATCCGCAATGGAGCCTCAGCGCATCGGCCGCGGTAGAGTATTACAGGATGACGGACTACAAGAAATGGGCGGTCTATCCCAACCTTTCGCTCAACTACATGCCTTCTGCCTCACACGTTCTCCAGCTATCGTTCAGCTCAGACAAGACTTATCCGGACTACTGGACACTGAGCGGCACAACCAGTTACCTGAACGGATACCAAGTCTCTGAAGGCAACGCATACCTGCGTCCCTATGCCGACTATACCGCTTCCCTGACCTATATAATGAAAAGCAAATACATCTTCCAGGCGTCATACAGCTATGTGCCCGACTATTTCATGCAGATGGCTTATCTCGACTCCGACAAACTGAGGGCCGTATACAACTTCCAGAACTGGGACTTCATCAAGCTGCTGACCTTTACCGCCGTCATTCCGTTCAAGGCCGGCGCATGGTGGGACAGCCGTCTGACGCTGAACGCGCAACTGAAACACGACAAGGCAAGCCATTATTATGATGCGCCTTTCGACAACAGGCGATGGGCTGGCATCGGACAATGGAC
This sequence comes from Bacteroidales bacterium SW299, assembly GCA_019550975.1. Lineage (GTDB taxonomy): Bacteria > Bacteroidota > Bacteroidia > Bacteroidales > Bacteroidaceae > Phocaeicola > Phocaeicola excrementipullorum. The sequence continues at coordinate 65,639 of SDWH01000003.1, read as the reverse complement.
AAACACCTTTACGCTAAGCCGACATCCGGACATCCGGCTGGAAATCTCGGCATTCGGACAGACAGGCATCATACAGGGAAGCTACCGCAGCGGTGCCATCGGCTATGTGGATGCCGCCTTGCGCTATACGTTCGCAGGTAACAAGGCGATGATTCAGGTGAAGGGCACCGACCTCTTCAACGGATTGAACCACATCGACATCAGATCACGCAACGGCAGCCAGCATTTCGACATGAATGTAAGGAGCTACACGCAAAGCTTCTCCGTAGCATTCAGCTACAAGTTTGGAGGCTACAAAAAGAAAGCCACAAAGGACATAGACACTTCCCGCTTCGGAATGTAGACACCGGCCCTCAAAGGCGCGACGCACGGAACGTGCTGCATAAAGCGGCAGAATCATTCCGCCTTCGCGTCTTTGCGCTCAAAAAGAGCGAGAAACTGGAAAAACTTTCTTATATTTGTCCCGTTCACTAAACGAAAGAAATTATGAAAAAGATTTTTTCCGCTTTAATGCTTATGGCTTGCCTCTGCCTGGCCATGCCGGCACAAGCCCAGTTAAAGTTCGGTGTAAAGGCCGGTCTGAATGTATCGAAAGTATCCATATCAAAAGAAGTGTTCAATCCGGACAACCGGACAGGATTCTTTATCGGTCCCACAGCTGATGTCACCCTGCCGCTGCTCGGCCTTGGTCTGGACGCTTCGCTCTTGTACAACCAGTTCGGCATTGATACGGAAGAAGGCTCTACAATGAAGAAGAGCATCGAAATCCCTGTCAACGTGAAATGGAACTTCGGGTTCAGCAGCGTTGTCGGAGCATACGTTGCCGTAGGTCCTCAGTTCGGATTCAACGTAGGGCACAGCTGGTTTAAAGACATCTGCGAGTTCAAGAAAAAGACCACCAGCTTCAACGTTGGCGCAGGACTGAACCTGTTCAGCCACTTCCGCATCGGCGCTAACTACAACTTCGGCCTGAAAAACAACGGAATTATGGTAAAGGACGAATCCGGAAGCGTAACCCAGGACGGATTCAAGCACAACACGTGGCAGATATCACTTGCCTACATGTTCTGATTCCACTGAAAAAGAAATTGCATGCAACTCCGTTTATCTGCCGAAACAGGAAGCAGGAAACGGAGTTTCTTTGTATCTTTGCCCTATGAAGAAATATGTCGATGTCATAGTGCCTCTGCCCGTAGCGGGTCAATTCACTTATTCTGTCCCTGAGAGTCTGGCGGAAAAAGTGCAATGGGGAAGCCGTGTCATCGTTCCCTTCGGAGCCAAAAGATATTACACCGGAATTGTAATCCAGACAGACTCCACGCCATCGGCCAATTACGAAATCAAGGAAGTGACCGAAGTGCTCGACAACCATCCTATTCTGCTGAAACACCAATATGAGTTCTGGAAATGGATGGCCGGTTATTACCTCTGCACAACAGGGGATGTCTACAATGCAGCCATTCCTTCCGGCTTGAAGCTGGAGAGCGAAACGCGTGTGGAGGGGAATCCTGAATTCGAGGCGTCCGGACCGTTGCCCGAAAAAGAGCAGAAAGTGCTCGACCTGCTCGCGAACAAAAGCCTGAATATCTCGCAGCTCGAAAAGGCGGCACAGACAAGAAACCTGATGCCTGTCATCAGGTCGCTTCTCGAAAAAGACGCGATACGGATCAAAGAAGAGCTGAAGCTGAACTACAAGCCGCGCACAGAAACCCGGGTCCGCCTGACCGAAAAGATGCGGAACGAAAGAAACATTCATCTGCAACTGGACATGCTGAAACGCGCAACCAGGCAACGAGAGGTGCTGCTGAAGTATCTGGAGTTGTCGGAATGGGAAGAGGGATGCGAACCCAAAGAAGTTTCGCGGGAAAAACTGGCCGAAGCATCAGGAGCTTCATCCGGCATTCTGAACGAACTGACAGCCAAAGGAATCCTTGAAACATACGAACATGAAACCGGAAGACTTGATCTGGAGGCGAAAGAAACAAGTCCGGTAAATGCTCTCAGCCCGATCCAGCAGGCAGCGTTTGACTCCATTCTCCGCTCGTTCGGGCAAAAGGATGTGTGCCTGCTCCATGGAGTAACATCCAGCGGAAAGACAGAAATCTATATCCACCTGATACAAAAGGCTCTTCAAGCAGGGAAACAAGTGCTCTATCTGCTCCCGGAAATCGCACTGACCGCCCAAATCACCGAACGGTTGAGAAGAGTGTTCGGCAGCCGCCTGGGAGTTTATCATTCCAAGTTCCCTGACGCAGAACGAGTGGAAATATGGCAGAAGCAATTATCCGACACTCCTTACGAGGTGATTCTGGGAGTGCGCTCGTCCATATTCCTGCCCTTCAAGCGGCTGGGACTGGTAATCATTGACGAAGAGCACGAAACGTCCTACAAGCAGCAGGATCCGGCTCCCCGCTATCATGCCCGCAATGCCGGAATCATGCTGGCATCCATGTTCGCCGCCAAGACATTGCTGGGAACCGCCACGCCAAGCATCGAAACCTATTACAATGCCGAACAAGGAAAATACGGACTGGCTGAACTGACAGAACGCCACCGGCAGATCCGGCTTCCGCACATCGAGTTGGTAGACATCAAGGAGCTTGCCCGCAAAAAACGGATGACGGCGCAATTTTCTCCTTTCCTCCTGCAAAAGATAAAAGAAGCCCTGGACAACAAAGAGCAGGTGATTCTCTTTCAGAACCGCCGCGGCTTTGCCCCGATGATTGAATGCCGCACTTGCGGATGGGTGCCCAAATGCAAGAACTGTGACGTGAGCCTGACTTACCACAAAAGGCTGAACCAACTGACCTGCCACTATTGCGGCTATACTTATCAGGTGCCCGAGGCATGTCCGGCCTGCGGAGGGACCGAACTGACTAACCGCGGATTCGGCACCGAGAAAATAGAAGATGATATCCGGCTGCTGTTTCCGGATGCGCGCGTGGCCAGAATGGATCTGGATACCACACGCACCCGGACAGCTTATGAGAAAATCATCGCGGATTTTGAAGACGGAAAGACAGATATCCTGATAGGCACGCAAATGGTGTCAAAAGGACTTGACTTCGACAAAGTAAGCGTGGTGGGCATTCTGAATGCCGACTCCATGCTCAACTACCCCGACTTCCGTTCGTATGAGCGCGCTTTCCAGCTTATGGCCCAAGTGGCAGGAAGGGCAGGAAGAAGGGACAAGCAGGGGCTGGTGGTCTTGCAGACAAAATCACCCGATTTGCCGCTTATCCGGCAGGTGCTGGACAATAACTATCGGCAAATGTATGAAGACCAACTGGCCGAACGGCACCTGTTCAGATACCCGCCCTTCTACCGGCTCATCTATGTATACCTGAAACATCGGAAAGAAGACGTATTGGAACAGGCAGCTTCGCAGACAGCAGTCTACTTGCGCAACGGGCTGAAAGAAAGGGTGCTCGGTCCGGACAAACCGCCTGTAGCAAGAATACAGACCCTGTTTATCCGGAAAATAGTAATCAAAATAGAACAACAGGCATCAATGAGCAAAGTGAAGAAATACCTGACGGAAGTACAGCAAGCCATTACGGCAGACGAACGCTTCCGTACTGTAAACTTTTATTACGATGCAGACCCTATGTAACTACCGGTGCAGACTCATCTGCTTAAATTATGAACGCTAAAAAAGACAGATATGAAAATCGAGTTAGACGTACATACACACACCATCGCTAGCGGACATGCCTTCAGCACGATTCAGGAAATGGCGCAGGCAGCCGCAGACAAAGGACTGAAACTGCTGGGCATCACAGAGCATTCGCCCGGCATACCGGGAAGCTGTGCTCCTATTTATTTCCGCAACCTTTACATTGTTCCGCGAAACATGTACGGCATCGAACTGATGCTGGGAGCAGAAATCAACATACTCGACACGGAAGGAAATCTCGACTTTGACGAACATTACCTGAACATGCTCGATATCCGTATAGCCGGAATCCATTCGCTCTGCTATACGCCGGGCACTCTCGAAGAAAACACACAGGGGATGATAAACGCCATAGCGAATCCTTATATTCACATTATCAGCCATCCGGGGGATGGTACGGCCAAACTGCTGTTTGAACCGATCGTACAGGCTGCAAAAGAGCATCACACCCTGCTTGAAATCAACAACAGCTCACTGCGCCCAAGCCGGCATAAGGTGGAGGCCAGGCCCAACAACCTGGAAATACTCCGCCTGTGCAAACAGTACGAAGTACCGGTTATCTTAGGAAGCGACGCACACATTTCGTTCGATATCGCCACATACGACTTCGCGCTGGAATTGGTAAACGAGGCGGAGTTTCCTGAAGAACTGATAATAAACACAGACGTAAAGAAATTCAAGGATTATCTGAACATGAACAATCAGGTATGACATTCCATTATTCATTATCAATTGCCAATTATTTGCTGCTTACATGAAATATAAAATACTTTTTGTCTGCCTCGGAAACATATGCCGCTCGGCATCTGCAGAAGAGATCATGAGAACGCTCCTCAAGAAGGAAGGACTGGAGAATGAAATCGGAGTAGACTCCGCCGGCATCAGCGGCTACCATGAAGGTGACCTGCCCGATGCAAGAATGCGTGCGCACGCTGCAAGAAGAGGCTATCGCCTGACTCATCGTTCACGCCCTGTACGGACCGACGACTTCTACTATTTCGACCTGATTCTGGGAATGGACGACAGCAACATCGATGCCCTGCGCGAAAAAGCTCCCGACTTTGAAACGGAGAAGAAAATAGGCCGCATGACAGATTTCTGCAAGGTCAAGATCGCTGACCATGTTCCTGATCCTTATTACGGCGGGGCACAGGGCTTCGAAAATGTGCTTGACATCCTCGAAGACGCTTGCCGGGGGCTGCTCGACAAGATAAAAGAAATGCCGGACTGACGATACCTCTCCGAGTATGCTTAACCATTAATTACTAACGCTTAAATTCCAACTACCCCAAATGATTACTGCTCCATTTGCCAGACCGATGTATATCATGACGAAACCGATAGGTGCCGTCTGCAACCTGGCTTGCGACTATTGCTATTACCTCGAAAAATCCAACCTGTATAAAGACATCTCAAAACACATAATGAGCGATGCGCTGCTGGAGAAATTCATCCGCGAATACATTCAGTCGCAGACAATGCCGCAAGTGCTCTTCACATGGCACGGCGGAGAAACGCTGATGCGTCCGCTGAGCTTCTACAAGCGCGTTATGGAATTGCAGAAAAGATATGCGGAAGGACGGACCATCGACAACTGCATCCAGACAAACGGCACATTGCTGAACGATGAATGGTGCGAATTTTTCCGGACGAACAACTGGCTGGTAGGAGTTTCAATCGACGGTCCGCAGGAGTTCCACGACGAATACAGGAAGAACCGGCAGGGACGTCCTTCGTTTGTCAAAGTAATGCAAGGCATCCGCCTGTTGAACAAGCACGGAGTGGAATGGAACGCACTGGCGGTTGTGAACGACTTCAACGGCGATTATCCGCTTGACTTCTACCATTTCTTCAAAGAAATAAACTGCCGCTATATCCAGTTCACGCCCATCGTAGAAAGAATCAGTCCCCATGCCGACGGCAGACATCTGGCCTCTCCGCTTGAGGAAAACGAGAAGCTGGCCGATTTCTCCATCTCACCCGAACAATGGGGAAACTTTCTCTGCACCATCTTTGACGAATGGGTACGCAACGATGTGGGCAACTATTTCATCCAACTCTTCGATTCAACGCTGGCCAATTGGGTCGGAGAACAGCCGGGAGTATGTACGCTGGGAAAATGGTGCGGTCACGCCGGAATAATGGAGTTTAACGGAGATGTCTATTCGTGCGACCATTTTGTTTTCCCTGAGTTCAAGCTAGGCAACATTCACGAAAAGACGCTGGTAGAAATGATGTACGGGGAAAAGCAGCAGAGATTCGGACGGATGAAACAAGAGGGACTTCCTTCGCAGTGCCGGGAATGCGAATACCTTTTCGCCTGCAACGGGGAATGCCCGAAGAACCGTTTCATGCGGGCTGCTTCCGGAGAACCGGGACTGAACTACCTTTGCAAAGGGTATCATCAGTTTTTTAAACATGCCGCCCCCTACATGGACTACATGAAAAAAGAATATCTGGCACAGCGCGCTCCCGCAAATGTGATGGAAGCCATCAAAAAGGGAGAAATCTGAAACATAAAAAACAGGACGTATGAAGATGCTGAATTTCGATCCGTTAAATCTGCGGGTACTGCATCTTCATACGTCCATCCTTTCATCCGGCCACCATTATTCGAGATACCCGTAGATATATTCTACCGGCGATTTCTTAAATCGCAAAACACGCGAATTGTTTGCTCCTGCCCCGTTCTTGTTGAGATACAGGTTATCCAGGCCTCCTGCAATATACCACCCCTGCCCCGTTGCAGAACTCATCGCAAACAGGATGTTATTGTAATGGTCTGCATGCCTGATTCCGTCTGAATTCCACTGAGCGGAAGCACCGTACCACGTAATTCCTTCATGCTCCGGAAAATCCGGGCTCGACATCCGGCAGATAATGATATTCTGCATCGGAACTGTGCCAAGCTGCAGGCCGTTACGCCAAAAACGCTCACGGTTTACAATCTCGTGGCCTTCCCAGGGGACTTTCAGCTTATGTGAGCCGTTCCACATCATCCAGATATAATCAGTGGCATCAAACATCCGGTTGAATTCTTCAAACGACGGAAGCTCATATCCCTCAGGCGACAAAGCGTTGGCCGGCAATTTGTTCAGATGAACCTTCTCTCCATTATTATATCCAGCAAGCACGAGCTTGCCGCCATCATCTACCACTTCCATTCCCATTCCGCTGTCGCCCATGTATTCCCATTTCCACAAATCCAGAAAGTCTTCTGCCGGACAAGACGCAAGGTAGTCATACACAGTCTTGCCTGCCATCTCTGCCGGATCCGACGACGACAGAATCTGGTCGTCGAATGATTTCGAATTTCCGCGGGCATTGTATTTGCACCACCATACCCCATGGAACCAGGTGACGGGAAGGCCGTAATTCCGGCGCTTGACTACATACTCTTCACGTCGTGAAGCATCTTCTTTATCGCTTATCACCAGGCGGGCCGCCTGCACACGCCCGTCGGCTGTTTTGTCGTTCGGCTTCCAGCCGGCTATTACACGGCAAGCACCCGAAGAATCTCTCCCGTCGATCTTTACCCAAGGATCCTCGCCTCTATCAAACTCAACAGAAAGCTGCTTGCCATCCGGCAACGACAGAACGCCAAGTTCATTATCGATATAACGCCCGAAATCGCAAGCGTAAGTTTCCGGATCAAAAGCCAGCAGGCCGGAAACTGTCACCGGATTCGGAGATGCTGAAAGCCTGATGCAATCTTCCGGGTATGCATTTGTCAGACCTTTGCGGCGAAACTGAAGCACGACCTCCTCCTGCGGATGGTTCGGCACATACAGCGGCTTGCGCACCCTATACAGATTCGCACCTGTTTGCGGAACAGCCTCAACCTGCACGAGTGCACTTCCTTCGGCAGAAACCAGTTCAAGCTCGTTGTCGCAATCGACGCCAAATACAAAATCCGTTGCCGCATGCGGAAGTTTCAGCGTGCTTCCTTCATCCGCTACTTCCACTCCCTCCGGCAAAACGGAGGCCGAAGCGATCTTCAGCCGGCTGCTCACCGACACATCCAGGTCTATATGCTCTTTATTCCACTCTTCAATGCTAAGCTGCAGGCCTTGTTCTTCGTTTTTCACTTTCACCACATAAACTGAATTACGCCTGATGACCTCAGGCATTTTTTCTTCAAGACGGACCGGACTGCCGGACACTTTCGCATCGATGCAGACTTTCAGCTCCGGATTAGCCTGCTCGTAAACATGAACGACTCCCAGACTGTCGCTTGTCAAGGGCGAAGAGAAACGTACCACATGGTCGCCGTATACGGCATCTTCAGGTACAGTCACCGACTCCTGCGGAAAGCAATAGGCATCCTGAAGCGCATTCTTCAAAGTCAGCGACTCTACCTCTATCGACTGATCCGGTTCAATCTGCAAGTCAAAACGGGCAATGCCCCGCTTCAGTACAAGCGTTGAGGAGGACACGCGGCTTTCACCAGCGGACAAGTCCAAACTGCCGGTTGCAAAATGTTTCAATTCATCGCCTTTCATCTTCACCGTCGCCTTCAGCCATTCCTGCTCTGTCAAAGTTCCGACAACAGCATCCCGCATGTCCATAGCCAGACCGTCTTCTGCTGCCACGGCATACAAACGCCCTGAAACCTTATCCAGCTTCAGTTCATACCCTTCCCCCGAGAAAGGAATCTGCTCCCACACTTCCGACAGGATGCCGTTCTCAAAAAGCCAGGCCTTCACTGATGTCAGGCGGTCATCCCTTTCTGCCAGCGAATCGCCGGCAGAAGAGGCAGGAAAAGCGGAAAACTTTATCTTGACCGAAGAGGCAGCAGGAGGAGAAACTCCAGGAGCCTCCTCGTCGGCACACGACTGAAAAAGAAGAACTGCCAAAAACAGGCAAACGGTAACTTTCAGAAATAGTTTATTCAATTGCATGATTACTTGTTTTTTCGTTAATAAAAAATGACATGTCAGATAGACAAAGTACGATATGTCCGGATAATCTGTATCTCCAGGCTAGAGATATACATCTCCAGCTTAAGGATGTGTATCTCCAGCCTGAAGACATACATCTTTATCCTAAAGACAGACTTATCCACGAGGCAATCCGAAAATCATGCCTGCACAGGACAGACCGGCTGTCAGTCATAAATATACTCCACAGCATTCTTCACGCACCGGATGGTCCGTGTCTTCTGACTGTTCTGAGGCACAAACTTGAACCAGTTGTTACCCGGATTTTCACTCGAAGCATATCCTTCCATGCCCCATGTGTTCGACGAATGCCCATAAGTGGCGAACAAGATGTTCATCCGGGCGATACTTCCGGGCGTCGTATTCCACTGATGGCCCAGCCCGTACAAGACCCAATGGTTTCCATCCTGCTCAAAGTCATAAAAGGAAACAACGCCGAAATGATTTCCCAAAAACGACACATCACGTTCGGCAACCGTCACGTTCAGGCGCTGGCCCGTTTTGTTGTTGAACGGACGTGAACCGACACCGCCCAAATTCACATTATCTCCCCACGAAAAGAAAGCATAATCCTCATAACTCGGAATCCGGTAACCGTCAGGAGCCATTTCAGACGGACCCATCGTGCCAAAATTCTGTCCGGAAGACTTCATCCCGTCATAATAGAAGCTGTTTCCGTTATGCGACAGAGGCAGTCCGTCATTGTTTCCTCCCTGATATTGATGCCCCATCAAAGCCAGCAGTTCGCTCTCGCTACAGTTCATCAGGTATTGCGCCAGATTTTCTTGCGTCGCCGGATCGCTCTGGATGAGCACCTGATCCTCAAAACGCTTTACATTTCCGCGCAGATTATACTTGCACCACCATGTGCCATGGATGTTCACCACCGGCAATCCCCAGTTGATGCGCCGCACCGTATAGACTTCCCGATGCAGACCGTCTGTACCGGAAATCACAATCTTTCCTTCCTGCACACGCCCGTCCGCCTCCGGATCGTTCGGTTTCCATCCTCCCAGCAAACGCCAGGAGCCTTCCTCGTTCTGATCCAGTTTCATCCAATGGGGCGAATCTCCGGCAAACTCCAGGCGGATTTCCCTGCCTTCCGGCAATGTGATCATCCCCAACTCACCGTCTATATAGCGGTTGAAGTCGCATATTCCATCCGAATCAAAACGGATCTGTCCTTCCAATCTCACCGGACTTCCCTCAAAGACAAGCACAACTCTTGCAGCATATGTGTCCCGGCTATATACATCCAGATAAATGTACTCCTTTTTTGTGCCCGGCATACGCACTTTGCTTGAAACTGACACTTCAGCTACTTTTTGCAGAGTGCGCGCTGCAGTCTGGTTCACAATCACTCCGTCAACAGTGCCCTCCACTTTTATTCTGGCACCTTCTTCGCCCAATAAAGCCAGCCGAAAGTCAGAACCATAATAAGGAACATGCACCGTATCGTTTGTCGCATTGATCCGCACGCCGCCGGACAATTCAGATGCGGACGGATCAATCACTCCCAGCGGACGATTTTCAGAAACGGTTCCGTCACCAGACTCCCAATCTCCTGCAATGACATCCACTTTTGCCGAAGCCCCCAGACCGCTCACCTGCAAATCATAAACCGTGTTTCTTCTGATCGTTTCAGGCAGTCGCGCTTCCAAACGCTGCCAGGAACCGTTGCAGTCCAACAGAATCTCTACTGCCAGCCCCGCATTCTTCTGTTCGGCCATATAAAACAAAGGTTCGCTCCGGTTCATGAAACAGCCATCTTCAAACACTTTCTCAAAATCGGTCTTCTCGTCTGTTTCGGGCGTACGGACAACCTCCGACTCATTCATATAGCCGTTTGTCAAGACATTGCGCACCGCCACACTTTTTACAGACACTCCCTTGGCAAACGATGACAAATCAATCCGCGCCACGCTGCGTTTCATGAATACGGCTTTCGTATGCTTGCCTTCAACCGCCATGCTGCCGGTCATAGGAAGCACCTCCAGTGACAGTGAAGGGAAAGAAACCTCCAGCTCCATGAAATCGTCCAGTAAGGATACGCCCGGCTTCAGTTTATCCAGTCCTTCAGCAGCTCCGGCATTCGCAAGAAAATACAGATCTCCCTTCTCTCTTTTCGGAACGAAAACACACATGCCTTCTTTATCCAACGCCAAGGACGGAAAGACCTCTGCCAGCACTCCATCCTCGAAACGGAATCCCTGCAAGTCCTTTATATCAACTTCCGCATCATCACTGCCACAAACGCCCGGCATACCGGATATTTTCAACTGGGCCGCTATTGTTCCTTGCGGCAACTCACCGGCCACATCCTCTTTCTGACTACAGCTAACCAGCAACAGCAAACTGAATATCAAATATAGATTGTATTTCATCAGGTTCATCTTTTAATATTTGTTCGGATTGTTCTTACTGTTCAAATAATCGGGAGAATCAACAGGCATCTCATGAATATGAGTCACATAAAACCTGTTCATCAGTTCTTGAGCCCAAGGCCCGTAGGTAAACGCGCTGCTGTGTGAATATCCCATCACATGTCCCAGCTCATGAAACATCACCTCACACGCATACGTATCTGTATAATGATTAAACCATCCTCCTTGCCATGCGCCGAACACACTGCCGCCTCCCAGTCCGTACACATTGTTTCCCGTGTAAACCAGACCCACACTCAGCGAACGCTCCTGGCGCATTTGCTTCAGCACTACATCAGCTGTCACCTTATCACCCACTCCACCATTGCCATAAAGGCGGTCTTCGTTGGCACGCAATATTTCCTCGTGCTCGGGCATATCAATCATATAAGTGAAATTAATGAACAGGGCAACCGCCTCCCGGCAATGCACCGGGCGAATGCCCATCCAGTTACCGGCCGGTCCGCCGTCAGCCTTGTCGGGGTCACCTCCATACAGGTTGAAAGAAACATTCCATCCGTGTTTAATCTTCTGGAGCTTGTCCCAATAAGCATCGTCTGCCTCTATCTTCAGTTCCATATTCCGAAGTTCCTCCTTCTCAAACCGGGACAGCGTAATATACCGTCCGGATTCTGTCTGATAGACCCCTTCGCGGAGCAGCAGAGGCATCTCCTGATAGAAATCGGCAAAAGCAGGCAACGATTCAAAGTATGCCAGATTGAAGAACTCATTTTCCGCAGATGGAATCCGTGCCTTCACCAGCACCTTACGAAGCTCCCGGGGCGAATAGAAACGTAAATGCAAACGGCCGTCCTCGGCAACATTTGCCTGAAGCGGTCGGGACGTATTGAACGAACGCTGCCGGGAATCCGCATAGACTTCTTTCGGCTCGCTATCCTGCAGAATCCGCTGATAGCCTCCTTCCCTGTATGCTTCTTCCGTAAAATACATAAGCCCCTTGCTGTCGTCGGGATGATCTACTGACGTATGAATCTGTCCGATCCGGTTTGCAGATACAGACACGCTGTCGAAGACAAAAACCCTGCGCACCTGATCGCCCCGGTAACCGCGCGTACAGACTTCTACTTCGCCCCTTAAAGAAGAGCCTGAAACAGCAGGCAGGAAAAGATAAGACGTTGCGGAACTCAAATCCAACTCCTGCGCAAATCTGCCGGTTTCGCCGACATAATTTCCATTGCCCGACAAGCCGGTATAGAAACGCCCTTCTTCCAGCCTGACTTTTTGCGAAACGACTGCATTGCGCACATAAACATTATTAAAAGATAATGAAAAATCCACACGCCCTACGATACGGCGCAGCATCACATTCTGGGAGAAGGCGACCGTTTCCTCTTCTCCCGCCGGACCTTTCACTGCATTCACGCTGAAAGGCGTCCGTGAATAGAAGTATTCCGCAGACAAGGGCCGGCGCAAATCAGACGGAAAAGTTATCCATTCATCCGTTTCATCACGCAACCGATGAATCACAGCGCCATCTTCTTCTCCTTGTCCTCTGATTCCGAGCAACAGCAAATTGTACTCTCCCTTTTTCAGTCCTTCAAGATGGAGTTCCGCCGAGGCAGGCTCATACATGCCTTTCAGATTCTCCACCACTTTCCCCTCATCATCGGTCACATACCACTCCACTCTGTCATAGTCAGTCTTCTGTACAGATAAGGAACGGCTTTTTTCTTCCACACACGCATTGTCATAACTGGCAGTTTGCAGACGGAAGACAAAACCTTCCTGCTCTGTTCTTGAAGAATCCCTCCAATCGGTTTGCTCACAGGCCACCAAAAATAAACTGCAAATAAAAGCACTCAAAAAACTTTTTTTCTCCATTTGTTTTTAGTCAGTCTAGTTATAAACCCCATTATTTCAAAGCTGCCGGCCAAATTCGCGCATCTGCGCCGACATTGCATTTAGAACAACAAAAAAATCCGCTTTGTTCTACAGACAAAACGGATTTCGGTTTTTAAACAACCTCCTGTATTTTTTGACATTCACGGCTCCCAGCGGATGTCAGAGCCTCATTCTCATCAGTCAAGCTTTACCAATTCATATTTCTGGCTGCCCATACCCAACTGCTCCGCATACTCCAGCGTATGCATGCCATGGCGTGAATCAATGCGCTCAATCAGGTGAATTTTTCCATGATCATCCGAAGCTCGGACAAGATCAGTGCAGGCACGGTCGAGAGCAACCGGATCAAGTGAAGCCAAAATGCCGATATCTCCCATTTTCGGATCTTCCGGCGAAGCATCACAATCGCAGTCTACCGACAGATTGTTTGCGACACTGATATAAAGGATATTCTCGCCACAATGGTCAGCTACGGCTTTTGCAGCCTCGGCCATCGATTCCAGAAAATCATCCTGCGCCGGAAGGTTGCTCCACACTTCGGCCGGATTCTTGCTCTTTCCGGCGGAATGAATCCAGGCTTTTCCTTTCGAGGAAGCAATGCCTATCGACATATTCTTGATAGCTCCGCCGAAACCTCCCATGGCATGCCCTTTAAAATGGGACAAGATCACCGTAAAATCATAATTCAGATAATCCTTTCCTACAAAGTCTTCCTTCAAATGCCGGCCTCCATTCACAGGAATAGCCACCTCCCCTCCGGCATCCATGATTACGACCGGAGCGATTGCCGTAAACCCGTGATCCTTAGCTGCCTTCAGATGGCTTTCCGTATCTGCGCGTCCGCCTCCATAAGCCGTATTGCATTCTACAATTGTCCCGTTCACCAGCTTCACAAGATCCTTGATCAATGACGGCTGCAGAAAATTGTGCCCGCCCGGTTCTCCGGTACTGACCTTCACGGCAACCTTTCCCTTAGCCTCACGCCCAAGCGCCTTATAGATCTTTACCAGATTCTCAGCGTTTATATCCTTATACATATACACTTTCGGAAGACCGCTTTCCGTTTTCCGAGTCCCAGCTTCTGCCGACTGGGCACATGCGCTGCCCGACACGGCCATACAAACGAAGGCCCCGCACAAAAACATTCTGAATAACTTTTTCATAAACGACATAATTAATTCATTCAACAAATGGATATTTAGTATTTCTTCAGATTCACGATTAAAGTCTGATGCTTATTCCACCCAGGAACGTAGCTTTCGGCATCGGATAGCCCAGCATGATTTCATAACGCTGCGCCAGCAGATTCTCGCCGCGTACATACAGTGAGGCCCAACGGCAAAGGCGATAGTCGGCACGAACATTCCACAGCACGAAATCTTCTGTAACCTCCGGAGAAATGGAAGTATAAAGTCCCCTGATATACTGCACCCCTGTCGAAACACCCCAACGTCCTTTGCGGAAATCCGCTCCTGCATACAGCTTATGCTCGGGTGCCGAAATTACAGGATTTTCCATATGCACCCAACTGTAATTGGCATTCACATTCCACCACGGACTGATGCGGTAAGACACATTGCCTTCCAGTCCCCAGTTTTCTATCTCCCCGCTGTTCACATTCATCGGCCTGCCATCCACACGGGTTGTCATGATCAGATTATCTCCGTTGATATAATACAAGTTGGCACCGTACCTCAAATCACCGTCCAGCAACTGGTGAGTGAATGAAAGTTCATAGTTCATCATCCGTTCAGGCATCAGATCCGGATTCTGCGGAGGGAACATATACATTTCGCGGATAGTCGGATTGCGGAAGCCTTTGCTCACCATCGCTTTCAGCTCTGCATGCCTCGGGAGATGAAAGGCAAGGCCGCCTTGCGGAACCCATTCCGTACCCACATGCGAATGATGGTCAACACGTACTCCTGCATTCAACGACAGCCACGCGCCGATATCCTGACGGAAATCCACATAGCCTGCAAATTCATCCTGCTTCTTGTCCACCCCCAGCACCCGGCTTCCGTCGGCAATCACCTCATTCCACGACTCGCCTCCGAAATGCTGATAGTCAATCCCCACGGTCAAGCGGTTTCCCTCATACAATTCTGCACTCTGATACCATGACACTCCCATCATCAGATCCTTTGAATGGAACAATGATTCCTGCGGCTGTTCGCCCGGGTGATAACCGTCGTCTATCTTGTGACGACCCCAATTATAGAAAAAGCTCAACGCTCCGGAAGTACGCCCGTAATGGTTTTCCAGCATGGCAGAAGCCATACCCCGCGTAATATGCGAATCGTTGTCAATCAGCGGAGAAGTTATTTCTCCCGGATTTGAAGCGTTGAAATGGGTTACGTTTACATCTCCCCACAGCTTCCAGTTGTCTGTGAAATCATATCCCAGTTTGGCATAGCCGCCGTATTGTTCAAATCCCATATCAGCCCGATGTCCGTCAGTACGGTTATACGAAGCGGAAACCACACTGCTGAACCGTCCTTTCTTCACCCGGTTTACAGCCTCCGTCTGCAATGTTCCATACGAACCGGCACCTATATTAATATGTGTATCTGTTCCATCCTCGCGTTTCTTCTTTGTCACGATATTAATGACTCCTCCCATCGCATTCGAGCCATAAAGCACAGAAGCCGGACCGCGCAGCACCTCCACCCTATCTGCCAGCATGGTCTGATACGAATCGGAAATGGGATGGCCGAACAGCCCCATATACTGCGGATGCCCGTCAATCAGCACCAGCATCTGCGCGCTTCCCGACATTCCCCGCAAGCTGAGTCCGCCGGCGGCTCCGGTCGACACGCCATAGCCCATCACCCCACGGCTGGTAACGAACAGCCCGGGAACCTGCTCAGCCAGAGCCGGCAGGACAGAAGGCTGGTAACGGCGGGCGAGCTGGTTTTGCCCGACAACAGAAACCGTCATAGGCAGATGCCGAACATCTGTTTCATTCCGCGTGCCGGTGACAACGACCTCATCCAAAGGAAGCACCTTCTGAAAAGAAAGCGAATCAACCGGTTCTTCCGCCAACGCCATTTCCGGAAAAACGATACATGCAAAAGCAAACACAACAACAGAACGTTTTTGCAAACCCATAAAATCAAATCAAATTAAATCAATGAATAATAAAAGAGAGCGTGCCAAACCGTCACCTGCATCATCATACCGATGAAGTCTGGCACATCTCTCCGTCAGAGCTATGAAGAATCTGGCGGACCATTTGCGTGAGTCCGCTTTCCATTCTGGAACATTGCAAAAATAAGGCATTTGAACCAGGCGGAGCGTACATAAATTACTGAAAAAACAACCCCATTTACAGAAAATCCCGATTCCTTGCGTGAAAAAACGAGAAACTCTGTAAGCAAGGTTGTTTAATCAGTAATTCTGGTAATGCATATTCCAAAATATCCCCTTATTTTTGTAACTGCAAAATAACGATAGGGTTTTATCTGTTTGAGATGAAAACTGTGAATGATATTTTAGACATAAAAGACGTGTGCGAATGCAACCGCTGCCTCGGAAGCAAGACCTTGCATCCGCAGGCAAGCCTCATCAACCTGGAGAATCCCGATTTTGAAGAGAATTTCGTAAAGTTCGAGTTTTACGCCATTCTGCTGATCGAGGACTGCACGGACAACTGCAACTGCTGCGGACGCAGGGATTATGACTTCTCGAATGCCACAATGGTGTTCCTCACGCCCGGCGAAGTGTTTCGGATGAACACCGAAAACACATTGCCGGACAAGGGACTGCTGCTGGCATTCCACCCCGACCTGCTGTTCCGGACCACATTAAACAACCACATTGACAACTATACGTTCTTCTTCTACCGCAAGGAAGAGGCTCTTCATCTTTCACAGCGCGAAAAATCGACCGTTGCACGCTGCTTCGATGCCATCGGGCAAGAACTTCACCACGACATCGACTCGCACAGCAGCACGCTGATATCACGCCTGATCGAACTGCTGCTCGACTATTGCTCGCGCTTTTACGAACGGCAGTTCATCACCAGAGAGGAAAAGAACAAGGCCATTATAAAGAAGTTCAACAGCTTCATCGACAACTATATCGCTTCGGGGCAGATGCAGGAAGGAAAGTTCCCCACGCCGGAATACTGCGCGACTCCACTGAATCTCTCTGCCGCCTATTTCAACGACCTTCTGAAATTCGTGACAGGAAAGACATTGGACGAATATCTACAGTTCAAACGGCTGGAAGCTGCCCGACAGATGCTGGCCAAGTCTGAAAACACCCCTGCTTCGGTAGCGAAACTGCTGGGATTCCCCAACGTCAGCCGGTTCTGCTACATCTTCAAGCAGATTACGGGGATGTCACCCAACGAGTACCGGAACTCCAGAAACTGACAATTATTTTTCTAACCTCCAATAAAACACTGTTATTATGGAAACAACTGTAAAACTTTATTCATTGCCTTACAACAATGTAAAAACTTACCTGACAGCATTGCTGTTCATTGCAGGCAACCTTGTTCTTCCACAACTCTTCCACCTGATGCCTCAGGGAGGAACAACATGGCTGCCCATTTATTTCTTCACCCTCGTTGGAGCCTACAAATACGGATGGAAAGCCGGACTGCTGACTGCCGTTGCGTCACCGCTGCTCAATTCATGGCTGTTCGGCATGCCTATGCCTGCCGTACTTCCAGCCATTCTGCTGAAATCAGTGATCCTGGCTATTGCCGCAGGATATGCCGCCCGCCGCTTCCGGAAAATCACCCTGCCCCTTCTGCTTGCAGTCGTACTCACTTATCAAATTCTGGGAACATTAGGCGAATGGGCCATGACTGGCAATTTCTATGATGCCGTTCAGGACTTCCGAATCGGCATACCGGGGATGCTGCTGCAAATTGCCGGCGGCTATGCCGTAATCAGATACCTCATACGCAAGTAAAGGCAAGCGTCTGACAAGCCCCAAACCGAAAACAAACAAAAGGCGCAAGCCCGCTGACAATCTATTCTTCAGCGGATTTGCGCCTTTCGGTTATGCCGGCATTCAAACGTTCAACACCGCACATCCGATATAAACGGGGAACGGTCTGCTCTCCCTATCAGAAAGTTTCTTTGCCCGACTCATGGAAAAAAAGCGGCCATTCTCGGAGAAATCTGCATCTCTAAGCTGGAGATATAAATCTCCAGACTGAAGACGTACATCTCGAGGCTGAAGCTGCATGTCTTTAACCTGAAGACCAACTTTTCTAACTAGAAATCCGGCTTTGCCTCCCGCACACAGAACAACGGCTTTCACATCGGGAAAATCCGAACCTCCTTATTTATACCCGCCGGCTTCAGCGATGCGCTTCGGAATGTCCGTATTGTCCATCTTGCCCATAAACTTCTCCGAGCCTGCCCCTACAGCATAAACGGGTACGTATTCGGCCGTATGGCTTCCCGTGGTCCAGCCCAATCTGGCAATCTGGCTCATCACTTTACGGGCAACAGCTGCCAAAGACTCAGAGCGGGCATACAACGTTTCGGTAAATTCTACCTTATGCTGCACAAACGACTTTTCGTATTCATCACGCAATGCACGCTCCTGCGACCAATTCAGCGGCAGTTCCGTCCAGAATCCCATCGTTTCAGAAAGGAGCGCCTTCACCTGCTCCCAACTGACATCCTTGTTTCGGCGGAGATCCGTAATGCGCCGCGAAAGTTCTTCTTGAGATACCTTTTGATTTTCAAGTGCCTTCAAATTCAGAGTATATCCGCTTATGCCCATTCCCAGTCCGCCGGTTTCATGGTCGGCAGAAATCACGATCAATGTTTCTTTCGGATGTTTCTTATAGAACTCATATGCCACTTTCACGGCATTGTCAAAGTCAATCACTTCCTTTACAACCGTAGCCAAATCATTATTATGGCATGCCCAGTCGATCTTTCCGCCTTCCGCCATCAGGAAAAAGCCTTTGTTCTTCTCCTTCATCAGAAAGCCGACGGCAGCCTCAGTCATCTGCGCCAGCGTCATATCCCCATTCTTCCGGTCTATCGCATAAGGCAGGCTGTTCACATCATCTCCGGATTCCTGCAAAAGAAGGATTTTATCCGACTGAACCGATTTTGCCGCATATTCATCCATACCGTGCGCAATGGCATATCCGCCCTCCTCAATGACAGGCTCCAGCGAAACAGCCTTATCTCCCGACCTCAAGATTCCGGCTCCCGCAAAAAAGTCGAAATTGCTGGCCGGCAGCTCTTTCGCAAGCTCATCATACATGCCGCGGTCGGGCTGATGCCCGTAGAAAGCCGCCGGAGTGGCATGGTTGATTCCCACCGTAGTCAGAACAGCCACCTTCTTTCCGCTCGCCTTCGCGCGCGTGGCAATGCTCCGGAGCGAACGCTTGCCGGCATCCACGCCGATCGCTCCGTTATAAGTTTTCGAGCCTGTGGCCAGAGCGGTGCCTCCGGCTGCGGAATCCGTTATGGGGTTCGAGGCCGAAAAGGATGTGGCGATACCTGCAACGGGGAAGCTTCCAAACATCAGCTTCTCAACTCCGATACGCCCCTGACCTGCCGCCAGATACATTTCGGTCGTATTCACCTGATTCACCCCCATTCCATCTCCGATAAAGAAGAACACATACTTGGCCTGCTGGGCATAAGTGCAGACACCTGCCAGCAGAAACAAAAACACATAAAAAATCCGTTTCATAAAAGTTATTGTTAAAGATTAATCGTCTGATGCAAATCTCTACAAAGATAAAGGAAATATAAAGTCTGTCCAAGCAAAGGAAACGAACACTTGAAGAACAAACGCATCTTGATTTTATCATAAACACAGAAAACGAATGAAAAAAAGTTTCGCAATACCTCATGAAACCATCTTCTACAATATAATTTTATATAAAACTTGCCTTAAAAGTACCAATCAGAGAAAAAACTTTCTACTTTTGCAACTTGTAAATAATTAGAACTCATTTGCAAATGAAAATAAGACTCTTGCCATTGATTGCGGCATTCATTGCGGCAACTCCCTTAGTGACTTCATGTCTTGACAGCGAGGAGCAACAAATCTTGTACGACCCGGAAAGCAGCATCACAGGATTTTCTGTGGGTACGCTCCATATTGACCGGATGGGTAAAGACAGCAACGGAGAGGACAGTGCATATATAGACACGATCAACTGTTCCGAATATCCGTTTACAATCGACCAAATAAACCGCACTATCGAGAATAAAGATTCTTTTCCCGTTGGAACATATATAGATAAGGTAGTGACAAGCATCACTTACGATAGCGGAACGGGAATTCTGGTATACCGCCCGAAAGGTTCTTCCAATGATACGATCTGGTCTTCGACCGACTCAATCGACTTTACCGAGCCTCTGCAGTTTAAAGTATATATGTACAGTGGTTCGATGGGAAGACCTTACACTGTCAAGCTCAACGTGCATCAGATGGAACCGGATACCATCGCATGGAAAGACTTTACTGACCTGTCGTTCAGCGAACATGTCAGTCTGGACAAGCAAACCGCCCTGTCCGTAGACAAAAACATCTATGTCTTCGGAGAAAGCAACGGAAGTACATCCGTCTGGTATACAACAACAAGCAGCGGAAACCCAAGCCAATGGACCGAACTTACTTCTTCCGTTCCTGCCGATATAATAACCGAATCGGCAAAAGTATGGAACGGGAAGATTTACTTCTTAAGCGGAAATGACCCATACAGTTTATACAGCCTTGACCCGGCGACCAATCAGTTTGCAGAGGAAGCAGACATCACAGGCCTTACGCTTCTGGTTGCCCCTGACGACAAACTGGAAAGATTCTACGCGGTTAAGGACGGCGAAGTGGGATACTTCAACAGCAGCCTGGAATGGACAAGCGACAGCCCCGCAACTGCAATATTCGGAAATGCGGAAGGCCGGATTTCATCTTATTCCGAACCGCTCTCATACAACGACGGAATCACACGCACAACCATTCTCGTAAACAGCAAGGTTGAAACAGATTCTGCACTTGTGTTCCAACGCCTGTCAAGCGAAAGCGCATGGACTGAAATAAAGCAGAATCAGGCAATGCCCAATCTGGAAAATATCTCTATGATACACTATGACGGCAAACTATATGCATTTGGAGGAGCAAACAGTTCACATACGGCTTTCGACTTCTTCTATAATTCAACCGACAACGGACTTACGTGGTGGAAGACAACAGAATGCATGTATTTTCCTGAAACATTCAAAGGATATTATGACTACGGAAGCTACTCGGCGACCGCAGACTCCGACAACTTCATCTGGATTGTCTGGGGCAATGGAAACATGAGCCGCGGACGGATCAACCGCTTAGGATTCGCTCCCAAATGGTAACTGAACGCAAATGAAAACTGAATGAACAATGTCATATAAGGATCAACTAGACATGAACCGCATCCCAACGCACATAGCCATCATCATGGACGGCAACGGACGCTGGGCAAAAGCACGCGGAGAGGCACGCACCGTCGGCCACCAGGCCGGAGCAGAAACTGTGCATGTCATCACCGAAGAAGCTGCGCGGCTGGGAGTGAAATACCTTACGCTCTATACTTTCTCGACTGAGAACTGGAACCGCCCGGTCGATGAAGTGGCGGCGCTGATGAGCCTGCTCATGGACTCGATAGAAGAAGAAACGTTCATGAAAAACAACGTCAGCTTCCGCATCATCGGAGAAAAAGAAAAGCTCCCCCAGAATGTGCGCACAAGGCTGGAGCAATGTATAGAACGCACAGGAAGAAACACGGGCATGTGCCTCACGCTGGCCCTGAGCTATTCGTCCAAATGGGAGCTGACAGAAGCTGCCCGACAGATAGCCAAAGAGGTGCAGGAAGGAAAAATGAAACCTGAAGACATCTCAGACAAAACCATCGACGCACATCTGAGCACCAGCTATATGCCGGATCCCGACCTGCTGATACGCACGGGAGGAGAAATCAGGCTCAGCAACTACCTGCTGTGGCAATGCGCCTACTCAGAGCTGTACTTCTGCAACACATTCTGGCCAGACTTCGGCAAAGAAGAATTATATAAAGCAATCTGTGACTACCAGAAAAGAGAACGCCGATTCGGCAAAATCAGTGAACAAATATAAAACAAAACAATGCGATACCGTCTTTTATTCATCTTATTGATTTTTACCTGCATCTCCTCGTTCACGGCAAAAGGATTTGCGCAAGATAATGATTCTACGGAAGTCGGACAGAAACCGGTAATCCTCTACAACGGAACTCCAAAGAAATACGAAATTGCCGACATCAAGGTCAGCGGAGTCAAGAACTATGAAGATTATGTGCTGATAGGCATTTCCGGACTGGCTGTCGGACAAACCATCACTGTGCCGGGAGATGATATCACATCAGCCGTAAAAAGATACTGGCGCCACGGACTCTTTTCTGACGTGAAGATTCTGGCAGACAAAATAGAAGACAACAAAATTTATCTGTCAATCCAGCTGAAACAGCGTCCGCGCATCACCGACATCGTAATTCATGGGGTGAAGAAGAGCGAACGGGAAGATCTGATGGCAAAGCTGGGCATGGCAAAGGGAACGCAGATTACGCCGAATCTGGTGGACCGCGCAAAAATCCTCATCAAGAAACACTTCGACGAAAAGGGATTCAAGAATGCGGAAGTCAACATCGTGGAGCGCGAAGACCCGGAAAACGCAGAACAGGTTTACGTTGACGTGAACATCGACAAGAAAGCCAAAGTGAAGGTACACAAGATTACCATCGACGGCAACATGGTGCTTACTGACAAGAAACTGAAGCGCACCATGAAGAAAACCAACGAGAAAGGAAAGCTCATCAACTTGTTCCGCCCGAAGAAGTTCATCGAGGAGCGTTATGAAGAAGACAAACAGAAGATTATTGAAAAATACAATGAGCTGGGATACCGTGATGCGCAAATCATGGAAGACAGCGTTTCGCAATACGATGAAAAGACCGTTGACGTATACATGAAGATTTATGAAGGACAGAAATACTACCTCCGCAACATCACATGGGTAGGAAATAAGGTCTATCCGTCAGACTTGCTGAACGAGCAGCTGCGCATGAAGAGCGGCGACGTATACAACCAGAAGCTGCTCAACGACCGTATTTCAAATGATGAAGACGCCATCGGAAACAACTACTATAACCGCGGTTATGTGTTCTATCACCTCGACCCGGTGGAAGTGAATATCGACGGCGACTCCATCGATCTGGAAATGCGTATAACCGAAGGACCGCAGGCAAGCATCAGTCACGTGAGAATCAACGGAAACGACCGGCTGTATGAAAACATCGTCCGCCGTGAGTTGCGTACCCGTCCGGGAGACCTGTTCAGCAAAGAAGCACTGGAACGTTCCTACCGCGAAATCGCGCAGATGGGACACTTCAACCCTGAAAATATCCAGCCCGACGTGCAGCCGAACTATCAGGACGGAACGGTAGACATCAACTGGGGACTGGAATCGAAAGCGAACGACCAGGTAGAATTCTCTGCCGGATGGGGACAGACCGGTGTCATCGGCAAGCTGAGCCTGAAGTTCACCAACTTCTCGTTCGCCAACCTGTTCAGAAAGAACAACAACTTCAGAGGCATTCTTCCGCAAGGCGACGGACAGACACTGACCATCAGCGGACAGACCAACGGACGCTACTACCAGTCGTACAGCGTTTCGTTCTTCGACCCCTGGTTCGGAGGAAAACGGCCGAACTCGTTCTCCGTTTCTGCCTTCTATTCAATCCAGACTGACGTAAGCAGCCAGTATTACAACTCTGCATACATGAACAACTACTATAATATGCTGAGCGGATACGGCTATTACGGAGGCTACGGAAACTATTACGACAACTACGGATCGTATTCCGACCCCGACAAGTCGATTAAGATGTTCGGCATTTCGGTTGGCTGGGGAAAACGTCTGCGCTGGCCAGACGACTACTTCACCCTGTCGGCAGAACTTTCTTATCAACGCTTTATGCTGAAAGACTGGAGCTATCTCTATATCCGCCTGAACAACGGCGACTATATGAACACAGGCAACTGCAACAACCTGAGCCTGAACCTGACACTGGCGCGCAACTCTACAGACAACCCGATCTTCCCGCGCCGCGGTTCCGAGTTCTCGGCTTCGCTGCAGATTACGCCGCCGTATTCGCTCTTCAGCAAGAAAGACTATTCGACTTACGGAAGAGATAACTACGAAGAGGCAGCCAGCATGTTCAAATGGATTGAATACCACAAATGGAAATTCAAAGCCAAAACGTATACTGCGCTGATGGATATCCAGAAATGCCCGGTCATCATGACCCGCACGGAATTCGGACTTTTGGGACACTTCAACAAGTACAAACGCTCTCCGTTTGAAACGTTCTATGTGGGAGGTGACGGTATGACGGGCTACAGCTACAACTATGCATCCGAAACGATAGCCCTGAGAGGTTATGAAAACGGCGCGCTCACACCCTACGGCGATGAGGGATATGCCTACATCCGCTTGGGAGCAGAACTCCGCTACCCGCTTATGCTCGAAAATTCCACCAGCATCTATGCACTGGGATTTGTAGAAGCAGGTAACGCATGGAACAACGTAACCGACTTCAACCCGTTCAAGCTCAAACGTTCGGCCGGATTCGGTGTCCGCATCTTCCTCCCGATGATCGGTATGATGGGTATTGACTGGGCATACGGTTTCGACAAAATCAACGGTTCGATGCAGTATAGCGGAAGCCAGTTCCACTTCATCATCGGACAAGAATTCTAAAATGATATGATAATGAAACGATGTATCTTTTCAGCCTTGCTCCTGATTGCCTGCATGGCAACGGCAATGGCACAAAAATTCGCACTGGTAGACATGGAGTTTATCTCCAGACAGATCCCTGCGTTCAGCCAGGCTAACCAGCAGATGGAAGCCTTGTCAAAAGAATGGCAGAAGCAGATTGACGCCAAAGCTGATGAAGCGAAAAAGCTTTATGAGGAATATCAGAATACGGCCGACAAGCTGACCGCTGCACAGCGCACGGCAAAAGAAGAAGCGATAGTGGCCAAAGAAAAGGAAGCCGCCGAACTGCGCCAGCAATATTTCGGCCCACAGGGAGAAATGATGAAAAAGCAGAAAGAGCTCCTTGGCCCGTTGCAGGACAACGTATACAATGCCATAAAAGCCATAGCTACGGAAAAAGGCTATGACGCTGTGATTGACCGTGCATCGGCTCAAAGCATGATTTTCGCTTCGCCGCGCATTGACATCAGCAATGAAGTGCTGGCCAGATTAGGATATTCAAATTAATTTTATAAATTTGCAGGCGGTACTTTGCTACATGCAATTAATTAAATAACAAAATAGAAAACTTAGAATTATGTTGAAGAGAATTGCTTTTTTACTTTTGCTTGTCGCACCGATGAGCGTATTTGCACAGAAATTTGCGTGCTATAAATCGATGGATGTAATTTCTGTCATGCCGGAGTTTGCAAAAGCGCAAACTGACATCCAGGCTATGCAGAAAACGTATGAAGATGAAATCAAAAGAACCTCAGACGAATTCAATAAAAAGTATGCCGAATATCAGGAAGAACAGAAGAACCTGCCTCAGAATATTCAGGAACGCCGCCAGAAAGAGTTGCAGGAACTGAGCGAAAAAGGCATGCAGTTCCAGCAGGATGCTCAGCAGCAGCTGCAGAAAGCATACACTGACATGATGGACCCGATCTACAAGAAGCTGGAAGATGCCGTAAAGGAAGTCGGAAAGTCAGGAGCATACACGCTGGTGTTCGACCTGAACCGCACAGATATTCCTTATATCAACGAAACGGAAGTAAAAGACATTACAAACGATATCAAGACTAAATTGGGCATCAGCCTGACAGCCGTTCCGTATACACCGGCTACACCGGCCGCTGCTACGACAACAGCTCCGGCAAACTAAAGACGGATTTGTAATACAGCATAAATGTCATTTCGAGTCTTAGCCCTCGAAATGACATTCTTTTTATCCATTACACCTCAGATACACTGCCCATGTTTCCCCTATCTGCTCAGAAGACCGGCCCCATCGGCGTATTCGACTCCGGCTATGGAGGACTTACCATACTCGGAAAATTCCGCGAACTTCTTCCCCAATATGACTATTTGTATCTGGGCGACAATGCACGCACTCCCTACGGGACACGCTCGTATGAGATTGTATACGAATTCACACTCGAAGCGGTGAAGAAACTCTTCGAACTGGGATGCCCGCTGGTAATACTTGCCTGCAACACAGCCTCAGCCAAAGCACTTCGAAGCATCCAGCAAAACGACCTGCCTCATCTGGACCCGACAAGAAGGGTACTGGGAGTCATACGTCCGACAGCAGAATATATAGGGAATGTCACAAACACCCGTCATGTAGGCCTGCTGGCAACCGCCGGCACCGTAAAGTCCGAATCATATCCACTGGAGATAAAGAAGATATTTCCCGACATACATGTGACAGGTGTTCCATGTCCCATGTGGGTACCGCTGGTGGAGAATAACGAATACAGTTCGGAAGGGGCGGATTTCTTCGTGCGCAAGTATATTGAGATGCTTCTGAACGAGGACCCGCAGATAGACACAATTATCTTGGGATGCACGCACTATCCGCTGCTGAAAGATAAGATCCGGCAGTATACGCCAGCGCATATCCGGCTGATATCGCAAGGGGAACTGGTTGCCGAGAGCCTGAAAGACTACCTGCACCGCCACGCAGACATGAATGCCCGTTGCTCGCACAACGGCCGTTGCGAGTTCCTTACAACCGAGTCAGTAGAGAAATTCCGCGAATCGGCATCCGTATTTCTACACGACACAGATGTAAATGTGAGAAGCGTGGTGCTGGAATAGCATCCACGGATGTATGCTTACTTCTTTTTCGCCCGCACCAGGAATGCGCTCAACTCCCACAGAATATAAATCGGCACAAATACCACCATCAGCGTAAACGGATCGGTAGAAGGAGTGATGACGGCAGACAGTATCATAATGGCAACAATCGCATGACGGCGGTATTTCGAAAAAAAAGAGCGGTAAAGAATCCCCAAACGCGAAAGCAGCATCGACACGAGCGGAAGTTCAAATACGATCCCCATCATGAAAATCAGCATCAGAAAGTTGTCCATGTATGAATCAAGAGCCAGCTGATTGGATATGTCAGGGCTTAACTGATAAGTATAGAGAAAGCGCAGAGTCATCGGAAAAACGATGGCATATCCCACTGCACAGCCGATGAAGAACATGACAGTCCCGAAAAGGAATGCCGCACGGATACCCCGTTTCTCGTTGCTGTAGAGTGCCGGACAAATGAACTTCCACACCTCGTAAACCAGGTATGGAAAGGTGCAAAGGAATGCCAGCCAGAACGAAAGGGTAAAGTGCATGAACAACTGTGACGACAGCTTGATATTGATCACCTCAACATGAAACGGCTTGTTCAGAAATTCCGGAACCACAGACGTATACGAAGCCAGACCGGCAATCGCCCTGTATAAAAAGAAATCATCCCGGCAGGGAGCCATCACCACGTGCTCGAAAAGATAAGGCATAAAAAAGAAACCGGCCGCCAGAAAAATAGCCAAAGCGATCAGGCAGCGAAGAATCATCCACCGAAGAGCCTCCAGATGGTCCCAAAAAGTCATTTCCGTTTGCTCCTCCATCTTATTCGTCCTTCGTATGCTTGTCCGTATGCTTTTCTCCCTCCTGTATTTCATCCCTGAAGCCTTTTATGCCTTTTCCTATGCCGCGCATCAGTTCAGGGATCTTCCGTCCACCGAACAGAAGAAGTATTATAAGCACAATGACCAGTATTTCGGTCAGCCCGAGACCAAAAACAAGTAAATTTCCCATCTTTCAAACTAAATTTTAAGCACAATCAAATGATGTTGCAAATGTAATCATTTCTTCATTTCTGACAAGAAAAGGTTATGAATATGAAACGCATCTCTCCTCTTACACTCTCATTTTTCAGAAATACCAGCACAGACTCTACAGTCCAAGTAGCTGGAACATAAAATCTGTGCCGGCAACTTCATCAGTTATCCGGCTTATCCTCCTGTCTTTCCCAGAGCACACAAAAAACGCAGCCGATTTTTCACAAGACCGACTGCGCCCAAAGTTTTATGTCAAACTTTTAAGAGAGGTTATTTTTATTGTTAGTTATTGCAACTTGTTAATTGTCAAACGGGAAATATACAGGTTCTTGTGTCAAAGTAATCACGTTGTACGGATTATTCTGATCCGTCAACGTAATAGTTGTCGGAGAACCAGCATTATCAGCCGTTACCTTAAACGTGACAGGAGATGAATAGCCGAAAGGCATCAGCAGATAAGCAAATCCTACATTATGATAGAAAATTCCATTGTTATCTCCATCCACTGCAAACTGCATCGCAATCACATCATCGCCTTCAAGTGAATAGTTATAGTACAATTGGCCTGCATAATAACCTCCTGAGGCCAAACTTCCGAAATAAGCACCGAAGTGGCCGCCCTCAGTACCCATGGCAAAGAAATAAAGCTGTTCTCCAGTCAGATTTGGATCTGTAGCATACAGATCCTTCACCTGATCAAAATACAGTTGCGCATAGCTTCCCAACTGGCTGTAGGCAACAAACCATAATCCATTAACAAACGCCTGATTCAACGGAGGAACCACATTTTCCATCACGAAGGCACCGTCAGACGCTCCGTAACACCCTGTTGACTCATCATAAACCAGTTCGTCGAATGTTTTGTCGCCCAAAGTCAGCGGAGAATAAAACTTCCATGAGTCGGGGGTCTGGATATATGAGAATGTTTCGGTAACAGTTTCATCTTCTTCCATGTGGCTGACAGAAAGCGTACGATAGGTACGCGCTATTGAATACTCCACTCCGTCCAATGTTATTTTATACAATGAATACTGGTTGCTTGCAGCCTCTATCTGCTGTATCTGTGTCAGATAGCTTTCCCATGAAACATCCTCCGGCATAGGAGTCATCACAATCGTATTTTCCGTTTTCTTGCCTCTCAACACTACTTCTTCCGCAGTGGCCGACATTATGGTGAACTCATAGTCGCCTTCCATACCGAGCCCTACATTCCCGATTCCAAGGCTGTTGTTTGGATCTGAAAAGATATGGAAAATTTCGTTCAGCGTATCGAACGTCAGCGTCGGACCGGCTTGCTCCTTCAAGCGGAAAGTGCTGGTTGAAGTGGCCGCAGGAGAATTGATAATATCTGCTGCCACCGTCGCATTGCCGTCTTCTGTAAACTTCACCAGTACATTATACCCTCCATAGCTCTGTGCACTCGAAGGATAATACTCCATAAGCCAACCATTAGGAGCAGCAGTTAACACCGCCAGTTCCTCACTCATCTTTTCATTGATTCTTTGTGCTGAAGTCTGGCCAAAGATTTCATCTTCTTCCGGTGTACAGGCTGTCAGACAACACACACAAACTACCATCAGTATATATAAAAGTCGTTTCATATTACATTCTTATTAGTTTAATGTTACTAAATCCAATTCGTCAATATGAGTTTCACGTTCCTGTACCTCTTCGTGAAGAGCCTGAATATCCAACCCCCACGAATCCGCAAGATATTGCGTCACCATCTCCAATTTTCGAAGGATTGCATCACGCCCGCTGTAGTCAGGATTTCCAGTTTCATCTACAGAAACGGCCTCGTTCAATATCTGCTGCCATTCTGCATCTGACTTTACGATGTAATTGGCGATTGTTTCCACAAAATCTTCATCAACTGCACTTGACGCATAGGCGGTTACAAATCCGTCCCGACGAGCTGTTGCATCATTAATATTCACCCAACCTGCTCCATAATATTTTCCTGCTGTGATATCATTAAAATCAGTGGAATAGTTTTTAGTCTGATGCAGGATATGGGAAAACTCATGATGCATTGTCTTGAAATACCATTCATTCAGTATTTCCGGATCCAAGCTGCTTACATTCAATGCGTTCACATTAAACAGCGTAATTTTCAAACCACCTTCGGCTGTACCAAGCACCATAGAGCCTCCCGACTTTTCGTATTCGGGCGAACCTACAAAATGAAAAATCTTAGGACAATAAGTACATAGAAACTCTTTCCCCGCCAATTTCTCATAAACCTCCATCCAAAGATATTTCACCAATTTGGCTAGTGCGATAGACTTGTTATAATCTGCCGGAATAACATTGTAATCCATATCCGACTCTTTGTCATCGAAACGGTATTTCAACTCAATATTGTAAGGTTCTGTATAGTTTTTCCAAATCCACTGGTCAAACTCATTACGTACAGGTTCTGTAGTACTATCAAAAATACTCGTCGGATTAAGGTCATCCTCACTGCACGAAGTGAACCCTACTCCCAATAGGGCAGCTATGATAAATGTTCTTATAATCTTCATAATACACAAGTTTTTTAAAGGTGTTTATCTCGGATTAGCTTCCAGTCCCGCATTGATTACATCCTGCGGCAGCTGAATGGCCCTACGCAAATCGTTTGCTTTCAACACGTCAGGATCCAATCCCTCACGATTATGTGAAATCTCAATATTATATCGCTTGATGTCCAGCCAGCGTGAGCCATCGTGAATACATTCCATACGGCGAGCATGTAGAATACAGTGGATAAAATTCTCCTGCTTCACATCTGCAAAAGGAAAGATCGGATTCAAATGCTTCTTCACTGTTCTAGCTCCATCAGAGGTCAACGGAACCGGAGTATAATCAATGCCGTTATAAAAATCTTCAATCTGCGACTCTGTGAGATTTGAAGTTCCTGACATTGTAATACAAGATGCCCAGCTGTTCAAATCAGCGGTAGCACTGGTATAATCCGGCTGTGCTTTCATTACATAAGCTTCTGCACGGCACAGCAACGTTTCATTAGTAGAGAAAGGTACAATAACAGCATGACGATAACCGATACCGTTTACTTTATCTGTATACTCAAAATACATCATGTATTTAGGGAAATTGATTTTCTGTTCCGGATTATAAATCATCCTGCGGAAAGCGATGTTTGTTCCCCATGGGGCATTTGCCAAGAAAGTTTCACCTTCACACACGCTTCGGTTCATTCCATAACGCAAATTTAGATTCCATGGACCATAAATATAAGGCCATGAGGAGTAAACAGTAGTAATCAGCAAATTAGCTGGATTAGAAGCATCAATATAAGCATCACCAATATTATCCGGGTCAGTATAAACCGTCAATTCAGAATAGCTGCGCAATGATTCCTGCATATTACTGCCTAAAATCTTATTCGCATATTCAATAACCTTTTCATAATTAGACCTGTCTTCCTGCACATAGAACAGATAAAAACGAGCGGCAAAAGCATAGGCGGCCTTCATGTTAAAATGATATTTCGGTACAGTATACAGGTTATCGTCTATCAAAGGCAATGCCGCTTGAATGTCTGCATCAATTTTCTGATAAGTTTCAGCCAATGTACCGCGAGAATATGTAGGACTTACAGTCGTTTCCGGCTCAGTCATATAAGGAATACCTAACTGATCGGCAGCAGTTCCCGGGTTATAAGCCTGACAAAAAGTATTGACTAAAATAAAGTGCGCATACGCACGGCATATCAAAGCTTCGCCTTTCTGCGGATTCAAGCTCTTAGGATTACCCAACTCTTCAATTGACTGCAATGCTTGATTGGCTGCTCCAATCGCAGTATAGCACTCATCCCAAAGTCCCTGAGGACAGTCCTGATCGGTGTCCGCATCAATGTCTTGCCACAGATAAGCCTGCTCAGTAGCCTGTGTTTCGACATCATACAAACTTCCGTTATCGGCCGTATTGTCTGAAGCCATTTCGAACATTGCCACAGGATAAGCACCCGGATAAGCTGACACTAACAGTGAGGTAATTTTTTCTTCCGTATTCACTTCGGCACGATTGTCTGGTAAAGTATCCAAAAAATCTTCACACGAAGAAAAGCATAAAAGGGCTGTCGCAACACTACTTAATAATATATACTTTTTCATACAATTCTTGTTTTTATTAAATACCTAATCTTAAAGTAAGAGTAAACTGCTTTGGTACTGGAGCAGCCACACCTCCTGTATTAAAGAACTCAGGATCCTGCCCGTTCAGCTTCTTGTCAGCGTAAATAAGGAACAAGTTGGTTGCCTGAAGCTTCAGCGACAGATTGCTCAGCTTCATCTTGTTCGCCCAGTCTTTCGGGAAGTCATAGGTCAATGAAATTTCTTTCATACGGATGAAATCACCTTTGGCAATACGATCCGTCGAATAATTGTAAGCGTTATATACACGGCTCAGGTAAGGATCCAGTTCATTCATACGCTTGTCAGCAATGACGGGAACTGTAGTCAGCTTCTCGTCGCCAGGAAGAGTCCAACGATTGATAAACTCTTTAGGAGTAGCGTCCAAATCCGAGTATTCATTCGAGTATACCGGATCCAGACGAACCACATTACCGAAAGAATAAGTAATAAACACATTCAGTTTCCAGTTCTTATAAGTGAACACGTTACCGAAACTACCCGTAATTGTCGGATCGGTGGGACCTTCATAAATCAAGTGGTCTTTCATATCACGTTCCTGGAAGTTAATGGTGGCACCGCTCGAAACGACATTATTCTGCTCATCCACAATCTGCGGCAATCCGACTTCATTCAGTCCCTTGAAATCATAAGAGAACAAGGAACGAACCGGATAACCTTGCAATGCAAAACCCACACCCGAAATCATATCAATGACACGTGCATTGGATTCCAGCTCTGTCACCTCATTCTTTGCTTTCGAAAAGATGAGGTCTGTGTTCCATTTGAAATCCTTCGTGTCAATGTTGCGTGTCGACAATGTAAACTCAAATCCATGTGACTCCATACTTGCCACATTGGCAAACTTGCTCGTGAACCCTCCTACGCCCATCGTATTAATAATACCAATCAAGTCGTAATTATTGCGTTTATACCAATCGGCCGCCACATTGATACGGTTATTCAAGAAACCTATTTCTGCGCCAATATTCAGTTCATGCTTCTTTTCATAGGTCAGTTCACTGTTTTCCAAGTCAGATATCTGCAAACCTGATTCAGACACACTGGCAAACGGACGGTAAGGATTGTAAGCCTGTATAATCACGCGCGAATTAGACACATCTGCCGGACCGCGATCTGCAGTCAATGAATAAGAAGCCTTCAATGTCAGATTGGATAATGTCGGCTGTAATTTTTCGAACCAGTCTTCTTCGTGCATATTCCATGCTGCTGATATGTTCCATGTTGGAAGCCATCTGGCCGAACGGCTCTTTCCCAACTTATTGGAACCTTCATAACGGACAGTTCCATTGAACGTATATTTTCCTTTGTAAGAATAAGTAGCCGTTCCAAAGAAAGCTACATCACGGGTACGCGTATCCGTCACTGTATAATAATTGCTGTTTTCTTCTTTTCCCTGTTTAAAGAACAGATAATCATAGTTTGGAAGCATACCCATATCATACTGCATTCCCACGCCATTAAACCATGTATGACTACGGTCAGTTGCGTTCAACTCCATACCCCCAAAGAAATTAAAGATATGATTGTCAAAATATGTGTCGTTATAACTTACTGTTGCGCGGAAGTCATAGCTTCGCATTGTATACTTGGTTTCCTGGTAAAAACCGCCCACCGGCAACACGGAAACAGGCAACGAATTCACTACATCCGGATCTGTATAAAGCCACGGATTGGCGTCACGCATGGTAGCATCATCCATAGCCCGGTATGCCCATGCTTGATTTGAATAGTCTGTAATCTTGTGTGTCTGCGTAGTCGTTGAGAATTTATAAGCACCAAGAGCAGCCAATTCCACCTTCCTGACAGGCTTCCATCTCAATTCGCCCTGATATTTCATATCAACCACGTCCAAATCCATATAATTATTGTCCAGTTCATGCAGAATATTAAATGGAGCATAGTTACGTACATAATATTCATTCGGATCAAGCGCACGTGACGTATTCAATGCATACGAATACGGATTGATATCAAAGTCACGCCTCACTTCACCGCTCACCGGATCCAGTGTAGAGCTGAGTGTACCAGGAGCACGCTGCTTACGATAAGAAGCATTGCCAATCAGATTCAGAATAAGATGAGGGGAAATGTTATATGTGGCATTGATATTCGCTGTATAACGCTGCACCTTGCTCTGCTTTGTCCACCCGGGATCGTTCATAACACTCAGCGAAGTATAATACGATGCTTTCTCCGTACCGCTAGTCATACTAATGGCATGGTTTTGTGATACACTATTATTAAACAATATATCAAACCAGTCTGTATTACGATATTCCGCCTCTCGCAAATAAGCATTTTTGGCTTGAAGTGTATTTGCCAAACCAAAGCCTGAAGTAGAATTATAATCGTTAATCAAGTGATACATTTTTCCATACACACCACTATCAGAAGCACGATACACATCCGAGAAATTTAAGTATCCATTGCTCTCCATAGTCTTGTACACATCCATCTGCTGTTGTGAATTCATAATGTTAAAGTTACGATAGCTCGGTTTCAAGCGCATCGTAAACTCGCCCGTATAGCTTATTTTATTCGTGCCAGCCTTACCCTTCTTGGTAGTAACAACAATCACACCGGCCATAGCACGCGCACCATAAATAGATGTGGCTGAACCGTCCTTCAAGATCTGAAAGCTTTCGATATCATCAGCATTCAGACCTGAAATGGCAGAACTGATAAGCGTAACGGCATCACCCGATGAAAGATCATCTGAATCCACTTCAGTAACATCCTCCATGATCACACCATCCACCACCCATAAAGGTTTGGAACTACCATAAATAGACGTAGCACCACGCACACGGATTTTAGGAGCCGTACCAAATGTTCCTGACACATTCTGCACCGACACACCGGCTGCACGTCCCTCCAACGCACGGCTGATTTCAGGAACACCATCCAGTTTAGCATTCTCTCCTGAGATCTTAGAAGAAGCACCCGTAAACAAACGCTTGTCCATTCGCTGCATACCTGTAACGACCACTTCGCCCAGCACTTCCGAATCGGACTCCATCTTGACTACCATATTTTTTTTTGCTTTCACGACCGTAGTCTTCATTCCGATGTAGCTTATCTGCAACTTCACCCCTTCCGCCACATTCAAGGTAAAACGTCCGTCAATGTCTGTAATCGTACCCGTCTTGGTCCCTTCTACCATGATTGAGGCACCTACTATCGGCTCATTGTCTTCCGAAGATACAACAATCCCCGAAATTTTTGAGGACTGAGCCATCGCCCACCCAATTCCTATCAACAGATAGAAATAAAAAATTAAACATCTTCTCATAAACTCTATAAATATTAACATTCAATCAGCTGCGAATATATATACTAAAATTTATAAAAACAAGAAAAATACAAAAAATATGTCATTTCATAAACAAATTCCCATTTCTACAAATAAAGCAGAAATATATAACGAATCAACAAACAAAACGCAGTTAAACTTATTTTTAATAGTAAAATACACACTATATCCAGTGATTTAAAACAATAAAAAGCCATAGATTCGGACTTAAACGAAAAACAAATCATTTACATTTTTCAATAAAATAAAGATATAACGATCAAAATGTCACGACAACCATCCACCGCCAAAAGCTAAAATATATATACAAGTTGCAAAAATATATTCATCAAGCATTGCCCTTTCATTTCCCCATCCGCTAAACTTGCAACGCAAGGCACCTTTTTTTCATTGTATAACAGCCAAAGTGGAAGCACAAAAAAAGAAGGATATGACAGGAATGCATCCACAGACTGCTGCCCGAACTGAGAACAGTCCATGATGCACCTCCCGGCACATCCTTCCCTATATATACCTCTAATATTTTATTATCTGCTCAGCTCGCGCGAACGCTCGCCCAGATAACCGCCGTGATGGCGCTTGCTGTACTCCTCGATCGTAAATCCAGTACGCCTCATGGTTTCTACCACCAGAATGTCACCGATTACGGTCATTACCGTGGTCGATGTGGTGGGAGTCATGCCCAATAAACAGACTTCATCGGGGTGTCCCGTTGCCAGACAGATATCCGCAACGTGCGCCAACGGACTTTCCGGATTTCCGGTAATAACGATTTTACGCAATGACGGATCCAGCTTTGCCGCCAATTCGGTCAGCTCCACAATTTCGCGCGTCTTCCCCGAATTAGAAATCAACAGCAAGAGATCATTCTTCTGCAGAATGCCCAGATCTCCATGCTGAGCTTCACTGGGATGCAAAAAGACAGAAGGGATTCCGGTAGAACAGAAAGTGGTAGCAATATTCATCGCTATCTGACCGGCCTTTCCCATGCCGCTAGTCACAAGCTTTCCACCCTTCTCATGCACTTGCTCCACAATCAGCGACACCGCTTTTTCATATGCGTCGGTCACCGGTATATTCAACACAGCCTGAGCTTCCTGCTGCAACAGTTCCTTAATAGTAGTTTGAATCATAAGCCAGATTATATAAATTACATTATTTGTCAAGCATGGCAACCAGTTCGTCAAAAGAGCCGGCCACCAGAATATAGTTATCAATGGAACGGTGAGTGAAATGAAGCCTCCCGAGTTTCTCAAAGAAACGCAGCATTTCATCCCAGAACCCGTCTACATTATATAATATTACCTTCTTGTTGTGGTATCCGATCGAAGCAGAAGCAGCCACATGAAAAATTTCATCCAGCGTGCCGATTCCCCCGGGAAGAGCCACCATCACATCAGACTCCTGAAGCATCAGATCCTTCCGGTCGCTCAAGTTCACGGCATGAAAGTTAATGTCGAGCAAATCGCTCACCCTCCCCGAGTCTTCCAGCTTTGTAGGAACAATTCCCATCAGCATCGCCCCGTTCGCTTTCGCCGCCTGCGCGACAACTTCCATCAGCCCCGTGTTTGACCCGCCATAAATCACCCGCTTCTTGTGCTGCCCAAGCCAGACGCCCAATTCTTCAACCTTTTCCTTATACACTGGTGCTATCAGGTCGGAAGCGGAGCAGAATATGCCAATCTTATCCATTCTTGTTCTTCTTTCAATTTATCAATACAATGCAAATATCTGTATTTTTTTGAGGAAAGACAATAACTATTGTTGTAATTTTGCCAAGTCAAACCGAATAAGCAAAAAAGAACAATGCCAGTTTCAACATTCATACTGCCCAACGGACTGCAAATCATCCATTCATCAAGCCCTACAGATGTGGCCTATTGCGGATACGCAGTAGATGCGGGCACACGCGACGAATTGCCTCAAGAACAAGGCATGGCACATTTTGTGGAACACCTCATTTTCAAAGGGACAAAAAAACGCCACGCCTGGCACATACTCAACCGGATGGAAGTTGTGGGAGGTGATCTGAACGCCTATACCAACAAGGAAGAAACTGTTATCTACAGCGCATTTCTAAAGGAACATTTCAGCCGGGCAGCCGAACTGCTGACAGACATTGTCTTCAACAGCACTTTCCCTCAAAATGAGATAGACAAGGAGGTGGAAGTCATCATCGATGAAATCCAAAGCTACGAAGACAGTCCCTCGGAGCTGATTTTCGACGACTTCGAGGAACTGATATTCCCCGACCATCCGTTGGGAAGAAACATTCTCGGGAAGCCCGACTTGCTGCGTGAATTTACCAGCAGCGATGCGCTGAACTTTATCGGCAGGTACTACAGGCCCGACAACATGGTGTTCTTTGTCCAAGGAAACATCCCGTTCGACAAAGTCGTGCAGACGATGGAAAAGATAATGACACTGGCCGGAATACAGCCTCAACCGGAAGAAAGAGTCAAACGCACGGCACCGCACCCTTATTCCCCCTGCCAGCGCATACTGAACAAAGACACCCACCAGTCGCACGTCATGATTGGCGGCAGAGGATATGACGCACACAACGAACGGCGTACAGGCCTGTATCTGCTGAACAACATTCTGGGAGGCCCCGGGATGAACAGCAAACTGAACATCGCGCTAAGAGAGCAGCGGGGACTGGTTTATAACGTAGAGTCAAACCTTACCTCCTACACTGACACCGGAGCATTCTGCATTTATTTCGGCTGCGACAGGAAAGATGAAGAAAAATGCATAAAGCTGGTTCATAAGGAACTTCAGAAAATATGCGAGAAGCCTATGACTTCCTACCAGCTGAACGCAGCGAAAAAGCAAATCATCGGCCAGATAGGCGTAGCAGGCGACAACTTCGAGAACAACGCCCTTGACATGGGAAAATGCTTTCTTCATTACAAAAGATACGAAGAAAAAGAAGAAGTGTTCAGGCGCATCGAAGCACTTACTCCGGAAGAACTGCAGGATATAGCGAATGAAATGTTCTC
The DNA here is from genome assembly GCA_019550975.1 of Bacteroidales bacterium SW299. Taxonomy (GTDB): domain Bacteria; phylum Bacteroidota; class Bacteroidia; order Bacteroidales; family Bacteroidaceae; genus Phocaeicola; species Phocaeicola excrementipullorum. The sequence goes on along the minus strand of SDWH01000003.1, from coordinate 27,371 downwards.
TGACGGATACCTGTCAACGCTCATCTATCACTGAAACATAAAATAACACCAAATAAATACATTTTTCGCCCACTTAGTACAATATAAAAACACAATATCCACAAACGTGTTTTTCGGTCTTTTCACAAAAGGTTTAAAGTTTGTAACTTGGAACTGTTTTTAATGAAAGGACGATGATACATAACACTGCAACAAACAAAAAGATAGAAGAGAAGCTGGCAGAATGGAAAAAACAAAAGCACTACCTTCGCCCAAGAATCACAATCATGCATCTCAGCAAGGCTATAGGCATCAACCGGACATATGTATCCAACTTCATCAATAATACCTACGGACTGAACTTCAACACATGGATCAACCACCTCCGGATAGAAGAAGCCAAAATCAAAATGTCGCTCTCCAACCGGAGAAATCTTGCGGAGATTGCCGAACAGGTGGGATTCACCGACCTCGCGCATTTCAGCAAACAGTTCAAGAGCAAGGAGGGCATGTCCCCCTCCGAATGGAGAAAAAACGCATAAGGCCTTTATACATGGAGCGAACATGAGCAGAACCGGCAAGCAGCCTGTCGGTTTCCACAGGGTATCTGAGCTCCAAAAGACACAAACAGGCGACTGCACGATACTCTCTGTATCCGACACCATGCCGGCTCGAACGGAATTGCTGATGCAAGAGCCTGCCGTTTTAGAAACTGTTTTGAATTTCTCCAAAAAGTTTTTCTTGGCTTGATGTATTCGTTTTCGTGTGTGCTTTGGGCTATTTTTTGGTCTTTTCCGCTTCTGTTCTTCGTCAGATAGCCCGCTATCTTCCTCATCACACAAACGGAAATGCCTCAAAAACTCATCCCAAATCAGCACACGATAAATTCAAAACAGTTTCTTAATTTTCCAATAAAGTAATGTTCATCAGGCTCTGAAAGCTGCCGATTCTAGCAAAACAGTCTGTCTTCAGGCTAAAGACATGCATCTTCAGGCTGAAGATATATATATCCAGGTTGGAGATCTGCATCTCTAGACTGGAGATTGAATTTACCACAAAAAATCCCCTTTTTCATCGGATGAACAAAAAAGATACTCCCTCCTTCCAACAGGATAGGCCAACAATTTCGCTTCACATGCAATTAATGAACGGCAAGGGGAGGTCGGGAAACTAAAAATTAGTATCTTTGCTCTCTCTAAAAACAAGCAGACAAACAAATTATATAACTACGATGAAAATAGAAGACAGACTGGCTGCCGCTGCCGCGGATGCCGTGAAAGCACTTTACGGATGCGAAGCCGCTCCGGGAACGCTGCAACTGCAAAAGACGAAAAAAGAATTTGAAGGACATCTTACGCTGGTGGTTTTCCCTTTCCTGAAGATGTCAAGAAAGAGCCCTGAACAGACCGCTCAGGAAATCGGCGAGTACCTGAAACAGCACGAACCTGCCGTAGCGGCATATAACGTGATAAAAGGATTCCTGAATCTTACCATTGCACCGCAAATATGGATTGAAATGCTGAACCATATTGACGCCGATGCAGAATGGGGAATCACGAAGGCGGGGGCAAACGCTCCGCTGGTCATGATCGAATATTCATCGCCCAACACCAACAAGCCGCTGCACCTGGGACACATGCGCAACAACTTGCTGGGCAATGCTTTGGCAAACGTAATGGCCGCCAATGGGAACAAAGTGGTAAAGACAAACATCGTGAACGACCGGGGCATCCATATCTGCAAATCAATGCTGGCATGGCTGAAATACGGCAACGGAGAAACGCCGGAATCCTCAGGCAAGAAAGGCGACCACCTCATCGGCGACTATTACGTGGCTTTCGACAAGCACTACAAAGCAGAGGTGAAAGAACTTCAAACTAAATACGAAGCGGAAGGAATGGACGCCGAACAGGCTAAAGCCAAAGCCGAAGAAGAAGCGCCGCTGATGAAAGAGGCGCGCGAAATGCTGCGCAAATGGGAAGCAAATGATCCGGAAGTGCGTGCGCTCTGGGAGAAGATGAACAACTGGGTATACGCCGGATTCGACGAAACCTACAAGATGATGGGAGTCAGCTTCGACAAGATCTACTATGAATCGCAGACGTATCTGGAAGGTAAAGAGAAAGTGCTTGAAGGACTTGAAAAGGGACTGTTCTACCGCAAGGAGGACGGATCGGTATGGGCCGACCTCACTCCGGAAGGACTTGACCAGAAGCTGCTGCTGAGAAGCGACGGCACATCGGTCTATATGACGCAGGACATCGGAACAGCCAAGATGCGCTTCGAAGACTATCCTATCGACAAGATGATCTACGTAGTAGGAAACGAACAGAACTACCACTTTCAGGTATTGTCAATCCTGCTCGACAAGCTGGGATTCAAATGGGGAAAAGACCTTATCCACTTCTCCTACGGAATGGTAGAACTGCCGGAAGGCAAAATGAAGAGCCGTGAAGGTACAGTTGTCGACGCAGACGACCTGATGGAAACGATGATCGAAACGGCGCGCGAAACCAGTGCCGAGCTGGGCAAGCTGGACGGACTGAGCAAGGAAGAAGCAGAAAACGTGGCACGCATCGTAGGACTCGGAGCGTTGAAATATTTCATCCTGAAAGTGGACGCACGCAAAAACATGACTTTCAACCCGAAGGAATCGATCGACTTCAACGGGAATACAGGTCCGTTCATACAATATACCTACGCACGTATCCGTTCCATTCTGCGCAAAGCTGCCGAAGCAGGAATCAGCCTGCCCGAAACGCTTCCCGCTGACATAGAGCTCAATACAAAAGAAGAGGAACTGATACAGAAACTGGCTGATTTCCGTGCCATCGTAAAGCAGGCCGGAACAGACTACAATCCGTCTATCCTTGCCAACTATGCATATGATCTGGTGAAAGAATACAACCAGTTCTACCACGACTTCAGCATCCTGCGTGAAGAAAACGAGGCACGCAAGATTTTCCGCCTCGTGCTGAGCAAGAACGTAGGGAAAGTGGTGAAGCTGGCCATGGGACTGCTGGGAATCGAAGTTCCCGAACGCATGTAATCCGCAAACAATGGCAAAGCCCAAATTTTATACTGTCTGGAAAGGCGTCTGCCCGGGGGTATACTCCTCGTGGCAGGACTGCCAACAGCAGATCAAAGGCTTCAAGGGAGCCATGTACAAGTCTTTCAGCACGAAGGAAGAGGCCGAACGGGCGTTGGAAGAACCTGCCCATCTGCATTGGGGAGCTCAAGCCCAGACGCCGCCTCTCGCCGACAGGCTTCCTGAAGGATTCAACACCAACTGCCTGGCTGTAGACGCTGCATGCAGCGGCAATCCGGGACCTATGGAGTATCGAGGTGTTTATCTAGCCACCGGCGAACAGATTTTTCACTACGGACCGGTTTACGGGACAAACAACATCGGTGAATTTCTGGCCATTGTCCACGGACTCGCCCTGCTGAAACAGAAGAATCTGCAGATGCCCGTCTATTCGGACAGCAGAAACGCCTTAAACTGGGTGAAACAGAAGCAATGCAAGACCAAGCTGGAACGTACAGACAAAACCGAAGCCTTGTTCCAGCTCATCGGACGGGCGGAGAAATGGCTTAAGGAAAACAGCACCAACTGTCCGGTATTGAAATGGGAAACTGACCGGTGGGGAGAAATACCCGCAGACTTCGGAAGAAAATAACTGCCCCTCCAATCTCCTTCAAGGGGAAGTTGAGGGGAGTTCCTTTTTTAATTGTATAGTATCTATATGAAAAAGAGATTCCTTTATCTGGGCCTGTTCTTCGCAACAGCCCTCTTGCTGTTCATCTTCCAGAAACCGCTCTTTATGCTCTACAACGACAGCGTGGGAAGAGGAGTGCCGTTGGCCGAATACTTCCGGGTCATGTGGCACGGAGCAAGCCTGGACGCAGCCGTAACCGGCTACCTGATTGCGCTTCCATGGCTCGTCACACTGATCAGCGTGTGGTTCAAGAAGTTCCCGCTCCGGAAAATACTGACAGGATATTATGCACTGATTGCCTTGCTCATATCACTCATCTTCATGGGCGACATGTCCCTCTATCCGTTCTGGAACTTCAAGCTGGACGCTTCGGTGTTCTTCTATCTCGAATCTCCACAAAACGCAATGGCCAGCGTTTCCGCCGGATTCGTCATCCTGAGAATCCTCTGCATCCTGCTGCTTTCGGGACTGGGCACCTGGATTCTGTACCGAATCACACCGCGTATGCTTCCAGCCGTCGCAAAGAAATTATGGGGAAGCTTCGGACTGATACTCACAGGAGGTATCATCTTCCTCATCATTCGCGGCGGAGTGACCGAGTCGACTTCAAATATCGGACAGGTATATTACTGCAACGACGAGTTTCTGAACCATTCCGCAGTCAATCCGGCTTTCAGCCTGCTGGCATCGGTCAGCAAAACCAAAGACTATGCAGAACAGTTCAATTACTTCGGAGAAGCAGAACGCGATTCACTGTTCAACGGACTGTATCCGGTCAAAGGTGAAAACACGGCGGAACTGCTCAAGACCAAACGCCCCAACATACTGATCATACTGATGGAAGGGTTCGGAGGAGCAATGGTGGAATCGCTGGGAGGAGTGAAAGGCGCCAGTCCGAACATCGACCGGCTTTCCAAGGAAGGGATCTGGTTTTCCCGATGCTACGCAAACAGTTTCCGGACAGACAGAGGCACTATCTGTACGTTCAGCGGATACCAAAGCTTCCCGGATCTGTCTGTCATGAAAATACCGGCAAAAAGCCGCACGCTTCCTTCCATTGCCGAAAAGTTGGCGAAGGAAGGCTACCGCACGGATTTTCTGTATGGAGGCGACATCAACTTTACCAACATGAAAAGCTACCTGCTGGGAAGCGGCTACCAGCATCTGACGGCTGACATCGATTTTCCGTCCAGCCAGCGGCAAAATGCTTGGGGAGTAAACGACGACATCACATTCGATTATCTGTATGACCAGCTCATCGGGCGCAAGGAATCTCCCTGGCACACGGCATTCCTCACCCTGAGCAGCCACGAACCGTTTGAGGTGCCTTTTCACAAGCTGGAAGAAGCACGTCCGAACGCATTCGCTTTCACCGATGACTGTCTGGGGCGGTTTGTTGAACGCATCCGCAAAACTCCGGTATGGGACAACCTGCTGATAGTCTGCCTGCCCGATCATGGCTTCTATTATCCGGAAGAAGGACATCCGCAGGACGAACGTATTCACCGCATCCCGATGCTCTGGCTGGGAGGCGCGATAAAGCAGCCGATGGTTGTAAACAAGATCATGAACCAGACAGACATGGCCGCCACATTGCTGGCTCAAATGGGAATCAGCCACGAAGAATTCAGTTTCAGCCGGAACGTGCTGGGAGAAGAATACACCTATCCTTTTGCCTACTGGACTTTCGGAGGAGGGTTTGCCTTTGCGGACAGTACGGGAGTCACGCTATTCGACGTGAATGCCGACCGCCCGATACTGGAGCGTCCGGCAGCCGACAAGAACCGTATACTCCGCGGCAAGGCAATACTGCAAAGCTCGTACGATGACTTGGGGGCAAGATAAAAAGAAAGACAAAGGCACAGAGAATGAAAGCAGACGCTTATATCTCCGTGCCCTTTTCAAAAGACGCTATAAAACCTCAATGCTGTCAATCAAGCACAATCTGTGCAGTATGTGTCCGCCCACGATAAGCTCTCTCCTCATTGAGCGAAGTGAATGTATATGACTGAGATTTGCGGTTCTTTTCTACCGTTACGGTCAATGTGGAAAGATTGCGTGCCGGATCCGAAACAGAAACGTCAAACGCTGTTTCACCCGATTTCTTTACCATCAGTGCACACGGATTGTCCACCGTAATGAGCAGCCCGTCCAGACTTATCTCTCCTTTCTTATAGAATATGGCCTCAACCGTTCCGTCACGAGAGTCACTCACCGCCTGCACATCCGCCGTATTGCTGATAATGTCCACATTACAGTTATACGTTTGCATAGCCGACTTTCCGATGCCAGGGACAAGTATATAAGCATACGTAGCCGGAGCCTCAGCTGTAGGGTTTTCATGATTGATCCAGATAGTGCATACATCCTCGCTTACAGCATTCTTGCTCTGCGATTCGTTGATGTCGAACCATGAGCCGGAACGGCTTCCTTTCGTTATGTTTACTTTCTGTTCAACAGGGAAGAAATAACCTACATTCCGATGCCAGATATAATCTACAGGCTGATCTGTAACATCGGAAGCGACCATTGTTTCCGCTCCTCCGACAGAATATACCGCATCTCCCTCTGCAAGGCATTGTTCAACCGCCGTATTGATCGGATCTGACATCGCAGCCTGAATATCGCTTCCCAGACATACGATACGGCCATCAAGGAAGAAATATCCCTTGCGCGCTGACATATCCAGCCCGTCATTCTTATAAATGGAGCGGAATCCGGCCAGTCCGGTCTTTCCGTCGGACAATCCTCCGCAGAAGTCGGCTTCTCCCCGTACGCCCCATTCGGCAGCCAAAGGTATTTCGCTAACCTGCGGACAAGTGACTCCTGGCACACGTGTCCAGTTCCACACAGGGAAGATATTGTAATATTCATCCCCTTCTACACCCAGCGAAAGCGAACCGTCGCTCATAAAATATCCTTTCAGATTCTCCAGATTACCGTTTTCGCAACGGGAAGTACGGTTAGACGAAAGACGCAATCCCACAGAATAGTCAGGACCTTGATAAGCAAGATAGTCACCAATATAATGATAGACAAGGCGGCCGGACTGAGAAGTGTAATCCGCACTTCCGTTCAGCAGAGCAATTCCCTGCTCGTAATCAGCCGCATGCTCCGGATCAATCTGTTTCAATTTTTCCAAAGTGCGGGTAAAGGTAGTACAATTGAGCGCATTTGCACGGCTCACGCTTCTTCCCACGACATTGAAAAACTGTACATGTCCGCGAAGACTCGGAAGATAAGTGTCGCACACGAAGCTATGGAGCGTACGCAACTGGTTAGCCGTGGGACGATAGTCAGTACCTACAGTATAAGTTGCCAAACGAGTCACCCCACTAAGCATTACAGGAGCATAACCTCCGATGTAAAGCTGTGCTCCGTGCTGGAAGTAAGAATAGTCGTATTGTACTCCTTCCTCACCCGGATTCACCTGGTCTAACGGGCGGAATGTATGAAACACTGCATAATCTACTGTTTCCTTATCCGACTGCAAGCATCCGCGATAGAACCAGTGCAGGGCGACATCCGACTTGTTGGCTCCTGTCTGTTCCGACGGGTTTCCCCCATCTTCTACAAACCATTCGAGCAAGTCACTCTCCAAATCTTCAGGAAGAGCTGTTGCTCCATAGCGCATCAATATAAGAAGCACGCATACATCTTGCGGAACGGAAATCTGATTGTGATACCAGTTATCACTTGCAGGACGCACCGCATTCCAATAAGTCAGACCGTTTACTATTGCATTATACAAATCCTCGTTGCCATAGAGCGAACTTCCTTCTGTCACATAGGCCTGTACCATCGGTTTGAGCCGGCTCACATGCTGCAAGGGAACCCATTCGGGAGTATAGGCGGTGGAAGAATAGTCTATATCTGAAAACGAACCGTTTTCCGTGATCTGCCCCATCCACTTCTGCGCATTCGCATCGGCTCCCGTGGGAGTAGAAGGAAGGTTTTCATCCTTCACTCTTCCCATCATCGTCTGACACATTTCCACAAAAGCAGGGTCTGGAGTTTCGGGTTCTTCCCCCTCGTCGGGAAGAGGAGTTTCCTGCGTTATAGGGTCTTCATCGCTGCATGAAACAAGCGTCTGCGAAAGTCCGCCCAAAAGAAAGGCAGAGCCGCAGAGGATACACAAATATCTCAATCGCATCATATTCTTTTGTTCTTAAAGTTTTCACTATAAAGTTAATGTTTTTTCCCGGCCCATTTCCCCGGAGATATCAGTACATCTCCGGAAAAATGAGCGGTCAAATTTATTCTTCTGACGGGTCAACTGTTTTCAGGGAAACGTCATCAAGCCAGAAGCTAACCGGTTTTGTATCCTTGCCAACGAAGCTCGACTTGTTCGTGCTGGCATCAGACTCTTCGTACTTCCATACCTCATGCATATAGACACCAACCATAACCAACTGATTTTCCGGAATATCTACATCCACACTATAATAGGTCCATTCCGTTCCGGCCTCTCCTGTCAAGACAGGCCACAAAGTCTTTGCCTGACCGTCTGCTATTGCATTTGTTTTAGTTATTACAAACTGCGTGCCATTTTCATCAATATAAATGCAATCCAACAAATCCGGACATTTGTTATTAGTTGCAAAAGCAAGATTATCTTCCGTGCTTGCAAAAGCGACATAAGCATAAAATGGCGATTTCTCAGTTCGGTCACTCTTAGCATAAAAACTCAAGCGATACTTGCCAGCCGACACATTCTGCATCGGATAACGCAAGAATGTCTGCCATTTATTAGGAGCTGTTGTAGCGTATTTCAAGGAATGCCCTCCATCTTCTTCCACAACTTCCAGCGTTGTATTATTCTTAGGCCCCTTAACCGACCATGTGTTTGCACGAGCGTAAAAATCCGTCCACAAATTATCTTGTACGATTGCCGGCTCCTTCCCTGCATCAAATGCACTTTCAAAACTGCCGTTCTTTACAACTTCAACAGGGACGAAGATTTCTTCTTCCTCTTCTTCATCAGGCTCATCACCTGCAAGCTGGTAATAATTCACATAGTCAATCTTCATCTCAGCAGGAAAAACCGATGTGTCCACGCCCCAGTTTCCGCCTTCAGTTCCGCCTACAGCCAAACTGATTGCCAAATAGAAAGGCTGGTCGAAAGGCCATACATCTGCTCCGGCATCCATATCCTCCTTTGCATAGGAAACTACCACATTGTCGTCAATCAGAATATCCATCTGACGCTTGGTCCATACCAATGAATAAAGATGATACTGTTCGTCCAAGGCATCCATCGCCGTACTTGCCTCCGGCAATGTTTCCAAAGCGCCGCTTTCGGTCTGCGAAGTATGGAAGGCAGACTTTACCGTAGAATGCGCCGCGTCATCACCCCATACATATTCCATCAAATCAATAGCCGCATATTCACCCGGGAACTCATCGGTAGCCGGAAGCAGACGGATGGAGGGCCACAAGCCTCTTCCAACGGGAATCTTTGCTGATATATCGATCCGTCCGCGCTCGAATGAAACTTTGTCGCGCGTAATGACCGATCCCGAAGAATAATCAAAATGATAAGCTCCGCCTGTATAGGCATTCGTTCCGTAATGGGGATCAGCAAATGCTCTCAACACAAGTTTTCCGCTATCCAATTTCACCGCAGACACATCATTGAGATAGTCCTGCAGTTCGCTGTTCCTCTGATATCCCTCTTCGGCTGTCCAGGAAGAAGCGGACGGAAGGCCTTCACCCAAAAAGTCCTCCGACCACACCAGCTGATAGCCCTCGTATACGTTTTCTTTCACATGGGTCACATAAATCCTGTCCATGTTCAAATCATCGTCCTTGCACCCGATAACAAGCGTGCACAGGAACAGTCCGAGAATTATTCTGTTTTTCATACGCTACTTTCTTTTTTATTCCGCAACTTCCCATCCCGGATTCTGGGTGAGATTTCTGTTCACAAACACCTCATTCTGAGGTATCGGATAGAGATACATCTTGTCCTCCCAGGTACGGGTCTGCACCTGTACACGGGTATAAGCGTTGTTCAGTTTTTCAATACCATAGATGTTACGCACCACCTCACCTATTTTCCACCGGCGGATGTCCCAGAAACGATGGTCTTCGAAAGCCAGTTCAATGCGTCTTTCCTTTCGCACCTTTTCACGGAACTCCGCCTGGCCGGAAGCCACTACCGCAGGCATTCCTGCTGCCGCACGCACTTCATTAAGTGCCTGACGCGCAGACTTCACACAATACTCGTCCGTATAGTCCGGACCCTGCCATTCGTTCATTGCTTCTGCATAGTTGAGCAACACTTCCGCATAACGGTAACCCGGATAATGGTGATATTTCTTCACGGGCGTAACAGGATCGAGCGATACATTCTCGTTCATCAGTTTTTTCAGATAATATCCCGTCAGAGTTCCTCCATCTATCGAAGCACTATTCCTTCCGCCTGCAAGTGGTTCAACCGGCACACCCATCCAAGTCATCCCGTCACCGATAACAGTCAGATACAGACGAGGGTCGCGAGTGGGATTGCCTGCATTGTCATAATACATGTTCGCCACATGCGAAGGATTGTTCCAGTCGAACGGTGTGCCATCCTTCATCTCAAAATCATCTACCAGGTTCTGTGTCGGAGTTGTTCCTCCTTCAGCCCCCTCAAATCCTATAGGCATATTGTTCGCCTCGAACGTGTTGTCCTCATTGTTTTCCGTCCAGAAAATCAGCTGCGGACTGTTCAGCACAATGTTTCCTCCTTCTGCATTGTAAAGCGGGTCGGAAGCAATGGAAGGCAGGGAATATTTGCCCAGCCCAATGACATCGTACGCAGCCTTGGCCGCCGCCTCCCATTTTGCGGAAGCGTCGCCCGTTCCGGCAAAGAGCGGACTTGCCGCATACAGCAATGCGCGAGCACGGATAGCTAATGCAGCCCCGCGGGTCACACGCCCTGTTTCATTAAAGAAGTCCGCCTGGTCTAAAGGCAATTCCGGCGCCACGGCCGCACATTCTTCAGCAACAAAGGCTATCACATCCTGAAAAGATGTTTTTGTAACCGAATTTATCTCATCAAGAGAATAAGTGCGAGTAAGCAAAGGCACATCTCCGTAACGTTTGGCCAGTTCAAAATAATACAGCGCACGCAAGACTCTCACTTCATGCTTGTACATCTCGGTCTTTGCCAGATTGTCTTCATAGTTGGGATCCCACTCAAAACGTTTCAGATTGTCCTCCGAATAATTTTCAAGAAACGAATTGGCATCATGAATCACCCCATAATACGTTCCCCACTTGTCATCTACCAGATTGATAGGACTCCAGGCATTCGAATAAATCTTATATACGGCATTGCTGCTCCAAGTGTATACAGCATTGTCCGTAGCCGATTCGCGAAGTGCATTACTGATCACTCCATAATCTTCCGGAACCTCACGGTAAACAGCCGAAGCCAGCCGGGTAACATTGTTAAAGTAGCCGTAAGCGTCCGACTTGTCCATTCCCTGCGACTCATCAAAATCGAGATAGTTGCAGGAAACGAGGCCGACGGAAGACATCAGTATATAAATCAATTGTTTTCTTAACATAGCATTGTTCTTTAGAAGTTAATGTTCAATCCGAAATAGACGGAAGTCATATCGGGATAGTTTATCGTCAGGTCCTCGCAGTTCATATACTTTATATGATCGATCGAGAACAGATTATTGGCTCTGACATATACCTGGCATTTATCCATTTTCATCGCTTTAGCCCACTTGTCCGGCAAATTGTAATAGATATTCAGGTTGCGCAGCTTAAAATAAGAACCGTTTTCAAGCCACTGCGTACTGTTGCGGAAATTGTTCGCATTGTCAAGCGTTGTCAGACGAGGCACCGTAGCAATATCCTTTGTGTCTTCGGTCCAGCGTATATTGTCTTCCAGATACCACTTTGTCAAATTACTGTTACCATTGCGCATGGGCCAATATACACTCCGCACATTAAGCATCTTGCTGAACTGGCCTACTCCCTGAAATACCATGTCCATTCCAAAGCCACGATACTCAAATCCAAGGTTGATGCCATAATAGATTCCCGGAACCGTAGTAGAGTATCCGATAGGCACAACATCATAGTCATCGATGCGTCCGTCACCGTTCTGGTCCTTGTATTTGATATCACCAGGACGCACATCTGAGAACAGTTGCGAAGGACTGTTGTTGATGTCCTCCCAATCATTAAAGTAACCGATAGCCTCCAGTCCATAGCACTGGCCCACGCGGTCACCTTTCTTAGAAAGATAGTCGTAGGGCTGATATCCTTCTCCATTTTCTTCTACCTCAGTCTTCAGCCAGGAGAATGTACCTCCCACATAATAATTGAAATCACGTCCGGCCTTGTCCGCCCATTTTACGCCCAGGTCAATGCCTTTCGCATTCATTTGTCCAATGTTCTGCTGGGGAATTCCGGTTCCGATTACGGCTGAATACATGTTGGTTCCGTCTACAAGCATATCCTTTCTCTTGTCATAATAACCGTCGAAAGTTAACGACAGGCGATTGTTCAGCATACCCAAATCCAAGCCTACATTATATTTGTCAGACATCTCAATAGTCAGATCTGTTATCGGAAGCGTTCCTGCAATTATTCCTCCGAAACCCACTGGCGGATTCTGGAACTGTGCACCTCCCGCGGTAATCCAGAAGCGTTCGTCCAAGTCATATGCAATGTCATCGTTTCCGGAACGTCCCCATGAAGCACGCAACTTCAGAAAGTCAAATACAGACTGGTTCTTCATAAAGTTTTCATTGGAGATTATCCAACCGGCAGATACCGCAGGATAAGTGCGGAACTTATCTCCATCACTCAGCACACTGGTGCCGCTACGGTTCACCACAACATCAAGCATATACTTTCCAGCATAATTATATCCTCCTGTAAAGATATACGACTGACGCTTGCGTGTATTGTTGCGTCCCATAGGAGTATAAGACTCCTGACGATATTGCAAAGTTCCGGTCACACCATGCAAGCCGAACGCACGATCATAACCGACCTTCGCATCAATTACCAGACGGATGAACTGGCTGTTCAGCCCAGTGTTCGATACAGACAAGGCACTGTTATCACCCCTCACCTCTTTGCGGGACGTATAATCGCCGGTAGCCGGCAAACGGACTGGTGTATTGATTTCATAATCATAGTTCTTGCTTCCTGTTTCCTGAAACACTGCATCATTATCGTATGCAATCCCGACTTCAGCCTTCAGCCCTTCTGTCCACATCGACAAATCCTGAAGAATCCGCAAGTCAGATTGCAGCAGGCGGCGGTTTGTCTTATAATATCCCACATCCGCAATCTGCGCAATGGGATTCTTTCCGAACATCTCATCGCCTCCCCATAAATTCGTAGTCGTACGGATAGGAAATGCCGATGCTGGCGTGTGATACAGAGATGCATAAATATTCTCTTCCGTAATGTTCGGACGATTCTCTTCACGCAACAGTCCGAACATAGATAAAGCCACCTTCGTATACCGGGTTACATCAACATCCAGATTCATCCGCACGTTCAGATCATATTTACGCATCTGCGAATTATAACGTTCCGTAAATGATTTGCTCCATGATTTGCTTAAGATGCCATAATCATTCTTGTAGTTGATCAGTGTATAATAGCGCAGCTTGTCACCTCCTCCGCGGAAAGAAATATTGAACTGATTGTTTACCGAATGCTTGCGTTGTGCAGCATCCAGCCAGTCCACGTTAGGATACAAGTCCGGGTTAGATCCATTACGGAAAGCGGTAAGAGCGGCCTGGTCATATTGCAAAGTCAATCCGTCATAATACAAAGCCTCGTTCTTCATCAGGGCATATGTATAACCGTCTACAAATTCTGGCTCATTGACAGGAATTCCCATGCCGTATGTATAGCTTACATCAATATCACGCTCCTTATATTGTCCGCGTTTCGTTGTCACCATAATTACTCCGCTGGCACCTCTTGTTCCCCAAAGCGCTGTAGCCGCTCCATCTTTCAATACGGATACGCTTTCTATTTCCAGCGAATTCAGATATTCCAGATTACGGGGAATCCCATCAACAACAATAAGAGGTGACCGCCCCATCTGACCATGAATGGACAAACTGGCCCCTCCACTTGAATAGCTTGTATTCTGCTGTACAGTCAGTCCCGGAATCAATCCGTATAAGGCATTGCTTATGTCTGGGGTAGAATTCCTCCAGATATCTTCTCCTGACAGGGTCGCAATCGACTGTGTCTGGTTTTCCGCTGTACGTAAGACTCCCCGGTTCTCAATGGCCGCATCCCGTGATTCAAGACTGACATTCACCACAGGCGAATCAATCCACACACGTTTGCTGCGACAATCCGCATAAACCACTTCTATATAATCACCCTGCTCGGCCTCGATTGCAAAGGCACCGTCCTGATCTGTCAGAACGCTCTTACCCGGATTCCCGACAACAGAAACCACTGCTCCCAATACGGGAAGTTCCCGACTGTCTTTCACGGTTCCGGTTATGGTATGCTGAGCCGCCGCCGACAACGATACGGCTGCAAAACTCAAAGCCAATATATAATTCTTTCTCATTGTTACTATCTTTTATTTATCATTCATTCTTACCATCCGGGATTCTGAACCAACCCGTACTTCTTGTTGATTTCCTCCAGCGGAATCGGACACAGATAATAGCGGTTACTCCATTCCTCAACCCACACCCGACGGTTTTCCATACCTTCCTTGATTTCATAACGGAAATGACGCTGTTTCACCGGCTTCTTGCTGTCATCCGGATCCAGATAATCCGGATAAATCTCAAGCCTCCGCAAAGGCACGTCCAAATAATCCTTATGTTTCCAACGGACAATATCGTAATAACGCACCTCTTCATAGCCGAATTCCAAAGCACGTTCTTTCAAAATCGCTTCACGCAGGGCTTCTCCCGGAGCGGCCCTTTCCGGAGTCAACGGCCACATATCCACACGGCCCCGCACCAGATTGACATAATCATAAGCTGTACGTCCGAACTCATCCCGCTGCTCTGCAATGCCCAACTCATTCATAGCCTCAGCAATATTCAAATAAACCTCAGGAAGACGCATCAACGGACACTGATAAAACTTGTTCTGCAACTCATTCAACTGATCCTGCACGTGCTTGCGCATAGCAAAGCCTGTATATCCCTGAGCAGCCCAGCGCCAGTTCTGTCCTCCCCCCATAAACTTTGGCTGTTCGCGACCTCCCTGATAGATTTCAGCCTCACGAGCCCAAAACTTGTCGCCGTTCAGAACCACTGTTTCGTACAGACGGGGATCACGCAACTCGTTTCCATCCGCATCAAAGAAAGGATAGTCACGATGATCGGGATTGTCCCAGCTGAACTCCGTTCCGTCTTTCATCTGGAACATATCCACATAGTTCAAAGTCGGCGTACAAACCAAATAACGAACCTGATTTATGGCATTTCCATTCAAGTCCCATCTGATCCAGCGGTGGCTGGAGATAAGTACTTCCTTATTATAACGTTCAAAATAACCGGTATAAAAGTCATTCCGGGGATTCCCTGTATCAACCAGCTTGTAGAACTCTCCATTTTCCTGATTCTTGCGGAGAAAATCCAGTCCGGCATCCAAAGCATCCTGCCAGCGGGCATTATCCTGATTTCCCCACCATACATAATGCTTGTCGGCAGCTTCCCCTGCCATATAAGGTTCATTACTGTTGAACAGCGGACTAGCAGCAAAAAGCAGCAGACGCGATTTCAAGGCCAAAGCTCCTGCGGCCGTCATACGCCCGTCATCGGCAGCACTGACACTCCAAGGCAGCAGTTCGGCCGCCTCATCGATCAGCGCACAAATTTTCTGGACAGCCTCCTCCACCGTCATCCGTTCCATATTCATGTCATCATCCGGCTTATAGGCATGATCAACCCAAGGCATACCGCCCAAGTTACGGAACATCTGTACATAATGATAGGCAATGATCATCTTCGCCTCTCCTTTGCGTATGCGTTTCTCTTCTTCGGTCATGTCCGGCACCCGGTCAACATTCTCCAGGAAGATATAAGCCTGACGAATGCCATACGTGGCCGAGAACTCGCCATGCTCCTCATTGTACATCATGGAATAAGCACTTCCTGTTGATTCAGAAGATGTCAGCGTACCCTTGTGGTATAGTGAACCTCCCGCCTTGTTATGGTCCGCCAAATCCGTTATTGATTCCAGCACACCCCAATTCAAACGGTTGTTATGCGGCATAAAGTCAGGCAACGAATGATAGACCTGATTCAAAGCCTGCTCAGCATATACCTTCTTGGCATAAACGCTGTCTATGTTCATTTCATCGCTTATCGGCTTTTCCAGAAACTTGTCACCGAACTTAAAGTCCTCGCAACTCATAAAGGCCAGAGAAGCCAACAAGGCATATCCTATTATATGTTTTTTCATAATCGTATCATTTAAAAAGTTAAGTTGACACCGAAGTTGAATATCTTAACCACCGGATAAGTATCACCATACAGGTCCGGATTCGATTCCGGATCCATAATGCCAAACTTGTCGAATGTCAGCAGATTATAGGCAGTAAATTTCAATCCCAACTGGCTGATGCCGATTTTCTTCAATCCGGAATATCCGGTAAAATTATAGCCTACTGTCAGATTCTTCAGCTTCAGATACGAACCGTCCTTCACCCACAGCGTGGAAGTTGCAGAGTTATGGCTGGAACTGTTGAAAGAAAAACGGGGCTGTGTTGCCGTAGCAGCCGTTTCGGGCGTCCAGCGGTTATCTACCTGATACTGCATCAGACCGCGTGACTCATTGTTAAACGGCTTGCGGAAATGGTCAGCCAGCAGAAGCGAACGCTCGGCTGTTCCCGTCCAGTTCATGGAGAAGAAAAAGCCTTTATAGCTTGCCCCAAAGTTCAGACCGAACGTATAGTTCGGATTTTCCGAGAAACCGATTTTCGTGATATCATGCTCCACATCAATCGAACCGTCGTTGTTCAGGTCCTTGTATTTGGCATCACCCGGATATACGGGAACCGTAGGCCTGGGCAAACCCTCTTTCAGTTCTCCGTCAGCCGTAAAGTCATCTTCAGAATAAAAACCTTCGGCTACATAACCAAATATAGAGCCGACCGGCTGTCCGGTATGCCACATATAAGGTTCATTCGGTTCCACCTCATCCTGAAACACGATTTCATTTTCCGAATGAGAAACGTTCGCATTAACATAATAATCGAAGTTTTCGTTCACCCGCTCAGACCAGCCGATTTCAATTTCATAACCTTTGTTGTTCACTTTACCCATATTCACCACCGGCAGCAGATCAGAGGTCAAAGCAGTCATCCCCGGAATAGTCTGACGAGAGATCAAGATGTCTTTTCTGCTCTCACGAAAAACATCCACCTTCACTTTTAAGCGGTTTTTCAAGAAATTCATGTCAACTCCATAATTCTGCTTCAAAGCCGTTTCCCAAGTCACATCAGGATTACCCAGACGGCTTTCAACCGCTCCCTTCAATGCAGTGGAGTTGTTCAAGCCGAAATTATAGCCCCAATGGTAGTTTTTCCAACTGCTGTCTACACTGCCCAACTGGTCAACCTTATAACTGTCTGGCAGATACAGGTAACGGGCATTGCTCATGTTATCATTACCGACCAAACCGACCGATGCACGTATCTTCAGAAAATCGAGGAAATGCAGATTCTTCATAAACTTCTCCTCACTCACGATCCATCCCAAAGAAAAGGCGGGGAACGTACCGAAACGCTTGTCAGGAGCAAAGTTCTCGGAACCGTTATAACCGATATTGAACTCTGCCAGATAACGCGACTTATAATCATAAGTGACACGGCCAACCAAACCTACATATGCCGTAGGCAGCCACGCCCATTGGGAAGGATAATATTTCTTGTCCTGGTTATACAGAAGCAGCGCGCTTACATTGTGGTCGCCGAACTTGCGCGCATAGCGGATGCTGGCTTCAAAGTACCAATTTCGTCCGCGTGAAACCGATTCCGCATAGTTTAACTTCTCGGAAAACTCACCAGAAGTAGGAACAGTAACCAAATAAACGATGTTCTTGTTAAAGCCTGGATCGGCAGGAGACAGTCCAGAACCGTCCAGTTCCGACTGATAATAAGCTTCTACAGATTCAATCTTCCCTTCGCGTCTTTTCGTGTAAGTATAGTCCGTATTATAGGCACCTTTCACTTCAACCGACAATCCCTTGGTCAAAAAATCAAGATTCTGCACAAGATGAAGGTCCAGATTCATCGTGTTGGATATACTCTGATGATATCCCCTTCCATAATATTCACCGATAGGATTGGACATCTTGATATTCTGGAATCTTTGAGGAGTTACGATCACGTCCCCGTCAATGACACCTGCAGAAGCGAATGGTTGTGACCAGTTGATTGATTTCCACAACGAGCTGTTGTTTGTCGGCTGCAACTTGTCGCCAACAATACCACCAATACCTATTTTCAATGTTGTGGATTTTGACAAATCCAGATCGAGATTGGCACGATAGTTATAGCGGTTATACTTATACCCCAAATTCTCTTGGCCAAAATCCTTGAACAGACCGTCCTGATACAGATAACCCAATGAAATGAAGTAGCGCGCCCGGTCCGTACCTCCCGAAATGTTCAGATTGTGCTGGGTCTGTATGGCCGCGTTGTTCGTCATATACTCGCGCCAATTGATATTCGGATAAATCAGAGGCTCGTCCCCCAAACGGAAACGTTCCAATGCATAGCCGTTAAACTCAAAGTTCTCCGTTCGTCCGTCATTCTTCTGCAATTCATTGTACATGGTCGCATAAGTATAGCTGTCTGCCATCTCCAATGTACGTGTAACCATCTGCACACCGACCGAAGAGTTTACCGATATTTTGGCCTTACCTTCCTTACCGCGACGGGTGGTGACCAGAATCACACCGTTTGCACCTCTCACTCCGAATACAGCGGTAGCCGAAGCATCCTTCAGAACGGTAAGGGTTTCGATTTCATTCGGATCCATTTGGAAGAAACTGCGTTCCACACCGTCCACCAGCACCAAAGGTGAAGCTCCGCTCTCAGTCAGTGATCCAATACCGCGGACGAACAGTTTAGGATCTTCCGCACCGGGCTGACCGCTGGTCTGCACGGAAGAAAGTCCTGTAATCTTTCCGGCCAACGCATTGGCCACACTGGCATTCGGCGACTGAATCAGATCGTCCGTACTGACAGAAGCAATGGCTCCCGTAAGCGTTTCTTTCTTCTGTACGCCATAGGCCACTACCGCCACCTCATCCAAGGCAACAGAAGATTCGGACATTGTTACGCTCACCGTCTTCCGGCCCCGCAAAGCTATCTCCTGTGTTTCATACCCCAAATAAGACACAACGAGCACGTCCTTTTTCAAATCGTTTACCGTAACCTGAAACATACCGTCCAAGTCTGTAATTGCTCCCAAAGAAGTGCCCTTTACTTTTACCGAGGCTCCAATGACCGGCTCGCCCGCTCCATCCAGCACCTTCCCGCTGACTGTAGCCTGCCCGAATGAATAAACAGCTGAGCACAGCATCAGCAGCAAGACACACAGACGAAGCTTGTACCTGCATTTTTCTTTTGGTTCATTCATAACATTTTGATTTTAAAAGTGATTAATTTTAAGGTTATCCTGAAACTGTTCTCCATACACTTAAGGTGAGTGCTTTTCTTATTATTTGTAAACAAATATAAAAGGAGAAAAACAAAAGGGACCGAGCGATACATACAAAAAGAGGTGCATAAACAGACATCACCGGCAAACAGACTCCTGCATGTACGAATAATGCACCTCCGCACACAAATAATACACCTTCGGCAACTGCTTCAGAACGGCAATTATCAGGTACAAACCGGGCGGAATATTCTAATCCCACTCATTCATCGATTGCCCGCGAGGATTTTTTGAGTTCCACGGCACACGTTACGGTTCACGTACCCGGACCGTAAAGTCCAAGTGCAGGAATATAGAATATAAAAGCATACCGGCAAATTGGGTACGGGACTAAAGAAGATTGTCCGCCTTATTTATTATAGAATTTTTTATTATATTTGTAACCTAAATAAGCACAACTTTTTCTGAAAACTATGAAATACAACTTTTTTATCCATATAATTCTGTGCTTCACCCTTTTTACAGCCGGACTGACGAGAAGCCAGGCACAGCATCTCTCATTTGGACATATAGACAAAAGCGACGGCTTATCCAACTATTCCGTTACTTCCATTTATCAGGACAAAAGAGGACTTATGTGGTTCGGCACAGCCAATGGAATCAATCTTTACAACGGAAACAGCATCAAGACATACCAAAAAAGCAGGAGCATTTCCAACGGTCCTTGCGACAACCATGTCAAATATATTGTCGGGAACAAAAAAGACTGCATATTCTTCGGAACGATGACCGGGGTTTCCGCTTACGACTTAAATAAGGAAAAGTTCTCTACCATCTTCGGAGAAGGAGCCGACTGCCTGATCTTTAATAAATTTCTATACCTAGCTCACAAAAACCGGATATTCAGATACGACGGACATGAATTCAAACCATTCCGCGAACTTCCGCAGGAATGTCACATCAGTTCTTTATCCATAAAAGAAGACTCCATGCTCGTCGGAACGAAGCAGAACGGACTCTATCTTTTCCATCATGAGAAGCTCATCCACCTCATCCCCCAAGGAAATGTGACAAGCATTTTCTGCGACAGCTATGGAACTTGTTGGATAACCAACAGCAGGGACGGTTCAGGAATCTATATTATACAAAATGGAAAAATCCGCAATATAAAGAACTATAAAGGCAAGCCCAATATCCTGAGTTCTAACTTTACCCATTGCTGCTGTGAGGATAAACAAGGCAACATATGGATAGGAACCATCAACGGCCTGACTCTTTACGACAGAGAGAAAAACAAATTCGTATGCTACACTCCGGCAACATCCGGAAAAGGACTCAGTTATCCGTCCATATGGAGCCTTTATTGTGATGTTCAAGGTACAATCTGGGCCGGCACATTTTATGGGGGTATAAATTACTTCAACCCGCAAGAACAACAACCCTACCACGAATACCACATAAGCATCCAAGAAAAGAACGGACTTAGCTCAGGGGTTATCTGCCGGATGACTGAGGACAACGAAAACAATCTATGGATATGCACAGAAGGAGGAGGACTCAACAAATATAACCGCAAGTCGCACACGTTCAAATGGTTCCGGAAGGAAGACAATTTTCTTAGCGTTTCAAGCAACAACATAAAAGCTATCTACTATGACTCCTTGCGCCAAGAATTGTACCTCGGAACGCATCTGGGTGGCCTGAACAAGCTCAATCTACGAAACGGGAAGTTTACACATTTCCGCCATAACGCAAACAATCCCAGATCTATATCCTCCGACATTGTGCTTGACATCATTCCGTACAAGAATCATCTGCTGCTTGCCACACACAACGGGATAAACATCTTTCATCCGGGAAGCGGTCAATGCAGACCGCTGATCAGCAACAAACAAGACAGAATGGTAACGATGTCACCATCTCAACTGCTTTTAGATAAGACCGGTCTTTTATGGATTGTAAATATACGCGACGGAGTATGCACATACAATACCGAAAGTAAAAAATTGCTCCATTATAAGCACGATGACAAAACAGCTCAAAGCATCAGCAGCAACCTCATCAATTCCATCTTTGAAGACAGCAGGCAAAGAATATGGCTATGCACCAACGACAACGGCATTGACATGTACCACCGCTCAAACAATTCTTTTGAAAATTTCAATTCCGCAAAAAACGGCTTGCTCAGTGATGTCGTATATAATATTTGCGAGCTAGCTCCAGACAGCCTGCTCATGACTACCGACAAAGGCATTTCAATCTTTGACTGCCGGTCTCAGACATGCACCAACTATGCCAATATTCCGCTGGACTTTCTGAAAAGCAACGCACTTTACCGAAGCAAAGACGGAGAAATCTTCATCGGGGGTGTATCCGGCATGATTTCATTCCGACCGAACAGCCTCGAAGAACCGTCCGGAACATATAATTTGTTTCCGGACCGTCTGATTGTCAATGACCAAGAAATAGCAGTGGACGACCCAAGCGGCATCCTGTCGGCCAACCTCTCAAATACAGACAGAATAACTCTCAATGCAAAACAGAACCTTTTCCAAATAGGCTATGCGATAACCAATTACCTTCCGTTCAACGAAGACGTAATCTACTATCGGCTAGAAGGATTTTCCAACCAATGGAATCTCATGAACGAACAGCGCATCGTAACATATAGCAATCTCAGCCCAGGAACATACACACTAATAGCCAAAGCACAGGATAAATCGGGGAAGACCACCGCAGAAAGCCAGCTCAAAATACAAGTGCTTCCCCCTTTCTACCGGAGCTTCTGGGCATACCTGATCTATACATTCTGCATTACGGCTACCGTATTCTGGTTGCTCAGGGTCTACAAGCACCGGATCAAACTGCAAGAGATGCTCAAATACGAACAACAGCATACGGATGATGTCGAAAAACTGACGCAAAGCAAACTGCGCTTCTTTACCAACATATCGCACGAATTCCGAACTCCGCTGACACTTATAATCAGTCAAATGGAAATCATCCTGCACATGCAGTCCTTCAGCCCGAATCTGCACAACAAGCTGAAAAGTGTATACAAAAACAGCCTTCAGCTCAAAGAACTTATTGACGAACTGCTGGATTTCCGCAAACAAGAACAAGGACACATGTACATCAAAGTAAAAGAACACAATATTGTCAAATTCTTATATACGACCTTTCTTGCATTTCAAGAATATGCTTCCCAGAAAAAGATTACATTCGATTTCCAGAAAACATGCGACAGTATTCTTTGCTGGTATGACGAGAAACAAATGCGGAAAGTTTTCAACAATCTTTTGTCAAACGCCTTTAAACACACACCGGAAGGCGGACGCATTACAGTTTCAATAAAGAAAAGGAATCAAGAAATACTCATTGAGGTAACAGACAATGGGGACGGAATACGTCCTGAAGACATAGAGAAGATTTTCGACAGATTTTATCAAACAGAACATTTATCTCCTTTTTCATCGGGAACTGGCATCGGGCTGGCCCTCACGAAGGGAATCATCGAACTTCACCACGGACACATTGAAGTGTTCAGTGAACCGGAAGAAGGAAGCACTTTCTGCATACACCTGAAAAACGGAAATGCACATTTCACCCCAGAAGAATTGGACAACGGAACACCGGAAAACTATGCAGTGGAACAAACAGCGACTACTGATCCGGAGCAGAAACCGCTCGCTGTATTGCCTGCTAAGGAAAAAGCGACAGATTATCCGAATGCGAAACCATACAAAATGCTGGTGGTAGAAGACAATGATTCCCTGCGACAGATGCTGGATAATGTATTCAATCCTTTTTACGAAATCATAACGGCAAAAAACGGGAAAGAAGCACTTGAAATGGTAAAGTCTGACCATCCCGACATCGTAATCAGCGATGTTCTCATGCCTATGATGTCAGGCACCCAGCTTTGCCAAGCCATAAAACGGGACATAGAAACCTGCCATATTCCCGTCGTATTGCTCACGGCTCAAACTTCTCCTGAGCACACGATTGCCGGATTCAGATACGGAGCAGACGATTATATAACCAAACCGTTCAACGTGAATGTATTGTTATCGCGCTGCAACAGCCTTGTCAATAACCGTATCATGACAAGGGAGCATTTCAGCAAAGAACCGTATACAGCTCCTAGAATCTTAGGAACCAGCGAATCGGAAGACTTATTCCTGAAACAACTGACAGAAATGATCGAACAGCACATCGATGATCCTGACTTTAAAGTGAATGCACTGACCGAAAAAATGAACATGGCGAGAACAAAGCTATATACCAGACTCAAATTGATAACAGGAGAAACCCCCTCCGAGTTCATCATGTCCCTGCGCCTGAAGAAAGCAGCGGATATGCTGGTTTCACAACCGCAACTGACCATATCCGAGGTTGCCGACCGGTTGGGATTCAGTACCCCCCGATACTTCAGCAAATGTTTCAAAGAGAAATACCACATAATTCCACAAGAGTTCCGCAAGATACAGTCGGAGAAATGACCCTTCATTTTACATGACAGAGGGCACAAAATATATACACGCAACATAAAAAGGATGTGTCAGCAAAGAGTAAAATAGAGTTTATATCGAATAATCTTTGACTTATCTTTGTGGTCTAAAAAGTTCAATTGATGTATTACGACAAGATTTGCCACTGTCATAGCCAGGTGCTTGCTGCGACAGGATTAACTCCTGTTGAGTTTGATGCCTTGCTAATAACTTTCAAGTACCATTGGGATGAATATTACAGCCATTTTACCTTGGAAGGCAAAGTGCGCCAGCGTATATCTTACAACAGGAAGACCAGTGTGTTGCCTCTGATTCAGGACAAAATGTTCTTCATACTGGTATATCTGAAGGCCAATCCCCTTCAGGAACTTCATGCCATTCAGTTTGAGATGACCCAGCCCCAGGCCAACAGGTGGATTCACCTTCTTTCGGAGATTCTCCGGCGCACATTGAAAACGCTCGGTGAATTGCCGGACCGTAACTCCAAACGTCTGATACACATTCTTCAGGGATGCGAAGAAGTCTTGTTGGACGGAACCGAGCGGCCTGTTCAACGCCCTTTGGATGAAGACTGGCAGTCTGTGCTATAGTGGCAAAAAAACTCATAGCATAAAGAATAACCTGCTATGTACCAACAATCTTAGGATTGTATGGCTGAGCTCCACATACGAAGGCCACGTCCATGACAAAAAGATTTGTGATGAAGAGCCTCTTCTACTCCCCAAAGGCATCAGACTCTGGCAAGATACAGGTTTCATCGGACACAGGCCGGATGGAGTTGAAATATGCATGCCCAAGAAGAAACCTAAAGGAAAAGAGCTTGCTACTGTTGAAAAACAAGGGAACAGGCGAATTTCCGGAATCAGGATTAAAGTGGAGCATGTCATAGGTGGTATGAAAAGATGCCGTATTATCTTTTTTGTTGAAGAAACGGCAAGATGCTTCTTATATCCCGCCGTTTCCCATTCACATGGAAACACTTGTTTCCACAAATCTCACTCCACAAACATAATCTTGGCCGGATCGCGCGGCTTGGCTGCGGGAGCCTCGTCCGGATAACCGAAAGCTATGCAATAGAGCAATTCGTAACCATCGGGAATATTCAGCCGCTTCAGATAATCAGCAGCTTCAGGTTCTGTCTGCATGAAACGGACGGGAGAGCCCAAGCAGCAGGAGCCGATTCCCATTGACCAGGCTGAAAGCACCATATTCTCACCTAACAGCCCACAGTCTATCTGCGACATGCCATACGACTTGTCACTGGCAATAAATACCACAGTAGGCGCATTTCGGAACATATTCTTGAACGAAGAGTCATCGGCAACCTTCGGATTCTTTTTCTTGTAAATCTCTGTAATTCCATTGATATACTCGGGATTGTCAACCACACGGATTGCCCACGACTGCTTGTTCTGCCCATTTGGAGCATTGATTCCACAATTCAAGATTATTTGCATAGTGTCGCGACCAACAGGCTGAGGCTTATACTGCCGGATACTGCGCCGCGCCATAATTGTTTCAATCACTTGATTGTCCGTACTGTCCTGCACGTTTTCGGTTGCAGGCAAATTTTGCTGGCTGTTTCCCCCGCATGCAATAAAAGGAAGAAGCAATGCAGCCATCGCCACAGTCTTCAGTTTTTTCATAGGCTCACACATTTATTAGTTTCACCGCAAATATACCTAAGTTTGCCAAAGATGAAAATTTAAATTCCGCGTAAAGCCAAACTTTAACAATTGAAAAGGATCCTTCACCCACAAAATGCAGGTATTGACTTGAATGAAACAGCAGCAACTCCCAAGCGTTGCACTTCCTGCCTAAAAATTCCCCAAACAAGAAACAACAAAGAAGGTGTGTCAAAAAGCACACCTTCTTTGTTTACGTTAGCCATAAAATCGGTTCATGTACTATAAGCTGCGATATTTTGTGGCTTTCTCTGATTTATGTGTCCCCAACATCTGAATATGGCGGCGGCAAGCCCATAAAGCAGTTCAGTCAGCCGGCCAATACATTCTTTTTCCATCTTTGCACACATCTTTTTTATATTGAAGGCAATGGCAAAGAAGGAAAAGTCCATGAAGACCTTGTCCTTCCCAAAATGGCGGAAACGCTTGTAGTTCATGTTGTTTTTCATTTGTCCGAACACAGCTTCCGGTTCTATACATCTCTGCCCCCTGTGTTTCAGACCTTCCCCGGAGCAGAGCAGCCCTTTGGCTTTCTGCCTGTATCTCCTGAGCCTGTGATTCAGTTCAATCATCCTGTTCCCCTTTGCTTTAAGGCATCGGCATCTCAGCGGGCATCCCTCACATCTGACGGCCCTGTACCTGGCATTTTCGCTGACATATCCGGATGCGGTTTTCACGCGTTTGGTCCCTGTCCTCCGCATCTTTTGTCCCATGGGACAGATGCAGAAGTCATGCTCTTCATTGCAGTGGAAGTTTTCTGCCTTGAACGGGTCCGGATTGAATCTCGGCCGCTGTTCCATGTGAAAGCGGCTGTATTTGACGTAGGCTTCCGTGCTGTTTTCTTCCATGAAGCGGTAATTCTCCTCAGAACCGTACCCTGAATCGGCGACCACCGTATGGGCAGGCCTGCCATATCTGTTTAAGAAAGACTGCAGGAAAGGTATCATGGTCAGTGATCCGTAGGGTTGGGGAAGAGTGCAAAATCGGTAATGAACTGGCTCTCGGTACCGATCTGAAGGTTGTAGCCGGGCTTCGTCTGACCGTTGCGCATGGCATCCTCCTTCATCCTCATAAAAGTGGCGTCCTTGTCGGTCTTTGAATAGGAGTTCCGCTCTTGCAGGGTCTTCAGATGATTGTCGTATTCCTGCAGCTTGTCCCTGTGGCTTTCCAGTTCTTTCAGCTGCCTGCGTGTCTTTTTCAGCGCGGCCTTTCCCTCTTGGGTGGAAGGTTCGGGAACCTGTTCAAGCGCACTGCGCAATTCTCCCGCCATTTCGGTCAGCATGGCCGGAGTGAACGCTATTTCCTCATCGCTTTCCAGTGAGTTCTCCCGGGCGATGGCATCGTCTATCTGTTCCAACAGGACGTGGATCTTCTTCATCAGGCGTTCACGGTTCCGCTCAACCGTTTTTCTCCAGACGAACGTGTACTTGTCGGCCTTGGATTCAATCTTTGTCCCGTCGATGTATTCCACGTTCAGGCTGATGAAGCCCCTGGAAGAGAGCAGAAGTACAACCTGGGTGACACTTCGTTGATTTCCCTCTTCACCCGGTTGCGGAAACGGTTGATGGTAATGAAGTCCGGTTTCTCGTATCCGGCCAGCCAAATATAATGGATGTCACGGTGAAGGAGGCTTTCTATTTTCCGGCAGGAGTAGATGTTGTTCATGTAGGCATACAGAATGACCTTGAGCATCATTCGGGGATGATAAGGGCTGCGCCCGCATTCCTTGTATAACTTCCTGAAACTTTCAAGATTCAGGCTTTCAACCAGAGCGTTAACCATACGCACCGGATCGTTTTCTGCAATATCCTCATCTATTCTTTTGGGAAAAAGCACTGTCTAGTTGGAATTGTA
>SDWH01000029.1 GCA_019550975.1 Bacteroidales bacterium SW299 | reverse complement strand
ATACTGGTTCCAGCGCAGGTTCTCCGGAGCTTTCTCAAAAAATGCGGACAAGTCGGCCAATACTTTCTCCTTTCCTCCCATCAGTTCAACCATGCCCGGAATATCGTGAGGCACGAACCAGCCTTGCTGATACAGGTTAGACTCTACGCACCCATAGTGTTCCCTGATGCGCAGACTATCTGCCCACGGCTCAAAACGCCCATCCGCCCGGCGGAGATTAAACCATCCGGCCTCCCGGTCAAACGTATTGCGATAGTCTTGAGCGCGTTTTCCATAAACGCCGGCATCGTCATTGTGCCCCAACGCTTCGGCCAGGCGGGACAAACACCAGTCAAAGTAAGCATACTCAAGCGTTTTTGACACATTCAGCGGAGTGTAGCCGCACGAGTCGTTTCCGAACGTTTCCGCCGTATTCACGGCATACGCATAAGCCTTTTCTGCATCATACCCCCTTATCCCTTTCACATAAGCGTCCGCCAGCACCGATATGGCCGGATTTCCTATCATACAGCCACTATAAGCGTTCAGAAGTTCCCAACGCGGATAATACGCCCTGCCGCTTTGCTCAGCCACCGACACCAATGAGTTGATTTCGTCATCCACCATCCTGGGGTTAATCACGGTCTGCAAGGGGAACTGGCTGCGGAAGACATCCCATCCGCTGAAAATTGTCCGCTTCGTGAAACTTGTATCCTGATGAATCCTGCCGTCAGCGCCAGCATACCTTCCGTCAACATCACTGACAATACGAGGATCGATCATCGTATGATAGAGTGCCGTATAGAAGACCGTTTTTTCATCCCGGCCACCGCCCTTTATTCTGATGCGCGACAATTCGCGGTTCCAGCTTTCTTCAGCTTCCTGCCTCACGGAGTCAAAGTCTTTTGCAGAAACCTCCTGCCTGTAGTTGTTTTCAGCCCCCTGCATGTCAACGAAGGAAATCCCCACTTTCATGGTAACAGCCTCATCATTACGGGTGGCAAACTCCGTAAAGAACCCGAGGTGCTTTCCTTTTATCTCACGGGCATCCCTGATGACGGGAGCCTGGGATATTCTTTGCTGATACGCATCACTGGTCACATCCTGTCTTTTCCGCTGCCATGTGTCCGGAATGTCAGCACTCCAGAAGCCATAATCATCCAAAGGCTTGCTGAAAACCGCATAGAAATAAACTGTATAGTCAGCATTTCCGCTGCCGTTTCCCCAGCCTCCCCCTTCCGGCGGACATTTCATCCAGCCGCAGACAGTATGCTCGTCTTTCACCTTTATGTATTGGAGTGTAGAAGTCCCGCCCACACGGCGCGCCAGGTCAATCTGAATGCGGGAGTGCGCATGCGCAGGATAAGTGAAGCGGAGCACACCGCAATGAGCAGAAGCCGTGGCTTCCACTTTAATGCCATAATCTGTCAAGGTCGTACAATAATATCCGGCAGAAGCCTGTTCCGAAGCTTTGTCATATGCAGAACGGTATCCCGCCATGGTCCCGTCTTCTTTTCCCGCAATCAGCCGAAGCTTGCCGGAGGTCGGCATGGTCATGAAATTTCCCAAATCTCCATACCAGCCTACCCCACTCATCTGAGTGAAGGCAAAGCCTTCTATGGTACGGTGCTCGTCGCTGTAACCGGAACCGTTATCACCGCCCGTTACTGTCTGCGGACTGACCTGGACCATGCCGAAGGGATATGCTGCTCCGGGAAAAGTTTTTCCCAGACCATGATATGTTCCCGCCAGTTTCGTGCTGGTACTCGCCCCGATAAACGGATTCACATACTTTGACAGACCTGCCGGTTCTCCGTGAATGCAACCGGACAACAGCAGGAAGAAGATGCCGGACATGCAAATAATTCTCTTCATAATTTCTACAGTTCAGAGGGTTCATTTCCCTCGGTCATAAAGACCCAAGTAACCTTATTGACCGAATCCGGCTTCCCGGATTCGCTCTTTGAGATGCTTCCTTTCAGTTTTCTGTTCTTTTGCCTTTTCACCTTTATATTTCTCCATGAGCAGACTCCCTTTTCATAGTCATAAGTTTCCCCGTCATCATCATACAGCCGGCAGGCTCCGTCCGATTTTCCGTAATGACGTATCTCCAGATTAACCTTCTGACCGCTTCGGGGAGCATGGAGCACCGCTTCCATCATCGGTATAATGCCTCCGTCCTTGACGAAGACAGGGATGCGCTCCAACCCCGGGGAAACCGTAATTGTTTCTCCGTTGCCAACATAATCGCCGGTATAAAAATCATACCAGTTTCCCTCCGGCAAAACCACCTTGCGGCTGGTTTCTCCGACAAACATGGGCGCCACAAGCAAATATTCGCCTGCCATATACTGATCCCTGATTTCTTTCGCGACGGTTTCCAGATAAGGATTTTCTTCCAGATTCTGCTCTTTGCCCCTTGAAGCAGCGATACCCTCGGGGCCAAATCCCGGTTCCAGACCGATAAAGTCGAGCGGATAGCCGTAACGCTCAAAATCATCCACCTCTTTCTCTACTTGCGCGGAGGTATAAAGAGTGGGAGTGCGTTGGGTAAAGCCCAATCCCCAGCGGGGAGGCAGAACCCCTCCGCCGCACAACAGGTTATAGCGCCTGACCACATCCAACGGAGCAGGACCGGCAAACAGATAGACCTCGACACCTTCGGCCGGAATCAGAATGGAAACAGCATCCGAATAAGGCTGGGCCGTCCATGACTTGTCGGTATTACGGTCCTTCGCCTTCTCTGCATGAGGGCTGTCTTTCCGGATTCCGCTCCCTGCATAGACGGTCAGATAACGTGCGGAATTGACAAGAATGCCATACCCCCGGCTGGATACATAAAACGGAACCGGAGCGTGCGTACGTCCGTCATCCCTTCCTCCGTAATGGTCCACGTGCAGGTTCAGCACCTTCCCGCGCTGGAAGACACTCTGGAAGTTAAGTCCCAGCCCGTAAATCTGCTCCTTTTTCTCCAGCGGAATGGAAAGGTACGTTTTCCCGCCCTGAACCGTAGCGGTGATATCCGCGTGCAAGGCGGGAATTTCCACATCCGGCAGGCTCAAGAATCCTTCTTCCAGCGATTCGGCTCCCGAGGCTTCCAGCAAAGAATAGTCCTCCGGTGTCCCGAACGTGCCCTTCCATACTCCCGGCTCTACCTGTTCCCAACGCATTTCATTTCCAGACCGGGCAAAAAGACTTGCTGCATTCAGCATACAGACAAATGTCAGAAAGGCAAGATAGCTGGCTCTTATAATTCTTTTCTTTTTCTGTCCCATACGATTTCTTTCTTTTGTTTTGTCCGCTTCCCCCAAGATTCTGCCCTGTCAAACCGGAGAAAATGACGGCTCAAGTTAACCGGGATGACGGCTCATCTCAGATAAAAAGCTACTTCAAAGGTATCACCATGTTCCATGACTTGGATGCGTTTTCAAATCCGCCCGGACCATCCATGGTCGCAAAAAAGGCATGAGTAGCCTTTCCGTCTTCAAAAAGGAGGAACGGACGCTCCAGCTGCCCCTGCATTTCCACTTTCCCGTCTTCCCATTCCACGGTGCGCGAATAGGCTTTGGGGTCTTTGTCTACGGTCCAATGGATGCCATCGTCGGAGTGGGCCATTACGCCCCCTCCCCTTTCTCCCGTAAATTTGGCCACATGATCCTTGAAAATGACATGATAGCCTTTGGAATCTTTCCACAGAAACGGATCCTCGGCTTCTCCCTGACCGTTTACCTGAAAGATGGGCTTGCCGTTGTTCAGCACAGTATACGGTCCTTCGATAGCGGGAGCATAGGCAACGCCCAACGCCATGTTCGAATACTTGCCGTTCGCGGTATGAGCCCTTCCCTTGAAAATCATCAGCACCGAACCGTCTTCCTGAATCACCGGAGAAGGGTTGGAAGTGAGATAGCTGTAGAAGGTGCCGGGTTTGGTCTTCAGAATCGGCTCGTCAAAGCGTTTCCACGGGCCGTATGGCGAGTCGGCAACCGCCAGTCCAATCCGTTTGTTAGAACGTCCTACAATACACCACGGACTGCTTAAAGTCAGTTCATCATAAGTGGGGTCTGCAAAGGGATGGGTAGATCCCATATAAATCAGATAATATTTGCCCTTATGCTTCAGAATGCGAGGGTTATGCGTCGAACGTCCGTCCCAATATTCCGCGCCGCGGGCCGGAAGCGCCACATCGCTGAACTTGTAGGGTCCTTCGGGAACATCCGACACCGCATGAACAATTTCAGACGCCACCATCCATCCCGGATGGAAAGGGAGCGATTTCGGAAAGCGGGAAACAAACATGTGATACTTCCCGTCTTCTCCCTTCACGACAGAACTTCCCCAAACCCAGTACCCTTCGCATTCGAAAGCCGGAGCACGGGGAGCCTTCGCCAGCCGATGGAACAATTCGTTTTGGGAGTGCAGTTTCAGAGCCGGCAGGTTTTCCAGCTTTTGGGCACGCGCGGATGCCACCCACAATGCGAGAAGCACAAACAAAATAAGATTGTGTGTTTTCATTGTATATTCGTTTTTTAATATATAACAAAGTTAATGTTTTTATCCGGTTATCTCCAACAGTTCTCCGGCTTTCATCATTTTTATCTCAACCCGTCCGATAAACGGATTAGAAAACAGTTTCATTAAATTATACACCTTTATTGACCAAACAAAAACCTAACATACTAATAATCTGTTGTTTAATTTATCCAATAAATTATATCAGGTTCTTTTGCGTTTGTTTCCAGTTTGTTTTTCTGACTCTATTTGTCAGACAGCCTACCATCCTCTTCATAAAATCAGAAAGACATCCGCGAAAACAATTCGCAAAATAAACCTGAACAAAATTTAAAACGACGGGCTCTAAAAATACAGTAAACTTTTCATCTATTTTTTAATATATCAAAATATATGACTCCATTGCCCGCCGTAGCCGCATAGATACGATGCTGGTCCGCATTGGCCACCACAGACAAAAATCGGGCACAGCCTATCGAGAAATCGTATATATTATTCCACGACCTGCCATTGTCCTCACTAATCCACAATGCCGTATCCGTATCTCCCAAACTATGGTTAGAACAAGCCAGCACCATCAACTCATTCTTATTTTCATCACGATGAATGGACATGGATGAAGCATTGAACTTATTTTTCTCTCTTGGAAATACAGAATACCAAGTTGCACCGAAATCATTGCTCTTCCATACGCCCTGATTCCAGAAGCCCGCATAGACAACGCCTTTGCGATAAGGATCCGTATAAACAAACTGCAAGACACTGTTGCTGGCCTTGTCAAAAGGAAGTTCCGTCCCAATATTCGTCCAATGCTGACCTCCATCCATACTACGATAAATTCCAGTAGTCCATTCCCCGGCATAAACAACTCCCTGTTGGAAATGATCCAAAGCCAGCATTTGCCCCGTACCGCAACCGTTCTTATGCTGATAGTTCACGATGGGAGTAAGATCCCTATCGATTTTAAACACATCCTCCGGAACCGTCTTCAAACGACCGAACGGATTCACGCCATTCTGTGTCCAGGTATCACCATAATCATCAGAACAATAAATCCCCGGCTGATATAAAGAAGCTGTATCTCCTTCTATATATGCCCAAAAACGTCCCTTTACGACAGGGTCTTCCTTTATGTCCTGAACAAAATTCCCGTTGCCTAATTCCCACACTTTTTTCGCCGTCTTTCCACCGTCTTCGCTCTTGCAGAAATTTATCGCACCTCCTTTACTTCCAGCGGCAAAAAGTAACAGGTCCGGATTATGTTTGGAGAAACAAGCGATACGGGCCGGAGAATACCGAACCGGAATCGTGTTGAAAGTGCTTCCGGAATCAACTGATTCCAACAATGCATGGTCACATATACCGGCAATCAACTGATTGGGACGGGAAGGATGCTGGAACAAAGATTCACAACAGATGATTCCGATGCCCTTAAAGTAATTTCCACAATAATGCTTCCCCAAATCTTCTGTAATGGTAATTCCCCACCAGTTGGAGATGTACAGTTTGTCCGGATTCTTGTTGTCCGGAAGAATATGCGAAATACGGGAATCACCCAGCTTCCTTGGATTATTGCCATGCCAACTCGGGAAACAAGACAAGTCTTCGGGCCGACAGTTGGGTGAAATCAGATGCCATGTCCTGCCTTTATCTGAGGAGCGGTAAATGGGTACATCTATGTCACCGGAAGGTATCATCTCTGCCGTGTAGCATACGGAAGGATCCAAATCAGACTGCACCAACGTACGATAAGTGCTCTTGGCTGGCAAATCGGAAACAACATCAAAGCTCTTCCCCCCGTTCTCACTACGGTATACCCCCCATTGGGCTGTAAAGAGAATCGTATTTCCATGGTCAGTTACAATCATTTCATAAATGGCAGGCAGGTTTTCGTTCTCATACAATACTTTCCAATTCTCCCCGTCATCTTCAGACACGTATATGCAAGACTTCCTGTTTCTTTTAAAATCCTGTATAAGTCCTAAATTATTATATCCGTCTGAAATGGTGCTCACGTAAATGCGATTGTCACAGAACTCTACCGCAGCCATCCGTTCACCCTCCAAACCCTTACAACTCCATGTTTCACCGCCATCATGACTGAGCCAAATGCCTTTGGAAAAACTGCCGGCAGCCACTTCTCCCTTTTTATCCGGATTAAAGGCAATCAATTCGCCGAACATACGCGTCGACCCGTTTCCGTAATAATCAAGTCCGTCCTTAACCAGAAACCAAGTTTCCCCGCCATCGGTAGAACAATGAATACGTCCCGTAAAACAAAAACTCCGCACATCGCCTGACGCACGCAACAATCTTTTGTTATCAAACGGGTCCATTGCCAGTGAATGACAATAATGATCGCTCATCTTGGTCAGTCCGCCATTCTTAACGGTCCAGCTTTTTCCTCCATCCGTACTCTTAAAAACACCGGCAACATCGCTTCGGGCATACAGTACATTACTGTCACGGAAATCCTGCAAGATTCCGGTTATATATCCGCCACCTCCCATATCCGATTGATATGCAGAAACGGTATAATCACCTTTCTGATAAGTTCTCAACTTAACAGAAGAGACCTGCGCATCTATTTGCAGACAAAACAAAAATAAGAATATTCCAACTATTGACTTCATAAATCCACTATTTCATTCGATATGACCACACATTTATTTCACATCACTGCGCGAAACTTAATCTTCCTCTCTGCAAACTGAAAGCTTAAAGATAACCTTTTATATCCTTTCAAAAAATTATTTTACCTCAAAGACTTGTGTCAATCCTTCCATGCAATTAGGTCCTACCAAAAGTTCAAAGGTACCGGGTTCCACCTCAGGTTCCAGCTTCTCGTTCAAGAAAGACAAGCAGGAATTGGGCAACGCAAATGACAATGTGCGAGTTTCACCAGCCGGAATGTGTACACGTTGGAAAGCTTTCAATTGCTTGGGCGATTGGGTGATTCTGCAATACTGGTCTGTCAGATATACCTGAACGATTTCGTCACCGTCCACTTTTCCGGTATTCGTTACATCGACAGAAAAGACAAGGCTGTCTTTGATACCCAACTTCTCATCCACCAAACGCAAGTTCTTATAAGAATAGGTAGTATAAGACAATCCATATCCGAACGGGAACAAAGGACAATACCGGCTGGCAGGAATCGAGCCATATTCTACAATATTCCCTTCACGTCCGTATGGGCGATGATAAAGACACATAGGCACGTCACCCGTTTGTTTGGGGAATGAAACAGACAACTTTCCGGAAGGGTTCGTTTCTCCCTTCAGGATTTCCGCCAATGCATTTCCGCCTTCCTCTCCGGCAAAAAACATCATCACCACACCATCCACCTTGTCTATCCAGCGTGTCATAACAACAGGACGTCCGTCCACAACCACCACTACCACAGGTTTTCCGGTCTTCGCTATTTCCAGAATCAGGTCTTCCTGTACCCCCATCAGTTCCAGGCTGTTCCGATCTCTTGTTTCTCCTCCGGTGGTCCAACTGGCACCACCTACAACAAGTACGCTCACATCGGCACCTTTTGCAGCCTCAACCGCTTCTTCAAAACCCGACTTATCATTATCTGTCAGGCCACAACCTTTTGCGTAAACAATCTCAGCCTGCGAACTGAACTTGTTCTTCAGTCCCTGAAGCGGAGTAACCCCATTCACTCCATGAGCCGAATATCCTCCCAACTGCAAAACATCAGCATTCGGACCAATAACGGCTATCTTGCGTGCTGAAGACAAAGGCAGGATATTATGTTCATTTTTCAACAATACAATGCTTTCACGAGCTGCCTGACATGCCAAACGTCTGTACTCAGGAGCATTGCTCCGCTTTTCGGCCAAAGTCTCGTCTATATACGGATGTTCAAACAGCCCCAATTCAAACTTGGCACGCAGGATTCTACGCACATTCACATCGATGTCAGCTTCCGTTATCTTTCCTTTCTCTACCATTTCTTTCAACAGGACAAAACCTTTCAGCCGAGGCAAATCAACATCCAAACCGGCTTTTGCACACATTGCAGCGGCCTCACCCAATGAAGGGGCTATCTTCAAATTTCCAAATGAATGAGGTACTGCACTCCAATCGGAAACGACAA
Source organism: Bacteroidales bacterium SW299 (assembly GCA_019550975.1). Classification (GTDB taxonomy): domain Bacteria; phylum Bacteroidota; class Bacteroidia; order Bacteroidales; family Bacteroidaceae; genus Phocaeicola; species Phocaeicola excrementipullorum. The sequence goes on along the minus strand of SDWH01000029.1, from coordinate 27,729 downwards.
ATCCGTCAAACCCCCATTCATCACGTAGCACATCCGTAAGCAACCAATGATTGGCTGAACAAGGGACACCATCAATCGTATTGTAAGCGGCCATAATGGATTTACATCCAGCCTCTCTTACAGCCGCCTCATAAGGCAACATGTGAAGTTCGCGCAATTCCCGCTCACTCAGTCCCACATTACCAGAATCCCGACCTCCATCAGCTACAAAATTGGCAAGAAAATGTTTCGGAGAACAGATTACATTCTGCCCCTGCACACCTTTAATAAACTCCACTCCCATACGAGAAGCCAGATACGGGTCTTCACCGTAACATTCCTCGATTCTGCCATGCCTCGGGTCCCGAGCCAAATCCAGTACGGGTGAAAACACCTGATGCACCCCACGACTATATGCCTCTTCTCCTATTGCATTTCCTATTTTCCCCATCAGAGGCAAATCCCAGGTACACGACATAGCGATGGATTGCGGATAAGAAGTCGAACCGAAGCCCGTACAGCCATGTAACGCTTCTCCATTGATAAAAAAAGGAATACCCAACCGGGGTTCTTCCACAGCAATCTTTTGTATCTGGTTGGCTATCGTTACTGCATCCTGCGCGTTTCTTTCCGTAACCGGACATGTAAGGTGACCGACTCCATGCGCACCGAAACGCTTGCGCACATCATCCATCGTGAACTCCTCATCTCCTGCAAACACCTCAAAGCCTTTTCCGAAATGCTCACAACACATCTGATATACTTTCTCTTCCAAGGTCATCCGACTCAGCAAATCATCCACACGCTGCTCTACGGGAAGTGAAGCATTCTTATAAAGGGGAGTTGTTTCAACAGACATTTCATCATACACTGCTTTCCCATGGATAAGCCGAAAGCCTAACAAAAACAGGCCTAAAATAAAAAGATGTCGTTTCATATTCTATAATCTTATTTATTGGTTAATCAAACACTACAAAAATAGCATTCCACCTTTAAACAAGACGTACATCACAATACAAACGAACACCCGTTCTCGTACACCGGAGCACAAGTTCTCCCATGTACACAAAAGGTACATATTCTGCACGCACGCGTCATCTCACCTAGCCATTGAGGAAACAACTACAAAGCTTTCCAATATACATTTAACGTACAAAACAGATGCACTATATATACATGCTTGAAAATAACATGAACATAATATGTTTAAGACAACACTTTTGTATTTAGAATCCGTACATTATATAATTTCCCATGATATATTTGCAGCAAGACCTGTTCAACTTGAACTGGTTACTGCCAAAATAATTAATTTGAACTTACATAAAACAGACGATTATGAGAAAGATAGGAACATTTATGGCATTAGCAATGGCATTTCTTGCCTCGTTTGCACAAGAACTCTCTCCCGGGAACAAGCCCAACCGTTCCCAAGAGTTATTGATGCAAAGGGGGTACGTATGTTCATCCACTTCGGTGTAAATACCTTTTCCAACAAGGAATGGTCGGATGGAACGATTCCCGTTGACGCATACAATCCCCAAAACCTGGATTGTGACCAATGGGTCAAGGTCGCTTCCGAAGCGGGATTCCGCTATGTATTGTTAGTGACCAAACACCACGACGGGTTTTGTCTTTGGGACAGCAAATACACGGACTATGATGTGGCTTCCTCTCCGGTAAAAACCGATGTTGTGAAAGAGGTTTCCCAGGCATGCAAGAAATACGGTCTGCAATTCGGCATCTACTATTCCTTGTGGGACAGACACGAACCATCATACAAAGACAAGGATTTCGACAAATACATCCGATACATGAGCGGACAGTTGACCGAACTATGTTCCAACTACGGACCGATATGCGAACTCTGGTTCGACGGAGGATGGGACAAAGAGGTAAGCGACTGGCAGCTTCCGAAAATATACAAACTGGTGAAACGTCTGCAACCGGACTGCGCGATAGGAGTAAACCATACCATCGTAGGCAAAGAAAACTCCAGAAAGTTCATATTGCCGGATTCCATGATAGTGGACAACAGCTATTTCATGCAATATTTTCCCAGCGATTTCAGGCTTTGGGACCCAAAGGTTGCCCACAAGAAAGACAAGAAACAATACCTGTATAAAGGACAGTCTTATTACCTGCCTTTCGAGCATACGGTATGTTTAAGCAAATCGTGGAACTGGTTTCAGAAACCGGAATTGAAGCCGGTACGCGATCTGGACGAACTGCAAGAACTCTTTTATTGGTGTACCGACAACGGCAATACCCTTGTGGTCAATGTTGCTCCCGACCAAGACGGCAGGATAAGGGAATACGAAGCAAACACCGTTATAGCCTTAAAGAACCGGATTGGCATCAGCAAGGACAAGCCTTTGCCCAAAAACGGAAAGTTCATTTCACTGGAAGCAAAAGCGGAAGCCAGTTCAGTCCATCAGAACAACACGGAAAAGTACGGACCTCAATGGGCCGTGGACGGAGGAATGCAGACACAATGGATAGCCGCAGACACATTGCCTGAACTGATTGTCCATTTGGACGAAAACGAACAGTTCAACAAAATATCCATTTTTGAATGTTGCGACATGAAGACGGATGATGACGGCTTCTCCAATATCCGCACCAACCGGATTCTGTCGTACCGGATTGATATATGGAAAGATCGGCAATGGGTTCCGATTTATATGTCCGACCAGGTGATGGGAGACTGCAAGGTCATCAATTTTCCGCATCATTACGCAACATCCAAAGTACGGTTCAAGGTGCTGAAGGCAACAGCTCCTCCTTCGCTGTATGAATTTAATGTCATCAACACATCAGTCAAGAACGAACAATAAGAAACCTTCATAACAAAAACAACAATAGCATGAAACTCAACTTACAAAAGTGGGGATTGCTGATAGGAATTACAGCATTCTCACACGTGGCATTTGCACAGACAACGGAACGGCAGATTGCCTTTGACAATTATCACCGGTATACGGAAGAAGCAAAGAAAGTGACGGACCCGGAAAAAAGAAAGGCAGTCCTTTCTTACCGGAATTATCTGGCGGAACACGGTTACAGAAAAACAAAAGGATTGCTGAACGTATGGGAAAAGAACCTGAATCTGCTGAATGCAGACGGCACCTTTTCAGACTTGAACGACAAGGAAGTGGGAATATCGAAAGACGGAAACGAAGCCAACTCCGGAGCAGTCATCGTTGAAGCGCTGGAGCGTGTGCTGAGCATATCGGAGGCCTTCAGGTGCGGCAAACTGGACATCAACCGCAATGCGGACATCTGGGACAAATGCCAGAAAGCGATTCTCCATTACAGCGACATGGAAGTTGCACGCCCGAACAAATGGAATCGCTTTCATTCGTCTTGCTTTGCTATTCCGACAGCAGCCGCAAACATCTACTTCTGCATGTTGAAACAGATGGACGACGTGGAACAGGGCCGCGCCAAGGATGCCCAGCTTTCTGCCGTATGCGACATGCTGAAAGTGCTTTCCCTGCAAGCCTGGACACAACCCTTCAGAAACGACGAAACGGACAAGAATGTGGTCCAATTGGAACGCTTCCGCCATCATGTATGGTGGGTGGGAGGAAATGCAGTGGGATACCGCCCCTTGTTTTCCACCGCATTCGTGCTTCAGTCCATCCCGATGATCGACCTGTTGGCGGAGGTCTGCCAGAAAGCGATCAGCATGACTTCGCAAAACACGAACTACGAATCTTTCTGGAGCGAAGGATTCACTGCGGACGGAGCAGGATGGGGACATGGCATGCAATGCCTGATATGGGGCTACCCCATCGACGGAACGCTGAATGCACTCAACATGCTGAGCATGTTCAAAGGTTCTCCGTGGGAAAAAAAGCTGACAAGAGAGAATGTGGAAGCGTTGATGAACTACTTCCGGGGCGCCAACTATTACTACTACAAAGGATATAGCCTGCCCTGTCTGGACCGCAGTTCAATGGACTACCGACCGGACGCATCGAATATCCGCTATAACGTGATGCTGAAACAGCTGATAGAGAACTGGGCGGATTCTTTCAAACCGGAAGAGTTGCAGGAAATGAAACAACTGTATGCAGAATGCATGAACAAAAAGGTTGACATGAAAGCATACGATGAGTACAACGGCACACGCTGGTTCTTCAACAACGATGACCTCATCAAAAAGAACGACCGGTACCACATCATTGTCAACATGGCTTCGGTACGATGTGACGGACTGGAAAGTGCAACAGGATTCGCTGACTCCTACAATTTCTACACGACCGACGGTGCAACTCTGTTCCAAAAGAGCGGAAACGAATACCGCAAGGCTTTGGGAGCATTCGACGTGACCGCTTTCCCGGGAGTAACGGCACGTGAGGGAATGGACAAACTGGTTCCCGTAACAAACTGGAGAGGCTATTGCAGCAAACATAATTTTGCGGCGGCATCCACATTCGGAGAAGAGAATGCCGTAGCGGGATATATCTTCGAGAAGATGAACGCATCGGATAAGGACGGAGTGAACGACCGAGGGGACAATCAGGGAAAAAACGCAATGCTCTACGGCGTGAAGGCATACAAGTCGTATTTCATGCTTGGAGATTACATGATAGCCTTGGGAGCCGGCATAACCAATCTGCACCCCGAAATGGATGGAAACATCCGCACCACAATCGAACAGACCGAAAAAACAGGCCAAGTATATGAATATAAAGGCAACGGCATCAAGTGGATTGTGCAAAACGGCAAATTTGCCTATTCTGTATTTCCTGAATATGCCGGAAAAACTCATTATGTTTGCGAAACAAAGAAAACAGACTGGCTGAAACGAAACCTAGCGAACAAAGGAAAGAAGAACCTGCCTTCGGAAGTGGACATCTTCCGCATGTGGATAGACCACGGACAGAGTCCCGCCAATGACACATACGGCTATGTAGTATATGCAGGCGAAGGAACACCTCAAAAGGAGTACCCGTTTGAAGTGCTCCGCAACGACACCCTGATACAAGCGGTCAAATCTTCGGACGGAAAGGTCGTCGGAGCCGTATTCTACGACAAACGGACAAGCCTGAAGAGCAACGGAATGACATTGGCCGTTTCGGCACCGTGTACCGTCCTCATTGAACAGACAGCATCCGGCTCAAGAATCGCCGTGACCGACGCACTGATGGACCAGAACTGCAAGAAGATAGACGTGACATGGAACGGAAAGATTTATTCCCTCAACATGCCCGAAGGACAATGGTGCGGGAAGCCTGCCGTTTATATTAACAAGGATTAGGATTTCCTTCAAATATCTATTGAACGCCGTTTGAGAAAATAAGTCCCGTTCATCTGCGAAAGAATACCGGATGAACGGGATTTTCTATTTTGTTACAAATGCCCGTGAAGCAAACCAACGGTTATACATCTTCGTTGCAAGCACATACACAAAGAACGAGGACACAAAACCAACGATGGAATCAATCAGATAATGCGCCTGAATATACACGGTAGCACAGCACAACAGCAGATAGAACGGAAGCAGACAATAAGCCAGCTTATGGCTGACTCGCCATGCCATAATCATCACAATGGTGGAAATAGCAACATGCGAACTCGGAAAAGCCGCAGTGGGACGCTCTCCTACCTGCTGGGAGGCCTCAACCAGATTATAGAAAAAACCGTGTTCGTAACCCGGACCGGGAAGCAAAAAAGCATGATGGTTGAAATAATCACCGATAGGGGGAAAAATTCCGGAACTTACATTATCCATTCCGATGACCGGGAAATAGAACTGAGGACCGGCTACCGGCACAAATATATAAAACAGATAATAAATAAAAAAAGAAACGACCAGCACAAAGCAAATCTTCTCGAACCACTTGAACCGGAACACGAAATACCACACGGTAACTATCAGCATCATGGGATAATAGAAAAAATACCCCATATTAAAAGGTTCGCTGAACCATTCGGAAGGACAGTGCTCGCTGAACTCAACTGCCGGCTGACAATGGAAAACAGCCTGTTCGGCCGCAGCAAAAACGTGATCTAAGTTCGAAAAGATACGATTAAACTCGTATGTATCGGGATACCAGTAGGCAAGCAAAGACATCTGCACAACCATCCGCACGAAAGCTGTCATCCGGCAAGGAAACGACTGATACAGCCCAATCAGCAGAAAAGTCAGAAGAACAATGCCAAGTCGTTCAAGCAGCATCGTTCCCGGATGATCCATCTCTGGATACAGGATGAATATCAGAACCGAAGTCAGCGCATTGTACATCAGACTAATACGCTCAACAGCAAACAGGGACTTGCCGCTTTCTATCCGCTCAAACAGTCTTAACTCTACAGCCATCCTTCTTCCTTATACCAAGCAATCGTTTCTTTTACACCTTCCGCTAACGAATATTGCGGAACATATCCCAGTTCTTCTCTTAAAGGAGTTATGTCGCACCGCCAGTTACGCTGCTTCATGATTCTATATTTGTCATTGTTCAAGGTGGTCGGCTTGTGCATGAGCTTCCCTATATTCTCCGATATAAACGAAATAACTTTCAGCAATCCGATGGGACAGACAAAACGCAGCATCCACGGCCTGCCCAGTTCATTCCAAATCAAGTCAGAAAAAGTACGGCTGCTGTACACCTCACCGTCACTCACAAAATAAGAACGGCATACCACCTGTTTCTCCAAGGCCAGATAAATAGCCTGCACCAGATCTTTCACATAAACAAAGGTAATATCCTGACGTCTGAAACCCGCCGCAAAGTCAAGATGCTTCTTGATCGATTCTGCCATAAGATAATAGTCCGTTTCCCTGGGACCATAAACCCCAGTAGGACGGAATATTACATAAGGAAAACCTGCAAGAGAACGCAAATATTCTTCCGTACGAAGTTTGCTTCTCCCGTAGGCCGTATCGGGACACGGAGCATCGCTGTCACAGATTTCCATATAATCGCGCTCATGCACCGGTCCGAAAACACTCAGCGAACTGATATAGACAAATCGTTCAGGAACCATATCCAACCGCTGCAATGTTTCGATAAAATTGCGCGTGGCCCAGTAGTTGCCTATCTCAAAGTCGCGTTTGTCAAGACACTTCGTCACTCCGGCACAATGAATGATGCAGTCCCATCCTCCGTGTGACTTTTTATGAACGGCGAGCTTAGCCTGCAAGTTGTCGGAATCCATAAAATCCAGTTCGGCAAACTGGATACGGCTGTCCTGCAAATACTTCCGGCTGCTGGTCTTGCGCACTCCAGCCCAAACCTGCATGTTCCGTTCCAAAGCTCCTTCTACCAAAAAGCTGCCGATGAATCCGCTGGCTCCGGTCACCAATATCGTTTTACTCATTACTTACTTTTTTAGGTTCTACATGGATGTTGATATATGTACCTTTTCCGTAGGCCTCCTTCAGTTTCATTTCAATCGCAGTCGCTTTGTCATGCGCTTCACGTAATGAGATATTGCCATCCATCCGCACATGAATGTCAATGGCATAATGACTTCCGATACGGCGGGTACGCAGATGATGAGGCTGTGAAACACCCTCGAAAGAGAGAACAATGCGGGTAATATCCTGTTCTATGTCATCAGGAAGCGACCGCTCAAGCAGTTCGTCAATACATTCCTTCAATTGCTTGACGGCTACCTGAATGATGAAGAAACTGACAATGACAGCCGCCAGCGGATCAAGCACCCGCCAGTTCTCGCCCAACAATATAGCGCCTCCAATGCCGACAGCGGTACCTATAGAGGAAAAAGCATCACTCCGATGGTGCCACGCATTGGCCACCACAGCCGGACTGTTGTAACGCCTCCCCACAATACGGGTATAATGAAAAAGAACTTCTTTTGACAAGACAGAAAGTACAGCGGCTACAAAGGCAATCCATCCGGGCGACTCCAGGCTTCCGCCATGCAGAAACCATATGATCTTTTCCATGCCGTTCCAGCAGATCCCGATGCCGACAACCAACAATGCTACCCCTATAAGAAGAGTGGCCATTGTTTCGTATTTGCCGTGACCATAATCGTGTCCCTTATCTTCCGGTTTGCTCGAAATGCGCACAAAAACAATGACTATGACATCTGTAACCAAATCGGATAAAGAATGTACGGCATCAGCAATCATCGCCGAGCTTCTGCCCAAGACTCCCGCGGCAAACTTGAATATGACCAAGATAATATTGACCAAACTGCCCGCCAACGTAACTTTATAGATTTCCCGTTCACGGACAGATATTTCTACTTCACTCATAATATTGCATAAAAATGTCTGGCAAAGATAATGGTTTTTCAGCATCTTAACAGAAAATATAACAGGAATCGGCCTTTAATTCCATTAATTTTACTTACTTTGTAATATCACTTAAACTAAAGGCAACATGGCTAAAAAGAAAAAAGAAAAGAAAGGCGGAAAACATATGAAAAAGAAAGAACTGGCCGAACTGATTATCGGCTATTTCCGCAACAAACCGGAAGCGACGGTAGGCGCCAAACAACTGTTTCAGGGGTTAAAGCTTACTACACATCCGCTGAAAATGCTGTGTACCGACATTATCAAGGAGATGCTGGAAGACAATTTCCTTGTCGAACCCGAAAAGGGACGTTTCAAGATCAACGACAAGGGACAGATTCTTACGGGAACGTTTCAGCGGAAAAGCAACGGCAAGAATTCGTTCATCCCCGACGATGGAGGGGAACCGATATTTATTGCCGAACGAAACTCAGCCCATGCGATGAACAACGACAAGGTAAAAGTGGCGTTAAGCGCAAAGAGAAAAAAACGGACTCCCGAAGGACAGGTCATCGAAATACTGGAACATGCCAACGAGAACTTTGTCGGTACGCTGAAAGTATCGAAAAGCTATGCGTTCCTGCTGACCGAATCGAGTACACTTGCCAACGACATTTTTATACCGAAAGAAAAGCTGAAAGGGGGAAAGAACGGCGACAAAGCAATTGTAAAAATCACGGAATGGCCCGACGATGCAAAGAATCCGTACGGACAGGTAATTGACATTCTGGGAAAGGCGGGGGAAAACACAACAGAAATGCACGCAATCCTCGCTGAATACGGGCTGCCTTATTCGTATCCGCAGGCTGTAGAGGCCGCGGCAGAAAGAATTCCGGCAGAGATTACTCCGGAAGATTATGCAGAGCGCGAAGACTTCCGCAATGTCGTAACTTTTACGATTGACCCGAAAGACGCAAAAGACTTTGACGATGCGCTCTCCATCCGGCAACTCCAGCCGGGACTATGGGAAGTGGGTGTACATATAGCTGACGTGTCACACTATGTAAAAGAAGGCAGCAGCATCGATAAAGAAGCTGTAAAACGCGCCACATCAGTCTATCTGGTAGACCGCACCGTGCCCATGCTGCCCGAGCGTCTGTGCAACTTCATCTGCTCGCTCCGTCCCGATGAAGAGAAACTGGCTTATTCAGTAATCTTCAACATGAACGAAAATGCAGAAATAAAGAGTTACCGGATACGGCACACAGTCATCAAATCCAACCGCCGTTACGCCTATGAGGAAGCACAGCAAATCATAGAAACAGGACAAGGCGACTATAAAGACGAGATTCTTGAACTGAACAAGCTGGCCCAAATTCTGCGCCAAAAACGCATGGCAGCCGGATCCATTGATTTTGACCGCACCGAAGTGAGATTTGAAATCGACGAAACGGGCAAACCGGTCAGCGTTTATTTCAAGGAATCAAAGGAAGCGAACAAGCTGATTGAGGAATTTATGCTGCTTGCCAACCGTACCGTGGCCGAACACATCGGAAAGGTTCCAAAGAACAGAAAACCGAAAGTGTTCCCTTACCGTATACATGACCTTCCTGATCCGGACAAGCTTGATGATCTGAACCAGTTCATCGCTCGCTTCGGATATAAAATCCGCACCAGCGGAAGCAAATCAGACATATCGAAATCACTCAACAGGATGCTAAACGAAGTGAGAGGAAAAAAAGAAGAGAATCTGATCGAAACAGTTTCTATCCGTACCATGCAAAAAGCCCGTTATTCAATCTATAACATCGGACACTACGGACTGGGATTCGACTTCTATACGCATTTCACATCGCCCATCCGCCGGTATCCGGACCTGATGGTACACCGCCTGCTCACCCGTTACTTGGCGGGCGGGCGAAGTGCACAGGCTGAGAAATACGAAAGCCTCTGCGAACACAGTTCTGCCATGGAACAGACAGCGGCCAGCGCCGAACGGGCTTCCATCAAATACAAACAGGTGGAATTCATGGGCGAACGAATCGGGAACGTATATGACGGCGTCATCTCCGGTGTGACCGAATGGGGGCTTTATGTAGAAATCAATGAAAACAAGTGCGAAGGCATGATTCCTATCCGCGACCTCGACAATGACTATTATGAGTTTGACGAAAAGAACTATTGTCTGATAGGTCGTCGTCATCATCAGAAATACAGTCTGGGAGACCCGATAAGAATCAAAGTGGCAAAAGCCAACCTTGCAAAAAAACAGCTTGACTTCACACTGGCGGAATAATATCCGGAGATACAAAGCAATGGCATGCCGAATGAGATCTGTTCATTCATGCATGCCATTGCTTTTACATTAATACAGAAAAGATCTTACCAAGGAATCAAAGTGAATCCCCACCGGTATTCGCGATTAGCCGGCAAATTATAGCCTGGCTCGGGACGTGCCCCCCAGCTGTTGTAGCCGGCAACTCCCTGCTGTTTCATGTCAATACAGACTTCGACGAAATCACGCGGAACGATATCGTTCTTATGCGTCATACGGCGTAAAACATCTTTTGCAGCAGCCTCATCATGATTAGCTACCTCGGCCGGTGATAAATTACTCCACTGGTAAGGATGCTGCCGCATTTCCTCTGAGTCAAAGTCTTCCACAGAATTGCGCAAAGCGTTAAAGCCAATGACACTGTCAGCACGCACGGTCAGTTTCTGTCCTTTTCCGACAAGCGAAAGCCAACGAGTATCGGTATGATGGCCATTTTCCTGCGGACGGGCATAAGGGAAATAAAGTTCGCTGGCTGTAGCACTGTATTCACCTACCAGTGTACCATTGTTCCGGTCAACATAGTTTTCTTCAGGCCCGCGACCGAAATAGGTCACATTCTCCATTGAGGCGGGCAAACGGAACCGTACGCCTATACGCGGAACGGTAAGCTTGCTGGCGGCTGCACGAGCGGCATCATTGCCTGGAGTGAAAGTAGCCATGCGCGTAGCTTCTGACACTTCTGTTTCGGCCGGATTCATGTCGGTAGAAGTGAACACGGCATCTACTTTCACGGCTCCGGACGGATGAACACGGAACATCATACGATACAAATTACCTGCTTTCAGCAAATAATCAACCTTTATCACAGCATCATCATTGTCCATTGCTATCGAAGATTCCACCACGTTGAAGTTCTTGCTTGACTGTTTCCATACCTGCTCACGTTTAGGTGCGCCGTTGCCATAGTCATTGTCCGTTGGCCCGCGCCAGAAATTAGGCTGCATGCCGAAACCGTCCTTGAAATACTCACGGCCATTCACCTTGTAAGAGGCAACTACTCCAGTCTTCTTATTGAAAACAAACGTCACTTTGCCGGATGATGCAATCAGCTCATCCCCTTCATCCTGCACAGACAATTTGCTTCCTTTCACAGCAAGCTTCACCGGCAGCGGATCAACAGGAAGACGGAACTGCTCCAGCGCAATGCGATGTCCTGCGGGTATACCCGGTTCACACTGTACGGTATGAACTTCAAAGTTGACAAAATATTCAGTTCCTTCTTTAGGTTTCAAGGTGCCCAAAGGTATTGTCACTTCCTCAGACTGTTGGGGAGCAATATTCAATGCCAGTTTGCCGCTCTTCAATGTTTTTCCGTTGGCCTTTACCTTATAAGATATCCGGTATTTATTCAGATTGGTAAAGTAGAAACGATTATGTATACGAAATCTTCCGTTCTGCAAATCCACCGCTTCTACACCTACATTCTGATGCGCATAAAGCACTTCTGCCATACCCGGATGAGGTGTACGGTCTGCATTGATTATTCCGTCACATACAAAGTTGCCGTCACTTGGCGTATTCACTCCGTAATCACCTCCATAGGCCCAATAATGGCGACCGTTTGCATCCACGGCGTCAATGCCATGATCTACCCACTCCCAGATGAATCCGCCTTGCAGATTAGGATACTTATAAATGGCTTTCCACTGATCCCAGAAATTGCCGCTGGAATTTCCCATGGTATGCGAATACTCCGAAGGTATAACAGGACGGTCACTGCCTTTCTTTCCAATGGCCTCAAGCCATTTGGCTCCAGGATACTGAGGAACATACATATCCGAATTCCATTCCCATTGTGCACGTTCATAATTCACCGGACGCGCCATCCAGTCCTTGTCAGCCTCCTTCAACCATAAATAAGTTTCATAAAAATTATATCCGTTTCCCGCCTCATTGCCCAAAGACCAAATGACAACCGAGGTGTAATTCTTGTCGCATTCATACATGTTGATGGTACGGTGCATGTGGGGCTTCAGCCATTCAGGATTATTGCCTAAAGTACCGCCTTTACGCAAATCATAATACATGCCATGGCTTTCAATATTCGCTTCGTCATAAACATAAAGTCCATACTCATCGCACAGTTCATAAAAACGATGCCCGCGCGGATAATGAGCCAAACGCACAGCGTTGATATTATTCTGCTTCATCAGTTCAAAATCCTTGCGCATAAGCTCTTCCGGCACGTAGTGTCCGGTCGCCGGATTGTGTTCATGGATGTTCGTGCCCTTCAGTTTGAGAGGCTGTCCGTTGATATACATGAGAATATACGGAAGACCACTCTCCGACTTCAGTCCTGAATCTTTGATCTCAATGCGTCGGAACCCCACACGATGAGGAATGATTTCTGTCACTCTTCCGCCTTGTTTCACGGTCATCAACATCTGATAAAGATTGGGGCTTTCTGATGTCCAGGTCTGTACACGAGGCAGCTCCTCGTCAAAACGTACAGTAGCCTGTTTTCCAGCCGGGACACTGACCTCTTTTTCACCGAAAGCAACTCTTTCTCCCTGACCGTCAATCAATTCATACGAAAAAGCAAGGTTAGCTGTCACCTTTTCATGATTACGCAGGTCGGCCTCCAGAGCAAAGACGCCGTTCGTATACGTATCGTCCAACGTAGACTTAAGACGAAAATCGCGCACTGCAGCCTTAGGCTGCGAATAGATATATACATCACGCTCTATACCGCTCATACGCCACATATCCTGACACTCCAGATACGAACCCGTACTCCAACGGAAGATCTTAAGCGTAAGCACGTTCTTTCCGGGCTTCACATAAGGATTGATTAAAAATTCAGCCGCCGTTTTGGAGTCTTCGTTGTAGCCGACTTCTTTACCGTTTACATACACATACACACCCGATTTGGCACCGGCTATATTCAAAAAGATATCACGGTCCATCCATTCTGCCGGAATTTCGATATCACGACGATAGACACCGACCGGATTCATTTCAGGCAGCTGTGGCGGCTGCGGATTGCGAGGCTTGAATTCATAACCGTGGTTAGTATAGATAGCCGTACCGAATCCCTGCACTTCCCAGTTTCCAGGCACTTTGATGTCATGCCATCCAGACATATCTATGTCAACATCGGTAATATTGTCCGGAAGCTGTTTGTAACTGTCCACAAAATAAAATTTCCATGTGCCGTTCAGCAGCTGATAATAAGGACTGCTCTCATATTTTCCGCTCAGAGCATCCTCACGCTTGTCATAAGTCATAAACATAGAACGAGGATACTCCTTATTGACCGACACCACTTGTATATCCTGCCAATAAGGTTTTCGATCGTCGGAAGATTCCGCCGCATAAGCACTTCCGCTCATCCCTACTAACAGAGTAGAAAGCAGAATGCCGTTAATCAGTTTTTTTTTCATAAAAAAGAAATAATTTGAATGATAAATGAATCCAAAAGAACGGAGAACAACATCTCAGTTAATGGTTGTCAGGCTTCCAATTTTATGGTTCAAGCAAAGGAAAATCAGGACTTTCCACATGAGCATCCTGCATAATCCTCTTCAGTTCTTGTGTCACTTCAGGATACTCCTCAATGACATTGTGACGTTCAGACGGATCAGAAGCCAGATTATAAAGTTCATAATAAGGATGCTTGCCTCGAATATTCATATGCACCAGTTTCCAGTCCCCTTTGCGTACAGCCTGACGGCCATTCATCTCCTGAAATTCAAAATAGAGGTACTCATGCTCTTTCTGCCCCTTCTTGCCTGTAATCAAAGGCACCAGACTTACACCGTCTTCCTGATTTCCGGATTTGGACTTCGGACTGATTATTTCACGGAAAGTAGGCATCATGTCCCAGAAAGAGCACATGAAATCAGTCTGCGTGTTAGACTGTATTTTGCCTGGCCATGACATAATGAGAGGCACACGAATGCCACCTTCATAGAGATCACGCTTATAGCCGCGATAAATACCGTTGCTGTTGAAGAAATCAGGATCAGCTCCCCCTTCAAGATGAGGGCCATTATCACTGGCAAAGACAATGAGCGTGTTGTCATACAATCCCTTTTCTTTGAGTTTCGCCACAATCTGCCCTACATACACGTCAAGACGGGTTACCATGGCTGCAAACGTGGCATGTGGCCAGAATTGTGAGCAGTACCCTCCCTTGCGGAAAGATGGACTTCCAGGCTCGGATCCTTTGAAAGGACGTTCAGGGAATTTTCCACGAAACTTTTTAATAATGCTGTCCTCAGGCACAATCAGTTCTGCATGCGGAATGATGGTGGGATACCACATGAAGAAAGGCTCGTCCGCACTCATGTTGTCCAAGAATTCCAAAGCCTTGCCATGAATAAGATCTTGCGAGTAAGTGCCTTTTCCATACTGCACGTCAAGTGTATTATCCTTCAGCTCCACCCGTTTATCGTTGTCCCACAAATGATCGGGATAATAACTGTGTGCAAGCAACTGGCAATTATAACCATAGAATGTATCGCATCCCTGGTTCTTTGGATCACCCGTACTGCCGATGAATCCCAGCCCCCATTTACCAAAAGCGGCAGTCTTGTAGCCGGCTTCCTTGAACGCATCAAATATTGTATAAGCCTCGGAAGGCAGCGGGAACTGACCTTCCGGTTCCAATTCGATATTGCCACGTATGTAAGTATGTCCGCTGTGCATGCCTGTAAGCAAACATGAACGAGAAGGAGCACTCACCGTTGTTCCAGAATAACATTGGGTGAACCTCATGCCCGTCTGTGCCAGACGGTCAATGTTGGGAGTTTCAAATTTCTCTTGCCCGTAACAACTCAGATCACCATAACCCAAGTCGTCCGCAAGAATAAACACGACATTGGGGCGCTGCTGCGCTTGTATGCCAGTCACACATCCCATTCCCAACATCATTGCTGCATAAAAGACTCTGTTTTGCATTTTTCTTATAAGATTTTAAAGTAATAATAGGAATACAAAGATAAAGCATGAAATTTACGTTTCAAATATTTCAAGCATTAATTTGGCACTCTACCTTCCAGAGCAAGCATTCCAAAAGCCTGTTCGTCCGATAAGTCCGCCCGCTGTCTTCGCTAAGGAAGACAGGCCTTTTATGTAAACTTCGCAGACCTTACAGCGTTAAGAAACTCGCCACGGCAATTACAGCCTTCTCAATGAAACAAAACTCCGAGAAACTGTATAATACCCACCGTGGCGAGTTTGCATATCCGAAAAGCCGACTGCCTGAAAGCAAAACCGGATCAAACAGTGTACCTTGCGCCACCGGACAACGGTCAGGATCAAAACTTTCAATCATAGAACAGCTCCCCCCTCGTCAGCAGGAAGTGTTCCGCCTGAGCCGCGAACACCAGCTCACCTATCAAGAAATAGCCCAAAAGCTGCAGATCTCAATAAAGACAGTAGAACGCCATATGGGAGAAGCCTTGAAATTCTTGCGCAAAAATCTGCGCCTATATGCCATTTTCCTCATGCTCATGGATTGATTCCATAAAGTGTTCTTCAGCAGAAGCAAACAGCAAGACATAAAAAAAGGAGTACCGCTGTACTCCAACCTTTGTTAACCTTAAAATCTAATACTATGAAAAACACATTGCAAAGATACAGACTTTTGGGTTATCTGCAAACATTCCATTCAAAAAATATGTTATATGACATAAAAATCAACAAAAAAGCACTTGAATTCCGCTGAACAAATCCAAAACAGCACCCAATAAAGAAATAGAGCCAGGCCGAATCCTTGCGTTGTGTCCAATGTTGCGGGGCTTCTTCCTAAGAAAAAGTCCCGACATGCCATTGTAACAAGCATGTAACAGAAAAGCCTTTTTTTTGCAGACAAAAACATTACATGCAATAAAGATGAAAAAACTGATTATCGCTTTTCTGGCTTTCTTATGTGCAGGAACAGGACTGAAAGCCCAAACAAATGAAGTAAGCCGCCCCAAACTGGTGGTGGGAATCGTAGTCGACCAAATGCGGTGGGACTATCTCTACCGTTTCTATCCGCGTTTCACTGAAGGAGGATTCAAACGGCTGATGAATGAAGGATTCAGTTGCGACAATACGATGCTGGACTATATCCCCACCGTAACAGCAATCGGACACTCTTCCGTATATACAGGATCCGTACCTTCGATTCACGGGATAGCAGGCAACAATTTTTACAAAGACGGCAAAGAGGTTTACTGTACCGATGATGCAGAAGTAACCGGTGTAGGAAGTGACAGTCCTGCGGGAAAAATGTCCCCTCGCAACCTGCTTGTTACCACTATAGGAGATGAGCTGAAACTCGCAACGAACTTCAGGTCGAAAGTTATCGGAGTAGCATTGAAAGACCGGGCCTCTATTCTTCCGGCCGGACATACACCCGATGCAGCCTACTGGTTTGACGATGCAACCGGAAAATTCATCAGCAGCTCTTATTACATGAAAACCTTGCCTGAATGGGTAAATGAATTCAACAGACAGGATCTTGCAAAGAAAATGCTGGAACAAAACTGGAACACGCTATATCCCATTGAAACTTATGCTGAGAGTACGGCAGACGACACTCCGTTTGAAACACCTTCCGAAAAAAGCGGCAAACCGACTCTTCCCATGAAAACGGCCCCAATGTTCAAAAAGTCCGGATATGGAGTTATCCGCGTCACTCCTTACGGCAATACGCTTACCATGGAAATGGCCCAAGCTGCGCTGAAAGAAGAAAAGCTGGGACAAGGCAATGCGACAGACATGCTCACCGTCAGTTTCTCTTCAACGGACTATGTGGGCCATCAGTTCGGAACGTATGCCGTTGAAACCGAAGACACCTATCTGAGGCTTGATAAAGATTTGGCCGACTTTTTCAGGACCCTGGACGAAACGGTAGGAAAAGGAAATTACCTGCTGTTCCTTACGGCAGACCATGCCGCCGCACACAACTTCACATTCATGAAAGCACATCAGATTCCGGCAGACGGGTGGGTATGCCCGGAAACGAAGAAAGTCCTCAACGACCATCTGCAAAAGTCTTTTAAAACAGATTTCCAACCAGTAAGAAATATCCTGAACTACCAGGTATTTTTCGATAAAGAAAAGATTGCGTCTGCCGGCCTGGACTTGCAGAAAATCAAAGACGCCAGCATTTCCTTTTTGAAGAACTTCAAAGAATTTGCCTATGTAGCAGATATGGAAAACTTGAGTGAAGCCACACTTCCGGCTATCGTGCGCGAACGTGCCATAAACGGCTACAACCGGCTCCGCAGCGGCGATATCCAGCTGATCATGCAGCCGGGATATTATGAAATCGGCTCCCCTTCTGAAACCGGAGGCACACAGCATGGCGTATGGAATCCTTATGACGCGCATATTCCCTTGATCTTTATGGGATGGAATATCCAACCGGGAAACACCATGCGTCCCGTACACATGACAGACATCGCTCCAACGATATGTGCGCTTCTCCGTATACAGATGCCGAACGGATGCATCGGAAATGCAATAACCGATGTAATCGAATAACGAAAAGAAGCTTCCACAGGCTCTTACACAAACACGGCGATGCTGCTTATAAAAGCAACGTCGCCGTTTATAGTTTGCACGCCGAAATCCCATTCAGCATCCTGTCTTCCGGCTAGAGTGCAGCAATCCTTATTCCTTCACTGTAACAACCAGCGGACTGCGCACTTCAGCCGCATAAGTTTTCAGGTAATTATTCCAGTCTTCAGCCTTTTCAAACCCATACTTGCTCCATCCAGATCCCCAGTAATATACAAAGTCGCTGTTTGGCTCATAGTTGGTGATGCCAAGCACATGGCCGAGCGCATCTCCCACCGGCTTTTCAAACAGCTGCACCTTGGCTTCTGCAAGCGGAGCCGGAAATACAGCACCTACATATACTGTGCCGTTGTCGGCCTTGGTGTTTGTTGTCGGATCAGCATAGGCAATGTAGCCGTCTTCTGCGCTATAAGTATATGCTTCCGGACTGGCTGCATGAATTACCAGACCGCCTGCAACCGGAGCAGGCTGACTCAAGTTGGCGTAAGAAACAGTTGTTTTGTTCAGCTGCGAACCTTTGTCAAGCTGAATGATACGGGTTTCAACAACATTCGTGTCATTCTTTACGGTCAGCGGATTGAACGTCAGCTTCACCGTAAAGCGCAGAGGCCCGTTGTCAAGGATTTCATAATCCTTGTAGCAATACGGATAAACGATGGCTGAGTCAGCCAGCAAAGCCGAAGTGCCTCCGCCCAATGTCGGACCTACTGCATAGCAGTCCATGCCGTTGCCGTGGTCAATGTGATACGAAATGCTGTTCTGCAAATTCTGAGCTTCCTCCTTCTTGCCCGCCTTTCTCAGTTCTGCAATCTTTGCGCGCGAAGCAGAGTCAAGTTCCATCTTGTATCGGTCTTCAACCACAAGCTCTTCTACGCTCTTGGTGAAGACATCGTATCCGTACGCCTTTTCTCCTGTCCGCTGCAAAGCCGGTCCGTAGGCGCGGTAAGCGGCACGGTCGTTTTCCCAGGCGATATCATCCAGACGTTCCGGATACTGACGTCCGTATACAAGCGTATTTACAATAGAAGGAGTGCCTTTCTGGATTGTATAGTCGACGGTTGCATTGGCATCCACAGCTACAGGGAAAATAATCTTGTCATCGTAAGTAAGCTGATAAGGAACTTCCTGTGCCTTGCTGTCATAAACAACCACCTGTGCCGTGTCAGGCAGATTCAGTTTTTTGAATACCTGTTCAACAGGCACTTCCACCATTTCTCCCGAACGGTTCATGCCGAGCGGATTTGTAATGCTTACCGTAACAGACTGAGAGTCGCTGCATCCGCACAGACCGACAGCGCAAGCGGCTGCCACAAAAAGAGTCTTTTTCATAATAAACCTGTTTTTCAGATGAAAATTAAAAAGGTGATGAATCACAAATAGCTTTTGTATCCATCACCTTTATTTAATAAATTATACGGCCGGACGATTATTGGGGCTGCTTGCCGATATAGGCCAAGATACCGCCGTCTACATACAATACATGACCGTTAACGAAGTCTGATGCGTCAGAAGCCAGGAATACGGCAGGACCCATCAAATCTTCAGGAGTTCCCCAGCGGGCAGCCGGAGTCTTGGCAACGATGAATGCATCAAACGGATGACGAGAGCCGTCCGGCTGACGTTCGCGCAACGGAGCAGTCTGCGGCGTAGCGATATAGCCCGGGCCGATACCGTTACACTGGATGTTGTATTCGCCGTATTCAGAAGCGATGTTGCGAGTCAGCATCTTCAGACCACCCTTAGCGGCTGCGTATGCAGAAACTGTTTCGCGTCCCAGTTCACTCATCATAGAGCAAATGTTGATAATCTTTCCGTGACCTTTCTTGATCATTCCCGGAATTACAGCTTTAGAAACGATGAACGGAGCGTTCAAGTCTACGTCAATAACCTGACGGAACTGTTCTGCTGTCATGTCGCACATCGGGATACGCTTGATGATACCGGCGTTGTTTACCAGAATGTCGATGACACCCACTTCTTTTTCTACTTGTGCAACAAGAGCGTTTACAGCAGCTTCGTTTGTCACATCGCATACATAGCCGTGTGCGTTGATGCCTTTTTCCTTATAGGCAGCCAAACCTTTGTCAACCAGCTCCTGTTTGATGTCGTTAAACACGATTGTTGCACCAGCCTGTGCAAAAGCGGTTGCGATAGCAAAACCGATTCCGTAAGATGCACCGGTTACCAGCGCTACCTTACCTTCAAGTGAAAAGTTTACCATAGTTAATTAAAAATTTAAGTTCTTCTGCTGCCTTTCCAAAAAGATTGGCAACTTCAGACCTGTTGTTATCAATTTTTATATTCACTCACAAAGTTACGAAAGTTATGGACTTTAACTGTATATATTTGTTCAGAAAATCTATAAAAAAGTGTCAAAGTTCAAAACTTTTCACTTTCATCTCTCAATATATACGTTCAAAAAGAGGCGGACACTCAATCAAACTCCGAAAGAAGCTCACAAACCTCATCCTGAAACTTCCGCGCAAGCCTTGACTTCAGCACATTCTGATTGATAATGACAAACGACAGCAAATGGCCGTTCTTGGCAGTCACATAGCCGGCCAGCGAACATACTCCTGTCACCGTACCTGTTTTTGCATGTACGTTGCGGAATGTACTTCCCCGCCCCATGCGGTAGCGCAAGGTACCGTCCATTCCGGCTATCGGCAGGCCGTCATAAAACATGTCGAAAAATTCGGAATGCCTGTAAGCATAATTCAGATAGGCAAGAACCAGTTCCGGCGACACGTAATTATACATCGACACGCCGCTTCCGTCCACAATCTTGTAGTTGTCCGGCGAAAATCCGATGGCATTCCGCATGAAACGGTTGACAACCTGCTGGCTTTCTTCAAAGCCCAGATGGGATTCCGTTTTGCCGTTCTTCAATCCCAGATGCCGGAACAGCGCTTCCGCACACAGGTTATCGCTTTTCTTCAGAGCTCTCCGCAATACGATTTCCAGCGGCCGCCTGCAAGTGTAGACCAAATGCATATCCTCCGGCGCTTCCTCGTAGCCTATGCTGTCGCACGGCACTGTTATCCCCTTTTTCTGAAGCTGGTAACAGAACGTCTGCATGAAAAACGACTTCGGATCGAATACGTTTATCTGTCTTCCTCTCGGAGCCGAAACGCAGCCGGACACCTCTATCACATTTCCGTTATCAAGCCAGTTGCGATTGATAGACAGTTTCCCGGCCGCAGGCTGGTAGCTCACCGAACGGTTCTCTACCTGATAGAAGTCTGACTCCGGAACAATTTTCACGGCAGCGGTATCTCCCTTCACCGTCGGAGTGACCGTAATGCTGACACAACCTCTGTTCAGCATCAGCGGAGAAAGATAAGGCTGAAAAGGCTCCGGCGTATCATCCCACGCCCATCCGGTGCCCCAATAGATGGAATCCATCATCGACACATCCCCTATCAGCCTGCCGCGGACAGATTGTATCCCTGCGTCTTTCACGGCCTGCGAAAGAAGCTCCATATCCTGTTCCATAAACTCAGGATCAAAGCCGCCAATTACATAAAGATCACCGTCAAGCACGCCGGACTTTACCGAACCGGTATAAGCCAGACGCGTCTGAAACTCATAGTTCTTTCCAAGGGCTGACAATGCCGTGACTGCGGTGATGACCTTCTCGATCGAAGCCGGACGGTACAGCTTGTCTGCCTGATAGCTGTAAAGTTCCCGGTTGTCCGTCAAATCATATACAATCAGCCCCACCTCGGAAGTTTTCAGAAAAGAAGACGTTTGAATCAGCGTGTCCAGCTTTCCGCCCGGAAATCCATAAGCGTATGCCGCACAACCGATGCAAAACCAGAGCGCAACCAAAAAAAATCGCTTCATATTCCGCCCTGTTACAATTCCTTGAATATTTCACCGACGGTAGGATGGGGAAACACATAACGCTTCAGCTCCGAAAGCCTGCGCCCGTCTTCGATCATCATGCCTGCCAATACAATCAGTTCGGAAGACGGATTGCCCAGCATGTGCAGGCCAAGCAGACGGTCTTCCTCGTCAACCAGCACCTTGCAAACGCCGTTTACGCCCTCGTTTTCTGCAACAAACCGGCCAGAATAAGCCATCGGGAGCTTTATCGCGCGGTATGCGACTCCTTCCGCCCGCAAGGTTTCTTCATCCTTTCCAACCGAAGCAACTTCCGGATTGGTATACACAACCGAAGGTATGGCCCGATAGCTCATGGCATCGCTTTCGCCCATGATATGGCGAACAGCCACCTCGGCTTCGCGCACGGCCGTATGTGCCAGCAAAGACACCCCGTTCAGGTCACCGCAAGCATACACGCCCGCCACGGATGTTTCCATATGCGAATCCACCTTGATTCTTCCGCGCTCCGTCAGTTCCAGTCCCAGCGCTTCCAGTCCAAAACCTTTCGTTACCGGACGGCGACCTACACTCAGAAGCATTTTCTGAGCCGAAACAGCTCCTTCGCCTTCCTGACTTTCGTAGCTCACTGTCATATTTCCCGATTCGTCAGCTTGCAATCCGGTTACTTTTGCCTGTAACAGGAAACGGACTCCTCGTTTGGCATAGTCCGCCCGCAACATTTCCGCAATCTCGCGGTCAATGCCCCGCAGAATCTCATCCATCATCTCCACAACGGTCACCTGCACTCCCAGGCTGTTGAAGAAAGATGCAAACTCCATGCCTATAACTCCACCGCCCACAATGACAAGCGACTGGGGAAGTTCCTTGCATTCAAGCGCATCTCTGTGTGTCCAATATGCCACCGATTCGATTCCGGGTATAGGA
This sequence comes from Bacteroidales bacterium SW299, assembly GCA_019550975.1. GTDB lineage: Bacteria > Bacteroidota > Bacteroidia > Bacteroidales > Bacteroidaceae > Phocaeicola > Phocaeicola excrementipullorum. The sequence goes on along the minus strand of SDWH01000029.1, from coordinate 4,909 downwards.
GGGACTACCGTTTCGCTTCCCGTGGCAAGAATCATCGATTGGCAACGGTAGATCTCTCCATTGCACTCAACCGTATTTTTATCTATAATCCGGGCTTCACCGGTCACAATCTCAACATGCCGTTCCGCAAGCCTGGACTTTATTCCCAGAACCAGCTTGCGCACCACCTTTGCCTTGCGGCTGATAACTTTGGGCAGATTCACCTCATGCTGCCCTGCGGCAACCGCGTATTTTGAGGCGTTGCGCACCGTATCAAACACTTTGGCAGAATAGAGCAATGTTTTTGTCGGAATGCATCCCTCGTTCAGACAGACGCCGCCAAGACTGCTCTTTTCAAAAAGAACAACACTGATACCTTTTTCTCCGGCACGTTCTGCCGCCGTATAACCGGCAGGACCTCCTCCAATAATAGCCAACTGAAAATCCATACAACATTTTTTTACAGTGAAACAATCAGACTTCCTCGCTATAAATAGCGTGGGGATTGCGCTCCCTCGCGCAGCGGAGAAACTCAGTAAGGTCGGCGGGATCAAAATTCACAAAGCCTTTGGTATAATAAACGGTTACCCGCCCCTTCAACAAAGTGCCTTTTCTGCGGACAATGCGCACAACTCCATAGGCCTTGATGCTGCCGCTGAATCCGCGCTTCAGCCAGATGTCTCCGTTTTCCTGAACCAATATGCGGGTCATCTGTTCGTCAACGACCAGCAGGACAGGCAATATGAGCGGAAACAAATTCCAGTAATTTTCTGTATGAACAGCCATCAGAACAATGGCTACAACCAATATAATCACTCCCAGCCAAACCTTGAAGGGAGTTCTTCGGATTTTGAAAACTTTTACCATATCATTCGCATTAGATAAATTTCAAGTCAAAACATCGGTCTGAATCTCTCCATTCCGTTTCAGCAGGCATCTGACAAACTCTTCCTTGCTTTTCGGAGATACCAACACGCTGGATTTGAACGACTTCTTCCGATACACGATTTTCAGGCGGTCTGTTGAAAGCGCGGGAGAAGAAATGAGCGATTTCGACTTCTTCACTTCCGCAATCTGCAATATCTCTATTGCCACGGGCTTGAAGAATCGTCCCGATTCGATGACAAGAAAACCTTCTTCCGTTATCACGTACCTCGTATGAACCATTTCGTCAATAAGCCAGACCTCAAACGCCACACACACAAGAATGGCAACCCAACTGCGGTCCCAAAAACCGAAAAACAGGAAAGCCGCAAATATCGCAATCACTCCCCAATATACCCATCCTACTTTCGAATGAAAAGTTCGTGTTCCTGCCATCTTCTTTTTTTCTGTGAAGATAAGAAAATCTCATCGAAAAATAAAAATCTCAGTATGCTTCTTTACTTATTTTAAAACATGAAAGTACCTGTCCTCCCGGTCTAAAAACAGAAAAGAAACAGAAGGAAGTTCATGAAAAACAGTGGAAAAGCGGTAAAAACAAACTATTTGCCGTGAGATGAATTCAGACTAAAGATGCATATCTCCAGACTGAAGAAAAACATTCCAGAAGCCTTTCCTGCGTTTTGTCCGAAAACAAGCGCAACCCCCTTTTTCTGACTGGAAAGGTTCTCATGCCGCATGGCATTCATTTTTTTTATCGCTGCCGTCTAAAAAAACGGCAGAGGCGAACAAAACCACCAACTTTTTTATACTTTTGCCTCAAATATACTACACTATGATACGAAAGTTTGATTTTCTCGTTATCGGCTCGGGCATAGCCGGAATGAGTTTTGCGTTGAAAGTGGCACACAAAGGTTCGGTCGCTTTAATCTGCAAGGCCGGACTTGAAGAAGCTAACACTTACTTTGCCCAAGGGGGGATCGCTTCGGTAACCAACCTGAAAGTAGACAATTTTGAAAAACATATCCACGACACGATGGTGGCAGGCGACTGGATAAGCGACCCGGCGGCGGTTGAGAAAGTGGTGCGGAACGCCCCTGCACAAATAGAGGAGCTGATCAAATGGGGCGTTAATTTCGATAAAAAAGAAAACGGAGAGTTTGACCTGCACAAGGAAGGGGGACATTCTGAATTCCGCATTCTCCATCACAAAGACAATACAGGAGCCGAAATACAGACAAGCCTGATAGAAGAAGTAAAACGGCATCCTAACATCACGGTATTCACCAATTTCTATGCCGTAGAAATCATCACCCAGCATCATCTCGGAATCATCGTCACCCGCCACACGCCGGGAATCAAATGCTACGGCGCATACGTGCTGAACGAAGCAACCGGCGAGGTAGACACTTTCTTGTCGAAAGTAACGGTTATGGCAACCGGAGGGTGCGAGGCTGTTTACAACCATACGACCAACCCGCTGGTAGCCACCGGCGACGGAATCGCCATGGTATACCGTGCCAAAGGCATGGTGAAAGACATGGAATTCATCCAATTCCATCCCACCGCCCTTTACCATCCGGGCGACCGCCCCAGCTTCCTGATCACCGAGGCAATGAGAGGATACGGGGCCGTGCTCCGCAACCTGGCAGGCGAAGAGTTCATGCAGAAATATGATCCCCGGCTGTCGCTGGCGCCGAGAGATATCGTGGCACGCGCCATCGACAGCGAAATGAAGCAAAGGGGAGAAGACCACGTATATCTTGATGTCACTCACAAAGATCCGGAGGAAACAAAGAAACATTTCCCGAACATCTATAAAAAATGCCTCAGTCTGGGAATAGATATCACGAAAGACTATATTCCTGTAGCTCCCGCAGCCCACTATCTGTGCGGAGGAATCAAGGTTGACCTCGACGGGCAGTCAAGCATCAAACGGCTGTATGCGCTCGGAGAATGCTCTTGCACAGGTCTGCACGGAGGAAACCGCCTCGCCTCAAACTCTCTGATCGAGGCTATCGTTTATGCCGACTCCGCAGCAAAACACGCGCTGAGCGTACTGGACAGATATGACTTCAACGAAGACATTCCGGAATGGAATGCAGACGGAACGATGAATAACGAAGAACGCATCCTTATCACTCAGAGCATGAAAGAAGTCAATCAGATCATGGAATCGTATGTGGGCATCGTGCGGAGCAATCTCCGCCTGGTAAGGGCCTGGAACCGTCTGGATATCCTCTATGAAGAAACGGAACGCCTGTTTAAACGTGTAAAGGCTTCGCGAGAAATCTGCGAACTGCGCAACATGATCAACGTGGGCTATCTGATTACCCGCCAGGCCATGGAACGCAAGGAGAGCCGCGGCCTTCACTACACGATCGATTATCCGCACCATATAAGCCGTGAGGAAAAAGCGGAAAAATCACTCTGACAACGACAAAGGCGCAGACGAAAAAATAATTCCGTCTGCGCCTTTGTCGTTGTCAATCGTTTTTTGCACAGCACACGTTATTCTCCCCAGTGGACTTCCGCTTCACGCTTTTCCCGTTCAACAACTTCTTTTGCCTTCCGGGCATACACAATCAAACGGAATGAACGGTCGTATGTCAGATAGCTCCACATCCAATTGAGCAGTACATTGATTTTGTTTCTGACTCCCAAGATAGAACGTAAATGAACAACCAGCCACAAGAACCAGGCAAACCAGCCTTGTGTCTTTACCTTGCTGAATTCGGCCACCGCCTTATTGCGTCCCACCGTAGCCATTGAACCAAGATTACGATAGCGGAACGGCTTCAATTCTTGCCCGGCTTCCATACGCTTCAAATTATCCGCAAGCAGTTTTCCCTGCTGGATAGCCACCTGAGCAAGCTGAGGATGCCCGTTAGGGTATTCAGAATCACCGTTCAGCATTATACACTGATCTCCTATGCAAAATACGTTGGGCAAGCCTTCAACCCGATTGAAGGCATCTACTTTAATTCGTCCGCCTCTCCCTATTGAAGTTTCAGGAATATTGCCTATGCTATTGGCGCGCACGCCGCTCACCCAAATAAATGTACGGGTAGGTATGGAAGTTCCGTCTTCCAGCAAAACTTCATGATCCTGATAGTCGAGCACTTTCTTTCCTAAGCAGACATTCACTCCCATTTCCTGAAGAAACTCTGCTGCTTTTCTGGAGGAGTCCATTGACATTCCCGACAACAATCTATCCGTGGCTTCTATCAAATAAATCTGAAGAAGATTATTATCCATATCCGGATAATCCTTTGGAAGGACGTAGTGCTTCATTTCGGCCAATGCTCCGGCAATTTCTACACCAGTGGCACCTCCTCCAACAACAACGATGTTCAGCAGCTCTCTCCGCTCCTGCTCGGTAGCACAGGTGACAGAACGCTCAAAGTTACTCAACAAGGCATTGCGCAGTCCCATAGCCTCCGACAAAGTCTTCATCGGAATCGCTTCTTCCTCGATGTGCTTGTTGCCGAAGAAATTTGAAGTAGTGCCGGCAGCCAAAATCAAATAATCGTATTCAACTTTACCTATCGATGTCTGAAGAATATTCCGGTCAGGATAAATGAAGCGTGCTTCACCCATACGGAAATAGACATCTTTTTTCTTCTTGCTGAAAATTTTACGGAATGGAAAAGAAATCGAACTAGGTTCAAGTCCGGCGGAAGCTACCTGATAAATCAATGGAGGAAATTGATGATAATTGTTTTTATCAACCAAAATTACCTGAAAATCTGAACCCGAAAGTTCGTTTGCCAACTTCAAACCACCAAATCCACCTCCAACAATCACTACTCTTTTTTTTCCGCTTTCTTTTGCAATGTTAAAACTCATACCTATTCTATTTTTGTGTTATTTTCCACTGCGAAGTTAAGGGGTTTCAAGTATAAAAAAAATTTTTATTATGCTTTTCAGCAGGAAAAAAGGCAAAAAATGGGTCTTTGAAACAAAAATTTAATAGCATACTCCCATTTTGCAAACTGAAGCTGATAATTTGAAAAAGAGGACAACAGAATCACCTATACAAAAATCT
>SDWH01000028.1 GCA_019550975.1 Bacteroidales bacterium SW299 | reverse complement strand
ATACCAGTATATACTCCTGCTGAATTTCTAAATATTCAAGATTAAGCCAGCAAAAAAGGAGTTAAAGGAGTTAGAGAAGTTAGAGGAGTTAGAGAAGTTAGAGGAGTTAAAGAATAATCTGCGAAAATCCGCGATAAAAAATAAAAAACCTGTGGCACTCCGTGCCCTCTGTGGTGAACAACAATAAACAAACAGTATGAAAGGAATTGTATTAGCCGGCGGCAGCGGCACACGCCTCTACCCCATTACGAAAGGAGTCAGCAAACAACTGCTCCCCATCTTCGACAAACCGATGATTTACTACCCGGTATCCACACTGATGCTGGCAGGAATCCGGGACATTCTGATCATATCTACCCCCACAGACCTCCCCTCATTCAGACGGCTGCTCGGCGACGGAAGCAATTTCGGCGTGCGCTTTGAATATGCAGAACAACCTTCTCCCGACGGACTGGCGCAAGCCTTTCTTATCGGAGAACAGTTCATCGGAAATGATGCGGTCTGCCTCGTGCTGGGCGACAACATCTTCCACGGCAACAGCTTCACCGTCATGCTGAAAGAAGCGGTCAGAGCTGCCGAACAGGAAAGCAAGGCCACCGTATTCGGCTACTGGGTGAGCGACCCCGAACGCTACGGCGTGGCGGAGTTCGACAAAAACGGCAACTGCCTGAGCATTGAGGAGAAACCCGAGCACCCCAAGTCAAACTATGCGGTGACCGGCCTTTATTTCTACCCGAACAAGGTGGTTGAGGTGGCAAAGGGCATCAAGCCTTCCGCACGCGGCGAACTGGAAATCACCAGCGTCAACCAGCGTTTCCTTGCCGACAAGGAACTGAAGGTGCAGACCCTCGGACGCGGCTTTGCATGGCTCGACACCGGCACGCACGACTCCCTCGCCGAAGCGTCTACCTACATTGAGGTAATCGAAAAGCGTCAGGGACTGAAGGTGGCGTGTCTGGAAGGCATCGCCTACCGCATGGGATGGATCACTGCCGAAAAGCTGCGCGAAGAGGCACAGCCCATGCTCAAGAACCAGTACGGACAGTACCTGCTGAAAGTGATCGACGAGGTAAAGCGCACAGGAGAAGCGAACCTCGGCTAATTGTACTTTTGCAAACCAAAGACTGGCACAGATTATCGCAAAATGGAAAAAGGTTTGATCTGCGTAATCTGCGGTTAAAGACACGGACAACAATGAACATCATAAAAACTGAAATAGACGGCGTGGTAATTATCGAGCCGCGCCTGTTCAAAGACGACCGGGGCTATTTCTTCGAGTCGTATTCCGAAAAAGACTTCAACGCCCAGGTGCGTGAAATCAAGTTTGTACAGGATAACGAAAGCAAGTCCTCCTACGGCGTGCTGCGCGGACTGCACTTCCAGAAACCTCCTTATGCGCAAAGCAAGCTGGTACGGGTGATCAAGGGTGCCGTGCTCGATGTGGCGGTAGACATCCGCAAAGGCTCCCCCACCTTCGGCAAGCACGTGGCGGTTGAGCTGACCGAAGACAACCACCGCCAGTTCTTCATCCCCAGAGGCTTCGCCCACGGATTCAGCGTGCTCACCCCCGAAGTCATCTTCCAGTACAAGTGCGACAACTTTTATGCTCCCCAAAGCGAAGGCGCACTGGCATGGGATGATCCGGACCTCGGCATCGACTGGCGCATCCCGTCCGACAAGATTATCCTCTCGGAAAAAGACAAGCACCATCCCCGCCTGAAAGACGCGGAATGGCTCTTCGATTACAACGAACAATTGTATTGATTAGGAGGAGTTAAAGGAGTTAAAGGAGAAGGAGTTAAAGGAGTTAGAGGAGTTAGAGGAGTTAAAGGAGTTAGAGGAGTTAGAGGAGTTAGAGAAGTTAGAGGAGTTGAAGGAGTTAGAGAAGTTAGAGAAGTTAGAGGAGTTAGAGAAATAATCCGCGTAAATCTGTGTAAATCCGCGGTAAAAAATAAAACGACGAACATGAACATCCTAGTAACCGGAGCAAACGGCCAGCTCGGCAACGAAATGCAGCGCGTGGCAAAAACCAGCTCCAACCATTACATATTCACTGACGTAGCCCAGCTCGACATCACCGACCGTGAAGCCGTGCTGAGAGCCGTTAAAGACAACGGCATACAGGTCATCGTGAACTGCGCCGCCTACACCAACGTGGACAAAGCGGAAGACGACAGCGAAACTGCCGACCTGATCAACAACAAAGCGGTTGAGAACCTGGCAATCGCAGCCAGAGAAAACGACGCGACCCTCATCCACATATCCACCGACTATGTGTTCAAGGGCGACCGCTGCACCCCCTGCCGGGAAGACTGGGAAACCGACCCGCTGGGAGTATACGGCATCACCAAGCTTGCCGGAGAAAAGAGCATCGAACGCACCGGATGCCGGCACATCATCATCCGCACCGCCTGGCTCTACTCTCCTTTCGGCAAGAACTTCGTGAAGACCATGCAGAAGCTCACCGCCGAGAAAGACAGCCTGAAAGTGGTGTTCGACCAGGTGGGCACCCCCACATACGCCGGCGATCTGGCAGACGCAATTGCCCGCATCATCGAAACCGGACAGCTCGGCAAGCAAGGCATCTACCACTTCAGCAACGAAGGCGTCTGCTCGTGGTACGACTTTGCCAGGGAAATCTGCGAGTTGAGCGGCCACACCTGCAACATCCAGCCCTGCCACAGCTACGAGTTCCCCAGCAAGGTGAAACGTCCCCACTTCTCCGTCCTCGACAAGACCAAGATCAAGGACACCTTCGGCATCGAAGTACCCTACTGGAAAGACTCGCTGAAGAAGTGCATCAGGGAGCTGGCGGCCAACAACGGGCAGTGACACCCTACCCTTCAAGGTACCGGAATACGCTGAAGGGACACAAATACAATACGAAAGATTATGGACTGAAAAAGCTGCTGGCAATATGATTTAAGAGGAATAAGAACGCTGCAATACGCTGCGTTCGCTGTGGGGAATTAAAAAGCAAAATAGTTATCTATAACAAACAGCACTTGAGAAAACAAAAAAAATTCAGTATATTTGCATTCTACTGATTTAAAGGAAAGAATTATGAATACCTTTATGAATCTTTTGACACAAGTCATTACGTTCGGACATCCTGACACCTTCCGCGAGATGGACATAAAGCAAGATGGCATCCGAAGGGTGGCAGCAGGAGATCCCGCTCTACCCATCAGGAATGGCATAAACAACTATAAGATTCCTGAAACTTTTCTGGTAGAAGGAAAAGAAATGAAAGGAAGCGACTTCACGGACTATCTTGTGACAGGCAATTCCATGTATCCTCAAGGCATACAGAACGGTGACTACTTGCTGACAAAAAAAAGTGAAGAAGGCAGGTTTACAGAGAACGATTTCCTGATTATCAAAGTAGACAAAGAGTACTGCAAAAAATACAGACAGAAAAATACGCTATACGGCTACAAACTGCGAAAAGCACTTCTGCTTGTAACTCCAGACATGAATGATAAGGATATTATCAACAGGCTGAAAGATTCACATTACGAAATAAACCTCGAAGAGAATCAGAAGTACATGAAAAGGAAATATGAAGAGGAACGCAAAGCCTATCCGGATGATAACCTGATGTTTTCCATCACCTATCATGACGGAAGACTCTGCTACTCTTTCCATCCTACCCGCCTGATTATAGGCAGGGCAACTATTCTTGTGCGGATAAAAGACGGAAAAGAATCATATAAATTGCTTTAAAAACGCATGGACTATTCTTTTTTCGGACACTTTCTTTCATACATTCAGATGATGGCAGCGATAGATCTGGCACTTATCTTTATAGATAAAGGTTCATTAGCCGTCAAATTACAAAACAGAATACTGGAGTTTATTCAGGAAAAAGCCCAATCTACATTGAACGAAGCTGGAGCTACGACCCAAAGATGCAGGAAAGACAGATTACTTTCTCGGCTATCTGTCCTCACTGGCCATCTCAATGTCGTGGATGATGGTATCTATGTTTGTCATTGTAATATTATACTACTTCAACGCAGTCATCGAATGTTTTGACATTAATTTTTACCTATTGCTGTTTATCCTGTTGCCAATGACTCCCATATTGACTATGGCATTCAGGATTTGCCTCCTGATCTGCATAAGAAAATCAAGAATAAGATATATAAAGAACAAAACAAAGGAATTACGCAATCTGCTGGAATAGAGAACATGAATCACTGATTAAGCCCCTATCACCAAAATCGAACAAATCAATATGAGCAAGGTTTTCATCATAGGAAACGGATTCGACCTGGATTTAGGTTGGAAAACCCGATATTCTGATTTTGCCAGAAGCAATTACTGGAAACGGGATTATACCTTTTCCGGACTGAAAGGGCATCTTGAACACCAAAAAGAAACAGACAAATGGTTCGATCTGGAGAAATCGTTGCTCGAATATGCCAAGAAGGAATCCAATAGAAACTATTTAGTGCCTTCTTTAAGTCCTGACGATGACAAGCAAACGTTTGATGAACTCACCAGATCCCTGAGCTACTATTTGAATGAAGAGCAACAACACCCCATCAATCGTGACTCTGTTGCATCCCAGGTACTCAAGGCTGTCATTTCCAACGGTAAGTTTGATGTGATTTACTCCTTCAATTATACAGACTTGCATCATATAGCAAAAGAAATTGGCATTGCCGAGAAATTTAACTACGAACATGTACACGGGTGCCTGAAAGACAATTCCATTATATTAGGCGTGGAAGATGAAAGTGACCTGATGGACGGCTACTCGTTCCTCTACAAAACGTTTAGCCCCCACTATGAGTCGCACCACATCCAATATGATTTGCTTGATGCAGACGAAGTGGTATTCTTCGGCCATTCATTGGGGCAGAACGACTACCACTACTTCAGGCAGTTCTTCCGCAACCAGTGCGATGAGAACATGCCCCGTGAGAAAGGCAAAAAGATAACGATTTTCACGTATGATGACAGCTCAAGGATCAGCATACTGGAGCAGCTTCGCAACATGAACGACCGCAAAACCAGCCTGCTGTTCAGTCTTAATGACTTTCAGGTTATCTGCACAAAAAACGGGAAGAGCGACAAGCTAATGCAATTTTTCGAGCATCTCCGACAGACCAGTGAAGAAGAAGATGCAAGGAATTTGCGCAGAATAGCAGATATGTTTTAGTGGAATAATAAAAATATATGACAAATAGTGCTGAAAATAATAAACGGATAGCTAAGAATACATTGCTGCTATACCTCCGAATGTTCTTAATTATGGGGGTTACCCTATATACATCAAGGGTAATTCTTGAAGCATTAGGAGTAGAAGATTTTGGAATTTATAATGTTGTAGCCGGTGTTGTAGTATTATTTACTTTCTTAAATAATGCCATGGCATCAGCTACTCAACGATATCTGAACTTTTCTTTAGGCAAAAATGACGAAAAAGAAGTCAGTCGTATTTTTAGTATGAGCATGACATCTCATTTTATCATATCTATCATTGTTCTTATTGCAGCAGAAACAATAGGGCTATGGTTTGTCATCACACAATTAAACATACCATCCTCAAGAATGAGTGCAGCAATATGGACATATCAACTGGCCATAGCTACTTGTATTCTCCAAATTATTCGTGTTCCATATAACGCATCAATTATAGCATATGAGAAAATGTCCTTCTATGCATGGATAAGTATTATAGAAGCTATACTAAAATTACTAATCGTTTTTATATTAGTCCTTTATAAAAGTGACCATCTGATAATGTACTCTTTCCTATTGTTTCTTGTTGTTGGAATTATAAATTTATTATATAAGTTTTATTGCAATAAAAAATTTCCTATAACTCGATATGTGTTCTTTTGGGATCAAAAACTATTCAAAGAATTTATAGGATTCTCAGGATGGAGTCTAATCGGAGGGCTTGCCAATGTTTCAGCGCAACAAGGACTAAATTTAATTATAAACATTTTTTGCGGCGTTACAGTTAATGCAGCAGTCGGGATATGCAATCAAGTAAATACAGCTATTAATAGTTTCTTAACAAATTTCCAAACAGCTTTCAATCCACAATTAATAAAATCGTATGCTAATAATGACAGAAGATATTTTATGAATTTGATATTCAGCACATCAAAATTTTCATACTTCCTGATGCTTTTTATTTCTACTCCAATTCTGATAAATTGTGAATTTATACTAGAAGTATGGTTGGACAATGTTCCTAAATATACAGTCGAATTCACCCAATTAATGATTATCTTCACCTTATTCGATGCAATATCTGGTCCATTATGGATATCTGTACAAGCAACAGGAAAAATCAGAAATTATCAGATTCTCATAGGCTGTTTGATTCTATTAAATATCCCACTCTCATTTATTCTCATGAAATTAGGATTTTCTCCTGTTTACGTATTCATTATAAGAGTACTTCTAAACGCAGTGACACTAATAGCCAGAATCATTTACTTAAAACCTATCATAAATCTGCCCATACATAATTTTATATATAAAGTCATTATAAAAATTATCATTGTAACCATAGTATCACTTCCACTACCAATTTATCTGAGCACAATCTACAAAAACTGGAACGGATTATTTATTACAACATTGACCAGTATAGCACTAACAACAATCTTTATATATACATTAGGTTTAAGTCAAAACGAAAAGACGACAATTAAACAAATTATAACAAGAAAATTTCAGAAAAAATGAATAATATATCGAACATAAAGAACTGTTATGGGTGTGGAGTATGCGCAATAGCATGCAGTAAAAAAATCATAACAATATCTTTAAATAAAGATGGATTCTATGAACCTCAAATCAGTGAAATTGAAAAATGCATCAATTGTGGACTTTGCCTTGAAGTATGTTCATACTCGCATGACAAATTAAGTACACAAAACTCTCCTATAAACAGTTATGCTGCCTGGAGTAAAGAAGATGCTGTCCGCAGAAAATGCTCATCGGGTGGTGTCGGCTTTGAAATAGGAAGAACTTTAATCAATAATGGTTACAAAGTCTGTGGAGTCCGTTATAATCCTACCAAGGAAATTGCGGAACATTATATTGCATCAACTATAGAAGAATTAATACCCAGTATCGGAAGTAAATATATTCAAAGTTACACCGTAGATGCATTTAAGAGCATAAACCGAAAAGAAAAATATCTTATAACAGGAACTCCATGCCAAATTGATTCTTTCCGTAGATATATCCAAAAATTTCACTGTGAAGACAATTTCATTCTACTTGATTTCTTTTGCCACGGCGTTCCTTCAATGCTTGCATGGAAAAGATATATTGAAATGGTCGAAAAAAAAATCGGGAAAATAACATATGCATCTTGGCGTAATAAATTTACAGGCTGGCATGATTCATGGGCCATATCAATGGATGGTGAAAAGACTGGAGAAAAAATAGACTGGCACGACTCTTACAATATGTTAATAAGGGGAAAAAAAGGTTTTTATAATTCCAGACTTTCTCAAGGAGATATTTTTTACAAATTATTTTTAGGTGATTTCTGCAGCAATCCAGCATGCAGACTAAAATGCAAGTACAAATATGCAAATTCATCGGCAGATATTAGAATTGGAGATTTATGGGGGGAAACTTATAAGAATGATGAAAACGGAATAAGTGCAGCAATTGCATTTACAAATAAAGGAGAAATGACACTATTAGATACAAACTGCAACTTAATACCCCAACCATTTACAACTGTAGCTGAAGGGCAATTACAATCCAATTGCCGGAAAGCTTATCTTTCTCCAATTGCATTCTATATACTACGGAATAAAAAAGAAATAAATAATCCTCTTAAATTTATATTTTCAATAGAAGCTCTATTACATTTACCAAAAAGAATTGTAAGGAAACTTCATAAAATTATTAGTACATTATGAAAATTGGAATAATTACTCTACATAAAGTTCCTAATTATGGATCTGCACTACAGGCATATGCATTGCAATATTATTTAAAAAGAAGCACGAATTATGATGTAGAACTTATTGACTATATCTACCCCAACAAATTTCATTTCAAACAAGAATCAATATTACAAAAAGCCAAACGGACACTTAAAAAGATTCTAACCCTCTTTAACAGTCATCAAATCCAAAAGAGAAAAAGATTTCAACTATTTTATAGCAAGTATTTTCACTTATCTCCCAAACAATATCGTAGTATTCATCAAATTTATACTGACCCACCTATATATGATATATACATAACTGGATCTGATCAAGTTTGGAACTTAAAAACACTTTACAACGACCCTGTAATGTATTGTACATTTGCACCGCCTGAAAAAAAGAAAATTGCTTTTAGTGCTAGTTTTACATTACCTTCATTACCAACGCAATACAAAAATATAATTCGTAACAGATTATTAGAATATTCTTTTATTGGGGTGAGGGAATTTTCTGGGCTAAACATTTTAAAAGAATTAGATTTACCTCCTACAATTGTACAAAAATGTACATGTGATCCAACCCTATTACTACAAGCCAATGAATATGATGAATTAGCTAAAGATTCATCCATAAATATCAAAGACGATTATATTCTGATATACGCATTAGGATATGCATTTATACCTGAACCTGCAATGTCTTCAATCATTCGAATAGCAATAAGACATTATAAATGTAAAACTGTATTTTTAGGTGATTGTCACATAGAATATAAATGTGACTACACAATCCCTAATAATATTGGCCCATGTGAATTTATATATTTGATAAAAAACGCAAAACATGTCATAACTAGTTCTTTTCACGGAACTATGTTTTCCCTAATTTATAGGAAAAATTTCACCTCTATCCTACCTAATAAACAACAAAAAGATAATAGAATTCAAGATATATTAACAATACTCGGACTGCAGCAATATGGCATTCAAAATGATAATGAACAACCAAATATAACTTTTAAAAGTCCCTATGCGCAAGAAATAATAAACAAAGTGAATAACTATATTAACGAATCAAAGCAAGCTCTTAATAGTGCACTATTTTAAAAATAAACAGATATCATAAAATATGAAGCATATGCCACTAATTAGTATATTATTGCCAGCTTATAATGCTTCTAAATATATTAAAGAAGCAATTGATAGTGTTTTACAACAAACTTTAGCCGATTTCGAGTTGATTATTATCAATGATGGCAGTAACGACAATACAAAAGAAATTATATTATCATATTCTGATAAGAGAATTGTTTATATAGAAAACGAAATAAACCTGAAATTAATCAAAACATTAAACAAAGGTGTTGATTTAGCCAAAGGAAAGTATATCGCTAGAATGGATGCAGATGATGTCGCATTACCCAATTGGCTAGAAATACAATATAATTTTATTACTACTCATGATGCCGATGTCGTATCTGGACATTTGCTATATCTTAGTGATGACGGAAAGAAAATATATCATAATGAAAAAAGTAAACTTTTTCTGCACCCCAAAGATGTTGCTAATATTATATTATTTGATAACTGTATATCACATCCTGGTATATTTATTAAGGCTGACATACTAAAAAAATACAAATATAATGACACAAATAAAGTCATACACTTTGAGGATTTTGATCTATGGAATAGATTATGCAAAGATAATATTCAAATATGGAATCATACCACTCCTATTATCTTATGGAGATTAACTCCTACAAGCATTTCTCATACATATAAAACAGAAACAATTACTCAAATAAATGAATACAAGAAAAGAAATATTAGTCAAAATTACAACATAAACCCTAATGACATAGATATTTTATTCAATAATAAAAAAATAAATATTCAACAGACAAATTATTTAATAAAACTATTCAAAAAAATATCAATTTCGCAGAACACAACAAAAAGTTTTAATTTTTGGTCAATATTATTCTTATTGCAATTACTAAAGAAGCAAGGTAAAACACTATTTAATAAAACAATCTTATCAATTTTGGTGATGTTATCCTTCCCTAAAAGTATACAAATAATTCCCAAAATTTTATTGCATAATAAAAAATACATTACAAATCATTATTTTAAAAACGGAAAATGAGATGAAATATTCTACCATAATAAAAATAATATTTTTTTATTGTGTTTTCTTTATTATACTATATTTTGAAGGTCGTCAAGTTGGTGGGATTAAGCTATCACAATTATGGAAAATGCCACTGATTGGCTATATGATAATTTATGTAATTATTAAGCATAAACGTACTTATAAATTTAATAAATTAGCATATAGTTATGGATTTATCAAATTATTTAATCCGGGGATTTTCAACACACTAATGTTGACCATAGCAGATTGCATTAGATTTATAACATTTCCATTCTTATTTGATTATCTCAAGAGCAAATTAAAAGATACAAAGGCAATCAAAAACCTTTTATTCTATATTTCACAATTTGTAATCTTATCTTTCATCCCATTTTTGTTCCATATTTTAGCCCCAGCACACCAAGAAGTTTATATAGATCCAAACGTACAAGAAATGTATGCAGAAGCAGGAAAAACGAGTGGTCTATTTTTAAAATCTCATGGTGCATCTGAAATATTATCCTTATGCCTTATCATAATAATTTATAAGTTGCAGCAAGAAAAAAAAATAAAGTTTCTTAAAGCAGCATATTATGTATTCCTTATCGCAATTGGCATTTGGGCATTAGTTATGACATATGCCAGAGGAGGATGGGCAATGTTTACTATTGGACTAATCATATTGCTATTCAAAATGAATAGAAAATATATTCTAGGAGGCATATCAATATTTTTCATCTGTTTCATTGGAATAAATTATTTAATGCAAACGAATGAAACATTTTATAATCGAATAACAGATAAAGACAGCTCAGGTAATCAACAAGAAGAAGTGGGTTCAGGTCGATTAGAATTTGCAAAAAACGGAATTGAATTTTGGGCTAATTCCACCAATTTTCAGCAATTTTTAACCGGACAAGGTTATGATAAATTAACAGATTATCAAAAAGAAAAAGCAGGAATTAAAATTTATTGTCACAATGGCTATGTAGATGCATTAGCGCAAAATGGAATTTTAGGATTTATTTTTTTAATACTTAGTACCATTTATATCTTCACATATATATACAAAAATAAAAATGAAAAAGATTCGCGCTTTGTTTTTGCAATCTTTTCCATGCGAGTTATTTTTCAATTAGTCCAAGGTGGTGCCAGTCCATATACAGATCTAATATATGCATTAGCATTATGCTTATTAGTCTATAGAAGAAAAGAACATTTTCAAAAAACAATCTCGCAAAAAATGATTAATAGAAATCATAAAAATTATATTAAAAATATGCCTTGAAATTTATGCGAAATCAAATTACAAGATTTTTTAATAAAAAAGAAATGACGAAAATGTGTTTTAAGTCAAAAATAAAAAACATCTCTTTTTACGACCAAAAAATTTAATAATATTATTATCAGTAAAGTCATAAGAACAAAGCAATATGTTAAAATATATTTACAGGGGGGGGATAAAAATAAGCCTCGCATTTTCTTATTTATGGGATAAATTATGGTTACCATTCTATAAACGGAGTATGAAGTATTGTGGGAAAAATGTCTACTTACGCCCTACATGCAGTGATTTAAAGGGTCTTTGGAATTTAAGTATCGGTGATGGTTCAAGTATTCCTAAAGGTTCCACATTTTATTGCACTGGAGCACCACTTACAATTGGGAAAAAAGTAATTTTCGGCCCTAACCCTACTATCATTACTGGTGATCACCGAACGGATGTCATTGGAAAATTTATTATGGATTCTCATGATAAATTGCCGGAAAATGATGTTCCTGTAATTATTGAGGATGATGTATGGGCCGGTGCCAATGTCACAATATTAAAAGGAGTAACAATTGGACGTGGCTCTATTCTTGCTGCAGGTGCTGTGGTAACAAAATCATGTCCTCCCTACTCTATTATCGGAGGTGTTCCGGCAAAAATTTTGAAATATAGACTTACAATAGAAGAAATTTTAGAACATGAACGCATATTATATCCCGAAGGACAAAGACTGTCAAAAGAATTCTTAATCAAAAGTCGACAAACGAATAATATGAAATAATATGAGAAAGAAAAAGGTCATGATGGTAGGCTCCGCTGAAAAAAGTAACGGCGGCGTTGCTTCAGCTATTAAAGTTATGAAAAAAATGACATGCTGGAACGAATATTCATGTTATTGGCTAGGTACACAAATACAAGGTAATTATTTACTTAAATTAAGGTATTGCATAACAGCTTATGTCATTGCTTTATTCAAAATATGGAAATATGATATTATACACTTTCATACTGTACCAGACAAAATATGTCTAATAATACAAATGCCCATATTTCTTTTAGCCTTATTAGGTAATAAGAAAATTATCATGCACATCCATATGGGAAACCAACTTGCTGACCATACTCACAATTCTCTTTTTATATGGTGCTTAAAACATTGTAATTTAATCATTCTATTAGCAAAGACTTGGGAAAAAAAATTCAAAGAATGGTTTCCTATGATTACAATACCTACTACGACTTTATACAATGCCTATGAACCTGTAGAATCAATCTCTTATCAAAACAGGGATAAAACCATCTTATTAGCTGCTCACCTTAATGAAAATAAAGGATATAGTATCCTATTAAAAGCTTTCCAACGCATTTATTACAACTTTCCAGATTGGAAGCTTATTATCCTCGGAGACGGTGAAGTAGAAAAGGCTCAAAAAATGGCTGATGAGCTTAAAATAAGCGATAGAACAACTTTTACAGGATATATTACCGGTAAAGATAAAATACAATATTTCCAGAAAGCATCTATTTATTGCATGTGTTCCTATCAAGAAGGTTTCCCTATGGTTATATTAGAAGCTTGGGGGTATGGAATCCCTGTCATTTCGACTCCAGTCGGAGGTCTACCGGACGTAATAAAAGAAAAAAAGAATGTATGCATTTTTGAATTTGGGAATGATATAATGCTTGCAGAAAAGCTAACAGACCTCATAACCTCCCCTGAATTAAGACAAAATATGTCTGAATATTCTATTTCATTTGTCAATAAGATTTTCTCCATAGAAAAAATTAATGACGAACTTGATAGTATCTATTCAAAATTATAAATAATATGCTATCAATTCTCATCAATGCTTACGCTTGCTCCCCAAACATGGCGGAAGGACATGGAAATAGAAACAAACAAGAAGTTTCAGCTATTTTTTTTAAACAGAAATCCATTATTTATGCTCTATCTTCCAAAAGTAAAATAGAATAATGCAAAAGGAATCACTTATCATCAAACATTTCGGACCTATCCGTAATGTGGAGTTAAAAGATATAAAACAGTTCCTGTTCCTTGTCGGGGAATCGGGAAGCGGGAAAAGTACGATCTTAAAGGTGCTTGCCATGATGCAGCATATCTATAAACAGTTGAACTTGCGTTCTTATCTGAAATTGGGAAGCGTCATTGACAGAAGCATCGACCTAAGTATCGGCGATTACCTCCGAAACGGAGGAATGACCGACTATCTGACAGACCGGACCGAGCTGATCTATAAAAAGGGTGATTGTGAACTGTCATACACGCCACAAGGAGGATTGAAAGGGACTCGGAAAACCGTAGCGGCAGAACAGCTGTCTCTGGAAAAGATTTCATTCCTGTCTGACAAAAGGGGTGCAATCGCAAACCTGCTGGCCAACAACGACAATGGGGCCGCACTGGGATTCTACTTCTTGGAGACATTCAAGGACTTCAAGGAAGCAATTGAACGCATCAAGAAAATAGAGATGCCGTTTCTGAACATCCGTTATTATGAAAAGAAAATGCCGGGCGGCAGCCGCCAGTTCTTTATCGGGAATCTGGAAGATACCTACGGCATTCATTTTGAAGACGCTTCTTCCGGCATACAGACTGTAACGCCTCTGGCCGTGATTGCCGAATACTATTCGAGGTATTTTGATATCGTGAAAGAAAGCAACCGCTCCATCGTGGATTTGCTGGGCAGAAATGACAGTCTTGCTTCCTTCAAACATGACATGAATGTGGGGGACATCCCCAACCGCTCCATCCACCTGATAATTGAAGAGCCGGAACTCAGCATGTTTCCCAAGGCACAACGCTCGTCAATCAATATGCTGGTCAGAAAATGCATGAACGCTGCCACACGGATGACTCTTTCCGTCGCCACCCACAGCCCGTATATCATAAATCACCTGAATCTGTTGATGAAGGCGGCAGACAAAGGCGTTCTGATTGAAGGGGCGTCACTGGATTATGACCAGACTGAAGTATACGCAGTTGAAAATGGAGAACTGCGCAACCTCAAAGTACAGAATGCGCATCTGGTCAACACGGACTACCTCTCGGAGGACATCAATGAAATTTACGACGAATACGACAAATTGGACGGAATTCAGCCATGATTGACTTGTTGAAAAATGACTTACCGGCACACTATGGTTTACACCGCACTAAAATAACGGTGCTATCGGAAACTACCTCGGAACGGACTTTTGACCTGGATGATAAACGGGAAGGAATCATCGTAGCATATAAAGCCGGGAATGTTTCTTTCGAACTTACATCGGAAACAGAAGTGCAGGTTATTGACTATGAATCATATTTAAATGAATTCAGAGGTACCAGATTTGAAACCGGTCGTTCGCGTTGCGATTTTATTCTGTACGATATGAAAAATAACGGTTTCTTCATTTTGAACGAGCAGACTTCTGCATCGGGAAGCGCATCCAATCTTTCAAAACCGATATTAGACAAACATAAGAATGTACGTTTTCCTGACGGGAAATATGGGAAAGCGGAAAAACAACTTGCCGTTACCCTTGACACATTGAAAAACGTATCAACCATTGATGCCTTTATCAATACGTTTACACGCAAAATCTGCCTGATGTCGTATGTCATCTCCCAACCTGAAGCATCTGACGTTTCCAACGCAAGACAGGCTTTTACCGTCAGATATAAACAGACTGAATCACGCGAAACAGGCGAGCATGGAGCTTTAATCGAAAACCTGATATTGAACGAAAAAGGTTTTGAATACCGTAGAATCAGCCATGAGTATTCATTCAAACCGGAGTGAAAAAATATAAAAGACTTTTTTAAACATACATTAAATGTTATCTATCCTTATCAACGCATACGCCTGCTCCCCCAATATGGGAAGCGAGCCCGGAATGGCGTGGAACTGGTGCGTGAACCTTGCCAATCATTGTGAACTGCACATCATCACCGAAGGTGAGTTCCGTGACAAAATAGAAGCAGTACTCCCTGACCTGCCGCAGGGAAAGAACATGCACTTCTACTATAATCCTGTATCTGAGGAAATCAGAAAGATGTGCTGGAATCAAGGTGACTGGCGGTTCTACAAATATTACCGGGAATGGCAGTGGAAAACGTATGAAATGGCAAAAGACATCTGCCGACATACACACATTGACATACTGCACCAACTGAACATGATCGGTTTCCGCGAACCGGGATATTTATGGAAAATCACAGATATTCCATTTGTCTGGGGACCTGTTGATGCCAAAGAAACGTTTCCTGTTGCCTATTTGGAAGGAGCCGGACTAAAGGCTAAAATGTTCATAAGATTAAAGAACTTCCTTACAGGCATTCAGTTACGCTATGCCAAACGCGTGCATCAGGCAGCGAAAAGAGCTTCTGTGATTATTTCAGCATCCTCCAATTCACAACAATCATTCAAGAAATATTTCCAAATTGATTCTCCGCTCTTAAACGAAACGGGATGTTATGTACAAAACCATCCCATAACCAATAAAGCACAAAAAGAAACATTCGATGTATTATGGGTGGGAAAAATGGATTTTCGGAAACAGTTGGGACTGGCCATCCAAAGTGTAGCTAAAGCGGCCAACCCTAGCATCATTTTACATATTGTAGGAGGCGGAAACAATGAGCCATATCAAACTTTAGCAAAAGAACTGAACATAGAAAAACAATGCAAATGGCATGGAACTGTTACGCATGACGAAGTGCAGCGTATTATGCAAGAAAGCGATCTGTTCCTTTTTACCAGTGTCGCTGAAGGCACGCCTCATGTAGTGTTAGAAGCCATAGGCAATAACCTTCCTATATTATGCTTCAACACATGCGGGCAAGGTGACTCTGTAAATGAAAAAGTTGGACATAAAATAGAGCTATCCACCCCACAGCAATCCATCAATGATTTTGCAGCAGCCCTGAACCGCTTTGAAAAGAACAGGAATTTACTGAAAGAATGTTCCCTGAACTGCAAAGCCAGACAACAGGAACTCTCATGGGAAAACAAAGCTAAACAAATGGTGGAACTTTACAATAAAATACGCAACAAATGAAACAACGGGACATCAGCATAGACATCCTCAAATTCATAGCAGCACTTGTAATCACCAACTCCCACATGGAGCTGCTTTATGGCAAATACAGCGCACTGGCCACAGGCGGAGCAATCGGTGACGTACTTTTTTTCTTTGCATCCGGATTCACACTCTTCTTAGGAAGAATGGGAAGATTCGACAACTGGTACAAACGAAGAATCAACCGCATCTATCCTACGGTGTTCGCATGGGCCGCACTGAGTGCGCTATGCTTTAACCTGCACCATGATATGGTTTATACACTCATTCATGGAGGAGGGTGGTTTGTTTCTTGCATTATGATATATTATGTAATTCTATATCTGATACGATGGCTGATGCTTGACAAACTGAAATGGGCATTCGCACTGACCGGCATCATCGTAACAGCATGGTATTTCATCATGAATCCGCCTCTCGGATTCAACATTTACGGAAACACCTATTTCAAATGGGGGCACTATTTCCTATTCATGCTGTTGGGAGCCTCATTGGGTATATGCAATAAGGAGAACTGGAAATTCAGCTTCGCCAAAGACGGCATGAAATTCATAGGCTGCACGATAATCTACTATGGAATGCTGGCTGTAGCCAGAAAGATAGAAGTGCTTCAACATTTGGAATTGCTGTCGCTCATTCCTCTTCTGGGAATCACATTTTATCTGTATAAGCTCTGCAACACGGAAACGATGAAGAAGCTCTATTACAACAGATATACAGGTATACTAATCAAGTTTGTGGGAGGTCTATGCCTGGAGATTTATCTCGTACAAAACGCGCTCTTCACCGACAAAATGAACCACCTCTTCCCTCTCAACCTGCTCATCATGCTGGTTATCATCATCGCAGCCGCCTACGTGCTGCGATGCATGGCACGGATTTTTGCGCAAACGTTTAAAGCGGAGGATTACAACTGGAGAGAGGTGTTCAAACCTTACTGACTGAAACACAAGAAAGGAATAACTTCTAAAATCTGCTCATATGGAACCTATGCACACAAAAAACTTACTTCAAACAGCAAGAAGTTACACAAGCAATCCGCTCGGATTTATCCCCGCCTTCATTATGCTAGTTTATGCAGCAATGCCTATTCTAGTCTTTACACAAAGTGACAAACTTCGGCAAACAGACATTACAGCACTGGTATATTTCCTTGTATTGTTCCCGGTTATATTATTCATCGAATTCTTATGGGCGGTCAAATACCACTTCAAGCTTTATGCGCCAAAAGATTATAATGACGATGACAGCTTCTTCATTTCCGTGCTTATGACTGCTGCCGCAATCCAGCGGAAAAACAACGGAAAGCAGCTTTCACTGAATGAACTGAAAGGCATCGCCTACGGATTGCGCGACAATGCCTCCAAAAGCATCCGGCAACGGAACACAAAACGCAAAGAAATTCTCTGGGTGGATGACAACCCGGACAACAACCTGTATGAAAGGTATCTATTTGAAGCTTCAGGAATAGCCGTGACTTCTGCGCAATCGACAGACGAAGCGATGAACCTGCTTAACTCCCACCACTACTCCGCAATCATTTCTGACATGCAAAGAGCAGAAGGAGGAGAAGCAGGAATTGAATTGCTCCAAAAAATCAGAAACATGAACAACAATACGCCTTTCTTCATCTATACGGGAAACAAAACATCGCATAAAGAAGAAATGACAAGAGAAAACGGCGGGCAAGGCTGTACAGACAATCCGGAAGAACTCTACAGGATGGTTTTAAGCCTTTAAGAAACAATGCCGGAAAAAGCAGAAATCTCATTCTTTGTTAATATTTTTTAATCAAATAAGGAAAAAGCGGAAAGAAGCTAGAGCATTCCGTCTTTTTTATTAATTTTGTAAACCCATCAATTTATAAGAACTCATGCTTAACATTTCTGTCAATCAAAAGGAAAAGCCCACGTATGTGAACATTGTCCCCGTAAGCGCACTTATCAACAAAACGAGAGGGGTATCGTTCACGACAAACAGATACAGACGTGTTGTGCGTGCAAGGGTCCCACTTGTAGGAGAAGTGTTTTTGGCTCCTCATGAAAGGACGGTCATTCTGCCAGAAGATACGGCTGACTACATCAGAAGAAACAATATAAAGAAACAAGACGTACTGAAGTCATGCGCCAAGGCGGTGAGAAGAAGCATGGTGACCACTGTAAGAAGCAAAGAATAAGGAGAGGCAATGCTGCCTTATAATCTATATTCCTATGGCCCAAAGCTACTATGAACAGTTCAAGGATCTGGTGAAATGCTCGCCTCTTGAGAACAGGTTCTATGAGAAACTGATCCGGAACAACTTTAACAGAAGACGCAGATATGTCGTCTTCAAGAACCTAACGGAAGAACTTTTAAACACGATATCCGTAATAAAAATAACGTTAGAAGGTGAAATCATAAACACATCCATTGCGGTGGATGAGCAAGAGGGAAAGATTACGTGGGTAAGGAACGAATTGAACGAAGAAAAAACGGATTCCTACTTTTTTGACTACTATAACATAAGAAGGTTTTTCCATGATGTAGCAGACGCGTACGCCAAAAGCTTTATGCTAGACAATGAGAATCTGGAAAAATACATAGAAGCCTGCTGCAATCTTATTTTCAACTATAACGACAATATAAAGGAGGAGAACCTGGAAAAATACAGCAGCGCATACATCAAATATCTTTACAGAAATCCGGACGAGGGAGTCGTGCAAACCGACTATCTGGATTTTCTTGCATTGCTTTTTAACAACCTCTGCCAATCGCTGCTCAAAGGAGAATATCTGACCTACGACATCCCCAAAAGTTCAGAATGCGGAAATTACAACCAAGTTGACCAGAAATACAACAAAATCCGCAAATATAATATTGAGAACAAACAGTATGAAGCTGGAGATTCAAACAACCTGACATTCGACCAGTTCCTGACCGACACTACCGATTTTATAACAAAAAAAACAAATGTAAACCTGATCAACAGTATCATACTGCCACTCATAGACCGCAGCACGGATACCGGAGAGAAAGACGAGCATCCTTTCAACATGTACCTCAACATAGACAGAATGCTGTATGACTATCAGGTATTCAATGAAAAAGTAAAGTCTTACTCTGAAATAAAAAGGAATCAGCATCATTTTGAAGAAGACGACAAGTATCCGATAGACTATGAGAAGGAATACATTTCATGCAGCCGGACGCTGCTTGCCGCACCGATGGCTTTTGCAAACATCATGGAATATCTGTTCAGACTGCTGCTGGAAATGTGCCTGATCGACCATAACTATATCGCTTCGGACAAGAACTTCAAACTGCTGATGAAACTGCATTCGCTGCTGTCGCCCGCTCCGGATTCTTCCGCAGAGAACACGGCATACAGATTTCCCGATCTGCTGGAATCCATAAAAAGAAATGCACCCTACATCAACCAGGACCACGTGGCCAACCTCAAGGAAACTATCCGTCTGCTCAAAATCAAAACGGATATTCTGCTGCTGAAAATGTGGGAGAAAACCTACAAGAACGAGCACATGACCTATACTGCAAGATACGGGAATGACGCAGAAACAGAAACATCGTACAAGAGCGAATACCCGTGCTTCGACATAGAAAAAGAGATCAGGAGGCAATTTGAGGCAAACTACATAGATGACAGATTCAATGACCTCCTGAACAAAACAATCTGCACCCAAGAGGACAAACTCGCATTCAATCAATACGAAACGATTTTCACAAGGCTGATATGCGAATCGCAGACAGATTACAGGGCACTGTTTGCTGATCTGGAACGCATCATTGAGCAGCCTGCATACGAAATATCGGGCAAGAAGTATTATAATGTCTATAACTACAACAATGTCATCTACCTGAATTTCATCTATCACTTCGGAAAGTACGGAAGGTACATCAAGAAACTGAAGACTGATATCAAAGGCAAAAGAAACGATGAGTATCTGGAGGATGTAGACCATTTCATCAAACAAAATAACGAAAAAGACATGCTGTCGTGCGCCTTCATCATCAAACACATAAAATGGCTGCTCGACGTATTAGAAAGTTCTTTCATCAACAAGGCTAAATTTGAAGACGGCAATTATGACACCGGATTCAAATATCTCAGGCTGGCTGAAATACTGCTCAAGCACTTTGAAAAGCTGATAGCCAGCATTGAGGCAGACACCTACTGCATGAACTACAGTTCATTCTTTCAGGACTGCTTTTTCTGCAACGAACTGGAAAAGACAAAAGGAATAGAAAAATGCAAACTGAAACGCAGCAAGCTAAAAAAGATTACATTCAGCCCGGAGGACAAGAACAGCAAGAACATCATTTTCATATCCTCGACATGGCAGCCCCCCGTAGATCTGGTCAACCTGAAAAGAAGATACAGCGCTTTCTCATCACGCATCCAGCTGCTTACAACTGACTTCTATCATAAGTACTACCAGCATTTCATCACTCTTCAGGAAACGAATCTGAAGAATATAAAGAAGGAAACGGAAACAAATCTGGATGAGAAGGTGAAAAGCCTGACTCAAGAAATGAAAGTGCAGCTGACCGACAACAAAAGGGAAACGGTTCAGATTCTCGGAATCTTCGCGGCTTTTCTGGCAATAGCCACCATAAGCATGGAAAAAATCGGGGACATTGCCTCATCAGACACGATAAGCCTTATTTTCGGCATCTGCACGTGTTTCGGATATTTCATCATTCTGTTGCAGCTGATTACGCGGAACACGAACAAAATAGTTACCACCATTATCATCGCCATATTAACCGGTCTGCTGCTTTACTGCACATTTTTCATAAGAAACGGAGAACAATATTCCAAGGAAAGCCGGCCGGAGCAACCGGAAAGAACTCACATTTCCATCCACAACAACATGCAATAAAATGCTGACGATCCTAAACAACTATAACATTCATGCTCAAACATCTGAAAGACAAAGCGTTCAAAGAAACTGCCAATCCTACCCCGACATCCACTCAAACGGAAGAAGGCAATATAGACGAATTTATAAGATATTATTCGGGGCATTTATATTGAAAACTCCATACATTTAATTACTTTTGCCCTACACAACAATATCCAAAGAAATGAACAGCCACTTCAAAGAAATAACAATTACAAATTTCAGAGGGTTTGACTCGCTCACCATCAAGAAGCTCCAAAGAATCAATATTTTTGTAGGGGCAAATAATGTGGGAAAAACATCCATACTGGAAGCCGCATTTATGCTAAGTGGCATGTCAAATCCTTTTATATCCAATCGCATAAATTATCTCAGAACGGCATTGCTTAACAATAACATAGACAGTTCCAGGTATCTGTTTCATAATGTGGACTTCAGCAACAAGCCGCTCTTAAAAGGCTTCATGACAGACGGGAAAACAAGAAAAATAACATTTGCTCCCGTTACATCACGCAATGAAACGGACATGTCATCCAGCAATTCAGCGAACCAGGCCATAATCAGCCAACTGAATTTTGAATTCGGTCAAGAGGAAAATGGAAAAGGTTTTACATATCATTCAAAAATAGTTGTCGCAAACGACGGAAATACCCGGCAGGAAACGGACAATGGATATAGAGAGCTTTTAAATGCGCTGTTCATTCCTGTCGACAAAAACGACGCTAATGCCACTGCCAATTTTTCCACATTGGTAAAACACAACCGAAAGCATTTTGTAACCAATGCTCTGCATGATTTTGACCCTTCAATCGAATCAATAGAGGCATTGCCTGATGGATTATACTTGAAAATCAAAGATGTGAAAGAGCTGCTGCCGATAAGTATGGGAGGAGATGGAGTAAGACGGATGATAAACATCATATCAACTATTGCCTGCGAAGACTATGATATCGTATTCATTGACGAAATAGACAATGGAATGCATTACAGCGCCCACAAATTGATGTGGAGAACTATATTGAAGTTCATTTTGACGCACGACATACAACTGTTCGTTACAACACATAATCTGGATTGCCTGATGGGGCTCAAAAATGCCATGCAGGAAGAAGATAGTTTGCGGAAACTGACACATGTATACAATGTAGCGAAAACAAAAAACAAAGGATTTCAGGTCTATAGCTATGGATATGACGAACTGAAAGAAGCCATTGACAACGAAATTGAAATCAGAAGATGAAAGATACATACCGGATTTTCGTGGAAGGGATTGCAGACAAGCGGTTCATCGAACAACTTTTAGAATCCGTTTTCTCTCAAAATATACCTTCTGACAATATAATAAAGACTGACGGCTATACAAACTTGACCGCCACCAACAAGGAACAAACGTTCATCAATGAAATGCTGCGGACAACGGATGACGGAGGAATCAATCTCGTAATATTCGATGCTGACAGCAATTGTGAAAGACGCAGGACCGAACTGCTGGACTGGAAAAGACGAAGCAAAGTAGATTTTGAGCTTTTTCTGCTTCCGGACAATGCCAACAGCGGAGAATTGGAAGATTTGCTGATGCAAACCATCAATCCCGTAAACCAGCCTGTCATGGAATGTTGGAATAAATACGAGGAGTCATTAAAAGGCGTCAGCCTGCCATGGAAAGGCACTTTGACGCTTCCTGCCAAGAAGACTCGAATCTATGCCTATCTGGAAGCACTGTTGGGTCCATCCAGATCGGAGAAAGAAATGATAAAAGAGGCAAAAAGAGATTACAAGAACGAAAATCACTGGAATTTAAAAGCTCAAGCATTATCTAATCTTATTGATTTCTTAAAGAAGAATCTTTCTTCTATAAATCAAGATATACAAGTTTAGCGGATTATGCTCAAACATCTGAAAGACATACTTCCCCGGCTCACTTCGCACGGGGTAGGCGAAAAGCGGGTGCTGCTGTCGGCCGGCGAAACGGAAACGGCTGTAACGCAGATTGCGGTGACAACACTGCACGCGGGGGAAACGGCAAACGGACACAGCCATGCGACAATGGAGGAGTATTTTTTCTTCCTGCACGGGGAAGCGGCACTGACAATCGACGGGGAACGGACAGCCTGTCACGAGGGGGATTTCGTGCAGATCAGAAAAGGCACGTTCCATACGCTGGAGGCTGTATCGGAAGTGGAAGTGATGACTATAGGAATCGCAACGGAAATGTAATCTAACATCATAAAACATGGACATCAAACTGAATGAGTTACGACTTATCGAATCGAAAAGAGAGCTGGAGGCTATCCCGGAAGGGAAGAAGCTGATAAACACGATCAACGCGCATTCGTATAACACAGCTCTGAAGGACAAGCTTTTCGCGGAAGCGCTGCAACGGGGAGATGCACTGATTCCGGACGGGGCAAGCATCGTGATGGCATGCAGGTGGCTGAAAGCGAAAAGCCAGCCGAAAGAACGCATCGCCGGATGGGACTTGTTTGTCATGGAGATGGAGCGGCTGAACAGGAAGGGGGGAAAATGTTTCTTCATGGGCAGCAGCGAAAAGGTGCTGGGACTGATAAAGGAACGGACAAAAGTGGTGTATCCGAACATTACGGTGGAAACCTATTCCCCACCCTACAAGCCGGAATTCAGCGAAGAGGACAACCGCGCCATCATCGAGGCCATAAACAGGGCGGATCCGGACCTGCTGTGGATAGGCATGACGGCACCGAAGCAGGAGAAATGGACCTACACGCACTGGGACGAACTGAAAATCCGCTGCCATACGGGAACCATCGGAGCCGTGTTCGACTTCTTCGCCGGCACGGTGGAAAGGGCGCCGGAATGGTGGCAGAAACACAGCCTGGAATGGCTGTACCGGCTGCTGAAAGAGCCGAAACGGATGTGGAAACGATACATCATCGGAAACACGCTGTTTCTGTGGAATGTGGGGAAGCTGATGATGAAAAGGCTATAAACGGCCTAAAAAAACATTGATTATATACATTGATTGGGCTAAAATCAATATATTTGCACAAAATTTGGATTTCAAGTTTTTTACATAACTAATTTACACATGAGAAAAGTTGCATTGATCACCGGAATCACCGGACAGGACGGTTCGTTCCTGGCTGAATTTTTGTTGGGGAAAGGATATGAAGTGCACGGTACAATCCGCCGTTCTTCGGTAGACTATCGTGAACGCATCGCTCATCTGGAAGGCACTCCGCATTTTCATCTGCACTATGCGGACCTGGGGGATTCGATGAGCATTATCCAGGTAGTAAACAAAGTGAAACCGACGGAAATCTACAACCTGGCAGCACAAAGCCACGTGCAGGTGAGCTTCGACTCGCCGGAATTTACAGCCGACGTAGACGCTACAGGCGTGCTGCGTGTGCTGGAGGCTGTGCGCCAGTGCGGACTGACAGATTCATGCCGAATCTACCAGGCTTCCACATCGGAGCTTTACGGCAAGGTGGAAGAAGTTCCGCAGAACGAAAACACACCGTTCCATCCGTACAGCCCGTATGCTGTGGCTAAACTGTACGGCTACTGGATTGTGAAAGAATACCGCGAAGCGTACAACATGTTCTGCTGCTCGGGTATCCTGTTCAACCACGAGTCGGAACGCCGCGGGGAAACCTTCGTGACAAGAAAGATCACGCTGGCAGCCGCACGCATCGCGCAGGGAAAGCAGGACAAGCTTTATCTGGGCAACCTCTCGTCGCTGCGTGACTGGGGATACGCAAAGGATTACGTGGAATGCATGTGGCTGATTCTGCAGCATGACACTCCGGAAGATTTCGTAATCGCTACGGGCGTGCAGCATTCGGTACGCGAGTTCTGCTACCTGGCATTCAAGTATGCAGGCATCGAACTGGAGTTCAAGGGCGAAGGACTGGAAGAAAAGGGATACGACAAGGCTACGGGCAAGGTGCTTGTGGAAGTGTCGGAAGACTTCTACCGCCCGACAGACGTGGTGAATCTCTGGGGTGACCCGACCAAGGCGAAAGCCGAACTGGGATGGGATCCGGGAAAGACAAGCTTTGAAGAACTGGTGAAGATCATGGTGGACGCCGACATGGCAAAAGTGGCCGTAGAACGTGCAAGCGAGAAAGTGCGCACCAACCTGGCCGAATACCTGGAGAAGGGAATCGTGAAGTAAGTTTTTTTTAAAGGAGTTAGAGAAGTTAGAGAAGTTAAAGGAGTTGGAGAAGGTAAAGAAGCTAACCAAAACCTCGTCAACTTGTCAACTCACAAACTCAAAAACTTAAAAACTTAAATCAATGGATAAATCTACAAAAATATTTGTGGCGGGACACCACGGACTGGTGGGTTCCGCCATCTGGAACAACCTGCAGCAAAGGGGATATACGAATCTGGTAGGACGGTCGCACAAGGAACTGGACCTGCTGGACCCGGTTGCCGTGAAGAATTTTTTTGATGAAGAACAGCCGGAAGCGGTGGTGCTGGCCGCAGCGCATGTGGGAGGCATCATGGCAAACCTGCAATACCGGGCAGACTTCATCTATCAGAACCTGCAGATCCAGCAGAACGTGATAGGAGAAAGCTTCCGCCACGGAGTGAAGAAGCTGCTCTTCCTGGGAAGCACGTGCATCTATCCGCGCGAGGCTCCGCAGCCGATGAAGGAGGAAGTGCTGCTCACTTCGCCGCTGGAATATACGAACGAGCCGTACGCAATCGCAAAAATAGCGGGACTGAAGATGTGCGAAAGCTTCAACCTGCAGTACGGCACAAACTACATCGCCGTAATGCCGACAAACCTGTACGGGCCGAACGACAATTTCCATCTGGAAAACAGCCATGTGCTGCCGGCAATGATACGCAAGATCCACCTGGCCAAATGCCTGAACGAAGGCGACTGGGAGGCTGTGCGCAAGGACATCAACCTGCGTCCGGTGGAAGGCGTAAACGGAAGCAACTCGGAACAGGAAATTCTGGACAAGCTGGCCAAATACGGAATCACGCCGGAAGCCGTGACCCTGTGGGGAACCGGAAAGCCGCTGCGCGAGTTCCTGTGGAGCGAAGAAATGGCTGACGCAAGCGTACACGTGCTGCTGAACGTGGACTTCAAGGATACCTACAAGGAAGGCGACAAGGAAATCCGCAACTGCCACATCAACGTGGGCACGGGCAAGGAGCTGTCGATCAAGGAAGTGGCAGAGAAGATCATGAAGGAAATCAACTTCAAGGGCGAACTGCGCTGGGACGCTTCGAAACCGGACGGAACCATGCGGAAGCTGACCGACGTGACGAAGCTGCACAACCTGGGCTGGCACCACAAGATTGAAATCGACGAAGGTATCCACCGCCTGTACGAATGGTACCTGAAGGGGATTTGCATCAACCACCAGACCGCGTGACGGCAGGCCGCTGCGTGAAGCGAACAAACGGAGAGGCGGTGCCAAAAAAAGAATGACCTTGCTTTTTGACGGCCATCCGCTGCTTTGACACCCTCTCTTCATCTGCTAACATATCCGAAAGAATGAAAGGTAAATTTATTGTCATAGAAGGACTGGACGGATGCGGAAAGTCCACACAGGTGCGTCTGCTTCAGCAAAAGCTGGAGGCGGACGGAACGGCGCACCGCTTCATCCACTTTCCGATGCTCAACCAGGGCGTATACGGAAATCTGACGGCTGAATTTCTCAGAGGGGAGTTCGGCTCGCTGGAAGAGGTGCACCCCAAACTGGTGGCGCTGCTTTTCGCCAACGACCGCCTGGAACATATAGGCATCATCCGGGAATGGCTGGACAAAGGATACTGCGTGCTGGCCGACCGGTATGTATATTCGAATGTGGCTTTCCAGTGCGCCAAACTGAAGGCGGAGGAGAAGAAAAGGGAACTGAAGGACTGGATTCTGGCATATGAATTCGGACACAACGCCCTGCCCCGCCCCGACCGCACACTTTTTCTTGACATGCCTTTCAGCTTTATCGAACGCTCGCTGACATCGGAACGTGAGGGGAGTGACCGGGACTATCTGAACGGCCGGAAGGACATACACGAAAGTTCGCTGGCTTTTCAAAGAAATGTACTGGAGATGTACCGCAAGCTGCTGGCTGAAGAAAAGGACTTCAGCGCAGTGAGCTGTACGGATGAGGAAGGCAACCTGTCTTCCATTGATGAAATACAACTCCGAATCCGCGAGATTCTGAACCTGTAATTTTAAAAAAACGTATTTACCACAGGCTTCCCTGTACAAGCTTTTTGTCACAGGATTGAAACCTCATGTGGTAAATATTATTAAAAATACGTTTTCGGACTCCGATTTTTAAACATTTTCATTAAAAAAAGCGTTTATTTGCGCCGGTAAACAAAAGAGAGTTTTTTAGATATGCTGGAAAGAAAAAACTATGATTCTTACAACCAGTGGGTAAACCTGTTTGTTGTATGCTGCGAAACTGTTGTTGCAGGAGCGGTCTATTATCTCTACTGCTGTCTGACGGAAAACAATCCCTGGAACAAGACAATGAATGCACCGATGCTGCAGAGCCTGCTGATAATCGTGCTCTGCTATTTCATCGCCGCAATCCAGGTGGGAGTTGTGCTCTACAAGCGAAAAGTTTATGCTTACCAAATCATTACGAAGGTATTCAAGAACATTGTCGGATTCGGAATCCTTGCGGGACTGATTCTGCACATGGGGAAGTTCCTGGATGCATGGTCGCTTTTCTACTTCACTTATCTGATCATCCTTTTCATAATCATGGCGCTGTTCCGGCTCTCGCTCCGCAAGTTCGTCAAGAGCTACAGGCAGCGGGGAGGAAACCTGAGGTACGTGGTGCTGGTGGGAAGCACACAGAACATGCAGGACCTCTACCACGAACTGACGGACCAGGACTATACGGGATACAGGGTGCAGGGTTATTTCGACTTCGAACCGAACGAGGATTTCCCGCGGGACTGCAAATACCTGGGAACTCCGGAAAATGTGATCGACTACCTGAAAGAGAATGAAAACACGCACTACCTGTACTGCTGCCTCCCGTCGAAGAACGGACAGCTGATAAAATCAATCATCGACTACTGCGAAAACCACGTGGTTCACTTCTACAGCGTGCCGAACGTATACAACTACCTGCACCACCGCATGTACTTCAACATGGTAGGCAACGTGCCCTACCTCAGCCTGCGGAGAGATCCGCTGAGCCGCTTCGGAAACAAGGTGCTGAAACGGACGTTCGACATCGTGTTCTCGCTGCTGTTCCTCTGCACGCTCTTCCCCATCATCTTCATCGTCGTGGCAATCGTAACGAAAATAACCATGCCGGGACCGATCTTCTTCAAGCAGAAACGGAACGGGCTCAACGATGAGGAATTCTACTGCTACAAGTTCAGAAGCATGAAGGTGAACGCGCAGGCCGACACGCTGCAGGCCACAAAGAACGACCCGAGAAAGACAAAATGGGGAAACATCATGCGGAAAACGAACATCGACGAGCTGCCGCAGTTCATCAATGTGCTGAAAGGCGACATGAGCGTGGTGGGACCGCGCCCGCACATGCTGAAACACACGGAAGAATATTCGAAACTGATCAACAAATACATGGTGCGCCACTTTGTGAAGCCGGGAATCACAGGATGGAGCCAGGTGACGGGCTACAGGGGCGAAACCAAGGATCTGAAAGACATGGAAGGACGCATACTCGGCGATATCTGGTATATCGAGCACTGGAGTTTCGGCCTTGACCTGTTCATCATCTACAGAACGATTGCGAACGCAATCCATGGGGAAAAGAACGCTTACTAATCAAAACTTATACATAAAAAATGAAAACGACAAGAACTTTCAAGCCAATATGTTTGATGCTGCTGCTGCTTTTTGCCGGCTCTGCGGCATTTGCACAGGGAAAATGGGACGCTTTCCCCAAAAATGAGAAATGGTTTCTCATGGGAGGCGTGGGAATACACGGCTATGTGGGCGACTACGACAGCCAGATCAGCTTCGGGGAACGCTTCGGAGCCGGCGGCGAAATTGCCGTAGGAAAATGGATAGCCCCCGCCATCGCAGTGCGGCTGCAGCTCAATGCGCTG
This sequence comes from Bacteroidales bacterium SW299, assembly GCA_019550975.1. Classification (GTDB taxonomy): domain Bacteria; phylum Bacteroidota; class Bacteroidia; order Bacteroidales; family Bacteroidaceae; genus Phocaeicola; species Phocaeicola excrementipullorum. Next base: position 8,983 of record SDWH01000028.1, on the reverse strand, counting down.
CACGCAGTGGGAGGCACAAAGTCCGGAAAGAAAGAATCGTGGAACTACGGCCACGCACATGTTGACGCCATGCTGAACCTCTCGGAGCTGGCTGTCGGAGCGAACGAAGAACGCCTGTACAGCGCCATCCCGTTCATGGGTATAGGTGTGGCCAGAAGAGCGGCACGCCACAATGCGGACGCCGTTCCGACACTGACCATCGGACTGCTCAACAGCTTCCGCATGAACGAGCATCTCTGCCTGAACATTGAGGGCAAAGGGAGCATCGTGGGCGACAAGCTGGACGGACTGGCCGGCGGCAGAAGCGGAGAAGGAACGCTCACGCTGACAGTTGGCATGACATACAATTTCTAATATGCAACATAGACCATAAAATAAAAAGACAAGTTAATGTTTTTTAGGAGAGTTTTTACAGGATTACTGATATTAGTTTGCTGTTTTCAGGTAGCCACAGCACAAGCCGCAAGAGAAAAAAGTCAGAAACAGACGATTCCGTTCAAAGAAAGGTGGGCATTCAGATCAAATGCCGTAAACTGGGTGGGGCTAATGCCGAACATTGGAGTGGAATATGACCTATCCAGCTCTGTATACAACAAGTGGACACTGGGCATATCCGCCACATGGAACGGAAATACAGACGTCAATTTCGACCAGAAAATCCAGCAGAGAATCAACGATTACCGCATTGAGGCGCGGAAGCACATAAAGCCGTCGCTCCAGATCCGCCCCGGACAGAAACGTATGCCGAAATTCTGGCGGACGTACTACTGGGGAATCTATGCCGGATACACGAAGTTCAACCTGATGTGGAACAAGGGAGTGGCCGGCGATCTGTTTCAGGCGGGAGTCACCGGCGGATGGGAAGTGCCGCTATACCAGTGCAAGCAGGGAGGGCTCGACCTTGATCTGGGACTGAGCATCGGAATGCTTTACGCCGAATACGGCAAATACAGGTTCGCGGACGGAAAGACGGTGCTCACGGAGCAAAAAGGAAGGCACATCCTTCCCTATCCCCTTCCCACGGAAATCAGGGTAGGCATCGTTTACCGCTTCAATTCGATCAAATATAAATATACTAAAACGAAAACTAAATATTAACGGATATGCTAAAGCTATTTAACCAGAGGACAATTCAAAAAGCCGCAATGACAATGCTGCTGGCATGCGCTGTATCTCACATGCACGCACAGCTGATTGCGGCAAAGACAAATGCACTCCTGTGGGGAAACCTGACCCCCAACCTTTCGTTCGAACTGGTCACTTCCGAAAAGACCAGCGTAATGGCGGGTGCATTCTATTCGGTCGACCAGAATCCGCTCGACTGCAGCATCAAGGGTGTTGACATACAGGCGAGGTACTGGATAAGCGGACGGCCGCTTGCACAGAGCTTCATCGCCCTGGGACTGCAGGGCATGAGATACAACGCCACATTCTCCGGGAAACGCCACTTCGGCGACGCCGCAGGACCGGGGCTTGTATACGGATATGCACTGCCGCTCACCAAACGGTTCAACCTGGAATTCAGCGCAGGCATCTCGCTGATGTGGTTCAGAGAACAGAAATACGAGGAAGGGACTCCTGCCCCGGACAACTACAATTCCACCGGCATGAAAGTGATGCCGATGGGACTGGGAATCACATGTACGTACATATTTAAATGAAATGAAGCATGAAAACTTACTTTAAAACAGGAATTCTCCTCATAACGTGCCTGCTGGGGTGCGCGCTTCCGGCTGCAGCCCAGAAGATGACCAAAGTGACAGGTATCGTCTACAACATCGCCGGAAGAAAGAAAATACCGTTTTCCGACATCGCAGTCCAGGTGTATGCGGCCAAGACCGTGGCTGAAGGAAAAGACATAAAGAAGGCGCTCGACTCGGATCCGAACGACCCCGACAGGCTGATCATGTTCCATCTCGACAAGAACGCAAAGACTACGACCGACAACAACGGATACTACGAAATCATGGTACCCGACAACGGCGCCCTGATCTTCAAGGCCGGACTGAGCACGGCCGTGTTCAAGGAAGTGGACCACCGCATGAAAATAGACGTGGAAATCAACGACGGACTTCACCTCAGTGAAGTGACCGTGACGGGCATACGTACGGAAATGGCGCCCGAACCGCAGGCTCCGATCATGTTCGGCAACCAGTATATACCTTACACCACGTTCAACATCCCGTCGCACACGGGAAACCGCTATTCGAGGCTCATCATCCAGCCGTATGTGGTGGACTGTATGCTGAATGACACGGTGGTTCTCCCGCGTCCGCTGGTGTACGACGGAAAAGAATATGCCATGACACAGCTCCGAAAAAAGGGGTATGACATGAGCCGTGACCCGCTGAACCCGTACATCATCAAGGACCAGTATCTCTCGAGCGACCCGATGACCATCCACTGGCGCGACACCGTTGTGGTGCCGGACGCAACCCACAGCTACAACTGCTACGCAACGATCAGCATCGAGGACTATTCGGCCATCACTTACCGCACATACGAGGTGAACACCTGCAAGGCAAAACGGCCGCTAAAGTTCCTCCAGTACAACATGCTGTACCAGACAATGGATCCGATGGACTACAAGGAGCGTCCGCAAATACAGAAGCGCAACACGTCGGACAAGATCCTGCTGACGTTTGAAATCAATTCGGACAAGCTTGTGCAGAACGAGGAGAACAAAAGAAGCCTTGACATGCTGAGAAACAGGCTGAAGGAAATCGCAGAGTCGCCGGGCGCAATCCTGAAAGAGTTCCACGTTACCGGAACTTCATCGCCGGACGGAAACTACTACTCGAACCTGGCTTTGGCGGAAAGACGTATGAAACGCATCGAAAGCGAAATAACTTCCATCCTGCCCCGCCAGATTCTGGAACGCGTATACCGCAATCCGCAGGCAACAGTCGCTCCGTGGTCGGACATCGTAACGCTGCTCGAACGTGACGGAAAAACGGGCGAAGCGGCTCAGGTGAAGGAAGTGCTCGCCAGATACAAAGACGCGAACCAGCAGGGTATCGCCCTGAAAAAGCTGCCGTTCTACAAATCCGTAATCACAACATATCTCGAAGAACTGCGCAAGGTAAACTACAACTGCATATACGAAATCTACCGCGAGCCGAACGACGAGGAAATCATGGCTCTCTACAAAAAGGAAGGGGCAGACGGAACGTATACGCGCTATGAGTACTGGCGGCTGTTCATGCTGCTGAAAGACAGGGAGCAGCTGAAAGCAATCTACCGCAAGGCTTACGAAACGTCGCTTGCCGAAAGAGGAAAGCCGTGGGCATTGGCGGCAAACAATCTGGCTGTCATGTGCCTGGAAGACGGAATTTCAGACACGGAGATTCTGGATCCGCTGATTGACCGCGCAATCTACACCACCGACTACAAGCGCACAAGCGATGACAACCAGCGCGTTGAAATCATCAACCCGTCGCCGATTGTGAACAACCAGCTGTGCATGTATGTCAACAAGGGCGACTTCACCAACGCAAGCATATTGGCCAAGATGCTTCCGGAGGACGAGAAGTATGACATGCTGAAGGCTTACGCATGGGCCATCGGAGGATATTTCCGCGGAGGAGCTACTCCCGAAGAAAAGGCACGCGCGGAAAAGACATTCAACACCATAAAGAACTCTTCGCCGCAGAATGCCGTAGTGATGTATCTGGCGCTCGAATCGCCGGAAGGAGATGCAGAGGCTCTGAAACAGATTGAACTGCTGCCGCAGGAAGATGCGCTGACCTGGTACTTCAAGGCCGTCATCTCTGCGAGAAAGGGCGACTTGAGCATCAATGACACTGCGTTTATGCTCTCGGAATGCTTCAAGCGTGACAAAAAGTTCATATCCATCGCACAGAACGACGGTGAATTTGACGACGATACCGTAGAGATCGCATTGGATTTGTATAACTAACAAACAAATAAGATTAAACTATGAAACCTAAATATATTATACCCGTCCTATGCGCCTGCATATGTGCCTTACAGCCTGAAGACTCGCACGCACAGGCAGTGAAACTGCGCAAGGACAGTACGGAAAGATATTTCAACGCACTTGACTATACCCTGCAGAAGCGCTATATCCCGCAAGGGAAAAAGGTGGGGAACGACATGCCCGGGAAAAACTTCTCGCTTTCGGCAGGTGCCGGAATCCAGAAGCTGAGAGGAGCCGGAGCAGGACTTCCGCTCTACTACAACGGAAGCATCAGCCTGTCGAAAGACTTCACTCCGTTCAATACTTACCGGGTGACCCTGCTGGGGGGATTCAACGATGAATTCAAACAGGGGGGCATCGAAATCGACCACCTGTTCAACCTGTCTGACTACATCGGAGGATACCGGAGCGGAGCGCACATGAACCTGTATACCGTGCTGGGTATCGGCGGCTATGCCAGCAAACGCGACGGAAAGGACGCTCAGATTTCGGGGTCGCTTCATGCCGGACTTCAAGCCACGTACCACCTGTCGAAGAACTGGGACTGGTTCGTGGAGCCGAAGATGTATCTTTATACCGACGGAATTGACGGATATACCTGCAACAAGCGTTACGACCTGGCCTACGGAGTGGTTACCGGCATCACCTACCGGTTTACGGATCTGCCTGTCAAGCCCAAGTCGGAAGATGCCGGGGATAACCTGTTCATCGAAGCTGGCATAGGCACACAGGCGGACTTCGTCAAGAACGTGCGCGACAACCTGCCCGGACTGCAGATGCTGGGACCGGCCGCTTCACTCTCTCTGGGAAAGTGGTTCATGCCGTTAGGTATCCGCGGAACAATATTCGGAGGATTCCACTATACGTTCAACCCCGAACAGAACAAGAGCGAAGAAGTGTATGCAGGCGGACGCATAGAAGCGATGGTCAACCTGAACACGCTGTTCAAGCCCACGCTGACCGATCCGAAACTGGAAGTGAACCTCTCGGCAGGTTACGAACTGGGGGCACTGGGACACCGCAGCGCAATGTACTCGAAGAAGATCCGCATGTTCCACAGCCCGACGGCCGCAGCACAGCTTGTCTATTTCGTCAACGAGCAGATCGGCGTGTTCGGAGAAGCACGCTACAGCCGGAGCCAGTATACGCAGCCGTACAAGAGCGGAATAACCCAGGACCGCCACATGCAGAATTTAGGCGTCATGTTCGGTGTGCAGTACCGCAGAAGAAAGGCGGACTTCGATTCAAGAAGGGGCGTGTTCAAGCCTTATAACTTTGTGTATGCAAGCGTAGGGGGCAATTTCCCGATGCGCACCACCAACATCAAGGGACAAAGCTTCTTCTCGCTGGTGGGCCAGCAGGCTACAATCGGATACGGACGCAAATATACTCCCATATCGGGTGTAAGAGCCTATATGGAGGTGGGACGCTATCCGTATACCGGAGGAGGAACGTATCCGTTCTCGATTGGCGCAGACTATATGCTTGACGTGACCAACCTGATAGGCAATTACAACGAAAGCAGGATATTCACGCTGAACGCATTTGCCGGTATCGTATATACGCACCACGAACTGCTGAAGAACAACTACTTCGGATTTGAGGCCGGACTGCAGGAAAGCTTCCGGATTTCTGACGAATGGAGTATCTTCCTCGAAGAGTGCGCCAGAGGGTATAAGGGAAAAATCACTCCCTCGGCACGTGTGTACACTTCAAAGAAGCTGTCGGGTGTGCTGAGCGGAAGCGTCGGAGTCAGCTACCGCTTCTGAAAACAGAGAGAATACAGTTAAACCGAAATGACAAAAACCATGCTGATAGCTGTTGATTTTGACGGAACTCTCGTGGAACACCGCTACCCGGAAATCGGCCGGGAACTTCCTTTTGCCTTCGAAACACTGAGAATGCTGCAGAAGGAAGGGCACCGGCTGGTGCTGTGGAGCGTCAGGGAAGGCAAACTGCTGGACGAGGCTGTGGCTTTCTGCAGGGAACGCGGGGTGGAATTCTATGCCGTGAATGCAAATTATGAAGAAGAACGGGAGAACCACCAGCACTTCTCAAGGAAACTGAAGGCGGACATTTTTATCGACGACAGAAACTTGGGGGGAATGCTCGACTGGGGCAGCATCTACCGGATCATACACCACAAGATCAAGATTGCGGATCTTGTGGCGGACGCTCTTGAAGAAAAGCTGGGAGAAAAGGATTACGAACATGAAGCGAAAGGAAAGAAAGGTTTCTTCAAGAAGCTGTTCGGCTGACCCTGGCCGACTTTGATGAAAGCCCCGGAACAGGAAACAGATACCATAAGAGGGTGTGTCGGAACACAAATCAACCAGATTCTGTTTTGTAAGCATTCGGTAAACCACGTTGCAAATTTTGTGAATTAGTTCCGAATCGGTGCTATTCGTAGTCGATTCGGAACTAATAGTATCTATTCGGAACAAGTTTGATTGGATTTTGCCCAATTACGTGGTAGAAGTTCTTCCATATTCTTCGTAAGCATTCGAAGAAATGCACCTTTTACACTTTGAGGTTTGGTTGTAAAATAAACTATCTTTAAATATAAAGAATCATCTTGTCTTTTAGCATAGTAAAATCTAAAATCAGTAAAACACCAAATGTATGAAAAATTCTCATCACTATATATAATGATACCACAACGGCTTAAAAAATAGTCTTCTGAAGAAGAATTGCCATTGATAGCTCTGTGGACTGATTCATATTTTATATCTTCATTGAATTTTAGGAATGACAAATTAGGACATTCGGCAAAAGCCTTCCATTCTACTTTTTTTATGCCTTCGCCGACAATTTCTTTTAGATTTCGGCATCCACAAAAAACATATTCAGGTAGAATCTCAACCCCATACGGTAGTATAATCTTCTCAAATTTACCATTTTGAAATGCATGTTCATTTAGCCGTTTTAGTTTCGTTTGTGACAAATCTAAGACAGATATATTTGCATTAGTTAATGAAAACGAATTAATTACAGTCAACTTTTCTCCCAAAATCAATCTATTCATGTGTGGCCATCCCTCAAATGAATGACTATCTATAGATTGTATTTTTTTCCGAAACAAAAGTAACACGAGATAACCGAGGGCAATCTTTAAATATCGGTAATGCAATCTTTTCCCCTATACGCACTTCTTCAAGGAAAGGAAATTTGCAAAAATATGATGGTATTCCATCACTATCCGTAAAATCAAGAATATTGATTTCTTTACATTTACTTATAGCCTCATAAATGTCATTATATGGTTTAGAAATAACCCACATGGAAGTTGCGCAAGGGATAACAGCTTTATTCTTTTCTTTTAGATGTAATATATTCCTTTCAAGATAGTATTCATATCCATTATTTTGTAATAATACTTCTAATTCATTCTTTTCTATAAATTGTTTCATAATTCATATCGTATTAAAAAAAGTTTTTCACCATTAATCCACATATAGTTGCAATGCCAAAACTCAACAAAGTCCCAGCTAATACATATTCAGTCTTGGCTGTATCTGTTTCTTTAAAACGAAGTAAAGATTTTGCGGCTATTATGAATCCCACTGCTTCATATTGACCGATTAAAACAAATACCAATGTTAGGATTCTTTCTAAATTTCCGATAAGTGCCCCCGCATTTTTCATGCTTTTGCAAGATTCATCTTCTCCTATTTTATATCGTTCCAATATCAGTTTTATAAGAATGTTGGTAGGTTTCAGGCAACATAATATGGCAAACATAAATGCAGGAATGGATATTTGGTCAAGGAAGTCTATGTCTTGAATTGGCAAATAACATTGTGATGCGTATTGATGCGCAATAAAACACAGAATTATGATGTGGGCAATCTGGTCTATTAAAAATACCCACAGTCCTTTGTGCATAAATGATTTTACCGCATCAATCATCAAATGTGTTACAAATATGAGCAACGCATAAACCCCAAAATCAACTGTTGGAACAAATGCCCATGAAAGCAGTCCTATGATTATGGAATGAACATACAAAAAAAGGCTTTTAAGTCTTGATTCTTCTTTCCTCTTGCAGTATTTATCGCTTTGCAGATAGAAATCTCCAATCACATGAGCCATCAACAGGCTTAATAATAACCAGCTATTCATGCGTTTTCAAAATTTAGTTGTTCAAAGTAATTTAATGCCTCCTCTATACAATACCATTTAGCAGAAGTCGAGTGCTGGTTTATTCCAGACTGCTTTACACCTAATATATCTGCTATTTCTTGCTCGCTTTTAGACAAAAGTTTATAATAAATGACTTCACTCTGCCGCTTTGTAGCATTATTGAGCAAGGCATCGGTCAGCATACCAACAGTCTGTAATGCCGGTTTTAGTTGCATATCAGCAGGTTCAATAAGGAATGTACCATTTTTGTTTGGAGTCCCCATTCCGCTTAATGTCCGTCCCGATAAATAGATCGCCTCTCCATCCATTATGCCGTGTTCCTTATCAACAATACGCATATTACCTATTCCCATAGCTATACGGATTCCGTATGCTTGGAACAGTTTTTTCTTTTTCGGTTCTGCAATAGGAAAAGACTTAATGCAACTCTTAATAATAAGAGCAACTCTGAAGCCGTCCTTAGCTGAAGGCAACAGGCACTCTATGTAATCTCCCTTTATTAACCTGCCCCAAAATCCGGGAAATCTCTTTTCGAGGACAGAAAATAAATCTTCTATCCTTTGCTTCAAAGCAATGGTTTCTTCAATACACAAAGATGTGGACGAAACTATATCGGCAGAAATGGTTGCATACATAGATTGAATCCGTTTAATTACTGTTCAATGCAAAGGTATAAATAATATCTCTACCGACCAAAATATTATAAGTTAATTGACTTATAAAATGGAGAAATAAGTGATTTAGCTTATTACAATACATTATAAGTTCTAAGTCTTATCTTGCCTGACTTATATTTCTGACTTTCCTATTTTGAAAAACATGCCACTTATGTGATAGGACATGTGATAAGAGTAAGATGAAATAGCGATACTAAAATGGTACTAAATCATACATCACTCG
>SDWH01000027.1 GCA_019550975.1 Bacteroidales bacterium SW299 | reverse complement strand
ATTTAGAATAATATGAAACATATAATCATCCTTTTATTGGCGCTGATGCCATTGTCGGTATGGGCGCAGGTTACCGTAAAAGGTACGGTGAAAGATGCCACCGATGTGCTGGTGGGGGCTACCGTCAGGGAAGTGGGAAACCCGACCAACGGTGTGCTTACGGATTTGGATGGTAACTTTACCATAAAGGTGAAAAGCAGCAGTTCCAAACTGCAGATCAGTTATGTGGGATATACCACAAAAACTGTAACTGCAAGGAGTAATATGATTATTGTGCTGGAGAACGATGCCACGATGCTGAATGAGGTAGTGGTGATACAGCAGGGATTCGGAACGAAATCCCGCCTCTCCAACATTGCTTCTATCAGCCAGGTGAACGGAAACACATTGCGCCAGTCGCCTACGGCTAATATTCAGAATGCGTTGGCCGGACGTTTGCCCGGACTTTTCCAGCTGCAGTCGAGCGGACAGCCGGGCAACGATGCTGCCGACATATTCATCCGCGGTATTTCTACGTATGCAGACGTTTCCGTATCTCCGCTGGTGCTGATTGACGATATTGAGTCTGACATTTCCACTTTGTCGCAACTGTCACCGAATGACATTGAGGATGTGGCCATTCTGAAAGACGCGGCAAGTACTTCTATCTTCGGATTGAAGGGAGCTAACGGTGTCATCCTGATTACGACGCGCCGAGGTAAAGTCGGGAAACCCAGAATAACTTTCCGCGCCGATATCGGTTTGCAGCAGCCTACTTATAACAGCAAGTTCCTGGATTCATATCAGAGCCTGAAGCTGATCAAGGAAATGTATATGAATGACGAGAATGTGGCTGAGCTGGCCGATCCGCTTTACAGCGACGAGTCTTTGGAACATTACCGTACAGGCGATTCTCCCTATCTTTATCCGAATGTGGACTGGCAGGATCTGATGTACAAGAAGACTTCTCTGATGCAGCAGTACAATGTGGACGTGCAGGGAGGTACTGAAAAGGTGAAGTATTTCGTTTCGTTCGGCTATACCGATCAGGGAGGCTTGTTGAAGAATATCCCGAAAACGGAGGATTTTAATAACGACTATTATCTGAAGCGTTACAACCTGCGTTCCAACTTCGACATTCAGATTACGAAGGACTTTCTGATGAAGATCAATGCCAACGCCATCCTTTCGGAAGTGAACGAGCCGTATCTGCCTAATCCGGGACAGACGGGTACGTTCAGTATCTTTACCCGACTGATGGGAGGTCACTTTACTCCGTGGCGTTATCCTGCCTACAATCCGGACGGCACGTTCGGTATGTACAGCGGTTCGCCTATGAATCCGCTGGTGCTGATGTCTCAGGGAGGTTACGACCGTGAATGGAAAAACAATGTGAATGGCAATATCACGTTGGAGCATAACTTGGACTTCATTACAAAGGGACTGAAGATAAGAGGTGTGATGGCTCTGACCAATCGTTGGGGAACTACCCGCAAACTGCATCGCGCAAGCGGTGACTTCCTGGCTTTCTATCATGACAGCGAAACAGACACCTATATGCCGGTCAACCAGTACGTTTATGTGCTGCGTCCGATGGGTATCGATGAGTCCGCAACAAAACCGTATCTGCAGATCAATTCCCGTGTTGATTTGTCTTACAGCCGCAAGTTCGGCGGACACAATATCGGAGGACTTCTGATGGCCAACTGGTATACTGACCGCAGCGGCGCGGATACGCCGAGCAACTCAATCAGTTATTCCGGACGTTTCAGCTACGACTATAATTCGCGCTACCTGATTGAAGTGAGCGGTTCGTACAACGGCTCCGACCGTTTCTCGAAACAGAATCGTTTCGACTTCTTCCCGTCGGTTTCCTGGGGATGGAACATTGCGGAAGAGCCTTACGCCAAGCCTTGGCTGAACAGCGTCTTTGTAGATATGCTGAAGCTAAGAGGTTCGTATGGTCTTTCCGGTGCTGATGCGGTTGTCGGAGGCGTTTACACTTATCTGGAATCTTACAAGAAGGATTATGACTATCCGTTCGGCGAATCTACTTCCACGGCTAAAATTCCGGCTTACTTTCTGGAGAAGATTGCCAATGAAAACGTGAAATGGGAGGTGGAGAAAAAACTGAACCTGGGCGTTGACCTGCGTATGTTCAACAACCGCTTGTCTGTCACTTACGAATACTTTATCAACCATCGTAACGACATCTTGTCGAAACCGCAGAACATTCCGCTTTATGCCGGTTATATGGACGGCGTGCTGCCTTTCATGAATATCGGACGTACGGAAAACCGCGGATGGGATTTGGAAGTGACATGGCGTTCGACCATCGGTGACAACTTCAGCTATTTCCTGCGGGGCATTGTATCTCACGCAAAGAATAAGATTGTTGAGATGGGAGAGAATCCCAGCCCGTATACATTGAGCATGCAGACAGGCCGCCCTATCGGCACTATCTTCGGATATGTGGCCGACGGCTTCTACAATAGTCAGGAGGAAATTGACAACGGTCCGTATGACAAGCTGAGGGATGTGATTCCGGGTGACTTGAAATACAAGGACATCAGCGGACCGAGCGGAGTGCCCGACGGAATCATCAATGAATATGACAAGGTGGCTATCGGAAACAGCCGTCCCGATACAAACTATGGTTTGACAATCGGTTTCTCTTATAAGGGATTCGATTTCAGTACCCTGTTCCAGGGTGCTACGGGAGCTTCGCTGAACTGCCAGAAAGTGCTGACAATCGGAAGCACCGACGGACGTCCGCGTCCGATTCATCTGAGCCGCTGGACGCAGTTTGACGAGGAAGGCAACAAGGTGACCGATCCGGAGCAGCTGATTGAAATGAACAAGGATGCCAAATTCCCGATTTTGAGCGAACAGTTGGGACACAACTCGGCTACTTCTACTTTTTGGCTGCGTTCGGCCGACTATCTGCGCTGGAAGAATATCGAGATGGGCTATACTTTCCCGCAGTCATGGACACAGCGGATGAAAGTGAACTCCATCCGTATCTATGCCTCTGCACAGAATCTGCTGACATGGTCCAAACTGAACGACTACGAAGTGGATCCGGAAAGTTCTCAGTTGGGCAACCCGCTGGATACTTATCCGCAGCAGCGAGTTTATAATTTTGGATGTCAAATTGTATTTTAATGATTATACTGTATGAAAAATAAATTGGTTGTATTGTTGGGGTCTTGTCTGTTCTGGGCATCATGTACCGAAACGACTGAAGGATTTCTGGACAGCAAAGGCAAGGAAACGGACGACTTGGAATCGGTCTTTTCCGACAGTATCAAGGTGATGGGCTTCAACGCTGCGCTTTACTGGCAGGTGGGACGCTGCACCATGTCGCCTCATAATGTGTCAAGTAATCTGCAGAACTATAAGGACTATGAAGCCGGTACGGACAACAGCCGTTATTCGTATTTCAAGGTTACAGAGTTTACTCCGGCCTATACGAAAGGCGATTTCAGCCAGGGCGGAACAAACGCCGGATTCGGAGATTTTGAGAAGGGATGGCAGGAGCCGTATCAGACGATTTACCGCTGCAACTCATTCTTGCAGAATTATCAGAAGGCTCCGTTGAGCGAGGGCATGAAGAAGCGTCTGGCAGATGAGGCACGCTTTATACGCGCTTTCTTCTATTTCCATCTCCTGCGGCAGTACGGCGGACTTCCGCTGCTCTACGATGAGGTGATCGACCCGTATAATCCTGCCTTGCTGGAGCGTTCTTCTTTTGAAACTTGCGTTGACTACATCGCAAGCGAACTGGAATATTGTGCCGAAAACCTGCCGCTTGTGCAGGACGGCGTAGACTATGGCCGTGCCACGGCACCTGCTGCATTGGGTGTGCTGACAGAACTCTATGCGCTGGCCGCCAGTCCGCTGTATAACGGAGGTAATATCGGAAGCGGCGACAACCGTCTGCTGGTAGGCTATGACGACTACGATGTGAACCGTTGGCAGAAAGTGGCCACTGCCGCCAAGCGTCTGATGAAACTGGGTACGAACGAGCTGCTGATTGACAACGACACACGTCCGGGAAATGGCTTTTATAAAGCAACTACCACCCGTGTGTCTAAAGAACGGGTTTGGATGTGGCTGACTGTGAGCACTAATTTCCTCCAGAAGGCTTTGCTGCCTAAAAGCCGTAACGGCAACCACCTTATTTATCCGTATCACGAGCTGGTGGAGGCTTTCCCGATGAAGAACGGGAAAGCGATAACCGATCCTGATTCCGGTTATGATGAGGATCATCCGTATGACAACCGCGACCCGCGTTTAGGATATACCATTATCTATAATGGCTCGAAATGGATCAAGAATAAAGGCGAAGAGGCAGAACCTATTTATACTTACCGCGGAGCCACGGATGACGGGTATGGCACTGCACAGGGTTCGCCTACGGGATATTATTATCGCAAATGTTCGAACGAGTCGTTGAGAGGAGGGGATTCCGACTCTGAAGGTCAGGGCTTGTCGTTTATCCGCTATCCGAGCATCATGCTCTATTATGCAGAAGCCTTGACGGAACTGGACGTCGATGCGAACCGGAGCGAGATTGAATCCCAGCTGTTCCAGATCCGTAACCGTGCCGGCATCGACCCGGGTGAGGACAACCGCTACGGTGTTCCCGCCAATATGAACAAGGATGAGATGATTGAATTTATCATAAACGAACGCCGAATTGAGTTTGCCAACGAATGTGGAAACCGTTTCTGGGATTTGAAACGCCGCAAGATGTATGAACGTCTGGACGGTGTATGGACTAGCGCTGCTGTTTGGGAAAAGGTCGGCGATGACGAATATACGTGGTCGGTAGTTCCTATCGAGCAGCACTTCTTTGACGAGCGGATGTATTTCAGTGCCATTCCGCAGAGAGAAATAGACGCTTCCCATGGAAAGCTGGTTCAGAATCCCGGCTGGTAATAACTGTTGTAGAAGAAATATGTATATGAATAAGATTTGGTTGGCACTTGTCGCAGGAGCGTTGTTTTTGGGATGCGGCAGGCAGAAAACGGAAGAGGCTGCAACGCCTCTTCCCCAAACTCAGAAAGAAAGAGTCGCCTGGTTTGAGGAGGCTCGGCTTGGAGTGATGATACACTGGTCGTTGTGTACTCCGGCTTCCGGACGCTTTTATGGAGAGAGAGTCCGCAATACGGAGTATGCCGAATGGCTCCGTTATCGGAATAAGGTGCAGAAGGCCGACTGGGACCGGATGGCTAAGCGGATGCCCATTTCCGAGAAAGAGATTGAAGACTGGGTGATTGCTGCCAAGGAAGGAGGATTCAAGTACCTTACTTTTGTGACCAAGCATCACGACGGGGTAGCTTTCTGGAATTCAAAGGTAAGTGACTATACTTACGGCAAGCTTTCGGGCACGGGCTTTGACGTGCTGAAATGCCTGAAGGAGAAGTGTGACAAGTACGGCATTGTACTGTGTGCCTATTATTCGCAGTGGCTCGACTGGGGCGATCCGAACGGACGCGACAACAGCTGGGATTATGCGGACGAGCAGAAGCCGGGCTTTGACCGTGTGGCTGCCGGACGCGGCGACATTGAAGCTCCTTTCCGGGAACAGCCGACAGCGGAGGAATACGACAAGTATTGGCGGGAGAAAGCCATGCCGCAGGTGGCAGAGCTGATAAAGGATTACGGCGTAAAGCTGATCTGGTTTGACTGCTGGCTCGGCGATCCGGTTAAGGCTGGACAGATGACGGAAAAGCAGATGCGAGATATGCTTGCCATGGTGCGTAAGCTGGATCCGACTGTGATTGTAAACACTCGCCTGGGTATTCATGAAGTGGGCGACGACGGCGTTGATTTCCAGACGATGGGCGACAATGAGTTCCCGGCCCGCCCTCTTGGGCATACATGGGAAACGGCGGCTACGTTCAACCATTCGTGGGGATACAACCGCGATGACCAGAACTGGCGTCCCACCACTTACTTTGTCCGTGAAATAGTGAAGGGAATCTATAAGGGAGGAAATGTGATGCTGAACATCGGTCCTCGTGCAGACGGTTCCATTCCGCCGGAGATAAAGACACGGATGCGGGAGATAGGCGAGATGATACATAAGAATAAGGTGGGTTTTTACGGCACTTGTCCGTCGCCTTTCGCTGAAGATTCGCAGGATTGGGGACTGATAACCCAGCGTCCGGAAAATGGGAAGACGAAAGTTTATCTGCATGTGTTTGAATGGCCATCCGACGGAATTATCCGGGTTAACGGATTGAAGAACAAGGTGATCTCGGCTCGTATACCTTCTTTGAACGACAAGGAAGTGGAGTTTGTGCAGAAAGGCTTGCTTTTGCATGTGCAGGGTCCGTTGAAGGAGCCGGTGGCTTATGATTCTGTTGTTGAGCTTGAAGTGGAAGGAGAGCTGGAGGCTGAAAACGGCTTCTGCGGAGAAATCAACTTCGGCGGAATAGCCATGAGCCAGGCCAAGGCATCGCTGGAAGGCGGAGTGAAGCGTGTCAAAAAGCCGAGCCGTCTTGCTCCTGCCTGTATCCGCGGATGGGAATCAGAAAACGCCGCCGCTTCGTGGAAAGTATACGTGCCCGAGGCAGGCGAAAGAGAGCTTTCCATTTGCTATTCGTGCGATTCGGTTTCGGCCGGCCGCCCTTATGTGGTGAGTGTGGAAGGTGCGGATTCTGTGAAGGCTGTCACACTGCCCGGGCCGGAAGGCTTTGACGAATACTACACGCGGCATTTGGGCAAAATCAGCTTCCCGAAAGCCGGAATGTATACGGTGAAAGTGCGTCCGGCGGACAACTTGAAGAAAGAACTCTTCGGGCTGAACTGGCTGTTCGTTGAATGACCATGGGCCTGCAAGTTCATGAAAAACTAATTTAATATTTCGAGCTTATGAAAAAGATAAATCAATACTGGCTCATTCCTGCCATTCTTCTCTTTATGATGGGGGCAGGGGGCTGTTCGGACGATTACGAATATTCTTCCGACTATTCTTCTTATGAAAATGCTACGCTGAAGGTGGCTCTGGTAAATGAAGACAATGTGCTGGAACTGAACCTGATTAACGGAACTCATACGCTTACGATGGAAGTGACTCCGGAGAGTCTGATAATTGACCCTGCGGCATACATTTACAAGGTGAGCGATGAAACGGTTGCAACGGTTGATAACGAGGGAACGCTGACCATGCTGAAAGAAGGTGAAACGGATCTGACCGTTACTTTCCGCGGGAACCACAACCTGTCCACTACATGTAAGGTGACAATCGCTCCGATTTTAACCGAAGCGCTGGATGTGCCTGAGCTGATTACCGTGGAAGAGGAGAAGACATACGATCTGGCTTCCAACATTACGGTGACTCCTTCGCAGGCAAGCCACAAGTTTGTTTATACGTCTTCGGATGAGGGAGTGGTTATGGTAGACGAGAACGGAATTGTGACCGGAATCAAGGAGGGTAACGCTTCCATAACGGTCGCTACAACTGACGGTACGAATCTTACGGAAACCATTCCGGTGGAAGTGGTAGGCAAGATCTACATTACGGAAATCAAGCTCCCGACAGATAAGGTTAGCGGAAAGACATTTGTGGTAGGGCAGTCTTTCAGTCTGGCTGCGCAGACAACGATTATACCGTCAAACGCTTCCGAACCGGTTGTCACTTATTCGCTGAAGAGCGGAGAGGGCGTGGCAAGTGTAACTGAGGACGGTATCGTTACGGCATTGTCCGCAGGAAGTGCAACCATCTTGGCTGAGGCACAGGATGACAGTGGCATTACCGCTGAAATTACCGTTACGATAGGTGCCGGCGAATGGTTCGAGCGTGCGCTTTGGAGCATTGACACGAACTTCCGCAGCAACGCTAAGGGTGAAAGTACGGGAGAAGGCGTGTTGAATTATGTGCCAGACGGCTCTACAGGTCTTCCCGAGCATATGCTTGACGGCAATGCTTCAACTTATTTTGCATTGGTAAAACCGGAAAAAGGCAATTATAACGGTTATGTCAACCGCAATACTGAGCATTACTTTATCGTAGATATGGGTGCGCCATGCGAGTTCAATGAGTTCAAGTGGAGGCATCGTAACACGACAAGAGGAATGCAAGTACATAACATTACTTTATATGGTAGTAATGACGGAAGCTCATTTGAGGAAATCAAGGCCAATATTGAT
This sequence comes from Bacteroidales bacterium SW299, assembly GCA_019550975.1. Classification (GTDB taxonomy): domain Bacteria; phylum Bacteroidota; class Bacteroidia; order Bacteroidales; family Bacteroidaceae; genus Phocaeicola; species Phocaeicola excrementipullorum. The sequence continues at coordinate 30,443 of SDWH01000027.1, read as the reverse complement.
TTGGCTCAAAGCCCTGTTGAACAAACGTTTGATCTTCCGCTTTCCACTTATAGATACATAAAGGCACAGTTCAATGAATGGGATCCGGTCAACAATTATAATGTGACGGTAGCTGAATTCAATGTAGGTAAAAAGTAGCAGGATACTGCAAGGGGAAAGAAAGATGCCTGCATGGGTTTGTCTTTCTTTCCCGTCAGCAATTCCAGAATGTGCCTTTATTTTTTATGATCCAGCCGCTGGACTGTACGGTTCAGCTACGTGGACTATACGGTCCAGCCGCTGGAACATAGAATTTATGCCTATCTTTGAAGAAAAATTCCGTGGAGGAAAGAAAAACTTTATCACAATAATCATTAACAGTTAATTTAAGTATCATTTATGAAGAAACACTTTTTTAGGACATTCATCTTCTTGTCTTTGTTTTCTGTGGGGATGGCTGCGCAGGCCCAGCCGAAGAAACTGCCTGCTGACCTGGAAATACCTCTGCAGTATGGCGCAGACCGCTTGGGCAAACGCCAGGATGCTGCCATGCAGAAGTTCCGCGACAACCGTCTGGGCGCGTTTATTCATTGGGGACTGTACGCCATTCCCGGCGGCGAATGGAACGGGAAAGTATACAAAGGTGCAGCTGAATGGCTGAAGTCATGGGCAAAGATTTCTTCTGACGAGTGGATGAAGCTGATGGACCAGTGGAACCCGGAGAAGTTCAATGCCAAGGCTTGGGCGAAAATGGCGAAGCAAATGGGAGTGAAATACGTAAAGATTACCACCAAGCATCACGAAGGATTCTGTCTGTGGCCGAGCAAGTACAGCAAGTATACGGTAGCCCAGACTCCCTATAAGAAAGATATTTTGGGCGAGCTGGTAAAGGCTTACAATGATGAAGGCATCGATGTGCATTTCTATTTCTCCGTTATGGACTGGAGCCATCCTGACTGGCGTTATGACATCAAGTCGAAAGAGGACGAGGAGGCTATGGCCCGCTTCTTTGAGTTCACGGACAACCAGCTGAGAGAGCTGGCGGAACGTTATCCTACGGTGAAGGACTTCTGGTTCGACGGCACGTGGGATGCCAGCATCAAGAAAAACGGGTGGTGGACAGCTCATGCCGAGAAGATGCTGAAGGAGCTGCTTCCGGGAGTGACAATCAACAGCCGTCTGCGTGCGGACGACTATGGCAAGCGTCACTTCGACAGCAACGGACATATGATGGGTGACTATGAATCGGGCTATGAACGCCGCCTTCCCGATCCGGTAAAAGACCTGAAAGTGACCCGCTGGGACTGGGAGGCATGCATGACAGTTCCCGAAAACCAGTGGGGTTATCACAAAGACTGGTCGCTCAGCTACGTGAAGACTCCGGTTGAGGTGCTTGAACGCGTGGTGCATGCGGTTTCGATGGGAGGAAACATGGTGGTCAACTTCGGTCCTCAAGGTGACGGCGACTTCCGTCCGGAAGAGAAAGAGCTTGCAGCATATATCGGATCGTGGATGAAGAAGAACGGCGAGTGCATCTACGGGTGCGACTATGCCGGCTTTGAAAAGCAGCCGTGGGGATATTACACGCGCAAGGGCGATGATGTGTATATGGTTGTCTTCAATCCTCCCTATTCCAGGCATCTGGTCGTTAAAACACCCGGAGGCACCAGTGTAAAGGCTGCGCAGGTCGTTGGAGGAAAAGAAGTGAAAGTGGAGGAAACAGCCCGCAATGAATTTAACGTGGATGTTCCTTCTGCTTTGCCTGACGAACCGTTTGTCATCAAACTGAAAATAGAAAAGAAACAGAGCGGAAAGACGTATCGTGATGCGTTGACTTGATTAGTTTATAGTTCCAAGAGGAAGAGGCTGCACAAATTTGGTTTGAGGCAGCCTTTTCTTTTCTATAGGGCAGATAATAAATATGTGTAGAGATACAAATTAAATTTTTAAAAAACTTGCCTTGCGGCGATTTTCTTTTGACAATAATTCAGAAATGGATGTAATAGGGTTGTAATATTGTTTTGTTTTCACTCAAAAATGCATCAATATGATATTGTTTTTGCGGATTGTTGTGTATATTTGCATCGTTTTAATGCAATATTCATTTTTATGTGTGGAATCGTTGGATATATTGGAAACCGCCACGCTTATCCCATTCTGATTGAAGGGCTGAAGCGTTTGGAATATCGTGGTTATGACAGTGCAGGTGTTGCACTGATGAGCGACTCTTGCCATTTGAATATATATAAATCGTTGGGCAAGGTCGCTGATCTGGAGCGTGTGGCTGAAAAGCAGGATGTGACCGGCCGTATGGGCATTGCTCACACTCGCTGGGCTACGCATGGTGAACCAAGCACAGTCAATGCTCATCCGCATTGTTCGTCTGATGGCAATTTGGCTTTGGTTCATAACGGCATTATTGAGAATTATGCGGCACTGAAAGAGAAACTGGCAGCTAAGGGGTATACGTTTAAAAGCAGTACAGACACGGAGGTTCTGGTGCAGCTGATAAGTTATATACAGAATCAGGGCAATCTGGATTTGCTGACGGCTGTGCAGTTGGCTTTGCGTGAAGTGGTCGGGGCTTATGCCATTGCCGTGATCGACAGAAGGTGTCCTGACGAGATTATTGCGGCCCGCAAGAGCAGCCCTTTGGTTGTAGGGATAGGCAAGGATGAATTCTTTCTTGCCTCCGATGCAACTCCCATGGTTGCTTATACCAACAAGGCTGTGTATCTTGAAGATGGAGAGATTGCCGTATTGCATGCTGGCATGCCTTTGCGGATTGTTAACCTGAATAATGTGGAATGTTCGCATGAAGTTCAGATTATTGCCATGAATATTGGCCAGTTGGAGAAAAACGGTTTTCCGCATTTCATGCTTAAGGAAATTTATGACCAGCCCGGATGTATAAGCGACTGCATGGGCGGAAGGGTTAATCCCGATGCGGGAACGGTGACACTGTCTGCCGTTTCCAACTTTAAGGAGCGCCTGGCCGGCGCCCATCGTTTTATTATCGTTGGCTGCGGAACTTCCTGGCATGCCGGCCTTATCGGGAAGCAGTTGATAGAAAGCTTCTGCCGTGTGCCTGTCGAGGTGGAATATGCGTCTGAGTTCCGTTACCGTAACCCTGTCATTTCTTCGGATGATGTGGTGATTGCCATTTCGCAGAGCGGCGAAACAGCCGATACGCTGGCTGCTGTTGAACTGGCCAAAGAGAAAGGTGCGTTTATTTATGGGATATGCAACGTAGTAGGCTCGTCGATAGCCCGCGCTACTGATACGGGTTCCTACATTCATGTGGGGCCGGAAATAGGTGTCGCTTCAACCAAGGCGTTTACCGGTCAGGTCATGGTGCTTGCATTGTTGGCTTTGCTTCTCGGAAAGGAAAAAGGCATTGTTTCTGAGGAAGAATATCATCAGACTGTAGCCGGACTGGTGGAAATCCCCGGCAAGATGCGGGAAGTGCTGAAGCAGGACAGTCTTATCGCAGACTTTTCCAAGATGTTTACCTATGCGCGCAACTTCATTTATCTGGGCCGGGGATATGCTTTCCCGGTAGCTCTTGAAGGGGCGCTGAAGCTGAAGGAAATCTCGTATATTCATGCCGAGGGCTATCCGGCCGCAGAGATGAAGCATGGTCCGATCGCTCTTGTAGATGCAGAGATGCCTGTGGTGGTAATTGCGGCGCAATCGGCACTGTATGACAAGGTGCTCAGTAACATTCAGGAAATCAAGGCCAGAAAAGGAAGGGTCATTGCCGTTGTGACCCGAGGCGATACCGAAATAAAGAAGCTGGCAGACTATTGCATTGAGTTGCCGGATACGTTGGAGTGTCTGCTTCCTTTGGTAGCTTCTATTCCGCTGCAGCTTCTGGCTTATCATATAGCTGTATATAGAGGAATGGATGTTGACCAGCCTCGTAACCTGGCGAAGTCGGTTACGGTCGAATAGGAAAGGCATGACGGAATTTGGTTGTAAAAAGGCGATGTCATGTTGACCGAAGTGAAATATCTTGCATGCATCAGCTTATGTTTCCGAGATTGACTTCGTCGGGCGTTGTTTCTTTGCTTTGCTCGGGATGTGAGGATGAAAGTTGACTTGTGTTTTGGCATACCCTCTTGTCTGGAGAGTGAAAAAGCAGACGGATTTCAGGAGGATGCACAGGCGCATTCTCTTGAAACCCGATGTTGCATCAAAGCCGTTTCAGGGCAATTTTTATGACCTTCTCAACGGGAGCTTCCGGTTCTTCTTTCAGAATTGCCGAAACAACCTTTTGCGAAGGTGCCTGGGCAAATCCCAGCATGGTCAGCGCAGCCACGGCTTCTTCATAAATTTCGCTGTGTACGACTGTGCTGATGGTATTTGCCGGAGCCGACGGACTGATGCCGATGGAGGAGATTTTATCTTTCAGCTCTACGATGATGCGCTGGGCTGTCTTCAGTCCGATGCCTTTTACAGTTTTCAGCAGCTTGTCGTTTCCGTTGCTGATCACATTGCACAGTTCGGCTGGTGACAATGCCGATAAAATCATGCGTGCGGTGTTTCCTCCTATTCCGGATACTGAGATCAGCATCAGGAACAGCTCGCGTTCTTCTTTAGTAGCGAATCCGTAGAGTACGTATGCGTCTTCGCGGATAGCTTCATAAATGTAAAGTTTGACGTTTCTTTTTCCCTGGACGGCAGAATAGGTGTTGAGTGAAATATTGATGGCATAGCCCAAGCCGTTGCAGTCGACGACCGCCAGTGCCGGCGTTTCTTCTACAAGTTCTCCTTTGATATATTCAATCATGATTTTTTGATTAATCGTAAATTGCAGGCAAAAATAGCTATAAAAAACTTATAAATTGTAAGTATAGGCAGGATATTTGAAAAAACGCTTCTTTCTTCTTTTTTAGAATAGTTCTGCTTTTGTATTTTTGCAGCGTTGAAAGAAACCGATTATTAAATAATATCAATAAGAAAGATGAAAAAGATTAGAGCAGCCGTCGTTGGTTACGGCAATATCGGAAAGTTTACGCTGGAAGCGCTTGAGGCCGCTCCCGATTTTGAAGTGGCAGGTATCGTACGCCGTCATGGGGCAGAAAACAAGCCGGCAGAGCTGGCCGATTATGAAGTGGTGAAAGACATCAGGGAACTGAAGGATGTAGATGTGGCTATTTTGGCTACTCCGACTCGCAGTGTAGAGCAATATGCAAAAGAAATTCTGGCTCTCGGCATCAATACGGTCGACAGCTTTGACATTCATACGCAGATTACCGGCTTGCGCCGTTCGTTGGGCGAAGTGGCCAAAACGCACAATGCGGTTTCGGTGATTTCTGCCGGCTGGGATCCGGGAAGCGATTCGGTTGTCCGCACGTTGCTGGAGGCAATCGCTCCGAAGGGAATCACTTACACCAACTTCGGTCCGGGACGCAGCATGGGACATTCGGTAGCCGTTCGTGCCATCGACGGTGTGAAGGATGCGCTGTCGATGACCATTCCGGTGGGAACAGGCATCCATCGCCGTATGGTTTATGTGGAGCTGGAGGAAGGAGCTGACTTCAAGACCGTGGAGGCGGCTATCAAGTCTGATCCGTATTTTGTGAATGATGAAACGCATGTGAAGCAGGTGGCTTGCGTGGACGACTTGAACGATGTGGGTCACGGTGTGAACCTTGTCCGTAAAGGCGTTTCGGGAAAGACGCATAACCAGCTGTTCGAGTTCGACATGAAGATCAACAATCCTGCCCTGACAGCTCAGGTTCTGGTGTGCGTGGCACGTGCTTCCATGCGCCAGCAGCCGGGATGCTATACCATGATTGAAATTCCTGTTGTCGATCTGCTTCCGGGCGACCGTGACGAGTGGATTGCACATCTGGTGTGATAAGATTTGTCTGCCGTGTAGCAGTCGGCTGATTGCCGTGCGGCTGCTTTCCGTTACCCTGCAACAGTTGGAGGATTGTTGCAGGGTAATTTATTTTGTTTCGCAGGAAATGATTATTTTTGCGTAGATCAAATCAGTGCAGCTATGAAAACAATGCAGCTTTTACTTGCCGGATGCCTGCTTGCCTTGACAGGATGTGCAGGCAGGCGGCAAGCAAGCAATCCGCAGGCAGTTGCTGACACAGTTCAGACAGTGCAGGAAGATACGGTTCTCCGGAGCGTGGAAGACAGTCTGGCATCCGGCCAGAAGTTGGGAGGCAGAAAGTTTCTTTCCGAAAAGGAGCTGGACACTTTGCATGAAGAAGTGTGGAAGCGTTTGCGGATGCCTGAGAATAAGGCGGTACGCGCCAATGTGTCGATGTCGGGAGTCGGCTTGCAGGAAGTGACGTTCTGGCTTGTGATGAATACCCCCGAACGGAGGAAAGAGTTTCGCGAGAAGATAATGGACGCTCCCTGTATTCGGTTCGAAGGTTCTGACGGAAACGAACCGTGCACGAAAGTCGGTACGTCTGATACGTTGGGTATCCGCCTGGAACCGTTTTCTCCTTCCTTTCCGGCCGAGTCCGAAAAGGCTTTTTTTGCATTGCATAATTGGAGCGGCATGAAGCTTACATACGGTGCCCGCTATTCGCTGGCTTGCGAACGGAACGGACGGTGGTACGTTCTTCCTCTCCGAGGATCGTTTGTTGATTTGGGTTATGTGCTTTCTCCGGGGGATAGCGCGACGTTTGAGGCGAATCTGCTTCCTGACGTACATCCCAACAAGCCTGGCCGTTACCGTTACTTTAAAGAGGTAAGTGTGGGAGAAAGCCGCCGGAAAATATTGATGATGGCGGAGTTTCGTTTGAAATGAGCCGTGCCGGGCCGCCAGGCAAGCCGGAAGAGCGGACAAAAGATCTGTCCTGTTTTAATTTTTAACAGAACTTCTGCCATAGTACAATCGCTTTTTTGTTCCTTTGCAGAAAATAATTGTAAAAAAGAAGAAACGAAATGACTTTAGCAAGTATTGTATGGGATGTAGATCCCGTCATGTTACATCTTGGTTCGATCGAAATCCGCTGGTATGGACTGATGTGGGGATTGGGTTTCATATTGGCATACGAAATCGTGTCGCGCCTGTTCAAGAAAGAAGGCTATCCCGACAGTTGGGCCGACAAACTGTTTATATACTGCATCGTAAGCAGTGTGGTAGGCGCGCGCTTGGGCCACTGCCTGTTTTACGAGTGGGATTATTACGGAGCGCATCCGCTGGAAATCCTGAAAATATGGAAGGGAGGACTGGCCAGTCACGGCGGGGTGTTCCTGCTGATTCTGGCACTGGTGTGGTATTCGAAGAAAGTGACGAAGAAGAGCGTATGGTGGCTGTTCGATCGCATGATACCTGCCGTGGCAGTCGTGTGCATGTGCATCCGTTTCGGAAACCTGATGAACTCCGAGATATTCGGCTATCCCACCTCATTGCCGTGGGGTTTCGAATTTGTGCGTTCGCGCGAGTGGCAGGAACTTTATAACCGTGACGGGGTTGCGCAGCCCTGCCATCCGACCCAGATTTACGAAATGCTCTATTGCCTGGTAGCTTTTGTCGTTTCGTGGGTGATGTATCATAAATACCATCTTCAGAAATATATCGGGCTTATCACCGGCGTGTCTTTGCTGATATTCTTCGGCTCCCGTTTCGGATTGGAGTTCATGAAGAATCCGCAGGTGGCGGAAGAAGCGGACATGATGCTGAACATCGGCCAGTGGCTCAGCGTTCCTCTCATTCTTTTGGGCGCATATCTGATAGCCACCTGCAGAAAGCGGAAAGAAGCCTTCTGATATTTTTCCGGTCAGTTATTTGCTGCCGGCAAAAGCGTTCCGTCGTTTCATAAAAATGGCGGAACGCATTTTTATGCTCTTGTCCGGGCGAAGGCTTTCGTTCCGGTTGGGTAAAAGTCGGACTTCCCGTACAAAATCTTTATTTCCAGCCTGAAGATAAAAAATGTTTCTTTTTTGTGCGTGCGGGCGTTGCTGAAATGTTTCCTTATATAGCATAAATGTTGCGGAGAAACAAATTTGAACGTGGAGGAAACATTCTTTTCATTGTTTTTCATTCCAATGCGATACATTTGCGGTGTTCGGGTTAGAACGAGCAGATGATAAAACTATGTTTAACAATTAAAATTTAATGCGTATGAAAGGCATGAAAAAAACATTTCTTTTCGCGCTGTTCTTCATCGGGCTATGTGCTGCTGTGCACGCCCAGACATTGCGGGTGAGCGGAACAGTGGTTGCCAAAGCGGACGGCCTTCCTGTAATCGGGGCTTCCGTGGTGGAAGTGGGCAATACGACCAACGGTATTATTACCGATCTGGACGGACAGTTTGTGTTGACTGTAAAAGAAGGTGCGGAAATAACGGTTTCCTATGTGGGGTGCAAGACCCAGACGCTAAAGGCGCAGGCAGTGATGAACATCATTCTGGAAGAAGATTCCGAAATGTTGGATGAAGTGGTGGTGACAGGCTATACAACTCAACGCAAAGCTGACTTGACGGGTGCCATTTCGGTGGTTGATATGGACGAGTTGTCAAAGACCAATGAGAACAACCCGATGAAAGCCTTGCAAGGCCGTGTGCCGGGTATGAACATTACGGCTGACGGTAATCCGAGCGGTTCCACTACTATCCGCATCCGCGGTGTCGGTACGTTGAACAATAATGATCCGCTCTATATCATAGACGGAGTTCCTACTAAAGCAGGTATGCACGAACTGAACGGAAACGACATTGAGTCAATCCAGGTTTTGAAGGATGCGGCTTCCGCTTCCATCTATGGTTCGCGTGCAGCAAACGGCGTTATCATCATTACTACCAAGAAGGGAAAGGAAGGGAAGCTGAGCGTGACTTTCGACGCTTCTGTTTCTGCCTCCATGTACACGAACAAGATGGAAGTGCTGAATGCGGAGGAATACGGCAGGGCGATGTGGCAGGCATACGTCAACGATGGTCAGGATCCGAACACCAATCCGTTGGGCTACAAATACAGTTGGGGATATGATGCCAACGGTTATCCTCAGCTGAATGGCATCAGCATGTCCCGTTTCCTTGATTCAGACCATACCGTTCCTTCTGCCGATACAGATTGGTTTGACGAAACTACCCGTACAGGAGTGATTCAGCAATATAACGTATCTGTAAGCAACGGATCGGAAAAAGGTTCTTCTTTTTTCTCTTTGGGGTATTATAAAAACAAAGGTATTATCAAGGAAAGTGATTTCGAACGCTTTTCTGCCCGTATGAACTCGGATTACAAGCTGATAGGCGATATTCTGACTATTGGAGAACATTTTACATTGAACCGTACTTCAGAGGTACAGGCTCCGGGTGGTTTCTTGGAGAACGTGCTTCAGTTCAACCCCTCTTTACCTGTATATGACATCAACGGAAATTTTGCCGGTCCGGTGGGTGGCTATCCCGACCGTGAGAATCCGGTAGCTCGTCTGCAGCGTAATGCGGATAACCGTTATACTTATTGGCGTATGTTCGGTGATGCTTATATTAATCTGAACCCGTTCAAAGGTTTCAATATTCGTTCTACTTTTGGCTTGGACTATGCTCAGAAACAGCAGCGTATTTTTACTTATCCTATAACGGAGGGCAATGTCGCCAACGACAGAAATGCAATCGAGGCCAAACAGGAGCATTGGACCAAATGGATGTGGAATGCGGTAGCTACCTACAACCTGGAAATCGGCAAGCATCGTGGAGATGTGATGGCCGGTGTTGAGTTGAACCGTGAAGATGACAGCTGGTTTTCAGGCTATAAAGAAGATTTTGCGATTCTCACCCCTGACTATATGTGGCCGAATGCCGGTGTCGGAACTGCACAGGCTTACGGTAAGGCTGAAGGTTATTCTCTGGTGTCTTTCTTCGGTAAATTGAATTATACGTATGCTGACAAGTATTTGTTTTCAGTGACAGTGCGTCGGGACGGTTCTTCCCGTTTTGGCAGAAATAACCGTTATGCGACATTCCCTTCTGTATCAGCCGGCTGGCGTATCAGTCAGGAGAAATTTATGAAAAATCTGACGTGGTTGGATGACTTGAAGGTCCGCGCTTCATGGGGACAGACCGGTAATCAGGAAATTTCCAACATCGCCCGTTATACTATTTATGTTCCGAATTACGGTACTTCTGCTTTCGGAGGTCAGACTTACGGAACTTCATACGATATTGCCGGTGTCAATGGCGGAAGCATTCTTCAATCCGGATTTAAACGTGACCAGATTGGGAATGACGATATCAAATGGGAAACCACAACACAGACTGACCTTGGATTGGATTTCTCTCTTTTCAATCAGAGCTTGTATGGGTCATTCGACTGGTATTGGAAGAAGACCACTGACATTCTTGTACAGATGGCAGGTATTGCTGCTATGGGCGAAGGCAGTTCGCAATGGATCAATGCCGGTGAAATGGAAAACAAAGGTTTTGAATTCAACATCGGTTACCGCAATACAACCGCTTTCGGTCTGAAATACGATTTGAATGCGAATATCTCGGCTTACCGTAATAAGATTACAGCTCTTCCTGCTACTGTCGCTGCCAACGGAACGTTCGGAGGAAATGGAGTGGAAAGTGTAATCGGTCACCCGAACGGTTCACAGGTCGGTTATGTAGCCGACGGTATTTTCAAATCGCAGGAAGAAATTGACAATCATGCGACTCAGGAAGGCGCTGGGCTGGGACGTATCCGATGGAGAGACCTTGACGGCAATGGTGTAATCAATGAATCAGACCAGCAATGGATTTATGATCCGACCCCTGCTTTCAGCTACGGCTTGAATATCTATCTTGAATATAAGGGCTTTGATTTGACCATGTTCTGGCAGGGTGTTCAGGGTGTGGACGTTATCAGTGACTTGAAGAAAGAAACTGATTTGTGGAGCGGACTGAATATTGGTTTCCTGAACAAGGGCAAGCGTGTGCTTGATGCCTGGTCACCCACGAATCCGGATTCGGATATTCCGGCATTGTCCCGTGACGACATCAATAATGAAAAACGTGTGTCAACTTATTTTGTGGAAAATGGTTCCTTTTTGAAACTCCGTAATATTCAGTTGGGATATAATGTACCCGAAAAATGGGCACAAAAAATGAAGATGGAAAGACTCCGTCTGTATGTTAGTGCCCAGAATGTGCTTACAATCAAGAGCAAAGAATTTACGGGGGTTGATCCTGAAAATCCGAACTTCGGCTATCCGATTCCGATGAATCTGACTTTTGGTGTCAATGTTAGTTTTTAACCAATTAAAAATTGAGGATTATGAGAAAAATATTATATACGACTGTTTTGGGATTGGCTCTCGTTTGTGCCGGCTGCTCTGATTTCTTGGAAGACCAGGTGCCTCAAGGGACGATTGATAACGAAACATTGCAGAATCCTGAATATGTGGACAATTTGATAATTTCCGCTTATGCAATATGGATTACGGCGGAAGACATCAACTCTTCTTTCACAATGTGGAATTATGATGTCCGTTCGGATGACGCTTATAAAGGTGGAAACGGAACGGAAGATGGTGATGTGTTCCATACGTTGGAGATTTCACAAGGTATCATGACTACGGCCTGGAATATCAGTGACATGTGGCAGCGTCTTTACAACTGTATCTCGCGCGCCAATACCGCGTTGCAGTTGTTGAATCAGGTAGATGAAACAGTTTATCCGCTTAAGCAGCAGCGAATTGCAGAAATGCGATTCCTTCGCGGACATGGCCATTTTCTTTTGAAGCAGCTTTACAAGAAGATTGTTTTTGCGAACGACGAAAACCTTTCTCCGGAAGAATACAACAACCTTTCGAACACGACTTATTCGAATGATGAAGGATGGCAGTTGATAGCCGATGATTTCCAGTTTGCATACGACCACCTGCCTGATACGCAGGCAGACAAGGGCAGACCGACAAAGGCAGCCGCTGCCGCTTACCTGGCAAAGACGTATCTTTATAAGGCTTACCGTCAGGACAATCCGGAAAATAATGAAGTGACCGGCATCAATGCGGACGACTTGAAGAAAGTGATTCAATATACGGAAAAGAGCATCATGACTGCTGGAGGGTATGGATTGGAATCGGATTTTCATAACAACTTCCGTCCGGAGCCTCAGTATGAGAATGGGGTTGAATCGTTGTGGGCCATGCAGTATTCCATGAATGACGGAACAACTTATGGCAACTGCAATTGGGGATATGGTCTGATAGTGCCTAATATTCCGGGAGTGACGGATGGCGGATGCGATTTCTACAAGCCGAGCCAGAATCTGGTGAATGCCTTCAAGACGGATGCTGACGGCCATCCTTTCTTCGACACGTTCAATGACGCGGATTATGAGATGACGTCGGACAATGCCGATCCTCGTCTGTTCCTTACCGTCGGTATGTCTGGCCTGCCATACGAGTTCAATGAAAACTATATGATGGACAGAACATCCACGTGGAGCCGGAGCAACGGACTGTATGGCTATTACGTGACGTTGAAGCAGAATGTCGATCCGGATTGCGACTATATCATTAAAGGCAACGGCTATTGGGGCAGTTCGATGAATCACATTGTCCTCCGTTATGCGGATGTGCTGTTGATGCGTGCCGAGGCGTTGATTCAATTGAACGACGGTCGTATAGATGAGGCTGTAAGCCTTATCAATGAGGTTCGTAACCGGGCAAAGCAGAGTACGGCCATGATTTCAAATTATCCTGCCGATTATCACGTGATGTTTAACGTGCAGCCGTATTCGGGCGCATATTCGCAAGAAGAGGCTTTGAAGATGCTGAAATTTGAGCGTCGTGTGGAACTGGCGATGGAGTGCGACCGTTTCTTTGACCTGGTGCGTTGGGGAGAGGCAGCAGAGGTGCTGAACAAATACTATGCGGGGGAAGCTGACAATTGCACAATCTATACGAACGCTTCGTTTACCAAGAATAAAAACGAATACCTGCCCATTCCGTTTGCGCAAATCAGCGCAAGCAACGGCCATTATACCCAGAACTGTGGCGGTTGGTAATGTTTGACTTTATAAATTGAATATATGAAAACAAAGACAATGATAAACAAACTGTTCCTCTTGTCGGGGCTGTTTGTGACGGCGGTTGCATTTGGAGGATGCAGCGATGACAATACTTCAGACAATTTCCGGTTGGACGGCGATTGCTGGCTGACAGACTTGGCGTTGGATGAATATGAGGGGACAATCGACAACGAGGCTATGACGGTGACGGTGGGCGTTCCTGTGGGCTATGACACGAAGGCGATGGAGGTAACCGACGTCAAAGTGTCTGAAGGCGCTATGGCTTCCATGAAAGTAGGAGATGTGGCAGATTTCTCTTTCGCGCAGACGCTGCAAGTGACAAATGGAAATGCCTTTTTGGAATATACGGTAAATGTGAAGCATGACGAGGCGAGAATTACCGAGTTCCGGTTGAACGACAGCTATATAGGGGTCATTAATGAAGACGCTCATACCATTCTGGTGCGTGTCCCGACTGCTGTAGACATTACAAGCATGGTGGCTTCCATTACGACTTCCGAAGGAGCGGAAGTGACTCCTGCTTCCGGTCAGGCTATTGACTTCTCGCAACCGGTAGAGTTTACGGTAGTTTATAATTCCGCTACGACGGTCTACACGGTTACGGTGGAGCAATCCGATTCTCCAAGCGCTGTATATGTGGGCTTGGCTTCTTCCATCGACCAGCTGAATGCGGAAGAGAAGGAAGCGGCGACATGGATGTTGCAGAATGTGTCAAACTCTCAGTATGTGTCATTCGAGGATGTGCGCGCGAGTCGGGTTGATTTGAACGAATGCAAGGTGATGTGGTGGCACTTCCACGTTGACAACGGTTTGGATAATATGGATAAGTTTGATGCGGCTGCGCCGGATGCAATCAGCGCCGTTGTGAAGATGAAGGAGTTTTATGACAATGGAGGAAGTTTGTTGCTTACCCGTTATGCAACTTACTATGCGGTGAAGATGGGTGCCACGAAAGACGGAAGCAATCCGAACAACTGCTGGGGACAAGTGGAAGAAACAGGTGAAATAACAGGAGGTCCGTGGAGCTTCTTCGTAGACGGACATGAAGACCATCCGCTTTATCAAGGGGTGGTTGAAACGATTGACGGCAAGCAAGGCGTTTACACTTGTGATACGGGTTATCGCATAACGAACAGCACTGCTCAGTGGCATATCGGTTCTGATTGGGGCGGATATTCTACATTGGAGGATTGGCAGACTAATCACGGCGGCATTGATTTGGGATATGGCAGCGACGGTGCGGTTGTAGCATGGGAATATCCGGCAAATGCGGCCGGAGGACGTATCCTCTGTATCGGTTCGGGCGCTTACGATTGGTATTCTTATGGCGTAGACGTATCGAATGACCAATATCACGGCAATGTGGCGGCGATGACCCTCAATGCAATCAACTATTTATCCGGTGAATGATTAATTTTATAAACGACAATAATATGAAAACAATGATATACTCTTTAGCTTTGACTGCTTTGCTGCTGCCGTTGGGCAGTTGCAGCGATGAAGACCCCGTCTTGACGCAAAAGGACTGGGACGGAACAGCGACTTATTTCGCTTCGACCGACGAGATGACGTTCGGCACATATTACAAACCATACGTGGGCTATGTGGGCGACCCGATGCCGTTTTATGATCCGGTGGCCAAGGACTTCAAGGTTCTGTATCTTCAGGATTATCGTCCGAATGCGGAAACTTATCATCCCATCTGGGCGGTGAGTACGGCGGATGCGGCTTCGTACACTTCGTTGGGGGAACTGATTCCTACAGGAACGGTGTCGGAACCTGATGCTGCCATCGGGACGGGAAGTACAATTTATGATGAAGCGGAAAAGCTGTACTATACCTTCTATACGGGGCATACGGCGGGGCAAGAAGTGGTCATGGTGGCCACTTCCCCCGACTTCAAGGCATGGACAAAAAACAGGTCGTTCTATCTGGCGGGAAGCGACTACGGGTACAGCAGGTCAGATTTTCGTGACCCGTTTGTGTTTAAGGGCGATGACGGCGCATACCACATGCTGGTTTCCACGATGGAGGGAACGAAAGGCAAACTGGTTGAGTTCACTTCGCCCGATTTGAAGACCTGGAGTCATGCAGGCGTTTTCATGACCATGATGTGGGACCGTTTCTATGAGTGTCCGGACCTGTTCAAGATGGGTGACTGGTGGTATCTGGTCTATTCAGAGAAACATGCGGTAATCCGCAAGGTGCAGTATTTCAAGGGACGCACTTTGGACGAATTGAAGGCGGCCACTGCGAATGATGTCGTCACTTGGCCGGACAGTCACGAAGGCTTCTTGGATTCAAGGGGATTCTATGCAGGAAAAACCGCTTCAGACGGGACGAACCGCTACATTTGGGGATGGTGTCCGACACGCGCAGGAAACGACAATACGAATGTGGGCGCATCTCCGAACGAACCGGAATGGGCGGGAAATCTTGTGGCTCATAGGATAATCCAGCATGAGGACGGTACGCTTACCTTAGGCGCAGTGGAAGGCATCGACAGGAAGTATGCATCGGAGCAAGAAGTGAAGATTATGTCGCAGAGTGAGTCGGGAGTGGCGAATAACAATGGCGTTTACACGATGACGGGCGATTCATACATGTTGTTCAATAGGTTGCAGGTGCACAATAAAATCTCGTTTACGGTAAAGACGGCTTCTGCCTCTGACAAGTTCGGCTTCTCGTTGGTTCGCGGAACGGACTCCAAGAAGTATTATTCGGTCATAGTCAATCCGGAACCGGGAACAACGAGAAAAGTCAATTTTGAAGAGGAAGGCGAAGGGGGAAAAGGCTTCATCGAAGGCATAGACGGGTATGTGTTCAATACTCCATCTGACAATGTGTACAACATCACGGTCTATACGGACAATTCGGTCTGTGTGGTTTACATTAACGACGATGTGGCTTATACCAACCGTATTTACGGTATACAGAAGAATTGTTGGTCAATCAACAATTACGGCGGTTCGATTGAGGTGAGTGACATTAAGGTAAGCGTTCAGGAATGAAAGGAAACGGGCTGTTTGTGCTCACAGGCAATCCGGTGCTTTGTCCGAGGCAAACGCCTGCTTTTTCCGGTGAAAGGAGAAACGTGTCGGAATCTTATTTTCCAGACAAAATTTAACTTTAAAATGATAAGGTCGATTATTTGATTAAGAAATAATGAAAACGATGAAACATAGCGATTTGTCTGCCATCAGAAAAACATCCTGCATGGGGATTCTTTTGTGTGCCGGTCTTATAGCCAGTGCACAGGGAAACCTGCAGATCCGCCCTCTGGCCAACGAGCAGAACATTGTCCTTGTCAAAGAGGCGAAGAAATACTTGCTGCTCCCTGTGCAGGACAATGCGCCGGAAGGCAAAGTGTATATTATAGTGAACAATCAGCATCAGGGCGTGGCTGCGAACGTGCGTCTGGCGCGTGAGAAGGTGGACTATTATGTGCCGCTCGATTTGTCGGAATACGAGGGGCAGGACATCTCGATTGATGTGCAGGGAATGCCCGAATCGTCCCTCTGCTGGAAGAAGATAAGCCTGTCGGACACATTTGACACGACGAACCGTGAGAAGTTTCGTCCCGTTTATCACCACACGCCGTCCTACGGATGGATGAACGACCCGAACGGGATGTTCTACAAAGACGGCGTATGGCATCTGTATTTCCAGCACAATCCATACGGCTCCACGTGGGGAAACATGACTTGGGGGCATTCCACTACTACTGACCTTGTGAACTGGAAGTTCGAAGGCGATGCCATTCTGCCCGATGCGTGGGGTTCCATATTCAGCGGTTCGGCGGTGGTGGACTACGGCAATACGGCCGGTTTCGGCGAGGGAGCGGTGATTGCTTTCTATACTTCCGCAAAGTCTACCCCGTGGGGAGATACCCAGACCCAGAGCATGGCTTACAGTACGGACAACGGGAAAACCTTCACGAAATACGAGCACAATCCGGTCGTCACTTCCGTCAAGCGTGATTTCCGCGACCCGAAAGTTGTTTGGTATGCGCCCGGAAAGCATTGGGTGATGGTGCTTGCAGGCGGACAGGAGATGGAATTCTATTCGTCAAAGAATCTGAAAGACTGGAAATACGAAAGCAGTTTCGGCGCAAAGCAGGGTGCGCATGGCGGCGTATGGGAGTGTCCGGATTTGATCGAACTGCCGGTGGAAGGTACGAAGGAAAAGAAGTGGGTGCTGATATGCAACATCAATCCGGGCGGACCTTTCGGAGGCAATGCAGCCCAATATTTCGTCGGAACGTTTGACGGGAAGAAGTTCGTGAACGAATCGCCGACACAAACCAAATGGATGGACTGGGGAAAAGACCATTATGCCACGGTCACTTTCAACAACGCGCCTGCCGGACGCTGTGTGGCTCTCGGCTGGATGAGCAACTGGCAATATCAGGCGGTGCTTCCGACCATGCAGTTCCGTGGCTCGAACACCATTGCGCGCGACCTTACGCTTTACCGTCAAGATGGGGAGCTGCTGCTGAGATGCGCCCCTTCCGCTGAAATAGAACAGGCACGCGAAGGGAAGACCGTGATTCCTTCGTTCAAGGTGAGCGACTCTTATGAGCTGCCGAGTCTGATTGACGGCAATGAAGGTGCGTATGAGATAGACATGACTATCAAGAATGCGGGCGCGTCGAGAATTGCGTTCAATCTGGAAAATGGCAAGGGAGAGAAGGTGAAGATGTATTATGACGTAATGCGCAAGCAGTTTGTGATGGATCGCAGCGAGAGCGGAAAGGTGGATTTCAGTACAGATTTTCCCGCCGTTACGGTTGCTCCGACACCTGAAACGGATAACATCCGCCTCCGTCTGTTTGTCGACCGTTCAAGCATCGAGGCTTTTGGCGAGGAAGGCAAGTTCGTGATGACAAATCAGATATTCCCTTCGGAACCTTACAACAAGATGTCGTTCGTGTCTGTCCGTGGAAACTTCACAGTCAAATCAATGACGGTCTATCGAATTAATTATTAACCGTTAACCATTAACTGAAAATCATGACAACTGACAACAAGATGAAATATGGAAAGCTGGTTCCCGTCATGCTCTGCTTCTTTGCGATGGGCTTTGTTGATCTGGTGGGAATTGCGTCGAACTATGTGAAAGCCGATTTGGGACTAACTGACTCGGAGGCGAACATTTTCCCGTCGTTGGTGTTCTTCTGGTTTTTGATATTCTCGGTGCCGACGGGGGTCTTGATGAATAAAATCGGACGTAAGAAAACCGTACTGCTCAGCCTTGTGGTGACATTCGCATCGCTTTTGATTCCGATTTTCGGGGACAGCTATGGAGTGATGCTTTGTTCGTTCTCTCTGCTGGGCATCGGAAACGCCTTGATGCAGACTTCTCTCAATCCGCTTCTGAGCAACATCATCTCCGGTGACCGTCTGGCGAGTACGCTGACATTCGGCCAGTTCGTGAAGGCTATCGCTTCATTCCTTGCTCCTTACATTGCCATGTGGGGTTCTATACAGGCCATTCCGAATTTCGGCTTGGGCTGGCGCGTGTTGTTCCCTATTTATATGATCATTGCAGTCTTTGCCATCCTGCTGCTTTCCGCCACTCCCATTGAAGAGGAAAGAGCGGATAGTGCCTCAGGTTTCAAGGCTTGCCTGAAACTTCTCGGAAAGCCGTTCATCCTGCTTTCTTTCCTTGGCATCATGTGCCATGTGGGGATTGATGTCGGCACGAACACTACGGCTCCGAAGATTCTGATGGAACGTGTGGGGATGAGCCTGACCGAAGCCGGATTTGCAACCAGCCTTTATTTCATATTCCGTACACTCGGCTGTTTTTCCGGTGCGTTCATTCTGCGTGCGGTATCGTCCAGGTCGTTCTTCCTTATAAGCGTATGCTGTATGCTTCTGGCGATGGTCGGGCTGTTTGCGTTCGATTCGCTTGCCGTCATCTATGTATGTATTGCCTTAATTGGTTTTGGAAATTCGAACGTGTTTTCTATCGTGTTCTCGCAGGCCTTGCTTGCCGAGCCGGAGAAGAAGAATGAAGTTTCCGGACTGATGATAATGGGACTGTTTGGCGGTACGGTGTTCCCGCTGCTGATGGGGTTTGCCAGTGATGCGGTCGGTCAAGACGGTGCTGTTGCCGTAATGACGGTTGGTGTGCTTTATCTGTTGTTTTATACTTTGAGAATCAAACATTAATTTTATATCATCATGAATAACACGATTGTAGTTGGAATGGGTGAAGCACTTTGGGATGTGCTTCCGGAAGGCAAGAAGTTGGGCGGTGCTCCGGCAAATTTCGCTTATCATATCTCACAGTTCGGGCTGGAAAGCCGGGTTGTAAGTGCCGTAGGCGATGACAAGCTGGGCATTGAAATTCTGGACAATTTCCGTGAAAAGAAACTGAACGGCATGATTGAAGTTGTTCCTTATCCTACGGGAACGGTGCAGGTGGAACTGGATGCAGAGGGAGTTCCCTGTTATGATATCAAGGAGGGCGTGGCATGGGACAACATTCCTTTTACTCCGGCTTTGGAAGGCTTGGCACGTCAGACACGTGCGGTATGTTTCGGTTCGCTGGCGCAGCGGAGTGTAGTTTCACGCGAAACCATCAACCGTTTTCTTGATGTGATGCCGGAGGGAGATGGACAGTGTAAGATTTTCGATATAAACCTGCGGCAGGGATTCTATACCAAGGAGATTCTCTGCAACTCGATGCGCAAGTGCAACATTCTGAAGATTAATGATGAAGAGTTGGTGACTGTCAGCCGTATGTTCGGTTATCCGGGCATTGACTTGCAGGACAAGTGTTGGATTCTGCTTGCCAAATACAACTTGAAGATGCTGATTCTGACCTGCGGCGTGAATGGAAGCTATGTGTTCACTCCAGGGGAAGTTTCATTCGTAGAGACTCCGAGGGTAGAAGTGGCCGATACGGTGGGTGCGGGTGATTCGTTTACCGCAACTTTCGTGGCAGCTATCTTGAAAGGAAAGCCGGTAGGAGAGGCACATAAACTGGCGGTTGAAGTTTCGGCCTTTGTCTGCACACAGAACGGAGCGATGCCTGTGCTGCCCGACCGCTTGAAAGATAAGCTTAAATAAAGCATTGGTTCATAAGCTGATATGCAGTAACACAGAAACACAGAGCTTTGTCTGCTTGAGATTCAGACACTGTCTCTGTGTTTTTGTATTCTTGGCACTAATTGTCAAAGCTGTTCTTGATGGAATTGCCGATTTCTTCTTCCCCCTCTGACATGCTGGAGGGAAGTTTCTTTTTGGGAGTGATGCCCAGTCTTCTCAGCTTTTCGGCTTGACTGATAACGTTTCCTCTTCCGTCTGAAAGCTGGTTTCTGGCAGTTTCGTAAGCTTTGGAGGCGGTGGTTAGAGTGTCTCCGATTTTTTCGAATGTTTCGGTAAAGCTGACAAGCTTGTCATAAAGCATGCTTCCGCGGTTGACGATTTCCTGAATGTTCTTGAGCTGGTATTCCCGTTTCCACAAGTCCAGTGCCATGCGTAGGGCTGCTATCAGGTTGGTCGGACTCATCAGCACCACTTTCCGCTGGTACGCATAGTTCCACAGGTCATGGTCTGTCTGCAAAGCCAGCAGATAGGCAGGCTCGTTGGGAATGAACATCATCACAAAGTCGGGTGCCTGGGCATCGTATCTTGAATAGTCCTTCCGGCTCAATTCGTCGATGTGCGTCTTGACCGAATTCAGATGCGCTTTCAGGTATTGGCCGCGCTTGTCCTTGTCCTCACATCCTACATAGTTGGCGTATGCTGTCAGCGAAACCTTTGAGTCGATAATGACCTGACGGTTGTCGGGATATTTGACCAGAACGTCCGGCTGCATTTTTTGTCCGGACTCATTTTTGAGCGGTTCCCCGTTTTCGCCTTTCAGAAATTCCTGACGGAAATATTCTTCTCCTTCTCTCAGCCCGGAACGTTCGAGAATTGTTTCAAGAATCATTTCCCCCCAGTTTCCCTGCATTTTTGAGTCACCTTTCAGCGCACGGGTCAGATTGTTTGCCTCGTCGCTGATCTGCCTGTTGAGCTGCATCAGTTCCTTGATGCGGTCTTCGAGCGAGAAACGCTGTTTGGATTCCTTGTCATAAACTTCCGCTACCTGGTGCTTGAACTCCTGTAGGTTATCGCCGAAAGGCTTCAGCAGGGCAGCAAGGCTTTCGGCGTTGAGCTTGTTGAAACTCTCTGTTTTCTGCTGGAAAATGCGGTTGGCGATGTTTTCGAACTCCAGCTTGAACTGATTGTGCAGGTTGGCTATTTCCTCTTTCTGCTGTTCCAGCTTTTCATTCAGG
Organism: Bacteroidales bacterium SW299; assembly: GCA_019550975.1. Lineage (GTDB taxonomy): Bacteria > Bacteroidota > Bacteroidia > Bacteroidales > Bacteroidaceae > Phocaeicola > Phocaeicola excrementipullorum. The sequence continues at coordinate 9,181 of SDWH01000027.1, read as the reverse complement.
TTGCGGTTTTCCGTTTGCAACGCGGCTTCCCTTTGCCGGCTTCCGTTCAGTTCTTTCACAGCTTCGTTCAATTGCATTCGAAGCAGTTCCTTTTCGCGCTTTTCCTGTTCCATCAAGGCTCCGGCCTTCTGTTCTTCCGCCTTCAGCAAGTCTTGCGCGTGCGTCTGCTGCATTTGGATCTGCATGTTAAGAGCCGCGGTCTTGCGCGCTGCGGCAAAATATCCGGTAATGACTCCGGCGGCAAGTCCGATGAGCAAAAAGACCATTTCCATAGCTTCCTCCTGCTCAGATTCTTTTCAGTTCCTTGTAGAGCCGTTGTATGGGAAGTCCCATAACGTTGAAGTACGAGCCTTCCAGTCGGGTCACGCCGATAAAGCCGATCCACTCCTGCACTCCGTATGCTCCGGCTTTGTCCATCGGGCGGTAATTGTTTACATAATGGGTGATTTCTTCTTCGCTGAGCGTGTCGAACGTGACATCCGTTGTAGCCGCGAACGTGCGTTGCATTTCGGCTGTAGTGATACATACGCCGGTGATTACCTGGTGTGTGCGTCCCGATAGCAGGCGGAGCATCCGGCAGGCATCTGCCTCGTCTTTGGGCTTTCCGAGCACTTGTCCTTCAAGGCAGACGATTGTGTCGGCTGTGATGATCAGTTCGTCCGGTTTGATAGACGGGCGATAAGCGTCGGCCTTTTCGCGGGCGATGTACATCGGAATTTCTTCTCCCGTCAGGTTCTCGGGGTAGCTTTCGTCGATACCCGGAAGTATTTTTACTTCATAGTCTATTCCAAGCCCCGAGAGCAGTTCGCGTCTGCGCGGAGAGTTTGAGGCAAGTATGATGTGATATTTCTTCAAGTTGTTCAGTTCCATATCCGTTAAAGCATAGTTAAAGCAGTTAGATAAGCTAGAGGAGGCAGAGAAGCATCGGCTTCGGCCTGCCCCTGCAAGCAGTTTACCATCCGAAGGCCTCCTGGTGCGACATCCATTTCCCCTGGGCGCGGAGCACCTGCTCGATTACGTCACGTCCGCATCCGTAACCTCCGTTGCGGTGAGAGATGTATTTGCAGATGGCCTTGATTTCGGGGGCTGCATCGGCAGGGCAGCAGGGAAGGCCCACCAGTTGCAGTACCTCGTAGTCGGGAATGTCATCGCCCATATAGAGCACTTCTTCTGGCTTGAGGCTGTATTTCTGGAGCAGTTCGTTGTATTCTTTGGTTTTGACCGCGGCTCCCAGATACACATCCTTGATGCCCAGTCCTTCGTAACGCTTTCTGACGGCTTCGGTCTTTCCTCCGGTGATGATGGCCACGTGCAGTCCGCATTTTACGGCCAGCTGGAGTGCATAGCCGTCCTTGATGTTCACCGTGCGCATCGGGTCGCCGTTTGGGTGAAGCCCCACGGTTTCACCGCTCAGCACACCGTCTACGTCGAAGAATAAAGCCTTGATTTTTGTGAGGTCGTAATTTATCATTTTGATGTCATTTTGTTGTTGAGTTCATACGTATGGATGCTCCGGCTTATCATACCGTACAGGTCAGCCAGTTCCGGTGCCTCCTTCTTTAGAATGTCCAGGTGCCGGCCGATTACATTCCGGTCGTTCCTTCTGGCCGGACCGGTCTGCGCTTCCAGCGGCGGCAGTTCGTGTATTTTCCGTGCCGTTTCGTCAATCAGCGGGAGCATAGACTCGAAGGGGAGTCCATGGGCAGCAAGCAGCCGGTCGCAGAGGGTATACATGTGGTTGGTAAAGTTGCATGCGAATACGGCTGCGATGTGGAGATACCTGCGCTGCTCGGATGAAGCTTCATAAATTCTCGGACTGACTCTTCCGGCTACTTCTTTCAGCAGGCAGGCATCTTCTTCTGAGTTCGCCTCAATGAAAAAAGGAACGGCAGAGAAATCGACAGCCCGCTGCTTGCTGAAAGTCTGCATCGGATAGAGCACCCCGTATCTGCGAATCTTGCCTTTCCATACGTCCATCGGCATGCTTCCGGCAGTGTGCGCATACAGCGCGTCGGGATTTCCGCTGCATGCGAGCCGTGCGGTGACATCATCAAGCGCGTCGTCTTTGACCGAAACGATATACAGATCCGCTTCGCCCGATATTTGTGTCAGATCGGTCGTATAAGGGCAGTCCGCTTTTCGGGCGAGTGTCTGCGCAGACTCTTGCGTGCGGCTGTATACTTGCACGATGCGGCATCCCTTCTGCATGAGCGCGGGAGCCAGACAGGAAGCGACATTTCCTGCTCCCACGAAAACGATGTTGAAATCCGGTCTTTCCATAAGTCAGCGTGTAGATAAGAAATAAAGCAGGATTCCGATGATCAGCAGTGCAGCAGGAAGCAGGTAGGCCGACATTTGCCCGAGCAGTGAGATGACCAGCCCGATGTTCTGTATCAGCCAGATTCCGGCAAGAATGATTCCAACGGACTTGTCACGTTTGAACCACAGGAATATGACTGACGCATAAAGCAGCATGGTGTCTTTCTGCATCACCCAGGGGAGTCCGGCGCTGCTGAAATGAATCAGCTTGTCCAGCAGATACAGTATCCCCATCACCACAAGGAAGACAGCCGTAGCTTTGTAGGTGTCTTTATTGTTCGTTGCCGTTGCCATTGTCTTCCCTGTATTTGTTGATATGTACCTTTTCCCACCGCAGGTGGCTTTCGTCGAAAGGCTTTCTTTCCATTCCCTTATGGCCGACCGCGATGACTGACAGCACCTGAAGCTGCAGGGGAATGTCCAGCAGTTCATGAATATATTCGTTTGCCGGCGTTCCGTCGGCTGTATACCGTTCGCGCACCTGTATCCAGCAGCTTCCCAAATTCAGGTCTTCTGCCTGCATCAGGATCATTGTCGAAGCTACCGACGCGTCTTCAATCCATACGTCGCTCAGGAGCGGATCGCCCATGACGACGATAGCCAGTGCAGCGTCTTTCACGAACGCTGCGCCAGCGGCCTTGCATTGCGCCAGCTTTCCGAGCGTTTCCTTGTCGTCGACGGCGATGAACTGCCAGCTTTCCGAACGTTTGGATGTAGGCGACATCAGCGCTGCCTTGAGCAGCGTGACCACTTCGTCCTGTGTCAGCTCTTCTTCTGTAAATTTACGCATGCTCCGTCTGCGCTTGACCAGTTCACTGAAATTCTCCATAAAAAAAGTGTTTTGTCCCGACAAATATACTTCATCCGTTTCAAATCCTCAAAAAAAAATCTAAATTTGCATTGTATGGCACTCCGTTTGGCTACATATTATCATGCCGAAGATGTCCCGCCCCTGCCCGGTTCGAATGTCTTTTATTCCGTTGAAATGCTTCAGGCGTTGCAGCAGACTAAAGGTTTCCGTCCGGTGCTGCTCGTGGCTTACGAGGACGGCCGTGCGGTGGGAAAGCTGCTCTGCATCACGCGGCGCAGCCTGCGCTTCCGTTTTTTCTTTACAAAAACATACGTGTACGGCACCGGCGAATATTTCCCTTCGTCATACCGGAAGGATGAGATCTTCAGGGAGCTGCTTGAATACCTGACCCGCTGCTTCAAGGACCGTTCGTTTCTGCTTGAGTTCCGCAATCTGGAGGAGTCATTGTTCGGATACCGGCATTTCCGTGAGTGCGGCTACTTTCCGGTCCGCTGGATGCGTGTGCGCAATTCGATACACGGAAACTGCATAGACAAGTGGATGAGCATTTCCAGAAAGCGTCAGATAAACCGTGGGCTGAAGGGGGGAGCCGAGATGGATATCGCAAGGACGGAAGCCGAAGTGGAAGAATTTTTTGCTCTGCTGAAGCGTTATTATTCGTCCAAGATTCATCGTTATCTTCCGGGCATAGACTTTTTCCTTTCTTTGCTGAGGCAGTCGTCCGAGCGTTCGAAGATCTTTATAGTCAGGTATAAGGGCAAGATTATCGGCGGTTCGGTCTGCTTGTTTTCGGCTGACGACGCGTATTTGCTCTTTTCGGGCGGTTTGCGCAAGAGCTATCCGCTGCTGTATCCCGGCGTGCTGGCCGTCTGGAATGCGATGGTTTATGCACACAACCGCGGCTATTCCCATTTTGAGTTTATTGAGGCCGGACTTCCTTTCAAGAAATACGGCTACCGCGATTTCATTCTCCGTTTCGGGGGCAGGCAGATGAGTAGCCGCCGCTGGTTCCGCGTGGGGTGGGGATGGCTGAACAGGCTTCTGACCAAACTTTATGTCTGAAAGAATAAGCCCTTTCCGGCAGGCGTGCAAAACGCTTTTTTCCTGCGATATGCTGCATCTCCAGCCTGGAGATATATATGTTCAGGCTGGAGATGTATATCTTTAAGTTGAAGATATATGTTTTTAGTTTGGAGATAAAAAATGTTTCGGGCTGCCTGCGGAATCGCATTGCGGAGGGTGTCTTTTCTTGCTGTTTTGCCAAAAAAAGATGAGGGGGCAAAAAAACGGTGAAAAGTTTCTTTTTTCAGCACATTTTTCTTTTCTTTGTGCAATGTTATTGCATAAAACTGAAATCTTAATACCATTAAAACAAACTTTGTTATGAAAATTTCTCATATCGAACATCTGGGCATCGCCGTGGAAAGCATCGAAAATGCCCTTCCTTATTATGAAAACGTCCTTGGGCTGAAATGTTACAATATAGAAACTGTGGAGGACCAGAAGGTGAAGACCGCATTTTTGAGATGCGGAGAAACGAAAATCGAACTGCTGGAACCCACTTCTCCCGACAGTACCATCGCCAAATTTATTGAGAAGAGAGGTATGGGCGTGCATCACGTGGCCTTTGCCGTGGAAGACGGTGTCGCCAATGCGCTGGCACAGGCTGAGGAGGCCGGAGTCCGTCTGATTGACAAGGCTCCGCGGAAAGGTGCGGAAAACCTGAACATCGCCTTTCTGCATCCCAAATCGACGATGGGCGTGCTGACCGAACTTTGCGAAAAATGAAATGATGCGGGAGGTATCTCCAAGCCTGCTCCGAAGGGGAGGCTCGTTGGCCTTCCGGTTTAAATTAACAATAAAAACAGAATACCATGAGTAACCAACTTGAAAAAGTAAAAGAATTGATCGATCTGCGTGCCAAAGCCCGTTTGGGAGGAGGCGAGAAAGCCATCGAAAAGCAGCACGCAAAAGGAAAATATACAGCCCGCGAACGCATCTCCATGTTGCTTGATGAAGGCAGCTTTGAAGAAATGGATATGTTTGTAGAACACCGCTGCACGAACTTCGGTATGGAAAAGAAGCATTACCTGGGCGACGGTGTGGTTACGGGATACGGAACAATCGACGGACGCCTGGTGTATGTGTTTGCGCAGGACTTCACCGTTTCGGCTGGCTCTCTTTCCGAAACCATGTCGAAGAAAATCTGCAAGGTGATGGACATGGCCATGCGGATGGGCGCTCCGATGATCGGTTTGAACGACTCGGGAGGCGCGCGCATTCAGGAGGGCATCTGTGCCTTGGGAGGCTATGCGGAAATATTCCAGCGCAATATTCTTGCTTCGGGCGTGATTCCGCAGATTTCAGGAATCTTCGGCCCATGTGCGGGAGGAGCCGTTTATTCGCCGGCACTGACTGACTTTACGCTGATGATTGAAGGCACGTCTTATATGTTCCTTACGGGTCCGAAGGTCGTAAAATCCGTAACCGGAGAAGACGTGACGCAGGAGAACCTGGGAGGTGCGAGCGTGCATTCAACCCGTTCGGGCGTGACTCATTTTACGGCTTCGACGGAAGAGGATGGTCTGGCGCTGATCCGGAAACTGCTGAGTTATCTGCCTCAGAACAATCTGGAAGAACCGCCATATGTAGACTGTACCGACCCGATCGACCGCCTGGAGGATTCGTTGAACGAAATCATTCCCGACAGTCCGAACAAGGCGTATGACATGTACGAGGTGATCGGCGCAATCGTGGATAACGGCGAGTTCCTCGAAGTCCAGCAGGATTTTGCAAAGAACATCATTGTCGGATTCGCGCGTTTCAACGGACAGTCGGTCGGTGTGGTGGCAAACCAGCCCAAGACGCTGGCGGGCGTGCTCGACTGCAATGCATCGCGCAAGGGAGCACGCTTTGTGCGCTTCTGCGATGCGTTCAATATCCCTATCGTTTCGTTGGTTGACGTGCCGGGATTCCTGCCGGGAACGGGACAGGAATACAATGCCGTTATCCTGCACGGGGCCAAGCTGCTTTATGCATACGGTGAAGCCACAGTTCCTAAGGTGACCATTACTTTGCGCAAGTCTTACGGAGGCTCGCACATTGTGATGAGCTGCAAGCAGTTGAGGGGCGACATCAATTACGCATGGCCTACTGCCGAAATCGCCGTGATGGGCGGAGCGGGAGCCGTGGAAGTGCTCTATGCGAAGGAAGCTAAAGAGGCTGCCGATCCGAAAGCGTTCATGGCAGAAAAAGAGGCGGAATATACCAGACTGTTCGCCAATCCCTATAATGCGGCAAAGTATGGATATATCGACGATGTAATCGAACCGCGCAATACACGTTTCCGCATTATTCGTGCCTTGCAGCAGCTGCAGACCAAGAAGCAGACTAATCCTGCCAAGAAGCATGGGAATATTCCATTGTAATGACAAACTTTAAATGAAGATGATTATGAAGAAACCGAAAATCGGAATATTTCTTTCGCTGCTTCTGTTCGTGGGCCTGGTGTCGTGTACGGGAAGCAAGACCGAAAGCAAGCTGGTCATCAATGAGGTGCTTACCGACAATGTGAGCAATTTTCAGGATGATTATGGCGTTCACAGCGGTTGGATTGAAATATTCAACAAGGCATTCAAGACGGAAAATCTGGCAGGCTGCCTGATAAAGGTGAGCTCCGAGCCGGGGGATACCGTCACTTATTTCATACCGAAGGGGGATGTGCTGACCAAAATGCCGCCCCGCCAGCACCTGTTGTTCTGGGCTGATGGAGCGCCGCGCAGGGGAACGTTCCATACAAATTTTGTGTTGAGCAAGACATCCGACAATTGGATCGGATTGTATGATTCCGGACGGAACCTGATGGACGAGGTGGTCGTTCCCGGAGGACTGCTGAAGCCTAACCAGTCGTATGCGCGTGTTACGGACGGTTCTGCCACATGGGAAGTGAAGGATGACAGTGAAGAAAAGTATGTCACTCCGAGCACCAACAACCAGACCATTGAAAGCAATCCGAAAATGGAGAATTTCGAGCAGCACGATCCGGTAGGGGTCGGCATGACTGTTACTGCAATGTGCGTGGTGTTCGTGGGATTGATCCTGCTTTACATCTGTTTCCGCTTTGTCGGCAAACTGGCTGTCAAGCTCCGCAAGCAGAATGCGATGAAAGTTCACAACGTAACCGACAAGACGGAAGCGAAAGAACGGGGCTTCGGAGAGGCTCCGGGCGAAGTGATAGCAGCTATCACAATGGCATTGCACGAGGCTCAGGGAGCCGATCATGACGTGGAAGAAACGATCCTGACCATCAGTCGTGTGAAGAGAAGCTATTCTCCGTGGAGCTCGAAGATTTATACCTTGCGTGAAACCCCTCATAGAAAATAACCTTTAATAATAGAAAGACATGAAAGAATATAGATATAAAATCAACGGAAATCTTTATAAAGTGGCTGTGGGAGATGTTGAGGAAAACCACGTGTGCGTGGAAGTGAACGGCACAGCCTATGTGGTGGAGCTTGAAAAGAAGAAAAGCCCTCAGATAAAACCTGTGCTGCGCACCGCTTCTACGTCGCCGGCAGCTCCTCCTCCCGCCATCAGCCGTCCGGCTCCTATCGGCGGAAAATCCGGAGTCAAGTCACCGCTGCCCGGTGTGATACTCGAAATTAAAGTGAAGGAAGGAGATGTAGTGAAGCGCGGACAGACTTTGGTTGTGCTTGAAGCCATGAAAATGGAAAATGACATCAAGGCAGACCGTGACGGAAAAGTGACAGCCGTCAAGGTGAGCAAAGGAGAGTCAATTCTTGAAGGTACTGATCTTGTAATCATCGAGTAGTTATGGGCGATTTTCTTAATTTTCTTCAGAACAATCTTGCCGACTTTTGGACCTATACGGGGTTCTATAATGCTACGGCAGGACATGTGGTGATGATTCTGGTCGGCATATTCTTTATATATCTTGCCGTAGCAAAAGAATTTGAACCGATGTTGCTGATTCCGATCGGGTTCGGTATTCTGGTTGGCAATATTCCTTTCAACATGGATGCCGGCCTCCAGGTGGGCATTTATGAAGAGGGATCAGTGTTGAACATCTTGTACCAAGGGGTTACTTCGGGATGGTATCCGCCGCTGATATTTCTCGGTATCGGTGCCATGACCGACTTTTCAGCCTTGATTTCCAATCCGAAGCTGATGCTGATCGGCGCTGCCGCTCAGTTCGGTATCTTCGGCGCGTATATTGCTGCCTTGTGGCTTGGGTTTGATCCCATGCAGGCTGCTTCTATCGGCATTATCGGCGGTGCCGACGGTCCGACGGCCATTTTCCTTTCTTCCAAGCTGGCACCGAATCTGATGGGAGCCATTGCCGTTTCAGCTTATTCCTACATGGCGTTGGTTCCGGTGATCCAGCCGCCGGTGATGCGTTTGCTCACGACGAAGAAAGAACGGCTGATCCGCATGAAGACTCCGCGTGCCGTATCTCATACGGAAAAGGTGATGTTTCCGATTATCGGTCTGCTTCTGACTTGCTTTCTGGTGCCTTCCGGACTTCCGTTGCTGGGAATGCTCTTCTTCGGCAACCTTCTGAAAGAAAGTGGTGTGACACGCCGCCTGGCAGAAACGGCTCGTGGTCCGCTGATTGATACGATTACCATGTTGCTCGGATTAACGGTGGGGGCTTCTACTCAGGCTTCGGAATTCCTTACATGGAACTCGCTTAAGATTTTTGCTTTGGGAGCGTTCTCATTCATTGTGGCTACAGCTTCGGGTGTTCTTTTTGTCAAGATTTTCAATCTGGTGTTGAAGAAAGACGACAAGATCAATCCGCTGATTGGAAATGCCGGTGTGTCTGCCGTACCGGATTCGGCACGTATTTCGCAGATTGTAGGAGCTGAGTATGATCCTACAAATTATTTGTTGATGCATGCCATGGGGCCGAATGTGGCCGGAGTGATCGGATCGGCTGTTGCAGCCGGTATTCTGCTGGGATTCTTGATATAATGGAATAGTCATGTCAGCAGCGGGGTGGCAAGGGCGCAGGCTTCTTGCCACCCCGTT
>SDWH01000026.1 GCA_019550975.1 Bacteroidales bacterium SW299 | reverse complement strand
GCATAAGCCGGTCTTTTTACCTCTTCACTGGAGTGATACGATTGCATCACTCCAGTGAAGAGGTTGAAGTGACGGCCTGTTTTTCGTCTTTTTCCGGGGAAGGACCTCTCCGTCAGCCTGCTTTTAATTTATATTAACCTGCTTGCGCTTGGATTATTACGAAATTTTCGTAGATTTGCGAAGTGTTCGTAATAAACTCGTATGCAGATGGAAAAGTTGACATTGCAGGAAGAGCAGGCGATGCTGTATATATGGAATCTCGGCGCCTGCTTTGTGAAGGAGATCGTGGAGCAGTATCCGGAGCCGCGCCCTCCTTATACCACGGTAGCTTCGGTTGTCCAGAATCTGAAGCGCAAAGGATACCTGGAGGCGCAGCGTTTCGGCAATACTTACCGCTATACGCCTCTGGTTCAGCAAAGTGAATATAAAGAGCGTTCTGTCGGCAATTTTGTGCGCAATTATTTTGCCGATTCTTATAAGGAGATGGTTTCTTTCTTTGCGAAGGAGAACAAGATTTCTGCTTCAGACCTGAAGGAAATCATCGATTTGATAGAAAAAGGAAAACAGGAATAACATCAGAATCTTATGGCATCCGAATTGGTCTATTTGCTGGAAGTGAATGCCGGGCTCGTGCTTTTTTATGTGTTTTACCGGTTTTTTTGCGTGAGCGACACGTTCTTCGTCTGGAAACGCTTCGTTCTGCTTTCGTTTGTGGCGGCTTCGTTTCTTTTGCCTTTGGCGGATGTGGAATGGCCTGCTCCGGGCATCGTTTCATCTCCCGTTGCAGATTATATGTCCGCATTCGTCTTGCCCGAAGCGGTGGCAGAGGCTTCTGCTCCGTCGGATTCTGCACCTTTTCCGCCGGTTGTTTCCGCGCTTGTGCTGCTTTATGTGGCAGGCCTGTGCCTGCTGGCTCTCCGCATGATCGTCCGTTTGGGAAGTGTATGCCGTCTGTTGCGCCTTTCTTCTCCCGGGTCTTTGCATGGCGTGAATGTGAGGTTCCTTTCCGAACCCTCCGGTCCTTTCTCGTTTTTCGGCTGGATTTTTGTCTGCCGGAGGGATGTGGAGGCTTCGGATGAAGAGGAGGTTCTTGCCCACGAACGGGCACATGTGCGTCAGTGGCATTCGTTGGATGTGCTGCTGATGGAGGCGGTCACCGCGGTATGCTGGTGGAATCCGTTTGCCTGGCTGCTGAGACGGGAAGTGTGCGAAAACCTTGAATACCTGGCCGACCGCAGTGTGCTTGAATCGGGATTCCCGGTCCGCAAGTATCAGTATCATCTGGTGGAACTGGCTTCCCGTCCTTCCGGAACCGGAATTACCAATCATTTCAACTTATCATACCTTAAAAAACGTATCATTATGATGAACAAGAAGAAAACCAGCCGTGCAGGGTATTTCAAGTATGCTCTGCTCGCGTTTCCGGCATTCGCTCTACTCATGCTGGGAAACATGTCGTGTACATCGGAAAAGAAGCAAGCCGATGAAAGTGTGACGGAACAGACGGCGCCTGTTTCCGAGCCGGTGCAGGCTCCTGCCGATACGCCGGCTCCTGCTGAAACGGAAGAGGAAGTCTATACTGTGGTAGAACAGATGCCGGAATTCCCCGGGGGAGTCCAGAAGCTGCTTGATTTCATAAGTCAGAATATTCAGTATCCGCAGACGGCTATGAAGCAGAACGTTCAGGGGCGTGCCATCGTGCAGTTTGTGATTGAGAAAGATGGCTCGTTGAGCAATTTCAATGTGCTTCGCAGCGTCCATCCGGACCTTGATGCCGAGGCGGTGCGTGTGGTCAAGTCAATGCCCAAGTGGAAGCCCGGCATGCAGAAGGGTGAGCCGGTGCGCTGCAAGTACACCTTGCCGGTGATGTTCAAGCTTCAGTGATTGGTCTGGAGCGGTCTGTTTCGGGGCATGGCGGTGTGGGTCGCCATGCCCCGCTTCTGTTTCGTTTCTTCTGTTTGCAGATGTTTCAAAAAGAAATAGATCGGTCGTTATTTCTGTTATATTTATTCGTTTTATCTTAAAAATAAGATCGGATTGATGTTTTTATGCCGTAAGGTATGGATGTTTGATTCTGTTTTGCTATATTTGCGATATTGGTAAAAACGATAAAAGGATAATCCGTATGGTTTACGACATTGAAATGATCAGAAACTTCTACGCGTCGTATAGGGCGAAAGTGGAAAATGCCAGAAAGAAATTGGATCGGCCTATGACTTTGGCCGAAAAGATCTTGTATGCACATTTGTATGATGAAAAGGCGATGGCTGCATTCCGCCGGGGAGAAGATTATGTGAATTTTCGTCCCGACCGGGTGGCGATGCAGGACGCTACGGCGCAGATGGCCTTGCTGCAGTTCATGAATGCAGGAAAGGAGAAGGTGGCTGTGCCCTCTACCGTGCATTGCGATCATCTGATTCAGGCATATAAGGGAGTGAAGGAGGATTTGCCTGCCGCATGCGATGCGAACAGAGAGGTTTACGACTTTCTGAAAAGCGTGGCATCGAAATATGGCATCGGGTTCTGGAAGCCGGGTGCCGGAATCATCCATCAGGTGGTGCTGGAGAATTACGCTTTTCCCGGTGGCATGATGGTGGGGACAGACTCGCACACGCCGAATGCCGGAGGGCTGGGCATGATTGCCGTCGGTGTGGGCGGCGCGGATGCCGTAGACGTGATGGCTGGCATGGAGTGGGAGCTGAAGATGCCGAAGCTTATCGGAGTGAAGCTTGTTGGAAGCCTGAGCGGATGGGCTGCTCCAAAGGATGTGATATTGAAGCTGGCGGGACTGCTTACGGTGAAGGGTGCTACGAATGCCGTTATCGAATATTTCGGAGAAGGGACGGAATCTCTTTCCTGCACCGGAAAGGCAACCATCTGCAATATGGGGGCGGAAGTGGGAGCCACAACGTCGGTCTTTCCGTACGATGAAGAGATGGGCCGCTACCTTTCGGCTACGGGACGTGAGGAGATTGCCTCGCTTGCCGGAAGCTGCGCCGAGGATTTGCGTGCGGATGATGAAGTGCTGGCCGATCCTGCATCTTATTATGACCGTATCATTGAAATCAATCTTTCGGAACTGGAGCCTTATATCAACGGACCTTTCACGCCGGATGCGGCTTGTCCCATTTCGGAGTTTGCCGGCAAGGTGAAGGCAAACGGCTATCCGCAGCGTATGGAAGTCGGGCTGATAGGCTCGTGCACCAATTCTTCTTACCAGGATTTGAGCCGTGCCGCTTCGCTGGCCCGGCAGGTAAAGGAGAAAAAGCTGAAAATGGCTTCTCCGCTTATAGTCAATCCAGGTTCGGAACAGGTGTATTGCACGGCCTCACGCGACGGCATGATCGCTGACTTTGAAGCTGTCGGCGGAATCATAATGACCAACGCATGCGGTCCCTGCATCGGGCAGTGGAAGAGGGTGACTGATGACAATGCGCGTCCGAACTCGATTGTGACCTCCTTTAACCGGAATTTTGCGAAACGCGCCGACGGAAATCCGAATACGCACGCTTTTGTCGCTTCGCCCGAACTGGCCACAGCCCTTGCCATTGCCGGCGATCTCTGTTTCAATCCGCTGACAGACACATTGGTCAACGAAGCGGGCGAGGCCGTAAGGCTGGACGCTCCTGTGGGAGAAACATTGCCTGCAAAGGGCTTTACGGTGGACGACAACGGCTATGTGGCTCCGGCTTCGGATGGAAGCCGCGTGGAGGTAACGATCAGTCCGCTTTCCCAGCGCTTGCAGAAGCTGGAGCCTTTTGCGCCTTGGGATGGAAATGATTTCCTTGAGATGCCGCTGCTTGTCAAGACGAAAGGGAAATGTACGACAGACCACATTTCGATGGCAGGGCCTTGGCTGCGCTTCCGCGGGCATCTGGAAAACATTTCTGACAATATGCTGATGGGGGCGGTAAATGCTTTCAACGGAAAGACGAATGCTGTATGGAACAGCCTGAACGGTAACTACGAAGCGGTTTCGGCCGTGGCAAAGCAATACAAGGCGGAAGGAATCGCGTCTATTGTGGTGGCCGAGGAAAATTATGGCGAAGGGTCCAGCCGGGAACATGCCGCCATGGAACCGCGCTTCTTGAATGTGAGGGTGATTCTTGCAAAGAGTTTTGCGCGTATTCATGAAACGAACCTGAAGAAGCAGGGAATGCTGGCTTTGACATTCGCGGACAAGGACGATTATGATAAAGTGCGCGAGCATGACAAGATTTCGGTATTGGGGCTGAGAGATTTCGCTCCGGGAAAGCCGTTGAGCATCGTTCTTTTGCATGAAGACGGAACGACGGAAACCTTTAGGGCTGCACATACTTACAACAGGCAGCAAATCGAGTGGTTTAAGGCCGGTTCGGCGCTGAATACAAAATGAGTCCGGCTGGACTGCCGGGTGCCGTCTGAACGGCGGAAAAGCGGTAAAGGCTTTTATTATTTACATTATTTACATTAGAATCTGAAGGATATGAGTAAAGTATATATGCAGGACGGGAAGCTGGTTGTTCCCGACAGGGTGACGGTTCCCTTTATAGAAGGCGACGGAGTTGGGGCAGAGATAACTCCGGTTTGTCAGAAGATAGTGAATGCGGCCGTAGAGTTGGCTTATCTCGGAAAGCGTTCCATCGAATGGATGGAGGTGCTGGCCGGAGGAAAGGCTTTCGAACGGACGGGCGAATGGCTGCCTCAAGCCACGCTGGATGCCTTTAACGAGTATCTGGTGGGCATTAAGGGACCTTTGACTACTCCCGTAGGCGGAGGAATCCGTTCGTTGAACGTGGCTTTGAGGCAGACGCTTGACCTGTATGTTTGCTTGCGTCCGGTGCGCTGGTTCAAGGGCGTTGTATCTCCTGTAAAGGAACCTCACAAGGTGAACATGCACATCTTCCGCGAAAATACGGAAGACATCTATGCCGGCATCGAGTGGGAGCAGGGCACTCCGGAGGCGAAGAAGTTCTATGTGTTTCTCCGCGATGAAATGGGAGTGACCAAGGTGCGCTTTCCTGAAACGTCTTCGTTTGGGGTGAAGCCTGTGTCGAAAGAAGGCACGCAGCGTCTGGTGAGGGCAGCCATCCGGTATGCTGTCCGGCATCATCTTCCAAGCGTGACGCTGGTGCATAAGGGGAATATCATGAAATTTACCGAAGGAGGATTCAAGCGCTGGGGATACGAAGTGGCGGAAACGGAATTTTCCGGACAGACGTTTACTATGAACCGGTATGATGTGCTGAAGAAGGAGCTGGGAGAAGAGTCGGCGAGGGCTGCTATGGCCGATGCGGTAAACAATGGCAAGATCATCATAAAGGATTGCATTGCCGACGCTTTCTTGCAGAATACGCTGCTTATGCCCGAAGACTATTCCGTGATTGCGACGCTGAATTTGAACGGGGACTATGTTTCCGACCAGTTGGCTGCCATGGTGGGCGGCATCGGCATTGCTCCGGGAGCCAACATCAACTATCAGACAGGACATGCCATTTTTGAAGCGACACACGGGACGGCGCCGAATATCGCCGGAAAGAATGTGGTAAATCCGTGTTCGCTGCTTCTTTCGTCGGTGATGATGCTGGAGCATTTGGGCTGGAACGAAGCCGCTTCGCTGATAACGGCTGCTCTGGAGAAAGCTTTTTCGCAGGGAGAGGCTACCCCCGATCTTGCACGTTTCATGCCCGGCGGAAAGTCTTTGCCTACCGATCTGTTCGGAGAGCGGATTGTGGAGCTGCTTGGGGTTTTGTAAATGTTTGCGCTGAAGTGGGAAGAAACGGCCGCAGACAAATTTTTAACTAAGAGTATTTATGAATTATGAAGAAGGAGTACATTGTATATAAATTGTCGGAATGTGCCAAACAGGCCTGCCGCATTGATAATGAGTTGTTCACCAGGTATAACGTGAAACGGGGACTCCGCAATGAGGACGGCACGGGTGTGCTGGTGGGGCTGACCAAGATCGGCAACGTGGTCGGCTATGAACGCACAGACGAGGGGCTGAAAGCCATTCCCGGAAAGCTGTTTTACAGAGGGTATGATCTGGATGACATCGTGCATGCCCTGCTGAAGGAGAAACGTTTCGGGTTTGAGGAAGTGGCTTATTTGCTTTTGTCGGGCGAACTGCCCGACAATGAGCAGCTGGCTGCATTTAAGGAGCTGATCAATGACAACATGCCGCTTGACAAGAAGACCACGATGAATATCATTGATCTGGAAGGGCAGAACATCATGAATATCCTTGCACGCAGTGTGCTGGAAATGTATACGTTCGACCCGAATCCCGATGACATCTCCCGTGACAACCTGATGCGCCAGTCGATCGAACTGATTTCCAAGTTCCCGACAATCATCGCGTATGCTTATAGCATCTACCGTCACAGCATCCACGGGCGGTCCCTGCATATCCGCCATCCGCATGAGAATCTTTCGATTGCGGAGAACTTCCTTTATATGATAAAGAAGGAATACACGCCGCTTGAGGCGCGTATGCTTGATCTGCTGCTGGTGCTGCAGGCAGAACACGGAGGCGGAAACAACTCTACTTTTACCGTGCGTGTCACCAGCTCTACGCGTACTGATACGTATTCGAGCATTGCCGCGGGCATCGGCTCATTGAAAGGGCCGCTTCATGGAGGAGCCAATATCCAGGTGGTTAAGATGTTCCACCATTTGAAGGAAGTCATATCCGACTGGACGAATGTGGATGAGATTGACACCTATCTTTTGCGGATGCTTAATAAAGAGGCATACGACGGAAGCGGACTGATTTATGGTATCGGACATGCTGTATATACGATTTCAGATCCGCGCGCCGTGCTGCTGAAAGAACTTGCAAGCGAGCTGGTTGCAGAGAAGGGGCGTGAAAAGGAATTCGCTTTTCTGGAGCTGCTTGAACAGCGTGCCATCGAGTGCTTCAAGAAGGTGAAAGGGACGAAGAAGCGTGTCTGCTCGAACGTGGACTTCTATTCGGGATTCATTTACGAGATGATCGGCCTGCCGATGGAGATCTATACGCCTCTCTTTGCAATGGCCCGTATTGTGGGATGGACTGCACACCGCATCGAGGAGCTGAACTTTGAAGGGCGGCGAATCATTCGTCCTGCATACAAGAATGTGCTGGACGAGGTGGGATACACCCCCATCAGCGAACGCTGACAGGGGTTATCTCCCGTAAAGTTTCGGAATCAGGTCGCTCCGGCCTATTCTCTTCAGTTCATTGACAATGGCGCGGCGCTCTTCGGGCTTGTACCAAAAGAAGAACATGCGTTGCGCCAGTTTTTCTTTCTGTGTCTTGGCCGAATATACAGGTTCCAGGGTGTAGGGATGGAATCCCGTGTACCATGCTTCGGTGGCCACTGTCATCGGTGTAGGAGTGAAGTCCTGCACTTGCTCCAGATGGAAGTCAAGCCGTTTGGTGATTACGGCAAGCTCTGCCATGTCTTCTTCTGTGCATCCCGGATGGCTGCTTATGAAGTAGGGAATGAGCTGCTGGCGCAGGTTCTCTTCCCGGTTCAGCTTGTCGAATATCCGTTTGAACTCGTAAAACAGTTCGAAGCTCGGCTTGCGCATCAGATAAAGCACCTTGTCGCTTGTATGCTCCGGAGCCACCTTGAGCCTTCCGCTTACGTGGCGCACGATCAGTTCTCGTGTGTATTCTGCCGCACTTTTGTTGGCGTTCGCGTCTTTGCTTTTGTGCAGGAGCAGGTCATACCGCACCCCGCTTCCGATGAAGCTTTTCTTGATTCCCGGCATTGCGTCCACGGCATGATAGATGTCGAGCAGAGGACGGTGGTCGGCATTCAGGTTCGGGCAGACTTTCGGATGGATGCAGGACGGCCTCCTGCATTTCCGGCACAGCGTTTCGTCTTTTCCTCCCATTCTGTACATATTGGCCGAAGGCCCTCCCAGATCGCTCAGATATCCTTTGAAGTCGGGCATTTCCGTAATCGCTTTCACTTCTTTCAGGATGCTTTCCTTGCTTCGGCTCACGATGAACTTTCCTTGATGAGCCGAGATCGTACAGAAAGCGCATCCTCCGAAGCATCCCCGATGAATATTCACCGAGAATTTGATCATGTCGTAGGCCGGGATCCGCTTGTTCTTATACTTGGGATGAGGCAGTCGGGTATAGGGGAGATCGAACGAGCGGTCGAGTTCTCCCTGCGTCATCGGGGGATAAGGAGGGTTGACCACAACCGTCCGTCCGTCCACCTGTTGCAGAATGCGCGCTGCCGCATACCGGTTTGACTCTTCTTCGATGTGGCGGAAGTTCTGCGCCTGCTTCTTCTTGTCTTTGAGGCATTCTTCGTGCGAAAAGAGAATCAGGTCGCCTTCTCCGTTCGGATTGGGGGGCAGCTGGTCTTTATCCGGCTTGCCTGCCAGATAAGCGGTTTGCAGGATGTCGTGCGGAATGTCGTTTGCCGACGCTTCCTGCGTATCGCCCACCTTCTCCGAAAAATGCCGGCACAGGTCGGCTATGGGCTTTTCTCCCATTCCGTAAATCAGCAGGTCGGCCTTTGATTCGGTCAGTATGGACGGGCGCACGCGGTCGGCCCAATAGTCATAGTGGGTGAGCCTCCGCAGAGAGGCCTCTATTCCCCCCAGGATAACCGGTGTGTCCGGGTAAAGCTCTTTCAGGATGTTCGCATACACGATGCTCGGATATTCGGGGCGCATGTCGTGTCGTCCGTCCGGCGTGTAGGCGTCTTCACTGCGCAGGCGTTTGTTGGCTGTATATTTGTTGACCATGCTGTCCATGCATCCTGCGGATATTCCGAAAAACAGACGCGGGCGTCCGAGTTTCTTGAAATCCCTCAGGTCGTCCCTCCAGTTGGGCTGCGGCACGATGGCCACTTTGAGCCCCATCGCTTCCAGTGTCCGTCCGATTACGGCAGCTCCGAATGAAGGATGGTCCACATACGCGTCGCCGCTGAACAGGATGACATCCAGCTTGTCCCATCCCCTCAGCTCCGCTTCCTTTTTGGTTGTAGGCAGCCAGTCAGTCAGTTGATGTTCTTTCAAGGCTTCTTATGAGTTAGATTCTTCAGCTTTCTCTTCCTTTTTTTCTTTTTCTTTCTCCCATTTGATGTAGAGCAAGATCAGCTGATGCAGCCCGTATGCTTTCATGTTGTTGTGGTAGATGACATCAATGCAGAGGTCAAGCAAGTCCTTGCTGTTTTCTTCCATCGAGGCAATGAGCGAGCGGACATTCAGCTTGAGCTTGTCAAGCACCGATTCGTCGATGATTCCGTTGCTGTCGATCAGCTGCCGGAAGAGCGCATATTTTTCGATTGTTTCCAGATGTTTTTCTGAAATCTCCATGCTCCGTGTGCCCGAAGCGTTTGTCTGTATTGTGTACATAAAAAGATGTTATTATTGGTTTATATGGGCAAAGTTAGAATTTTTTCGGAAAACCCTTTTCTGTTTTTGTGTTTTCTTATGGTTTTATTGTTTCGCGATGCTTTATCTTTGTCCGGCTTTAAATACCGACAAATGGTGATTGTAAACCTTGTATGAATTGTCTTATTTTGCATTGAAAAATTATGAAACCTATATTTATGTGTACAAACGGAGCCAGAACTTATAAGCCTGCTGA
Organism: Bacteroidales bacterium SW299; assembly: GCA_019550975.1. Classification (GTDB taxonomy): domain Bacteria; phylum Bacteroidota; class Bacteroidia; order Bacteroidales; family Bacteroidaceae; genus Phocaeicola; species Phocaeicola excrementipullorum. The sequence continues at coordinate 34,813 of SDWH01000026.1, read as the reverse complement.
CAAGATGAGTGACTTGATTTGCGACAATTATGCGCTTCTTCAGGTTTTGAGCCGTTTTGGTGTGGCGCTGGGTTTCGGTGACAAGTCGGTGAAGGAAGTCTGCGAGATGAACCATGTGGATTGCGATACATTTCTGATCGTTGTCAATTTCTTGTGCGAAGACGGCAACCGCATCCAGGATCATCTGAAGGGGCTTTCTATTCCGGCGCTGATGGATTACCTCAAGAGGGCGCACCATTATTTCCTGGATTTCCAGCTTCCCACCATCCGCCGCAAGCTCATCGAAGCGATCGACTGCTCGCAGGAAAATGAAGTGGCTTGTCTGATCATCAAGTTTTTTGACGCATACGTCCATGAAGTGCGCAAGCATATGGAATATGAAAACGAGAAAGTGTTTGTGTATGTCGGCAGACTGCTGGAGGGGGAAAAAACAGAGGGATATAATATCGGAGTGTTCGCCCGCAACCATGACCAGATTAATGCGAAACTGACAGAACTGAAAAACATCATCATCAAGTATTGTCCGGGAGGAGCCGACAACCAGCTTCTGAATGCCACGCTGTTCGACATTTTCAGTTGCGAGGAAGACTTGGACTCGCACAACCGGGTGGAAGACTATCTGTTTGTGCCTGCCATAATGGAACTGGAAAAGGAGGCAAGATGAAATCACAGGATGTAATACATGTAGCGGTGGCCGAATCTTCAGCAATTGTGCGCGGAGGGCTGGCTTCTATTTTGAGGCGGCTGGCTGACGTGAAGGTGCAGCCCATAGAAATATCTTCGAAAGAAGGGCTTCTGCATTGCATGGAAGCCCATCAGCTGGATATACTGATTGTGAATCCGCAGTTTGAAGGGTGGTTCGACCTGGACGGATTCAGGCAGCAGTATCCGCATGCTGACATCAAATTCATTTCGCTGATTTATACCGTTGTCGATTCCAATCAGTTGAAAGGATATGACGAAGCGGTCAACCTGTTTGACGATGTGGATTCTTTGACGCACAAGATTTCTGTTCTGATGAATGTGTCGGGTGAAGACGAAGGCGATGCGAGCACGCTGAGCCAGAGGGAAAAAGAAATAGTAGGGTGCGTAGTTCGCGGCATGACGAATAAGGAGATAGCCGAGAAGCTGTTCATTTCGGTACATACGGTGATTACGCATCGGCGGAACATTACGAGAAAGCTGCAGATTCATTCGGCTGCCGGCCTGACCATCTATGCCATTGTGAACAAGCTGGTGGAGCTGAGCGAGGTCAAGATGAACTTGTAGCCGATTATTTGGAATGTTTCTAAAATACCAACAAATAGGTATTGCCGGAAACGCGCAGATTGCCTACCTTTGCAGTGTTAGTCATATGATATTACGTAAACCACAAAAGTAAAAAGAGTTAGTTATTAGTTGAGTCCGCCCTGCGAAGTGATTCGCGGGGCGGACGCGCGTTTGTAAGGGCACTTCTGCGTTTCTGCTGCGGCGGAAGGCACAAGTCTGTCCGGCATGTTTTACGGTCCGGCTCTCAGGGCTGACGCATTAAAAAGAATACTGATTATTAAGTACTTATTATTCAGCATATACTGATTTTATAGGTAAAAAAACAGCCTTTTTATCAGGCTTTAGTATATCTCTAAATATCAGATACTCTGAATATCAATGACTTTAGTAATGCGTCAGCCCTGGTCCGGCTCTTGGACCGTACGGTTCATGCATGTGGACTGTATGGTCCACATATGTGAATCGTACGGTTCACCTGCTGGACTATAGAATCTGTTCCGTCCTTGGGCAGGTTGCATCGCGGTCCGGAAGAGAAGGTGTGCGGAAGAAATGCGGAGGATGCCTTTCAGCCCGAAAAGCGGGCGCGTTCTGGTAAATATCCGGCGCCGCTGTTTCGGTTTTTTTAAGCAATCATTTTTCATTTTCAATAATTCGGTGTAAATTTGTTCGCAAATAATAACGAAACGGATCAGCAGTTGAAGGCTTTGGCCTTTGGGATTCGTAATAACTAATGATATGCGTATGAAAGTAGGGTTGTTTGTTCCGTGTTACATCAATGCTGTATATCCGCAGGTGGGGGTGGCCTCCTTCAAGCTTCTGAAAAGTCTGGGAGTAGACGTGGACTATCCCATCGACCAGACCTGCTGCGGGCAGCCAATGGCCAATGCCGGCTTTGAAAATGAAGCGCATGACCTGGCGAAGCGTTTCGACAGACTTTTTGAGAACTACGATTATGTGGTGGGTCCGTCTGCGAGTTGTGTTGTGTTTGTCCGCGACCATTACGGGAATTTGCTGGCAAAAGAAAGCCATCGCTGCGCCACCGAAGAGAAAATATATGACATTTGCGAATTCATTCACGATGTGGTCAAGCCCGCATCCCTGCAAGCCTCTTTCCCGCATAAAGTGAGCATCCAGAACAGCTGCCACGGCGTGCGGCTGATGCATCTTTCTTCGCCCAGCGAATTGAACGTCCCTTATTATAACAAGCTCCGCGACCTGCTTTCTTTGGTAAAGGGAATCGAGGTGGTCGAACCCGAACGTCCGGACGAATGTTGCGGATTCGGCGGAATGTTTGCCGTTGAAGAGTATGCCGTGTCCGGCCAGATGGGACGCGACAAGGTGCAGCGCCACATGGATACGGGAGCTGAATACATTGTCGGCGCCGACAGTTCCTGCCTGATGCATCAGAACGGAATTATCAGCCGGAACAATCTTCCTATAAAGACTATCCATATCGTTGAAATATTAGCTTCAGGCCTATGAGTACGAAACATTCTAAAAATGCCGGAAAGTTCCTGCAGAACGGGGAACTGGCAAAATGGCACGACCAGACGTTGTGGATGATGCGCGTGAAGCGTGACAATATGAGCCGCCAGCTTCCTGAATGGGAACATTTGCGCGACATGGCGTGCGCAATCAAGATGTACAGCAACAGCCATCTCGATCTGCTGCTTCAGGAGTTTGAGAAAAACGCGCAGGCTAACGGTGCGCATGTCTATTGGGCGAAAGACGCCGATGAATATTGCTCGATTGTCTATAACATACTGCATGCCCACAATGTGAAGCATTTCATCAAAAGCAAGTCGATGCTTGCCGAAGAATGCGGACTGAACGAGTTTCTTGAAGAAAAGGGAGTGGAGGTGGTTGAAAGCGACTTGGGTGAGCGCATCCTGCAGCTCATGCACAAGAAGCCGAGCCACATCGTTGTGCCGGCCATCCATATCAAGAAGGAAGAAATCGGCGAGCTGTTCGTAAAAGAAATGGGGACGGAGCCGGGCAACAACGACCAGACTTATCTGACTCATGCCGCGCGCAAGAATCTCCGTCATAAATTCATTGAGGCGGAAGCTGCGATGACCGGAGCCAATTTCGCCGTGGCTTCTACCGGCGAGTGCGTTGTCTGCACGAACGAAGGGAATGCCGACATGGGCACTTCGCAGCCCAAACTTCAGATTACGGCTTTCGGGCTGGAGAAAATCGTGCCCGACCGCGAGTCGCTGGGCGTGTTCACCCGCTTGCTTGCCCGTTCGGGCACAGGGCAGCCGATCACTACATATACTTCGCATTACCGCAAGCCTCGCCAGGGAGGAGAATTGCATATCATCATTGTCGATAACGGGCGCAGCAGGATTCTTGCTGACAAGGAGCATGTAAAGACGCTGAACTGCCTGCGTTGCGGTGCCTGCATGAATACATGTCCGGTATACCGCCGTAGCGGAGGCTACTCGTACACTTATTTTATTCCGGGCCCTATCGGCATTAATCTGGGTATGCTGAAGGCTCCCTTGCATTATTTTGACAATGTTTCGGCTTGTTCGCTGTGCTATTCATGCCAGAATGTATGCCCTGCCAAGGTGGATCTGGCAGATCAGATTTACCGCTGGAGGCAGAAGCTTGACGGACTGAGCGTTGCCAGCTCGTCGAAGAAGTTCATGTCGGGCGGCATGAAGACGCTGATGGAGCATCCCCGTCTGTTTAATTTCGCTTTGCACAATGCCCATACGGTAAATGCCTTTCCCCGGTGGATGATATATAACGGGCTGAACGACTGGGGAAAGGAGCATGATATGCCGAAGTTTGCAAAGGAAAGCTTCAATGAAATGTGGAAAAAGAACAAAGTAAAATGAACTGATTATGAGCAGCAGAGAAGATATATTGCAGAATATCCGGCGGAACACCCAGGTGCGGTATGAAAAGCCGGACCTTTCTGAACTCGAAAAGGAGTCAATCGTCTATCCGGACAAGGTAAAGCAGTTTTGTGAAATCATGCAGCAGATGGGCGGACGCGCCGTTGTCGTAGAAAAGGGGGATGACATCAATGAACTTATCCGCAGGCAGTATCCTGACGCCAAACGCATCGCGTCGAATCTGAAGGCTGTATCTTGCCTTGGAAAGGAACAGAAGCTAGCCTGCGCCACCTTTCATCCGGATGATGTGGAAAAGCCGGGCGATCTGGACGGAACCGATCTCGCCATCGTGGACGGCAGGATAGGGGTTTGCGAAAACGGGGCTGTGTGGATACAGCAGGACGTGGAGCAGCGTGCCGTCTACTTCATTGCCGAGTCTTTGGTGCTTGTACTCGACCGCAGGAACCTTGTCAACAACATGCACGAGGCTTACAAACGCATTGATACCGGAGATTACGGTTACGGCGTATTCATTTCCGGACCCTCCAAGACAGCCGATATCGAACAGGCTCTGGTTATGGGAGCCCACGGCGCCCGCGATGTAACTGTGCTGCTTGTCTGATATTTCAGACAATGATTGGATATAAAAATATTCCGTTCTGTTTTCACCACGCGTGATGAGTTCAGAACGGAATTTTTATGTAAGAGAGTCTTGCTTGATTTTATTTTGTCGGGGCTATTGCATAATGTTTGGACGGAGCGGACGTATTGTTGATTGTGATGTTGTCCGTGCTGTCTGTTGAGATGAAATGAATTCCTGCCCACCACAAAATATTCACCACGATAATGCTCATGATCACCGTAAATGCGGCAATCCGAGTCTGCTGCTGCCGGGCAGAGAGTTTGTTGGATATTTTTTCTGTTTTGGCCTTCTCCATATTCGTTTTGTTTTTATCGTTTCTGTTTATTAAATGCAGTCCGTTGCCGAATACTGCACTGGTCGAAAGAAAAAATCAAATTAATTTACGAAGACGGTCTTGAAATAGCGTCCAAAAAGCTGTCTGGCCTCTTCCAGCTGCTGCGGCGTGTTCGGCTTTACGTCATTCAGTTTGTATTCCATCTGCATGGCTTCGTATTTGTGCACTCCCAGGGTATGATAGGGAAGAATTTCAACCCGTTCAATCATCCTGTAGTTTCTGAAATGAGTGCCGAGGGCTTCGATGTCCTCTTTGAATCCGCTGTATCCCTGCACGAGAACATAGCGCAGCCAGAACGGTTTGTTGTTCTCTTCCAGCCACGCGGCTGTTTTCAGTGTTTGCGCATTGCTTCTTGAGGTCAGGATTTTATGGCGTCCGTCGTTGAACTCCTTTACGTCCAGAAGAACGAGGTCGGCCAATGTGAACAGTTCTTTCACGTCATCGTTCCAGATTCCTCCGTTTGAATCGATGCATATATGGATGCCGGCTTCTTTCAGCATGCGGCAGAGCGGAATGAGCGACTTTGCCTGGAAAGTGGGTTCGCCTCCGCTGAAGGTGACGCCTCCCTTTTTGCCGAAAAACGGCTTCTGGCTGACTGCCATCCGGAGAATTTCTTCGGGCGTGGTTTCCTTGCTTTCGCCTTTGGCGTCGATGGTATCCGGGTTGGCGCAATAAAGGCAACGGAAGTTGCATCCCTGCAGAAATACGACCAGGCGGATTCCCGGACCGTCGTATGTGCCTAATGATTCGTATGAATGTACTCTGATCATTGTTGTGCTGTTGTTGGCAAAAGATGAAGGTGTGCCTTTGGAGGCGGCACACCTTCCTGTCTGTATCAATTACATCCGTTCGTGGAAGCTGCGCGAGATTACCTCCAGCTGATGCTCGCGGCTCAGCTTGATGAAGTTCACGGCATATCCTGATACGCGGATGGTGAGCTGCGGGTATTTTTCCGGATGCTCCATCGCGTCTTCCAGCATTTCGCGGTTCAGCACGTTCACGTTCAGATGGTGAGCGCCCTTCACGAAATAGCCGTCCATCATGGTCACCAGGTTCTCGATGCGGTTTTCCATGTCAACGCCCAATGATTTCGGGACGATTGAGAACGTATTGCTGATGCCGTCCTGCGAGTCGCGGTAACGGAGCTTGGCAACGGAACTCAGCGAGGCGATGGCACCGTTCTTGTCGCGTCCGTGCATCGGGTTTGCTCCCGGAGCGAAAGCGATTCCTTTGGCGCGTCCGTCGGGCGTAGCTCCGGTTTTCTTTCCGTACATCACGTTTGAGGTGATTGTCAGGATCGAAAGCGTCGGCTTTGCGTTCTTGTATACCGGCAGCTTTTTCAGTTCCTCGTCGAAATAGTAGATCAAGTCTACTGCAAGGTGGTCCACCCGGTCGTCATCGTTTCCGAAGCAGGGGTATTCTCCTTCAATGTCAAATCCTTCTGTCAGGCCGATGTCGTTGCGTTTCGCCTTCACTTTCGCATACTTGATGGCCGACAAGGAGTCTACCGCTATCGACATTCCCGCAACGCCGTATGCCAGATTGATGGCAGGGTTGGTGTCAACAAAGGCCATCTGAGCCTTTTCATAATAATACTTGTCGTGCATGTAGTGGATAATGTTCATCGCGTCGTTGTATACGCGCGCCATTTCCTTCAGCACTTTCTTATAGTTAGCCAATACCTCTTCAAAATTCAATACATCGCTGCTCAGCACGGGGATGTCTTTTACCATCAGCGTGCCGGTATTTTCGCAGCGTCCGCCGTTGATGGCTAGCAGCAGAGCCTTGGCCAGGTTGCAGCGTGCGCCAAAGAACTGTATATGGCGTCCGATGTCCTGATACGATACGCAGCAGGCGATTCCGTAGTCGTCGGAGCCGCGCACTTCGCGCATCAGGTCGTCGTTTTCGTATTGGATGGAAGACGTGTCGATTGATACCTGGGCGCAGAACCGCTTGAAGCCTTCCGGAAGTTCGGGACTCCAGAGTACGGTCAGGTTGGGCTCGGGCGAAGGCCCCAGGTTGTACAGTGTTTGCAGGAAGCGGAACGACGTCTTGGTCACTTTTGTGCGTCCGTCGTTGAAGCGTCCGCCTATGGATTCGGTCACCCATGTCGGGTCGCCGGCAAAGATGTCCGTGTAAGCCTGCATGCGCAGATGGCGCACCATGCGGAGCTTGATTACAAACTGGTCGATCAGTTCCTGTGCGTGAAGTTCGTCCAGCTTGCCGTGTGCCATGTCGTATTCAATGTAGATGTCGAGGAAAGAAGATACGTTTCCGAGCGACATGGCGGCTCCGTCCTGTTCTTTTACGGCGGCCAGATAAGCCATGTACACCCATTGCACAGCCTCTTGCGCACATTCGGCCGGGCGGCTCAGGTCGAGTCCGTACTGTTCTCCCATGACCTTGATTTCCTTCAGCGCCTTGATCTGTTCGGCCACTTCTTCGCGCAGGCGGATGCGTTCGTCTGTCATCGGTCCTGTCAGGCGGCGCAAGTCGTTCTGCTTGGCCTCAATCAGGCGGTCAAGCCCGTAGAGAGCCAGACGGCGGTAATCGCCGATGATTCGTCCGCGGGCATAATTGTCGGGCAATCCGGTGAGGAATCCCAGCGAGCGGAACGAACGTATTTCTTCAGTATATGCATCGAATACTCCGTCATTATGAGTCTTGCGGTAATGAGTGAAGATGTCCTTCACTTTCGGGTCAACTTCAACCCCATTTTCGCGGCATGCTTTTTCAACCACTTTGATTCCTCCGAACGGTTTGATGGCCCGGCGCAGCACTTCGTCGGTTTGCAGTCCGACGATTACTTCGTTCTCCTTGTCGATATATCCGGGAGCAAACGAAGTGATGGTGGATACCGTCGATGGGTCAAGCGAGCGTACTCCGTTGTTTGCGCGTTCTTCGGCCAGAGCCTCCAAGCACTTGTTCCATACTGCTTTTGTACGTTCTGTCGGACCTGTCAGAAACGACGCGTCGCCTTCGTAAGGAGTGATGTTTGTCTTTACGAAATCGGTCACGTTGATTTCATAGTTCCAACGACCTTCTTTAAAATTCATTGCCATAATCAAATAGGTTTAGTTAATGTAATTTTATGCTATAATTATGAATCAGGCTGCAAAGGTAGTGCTTTTCCTAAAATTGTGCAATACCTAAAATCTATTGATTGCTATTTTGTAATTATTTCAATGATGTTTTATGTTTTTTAGAAGAAAGCCTTCGTTTGCCCGGCAGGAAAAGCGGCCGGAGCTGTTGGGGAAACGGTATCTTGCCGGCAGAATTTCCGTTTCACGGTTTGAAACGTATAAACCACAGTGTGGAACGTACAAACAGCATTGTGGAATGCATAAACCACAATGTGGAACGGAGATTCCGGCAGCAGGTCCGGACTTTTTGTGTGGGGAAGGCTGCGTTTCCGGGCGGAGGTTTCAAAACCTCTGTCCGCAGGCGGATCCGTCGGGCCGGTAGAAACGGGCGGTTATTTTTCTTTTGATGAGGCTGTTTTGTCCGTACCGTGTCCGGAATCTGTCTGCCTTCGTGTAAAATATTGTTTTTCAGGCGTATGACGCTTTCTGATCCTCGAAATCCGTGTTTCGTGCGGCATTCCTTCCGGCTGCCTTTCGTGTCCGGACGAAGTTATTTTAAGAAAAAAGTGATGAAAAGTTTGGTCAAATGAAAAACTCGCTCTATATTTGCACCGCATTTCAAGGAAATGCTTCATTTGTCACCTATGACTTGGAAGTTTGGGTGAGTGGCTGAAACCAGCAGTTTGCTAAACTGCCGTACGGGTTACCGTACCGGGGGTTCGAATCCCCCAGCTTCCGCGTAGATAACAAATGAAGAGCACATGGCGCTTTCGTCTAGTGGCCTAGGACGCGGCCCTCTCACGGCTGAAACACGGGTTCGATTCCCGTATGCGCTACAATCGTTTATTGGAAGTTTGGGTGAGTGGCTGAAACCAGCAGTTTGCTAAACTGCCGTACGGGTTACCGTACCGGGGGTTCGAATCCCCCAGCTTCCGCAACGAGACTAAAGGAAGGTATTCAATTAAACCTTCACTCAAGGAGTCAAAGCACCGTATATCAATTGATTACGGTGCTTTTTTCGTATATTTTTGTTTCAAGGTGAAGGCCATCCAGCATCGGTTGGCAGTCATATCTTAGTCAATTTCTGCTACAATTTCTGCTACAGAAATTTTGCTGTCACAAAAATGTAGCAGAAAATTTGAGATGAATACCATCTTGAATTCTCTGCTACAGAAAATGACCTCGCATTTTTGGCAAAAAAATGTAGCAGTGACGGTCAAAAGATAGCCAAATTGACACCTTATAAATCACTCATTCATAATAAATTATGTCGAACTTTGTGGCAAAATTGCTACACTAAAAAATGATTAGTTATTATGAGAATGATTTTTAAAGTGTCGTTCTATGTACGCTCCAATTACGAGAACAAAAGTGGTAAATCTCCTTTGATGATCAGAATCTATTTAAACAAAGAAATGCTTAATGTAGGTTCATCCGGTATCTATGTGGATAAAAAATTGTGGTGTAATTCAACAAGCCGAATGAAAGGGCGTACTCAGGAGGCATTGGTTGTCAATGCTCAATTGGATGAAATATCTACATCTTTCCAGGAAATCTTTAAGCGCCATGAAAGTGATGCAGACCTTACTCTTGAAAAAATAAAGAATTTTTTTCTTGGGAAGGATAAGGCAAAAATTACCTTTCTTGAATTCTATGATGATTATTTAAAAGAACTGCAGGCGCAGGTAGGAACAATCAAAGCAAAAGCCACCTATCACAAATATTCAGGAACCAAACGTCATTTTGAGAATTTCTTGCGATATAAGTATAGACGTAAAGACTTGATGCCAAAAGAACTGACACATCAGGTTATCAATGATTTTGAAACTTATCTACGTTCTGTTGCTAATCTTAAAATCAATACGGCAACCAAATTGTTGAAGTTCTTTAAGACTGTTGTTAGGGATGCTCAAAAGAAAGACTTGATTACTCATGATCCGTTTATGAATCATCATTTCCAATTGGAGTATGTTGACCGTGGCTTTCTTACAGATGAAGAAATAAAATGCATCATGGAAAAGGAATTTCCGACAGCACGACTTGAAGCTGTAAGGGACATTTTTATTTTTTCGTGCTTCTGTGGGTTGGCTTATATAGATGTGGCAAATCTAACACAAGACAATATAGTCACACTTAATGGTAAACGATGGATAATGACTACACGTCAGAAGACAAAAGTCCCAAGTAATATTTTGCTGCTCGATATTCCGGCTATGATTATTGAAAAGTATAGAGGAAGAACGAAGGATGGTAAACTTCTTCCTATATTATCCAATCAGAAGATGAACAGTTACTTAAAAGAAATCGGTGATGTCTGTGGTATTAAAAAGAATTTGACTTATCACCTGGCAAGACATACATTTGCTACAATGATATTAAGTAAAGGTGTTCCTATTGAATCTGTGTCAAAAATGCTTGGTCACACCAATATAAGGACTACACAAGTATATGCCCGTATAACAAACAAGAAGATAGAAGAAGATATGCTGGCACTTGCAGATAAATTAGATAATTTCAATGATTCCATTAACCAAATAAAAAAGTAGGTAACATGAAAACAAACGAAAAAAGAGAACTTTCTTACTTCCAGTCTTTATTGGGGAAGTATATCAGTGAGCATCATCCGGAATTGTCCAATGACAAAGCTTTCCTAAGTAGCCGTGCAGATGAAGCATTGAATGTATATGCCAATGCCATAACCATTGGTCTTTCAGATCTTGAAGCTGAAGAAGCTGCAAATGAGGTTCTGTACAATGGACTTCACTTTTCCAAGTATGATACAATTGTAGAAGTATTATGGAATGAGTTTGCAGAAAATATACCTCAGAGTCTTGCTGAGAGGTTGGCAGCTATCCTTTTGGGCAATACAGCTATTCAGAAAACATTTGCCAAATATAAACTTGATGATGATTTTGACGGTAAACCAGAGTATGATGAACTTTACACTGAACTAACAGGTTGCATACAGATTATTATTGAAAGAAACGAGCTTCCTGTTTTCTGATTCAGTTTTACCAGTTAAAGTCGGGACAACTTTTGTTCAAGTGCAAAGGTAATTTCCAGCTTTCAATCGGCAAGGATTCCCAAGGCTATGGGAGAAATCTCCACCTGAAGGTTGTATTTATTCCATAGTCCTTGCCTTTTCTGAAAGCCGACCTTTATAAAGCCCTTGAAACAAAGGTTGTTCTATCCCGACCTAATAATAACTCTCTAAAATGGATGCTTATGAAAACAGAACCTACTTTTATATCAAATGAATCATTGAAGAAACAACCTGTAAATCAGCCTGCTTCACATTATCGAGTTATATCTCTAATCAAGCTGACATTTTATATTGCTGTTCTGATAGGCTTCTGCTGGCTGCTTAGTTGCATCATTACCAAAGAAGTGGTTATAGCCATAGGGTTACTTATTGGCTTTATTCTCATTTCGAGCATAATGAGGTTTGCATTCTCAGTAATACTCACTATCGTCAAATGGATTGCGATTGCTGCAATCATTCTGTTGTTGCTATGCTTTATATAAGCATTAATTATGCCTTTTGAAAAAGTAACAAAATCAAATAACTCATTTTATATTATGAAACCTACAGATACTCTCGTTACGAAATACGATATTATTATACCATTTTATACCTCTGAAAATGTGGCGAAATCAGTCAGGAATATTTATGACCATGAATTGTGCAAGGAAGTTATTCGACTCTACTTGTTGAACAAACTCGATCGGATATGGAGAAATCCTTATGGCAGCTATTATTACAAGGCCAAGGGTGGTTTACCTGAATATTATAGACCTCAAATTCTAACTTCTGTAGATATTGAGAAGATTATAGCACAAAAGAAAGGGGGAAGAAGAAAAGGAACTGGCAGAAAGAAGCTTGCCGGAAATTCTCCTTCTGTAACCATGCGTGTACCACAATATATAAGGAGGGAAATTCAGGCACTTATTGATATGTATGCCCATTGGTGTGCCAGTGATGAAGAACCGGTACTTGTATCTAAGACTAGTGTTGAACAACGTCTGAAGACGATTGAATTCCTGCATTATGTGACTGAGCATGAAAAAGAGTATATTTCTAATAATGAAAAATCTTCTATGATTTAATAATCTGGAATATGAAAAACACACATCTTTGATTTTGTGACAAAATCATAAATATCTATCAAGTTTAATTTGTCTGCCTCTTTTATCGCAGTACCTCCATTCATTTCTCTTTCCACACTTCTGACGGCCATTTACGTTCCGGTGCAAAGGTAATTACGGTATTTTACGCAGATACAAGGTCAAGCCGGTGGTTTTGTAGAAAATCTCCAGCCCTTCGGGTAGTATTTTATACAAAAACCTTGTATCTGCTAATACCTACCTTTTATAGCACCTGAAACGAAAACGACCGAAGTGAAAGAAAGACGCATAAAAAAAATGTCGGATATACGAGAGGCAGATACCAAAGGTTGAAACTCAACTCCCTCAGCTCTAGAATCCGCATAAAATTTTTAACTATTAAACTTGTGAGATATGAAAGGTACTGAATTATTCAAGGCTGCTATCCAAAACTACTTGGAGTATAGAGCAATGACAGACGATTTGTTTGCACCACGATACGCAAATCCGGCAAAGAACATTGACGATTGCATAACCTATATACTTAATGAAGTTCAGAAAAGCGGAATGAACGGATTTGATGATGATGAAATATATTCTATGGCTATTCATTACTATGATGAAGATGATATTGAAATCGGAAAGCCTATCAGTTGTAAAGTAATGGTAAACCACCATGTTGAACTTACTGAAGAGGAAAAGCAGAACGCACGCAGAAAGGCTATTGAGCAATATCAGCAAATGGAACTCAGCAAGTTACAGAGCAGAGCAAAACAGAAATCATCTGCAACTCAGACAACCAATGTTCAACCCTCATTATTTGATTTTTGATTATGAAGCCGAAAACACGTATCCAGTCTGAAATTGTTACATTATCAAAAAGACTGAAAAGCATATCAGAGAAACAAAAGGCATACGCATACAAGCATTGTTTCAGCCATATTGCACGTATGACGAGTAAGGGAATTGTAACTTGTACCGATTGTGGGCATTCTTGGAAGGGGGAAAATATCCTTTCCTCAGACCATGCGGAATGTACTTGTCCTCATTGTGGAAGCAAATTGGAGGTAATGAAAACCCGTCAGAGAGTGTTTAAGGCTACAGAATATTTCTCTGTTATAACAACCTGTAAAGGTTATCAGGTAATCCGTTTCTTTATAGTCAGAGCCAATAGAAAGGTTGGCTATCCAGCGAAATATGAAATCAATGAAATAGTGCAGCAGTGGATTACTCCTAATGGTAGAGGTGAAATTATAGCACGTTTGCGGTGTATGTCTTCCATGTATTATGATTTGTGGAATGAACACAGCTGCATGGAACTGAGGTCAAATAGTAACCACTTTGCATACGATATTACTCCACAATGCACCTATCCACATATCAGAATTATGAAGAAAATCAGACGAAATGGTTTCAAGGGAAAGTTTTACGATATATCCCCCAATGCTTTTTTCAAGGCAATCCTATCTGATAACAAGATGGAAACATTACTTAAAGTCGGTCAGATAGAAATGTTCCGTCATTTCATTCGTTCAAATGCTGGTATAAATGAATATTGGGCAGCTTTAAAAATCTGTATCCGTAATGGTTATGAAATCACCAATGCTTCTGAATGGTGTGATTATATCAGACTACTGAAACACTTTGGAATGGACATTCATAATTCCAAATACGTTTGTCCGAAAGATATTGTTTCCGAACATGACAAGTTGGTCAGAAGAAGGGATGATGAAATCAGACGGGAAGACAATGAACGCAAAAAGGCTCAAGCTATAGAGAATGAAAGGATATATAAGGAGCAAAAGGGTAAGTTCTTCGGAATTTCATTTACAGACGGCATTATTCAAGTACATGTTTTGAGCAGTGTTCATGATTTTATTGAGGAAGCCGAGATAATGCACCATTGCGTATTTTCAAATTCCTACTATCTGAAAGAAAATTCTTTGATACTATCGGCTACCATTGAAGGTAAACGCATTGAAACTATTGAAGTTTCATTGAAAACTTTAAAGGTCGTACAAAGTCGAGGTGTATGTAATAAGAATACCGAATACCATGAGCAAATAATAAACTTGGTAAATCAGAATATGGGAATGATACAGAAATGTCTGGTCGCTTAACGGATATATGAGATATGAAAACTACAGAAATAAATCAGAGTATAATCGGAAAAAGGTGTGAATGTATGTTCACCGGTATGATGGTTAAAGGTATCATCACGGAAATTGAAGATTGTAAGTATTCAGTGAACGTAAAAGTTGTATTTGACTCCCCACAGCAGTGGGGAGATGATATGTATGAACACGATTGGACATGGGGAAGAAAATCCGATGAGTTCGGACCTCTTAAATATCTCAAGTTAATAGAATGAAGGTGGGCGGAATTTCCGCCCACTACTTTTTACAGTGAGCTTCAGGCGGCACAAAAAGTAGCAAAAATCCAGTGTATATTATAACATTAGAATTATTGTAATTTATAAGGTTAAAATTATTTTATTGAACTTTAATATAAGATTTTGGATTTGATTTTGATGCTTTTTGGGAAGAATAGTATATCTTTAAAAAGTATATACCAATTTAACAAAAGAATATTTGTTTTAAATCTAGAATTATTACTCAAATTATTTATTAGTATGGAAGAAAATAAATTAGATAATAGTATAAACCTTTTAAAAAGAATTTTAATTTATGAAAGTCCGATACTATTTACTGGTGCAGGTTTCTCTTTAGGTGGAAGAAGATGTGACAATGAGATAATTTACAGTGGTAAAGAGTTAAAAGAAGAAATTATAGTTAATTTATTGAAATATGAAAAAGGTAGTAGTGAATATGAGGAGTTAAAGGGGGCGAGCTTAACAGATGTAAGCGAGATGTGTAAATCATTTTCCCCCAATAGACTTGAAGATTATTTGACTGAGGTCTTTTCAAATTGTTTTCCTGCACCTTTTCATGAAATAATCTGTAAATATAAATGGAAGAAGATATATACAACAAATATAGATGATCTTATAGAGAATACTATACCTCCAGCAAAAATAATTGTTCAAAATCTAAATAGACCTAAGACTTCTAATTTCACAAACAAAATTGAATATATAAAATTACATGGATGCGTAAAGAATCCTTCTATGGGATATGTTTTTTCTGGAAAGGATTACGTAGATTCTATGTTAAACTCTAGAGATTATCGTTTTAACTCGTTTGGGCAAGATATTCAATATGAGCATTTTATTTTTATAGGTACAGACTATAATGAGGTTAATCTTGATTATTATTTAAAACTTTATGAGAATAGTTATTCTCAAACAACAAAAGGGCAACTTTTTTTTATAAATCCTAATAAAAGCATTATTTTCAATAATAAAATAAAAAGGATTGGTGGACATGTTTTACCATGGACAACAGAACAGTTTTCGGAGTTTCTGAATGATAATATATTGAAACAAAATATTGATGTTAAACCGATCTCAATATATGGCTTTTATAATTATAATGATGGAGTTGAAAAATTAAAGAAATATAGTAATTACAGGAGTAATTTATATTTGGGCAACTTCCCAACATGGTTAGATATTTATCATAATTGGGATTTTCGTAGTAATACCATTGAAAAAGATTTTAATACTTATTATAACCACCTTTTAAGTAAAAATATCAAACATTCAATGTATTGTATTGTTGGAAAATCGATGTCTGGTAAGTCTGTTTATTTGAAACGTTTAGGATCATTATTATATCAAGAGGGTTTCCAAATTTTAGAGTTTAGAGGAAAAACATTTGATTATATGTCTATAATTATGTTATGTAAGGATAGGCATATAGATAAACTCTGTTTGATTGTTGATAATGCCAGTTATTATTATGGAGCATTAAGAAGTCTTTTGCGTTCTTTTCCAGCTAATCAACAATTGATAATTTTAACAGCTTCAAGGCCGTATTTTCATAATAGAAAGAAATATAACATTATAACAGAAGATTATTTTGAATATAATATAGTAAATGAAATAGATGAAGACTTTGCAACTGAAATAGAAAAAAAGTTATATGATAAAGGATATCTTGGTACTTTGAAGAATTTTAATACAGATGAACGTATAAGAAAGATTAAATCTTCTAACGATGTTGCCTCTGTTTTGTTTAACATAACTTACGGAAAGGGATTTTATGCAAGATTTAAATCAGACTTAAATAGTCGCTTTAATAATCTTGAAGTAGGTAAAGATTTATTGGTATATATTTCTATATTCCAAGCTCTGGATTTATCATATTTTCCATTAGAAATAGTTACTTTAATTTTTAATGATATAACAAAAGATGCATTAAATGAGATTGATGACTTTATAAAGTATAATGAAAATAATGGAGTTTCTATTAGAAATGCTTTTTTAAGCAAATTGGTTCTGCAACAAGTAAGGCATAATAAATTACTTGAATTGATAAAAGAGATTCTTATACATATTTCTCCACAAGTAACAGAAAATTTGCATACATACTGGAATGAAATAGAGGCTACTTTAATGAAGGAGAAACTCTTAAGAAAAAGATTGGGTTTAAAAACTTCTTCTATTAAAAATATGCTTTTTGAAATTCAAAGCTACTATAACGATAATTATAATTATTGGATACAGGTTGGTATTTCTGAACAAATGGATAATGAATTTGAAAAAGCATTAAATCATTTTCAACAAGCAGAGGCTTTAAATCCTAATTCATATATGGTCAAAAATGCAATAGCACGAAACTTTTTAAAACAGGCAAATAGCTGTAAAATAATAGGAAGTGCTAAACCATATTTTGAAGAAGGAGAAAGAAGAATGCTTGAACTTATAAAGGAACGTGAAGAATTTCAAGTTAAAGCATATTCTACACACTGTTATTTGTATGAGAAAATAAATTATTTTGAGAATTTCAATATAGTTCCCAATGATGATGACCTAAAAAAGATGTATGATTTGCTAGAAACAATAATAGAAAAGACTCCAGAAGATGGTATGTCTAAACATATTAGTAATAAATTTTTCAATTTTCTAAAGAAGATAAATAAAACATATATATTAAATATAAAGTTTTATGATCTTTCGGTTTTGAAATTAATGTTTGAAAAATATGACATTGATACTGATATCTTTGAAGACTTTGAAATTGATGGTTAAAGGCTGTAATAAGCTTTAAATTACCTTACCTCAAAAAGGTTGAATAAATCAACCTTTTTGAGGTGTTATATTTTTATTCTCCTGCATCATTGAAATCAAACTCCATCACCTGAGAATGCCTCATATTATCCTCAAAAACAATCTCAAGGCTTTGCTGCTTTGTAGATTGTGAGGTATAATATAAACGGAAGTCACCCTTTTCTACCGGATATCTGTCATTGGGAATGAATGGCTCACCGTCTTTTCCCATACGAAGTATGCCATCGCCATCATACTGAAAATATCTGATTGTATATTGAGTTCCAGAATAGTCAGCCGGACAGGTTAAGGTGCAGCGGATTTCAATGGTTTCCCCTTGGCTAAGCTCCTTAGGAACTGGCATAGTTTCTACTTTAAAAGGAAATGATTTTGTGACATTAAGTTCATTGCTGCATGAACCAAATGTCATGTAGGCAATTATTATCACAAGAAGTGACTGTATATGTTTAATAGTTTTCATAATGTGTTATTACATTGATTTTGTTTGACAGATATTACATGATAATACGGATTCCTATCAATACTGAAGGTCTGAATAAATCCAAGTCTGTTCCGAAAAGGAATGTTCCTTTGGCTTTAGCGAGAACCACTACATTATCCGTTATGAACCCTTCCAAAGATAATTGGGCGCCAGCACCATAAACAAATCTGTTTCTTGCTTCAAGGTATGCACCATCAGGCAGCCATTTTTTGCTGTCATTTACTTCTTCATAACCGAGTGAAAGACATGGTCCACCATAAACGAGGAAACTTTTTCCAAGACTTGAAATCAGGTGAAACATAAATCCACCTTCACCAGTATAATCACGTACCGGCACTTTCAGTTCATTATAGTGATAGTTCTGCTGAAGATAATTTAGTCCGAAATGATAATAGTGATAGTTACGGATATACCTTGTAAAATTAAGTCCGGCATTGAAATTACCGTCTCCAAATGTCTTATGTTTCTGTAAAGGTACACCACCATAGAACTCAATTCCTTTTTGGTGTGGTAATAATCGTTGTGCCATTGTCGGTATGCTCAAACCGACAACAGCAATTATAATAACAAGTATCCTTTTCATCAGAACTTCAGTTTAAGGTTGTCAATGTTTTTTGCTCTTATCAGATCTTCGTTCTCCATATAGAACGTCATCGTGCGACCACCGTTTCTTTCGTATAGAGTAACCTCCAGACGTTTGTCCTCAGGCAGTGTGAACTGCTCGAGTGCAAAAATGCTCCTTTCTTCCCTATGACCTTTTATCCAGGTAATCTGATTGTATGCCCTTAATGGTTGGAGTATTCTTTCCTGAATGGCTGTACGTTTGGCGACCTTCTTATCCACTACCTTAAACGTGATGAAGTCCACGTTATAAGGCATATCTGTTCTGTTCTTTATTTCGGTATGGAAATATAGAAGTCCATTGTGGGTGTAAAGTCCGTTCAGTAAGAATTGCATACCAAACTGTTTTGCGCCAATATGTTTGAATTCCCTCTTGTCGTTTTGGTATATGGTTTTCATTATAAGTTTCACAAGTACGGGAGATTCATTGCCTAATTCCTTGAAATAGATATCAGCTTTATTAACCGGCAGATTGTTGTTTCCCGGATAAAGAAAATCCTTCATTTCTATACTCAGTTTTTCAGGTTCTTCCGCATATCTTACATTGTATGAATAGAAACTGCCATCATCACAGATAACGGAAAGATTGCATTCAGTTTCAAAGTCACGTACTGCAGCTTTTACTCGAAGTACATTTTCTGCATCATCAGCTTGTCCGGCAATAATGTTTGACGAGCCTAAATCCACATATCTTATGGGAGCCGGAAAAATTAGATGAACAGTCTTTTCAAAAGTTACTTCAAGTCCGTATGGGAGTACCACACGTCCCTGAGGTATGGTTCTGCTCATTCCCTGGAACAAGTCACCGTGTGATTTTACTTCTGTATCCTGTGCTGATATTGTCTGCAAACCGAATGCGACACATATAGCCGCAATTAAGAATCCTTTTTTCATATTTTCTGATTTTATTGTTTTACTTGGTAGGCATCAGCATAAGTCTGTGCCCGCTTTTGAATGTTACCTTTATTGTTCTTATTTTCTTGACCAGGTAGTTGGAAGTTCCCTGCATCAGTCCTCTTGCCGCATCAGATATTATCTGGTCTTTTGCCGATGATGAGAATGTAAAGCTTGTTCCAACTGAACCGCCTACGTTTGCACCAACCTCCTTCAATGCATCCATTTCGTCAGATCCGGGAATGAATACCCCTTCCAGACCGTCCATGTCGTATGCAGTCAGTTTCACCGGATAGATATTTTCTCCTAGTTCTATAGTTGTAACATAAAGCATCATTCTGTTACCGGACAGTTTGCTTTTTGCTGTAAGGAGTGCATTTCTTGGAATGATGTTTTCACCGATACGTACCGATTCAAGCAATCTGAGCTGTAGAGTCTCATTGTCTCTGATTGTGGTAGTTCTATCCACTTTACAGGCTATTGTATTTTTCTGTGAATTGTCTGTATTAGCTGTAGGTGTGATAAATGACATATTCCTTTCCTTGGAGTATTCCTCTGTAAATTCTTCGTCTGTCATTGGTTGAATCAATGAAGACACAACCGGTTTTGAAGCCGGAAGCACCTCCATTGACTGGCCATTGAATGTCGAACTTATATGGCTTTTATTGGTTGTATCGCTGACAGAAGTCTGTGTATTCATATTTGTTGGCAGATACTTTGAAGCCATCTGATAGGATTTTTCAAGTAGTTCCAACTGCTTTTCTTCCTCTGATTGGCTTTCCTCCATATCTTTTAGTTCTTGACGGAGATACTCCAGTTCCTCGCGCATCTGTTCCTTTTCGTAGTCATAATCATTCTCATAGAAATTGGAAACAGCTTGTGAAGCTGCCTGGTACTCACGTACGGAACGGTCTATATGGCTGCTACTTTCATTATTGTTATTTACAGTTGTATTACTGTTATTGCTGTTTTCTGTATCAGGTTCATTTGTGTTGTCAGAACTATACATTTCAGCTAATGTCCCGATAGCTCTTTCCCTGTCTTTATTTTTCTTTTCATCAGAACTGAATTCATATGCCTTTTGCTTATCGTCCGTCAGCTTGTTATCCGTAGCCTGAGGTATATTTACGTTCAGTCCGGACTGTAACGCTTCCTTTTCCTTATCTGCGTCTGTTGGCGCAAATATCAGATA
Source organism: Bacteroidales bacterium SW299 (assembly GCA_019550975.1). GTDB lineage: Bacteria > Bacteroidota > Bacteroidia > Bacteroidales > Bacteroidaceae > Phocaeicola > Phocaeicola excrementipullorum. The sequence continues at coordinate 14,155 of SDWH01000026.1, read as the reverse complement.
CATTGAAGCCAGAAAGAGGATACCAAGACCTCCGAAGACAAGAGCTTTCTTTGCCTTCTCCTTTTTTATAAGGTCAGTTCCTTTGCTTTTGTCACTGCTCATAATCTTGATTGTTTAATGGTTGGTTATTGTTATTCATAAGTTCAGGCATGTCAAGAGTATCTTCAGATATTGAGCCGTCAAACATTTCCATGAAGTCTTGTTGCTCATTTTGTCTGTCCTTTATAAAAAAGCCCATTATCATCCATAGCGATGCAAGAAAATAAAGCAAACACATGATTATAAGCACCCGTTTTCTCTGTTTGGGAGAAAGAGCTTCACACCTTTCTTTTATAGTTTCCTTAATGCCTTTTAGTATATTTCCCATGCTTTTATTTGTTTATAGTTTGTAAATCCCGGTTTTCCAATACTACGAACTTCTCAATGGTAAATCCTTGAGGATTGTTGTCTGAACGTACAGAGTTGACAAGATTACATTCAGTTACCAATGATCTTATAGTAGTGTTGCTACTTCTGACGATGTACTGTTTGGCAAATGTTACTACTTTGTAAGGATGTGAATCAAAATTGCAGCTTATAGAATCTATCTCTATGCGCTGATGGATATTTCCGGAAATGATTCTGTTGTAATATCCTTTCTCAGCCAAATCCTTGTAATAATCATAAGAAGTCTTGTCGGTTAGCATAAAGGCACGTTTCATATTGCTTTCTATGGCATCTTTGTCCGGAGCCAGTGTAAAGAACAGTTCATGAAACCTTCTTACGTGTTCTCTTGCTTCAACCGGACGGTTGGCTGCCGCATCCTGTGCCAATGCCAGTATAAGCGATTTACCGTTATCAAGTACATATATCTTCTCTCTTTGTTCCCTTGCAAATGAGAAGGAGGCAAATATGGCAATGGTAGAAATCAGCAGACATAGTCCTGCAAATACCATTACATACAGCCGTATATGTTTGAATGAAGTCTCGATATTTTTCAATGACTTAAATTCCATAATCAGAAATATTTATATTGTATCATTACTTTATAAGTGTTCCTTTTATTCTTCCGGCTATGTTTCCAACGGCTGCACCTGATGCCGCAGCAACACCCTTGCCACCTGATATCGCACCTTTGCCTGCACCTTTTGATGTATCGTTGATATTCTTACCATAGTTGCCAACACCACCACCGGCTTCGACAATCCATCCGGATACGGTTGGAACGGTAAAGAATCCAATGATTCCAATAAGCAGAAATACGATATATACCGTATTGTTCAGGTCGGGTACGAATGTCGGATCACTGAGTGCTTCAATATCCTGCTGCATCATAAGAATCTGTATTTTGGTAAGCATTGCCGAGAAAATATCTGAAACCGGGAGCCACAGATACACTGAAATGTATCTGCTGAACCATATTGCCAGTGAACCTTGTAATCCGTCCCATGTGGCAAAGGCAAATACTATTGGTCCAAGTATTGATAGTACGACCAGAAAGAATGTTCGTATCGTATCAATGATTAGTCCGGCAGCTTCAAATATCATTTCAAGCAAGGAACGGAATCCGTCCGATATTGCTCTTTTGGTGTTGTACATGGCTCTGTCATAATACATACCGGTCATAGTAGCCAAATCCGAAGGAGACCAGCCAAGGTCATCAAGCTTTCTGTCAAATTCTTCATTGGATACTAAGTATGCAGTTTCAGGGTTACGCATCAGTGCCTCATATTCCAACTTGTCACGTTCTCCCTTATATTTCTGCAGGTCGAAAGTTTGTGATTCAACAATGGAATGGCATCCCTGAGCTATAGGTGATAACAGTCCGTTGATTGTTCCAAGTACAATAGTCGGAAAGAAGAGAATACAGAGTCCCAGTGCAAACGGTCTAAGCAAAGGGAATACGTCTATCGGTTCTGCACGTGCCAGGCTTGACCATATCCTCATGGCTATATAGAAAAGAGCACCAAGTCCGGCAAGCCCTTTTGCCACTCCGGTCATATCAGCGCAAAGTGGCATCATTTCATTATAGAGATCTCTCAGAATCTCGTGAAGATTACTTACATCCATAGTAAAGTCAGGTTAGTTTTACCAATATCTTTCCGATGCAGTACCATATAGTGATAGTACTCTTTCTGTATCTCCGGCTTTCAAGGCCCTCAAATAGCTTACGGAAATGTTCTTGTTTGTATAATAGTTTACAAGTCCCTTATATTCTTTCACATCACGATATACACGGTCTATCACATCCATTCTTTCCTTATCTGTCATGGAAAGTGAGGTCACGTTCACCACATCTTTAAGTTCTTTCAGACACTCGCTGCTTTCTTCAAGTAACCTGGCATAACCGAAGGCAATGGCATCCAGTTCCTTTGGAGTAAAGTTCTTGTCACTTAACATTTTCTTGTATGAGTTGACATAAATACCGGATATATCCGAAACCATTAGGATAGTCTCTTTTACCTTATAGGCATCCGACACAAGAGTCTTTACTTTCTGCAAGGCATCATAATATTCTTTGCCTTGTCTGTAGATTTTCTCCACTTCACGGAAATTGTTCAGTGTATTGTTTACCGTTTTGGATGCTGTGGCAATCTCTTTAACGGTGTTGGCTATGTTTCCGGCAAAATTGGTAGGATCTGTAACGACCCATTGTGCATAAACTTCATGTCCTGACAGCAATAAAGTCAAAGCCATGATGATAAGTCTTGATTTCATAATTCCATTGTATTAAGTTTGACTTGATTCTTCTTTCCTGATTATCTCACGTTTCTGTTCGGTAAGCTGACGGATAGCCGTTTCTATATCACCGTTCAGTTGTTCTACTTTGTCCATTACTTCCATTTTTTCTCTTTCCTCTGTTGTATAAGCCAGGTTCTCTTCCATACTAACTTCTGTGGCATATACGGCAGACTGTGTTCCTCCAAGTCCTATCCATACTTCCTTGTATTTTCTTTTCGGATCCAAATCCTGATTGATGGAAAGAATCTGTGAACGTTCCTTTTCCGTAAGTCCAAGAATATTCTGGATGATGTCGAACTTGTTCATGTACTTTCGCTGGTCAAGCAGAATTTTGCAGTCGGAGTTGTTGATGATACTTTCCTTGACGATAGGACTCTGAATGATGTCGTCCACTTCCTGAGTGACAACGATGGCTTCACCAAAGAACTTTCTTACTGTTTTGTAAAGATATTTTATATAATAGGCCATATTTGCTGAAGCGATAGCCTTCCATGCTTCTTCTATGAGAATCATCTTTCTGATACCTTTCAACCTGCGCATCTTGTTGATGAAGCTTTCCATGATAATGATGGTCACAACCGGGAAAAGGTCTTTGTTGTCCTTTATGGCATCAATTTCAAAGACAATGAATCTCTTGCTAAGAAGGTCAATGTTCTGTTGTGAGTTCAACAGGAAGTCATATCTTCCGCCACGATAATATGGGGTGAGTGTAGTCAGCAGATTGTCTATATTGAAATCATCTTTTGATACCTTAATATCTCTGCTTTGTAATTCTACCCGATATACGTCACGCAGATATTCATAGAAGGTGTTGAAACACGGAATCAGTTTCTCGTCTTTCTGTATCATCCTTATATAATTATGTATGGCTGTTCCGAGTTCATTGGATTCGGTCTTATCTATATACTTGTCTTCACCCTTCCACAATGTCAGAATCAGTGCACATATACTTTCTTCCTTTTCAATATCAAAAACCTTGTCGTCTGTATAGAAGGGATTGAAGGAGATAGGATTCTCTTCCGTATAAGTAAAGTAAATACCGTCATTCCCTTTGGTATTGTTCTGTATAAGTGAACAGAGTCCTTGATAAGAGTTTCCTGTATCTACCAACAAAACATGTGTTCCCTGCTCATAGTATTGTCTTATCATATGATTGGTAAAGAAACTCTTTCCGCTTCCTGACGGCCCCAGGATAAACTTGTTTCTGTTGGTTGTTATTCCTTTCTTCATGGGAAGGTCTGAAATGTCAAGATGCAAAGGCTTTCCGGACATACGGTCAGCCATCTTGATACCAAATGGTGAAAGTGAATCCTTGTAGTTCGTTTCAGCAGTGAAGAAACATAGTGCAGGTTCAATGAAAGTATAGAAACTTTCCTCTGATGGGAAATCTGCAGCATTACCCGGCATGGCAGCCCAATAGAGAGTTGCCGTATCAATGGTATTATGGCGCGGCTTGCATTCCATCATAGCCAAGGCCGAACCGACATCATTCTTGATATGCTTCAGCTGTTCACGGTCGTCACTCCATGCCAATACATTGAAATGTGCACGTATGGAAGTCAGTCCTTTTGAATGTGCAGTATTCATATATTCTTCCAACCATTCCTTGTTTATCTGATTGGCACGGCTGTATCTTGAAAGGGAGTGCATATTTCTGGCCTGACGTTCAAACTTCTTCAGGTTTTCCGCACTGTCATCAATGAAAATATACTGGTTGTATATATGGTCGCATGAAAGCAATAATCCAACGGGAGCAGCAAAAGATAGTCTGCAGTCACTTCTGTCTGTAGAAAGCCTTTCATGTCTGTAGTCAGTTACTACATGAGCCGGAAGGTCGTCCGTATCAGATAAAGTGTGCAGACAAAGAATCTTGTCACCGATACGCACTTCATCAGCTCCCAAACGTATATCTTCCAAAGAAGCATGGTTGCTTTCTGAAAGTGAAAAGTATCGGTCCAGGAGTCCCGGTTTCTCACTTGTCCCGGCTATTTCATCAGCATCGAACCGTTTGAGAGTGAAGAATCCGGATGAGTTCATTATTCTTTCAAACTGATCTACCGCTTCAAGAAAAGCATTGACTCCTTCTTTGTCTGTAATTTCTTTTGGCAGAATGTTTCCCCTGCATAGAGTGGAGAAATTACTCTGCTGCATCATCTTTTGTCGGTTGGTCTTTGTGATAAAAAGATATACGGAATGATTCAGAAAAGGTCTTTCATTAAAATGCTTTTCATAGGCTCTGCCAAGAAATGAAATATCCTCCTTTTGCAGTTCCGACTCATACCTTTCCATGATAAACCAGTCCTGTTTGTGTACAATAGTATAATTAGGCAGCACTTTGATAGACTTGTACCATGTGGAGTGCATTGCCTCATATTCATCAGAGGTGATGGTAAAAAGTTCAGGAAGTTCCATTTCAAAGGCTACCGTAATATCGGCATCCTTTGAAATGATACATCCGTTCTCTATGGCTAAAAGCGGAAACTTCTGTTCAAGTGTGGACATTTTGCTAATGTTTCTCATATCGTCTGTTGTTTAGGAATATATGAAACACCGTCTTACGGTTAATAAGGTATCTGGGATGGCCACGGACAGCACCTCTTTTCATAAGTCCGTGTTCACCGTATTTGCTGTTCATGGAGAAAGTTTGCCACACAACAACTGTGGCACCCAATACTCCCATGACAAGACAGAGAACCTGGTCCATATTACAGAGGTAAAGTATGACTGTAACCAAAAATACAGCCAGCAGTCCTCCTGCAAAGATGAAAAGGTATTGTGCTTTCAGTCCCTTGAATTCCACTGACCTCCCGATTCCCTTGTTTATTTCCCATCCGGCCATAATTACAGGAAGAATGAACGTAATATGGTTGCAGCCACAATCAGGAAGATACATGCACCGAACCATGATGCCGCAGTCTTTGATGTGTCCGGATCACCTGAGCTGAACTTGTTATACACCTTTACACCTCCAATCAGTCCTACAACTGCACCAATGGCATAGATAAGTTTGGTAGCCGGATCAAAATAAGATGTAATCATCTGTGTTGCTTCCTGTATTCCGGCAAGTCCATTACCTTGAGCTCTTGTCTGCTGGACAAGCATACATGTTATGAGCAGTGTAATAATCATTTTATTCTTCATACAAATACCATTTAAAAGGTTCATAAAAAATCTTCCAGTGAAATCTCTTCCGGCTTGTTTTTCTTTTTACGTGCCGGCTTGGGGGATTTGAGTTCTTCCTCTTCTATCATGCGCATGAGTTCCAGGTTTCTCTTCTCTGCCTTTGCTTCATTCTCTTTCAGCAGTTTCAGGAAATCACTGCCTTGTAGTTTTGATATGGTTTCAGAAACTTCTGCCTTTTCCTCTTCCTCAATAGAATCATTGCTACCTACTTTTTTAAGCAAGGATATTTCCTTACTAATCAGTTCTGTTCCATTAAGTCGGATATCATCTTTTGTAACTTCGAAAAGTTCTTCCAATTCAACTTCTTCCTCGTCAACTTCGTCAATATCAGGAAAGAACTCGTTTTCCTCGCCCGTAAAATTATCGCTATTATCTACATCTTTTACGGGAGCAGGATTATTGGGTAAAACTGTAGAATATTGTGTAATATCTGTTTTTGTCCTGCCTATAACGGAAGAGGTGTTTCCTTCTTTTTGGGGAGGTTTCTTCTCACGGATAGAATCCGTATTTTCATTCTTTCTGGTATGCAAGAATAGCCACAGAAAAATAGCAGCTGTTCCCATAAGCACAATGGAAAGTATTAATGTCAATATTGCATCCATAATTGTTTACATATTTGGTATGGTATGTTTTCTTATATTCTTGGCTGTGGCATCATTGATTAGTGAACGGTAGTTGTTCAGATGGTCAAGCAGAATATTCTCTACGAAGGATGAAAGGCTTACACGACTGTTTGTGTCATGTAATATGTCTTTCAGTATATCCAGTGTTACACGGTTTAGCGGAAAAGAGGTTCTTTTGTCGAATGGACGGCTTATCAGGAATCTGTTCCTGTATTCTTCCATGTCAGACGGATCATTCCTTTCTACCGGCTTTTTCTTGTTGGTTGTCGGCTTTTCAGGTTTCTTGTTTTCTATTGTTTCAGTTTCCTCCTGTGTTGTTTTCTCGGCAGGTTTTGGATCAAAGTCATCAAGAGAAAATTCCTTGTCCATTTCCTTATAATTTCCTTCGGCCATTTGCTTTATTCTGGCTTCTAAAATTCCTTTGTTATTGTTCATACACTTTCAGTGATAAGATTTCTATTAGTTCATTGGCAAGTTCTTCAATATTACTTCCGGCAAGTTGGTCTTTTTCGGGAGCCATATAGGTGGAACGGAATACCCCTCCGGTATTCATAGACAGTTCACGGCTGAACTTTACAGATCTAGGCAAGCGGGTTTTGAGCAGTCCAAGTCCGTATTCCTCGATTTCCTTGTCATAGCTTTCCATTATTCTCGTATTGACTCTCCGGTCCACCTTATTCCACATCATGAATATCTGCTTTATCCTGCTTCCACTCAACATTACACCCATATCACGGATTGTAATGGCGTATGCCATGCACGAAGCTATTGATTGAAGATCTGCTTCTATAGGTGAAATGATATAGTCCATTTCAAGGGCAAGCGAAAGCAGGTCAGAACTGTCTGAACGTCCCGGCAAATCATAGATTACAACAGAAATTTCCTCTTCCGGATGTTCTGCTATGTATTCTTCGGCTACCTTTATGGCTTCCTGAGGTTTGGCTTTCAGTACACGGTATGAACGCTTTCCTGTTTTCCTGATATATGCCTTCAATTTCTCCTGCAGAGCCGTATTTTCTTCAACAGCTTTTTTATCCCTTTCTCTAAGTCTGTAGAAACTGTGTTGTGCATAGTCACAATCCATTATCAGCAGTTTGATATTCTTCTCATAGTAGAGATAGCTTGCAAGCACTTCGGCAATGGTACTTTTCCCGATGCCCCCTTTCTGGGAGCCGAATCCTACACGTATGTGTGCAGTTGCATCTGTTTCTGTTTTCATATCTGTAAATGTTTATATGGTTGGTAACAAATTCATATCTGTATTTCCATTTGTATGTATATCTGTATATTCACATTTATATATTTGTGCATATCTGCATAAGTGTGTAAGTATGTATGTTTCCACACATCTGCAAATGTGTGTATGTGCGTAATTTTATGCACTTGTTCAGTGCGTGCAGATACTTACAACTGCAAATAAACATCTAAAAAACACAGGCTGGCGCACCCCGGAGAATACCGGGTAATATTGTGGAAAATTGCGTACAGCTTCAATGGAAGCTGTTGATAATAAACAGACTAACTTTGTAGCGAAGCAGAGTATGACTGAAAGGAATACTATCTCTGTTTTTTTATAACCTTTGGCAAGATGTGTTTTTGTCCGACAAACCGAAATTTGTCCGCCAAAAACTCTTGCCCCTGAAAAGGGGAAGATACTTGCTCCAAAGTCGCAAGTTGAATACTAAAAACAAAGATTATGCATAAGGAATCCGCTACACCGTCTTACAGATATTATGTAAGGTTGAATGAAAAAGAGAATACCGATTTTATCAGTCTGTATGAACGTTCCGGTGCCAGAACCAAGTCAGATTTTATTCGTGCTCGCCTGTTTTCTCATACATTCAAGGTGATTACAACCGATAAATCCACTGTGGATTTTTACAACAGGTTGACAGAAGTGAACGCGCAGATCCGAAAAATCGGACTGTTATATAATCAGACTGTACGGGCCATAAACAGCTATCATTCTGCTAAAGTGGCACATACATTATTGGAGAAACTGAATGATAATACAGCAGAGTTGCAAGGGCTTCTTGAAACTTCGATAAGTCTTGCAGAAGAGATTAGAAGCAAATGGTTGCAAAAATAAGTTCTACATCTAACCTTGGAGGGGCACTTGGTTATAACTTCCATAAAGTGGAAGCTGGAGAGGCAAAAGTTTTGCTCGTCTCAGGTATGAGTGTTGACAATAATGGCAACACCGATATGAACCGTGCCCTTGAGGATATGCAAAGGTTGCTTCCTTCATCCATGATGACAAAGAAAACCGTATTTCATACTTCTCTGAATCCGCATCCGGACGATAAACTGAGTGATGAAGAATTACGTGATATTGCCGCATATTATATGGAGAAGATGGGATACGGCAGTCAGCCTTTTATCGTTTTCAAGCATAGTGATATTGAACGGGAACATATACACATAGTTTCTCTTCGCGTTGATTCCAATGGACGGAAGATAAATGACAGCCACGAGTTCAGACGAAGCGATAAGGTCCGTAAAGAGATTGAAAGGAAATGGAATATGAATACTTGTAAAAAACAGAATATTCCAGATAGGGAGCAGCTGCAAAAGGCAGATATAGACAAAGGAGATATTAGGAAACAGGTTGCAGGAACTGTTTCATCCATATTGAAGAAATACAGTTTCCTGTCTGTTGGAGAATTGAATGCTGTGCTTTCTGCCTATAACATAATGGCAGAAGAGGTAAAGAAGGAGCATAACGGAAAACAATATAATGGTATGGTGTATTCTGTTACAAATTCAGAGGGTAGAAAACTCACTGTTCCTATAGATGCTGCAAAACTTGGCCGCAAGTATGGATATAATACTATCCATAATCATATTACACGTTCAAAGAAAGAATTTAAGAAGGTACAGCCGGATTTAAGAAACAAGGTACGTAAAGCTATGATGATGAATCCTGACAGAAAGGAGTTTGTTGAAATGCTTAAAGCTGAAGGTATAGATGTGGTGTTTCGTGAAAATAATGCCGGAAGAATCTATGGTATTACCTTTATTGACCATGAAAACGGTATTGTAGCCAATGGCTCACGACTTGGAAAAGGATATGCAGCATCAGTATTCAACGAATATTTCAATGGAAATGGAGACAATCCGTTCCTTACTGCTTTACCTCAGGATACGCAGGTTGATCAGATTATAGAATCAGATACACCAGGTGATGATATGATTGCAGAAATGACCGGTTCACTGCTTGATGGCACATCACACGGTATTGATTACAGAGAACTTGTGTTCCAGCGCAAAATGAGAAGATTATATTCAGGTAAATTAAAACGAAAAAAATAAAGTTATGTCACAGGAAGATGATTTGAGAGGATTGGCAAAGGTCATTGACTTTATGCGTGCCATATCCATATTGTTTGTATTGATACACTGCTATTGGTTCTGTTATGAATCATTCCGTGAATGGAATATTACTATAGGTGTTGTGGACAGAATACTGATGAACTTTCAAAAGAATACTGGGCTGTTCTCTTCATTGCTATGGACCAAACTGTTTGCTGTTTTGTTCTTAGGCTTGTCATGTCTGGGTACACGTGGCGTGAAGGACGAGAAAATTACATGGAGAAACATTATAATACTTCTTGTTGTAGGTTTCATCACTTTCTTTCTTAACTGGATGCTTTTAGCTATTCCGAAAGTAGGGGCAATATTTTATATGAGTTCTCTTGCTATCGGTTATATATGTTTGCTCATGGGTGGAACTTGGATGAGCAGACTGCTGAAAAATAATCTTATGGATGATGTTTTCAATGTCGAGAATGAAAGTTTCATGCAGGAAACAAGACTGATGGAAAACGAATATTCAGTAAATCTTCCTACACGTTTCTACTATCAGAAGAAATGGAATAATGGTTGGATTAATGTCGTGAATCCTTTTCGAGCAACTATAGTATTGGGTACACCCGGTTCAGGAAAGTCGTATGCAGTGGTAAACAACTTCATCAAACAGCAGATTGAGAAGTCTTTTGCTATGTATATATACGATTATAAGTTTCCGGATTTGTCGGAAATAGCTTATAATCATCTTCTTAAATATGCCGACCGTTACGAGGTAAAACCAACATTTTATGTAATCAACTTCGATGATCCAAGAAGAAGCCATCGGTGTAACCCTATTAATCCCAACTTCATGACTGACATATCTGATGCATACGAATCAGCCTATACCATCATGTTGAACCTTAACCGGAGCTGGATTCAGAAGCAGGGAGACTTCTTTGTTGAGTCACCAATAATTCTGCTTGCAGCTATAATCTGGTATTTGAAGATTTATGACAACGGCAGGTATTGTACTTTCCCTCATGCCATAGAGTTTCTGAACCGCCCATACGCTCAGATATTTCCGATACTGACATCATATCCGGAACTGGAGAACTACCTCAGTCCGTTTATGGATGCGTGGGAGTCAAATGCACAAGATCAGCTCCAGGGGCAGATCGCTTCTGCTAAAATACCATTGTCAAGAATGATTTCACCAGCACTTTATTGGGTAATGACAGGTGATGATTTTTCACTTGACATAAACAATCCGAAAGAACCTAAGATTCTTGTGGTGGGAAACAACCCTGATCGACAGAATATCTATTCTGCAGCACTTGGTCTATATAATAGTAGAATAGTAAAATTGATAAACAAGAAGAAACAATTGAAGTCATCTGTTATCATTGACGAGTTACCTACAATTTATTTCAGAGGTCTTGATAATCTTATTGCTACTGCACGAAGCAACAAGGTAGCAGTATGTTTGGGCTTTCAGGATTTCAGTCAGCTTACCCGTGACTATGGAGATAAGGAAAGCAAGGTTATTCAGAATACTGTTGGTAATATCTTCAGTGGTCAGGTTGTCGGTGAAACAGCCAAGAATCTTTCTGAACGCTTCGGGAAAGTGTTGCAGAAACGCCAATCCATGACTATCAACCGTAATGATAAATCCACCTCAATATCTACACAAATGGACTCGCTTATCCCGGCAAGCAAGATTTCCAATCTTACTCAGGGTATGTTTGTGGGGGCAGTCAGTGATAACTTTGATGAACGAATTGAGCAGAAAATCTTCCATGCTGAAATTGTGGTAGATTCTGCCAAAGTTTCTGCTGAAATGAAGGCATATAAGAAGATTCCCGTCATTGCCGAGTTTACCGACAAAGATGGGAACGATATTCTTCGTGAGACTATTAATAGTAATTATCGTAGAGTTAAGCAGGAGATTATTGCTTTAGTTGAGTCTGAGACAGAACGGATAAAGAATGATTCGGAACTTAGTAGATTGCTGAATCACTTAAATTAAGTGTATACTAATTAAAGCTGTTCATTTGATACTACTTTTGAAGCTGATATTTTTTTTCGTGTGTCTATAATTATAATATTTTCTTTATTGTTTAATCTTAATTTCTTTAATATGTTTGTTGTTTTGGTGTAATCATTATCTTTTATAATAAAAATAACTATAATATATTTATTGGTTGAATTAGCTTTTGCATAAATATTTAATTGAAATTTTAAATTAGATTCTAACGAGCTGCTACAAGCTAATTTGAATTCAACCAAAGTAATATCTTTAGAACCTTTGGATATTTTAAAGTCTACAAATCCTCTTCCATTACCAACCTCTGAATTAACATCAAACTGTGTGTTATACCATACCTTTTTAAATCTATTTTGTAGTATCTTTTCATTTATAAAATTCTCAAATTTATAACCGTCTTTATCTTCAATACAATGTTTAAAGAAATGTATTCTTGATAGAGATTCTTTATATGAATCATTAAAAATATCTCCTTTGTTTATTTCTTTTAGTTTAATAGTCTTTTTTGTATTATTGATGAATTCTTTCTGAATTTTAAACCATTTATCAAGAAATTTGATATATTTAATTTCTTGTTGAGTAAATGCAGCATATAGTTTCTTGATTTTTATTTGATACTCTTTTCTAATTATGATTTCATGATAATCTAATAAATCTGTTTGATTAGTATATTTACTTAAATCAATATCTTCAAGCAATTTTTTGCTAATATTTATTAGGATAGTAACTAGTTCTTCTTCTGATATTAATACTCCACTTACCCTTTGGGTGTATGGATTAAAGTGTTGTTTTTGAATAATTAAAGGTGTTGCTCGCTCATAATATGTTTTTATTTCTTTTAATTCTGGAAATTCTAAAGGAAAAACTTTTAACCATGTATTAAATCTTGACAATAGAGATTCTATAGGATTATAATTCTTATTTATGATAGGTTTTTTTAGTTTATTAAAATATGATTGTATAAAATCCTTGACTTCTTTTTTGATATTTTTATGTTTAGATATCGCATTTTCTAATAATGAAATGAAATTATCTAAAAATAATGGTACGCCATACATCTCAGGGAAACAGCCAAAGCTTTCTATGGCATAATCTAAATAATCTGAAATCTCTTGTTTCCAATTATTTTTATCCTGATTATTAATGATGTGTTGATAACAAAAAATAATTTTATCTGCTGTATATTGTGGGCTGTTTAAATAATCCAATTTATTGAATTCTTTTAGTGATAATAATTTTTTATGACCTTCACAACATAAAGGAAATTTTTCAAATTTCTTGTTTAAGAATAAAATAATATTATTTCTCGTTTTTTTACACTCTTCACATGTACGATAGTCATGTATATCACCTTCTGTAGGTTTTATTGCGTATGGCTTTACTAATAAAGTCGCCTTTAAATATTTAAAATTATTAATGCCACAATTATGATTATATTGTTTTTGCACATATAATGTAACTTGAGAACTCATTTTTAGTTATAGTATATTATAAACTAGATATTGTTAAACTCTTTTCTATCAGCAATTATTGCTTGTTTCATTTCTTCTGATAATTCGTTAATGTTGTATGAATATTGAGCCATATATTCATCAAAAGAAATAAGGTGAGTAATTGCTGATAATGTATCGATAGGATTTTGCTGTATTTCTTTGTAGTATTCATCAAAGTATTTTTCAAAACTATCTTTTTTAAATCGTTTTTCATATTTTATAAGAGTAAGTGGGGACATTAATATTAATCTTTTTTCTGCATATATATTTAGTCCTTCGTTTTTTAAGCATTCCGCATACCAATTGTGTAATATTACGGATAGTCCTTCAGCCAATAATCTATTGTCGGCAATAATGAGGACTGGGTATACAATTGTATTTTGAGATATGCTTGTATCCCATGGGAATTTTTTATTTCTGATATTAGCTAAGTGGCCGGCAATTTGACCACATCCTATTTTTTTAGGTTTTATTGATATGTGACTTTTATTTAAAGGATCTAATTTGAATGTCTTACTTACAAGTTTGTTGCGTAGTTCTTGCTCTATTACTTTATAGTCCCTTTTTTCCTTTATCCATGCATTTATTCTTATATCTTTACATTCAAAAAGGATTATACTTTCTTCTTTTTGAAGAATGAAGTCCGGACAGCCTAATTCATTATTTTTGGGATTATATATTTTTTTTAGAGCATCTTCATCCAAAGCTTTGTATTGAGTTGAAATACATTTTTTTAAACTTTCTCCAAATAGTTTTTTTTCCATAAAGTTTGAAGTAAATAGATTTGATATATCAGGAGT
>SDWH01000025.1 GCA_019550975.1 Bacteroidales bacterium SW299 | reverse complement strand
GCCGTAAAATGAGTCTTTTGAGCTTTCAGGCTTCCTTTGAGTGTCAATGTCCGCGCTTTGTTAGTTTTATCCAAAATACGACGTAATACAGTTTGCAAAGGAACCTGATTCTATCCCATCCCTTGTCCAGCTCCTTCACGATGCGTATATTCTCCTGAAGCCCTTTTATGCGCTGTGTGTTGGAGATTCCGCGGGAATCGTAGACCGCAACAGTGACCGGTACGTGTAAAAAGTGATAGCCCAATAGACGGCAGTGCTTGAAGAAAAACAAGTCGGCAGACATCTTGAACTTTGTGTTGAATGGTGTGGCTTTCAAAATGGATGTCTTGACAAAAGCCGCTTGGTGGCAAAAATACATCCGCTGCTTATTGCAAGGTTCGGATGCTGTTTTTAGTTTCAGTTCCCCATTTTTTGTGGTGAATATATCTCCGTAGAGGACATCATATTTTTCGTCATCTGCATATAGGGCTATGTTGCTCAGAACGTGGCTGTCTGCAAAAGTATCACCGGCATTCATAAAGATAATCCATTTGTTCTTTGCATGTTGTATGCCTTTGTTCATACCCTGATAGATGCCTCCGTCCGGTTCCGAACACCAATAAGACAGTTGGTCCTGGTATTTACTTATGATGTCAGCGGTTCCGTCGGTGGATCCTCCGTCAATAATGATATATTCTTTGAAAGGATACTCCTGCTGCAAGACACTCTCTATGGTTTTAGAAATCAGTTTTGAGCTGTTGAGCGAAACCGTAACGATGCTGAATGTGCATTTCTTGTTCATGGCTTGTTTTTCAGTCTTTTAAAGATACTGCAGATTTTTTCTGTTAAAGACGGTTTCCAGCTATGCGCGCAATAATGGATAGCATAAGATGTTGGAGTCACCTCATGTTTGTTTCCTGCAAAAATTTCAGACCGGAATATTTTGATGTTTTCTTTCAAGTCCTGATCCGCATCAATATACCGGAATCCATACTTTTCTGCAATTCTTGCATAAATTAACGGTGAAAACATGTCTGCCGGCAATGCGTTGGAGAATGTTTTCGAATGATACCAGTCAAGTACGTCTTTTACGAATCGGCATCCAGGCTGCGCGCCCATTACCGCTGCCTGTATCTGCATGCCGGAGATGTATTCTTCTCCGATGCGTGTTCCGTTTGTTGTAATGGATTTGATAGAGCCTGTTTTTTCCAGTTGTGTAGGATGATGCTCTATGCTTGAAATGAAGTTGTATGAACGGAATTCATCAAACCTTTTCAGTACCTTTACATCAGAATCCAGATAAAATCCACCTTCTGTGTATAATGCATACATGCGTATATAGTCGGCTGCAAAAGCCCATTTGCGTGCCTTGACAGCTTCTTTTACGTAAGCCGGAGCCGAATTCAGATCAAAATTCTCCAGATTCCATAATTTCCATTCGTAGTCGGGCATCACTTTTTTCCATGTCGTCATGCATTTTTTTATTTTGGCAGGATACGGATCTCCGCTCAGCCAGCAGAAGTGAATAACTTTGGGTATCATATGTTTGTCATTTAAAAAGATTCTTTATGCGTTCTTTCCTTTCGTGTCTGGCTTCCAGTTCTTCAAGGTATGCGGTTGCCTTGTTTAGCGTGTCGGCAACAGGCCAGTTCCTTTTTTCTGCGTAGGCAGAAATCATGAAACTGAACAGATCTCTGCGGTGCGTTAGGGTGCTGAGGTTTTTTATGCACGTGGCCTTGTCGGGGAGCGATTCATAAAATTTCGAGCGGTTGATGTCAATGACAGTGAACGAATAATGCCCGGATTCCTGGTTCTTGCGGAATAGGAAGTTTCCCAGATTCAGGTCGCCATGTATGATTCCCTTGTCGTGCATGTGTATCACGTGTCCAATGAGGTCTTCTGCAAGTTGTTTGTCGAAGTCCTTTTCCGGAACCAGTGTAGGGAACGCCGGAGGGTCCGGGCATGTGGTTGAAACGAAATATCCGGTGGTAAACAAGCCGTGTTCGTAATCTTCTATATATGCGATTTCCTGTGGCGTACAGATGCCTCTTTCTCTGAATATGGCAGCATAGCGGTAGGCACGTTCAGCCTTGGTGCTTTTGAAGAAAGTGTAGGCAACCTGTTGTGCCGGATTTACCCTTTTGAATCTTTTTATTGTGACGGGTACGCCTTGGATATTGAAATTCCGGATGGAGTTTCTTCCTTCATAGACAATGACACCTTTTGCGGAATTGAAGAGGGCGGAGATGTCTTGAATCTCATTTTTCAGATTTTGGAATTCCGGAGCTATGACGATTTTCATTTTTTCTCTGATGATAATAATGAGTGATACAGTTCCATTAGTTGCCCGGCCTGTTGTTCTTCGGAGAAGCGGTCGGCGTATTTTCTGCCTTGTTCTGCCATGTATTCTCTTTTCTCTGGGTTATTCAGCAGCTGGTTCAACGCTGACGCCATTCCTTCCACGTCATTGGGGTGTATGTATATGGAGTCAGGCCCTCCCGCTTCTTCCAGACATGATTCTGTGGCAGCTATGACGGGAACGGATGAATTGAGGGCTTCCAGTATTGGAATCCCGAATCCTTCAAAGCGTGACGGGTATACAAATATTTCGGCCATCTGATACATTGCCGGAAGATGCCGGAATGCAACGTTGTGAAGCAGGTGGACCCTTTCCTCCAAATGTTTTGTACGGACGAAGGCTTCCACCAGTTCCGTGTACGGCGTGCGTTTCCCGGCAATTACCAGATGGACATCTTCCGGAATTGCGGGCATGGCCTTTACCGCAAGCAGTATGTTTTTTCTTTCTTCGATGCTTCCCACATTCAGAATGTATCGGGGCGGCAGGCCGTAGGTCGCCTGCACTTCTTTTTTCATGCCATCTGTTGCCGTGGCGGAGAAAGCAGCGTCGCATCCCTGATAAACGGTGTGTATTTTGTCCGGACTGATATGAAAATAGTTGATGATGTCGCGTTTGGTACACTCGCTGATGGCGATGATCGCATCGGCCTTTTCACATGACTTTCTGTATTTATACTGATAGAGCCATCTGTCAATCGGATGGTAATATTGGGGATAGCGTATGAAGATGAGATCGTGTATCGTAACCACAGTTTTGGTTCTTCTTTGGCTACGGATATTGAGCGGAAGCTCGTTGCTGAGTCCGTGGTAGATGTCTATGCCGTCTGCTTCCATCCGGGAGGTGACTCCGAATGTTCTCCAAAGCGACCGGAAACGTTTCCATCCTTTTTTCGGCAACCGGCATTCGATTGCGGGACATTTCTCCATGAGGGAGCTGAATTGTCTGCTTTCCTTATACTTCGGCGCATAGAGCACATATTCGTTCTCCGGATAGAAACGGCAAAGTGTTTCTATCAGATACCGGCTGTAATTTCCTAAGCCTGTGAAATTTTGTACAGCTCTTTTCGCGTCGAATCCTATGCGCATAGACTTTGATTGAAGTTTGTCCTTGCAAAAGTACGAAATATTTCATGAACGTCCGTGCTTTTGTCTGGATTTGTGTGTAAAAGGTGATGTTGTATCCGTAAAATGATTTCCATGTTTTGGGGAACTTGACAGACGAGGAGCAAAAGTCAGTCTTCAGTTTGGATATATGCATCTTCAAACTGAAGATATAAATCTTCAGCCTGGAGATTTGTATCTCTAGCCTGGGGATGCAGAATTTACCATGGCGTTGCAGGTGCTGCCAGGCGGGAAATCGTAAAATCTTTCTTGGAGAAAAGCTCTGCATTCTTGTATATTCCTAGAATCAAACATTTTACTTTGATGAAGATACGTATTTTTTTGTTTGATAACATTATTCTTTTTATATTTGTAATACGGCAAGAAACTGTTGCTTATGAAGACAACATCTGAGGTGTGGGATATCTTGAGGATATTCAAGCCTCGTCATGCGGTCCTATACGAAGATTTATTTGTGTGGAATAATGCGTATGCGCGATGATGTTGTACATGGAATGCTTGAAGGTTTATTGAAATCAAAGACTTATGAAAAAGAAATATGATTATTTGATTGTAGGCGCCGGCTTGTTCGGCGCGGTGTTTGCCTGCGAAGCGAAACGGGCAGGCAAGTCTTGCATTGTGGTAGACAAACGCCATCATCGGGGAGGAAACATCTACTGTGAGGATGTGGACGGAATTCATGTGCACAAATACGGGGCGCATATTTTTCATACCGACAATAAGGAGGTGTGGAATTATGTGAATTCTTTTGTGGAGTTTAACCGTTATACCAATTCGCCGGTGGCACGTTACGGTGACAAGCTGTACAATCTTCCTTTCAACATGAATACGTTCTATCAGTTATGGGGCGTTACGACTCCGGCAAAGGCTAAGGCTAAGATCGAAGAGCAGCGCGGAGAGTTTGCTCACATCGCGGAGCCCGCCAATCTGGAGGAACAGGCCTTGAAACTGTGTGGAAAGGATATTTATGAGAAGCTGATAAAGGGATATACCGAAAAGCAGTGGGGGCGTGCGGCTACAGAACTTCCGGCATTCATTATCCGACGTTTGCCGTTCCGCTTTGTTTTCGACAACAATTATTTCAATGATGCCTACCAAGGCATTCCCATTGGCGGATACAATGCGCTGATAGATGCTTTGCTTGGCGATACGGAGGTTTGTCTTGCCACAGACTATTTCAAGAACAGGGCAGAGCTGGATGGCGTTGCTGAAAAAACGCTGTTTACAGGCTGCATTGATGAATACTTTGATTACCGTTGCGGTCATCTGGAGTACCGCAGTCTTCGTTTTGAGGAAAAGCGTCTGGAAATGGAGAACTTTCAGGGGAATGCGGTTGTGAACTATACCGAGCGTGAGATTCCTTATACCCGCGTGATAGAACACAAGCATTTTGAGTTCGGGAAGCAGCCTCATACGATAATCACTTATGAGTATCCTGATAGCTTTGCTCCGGGAAAAGAACCTTATTATCCGGTTAATGATGAAAAGAACAGCCGGATTTATGCAGATTATCGGCAGTTGGCGGAATCTGTTCCGAATGTGCTGTTCGGAGGACGGCTTGCTCAATATACTTATGCAGACATGGACGATACAGTGGCGGCAGCCTTGGCTTTATGTAAAACAGAGTTGTAATCTCTTTTTATGAGGAATTGTTATTTATCGCGCAATTATAAGGGAGTTGACGGAGCCGGCAACAAGGCCAAAACGGACATAGAGCGTATTATGGCCGAGAATGGCTTTGTGAATGTCGGTTTCAGGCAGACCCGGTATACCAATCCTGTATTGGCATTTCTGGCAACATTGGCAGGCGTCTTGAAGGCCCCTTTCTCGTTGAGAAAGGGCGACCGTCTGGTGTTGCAGTATCCGTTGAAAAAATATTTCACGTTTGTATGCCGTATGGCTCATTTCCGGGGAGCGAAAGTGGTGGTTGTGATCCATGACCTGGGAAGCTTTAGACGCAAAAAATTGACTGTTGGTCAGGAAATACGTCGTTTAAGTCATGGTGATTATATTATTGCGCATAATGAGAGCATGAAACGTTGGCTGATAGAAAAAGGATGCCAGGTGCCGGTCGGAGAGCTTGAAATATTTGATTACTTGTCAGAAACAAAGGCCCTCCCGCACGGGATAGTTCATAAACCTTATGAAGTGGTTTATGCCGGTGCATTGAGCTTGCGTAAAAATACGTTTCTGTATGAAGTGGGAGCGTATGTGCATTCGTTTCGCTTCAATCTTTATGGAAACGGTTTTGAACTGGATAAGGCTCAGGGGAAAACACGTTTTGTCTATAAAGGTTTTGTTCGTTCGGATGATTTAATCGCTACGGCTCAGGGAGATTTCGGACTGGTTTGGGACGGATTCTCTGTAGATGCATGTACGGGTGACTTTGGGGAATATCTGAAGTATAACAACCCCCACAAGACATCGTTGTATATCCGGTGTGAACTTCCTGTCATTATATGGGACCAGGCGGCTCTGGCAGCCTTTGTCCGTAATAACGGGATCGGAATCTGTGTTGCTTCATTGGCGGAACTGAACAGTGTGCTGGAAGGATTGACCTCCGAACAATATGCTGTAATGAAACGGAATGTGGCAGTGATAAGCGAACGCTTGTCTGCTGGATACTATATAAGAAAGGCTTTGTCGGAAGTTAAGCTTTGAGAGAATGGAGAAAGGAATTATACATGTAGCTTGCAATATTGATGCTTCGTATGTGAAGTATTGCGTGGTTATGCTGACTTCTTTGTTTGAAAACAATGCGGATTCATCTTTTCATATCCATGTAATCGCCTCGGAACTGCCGGATGACTCTAAGAAAATATTACATGATTGGATTGAAGGCCGGTATCACCAGACCTTGTTTGTTTATGAAACAGGAAATGCCTTGTTGGAAGGATGTTCCATTTATGGAGAGAGCCACATCTCGCTGGCTACATATTATCGTATTTTCTTGGAGAGCATTTTGCCCCGTTCTATAAACAAGGTTCTTTATTTGGATTGTGATCTGATTGTGAACGGTTCGATAAAGGAACTTTGGAGTACAGACATTACTGATTATGCGGCAGGTTGTGTGGAGGATATGTGGAGTGGAAAACCGGACAATTATGAACGCTTGCATTATGCTTCTTCATTTTCGTATTTCAATGCTGGAGTATTATTGGTTAATCTGGAATATTGGCGGAATATCCAGTTCCAGAAGGTGGCGGAGAAATATATCTCAGAGCATATGAGTGAACTCGTTTTTAATGATCAGGATGTGCTGAATGCATTGCTTCATGACAAAAAGCTTTTTCTTCCTTTTCGCTACAATGTGCAGGATGGATTCTTGCGGAGGAAACGCAGGATTCGTCCCGAAGCCATTCCGGATTTGGAGAAAGAACTGCTTCATCCGGTAATTGTCCATTACACAGGAGGAAAGAAACCATGGCAATACAAGTCCCAGCACCCTTATAAAGGATTGTATTTTCATTATCTTGACATGACTCCATGGAAAGGGGAACGGCCGGACGTACCTTTTTTATATAAAGTGAAGCGAATGGTTGACAGATTGCTTTATGCGCTTCAATTGGCTAAACCGAAATATAGAAAATATGTATGCAACGAGATCTGATATCAATCGTAACGGTTTGTTTTAATGTGGAAAAGACACTTGCCCGGACGATGGAAAGTGTGTTGGAACAGACATACCGTCCCTTGGAATATATTTTGATTGACGGTAAGTCAACGGATAAGACTGTTGATGTAATATTGTCAATTGAGCCTTTATTTAGAGAGAAAGGTATCAAATTGCGTTGGCTGTCAGAAGCTGACAAGGGGATATTTGATGCTATGAACAAAGGAGTCTGTTTGTCTTCCGGGAGATGGGTTAATTTTATGAATGCAGGGGACATTTTTGTGGATGGAGAGGCAATAGCCCGTTTATTTGCTGCTGAGATCCATCCAAATACGAAAGTTGTGTATGGTGACACTTTGCGTCAGAAATCCTATGCGATTGTTCCGGCTAAAGGAAATATACCTGAAGTAACTCCAAAGCTTATGCCGGCATGTCATCAGTCGATGTTTGCAGATACGGAGGAAATGAAAGCTCATCCGTTTGATCTCTCTTATCGCCTGGCTGCTGATTATCATTTTATTTACAACTTATATCAAAGAGGAGGGCGGATGCAATATATTCCGGTAGACGTTTCGCTGTGCGAAGCGATAGAAGGAGTGTCCTCTGTGCATAAATTGGATGTGAAGCGTGAGTGCGCACGCATTCGGGGGATTGATCATACGTTGAAATGGAAACTGTCGCTCTTGAATAAAACTATCTCATATGCAGTCAAGCATTTGGCAGATAGCATTGTTCCTTCCTCTTTATTAATGAAGATAAAACGTAAAAATAGACAGCGATTAGAACGTAATGCTTAGAATATAATGGATTTTAAATCGATAATACGTGCCGTAAAGAATCTATTTCGTCTGAACAAAGATAGATATGTATATAGAAACCAGAATAATAGGAAATGGGCATATATTTCTTATATACCGCGAGTATATTATAAGAAAAGAAATTCTTTGTGGTTTGATAAACACCAAAACAGGAAAGAGGCTCTAATTATAGGAGAGGTCTTTAAGCGTTTGGGCTATAATTATGTAATGGTTACATATAATAAGACAATAGAATGTGATTATCGTAAATACGATATTATTTTTGGGGAGGGCCCTTGCTTTTCTATCATGTCAAAACGTAATAGACATGCGTTGAAAATTTATTATGCTACTACTGCATATCCAGAGTATCAGAACAAGATGGTTAGGTTGCGTACAGATGATTTTAACTGCAGCCATAATGCACATTTGACTTATTCTCGTTTAGCAGAAGCTTCTATAGATGGCTTTTTCATTGATAAGATCTTGCAAATAGGGTCTAAGGTGACTGTTGGGACATATCCAGTTGAACTTCAAGATAAGATAACGCTAATAAATCAGTCTTCTAATTTGTCTTATACGGTAGATTCTAGAACAAAACTGCAATCGTATGATCGTACTCAGTTTGTTTGGATGGGAAGTACTGGAAGCTTGTTGAAAGGATTGGATATTGTGCTTGATTTTTTTATGTTACATCCAGAATATCATTTGCATGTGATTGGAACGATGGATACTGATTTTGGAGAGTACTATTTACCCTTATTAAAGGATGCGACAAATATAACGTTATGGGGATTCCAGCAAGTAGGTTCGAATCGTTTCATTAATATTTTGGAAAATGTCACTTTTTGTATTTATCCGTCTGCGAGTGAAGGTTGCCCGGGTGCTGTAATCGCATTGATGAAGATGGGAATAATACCATTGGTTTCTTCCATAGCCTCTTTTGAAGGCATAAATTCTTGTGGGTTGGTTTTGGATGGGATATCGGTTTCATCTGTTTCTTCAGCAGTTGAATGGTCACAGAAACTTTCTGATAATGAAATAGAAGAACGCATTCAGCGATGCATTTCTTTGGCTGGGAATAGGTGGAATCTAATGAATTTTGAGAAAGAGTTTGAGTCTTATATGAAGAGTGTCATTGCTTCGTTATAACTGTTTGCATTTATCCATTTTTTTGAGTCTGGGTAAATGATTTATACTTGTTTATCCGTTCCATATACCTACAATCTTTCTCGCTTCCGTTCGATTTGAATTCCAGGTATTCCGGAATGTTTTTGCCGTTATCGATAATGGATGTGCCCGACGCGTTCTTTACAATGTCTAATGAATCATACAGTTCTCCGCTGGGGAAACGGTAGGCATTGACGCTTAATGTGTCGCCGTGCGCACGGACATATTGGTAGAAGCGGCTTTCGATGCCAAACTTGTCGAAACGTCCGTCAAAGTCAATCCGATAACTTTTAGGCGAGCAGTGGCTGACTGTATAGACCGGTGTTGTGGCTTTCCCGTTTTCATCATGCATGGTCATCCTTGCGTAGGCATGTTCGTGTCCTTGGAGTACGAGATCGACGTGGTATTTTTGTATCAGCGAATTGAACATGGTGCGCTGCATCATGTTGTTATGTTTTCCTTTGATAGAGTAAAGAGGGTGGTGCAGTACGACAATCTTCCATTGTGCATCACTCTTTTCAAGTTCTTCTTTCAGCCATTGCCTTTGTGTCCATAGATAAGGAAGTTCTCTGTTGCTGTCGAGCAGAAAGAACTGCATATTGTTATATTTCAAGGTATATACTTGGTTCTCCCCGATCATGGAGTCCAAAAAATAAGAAAAGACGAGCGAATAGCGTTTCTCCAATTTGCGGATAACGTATTTCAGGTATTCATGATTGCCGGTTACGTTTAAAACGGGATAGTGCTGGCGGATGGAGTCCAGGCCGTCGAACGTTTCCTGCCAATAAGCATCTATGGGGCGTTCGGTCAAATCCCCTCCAAAAACAAAGAATTCGGTTTGGGGGTGTTGTGCCAATGCCGTTTTCAGATATTGGTTGGCAACTCCATTGATTGTATCCTGTACGTCGCCGGTATAGATGAATGAGAAATCTTTCTTTGTCGACAGGTTGTGGGTGCGGAAGTTATGCCATTCAGAGTATATCCCGTTGGTGCATACCCGATAGCTGTAATAACAGTCAGGTTTCAGGTTGCGCAGTCGGGCCACATAATAGGCCGCTTTTCCGCTTCGTGATTGGAATATTTCACCTTGTGCCGCAACACGCATTGTATCTTTTGCTAAAGTATCTGCCAGCTCTGCAAACGAAGAATCTGCAACCGTCGAATCACATTGCCAGCTTATATTGCGGGATAGCTGGTCTTTGTCGCCGAATGTCAGCATGATTCTTCCCGGCTCTTTTAGCGGAGCATAAGGCGGTTCCTCGGGATTTCTGAACCAGGCATCCCAACGGGAATTTATCCAAATGCCGAGCCCTGCCAAGATAATGACGGCTATGCCTGTTCTGATCAGTCGCTTTGTTTTCATATTCTTCAGTTTAGAGAGGCAAATATACGAAGTTATTCAAAATATAATTACTTTTGTAGCCTTATAATTCAACCTGAAAGGAGTGGAAATATGAAAAAGGATGTTTTTTCGAATGTACTGACATTGGTATGGAATCTGTTGTTGATCTATATCTGTTATTCATTGTGCCGCCTGGTATTTTTGCTGGTCAACTGGGACACATTCAGCGGACATATGAATTTCAGCTACGCATTGAGTTTGTTTGGGGCTGGCATTATTTTTGATACGAGCGCCATTCTTTATAGCAATGCTTTGTTTATCTTTCTGTTTCTTTTTCCCCTCCATTGGAAAGAAAATGCAGCCTTTTATAAAGTGGTCCGCTGGATATTTACGGTAGCCAACACTTTCTTCCTGATCACGAACCTGATAGATTGCGTATATTATCGTTTCACCGGCCGACGCACCACGATGTCTGTGCTTCAGGAGTTTCAGCATGAGAAGGGCAGCAATATCGCATCTATATTTATGGATGAGTTTGTCGCCTATTGGTATCTGGTCCTTTTGGCGGCAGTTCTGGCTTTCGCCGTTTATAAGCTGTATCGTTCTCCCAAAGTATTTCCGGTGCGTAACAAGCTGGCTTATTATATAGTTCAAACGGCGGCTTTGCTTGTTGCTGTTCCTTTTACGGTGTTTGGGATGCGAGGTGGAATGACCACTGCTACACGCCCCATCACGCTCAGCAATGCCAATCAATACGTTAACAGAGCTCAAGATGCAGGTCTGGTGTTGAATACGCCTTTTTCAGTGTTCAGAACGTTGGACAAGAAGTCATTTGTTGTTCCGAATTACTTGCCGGAGTCTGAAGCGGAGGCTCTGTTCGCTCCCATCCATATGCCTGCTGATTCTGTCTCATTTCGTCCGATGAATGTGGCGGTGATCATTTGGGAAGGCTTCAGCAAGCAACATGTAGGATCATTGAATCCTCAGCTTGAAGACGGACATTATAAAGGATATACTCCCTTTGTTGATTCTTTGCTTACGAAGAGTGTCACATTTGAGTATTCTTATAGTAACGGGCGCAAAAGCATTGACGGGATGCCGTCGGTGCTTTCCTCTATTCCTAGTTTTGTAGAGCCTTTCTTTTTGACGCCATCCGCATTGAATGATGTGTCAAGTGTGGCCGGAGAGCTGACAAGGCACAAGGGATATACGTCTGCTTTCTTTCACGGGGCGATGAACGGGTCGATGGGGTTCGAAGCCTTTGCCCGCGCTGTCGGCTTCCAGAAGTATTTCGGACGTACGGAATATAATGAAGACCCGAATTATAACGGAGATGCTGACTTCGACGGAACCTGGGCCGTATGGGACGAAGAGTTCTTGCAGTTCTACTGCGACCGCATGTCAGAAATGGAAGAACCTTTTGTGACATCTGTGTTTACGGCGTCTTCGCATGGGCCTTTTGTGCTTCCAGAGCGTTATAAGGGGGTATTTCCCACGGGCGAGGATCCGTTGTTTGAAACGATTGCCTATGCGGATTACTCTCTCAAGCGTTTCTTTGAAAAGGCCTCAAGGCAGCCTTGGTTCAACAATACCCTGTTTGTCATTACAGCCGACCATACCAGCGGTAACAGTTATCCGGATTATGTGACGGATTTGGGATACTACAAGGTACCGATCATCTTTTATGCGCCGGGAATGCCGGAGCTTCGGGGACTGGATCGAGAGAAGATTGCCGAGCAGATTGATATCATGCCGACAGTGCTGGGCCTGCTAGGGTACGACCAACCGTATGTGGCTTTCGGACAGGACATCTTTCACACATCTGCTGCAGACAAATATGCAGTGAATTATCTTCCGGCAAGCGATGTATACCAGTTTCTTAAGGGCGACTATCTGATTCAGTTTGACGGGACGAGCGTGACCCATGCCTATCGCTTCCGTACAGATGCGCTGATGCAGGATGATGTGAAGCAGACAATGCCCCAAGATACATTGCAAATGATGGAAAATCAGTTGAAGTCAATCATACAGCAGTACATGAAGCGGATGAGCTCGAACGAGCTGGTGTATCGCGGGCGGTGACATCCTGGGCTGAAAAGACAGAGGCGCGCAAGGACAGTGTTTCCCTTGCGCGCCTCGATTCTTTTTTATGACGGCTTGTTATGCGTTCTTGTTCGCGCGTTTGCGTTCTGTTTCGTCCAGAATGATTTTGCGCATACGCATGCTCTTCGGAGTTACTTCCACGTATTCGTCTTCCTTGATATATTCGAGCGCCTCTTCCAGAGAGAATACCACCGGAGGGATGATGCGGGCCTTGTCGTCCGAACCCGAAGCACGCATGTTGGTCAGCTTCTTTGATTTGGTTACGTTGACCACCAGGTCATTTTCGTGTACATGTTCACCTACTACCTGTCCGGCATATACCTCTTCCTGCGGATAGATGAAGAAGCGTCCGCGGTCCTGCAGCTTGTCGATGGCGTATGCGAATGCTGTTCCGCCTTCCATGGCAATCATCGATCCGTTGGTGCGGCGCGGTATGTCGCCCTTATACGGCTGGTATTCCTTGAAGCGGTGCGCCATGATGGCTTCTCCCTGCGATGCGGTCAGCACGTTGGTGCGCAGGCCGATGATACCCCTTGAAGGGATGTTGAATTCGATGTTCACGCGGTCGCCCTGCGTTTCCATCGAAACCATTTCGCCTTTGCGCCGGGTTACCATATCAATCATCTTGCTGGAGAATTCTTCGGGCACGCTGATGGTCAGCTCTTCAATCGGCTCGCATCTCACTCCGTCGATTTCCTTGAAGATTACTTGCGGCTGGCCTACCTGCAGCTCATAGCCTTCGCGGCGCATGGTTTCGATCAGTACCGAAAGGTGAAGCACACCTCGTCCTGAAACGATCCATTTGCCGTCCTCGTTTTCGGTCTTGCGTACGCGCAGCGCCAGGTTCTTGTCGAGCTCTTTCATCAGGCGGTCGTGAATGTGGCGTGAAGTCACATATTTGCCCTCCTTGCCGAAGAACGGAGAGTCGTTGATGGTGAACAGCATGCTCATGGTCGGCTCGTCGATTGCGATCGGCGGCAGCGGTTCCGGATTTTCAAAGTCGCAGATGGTGTCGCCGATTTCGAAGCCTTCCACTCCGATGACGGCACAGATATCACCCGATGAAACAGACTGCACCTTCTTGCGTCCGAGTCCTTCAAAGGTGTGTACCTCCTTGATTTTTGTCTTGAGCATCCGTCCGTCGCGTTTTGCCAGCGTTATGTTCATTCCTTCGCTGATGGTTCCGCGGTGTACGCGTCCTACAGCGATACGTCCTGTATACGAGGAGTAGTCGAGCGAGGTAATCAGCATCTGGGGAGTTCCTTCCAGCTGGTGCGGAGCCGGAATGTATTTTACGATTGCATCAAGCAGCGGTTCGATGGTTCCGGTAGGGGTTTTCCAGTCTTCGCCCATCCAGTTGTTCTTGGCCGAGCCGTAAAGCACGGGGAAGTCCAGCTGGTCTTCCGTGGCGTTGAGGCTGAACATCAGGTCGAACACCATTTCGTATACTTCCTCCGGGCGGCAGTTGGGCTTGTCCACCTTGTTGACGACAACAATCGGCTTCAGTCCGATTTGCAGCGCCTTCTGAAGCACGAAGCGTGTCTGCGGCATCGGCCCTTCAAAGGCGTCTACCAGCAGGATGCATCCGTCGGCCATATTCAGAACACGTTCCACCTCGCCTCCGAAGTCGGCGTGTCCCGGAGTATCGATGATGTTGATTTTTGTACCTTTGTAATTGATGGAAACGTTTTTTGAAAGAATCGTTATACCTCTTTCACGCTCCAGGTCGTTGTTATCCAGCACCAGTTCGCCGTTGGTCTGGTCGTTGCGGAACAAGTGTCCCGCCAGCATCATTTTATCTACCAGCGTTGTCTTTCCGTGGTCAACGTGGGCAATGATGGCAATGTTTCTAATGTCTTGCATACTATACCTATTATTTGCGCGCAAAGTTACTACTTTTTTCTGAAAAAGCATTGTCGTTTAAAAGATTATCCTTACCTTTGCAACCGCAAAATTAAAGTTACAAATAATTTAAAGTCAAATTTATGTATTTAGATTCAGCTAAAAAGCAAGAAATCTTTGAAAAGTACGGAAAGTCTAACACTGATACTGGCTCGCCTGAAGCGCAGATAGCATTGTTTTCATACCGTATTTCTCATCTGACAGAGCACTTGAAGCTCCACAGAAAAGATTATACAACGGAAAGATCTTTGACCAAGCTGGTAGGTAAGCGCCGTGCGTTGCTCACTTATCTGAAGGATCGCGATATCGAGAGATACCGTGCGATCGTTAAGGCTCTTGGTCTGCGCAAGTAATTTTGCTGCTTGCCGCAAACGGAAAAAGGCGGTCAGCTTTTCCTTGGTGGAGAGGCGGGCCGCTTTCTTTTTTAAGAAACTGTTTTGAATTTATCGTGTGCTGATTTGGGATGAGTTTTTGAGGCATTTCCGTTTGTGTGATGAGGAAGATAGCGGGCTATCTGACGAAGAACAGAAGCGGAAAAGACCAAAAAATAGCCCAAAGCACACACGAAAACGAACACATCAAGCCAAGAAAAACTTTTTGGAGAAATTCAAAACAGTTTCTAAGTTCTGCTTATGTCCATGTCATACGCCGCATCGTTTGGAATGGCGTGAATGTGTCATTCTGACAAATTGACAAAAAGAACGGCTGAGAATCTTTTATTCGGAATGGAATCAGGGCTTGCCCGGAAAAATTGCAGGGAGAAGTTGACCGGAAAAAGCGGATTGCTTTTCATGCGCCTCTTCCCGTGTCTTTCTGTCGGCTGGGGGCTTTATGCTCTTCCTTTGTGTGATGTGCAGGTGCGTACCGGTGTCTTTTTTGACAGGTTGCGCGTCTGCTGATATACGCCTGTTCCGTAAGGGAAGGATGCGTTTTCGTTGGCTGAAAAGACGTTTCGGGAAGCCTTCTGCAAAATGTTTCGTCATTTGATGCGGCATGTCCCGTCATTTTGCGGAAGATAGCGGGTTGTTTTACACGAAATGTCCCGTTGTTTTTCGGAAGAAACGCCGGTGTCTGCCCGCTTTATAGGGCTTCTGAGGGGCTTCGGCATTTGCATTTGTTAAGGATTTGCCTCCAGATGGAGGAAAAATGAAAAGGAAAGTGTCAGGAAAAATGCGCTTTTTGTGTCTTTCTGCGCAGGATAGAGCCGGAAGCGAATCATCGCGGATTCGTTTTTCCGATGCGGCGTGCAGGGGGATGTGTCATTTGCTGCGGGCTGACTTCTCTCTGTCTTCCATTATGGCGTCCTTGTTTTCCGATGCCCATTCAATCAGCGCATTGAGGTGGGGAAGCAGCGAGCGCGTCCGTAGAGTCAGCGCATACTCAACTCTCGGCGGGACTTCCGGATAGACGGTCCGCGTCACGTAGCCGTCTTCTTCCAGTGTCCGGAGCGTTACGGTCAGCATTTTTTGGGAGATGTCGGGGATTGCGCGTTGCAGCTCCTTGAAGCGCACCGCTTCTTTGCCGGTTCTGTCGAGCGTATAGATGACCAGCAGCGACCATTTGCTGCTGATTCTTGCAAGGACATTTCGTATCGGGCAGTCCGGAAATACGGCATCTTTCATTCTGTTTCAAGTTTAAATGTTCTGTCCGAAGCAATTCTGCCAGAGCCCTTTCGACGCGGTTTTCCCGGCCTTTCTTTCATGCAAGGACTGGATGTCCGGCGGGCATCGTCACGCAAAAGAGCCTCATTTTCATGGGATAACGGCACTGAATCCGCCGCACGGGTGTTCTGTTGTAGCTCCGAGGGGAATCGAACCCCTATCTAAAGTTTAGGAAACTCTTGTTCTATCCGTTGAACTACAGAGCCTTTTTGCAAAGGTACGTCTTTTTGTTGATATATGCCTAATTTTTTGCAGAAAAAACTTTTCATCGCATCAGTCTGTTACTGATTGCGTAAAATAACTTCCTTTTTATTTTGTTTTTTGCCGGAACTTCGCCATTTTTGTAGCTCGTTGATTTGTAAACTTTAAAATAAAATACAATATGGCAGAAGAAAATGTAATCAAAGAGCTGGATGATGTGGTAGTCCGCTTCTCGGGCGACTCCGGCGACGGTATGCAGCTTGCCGGCAACATGTTCTCGAACATTTCAGCTACGGAAGGAAATGATATCAGTACGTTTCCGGATTATCCGGCCGACATCCGTGCCCCGCAAGGCTCGCTGACAGGTGTGTCGGGATTCCAGGTGCATATCGGATCGGGAAAGGTGTATACGCCCGGCGACAAGTGCGATGTGCTGGTGGCGATGAACCCCGCTGCACTGAAGACACAATACAAGTTCTGCAAGCCGCAGGCTGTCATCATCATCGATTCGGACTCGTTTACGAAACGTGACTTGGAAAAGGCGAAATTTGAGCTTGAAAATCCGTTTTCAGAACTCGGCATAAAGAACGAAGTGGTTGAAGCTTCGATAACCACCATGTGCAAGGAGAGCCTCAAGGACAGCGGACTGGACAACAAGTCGATCCTCCGCACCAAGAATATGTTTGCGCTGGGACTGGTGTGCTGGCTTTTCCATCGCGACCTGTCGATTGCCGAAAAGCTTCTCCGCGAGAAGTTCGCCAGGAAACCGGCCATCGCCGAGGCGAACATCAAGGTGCTCAACGACGGATACCACTTTGGTGAAAACACACATGCTTCCGTGTCTTTCAGCTATATGGTGCCGAGCAAGGAACAGAAGCGCCCCGGACGCTATATGGACATCAACGGAAACAAGGCTACGGCTTACGGCCTGATGGCTGCTGCGGAAAAAGCCGGGCTTCAGCTTTATCTGGGATCTTACCCCATCACTCCGGCTACAGATATCCTGCACGAACTCGCCAAGCATAAGTCGCTGGGCGTTAAGACGGTGCAGTGTGAAGATGAAATCGCGGGATGTTCTTCTGCCGTGGGAGCGGCATTTGCAGGCGCATTGGCCGTAACCACTACATCGGGACCCGGAATCTGTCTGAAGAGCGAAGCGATGAACCTGGCGGTCATCACCGAACTTCCGCTGGTGATTGTGGATGTGCAGCGCGGAGGTCCTTCTACCGGACTGCCCACCAAGTCGGAACAGACCGATCTGCTTCAGGTGCTTTACGGGCGCAACGGCGAGAGTCCGATGCCGGTCATTGCGGCTTCTTCGCCTACCGACTGCTTTGACGCCGCCTATACTGCCTGCAAGATTGCGCTGGAGCACATGACTCCCGTGGTTTTGCTCACCGATGCGTACATCGCCAACGGTTCTGCCGCCTGGCGTCTGCCGGATCTGGACGAGTATCCCT
The DNA here is from genome assembly GCA_019550975.1 of Bacteroidales bacterium SW299. Taxonomy (GTDB): domain Bacteria; phylum Bacteroidota; class Bacteroidia; order Bacteroidales; family Bacteroidaceae; genus Phocaeicola; species Phocaeicola excrementipullorum. The sequence goes on along the minus strand of SDWH01000025.1, from coordinate 31,603 downwards.
CCATCAACCCTCCGTATGTCACTCCCGACATGGCAGGAATATGGACGCCGTTCATGCGCAACCCGGAAACGGGTGTCCGCTATTGGGCGAAGCCGGGCATGGAAGGATTCATGCACCGTATCGGCGGACTGGAAAAGAGCAGCGAAACGGGAGCTATCTCTACAGAGCCGGAAAACCATCACCTGATGACGCAGCTCCGTGCCGAAAAGGTGGCCAAAATCGCAGATGCCATACCTTTGCTTGAAGTGGAGGGAGATCCGGATGCCGATTTGCTGATTGTAGGCTTCGGAGGAACCTACGGGCACCTGCATTCGGCTATGGACGTGTTGAATGCGCAGGGGAAGAAGGCGGCTCTTGCTCATTTCCGCTTTATCAATCCGTTGCCGAAGAATACCGAAGAGGTGCTGCGCCGTTATAAGAATATTGTGGTGGCTGAGCAGAACATGGGCCAGCTTGCCGGCTATCTGAGAATGAAGGTGGAGGGTATCCGTCTGCATCAGTTCAATCAGGTGAAGGGACAGCCCTTTGTGGTGCAGGAGCTGGTGGACGCTTTTTCCAAGCTATTTTAAATAAAGGAGGGACTAATCATGAACGAAACGAAATATACAGCAGCAGACTATAAATTCGGACAGCCACGCTGGTGTCCGGGGTGTGGCGACCATGCCTTTCTGAACTCTTTTCACAAAGCGTTGGCAGAGATTGGAGTGCCGCCCCATGAAATTGCGGTGATTTCCGGCATCGGATGTTCTTCGCGCTTGCCTTATTATATGAACACATACGGGATGCACACCATTCACGGGCGTGCGGCCGCCATTGCCACCGGGGCGAAAGTGGCTAACCCGGGTATTTCCATCTGGCAGATTTCGGGTGACGGCGACGGCCTGGCTATCGGAGGAAACCACTTCATTCATGCTATCCGCCGGAATGTGGACATTAACATTGTACTCCTGAACAACCGTATCTACGGACTGACCAAAGGGCAGTATTCTCCGACTTCGGCGCGTGGGTTTGTCAGCAAGTCTTCTCCTTACGGAACCGTGGAAGATCCTTTCCGTCCGGCCGAGCTTTGTTTCGGCGCGCGCGGACGCTTCTTTGCCCGTTGCGCGGCAGTTGACGGAGGTCCTTCGGTAGAAGTATTGAAAGCGGCGGCGAAACATAAGGGAACTTCGGTGGTTGAGGTGCTGCAGAACTGCGTCATCTTCAATGACGGCACGCACAATGCAGTGGCCAAGAAGGAAGACCGCGAGAAGAATGCCATCTATCTGGAGCACGGCAAGCCGATGCTTTTCGGTCCGAACCGGGAATACGGACTGGCTCAAGAAGGTTTCGGCCTGAAAGTGGTGAAGCTGGGTGAGAACGGTGTGACCGAAAAGGATATTCTGGTTCACGATGCGCATTGCGAGGATCATACGCTCCAACTGAAGCTGGCTCTGATGGAAGGTCCGGATTTCCCTATAGCATTAGGCGTGATCCGTGATGTGGAGGCTCCGACTTATGATGAAGCCGTGGAAGCTCAGATTGAGGAGGTTGCCGCAAAGAAGAACTATCATACTTTTGCCGAGCTGCTTGACACGAATGACACGTGGGAGGTGAAGTGACGGCATGCAAGGATTATTGTCAAAACAAGCATGGCTATGATGAAGAAACTGTTGGCATTTATGGCTCTCTCCGCAATGTTTGTGGCTGGTAAGGCTCAGGCTGTTTCATCCTTTCCTTATGAGCCTGAATTTATAGGCGAAACCAACCTGCTTAGCATTGCAGGCACTGACACTGTTGCTGCACCTTTGGAAAAGAGCTGGGGCAAGATAAAGTCGAAGGCGGGTGCCTCTTTGTATCTGACAGGGATAGGCTCGGTGAAAACAAGAATCCATGTGGACGGCGTTACGTCGTCGTGCGTCGCCAAACCCGGCTGCACGTACAGGCTGATTGTGAAGGCGGCTGACAACAGGCAGGATCCGAATTCTTTTATCCAGCTGATACGCTTTGAACAGAAGAAGAAGGAAAGACGCTGCGAGATTGGAAAAATAAACACATTCAAAGGCAGCTCTTCCGGAATAGAGCAGCTGGTTGATTACCAGGCCAAGCGTTATGGAGAAAGTTCTTATTTGTTGTCCATTGATCCCGGCCCTGGAGAATATGGCGTTCTGCAGTCAAATCCTGAATCAAAAGATGAAAAGGCGTTGATGGTATATTGCTTTACGGTTGAGTGATATGTCGTTTTGCATAAACTGATAATAGAGCCTCGGCAGGGTTGGAATCATATCCTGCCGAGGCCTTTTTTATTCTTTTTCTCCGTAGCACAAATCTCCGGCATCTCCAAGTCCCGGAACAATGTATGCATGTTCGTTCAGTTCAGGGTCGATGGTGCCGCACCACAGTGTGGTCTTGTCTTCCGGAAACACTTTCCGGATATGCTCTGCGGCCTGCTGGCTGGCTATGACAGATGCGATATGGATGTGGGCAGGCTGTCCTTTGGTCAGCAGGGCCTCGTAAGCATACTCCATTGATGCCCCCGTGGCAAGCATGGTGTCAGTAAGAATCAGTGTCTTTCCGTCCAGGCGTGGAGAAGCTATATACTCGATGTGGATGTCGAAATGCTCTTCGTCCGTATATTTCCGGTATGCGGAAACAAAAGCGTTCTGCGCATGGTCAAAGTAGTTCAGGAAGCCTTGATGGAGCGGAATCCCGGCGCGAAGGATCGTTGCGATTACAGGCTGCTCGGCCGGCACGTTCTCGATGGCTGTAGACAGGGGAGTTTTTATGGCTTTCGGGCCGTATAAAAGTTCCTTGCTGATTTCGTACGCCATGATTTCACCGATGCGCTCGATATTTCTGCGGAAACGCATGCTGTCTTTCTGTATGTCCACGTCGCGCAGTTCAGACAGGAACTGGTTCAGAATCGATTTGTGAGTGTTGAAATTGATGATTTTCATAATTGTGTTTCAACTGATAAAATTGTCAGGGTTTGATGTTTTTTCCGACTGCAAAGAAACGAAATAAAATTGATTTGCTAACTGGATTTGTCAAATTTGTTACACAAGTATAAAACTTTGGATTATTACGGATTTTTTTCAGTAATAAGTTCTTTGAATAAAAAAATAACTGCTACTTTTGTAGCGCCAAAAGGAAATAGAAGATGTTGTTGAGCATCTTTGTAAAGCCTTGATAAATAAAAATGCAAATAAACATTTGATATAATAACCAATTAATCAATTGAAAAATGGCAAAATTAGATCTTACTAAGTACGGTATCAATGGAACCGTAGAAATCGTACACAATCCTTCTTACGACGTATTGTTCGCTGAAGAAACAAAAGCTGGTCTGGAAGGCTATGAAAAAGGTCAGGTAACTGAACTGGGTGCAGTAAACGTAATGACCGGTATCTACACAGGTCGTTCTCCTAAAGATAAATTCTTGGTAAAAGACGCTACAAGTGAAAACACTGTATGGTGGACTTCTGAAGAATATAAAAATGACAACAAGCCTGTTACTACTGAAACTTGGAACGTATTGAAAGACTTGGCTGCTAAAGAACTTTCAAACAAGAAGTTGTATGTAGTTGACGGTTACTGCGGAGCCAACCCTGCAACTCGCCTTTGCGTGCGTTTCATCATGGAAGTTGCTTGGCAGGCTCACTTCGTAACTAACATGTTCATCCGCCCGACAGCTGAAGAACTGGAATCATTCGAACCTGACTTCGTGGTTTACAATGCTTCTAAGGCTAAAGTTGAAAACTACAAAGAACTGGGCTTGAACTCAGAAACAGCTGTTGTATTCAACCTGACTACTAAAGAACAGGTTATCCTGAATACTTGGTACGGCGGTGAAATGAAGAAGGGTATGTTCTCAATGATGAACTACTTCAACCCGTTGCGTGGCATCGCTTCTATGCACTGCTCTGCTAACACCAACATGGAAGGAACTGACTCAGCTATCTTCTTCGGCTTGTCTGGAACAGGTAAGACTACTTTGTCTACCGACCCGAAACGTAAATTGATCGGTGACGACGAACACGGATGGGATGACGAAGGTGTATTCAACTACGAAGGTGGTTGCTACGCAAAAGTTATCAACCTGGATAAAGAATCAGAACCGGATATCTACAACGCTATCAAACGCGACGCTCTGTTGGAAAACGTTACAGTTGCTGCTGACGGTAAGATCGACTTCGCTGATAAGAGCGTAACAGAAAACACTCGTGTTTCTTATCCTATCTACCACATCAACAACATCGTTAAGCCGGTATCTAAAGGTCCTCACGCTCACCAAGTAATCTTCTTGTCAGCTGATGCCTTCGGTGTATTGCCTCCGGTATCTATCTTGAACCCGGAACAGGCTCAGTACTACTTCTTGTCTGGATTTACTGCAAAATTGGCAGGTACAGAACGTGGTATCACTGAACCGACTCCGACATTCTCTGCTTGCTTCGGCGCTGCTTTCTTGACTCTGCACCCGACTAAATATGCAGAAGAACTGGTTAAGAAGATGAACAAGGTTGGTGCTAAGGCTTACTTGGTTAACACTGGCTGGAACGGTACTGGCAAGCGTATCTCTATCCGCGATACTCGTGGTATCATCGACGCTATCTTGGACGGTTCTATCGACAAAGCTCCGACTAAGACTATCCCGTACTTCGACTTCGTTGTTCCGACTGAATTGCCGGGCGTAGATCCGAAGATCCTTGACCCGCGTGACACTTACGCTGACGCTGCTCAGTGGGATGAAAAAGCTAAAGACTTGGCTGGCCGTTTCATCAAGAACTTCACTAAGTTCACAGGAAATGAAGCTGGTAAGGCTTTGGTTGCTGCTGGTCCGAAATTGTAATTGCCAATTTCAATCAGATAAATACTGGGGGCGTGTCTGGGGCACGCCCTCTTTTTGTTTTGTGAAATAGAAAATGTATTCTGGAATCAGTCCTGGCGCGCCTTGGCGAAGCAGGAGCCTGATGGAACTTCCTTGTTTTCGTCGGGAGATTGCAAAGTTTCTTATCTCTTGCTTGTTATTCTGGAATATATTTCCCTATATTTGCGGCGTTTATCAATTTAAATAACTCTTGTCATGAAAAACGAAAGATATGAGCTGAATAAGAACTTGGCTCAAATGTTGAAAGGTGGTGTGATTATGGATGTAACCACCCCTGAGCAGGCTAAAATAGCCGAACAGGCAGGTGCGGTAGCTGTCATGGCGCTGGAGCGGATTCCGGCAGACATCCGTGCGGCTGGCGGAGTTGCCCGTATGAGTGATCCTAAAATGATTAAAGGCATTCAAGACGCAGTGAGCATTCCGGTGATGGCCAAAGTCCGTATCGGACATTTTGTGGAAGCTCAGATCCTGGAAGCGCTTGAAATTGACTATATCGATGAGAGCGAAGTGCTCACTCCTGCTGACGGGGTGTATCATATCGATAAAACCAAGTTTAAAGTGCCGTTTGTGTGCGGGGCAAAGAATCTGGGCGAAGCATTGCGCCGTATTGCGGAGGGAGCTTCGATGATCCGTACGAAAGGGGAGCCGGGAACTGGCGATGTGATTCAGGCGGTGACTCATATGCGGAGCATGATGCGTGATATCCGTCGGATACAGGCATTGGCTGAAGACGAACTGTATAATGAAGCGAAAGAGCTTGAAGTGCCTCTGGACTTGCTGCGTTATGTGCATGAGAACGGAAAGTTGCCCGTAGTGAACTTTGCAGCCGGAGGTGTGGCTACTCCTGCAGATGCGGCTTTGATGATGCAGCTGGGAGCTGAAGGCGTGTTTGTAGGTTCAGGTATCTTCAAGTCAGGAAATCCTGAAAAGAGAGCGCGCGCTATCGTGCAGGCCGTCACCAACTATACCGATGCGGCTTTGCTTGCGGAAGTTTCTGCCGACTTGGGTGAGGCGATGGTAGGAATCAATGAAGACGAAATCACTCTGTTGATGGCCGAAAGAGGTAAATGATATGTTGAAAATAGGTGTATTGGCATTGCAGGGAGCTTTTGCAGAACATGAAGCCATGCTCGGCCGATTGGGAGTAGAGCATTTTCAGATACGTCAGAAAGAAGATCTCTGTGTGCCTATGGAGGGGTTGATCATACCGGGCGGCGAGAGTACTGCTATCGGCAAACTTATGGACAGTTTGGATATGATGAGTGAGCTGCGTGAGAGGATAGGGGCAGGACTCCCTGTGTTTGGAACATGTGCCGGAATGATTCTGCTTGCTAAAGATGTGGAGAACGACTCCAGGCGTTTTCTTCAGCTGATGGATATTTGTGTAAAGCGTAATGCTTACGGCCGTCAGTTAGGCAGTTTCTTTACGGAGGACGAATTTGCAGGGAAGCGTATTCCGATGACCTTTATCCGTGCTCCGTATATTGAACGGGCGGGAGATGGAGTTGAAGTCTTGTCTGCTGTAGGAGGGCACATTGTGGCTGCTCGTGAGCGGAACATGCTGGTCACCTCTTTCCATCCGGAACTTGGAGAAGACACCACAGTTCATTCTTATTTTATAGAGAATATGGTCAGGAAAGCGTAATGCTTTCCTGATTTTTTTTGTAAGATTCTTTACCGGGCGAGTGATATGGAGAATATGCTTCAGGAGAATTGCGGGGAAGCATATATGAGCAGTAAATAAAAGAAAGGCGGAACAGTTGTGTGGCATAGGTTCATCAAAACCGCACATAGCCTTTCTGCTTGTATGGTGAATAATTATAAATCTTCAGGCATGGGAATGACGAGGATAGACTCACTGCACCGTATTCCGTAGGATACGTCACGAACCCGCCCCTTCTTGGGTATCAAAATGCCTTTCTCTACCAGATCTTTTATATCACGTGCAGCCGTGTCAGGTGATACCTTTGCACGTTTTGCCCAGTTCTTAGCCGTCAGTTTGCCGGGATAACCGTCCAAATATAAATTCAAGACTTCGCGTTGTCGTTCGGACAGGACTGTTTCGGCATGGGTTTGCCAGAATATGGCCTTGTTAAGAACCTTTGACAATGTTTCGTCGGATTGCTCGACAGAACGGAGCAGACAGTCAAGATACCAGATGATCCATTCAGTAATCTCGCAATCTCCCTTCTGTGTTTTCTCCAATATGTCGTAATACTGTTTTTTATCTTTGTTTATCTGATGGGAGATACTGAAGAAACGCATCTTTGAGTTTTCAGCCTGTGAAAGTGCCATATCAGCAATGGCTCGTCCGATTCGTCCGTTTCCGTCATCGAAAGGATGGATGCAGACAAACCACAAATGGGCTATCGCTGATTTTACATAGCCGTTATGTGTATCTGAATTGAACCAGTCCAGAAACCGATTCATTTCTTCGTCTATTCTTTCAGGGGCAGGTGCTACATAATGTACCTTTTCCCGACCGAACATTCCAGAAATAACTTTCATATCTCCACTGCGGTATCGGGCTACATCAATTTTCGTTGGACCGCTCCATCCGGTAGGAAACAGGCAGTTGTGCCAGCCGAATAGTCTTTCATGGGTAAGCGGACTGTTGAAATTGACGGTTGCATCAAGTGCCATTTCCACTACTCCGTCTATATATCGTGAAGATTCGGTCGGATTCGGTAGTTGTACTCCGAGTTTGCGGGCTACAGATGAACGTACCTGTTCATTGTTCAATTCCACTCCTTCAATTTCTGATGATGCAATGATGTCATGAGAGATGGATTCAACTACGGCAGACATCTTGTCGTTAAAACCGATTACACTAAGGCGTCCCATCAGATAACCGACAGCCTTATTTACCTTGTTCAGTTTCTCACCGACAAGTTCCTTGTTCCACGAAAAGGAAGGCCATTCTTTATGTGCATGTATATACATAGGCATCACTGTTTTCTGCAAATATACGGTTTTGCGGATAATTAACCGCAAATTTTGCGGATTATTATCCGCACGAAATAGTGAAATCAATATTTATCAGTATTTTAGATATGATTTATGATTACCATTCATCATGCAGATAATCATTGACTTTTCAGATTGGAACAGTCTGCTTATTATATGCTCACGTAATTGTTGGGCCGGATAAGTATTAATCTGAAAGGCAAGCGCAAATATCATTTCCAGGTTATAGACGATCTGATATCTCAAATCCTCTTTCCCCACGAGGGCACGGCATTGGTTGTTTTGCGTCCTGCGGGAAAACAAAAACTCCCGATTTCGTATGGAAATCAGGAGTTTACTGCTAATTGCTTTTCTTCAAAGTGGTGCCACCAGGAATCGAACCGGGGACACAAGGATTTTCAGTCCTTTGCTCTACCAACTGAGCTATGGCACCTTGCTGTCTTATTTGATTGCGCTTGCAAAGGTAGTGCATTTTTTTTAACTGACAAACTTTTAGAAAGGAAAAAATGATTTTTTTGCTTTTACGGCTCTCTTGATATGAAAAACAGCATCCTAATGCAATGGATTCATTGCCTTGGGATGCTGTGATGTGATTTTTTGCGGCTTATTCTTTCAAAGGGTTCCACCCCTGAGCTTTCAACTCCAATTCATTGCCGTCACGAGTGACGAGAGCACAGCCAAGTTCCGGTTTTGTAATGTGGCCGATTATCTTGACATCTTTTAATTCAGAAATCGTTTCATGCGCTGTCAAAGGTACGGTGAACAGCAGCTCGTAGTCTTCTCCGCCATTTAAGGCACAAGTGCTTAGATTCATATTGAACTCTTCGGCCATGACAGCGGTCTGATAATCGATTGGAATTCTTTCTTCATAAATCCGGCAGCCTGTATTGCTTTGTGAACAGATATGCATCAGTTCCGATGAAAGCCCATCTGAAACGTCCATCATGGCAGTGGGCTTGATGCCAGCCTGGGCAAGGTTCTCGATTATATCTTTTCTGGCTTCCGGTTTCAGAATTCGTTCCAACAGATATTCTTTCCCGGCAAAATCCGGCTGAACGTCTTTTTCGCCTTTAAATACGGCTTTTTCTCGTTCAAGCAGCTGAAGCCCCATGTAGGCAGCTCCCAAATCACCAGAAACACAGATCAGATCTGTATCTTGAGCTCCGTTGCGGTATACTATTTGGCCTTTGTCTGCTTCACCGATGCAGGTGATGGAAATTGCCATTCCCGTGACTGATGAAGTTGTGTCGCCTCCTACTATGTCAACGTGGTGTAGTTGGCAGGCCAGTTTTAATCCTTCATAAAAATCTTCGAGATCTTCCACACAGAAACGTTTTGATATGGCCAGCGAAACTGTTATTTGTTTCGGTGTACCGTTCATTGCGTAGATATCCGAGAAGTTTACCATTGCCGCTTTGTATCCCAGATGCTTCAGTGGAGTATATACCAGATCAAAATGAACGCCTTCCATCAGCAGGTCTGTGGTCATCAGCACCTGTTTGTTTGAAAAGTTCATGACTGCAGCATCATCTCCTACACCATAAACCGTTTCCGGGTTCTGAAGTTTGATGCCTTGAGTTAAATGCTTGATCAAGCCGAACTCGCCTAGAGTTGAGATTTCTGTTCTTTGTCCTTCGTGCATGGTCTTTTATGCTCTGTTAATAAGTTCCCTCATAATGGTTGTCATGCGTGGTTGCGCTTCGTCTGCTGCTTTTTGCACCTCTTCATGCGAAACTTCCACAATTTTTCCTTCTACGCCTAAGTCTGTAATAACGGAGATTCCAAAAACCTTGATTCCGCAATGGTTGGCAACGATAACTTCCGGAACGGTTGACATTCCCACCGCATCTCCGCCGAGGATATGGTACATCTTATATTCTGCAGGCGTTTCAAAGGTTGGGCCTTGTGTGCCGATATATACTCCCTGCTGTACCTTTATGCCTTTTTCTTTGGCGATTTCCAATGCGTGGTTAATGATTTCTTTTGAATAAGCTTCGCTCATATCCGGGAAGCGAGGACCGTATTCGATATTCTTGCCGCGTAGCGGATGCTCCGGGAAAAAGTTGATGTGGTCGGTGATAATCATTAAATCTCCGATTTCAAAATCGGGATTCATGCCTCCGGCTGCATTGGAAACGAATAAGGTTTTGATGCCAAGTTCGCGCATGACACGTACCGGAAAGGTTACTTCCTGCATCGAGTAGCCTTCGTAAAAGTGAAAACGTCCTTGCATGGCCATTATATCCTTGTTTCCCAGTTTTCCGAAGATGAGTTTTCCCTTGTGTCCTTCTACGGTTGACACAGGGAAGTTGGGTATGTCCGAATAATTGATTTCGTATGCATCAGTTATTTCCTGTACCAGACTGCCCAGCCCGGTTCCCAGAATGATTGCTGTTTCCGGTTGAGTGTGCATTTTAGCTTTGATGAATGCTGCTGTTTCTTGAATTTTTTCTAACATACTCGATTATTTTTTGGTTAAATATAGTTTCTTGTTTATTTATAAATTCCACTTCTATAGGAAGTGTGTAGATCGATTCTTTAAGCACGTTGCTCAATTGGTGCATTCTTAGCCGTGCCGCGTCTTTCTCTGTCGTAACAATTAGCCTTCTGTCTGCCGTCAGTTGCCCGAACATTCTTTCCAGCTTTTGCAAATCTTGCCTGTCGAATGCGTGATGGTCGGGAAACGCCAGCAGGCGAACCTTGTCGCAATGTGTCCTCAATGTTTTTGCCAGACCATCGGGTGAAGCAATGCCTGTCAGCAAAAGAATCTCTTCCTGTTTCTTCAGGCTGTCGAGTGAACGTTCGGCGGCATTGGCGAACAGAGGCTGTAGTTTGCCGTATTTCATGGTTGTAAACAAAACTTCCTGTCCGGAATGAGGCTGAAGTTTCCTTTTTATACTTTCTTGTTCCGTGTCAGACAATCCGGCGGGGCACTTTGTTACGATGATCATATCTGCGCGTTTTTTACCGTTCCGTGTTTCCCTCAGCCTTCCTGCCGGCAATAGCTGGTCCTCGTAAATCGGGCGGTTGTAGTCGGTCAGCAAAACCGATAGTCCGGGGGTTACATAACGGTGCTGGAAAGCGTCATCAAGCAGAATCACTTCAGTTGCCGGGCATTTCTCTTGTATCAAATTGATGCCCTCGCAGCGGTCTGCATCTACGGCTACTGTAATGTCTGGAAATTTGCGTGCCATCTGGAACGGCTCATCTCCGATTTCGGCAGCTGTGCTTGATGAGGAAGCAAGCACAAAACCCTTTGTTTCCCGTTTATATCCCCGACTTAATGCCGCTACTTTGAACTCCTTTTTCAGCAGACGGATCAGATACTCCGTGTGAGGAGTTTTTCCCGTTCCTCCTACCGTCAGATTTCCAATGCATATCAGCGGGAACGGGAAGGAGCGGGAGCGCAGCATTCCCCAATCGAAAAGCTTGTTGCGGATGCTTGCTCCGATTCCGTATAGCATACTGACAGGCCATAACCCCCAATATATTTTGGGCTTGTTCTTGTGCATGGATTCCTGGTTTTATCGGATGTGCAGTTCAAACGGCATGCGAGCTTGCAGACGGTCTGCTTTGTTGATGTTTTTGAGCAATAGCAGTTCGTTGTAGAATTCGCCGCAAGCCTGCTTCAGCTGACTCTTGATGTAGCGTCCTTTGCCCGTACTGATCAGACTGGTAAAGAAATCTTCCTTTTCCGGATAGCAGATCAGGTTGTATTCGTCCGTGCCGCTGAGCTCTTTGGCCAGAGATATTGCCGTGTCCAGTCCTCCCAGTTGGTCCACCAGATTCAGCTCTTTTGCCATAGATCCTGTCCAGACGCGTCCTTCTGCAATGCTTTTGATGGAATCGACAGACATGCCTCGTCCGTCTGCGCAGCGTTTGGTAAAGAGTTCGTATCCGTTATTTACCATGTGCTGGATCAGTGCGCCTTCTTCTTCGTTCAGCGGGCGTCCCATACTGCCAAGGTCGGAAAGTTTATTGGTCTTCACCCCGTCGATGCGGAGCCCCAGTTTATCAGTCATCAGTTGTGAGATGTCCGGAACCAGTCCGAAAATACCGATGGAGCCGGTCAACGTCGTAGGTTCGGCTACAATTTTTGTTGCGGCGCAAGAGATATAATAACCTCCGGAGGCTGCATAATCGCCCATTGATACGACTACCGGTTTTTCAGCTTTCAGCAGTGAAACTTCGCGCCAGATCTGTTCCGATCCGTATGCGCTTCCACCCGGAGAATTCACGCGGAGCACTACAGCTTTTACATGTTCGTCTTTCCGCAGGTCACGCAAGTCCTTGCATACCTTCTCAGAATTGATGCCTTCATCGTAGGAGCTGCCATTGTCGATGTCGCCAGTTGCATAATATACAGCGATAATGTTTCCGCTTTTGTTTTTCGGCTTTTTGGACGAAACGTTGATCATGTCTTCCAGCGTCAAAGTGCGCAGTTCATCATCTTCTTCTGTTTCTGTCAATGATTTCAGGTAGGCCAGCACCTCATCCTTGTACATCAGCGTATCGGCCAGTCCGTTCTCTATGTATGTCTGTGCCGGTTGGAAATCCATATTTCTGTCCGCCAGTGCGTTCAGTGAGTCTTTGCTTACATTGCGTGATTCTGCGACATCCTCCAGCATCTCGTTCCATATTGAATGAATGAAAGCTTGTGTCTGCTTGCGGTTGGCCGGGCTCATCTCCGTACCGATATAGGGTTCTACAGCCGACTTGTAAGTTCCGACACGGAAAACCTGCATTTTTACGCCTATTTTGTCCAGCAGATCTTTGTAGAACATACTTTCGGCAGCCAGACCATGCCATGACAGACTTCCGGCCGGGTTGACAATAACCTTATCGGCGACGCTCGCCAGATAATACCCCCCCTGTGTGTAAGCATCGCTGTATGCAATCAGAAATTTTCCGCTTTTCTTGAAATCAGCCAGAGCATTCCGTATCTCTTGCAGGGAGGCGCTGGAACACACCAATGCTCCGCTGTTCAGGTATATTCCTTTGATATGTTTGTCTTTTTCGGCCTTGCGTATGGAAGCCAGAATGTCGTCCAGTCCCATAGTCATAGACATGTTGTCATCCAGAAACTGGTCGATGGGGCTTGGTTGGTAACGTTCGTCAACCACCCCCTGCAAGTCGAGCGTAAAGACAGACTTGTCCTTCACTACGGTTTCTGTGGCAGATGTTGCCAGCAGCCCTGCCATTGTTGTGATTCCCAGAATGGCGAAAATGAATCCGCAAATGAATATGCCCGCAATCGTGGCTAATGTACTTCGGAGAAATTCTTTCATACGGTGTTGTTTTAGTTTGTTTCTTGTTCTTGCGCTTTTGCCTTAAACGCAAGCGCATACATACGCATCTGTTTCACCATGGCCAGTAGTCCGTTGCTGCGTGTCGGTGAGAGGTGCTCTTTCAGACCGATTTTTTCAATGAAATACAGGTCTGCATCCAGAATTTCGTCTGGCGTATGCCCTGATATCACTTTTATGAGCAGCGCGATGATTCCTTTTACGATCAGCGCATCGCTTTCTGCCTGAAAGATGACTTTCCCGTCTACGAGATCAGCCTGAAGCCATACCCTGCTCTGACATCCGTCAATCAGATTCTGGTCGGTTTTATATTTGGGATCGAGGGCTTCCTGCTCATTTCCCAAGTCAATGAGCAGCTGGTATTTGTCCATCCAATCCTCAAAGTCGCTGAATTCCTCTATTACTTCATTCTGAAGTTCATTGATCGTTTTCATTGTCGTTCGTTTTATGTTGATTATTTTTCATTGTAGATTACTCCCATTACGGTCTGTCCTACAGCCTGGAGTGTTGCTTTGTCAATATGTTCGATCGTATCGTCTGTTGTATGCCATGTCGGATTGAACCCCGTATCGCCCTGCTCGTCATAATGAATGATGTCAACGCATGGGATTTGGCGGAACTGGTTGACGTAGACGTGGTCGTCTGTCACCTCTCCTCCTTCCTGTTTGATGAAGTATCGTCCGTATCCCAGTTGTTCGGCCATCTTCCAGATTTTCTTCATTGGGCTGTTGGCCGTACGTGCCGAGAAACGTTCGTAATAGAAAGTGGCGTCTTTGGCTCCTACCATGTCAAGCAGAATGCCGAAGCGTGCCTTGTAGTCGCTGACATGGGGGATGCGTCCCCAGTATTGTGCGCCAAGGCACCATGTGTCGGATTTGTAAGTCCCTCGGTAGAACTCGGGAATTCCGTAGTCTTCCGCATCGAAGAAAGCGATGTCGATGCCTATTGCCGGAGCTTTCATCTGGATTTGCCGTGCGATTTCCAGCAAGACTCCTACACCGCTTGCTCCGTCGTTGGCTCCGTCGATAGGCGTCTGGTGGAATTTTTCTTCATCTTGGTCAGCATAGGGGCGGCTGTCCCAGTGTGCGCAGAGCAGCACCCGCTTCTTCATTTCCGGCTTGTATGAACCGATGATGTTGCGTGCTTTCAGGATGGTGCCGTCATAAGCCATCAGGTCGGCGTATTGACTGTATACTTTTGCGCCGAACTTTTCCAGTTGTCCGGCCAGATAGTTTCCGCAATTCTTGTGTGCGGCAGAGTTCGGTACGCGCGGCCCGAAGCTGACCTGTGCAGCGATATATGAATAAGCGCTGTCTGCATTGAATGCGGGAGCCGGAACAATCGTTTGGGAGGCAGCCTCTTCTGTCTGGCTGCTGTTTTTCTTGCTGCTTCCGCAAGAAATCAGTGCGCTTCCCGAAAGAAAAGCCAATGTTACCAATAGGTTTTTATATGAAATCATATCTTTTTGTCTTATCGGTGTAAAGTTATAATTTATTTGTATATGGATTTGTTTTTTGCCTGATTTTTCTTCCCTTTTATCTTCCAGCCTGCTTCTGCACTTCTTCCATAATCCGGAGAAAATTGCCTCCCCATATTTTCTGAATATCTTGTTCGCTGTAGCGTTCGAACAGCAGGCGGCGGGTGAAATTGATAAGTTCTGAAGAGTCGTTGCATCCGATGATTCCCCCGTCGCCGTCGAAGTCGCTGCCTATTCCTACATGGTCTATGCCCATGATATTGACCGCATGATGGAGGTGTTCGACGGCATCGCAGATGGTAGCTTCTCGGGAGGAGTGCAAAAAGCCGCTGTAGAGGCATATTTGCACGGTTCCTCCTTTCCGTGCAATGGCTTTCAGCTGCTCATCTGTCAGATTGCGCGGATGATTGCATAAGCTTTGGCATGAAGAATGAGAGCATACCGGAGGCAGCGGACTGATTTCCAGTATTTCATAGAAAGTGCGTTCACCTGCGTGCGACAGATCGACGACCATGCCCACGCGGTTCATTTCTTTGATTACCTGCTCGCCGAATTCACTGACTCCCAGATTCTCGTCGTTGTAGCGTGCCGATCCGCAGATGTCATTGTTTCCGTTATGGCATAGCGTCATGTATACGACTCCCCGCTTGCGGAAGCGTTCCACATTGTTCAAATCTTTTCCGATGGCATAGCCGTTTTCGATGCCGAGCATAATGGCCTTTTTTCCGTCACGCTTCAATCGGAACAGGTCCGCTGGGGTATAAGCGATGTCTACTGCCGTACAGTTCATCGCCGCCATTCTTTCAATCTCGTCCAAAAGCTGGTCGGCTTTGGCTGTCGCTGCCAGCAGAGCTTCTTCCGTGCGTTCTTTCTGAGGCAGATAAGCTACCATGATGGTTGCGTCCTGCCGTCCTTCGGTCATCTTGTGGAGGTCGACTTTGATTTGGGGATCGCGGGCGGCGAAATTGATGTTCCGGTCAAAGAACATCGGCGTGTCGCAATGCGTGTCAAGTGTAAGCAGCCGTTTGTGGATTCGTTTGGCTTCACGAAACGATTTCGCTTCCTTTATCAGCCAGCCGAAAAGAGGCATCATGCACTTGTCATGATTCAGCAGAAAGCATTCCGGATGCCATTGTACGCCTAGCATGGATTTGTATTCTGTGCTTTCGATAGCTTCGATCACTCCGTCGGGAGCCGTTGCTGAAACGCGAAAGCCGGGTGCCGGCGATTTGACGGCCTGATGATGGAATGAGTTGACCGGGAGCTTTTCCGTTCGCATGATTCGGTGCAGCAGGCTGTCTGCCGCGATATCTACCGTATGTGAGGCAAATGCGCGGTCCATATCCTGGCTGTGCTTGAGCAGTGTGCCGTCCGTTTCGCTATAGATGTCCTGATAGAGCGATCCGCCCAATGCGGCATTCATTATCTGTATGCCGCGGCAGATGCCCAGTATGGGGATTTGGCGGTTGGCCGCCAGCCGGACAAGCATCAGTTCTTGCCTGTCGCGGTAAGGGTTTATGCTGTGAAGACCCGGTTTCGGCTCCTCATCCAGAAAGAGGGGATTGATGTCGCCGCCTCCTGAAAGAAGGATGCCGTCCAGACTGTCGAGCATGTTGAGAAGCAGTTGCATGTCTTCATAAGGAGGGATGATGAGAGGGACTCCTCCGGCTTGAATGACCGACTGATAGTATCCGGGAGCCAAGGTGAGGTTGCCGTCGCTGAAGTTTCCGGTAATTCCGATGAGCGGCGCTCCTTTTTTGTGGTTGGGAAAACGGCTATGCAGGTTGCTGTATTCTGAGCTGATGTCGAAAGATAAAGTTGTTGCCATACGTTAAATGTTTCTGCTATTCGGACAAATATAGGGATTTATCCGAATAAATTTTGCATATTTGTTTAAAATCTGATGATATGGATATGATTCAAACGCTTTCTCAGTTGGTAAATTGCCTGCGCTCCAGAGGAATAAGGCGTAAAGTAGCGGTTGTCTGCCCGAACGATCCCCATACGGAGTATGTGATCATACGCAGTTTGAGGGAAGAGATAGCCGAATATCTTCTGGTGACAGACTCTGCCCATCTCGATGTGGCCTGGCATCTTTGGTCGGCTTCTCCCGATTTTATCCGGATTTATGAGGTCGCCACTCCTGATGATGCCGCTGCTCTGGCAGTACAGTTGGTACGGACAGGTGGGGCAGATATTTTGATGAAAGGGCTTATCAATACAGACAATCTGTTGCGCGCGGTGCTGAAGAAAGGAGTCGGCCTGTTGCCGGAAGGGGGTGTTCTGAGTCATGTGGCAGTAGCTCAGGTGCCGCTTTATCATAAGCTGCTTTTCTTTTCGGATGCAGCTGTCATCCCTCGTCCGACGCTTGAACAGTTCCGTGCCATGATCATGAATGACATTTCTGTCTGCCGTAAGTTCGGCAATGACGAACCGCGTGTGGCATTGATCCATTGTACGGAAAAGATCAACGAGAAGTTTCCGCATACATTGAGTTATGCGGCTTTGAAACAGGAGGCCGCTGAAGGAAAATTCGGCAGAATGTTTATAGACGGTCCGATGGATGCCAAGACCGCATGCGACAAGCATAGCGGTGACATCAAAGGGCTTTCGTCGCCGGTGGTCGGGAATGCCGATATCTTGATTTTTCCGAACATTGAGTCAGGAAACACATTCTATAAGACTTTGTCGCTGTTCGGCGATGCGAATATGGCGGGAATGCTGACCGGAACGATTGCTCCGGTGGTTGTTCCTTCGCGGAGCGATTCGGGGAACTCCAAATACTACAGTCTGGCGTTGGCGTGTCTGGCGGGAAATCAACAAGATCAATAGTCATATATGAGAATATTAGTAATCAATCCCGGTTCAACTTCAACCAAGTTGGCCGTATATGACGAAAGCGGTCCTTTATGGAAGGACAGCCTGAGCCATCCGTCTAAGGAACTGGCTGCGTTTCGTCATATCAATGAGCAGTATGATTACCGGTGCAGCCACGTGAGGGACACATTGGCGCGTGCGGGTATCCGCCTGGAGTTTGACGCAGTGGTGGCGCGGGGCGGTTTGCTGAAACCGACGCCGGGCGGAGTGTACCGCATAAACGAGCGCATTAAACACGATTTGTGGAATGCGGATATGGAACACGCTTCGAATCTGGCGGCTTGGATTGCCGATGAGATTGCCGGAGAAGCGGGCTGCCCGTCGTTTATCGCCGATCCTGTGGTGACAGACGAACTTTGCGCTCTTGCCCGTCTGACCGGCATTCCGGAGATTCCGCGTATCTCCATATTCCATGCTTTGAACAGTCGGGCGGTTTCCAGAAACTATGCGTCACGGATCGGGAAAAAGTATGAAGAACTGAATCTGGTGGTGGCTCATTTGGGAGGAGGTATTTCAGTCAGTGCGCATCATCACGGAAAGGTCATTGATGTGAACAACGCCCTGAATGGAGAAGGTCCTTTCAGTCCTGAACGTGCGGGAACTGTTCCGGCACGCCAGCTTGTGGATCTCTGTTTCAGCGGAAAATATACCTATAAGGAGATCAGGAAAATGCTGAACGGCAAAGGAGGTCTGATCGCTCATTTGGGAACAACCGATGTGCCGACCATTGTCCGCTGGGCGCACGCAGGCGCGAAAAACCACAAGCTGGTGCTCGATTCCATGCTTTATGCGGTGGCCAAACAGATCGGCGCGATGCATGTGGCGCTTCACGGTCAGACTGATGCCATCATCCTGACCGGCGGAATCGCTTTCAGCGACTATTGTGTGGAAGGAATACGTGAATGGATCGAAGGGCTGGCTCCAATAGTTGTCATTCCCGGTGAAGATGAGATGGGAGCACTGGCCATGAATGCAATAGGAGCGTTGAGAGGAGAACTCCCGCTGCAGGAATATTGTCCGGCCTGATTTTAAAGCATAATCCGTAACGGCAGACGCTGCGGTTCGTTTGCCAAGAAGAATGGAATGTCAGCTAAAAGCAGGCGATTGTCCGTGATATTCTGTATCTCTGGCTTAGAGATGTCTATCTCCAGCCTGGAGATACATATCTTCAGATTGAAGATGTATATCTTTAGGCTGGAGATAGACTTTCTTAAGGGGCTGGCTGAATTCTTTCCAGAGAAGAAGGCACTTTTCATCGGTGAGAAACGTTTCCTTTCTGCAGAGGAAGGCGGCATTTTGCTGCCGCTTGCCTTGAAAAGGACTCGCTTTGAGATTCCGTCCGGTTGAAGTTTAAGGGCGGGCGAGGCTTTCGTTTCCGCACGCTGTATCTTTTCAATCCTTTGTCTTTGCTCCGTATTCGTCCCTTCTTTTGGGATTCATAGGGAACCAGCCTTTAAGTACCCGTTCGCGCTGTTCGAATATCTCTTTGATGCTCCAGAACGAAGAGAAGGAAAATACTCCAAGCAGAGAGGAGATCAGAATGTCGTTCGTGAGCAGCGACAGGGCGATTCCCGCTATGCCCAGAAGCAAGAATATCCACCAGCATCGGGTTCCCCAGTAATATTCGGCCTTGATGACGATCGGGTGAAACATCCCGATGATGAGGAAAGTGCATATTCCGATAATGATTCCGTCAAAATGCAGCGCTTTTATCCACTCCATCATTCAACTTCTTTGCGGATAGGAATCTCTTTCTTGATGCTTTGTTCCAAAGAGATAAGCGTTTCTGTAGCGGTAACTCCCGGGATTTCCTGAATCTTCGAGTTCAACAAGTCCATCAGGTGCTCGTTGTCGGTTGAATAAAGTTTGGTCAACATGGTGTATGGACCAGTGGTGAAGTGGCATTCAACAATTTCAGGTATTTTTTTCAGTTCAGCCACTACGCTCTTGTACATGGAGCCTTTTTCGAGCTTGATTCCTACATAAGTGCAAGTGCTGTATCCCAGACTTTTAGGGTTTACATGATATCCTGAGCCGATAATTACACCCAGATCAATCAGCCTTTGCACACGCTGATGGATGGCAGCACGTGACACTCCGCATTCTGCGGCTACGTCTTTGAACGGAATTCTGGCATTCTGTGAAATGATTTCCAGAATCTGCCTGTCAAGTTTATCAATCTTTTCCATATTTCAAATGGTTCTGGTTTTTATCATATTGTAAGCAAATGTAGAAAAAGTTTTTTATTTATCTGCTATTTTGACAGAAATAAATATTATTTGGGCGGAAAATTTGTTTCAGATATGCGATTTGACGGATTGGCGGATGCCGGAAGGAATTTCTTTTCCGGCTCTGTCTTCCGGGACGGAACAGCTGTTTCCGGAGTTCCGCAAAACCTTGTTTCTTCCAGAAAGGGAATAAAATAAAGAAAAGGTAGCATCTGTTGTTCTTATTCATTATATTTGTGGAGTTTTAAAGATAAATACAGAAACCATGCATCCGTTAGATTTATTCAAGTATTGTCCGAAATGTGGCTCGAAGCATTTTGAAATACACAACGCGAAATCAAAGAAGTGTGCCGATTGCGGCTTTGTATATTATTTCAATCCAAGTGCGGCAACCGTAGCCTTTATCTTGAACCACAAGAATGAACTGTTGGTGTGCCGCAGAGGAAAAGAGCCGGCCAAGGGCACGCTTGACCTCTCGGGCGGTTTTATCGACATGTTCGAAACGGGCGAAGAAGGAGTGAGCCGCGAGGTGAAAGAGGAAACCGGGCTGACTGTAACGGAGGCGAAGTATCTGTTTTCTTTGCCGAACACGTATCTGTATTCCGGATTCCTTGTGCATACGCTCGACCAGTTCTTTCTCTGCAAGGTGGCCGATGACAGCCTGATCGAGGCGAACGATGACGTGGCGGATTCTTTCTGGATGCCGCTTGACAAGGTGAATCCGGAGGATTTCGGACTGGATTCGGTGCGTGAAGGAGTGACCCGCTTTTTGGAAGAACATAGAAAATAATAACGGAAAGAGATGAAACGAAAAATCAAAGGATATAAATGGGCGGCCGGACTGCTTTGCGCCTTGCCGGTGGCTGCTTTTTCACAGCAGACTGAGCCATTGACGGGAGCGGAACGTCTGTTCAACGACGGGAAACGACTGTTTCTCCGTCACGATTATGCAGCGGCCCGACAGACTCTCTCGCAGTATGTGAGCGAGGCGGAAACGGCTGACTTCCGCGATGAGGCCGACTATATGCTGGCATGCACAGCCTACGAACTGGGTATGCCCGACCGCATTGACGTGCTGAAGACTTATCTTTCGGCGCATCCTGAAACACGTTATGCCAATCGCGTCTATTCGTTGATTGCGTCGGCTTATTTCTTTGAGGGGGAGTATCGTGAGGCCATTGCCGTCTTCCGCCAATGTGAGGTGGAGGCTTTGCCCGCGGAGGAACGCGACGCATGTCTGCTGAGAAGGGCAACGTCTTTTCTGAAAACGGAAGACTGGACGGCGGCGGCTTTCGACTTCAGTGTGCTGAAGGAGGTGAGTGCAGACTATCGGGATGATGCTGTGTATAATCTTGCCTATATCGACTATATGCGCGGCAAGTATAAGCCGGCGCTTGAGGGTTTTCTCCGTGTCGGGCAAAACGGAAGCTATGCGGAGCTTGCACCTTACTACATAGCGGACATCTACCTGAAAACAGGTGATTATGTACGGGCGAAAAAAACGGCTGAGGCTTATTTAGACCGCAATGCAGCCCAGAAGTATGCCGTGCAGATGGCGCGTATTGCCGGAGAATCCGCTTTCGGAATGGAAGATTATGCGTCGGCTGTGCGTTGGCTGGACGGCTATTGCCGGCAGACTTCTTCTCCCGAACGGAATGCTTTGTATAAACTGGGCATGAGTCATTTCAAGACGGGAGTCTATTCAAAGGCTGTCGAATGCCTGGGAAAGGTTACAGGCAAGGAAGATCTGATGGCGCAGAATGCGTATCTGCATATCGGTCTGGCCGGACTTCAGTTGAAAGAGCGGAATCAGACCCGTATGGCGTTTGAGCGCGCTTCGTCGATGAATTTTGATCCGGCTGTCCGTGAACAGGCGTTATATAATTATGCCTTGTGCATCCATGAAACATCGTATTCGCCTTTTGCCGAATCGGTCACCGTGTTCGAGCGTTTCTTGAACGAATATCCTAACTCTCCTTATGCAGAGAAGGTGGACAATTATCTGGTTGAGGTGTATATGAATACCCGAAGCTATGAAGCGGCCTTGCGCTCCATTGACAAGATATCCAGTCCGGGGCCGCGCATTCTTGAGGCCAAGCAGAAATTGCTGTTCCGGATGGGGACCCAGCAGTTTGCGCAGGCTGATTTTGAAGGTGCGGCAAACTATTTCACCCGCTCGCTCCAGCAGGGGCAGTATAACCAGCAGACAAAGGCAGATGCCTATTATTGGAGAGGCGAATCGGAATACCGTATGGGGCAGTATGCCTCTGCCGCCAATGATTTCCGGCTCTATATGGAGTTTGCTCTTGACAAACGGACTGCTGAATACGGGCTGGCTTTATACAACATGGGATATGTCTATTTTAAACAGAAGCTGTATGACAAGGCAAGGATATGGTTCCAGCGTTGCGTCGACGGCGGACTGCTGGAGAACCGTTCGGTGCTGGCCGACTCGTATAACCGTATCGGAGATTGCTATTTCTATAACCGTCTTTTTGCGGAAGCGGAAAAGCAATACGGTCAGGCTGTGAAGATGGATGCTTCGTTGGGTGACTACTCTTTGTTTCAAGAAGGCTTTGTAAAGGGGTTGCAGCGTGACTACTCTGGTAAGATCCAGACGCTGAACCGTTTGATTACCGATTATCCCCAATCGCAGTATATGGATGATGCACTGTATGAACAAGGACGTGCTTTCGTGCAGATGGACGACACTGAAAATGCCATCAGACGCTATAAAGAGCTGCTCGGGCATTATCCCGAAAGTGCCTTGTCGCGCAAGGCTGCTAACGAGATCGGTTTGCTGTATTATCAGAATGACCGCTATGACGAGGCTATTGCTGCTTATAAAAAGGTTATTTCTGATTATCCGGGGAGCGAAGAGGCCCGTCTGGCACAGCGTGACCTGCGGGCAATCTATGTAGACTTGAACAAAGTCGACGATTATCTGGCTTTTGCTTCTGCTTTGCCCGGAGGGGGCTCGTTTGACGTCAGCGAACGTGATTCGCTCACTTATGTGGCTGCCGAGCGTGTTTATTTGCGTGGGAACGTAGCCGAGGCTAAAGCAAGTTTTGTGCGCTATCTGCAGTCTTTCCCGCAGGGTGCGTTCAGTACGGACGCTTCTTATTATTTGGGGCTGATCGCTTATCAGCACAAGGATTATCGGGAAGCGCTGACTTATCTGGAGCAAGTGCTGAAATATTCCGGAAGCAAGTATTATGGTGAGGCACTGGCCATGAGTGCGGCGATAGCATACGAAGACAAAGACTATTCGAAGGCTTTGGGGCTTTACAAGCTATTGGCCGACCGTTCGGCATCAGAGGAAGAGCGAGTTCAGGCACAGCTTGGAGCACTCAGAAGCAGCAGCGCACTGAAAGACACTAAAGAAATCATCTCTGCGGCTTCTGCTTTGCTGGCCCACAGCAAACTGTTGCCGGAAATCAAGGATGAAGCGTTGTACTGCCGCGCGAAGGCATTTGTGCGGGAAGGGAGAACGGGTGAAGGAATAGCCGACTTGAAAGTCTTGTCTGCTGATACACGCAACGTATACGGTGCAGAGGCGAAGTATCTGGTAGCGCAGCTGTATTTTAATGAAGGAAAGACAGGCGAAGCTGAAAAGGAAGTGCTGGATTATATTGAAGTCAGCACGCCTCATGCTTACTGGCTGGCAAGAAGCTTTGTGCTGTTGTCGGATGTGTATATGAAACTGGGCAAGGACATGGAAGCCAAACAGTATCTTTTGTCATTGCAGCAGAACTATCAGGCGAATGATGACATCGCGCAGATGATTGAAACCCGATTGGCCAAACTTAAAAGTGTAGAGTAAATGATGGAACGTGTTAAAATATTATTTGTTTGCGGCGGACTGTTGGCTGCACAGGGTGTTGTTGCCCAGAAGCAGGCGGTTAGCGATTCGGTATTGAACCGTACGGTGGTGGTGGAAAACCAATATAACCCGGAGGTGATGGATGCCTTCAAGATCAATGTGCTGCCGAATATGGAGGAGCCTGCGGTGGCAAAACAGGAAATTGACTATGCGACGGCACCGCATCTGCTTCAGCGATGGAATTCGGATCCGATGGCGCCGATGTTGCCTGAATTTGTGCAGGGAAAGGCACCGCGCGGATATGTGCGCGCGGCATACGGCAATTTGGGCAATATTGATTTGAAAGGAAGTTATCTGTGGAATATATCGGACAAAGACCAACTGGGAGTGATGGCGTCCATGTATGGCCGGAACGGGAATTTGTCGCGGACAGGAGCTTTGGACAACTGGAATTCACGTTTCTATAAGACGGACGCTTCGCTGGATTACCGGCATGATTTCCGGAATGTGTCATTGAAAATGGGCGGTGCGTTTGCTTCTCAGGTATTCAATTATATGCCTTCGGAAGAAACCTTGCCGGGTAATACGGAGGCGACGGACCGCCAGCATTTCATGATCGGTGAAGGTTACATAGGGCTTGCTTCGCACGGCAAGGAATTGCCGGTAGAGTTTGCCGTTCAGACCGGTTTCAGAAGCTTCGACCGGAAATACGATGCTCTTGCAATGGGAAGCGGATCTGAAAAAATCATTCACACGCTGGGTTATATGGCTGGTACCATCAATCCGGAGCAGCAGGTCGGTATCGGGCTTTGCATGGACAATGTCATGTACGACGCTTCGTTGTTTATGAAGGACTATACCCTGTTGCAGATAAATCCTTATTATGCTTTGAAGAATGACAGGCTGGCTCTGAGGATTGGAGCGCATGTCGATTGGCAGACAGCCAATGGCAGCGGAGTGAAATGGGCGCCGGATGTAATGCTGGATTATACCTTCGCTTCTTCCTATACACTGTTCCTGCATCTGACCGGCGGCACGGAGTTGAATGATTTCCGCCGCTTGAACCATGTATCTCCGTATTGGATGCAGTATGGACAGCTCTTGACATCTTACACTCCTTTGGACGTGCGTTTAGGCTTGAAGGCTTCGCCGTTGGCGGGTTTTGGCTTTAAACTGCAGGGGGGGTACCGGATCACAGAAAATGATTTGTTTGTGCTGCCCGGATTGGAAGATGGTTCGCCGTTTGGGTATGCTGGGCTGGTGCAGGAAAAGGCAAAAGTAGCTTATGCGGGAATGTCGTTCTCTTATGCATATTTGGACTGGATCGATTTTACATTGTCCGGAAACTATTATGCATGGGATGTCCCCGAAGAGATGGACGGTCTTCTTCTGCTGAAACCGCAGTTCGATTTAGATTTTGCAGCACGAGGGAAAGTCGTGGATAACCTGCATGTCACCCTTGATTATCATTATGAAGGCAGGAATGAGGTTGCCGGCGTAAAAAAGGCGGATGCGGTCAACAATTTGTGTGTCGGTGCGGAATATGAACTGTTCAAGCGGATGAATGTGTTCGTCCGCCTGAATAACTTGTTGGACAAGAATTATCTTACTGCATACGGATATCCGCAGCAAGGATTCTATTTTATGGCAGGACTCAGTTGCCGTTTCTGACGTAATGCTGTATTGTTGAGCTGCCGCGGGAAAAGAATACTGAGGCATGCCCGGATGAAACACGGGGGGACTCAACTCCTTCGTACAGTTTTGTCCGGGCATGTTCGATGTAAATCTCGTCCCATAGTTCTGCATCGATAAAAGACTGTAGCAGCATGCTCCCTCCTTCTACGAGCAATGTCTGTATTTTCCGGTTGTAAAGTTCGGTGAGAATTTGCGGGATGATGTCTTGCCCGAAGTCGATTCTGATAAAAGTGAGGTTGGTTTCTTCCGCCCGCTCTTTTTCTGTGAAGACCAGCGTATGGACTGTCTTGTCAAACAGATGGAGCGTTTCGGGGAGACTCAGCTTGCGGTCGATGACAACCCGTATGGGATTGTTGCCGTGCCAGTTGCGTACTGTGAGCGACGGATTGTCTAACAGTGCCGTGCGCCTTCCCACAAGGATTGCCTTGTTTTCCGCCCGCAGTTTGTGGACGTATATGGAAGTGAGGGGCGTTGACAGGATTGCCGGTTTTCCGTTATCGCGAATGGCATCAATGAATCCGTCGGCTGATTCAGCCCATTTCAAGGTGATGTAAGGGCGTTTTTGGGTGTTGAAAGTGATAAAGCGGCGGATCAGGTTCTTGCATTCCTTTTCCAATACGCCGACTTTCACGTCAATTCCTGCATCTTTCAGCTTTTGGATGCCTCGTCCGGATACAAGCGAGAACGGATCGATGCAGCCGACAACAACCCTTGGAATTCCTTTACTGATAATCAGGTCGGCGCATGGAGGCGTCTTGCCGTAGTGGGAGCAAGGTTCCAGGCTGACATAGATTGTAGAATCTTTTAGCAGGCTTTCGTCTTTGACAGAGGCGATGGCATTGACTTCCGCATGGCTTTCTCCGCAACGTATATGGTAGCCTTCCCCAATGATACGGTCGTTATGGACAATGACCGCCCCTACAGTCGGATTCGGAGCGGCATTGCAGAATCCGTTTCCGGCAAGTTGTATGCACCTGTGCATATATTTTTCATCGTTTGTCATATTCCTTCAGTTTTTATGTTTACTTTTGCATGCTATGCATCCCATATATTTACATATTAAAGAAACATTAATGCCTTATTATCCGGCTGAAGAAGCTTCAGCCATGGCGAAATGGATACTTGCGGACGTTTTCCATTTTTCTGCCATTGAGCTTTATACAGGCAAAGATACGCAAATTCCTCAGAAGGACAGAGAGAAGCTGGAAGATATTCTGAATCGTCTGGTGAAATATGAACCGTTGCAGTACATATTGGGCGAATGTCAGTTTGGAGGACTTGTATTTCGTGTTGCTCCGGGAGTTTTGATTCCACGTCCGGAAACCGAAGAGCTGGTTGACTGGATTTGTGCTGACTGGACGGGGAGTAAAGGTTGCCGTGTGTTGGATATAGGCACAGGGAGCGGATGCATAGCAATAACGTTAGGCAAGCGTTTGGCAGATGCTGCGGTAACTTCATGGGACGTTTCAGAACTGGCACTGCAGATTGCATCGTCGAATGCCCGGCACAATGGTGTGACGGTTGCTTTTGACAGGGTGGATGTGCTTGCAGATGGGATTCCGGAAATACATGTCGATGTCTTGGTCAGCAACCCTCCTTATGTAACTGAAAAGGAACGTGAGGGAATGGAACGGAATGTGCTTGATTGGGAACCTGAACAGGCTTTGTTTGTTCCGGACGACGACCCTTTGCTTTTTTATCGGAAAATAGCGCGGCAGGGGATGTTTATCCTCGACAAAGGCGGATGCCTTTATTTTGAAATAAATCGTGCATACGGAAAGGAAACGTTTGACCTGCTTGTTCGTTTGGGTTATCAGAATGTGGAACTCAGGAAAGATTCGTTTGGAAATAACCGTATGATAAAGGCTGTAAAACCATGAAAGAATATACAGAAAAAGAGTTGGCGCTGAAAGCTGAGGCTTATTGCGTGGCGGCAGAGCGCTGTCCTTCGGATGTGGAGGAGAAACTGAAGAGATGGGGGGCGGACGAGGATATGGCTGCACGCATCGTGGAACATTTATGCAAAGAAAGGTTTCTGGATGGAACCCGCTATTGCCGTTTCTTTGTGCGCGATAAATATCGCTTTGACCAATGGGGGCGGATGAAGATTGTGCAGGCGTTGCGTATGAAAAGATTGTCCTCCGGGGAGATTGAGTCGGGGCTTGCCGAAATTGATGCGGAGGAATACAGGAATATTCTGAGGAATTTGTTGGAGAAGAAGGCGAAGACTGTTAAGGCTGTGTCTGATTATGATCGTAACCGGAAGTTGATACGGTTTGCTGTCGGACGTGGGTTTACGATGGATGAAATCATGCAGCAAATCAAACAGCGTGTTTCGGATGAGTATCTGGACTGACTTCAGGGAGTTGTTTTTCCCTCGTCTTTGCCTGGTCTGTGGGAAAAAGCTTTGCCTTTCGGAAGACTTGATTTGTTTTTCCTGTTTGTCGTCGTTGCCTTATACAAGGGATCTGGGTGTTCCTGGGAATGAGATGGAAATGCTTTTCTGGGGGCGTTTCCCGATCGAAAGAGCTTTTGCCCTTTATTATTATGCTCATGGAGGAAGTGTGTCGCGGATTCTTGCTTCAATGAA
This sequence comes from Bacteroidales bacterium SW299, assembly GCA_019550975.1. Taxonomy (GTDB): domain Bacteria; phylum Bacteroidota; class Bacteroidia; order Bacteroidales; family Bacteroidaceae; genus Phocaeicola; species Phocaeicola excrementipullorum. The sequence goes on along the minus strand of SDWH01000025.1, from coordinate 3,776 downwards.
ATATCTAGGAAGAAAGGATGTGTGCTTTAAAATGGGCATGTTGTTGGCCGGCAGGCTGTTGGATGTGGGATTTCTCGATAAGGCAGACTTCCTGGTTCCTGTGCCGCTCCATCCGAAACGTTATCATAAAAGAGGGTATAATCAAAGTGAATGGTTGGCAAAAGGCATTGGGGAAGTGGCCGGCAAACCGGTGCTGGCAGATGCTTTGTGCCGTTTGAGAAACAATCGCACCCAAACCCGCAAGTCAGCTTTTGAACGCTGGATAAATACGGAGAATCTGTTTGCATTGGCACCGGGCAGCAATCTGCTCAAGGGTAAGCATGTGGTACTTGTAGATGATGTGCTGACTACAGGGGCAACGATTGAGGCATGTGCAGATGTACTTTCGGAAATCGAGGGCATACGGATCAGTGTCGTGACGCTGGCCTGGACGAAATGACGGGAGATTTTGAATGCCGTAGACATTGTTCCGGTTGTTTTTTACGGCATCTGTCAGATTGCAGTTTCGTCTGTGTTTGTGTGTTGACAAAACGTATAAATTCCAGGGTAATCCGTTCATTTTTAATAAAAATAAAGCAGTTAAATTTTCTTTTCCCGATGTATTTCCATATTTTTGCGAAAAATTTATCAGATAAATTGGAGTTATGAAAGCTTTGGAAAGATTATTCGCAGAAAAATTGCTGAAGGTGAAGGCTGTAAAAATCCAGCCTGCTAATCCGTTTACGTGGGCTTCCGGATGGAAATCACCTATTTATTGTGACAACCGCAAAACATTGTCATATCCCGCACTGCGTAATTTTGTAAAGTTGGAGATTTGCCGTATTATTCTTGAGAAGTTCGGCAATGTTGATGCTATTGCCGGTGTTGCAACAGGAGCTATTGCTCAGGGGGCACTGGTTGCGGAAGAACTGAATCTTCCTTTTGTTTATGTCCGTTCCAGCCCTAAGGATCATGGATTGGAAAATCTGATTGAAGGAGAGCTTCGTCCGGGCATGAAAGTGGTTGTTATAGAAGACCTGGTATCTACCGGAGGAAGCAGTCTGAAGGCTGTGGATGCTATCCGTCGCGACGGTTGTGAAGTGATTGGAATGATCGCTTCGTTTACATATGGCTTTGACGTGTCAGTTGAAGCGTTCAAGAATGCAAAAGTGGAACTGGTTACATTGACCAACTACAATGCGGTATTGGATGCGGCATTGAAGACTGACTATATTGATGAAGAAGACATTCCTGTACTGCAGGCGTGGAGAAAAGATCCTTCCCATTGGACAGGTAAGTAATCGTAAGTTGAATCGCTTCGGAAATGTGAAATAAGTGTCATCTTGAGTAGGGTGTTCAGCTTTACTTGGGATGACAATTTTTTTTATTTTATGGACTGGTATTTTATTTAAAATATGGCTGTACAATTTGAAAGTAGCGTGAAGCATATTCCTTATAGTCAGGAACGGGTATATAATAAATTGTCGGATCTGAATAATTTGAACTCGGTGCATGACCGTTTGGATGAGATTAAGGAAAAGTCGGGAGGGAAACTGGAGGACATGAGCTTCGACCAGGACTCCATTACGATAAAAGTTCAGGGCATTGCTTTGTCCTTGCGGATCATTGAGCGTGAGCCGATGAAATGCATCAAGTTTGAAGGTGACAAGACGCCGGTCCCGTTGAACCTCTGGATTCAGATTCTGCCCGTTTCAGACAGCGAGGCAAAGATTAAAGTGACCATTCGCGCTGAGGTGAACATGTTCATGAAAGCGATGGTGTCCAAGCCTTTGCAGGACGGTGTGGAAAAACTGGCTGATATGTTGGCCGTGCTGCCTTATTGATTTGTATGTTTGCATAAAAAAGATATTATGGCTCAGAAACTTTGGGAGAAAAATGTTCAGGTGAATGCCGAGATTGACCGGTTTACCGTGGGACGTGATCGGGAAATGGATCTTTATTTGGCTAAATACGATGTGCTGGGTTCGATGGCTCATATTACGATGCTTGAAAGCATCGGCCTACTGCAGCCTGATGAACTGAAGGTTTTGCTGGAGGGGCTGAAAAAAATTTATGTATCTGCCGAACGCGGCGAATTTGTAATAGAGGATGGAGTGGAAGATGTTCATTCTCAGGTTGAGTTGATGCTGACTCGTGATTTGGGGGATGTGGGGAAGAAGATTCATAGCGGACGTTCCCGAAATGATCAGGTGCTGGTTGATCTCAAACTGTTTACGCGGGCGCGCTTAAAGGATATAGCAGAATCTGTTGAGCGTCTGTTTCGTGTCTTGATTGCACAGAGCAACCGTTATAAAGGCGTGCTTATGCCGGGATATACACATCTGCAGATAGCCATGCCGTCTTCATTTGGGTTGTGGTTCGGTGCTTATGCGGAGAGCCTGGTAGATGACATGACATTCTTGCAGGCAGCATACAGGATGTGCAACCGGAATCCGTTGGGGTCTGCAGCCGGATACGGCTCTTCGTTTCCTTTGAATCGGGAGATGACGACACGGTTGCTTGGCTTTGACTCCATGAACTATAATGTGGTTTATGCGCAGATGGGACGCGGAAAGATGGAGCGCAACGTGTTGTTTGCTTTGGCCTCTATTGCTGGTACGGTGTCGAAGATGGCATATGATGCCTGTCTGTTCAGTTGCCAGAACTTCGGATTTGTCAAGCTTCCGGATGAGTGCACGACCGGTTCGAGCATCATGCCTCACAAGAAGAATCCTGATGTCTTTGAGCTGACACGTGCAAAATGCAATAAGATCCAATCGTTGCCTCAGCAGGTGATGATGATAATCAATAATCTTCCTTCGGGGTATTTTCGTGACTATCAGATTATAAAGGAAATATTTCTTCCTGCTTTTGATGAACTGGAGGATTGTCTTCAGATGTCGACCTATATTATGGACAAGATAAAGATTAATGAACATATCCTTGATGATGACAAATATCTTTATATGTTCAGTGTAGAAGAAGTGAATCGTCTGGCGGCCGATGGGATGCCGTTCCGTGACGCTTACAAGAAGGTGGGGCTGGACATAGAGGCTGGCAGATTTACGCATGGCAAGGAAGTGCATCACACGCATGAAGGGAGCATTGGCAACTTGTGCAATGACCGGATAGAAGAATTGATGGTAAAGATCTTGGACGGCTTTAACTTCAAGACCGTAGAAGATGCGGAGAAGGCACTTCTGGGGCGATGACAATGAAAAACTGTGGATTTGCTTGGGCAGTTCTTTCCTTTTATTGGTTAAAGAAGAGAAAATCCTGCGGCAAAATTCAGGCAGGCCTTGAAAGAAAACGGGTGAAATGTTTGGAAGGTAGCCTAAAAGTCCCTACATTTGCATCCGTTATGCGGAAATAGCTCAGTTGGTAGAGCACAACCTTGCCAAGGTTGGGGTCGCGAGTTCGAGTCTCGTTTTCCGCTCTTTTTGACAGGCTGCTCGAATGGTGGAATCGGTAGACACGAGGGACTTAAAATCCCTTGGCCAGTAATGGCTGTGCGGGTTCAAGTCCCGCTTCGAGTACGACTCAAATCGCTAATTATCATATGTTTAGATAGTTAGCGATTTTCTTTTATGTTTTTTGGCGTGTTTTTGGCCGATATTTATTCGATGGTGGTTTCTTGGTACGAAAAGAGGCTGCTCGCCACACTTGGAAAGCAACCTCTTATTGCGTTTTAAAATATCGTTATGGCAGGGATATTCAGTAAATATAATAAAATTAGCCAACTAATTCATACACAATGTATTGCGAATTAGTTGGCTTTTTTGTATCTTTAGATATTT
>SDWH01000024.1 GCA_019550975.1 Bacteroidales bacterium SW299 | reverse complement strand
TTATCATATACATTTATTTTTGATGAATACGATAACAATATAAAGCGCAACCTAACGGGCATTATCCGCAGTTACCTGACGGGTGGTGCAAATGTCGATTAGAGGACATAGTTGAATACGAACAACCACAAGCCTATATAGTCAATTCAACTGATTATGACGACAGATATTTAACCCCTGTTTTAACGGCAGGGAAGTCTTTTGTAATAGGATATACCAACGAAACAGAAGGCATTTATCAGAATACGCCCTGTATCATTTTTGATGACTTCACCACAGATTCTAAACTCGTCGATTTTCCATTCAAGGTGAAATCATCTGCTATGAAAATCTTAAAAGTAGCAGATGATATAGAAATTGAATATGTTGCTATGTTTATGAACATAACACGGCTCATTGGTGACACTCATAAGCGTTATTGGATTTCAGAATACTCTAAACTTTGCATACCAATACCACCAAAAGAAGAACAAAAGCGTATAATCAATGCAGCAAACGCAATGTTTGAAAAACTTGATGCAATAATGGAGAGTTTATAAATTCTCCATTATTGCGTCTAACTTGGCAAATACCTTATGAACCGCATCTACAATTCGCCTTTGTTCTGATATTGGTGGCAAAGGAAATTTAATGTTCTCTATAATGGATTTCGACACTCGTTGCTGACCTACTACGCCATTAAAAGTACCGGCACAATTGTTTATAAAAGAGTCTGACTTAAAGAAGTATAAGCCGTATTCTGGTAAAATATATTGTGAACGAAATACAAAAAGTTCCGTAGTACCCGCTCCTATACCATTAGGTAGAGAAGTAACAATAACAGATTTTCTATTCTCTAAACATGGTGAAATCTTTGCTACAACTATATCTCCGTCTGCAAAATGAGTAAATCCTTTCTTTATATCACCCCATAATTTTGATTCAAATCTGAATTCATTAGAATAATCATCTGCAATGTTAATCATAGGCACAAACCCAGCAATGACATCATCAGCAACTTTATTTTTGGGATTGATTGTAAATATACTTTTAATATCTGTAAGACACCAAGAATCCGGTAAGTTCTCATAATGCCCGTTATCACAAGTGATTTCAGCCTTCGGGTTGATGCATTTGAGCAGTTCCGATGCAGGCTCGTCATTCGGGTCTTGCGATACGAGTTTACCGTGGATGGCGAGGTCAAGTATTTTTCTTTTGGTCTGTTTAATTGTGACTTGTAAGTCTGATTGACTTTGCTCAATAGTACTTATTAAATCAAAATAATATTCTATTTCTACTATGATTCTGTTCTGTTCAGAAAGAGGAGGCAATGGAATTCTCATATTTTGAGATTGTGTCAAAGAAATATTTACTTGCCCTGCTGAACCTTTTGTGGCAATAGACTTTATTTCAGACATTTCTGACAAATAATAAAATAGATACTTTGTCAATATGGCTTTATGAAGTAACGGACGTATTAAAACTGCTGCTTGATTAAAATTTGCTTGTGGTAAAGAAGATGGAATAATAGCTAATTTGCCTAAAGGAGGGCCTACTATATTCATAATTAAATCTCCAACCTCTGTGCGAGAACGTTGAAGTTTTCCATTATGAACTTCTGGTTTAATATATTGAGGCTTAAAATCAAAATCAATTTTTTGATTCCTCAAATTATACATTTTGATATATGGTATTCCATCTGAAACGAATGATTCTTTACTTGGCGTACTACCTGAAGCAACATAAGCAATATCCTCTAACTTACACCATTCCCACCCTTTCGGCAATAAGTAGGGATAATGGGGCGTATCAGAAGTCTTTGCAGACTTTTTACTCTTCTTTATCTTCCCTTCTTTTATCAACCGCTCTTTTTCTACCTTAATGTGTTCAAGCAGGACAGATGCAGGTTCATCATTCGGGTCTTGTGGCACAAGTTTGCCATGAATGGCAAGGTCTAATATCTTTTGACGTAATTTCTTAGTATCCATAGCAATCAGTCTTTATTCAGAAACAGGTTGCAAAATTCATTCAATTTCTCCTGCATACGTTCCTGTGGAATAAGGATGCGTTTATATTCAGCTATCATTGTGGGGCTCATGCTTCGGCTCATGGCATATTCCACTACTACCCGATCTGCTTCAGGACAGAGAATTATGCCTATGGACGGATTCTCGTTAGAGCGTTTCACATCCCGGTCAAGTGCTTCCAAATAAAATTCCAACTGCCCGAGGTCGCGAGGATGAAACTTTGTCTTTTTCAATTCCACAGCGACCAATGCTTGCAATCCACGATGAAAGAACAGTAAATCAGCTTTGAAGGTGGACGCTCCGATATTGAGACGGTATTCCTGCTCCATGAATATAAAATCTTTGCCCAATTCAAGAATAAACTGTTTCATGTGTTCCAGTAAACCATTTCTCAAACGAGATTCGCTATGCTTCTTCGGCAAATCAAGGAAATCAACGAATAAAGTGTCTTTAAATATGACCGGAGCATCGGGATATGTTTCAAGCAATCCTTTTGACATATTGTCCTTGCTACCCAATAAGGTTGTAAAAGTCTGATTGGAGATGCAACGCTGCATTTCTTTATAAGAAAGATGCTCCTTATTGGCATAGAGGATATAAAATATACGTTCTTCATTACTTTTGCATCTGCAAAGTATCTCCACATGATTAGACAATGTAGTCAATCCCAATATCTTAGGCATTTGTCCAATTCCTGGCTGGACGATTTGTGCAGCTTTTGGATGCACTATTATTGCGTGTTCTGAGGATGGCTCTGAATGGGATGCTTCAATTTGTGCAGATGCCGTCTGCACAAATTCTCTATTCAGATATTTTTCTACGATCATAGCAAATGTCTCCGATGAATACTCCTCGTAAAACATCACCATATTATAAATACTTCTCCTGCTATATCCTTTAATATCAGGCCGCTGTGACCGGATATATTCCGATAGTTGCGTTACGACCTTGCTTCCCCATTCTTCGCTTTTCAGTTTGGCTGACACATAACCTCCCACATACCATGCCGTAAGCAGCAGTTCTTCATTGACAGCTTTGGAAGCACGACTCTTATGTTTGAGAATGAGGTCTATGACTTCTCCGAACTGTTGTTCGACTGATATGGCTATCTTATTGTTTTCCATGCACTCAATCCTCATTTATATTTGCCAGTAACTTTTCAAGTTCGGCTACAGCGGTACTTATTCTTTGGCTTTTCTCTTTTATATCGGCCATTAGTTCGGAAAGCAACCGATCATCAGCGTCCTCACCTTGTTTTATCCATGTGATGTCAAGACTTGTTTTGTCGCGGGCAAGAATGTCCTCTACCGGATATTTCCGCCATCGTCCTTGCGGATTATTTTCCGCATCGAAGGTTTCTACCCGGTTATTATAGCAAGAGACAAAATCATCCAGATGATGGCGTTCGAGTTTGTTGGTGGCAAGAGTATGCTTGACATCTGTACGATAATCATAGAACCAAATCTCTTTTGTCGGCTGTCCTTTCGTAAAGAACAAGACATTGGCTTTTACGCCTTGGGCATAAAATATGCCTGTAGGCAAGCGGAGGATGGTGTGCAGATTAAAATCCGTCAGCAACTTCTTTCGTATTGTTTCACCGGCACCTCCTTCAAAAAGTACATTGTCCGGCAATACTACAGCTGCACGACCTCCTGTCTTAAGCATCAGCATTATATGCTGCAGGAAGTTCAGCTGATTGTTCTTTGTCTCCACATAAAAATCCGGACGGTTGATATTGACAGAACCTGCCGGACGCGTTCCGAATGGAGGATTCGCGAGTATCACATCTACAAGCGTTGACGGCTCTTTCTCCAGCGAATCTTCACAGACAATCGGACTCCGGTCTGTGCCTACGCCATGCAGATATAGATTCATTGAGGCAAGTGTTACCACCAATGGAGTGTTATCCACACCATGTAAGGCATTGTTACGCAGGAAATCCCGTTTTTCCTTACTTGCTGACTGGCCTTTCATGTAATCGTAAGCCGTCAACAGAAAACCAGCTGTTCCGCAAGCCGGGTCGCAAACCGTTTCTCCTATTTGAGGAGCGATACAATCCACCATTGCTTTGATAAGTGGACGGGGAGTGAAGTATTGCCCCGCACCGCTTTTCTTGTCTTGTCCGTTCTTTTCGAGGATGCTTTCGTAGATAGCACCTTTCACATCACCGTCCATGATGAGCCATTGTTCCTCATCAATCATGGAAATGACCTTTTTCAGATAAACGGGCTTGTCAATCTTGTTTTGTGCCTTTGTATAGATAGTACCAATCAGATTATCCTGTTCGCTAAGCAGTTTAAGCGTTTCTTCATACTGTCTGACTAAATCTAAGCCGTCAAGAGAAATCAGATCTGCCCACTGATAGCCGGCTGGGATAGCGGATTCTTCTCCAAACATTTCTACATTCTCGGCATCCATCTTCAAGAACAAAAGATAGGTGAGTTGAGTTATGTAATCGGTAAATCCAATCCCTTGCCCGGCAAGAGTGGTAGCCAGATTCCAAACTTTTTTGGTGAGTGATTGTTCTGTAGTATTATTTGTTGCCATATTTAATCCGAATATTTATGCTCTATAATAAGCATGTCATCCAATGTGACCTTATACTTATTTATTTCTGTGATATAATAGAAAGGATATTGCGTTTTGCCTTCTTTTGATACATCAATAAAACAATTCCATGGGGAAACTTTTGGAGATGGAGCCCCAGGGTCGAGACAAAAAATTTTAGTTATGATGTCATCTTCATCACTTTCTATTCCTATGGCTAATAAAGCATGTGCGCCATTATTAAATTCTGTTGAGATTATTACGGGAGTATTTTGGTTTATGAATTGCTCTATCAATTCAATTCTATCATCATTGGTTCTTGGTCTTTTGTGTATTGCCCTAATTTCAAATGGTTGCTCGTTGATTTCACGTGCTAATGCTGTGTAGTTATAGCCATTTTGAACAAGTCCCTGCTCATAGAAAAAATGATACAAGAACTTGCCTTTAGGTGTGCGTCTATCAGGAGAACTATATATCTGAATATCTTGTTCTTCAATCATCCCTTGACATAGCATAGCCATTACAAGTGAGTAGATGGAACATGCTCCATCTAAATCCCCTTGTTGTTTATGCACATTGACCCATTTTCCGTTTGCATCTTTTGTTTGCAGGCCTGCTCGATTCAATCGAATATTATCTATTATTTGTATAGTTGCCATATTATGCTGCTTTTCTTAAAACTACAAATGTATAAAGAGAACGGAGTGCATCGTCTGCCTTCTGCATATTACCAAACGCCCGTATCATTTGTGCCGCATGGGTTGCATCGTCTTCACGAATATCCCTCACAGTACAAGCACCGTTGGAGGCGATGTAGTCCACTATGCGACTTATCACTTCGCGCTGTTTATCTGTTATTTCTCGCTGGTTTTGTCCTAGCCATAGATTGAAGTACTGTTTGGAGGTAGTGACTACACTATCCAACCGTTCGATTTGCCGGAAAGCATAGCGCACAAGCTGAATGATATTTGTAAGTGCATCGCTTTCTTCTTTGGTGGTAAAGCGTCGCACACTGTTTGGATTCAGGATGGCATACGAGTTCCAAAGTTGCTTGGACGTGAAATGATTGTTTGCCATTTTGAGCTTGTTCTCCAAATCTTTTAACATTGAATAAGCAATCGGCTCGCCTTCATTATTGTAAATGATTCGCAATGCTTCAATTTCATCAGTGTGTTCTCTGCAAAACTCTTCGAAAGCCTCGGTTGTATTTTGTGCTTCTTCAATAGAAAACCCTTTAGAGATAAGCGTATCTTCTCCCGGCATCAACGTATTGACAAACCCTGCGGCAAGAATAAGCAAGTATCGTCTTGCATCTGCATGATTGGCCAGTGGGGCAACCAATCCTTTCCGCTCGTTATTTGGCTCGTTTATATTGATAAATGGCGGGAGCGAGTTATTATCAATGGCATCATAAATTCTAGAAGCAAGTTCCTTCATGCCATCATGAGCCAAACGGGCAAACTCATTCCTCTGCGAATTATCCGCCTTGTTATATATTCGGGAAAGCGTTGCTGCAAGACGTTGCAGATACTCATCGGGGAGATAGCCATGACTGATCCGCTCCAATAATTCTTTAAGAGTAATAATCTTTGTCGTCGGCTCGTCTGCAGCCGTCGGTATTGTCTTTTCGTGTTCAGTTACACCTACGGCATCAACCAAGTAGAAGCAATCTTTACTGAACGCATTCGGGGTAACATTGCGCAGTTGCTCGTCTCCAATGGTGCGCACACCGCGACCTTTCATCTGTATATACAGAGGCAACGATTCCACATCGCGCATAAACATCACAACCTCCAACGGCTTTATGTCCGTTCCAGTTGCAACCAATGTACAGGTAACTGCAATACGAAAATCCTTGTCATTGCGGAACTGGCGTATCAGTTCGTTGCTGTCACCTGCAGAATATGTGATCTTTTGTACAAAGCGGTTATCGGTACGTCCGAATACCTTTTTCGCTATCTGTACGATATTGGTAGCGTGAGTTTCGTTGAGGGCAAATATCAATGTCTTCGGCAGATAGTCAAAGTTGGCTTCCCTTTGAGGGTCATTGAACAGCTCGGTATAGACTACATCGCGATAAGTGGATAAGACAAGTTTGATCTGTGCCGGATTGATGACACTTCGATTCAGTTCCTTACTGGTATAAGTTTTAGCCTCCTTGTTGAAGATGGTTTTTATATCTCCTGTATAGCGTGTTTCTTCTTTTATCTTTTCACCCTTCAATATGGCACCGCCATTCTCCGTTACCTGTGTCCTGATTCTATATACACGGCAGTCAACATTTACACCGTCAACAATGCTTTTCTCCAAAGTATAATTGACTATGCGGTTGTTGTTGAAGAACGCCATGGTTTCCGGAACAGGTGTGGCTGTCAGTCCAACAAGCCTTGCCGTATCAAAGTATTCCAATACTTTCCGCCAGTTCCCATAAATGGAGCGGTGACATTCGTCTATGATAATCAAATCAAAATAATCATGCGACAAGTTTGGATTAGGCGGCAAAATGATTTCTTCGGCAGGTTCAGTACCTTCATCTTCGTCGTCATCGTCGATAGCATCTCCTTTTAAAAAGGAAAAGAGGCGCTGAATAGTCGAAATAATCACATTACTGTCTGATGGTATGGATGAAGAACGAAGCCTGTTCACCGTAAATATGGTATTGAACGCATCCCCGTTTTCAGTCAATCGAAAAGTCCCGAACTCTCCTTCCGCTTGTTTGCCAAGATTATTCCTGTCCACCAGGAACAGTATCCTTCTCATGGGAGTATAGGACAGCAACCGATATGCAGCAAGACAAGCTGTATATGTTTTGCCTGCGCCGGTTGCCAAAACCATCAAGGCTCGGTTTTGCCCGGCACGAAAACTTTTTTCCAACTCAGTTACGGCTTCATACTGGCAATCCCGCAATCCTTTTTTCTGTAGAGTGGGAAGTCCTGCAAAAGAATCACTTATCCCTAACTGCTTGACCAACTCATAGGGAGTTGGGATAGCCATTATCTGTTTGAAGCTTTGCTCCTGCTTGCGGAAATCACAGAAATACAGTTCTTTCCCATTGGAGGTAAAAATAAAAGGCAATGGGTTCTGATATGTCTGATAAATTGGAGGAACGCTTTTGGCATATAATGCCGCCTGATCACATACCTTATCGGAAAGTGCATCTATATCTTCTCTTTTTGCTTCAAGCACACCAACGGCCTTGCCATTAATGAAAAGGAAATAATCTGCTTCAAGATTACCCTTCAGCAATCCTTCCCTTATAGCGACAGCCGTACAGGTTGGTTCATAGTCTTCCCTATTGATTACTTTCCAACCCGCCTCGGCAAACCACTGATCTATTTTTTGCCTAGCTTTTTCTTCCGGTGTCATAGTTGTTCCTATATTTCTGCATTATCAGAAGTTCTACACTAAAAAGCAATACATGTCCCAAAAACATCATTCCCGCTCATTCTTGTCTGTTATCAGAATCTTTTAAGTCTACCTGAAGAATCTCTGCAATCTGTTGCAGTGCCTCCAAGTTAGGCTGGCTTCTGTTGCAAGCATAGGCGTTGACCATACTGAAGCTCTTATTCAGTTTTTTAGCCAACCACGTCTGAGATGTTCGACAAGACTGCCTTTATCCTATTCAGTTTTATTCTTAGATGCAATTTTATTGCGCAAATATAAGGAATTATATTCGTTAACCTGAATTGTTTTACTACTTTTATTACCCCACTTAGCAAGTATCAGAGGAGTCAATATCTAGTTTTGCATCGTACTGACTATGAATAGACCTGTTTTATTGATACAAAAGACGATATAATTCGTGCATAACGCTTCCATCAGGTGCAGAAAGAGTTATTCCAACCCCACCCAACTTTCTCACCAAGAACAAGCATATCAGCCCCTATACTCCGTCGGGCTTACCCCCAGATGCTGCTGCACGTAACGGCTGAAATAGGCAGGCGATGAGAAACCGAACAGGTCGGAAATACGGACGAAAGTCAGCGACTTGTCGCGGAGCAGGCGGGAAATGTCGAGCACGGTGTAGCGGTTTATCCAGTAGTTGGCGGCGTAACCGCTTATCTTGCGGGAAACTTCGGACAGGTATTTGGGCGTAACGCACAGCTTGTCGGCATACCAGTTCACTTCGCGGTGTTCGCGGTACGTCCCGTTTTCCAGCATATTGAGAAATCCGTTCATAATTGCGGCACTTTGCTGCGGGATGTTGTCCACTCCGTAAAGATGGGAATGGAAATCGAAGAAATCAATAATCAGCATCTGTACGGAGGCTATCAGCAGGTCGCGGCGGAAATGATGGCCGGTCTGTGCCAGCCGCGCTTCCACCATCTCGAAATCCTTGCGGCACAACTCGCGTTGTTCGGCATTCAGTTTCATGATGGGATTGAGGAACAGGGCAAGCTGACCCTTCATGCCATAGTTGCTGAGCGGCGTGGAGAGTACGACAAATTCAGAGGTCACGTATATCACCTTTACCCGGAAATCGTCTGCCGGACGAATGCGTTCCACCAGCTTGCCCTTGCGTACAATCATCAGGTCGCCCGCCTGCAGCTCGCGTTCCTCTCCGTTGTATTTCAGTCGGCAACTGCCTGCCAGACAAAGGGCATGGGCGAGGTAATTGCTGTAAGCGTCCGTGCCCAGTCCGTCCAGAGTATCCTTTATGATAATATTTTCCGTTTCTGCCATATCCTCATTTTCCTGTATTCCTCGCAAATATACATATTTCAAGCCGATATGTCCCGTGACAGCCATACAAAACCGCTATTCGATGATGGCACGGCGGAACGAATCTCTTTTTCCCGTGCTCGAAGAACTGGGCATCGGCTTCGTGGCCTTCTCTCCGAAAGGCTGATTTGTCCGCCGGTACGCCATCCGCTGTTGAGCCTCTGCCGACAGTCTGACGTGAATTTCCATTCCATCGCAAATGAGGCTCATCGACAGCTATGTGGAAAAGCTGAAACAAGGCTGACCGCCAAAGCCGCGCTCCAGGTCCAGGAGATATTTTTTCGCGTCCGTTCCTCCGGCATATCCCGTAAGCGAGCCGTCTGCACCGATCACCCGATGACAAGGCACAAACAGAGAAAGGGCGTTCGCACCGTTCGCATTCGCCACCGCACGCACAGCCCCAGGCATGCCCAGCCCGGCCGCCAGCCCGGCATAGGTGAGCGTACTGCCGTATGGGATTTCTTGCAGCAGCCTCCACACTTTCTGCTGAAAATCCGTACCAGCAAAAAGCAAAGGCACGGTGAAGCCCCTCCGCCCGCCACGGAAATATTCGTCCAACTGTTTCGCGGCCTCTCCAACCACTTCCGAAGGAGATTCTTCAAACTCCGCCGCCAGCAGCCTGCGCAGCCTCCGCTCCACCCTGCCCGGATGCTTCTCCTCCGTCCAGTTGCAAAGGCAAAGCTTTCCGCCGAGCGAACCGAGCACCAGCTCTCCGCACGGAGAATGGTAACGCTGCGTCTGTATCACGTTTTCTTCTTTCATAAAACAACTGTTTTCAAACTACAACCATTTTTCCACAATCCCTTCTGTCCTTTCCCACAGCTCGCCCATCTGCACATGGCGCACATACTTGTCCGAAAGCGGCCTGGCGTGACTGTTCGCGTTCAATGTCCCGGTGCGCTTTCCGGCATCCTCGTCCAGCAGGAGGTGAATGGCCGTAGCGGCCCCCTGCAACGGCGTGCGTATGAACGGGCGGAAGAAGATGTCGGTCAGCGGATCAAACCACATGTGCATCGTGATGATGTCGGTCGACACGATGCCGGGATCGGCCGCATTGACAACAATCCCTCTGTCTTTCACGCGCGAAGCGAGATCCAGAGTAAAAAGCGTCAGCGCAAGCTTCGTGTTGCTGTATACCGGGATGCGCCAGAACGAACCTTTCCGTCCGCGGGTAAAGAAGTCGGGAAAGTCCAGCCGCCCCACGGCATAGGTACACGAAACCATATTGACGATGCGGCTTCCCTCGCCCATCAGCGGCAGAAGCTTCCGCGACAGGAGGTAATGTCCCACGTAATTTACGCTCACCGTCCGCTCCAGTCCGTCTTCCGTGACGTGAAGCCCCGTTTCCATCGTGCCGGCGTTGTTCATCAGCAGGCCGATCCGCCTGCCCTCTTCCAGCATCCGTCCGGCAAACTCCGCCACCGACGCAAGCGAAGCGAGATCAAGGCTACGGATCTCAATCTGCAGGCCGGGCCGTTCCTGGAGCAGCCTTGCGCGCACTTCTTCGGCCTTCTGTCTGCGCAGGCAGGCCATGATCACCCGATAGCCCGCTCCGGCAACCGCCCGGGTTATTTCCCTGCCCATGCCTCCGTCCGCCCCCGTTATGACCGCCAGTTTTCCGTTATTCTCCATAGTCCGCAGCCTGCCGTTTCTCGATTTCATCAATTTCTTTTTTCAGGCACGGGGGAAGTTCTTCCTCCAGATGCTGGTGGCACGCCATCTCAAGGGTATACATCCGCGCGATGCAATAGTTGCTGTGGCGGCAGTTGCAGCGAGCCTTCTCGTCCGCACGCATGCGGTTGACGAACCCGGGGTCGTTGAGCAGCGCACGCGCCATCTGCACCGCCTCGAACCCGCAATCAAGCACCTCGTCTATTTTCTCGCGCGACACAAGCCCTCCCACATACACCAGCGGCATCCGTACTGCTTTTCTGAACTTCAGCGCGTCTTCCAGGAAATAAGCCTCCCTGAACGGAACGGAAGGTATCATCCATTTCCCCGCCAGACGGACGCCGCACTTCAGCCACCAGCACGTCATGTAGTGGGTCATGCTCCGGATCGGCATCTCTCCGCGCATCACATACATGGGAGCCTTGCTGACAAAGCCTCCGCTGAGGACCAGCGCGTGCGCGCCCGACTGCTCCAGCCGCCTGGCCACCTGAAGCGTTTCGTCAAGCTCCATGCCTCCCTTGAAGCCGTCGCGCATGTTCATTTTCACCAGCACGGCCATATCGTTTCCCGCCGCCTTCATCACCTCGTCCATCACCATGTCCATAAAACGCATCCGGTTCTGCAGCGAGCCGCCGTATGCATCCTTGCGGCGGTTCGTGGCGGGCGACAGAAACTGGCTGATCAGGTAACCGTGGCCGGCGTGGATTTCCACGGCATCGAAGCCCGACTCGCGGGCAAGGTTCACGGCATTGCCATAAGCCTTTGCCATTTCGGGAAGCTCGCCGGCACGGAGTCCGCGCACAAAGGTAGGCGAATAAAGGTTGAAGCCTCCGCTGGCTCCCACGGGCAGACAGCCGCAGATGCTCTTGTGCGACATGTTGCCGCAATGCCCCAGCTGGATGGCTGCAGCCGCTCCTTCCGCATGGACGGCATCGGTCAGCCGGCGCAGGCCGGGCACTATCTCGGGACGCATCCACAGCTGGCGGTCGAACGACAGGCCGCTTCTCGTGACAGCCGCATAGGCAACCGTAGTCATGCCCACGCCTCCCGCGGCAACCGAGCGATGGTAGTCGAGCAGCATCTGCGAAGGCTTGTTTCCGGGACACATGCTCTCAAAGGCGGCCGACCGGATGGTGCGGTTCCGCAACGTCAACGGTCCCAGTGTAACCGGTGTAAAAAGTTTCGAGTCTTTCATTTTTCTGCAATCAATAAACAAACGGAATGATTCTCTTCCTTCTGCCGACGGCCTCTCTCCCGAACTCCTCGCAATACCTGCGGTGGATGGCATCGGCACGCGGCACCAGATTGGCAGCCGTCCACCACACGAACACCCATGCGGCGGGGGATGCCGTAAGTATGGCAAAGCCTGTCCACTCCAGCAGTTCGCCGAAATAGTTGGCCGAGGTAACATAGCGGTACATGCCTTTCTGCGGCAGATAATGCTTCGTATCTCCCGGCTTGCGGAGGTTGCGGTTCACGTGGTCGGAATGGAGGTTGATGCCCATCCCCACGGCAAACAGCGCAAGTCCGGCAATGGCATGGGGCGCAAGCAGGCAGGAGGCTCCTTCCTCCCAGGCCGCACGGCCGAACCAGAACAGCCCGCCGCCCTGCATCAGTCCGTTGAGCACATTGAACACCATCCCCATCACCATGATGGCAACCGGCATCCGGCTCCTGCCCTTCAGCAGAAACGGAAAGACGAACGCACGCTGGAAGTAGTGCAACTGGAAAAGAAGGAAGAAAAGAAACTGGGGCATGGCAAAGCCCACGCCGCTCCTCGCCCACAGAACAAACATCACGGCAAAGACCGGACACTCCATCAGCATCCATGCCCACCGGTTGTCGACGGACACTCCCCACGACGGGGTACGGAAGATTCCGTAGCCGGCCTTCACAAAATACAGGGCGACAAATACGGCCAGAGCGACAGCCGACATCACCCACAGAAACAGATCAAAAGCTGCCATATCCATGTCTGAAAATTGTTGGCGTAAAAATAAAAAAATAACCCGTCATCTTCAACAAAACAAGCCGTTATTTTAATCAAGATGACCCGTCATTTTTCAGACGCTTCCCGAAGCCCTCAGAACGGGGCCGGAAGCGCTGTGCCCGAAAGAAGCTCCGCCGCAAAAAGAATCCGGCAAAACATGCCCCCTTTACGGGATAAGTGCGTATCTTTGCCCCCAAAAAAGTTATGCCCATAATCGAAATCACCTCGCTGGACGAACCGGGAACGGAAGTGTTCAGCAGCCTCACCGAAGCCCAGCTGCGCCAACGGCTGGAGCCGGAGAAAGGCGTGTTCATCGCCGAAAGCCCCAAAGTGATCCGCGTGGCACTGGATGCCGGATACGAGCCGCTGTCCATCCTCTGCGAGAAGAAGCACATCGAAGGCGACGCGGCAGACATCCTGTCCCGCTGCGAAGGCATTCCGGTCTACACCGGAAGCCGCGAACTGCTCTCCCGGCTCACAGGATATGTGCTGACGCGCGGCGTGCTCTGCGCCATGCGCCGTCCGCTCCGGCTGACGACGGCACAGGTATGCCGGAACGCGCGGCGGGTTGCCGTGATAAAGGGAGCTACAGACACCACCAACATCGGAGCCATATTCCGCTCGGCGGCGGCGCTGGGCATTGACGCCGTGCTGCTGACACCCGACTCATGCGACCCGCTGAACCGCCGGGCCGTGCGCGTGTCGATGGGTTCGGTGTTTCTGATTCCATGGGGATGGACAGATCCCGGCCTGTCCGAGCTCCGGCAGATGGGATTCCGCACGGCAGCCATGGCGCTGACCGACAACTCGATTCCGCTCGACAGTCCGGCCTTGAAGCAGGAGCAGCGGCTGGCTCTCGTGCTGGGAACCGAAGGCGACGGACTGCCTCACGAAACGATAGCGCAGGCCGACTACGTGGTGCGCATCCCCATGGCGCACGGAGTGGACTCGCTCAATGTCGCCGCGGCCTCGGCCGTTGCCTTCTGGGAGCTGCGCAAATGACGTTCATCCCACTATCGCCACCTTTATCACTCCGTCGAGCCTGTTCTCGAATATCCGGTAAGCCTCTTCTATCCGGCTCAGCGGAAAGCGGTGAGTGATGAGCGGCGTGGTGTCAATCCTGCCTTCCTCTATCAGGCGGAGAATCTCGGCGCAGTCGCATCCGTCCACGCCTCCGGTCTTGAATGTCAGGTTCTTTCCGTACATGTCCGGCAAAGGAAGCACCTGAGGCTTGTCGTAAAGCGCCACCACCGTAACCACCGCATTCGGACGGGCGCACTCCCAGGCCAGCCGGAAGGTATCGTCCGCGCCTGCCACCTCGATCACCACATCCGCTCCTCCATGACGGCTTTGGGCACGGACAAAGCCCCTGCATTCTTCCGGCTTCACCGCCAGCACGCCGGGATAATGCGCACGGACAAAGCGTATTCTTTCGTCCGACCGCTCACAGACGATGATTTTTTCGGGACGCTTCAGCATCACACACTGCAAGGTGCAGATGCCCGTAGGCCCGGCCCCGATGATGAGCACCGTATCTTCTTCCGCAATTTCCGATATGCGTGCGGCCCAGAAGCCGGTTGCCAGAATATCCCCCACAAACAACGCCTGCTCGTCGGTCACGGAATCGGGAATGCGGTTCAGCCCGCGGTCGGCATAAGGCACCCGCACGTATTCCGCCTGCCCTCCGTCGATACGGCATCCCAGCGCCCATCCCCCGTTGGGGTCGGTGCAGTTGTTCACATATCCGCGGCGGCAGAAGAAGCACTCTCCGCAAAACGTTTCCACATTCACCGTGACCCGATCGCCGGGCTTTACGTTCGTGACCTCCGTTCCCACAGCCTCAACCACTCCCACCATCTCATGGCCGACAGTAATGCCGGGAACAGCCCGCGGCACACTGCCGTGCTTGATATGCAGGTCGCTCGTACAGACACTTCCGAGCGTGACGCGCACAATCGCGTCGCGCGGATCTTCCAGTACAGGTTTCGGCTTGTCAAGAAGGCCGAACTTTCCGTGTTCAATATAAGTATAGGCTAACATATAAATAGATGTTGAGAATTAGTTTATACAAATATGCCTGTCCAGAAACGCAGACTAACGCGGATTTTCGCAGGTAATTGCGCTGATTGCCTGCTTTTAATCTGCGAAAATCTGTGTTTCTGATGCTATCAATTATTTTATGCACTCACTTATCATTGGTGCGTTTGCAGCAAAAATAACGAATTTCCAGAAATATTCCGCCCGAGCCGGCTTATTTTAGCGTCTGTTCAAGGCCTGCCGCTCCGGATCCGGCTCATTTGCCGGGATTGAACTGCCTGTCGTAATCCAAAAGGAATTTCGCCAGAGCAGGGTCGTTGAAGTCGGCCGCCAGCGGCTTTCCCCCGTCCATGCTGCGGATCATGCCGCGCTCCTCATCCGTCAGCTCGAAATCGCCGATGGCGAGATTGCTTGCCATGCGCTCCTTCCGTGTGGACTGGGGAATGACGGCGATTCCTTCGTCCGTCAGAAACTTCAGGCAGATCTGCGCAATGTCCTTGCCGTGCCGGTCGGCAATGGCCTGCAAGGTTCCGTTGCCGAACAGACCGTTCATGCCGCGTGCCAGCGGACTCCACGCCATGATGCGGGTGCCGTAAGGCTTCACCAGTTCGCGCATCTTCGCCTGCTGGCAGAACACATGCGTTTCAAGCTGCACGACGGCAGGCTTCACCTCCATGTTTTCGGCAAGGTCGACGAAACGGGCGTCATAGAAGTTGCTCAGTCCGATGGCCCTCACCTTTCCCGCTTTGCAGGCCTTTTCCATTGCCCGGTAGGTACCGTAATAGTCGCCGAAAGGCTGATGGACAAGCAGCAGGTCGATATAGTCGGTCTGAAGCCTGCGGAGCGATTCGTCGATGCTGCGCGCCGCCTTTTCGTCGCCGGCATTGCTGATCCACACCTTGGTTGTCACGAACAGCTTTTCGCGGGGAATGCCGCTCTTGCGGAGAGCGTTCCCCACCCCCTCTTCGTTGTAATACGCCTGTGCCGTGTCGATGGAACGGTAGCCCGCAGCAAGCGCTTCCGACACATAGCGTTCGCATGCTTCCGGAGCTATCTGCCATACGCCGTAGCCCACTGCCGGCATTTCCACGCCGTTGTTCAATGTAATGGTCTTCATGGTCATTCGTGTATTTTATAAGTTCCTATTCCTTTCACTGTCTGCAAATCCATATCGTCATAGATGGGGCTGCGTCCGGTGTCCAGTCCGGCGATGGCCAGCATTTCCTCGTCCGTAAGGTCAAAGTCGAAGATGCTGAGATTCTCCACCATGCGTTCGCGGCTCACGGTCTTGGGGATGACGACAATGTTCCGCTGGTTCAGCCAGCGCAGAACAACGTTTCCCACCGTCTTGCCGTGCCGGGCGGCGATGGCCTTCAGCGTGGGGTTGTTCCAAATGCCGCTCTGTCCCTCGGCAAACGGCGCCCACGCCTCGTGCTGGATGCCTTCGTGCCTGAGGAAGGTGTTGGCTGCCTGCTGCTGGAAGAACGGATGCGTTTCCAACTGGTTGACGGCAGGCTTCACCTCGTTGTGAAGAAAAAGATCCTGCAAACGTTCGCTGCTGAAGCTCGTCACGCCGATGGCACGGATGCGTCCCTCCCGGTAGAGCCGTTCCGCCGCACGCCATGCGGCATAATAGTTCCCATAGGGCTTATGCAGCAGGTAGAGGTCGAGATAATCCAGCCCGAGCTTCTTCATCGAAAGGTCGAAAGCGCGCAAGGCATCGTCGTACTCGTAATCCTGCACCCACAGTTTGGTGGTCACAAACACCTCCTCGCGCTTCAGTCCGCTGTGACGCAAGGCGTTTCCCACCTGCTCTTCGTTGAAATAAGAAGCCGCCGTGTCTATCATCCGGTAGCCCACTTCCAGCGCATCGGAAACAATGCGCTCCGTTTCATCCACGGGAATCTGGAAGACGCCGAATCCTATGGACGGCATCATCACTCCGTTGTTCAATCTTACCTGTTTCATTTTTCTCATCGTTTTTTGATTTCCACAACAAAATTAGAGGCTGCACGCAAGAATCCTGATGCAAAATGAGTGGAGAAATATGCACTTTTCGTGGTTTTTGCCTAATTTTGCTTCAACAACCGGCAACGACAGGCAGCGTATGGAAAGGCAGGAATGGAACAAGATATTCTTTATCAGATCAGTCAAGGAGTATGATGTCACGGACAATCCCTGTTGCGTGATTCATATCCTGTGCAGGCGGGGCAGCATGAGCTTCCGCTTCCAGAATGTACACTACAACATTGCGGCCGGCGACTATGTCATCCTGACCAATATGTCGCTGGCTTCCGGATTTTCCGAATCGGATGACTACGAAGGGATAACGATGGGGCTGTCCGAACCGTTTGTCCTGTCGATAGCCATACGCAACAATTACGGCATCATCGGACACCTGAGCCTGCTGCAGAATCCGGTGATGAAGCTCTCTCCGCCCGACTTCCGGAAGTGCAGCAGCGACATGGAACGGCTCCGCGAAAGGCTGGCAGACAAGACGCACCTCTTCCGCGAAGAGATGCTGGGCTATCTGCTGATGGCGCATATCCTGGACTTATACGACATACATGCGCGGGGACAGGCTCCCCGCCCGGTGCCGGAACGCACGGCTAAGCTTTTGCAGCAGTTTGTGGACATGCTGTACGGCGGCGAATACATCACACATCGGGATGTGCCTTATTACGCATCCAGGCTTTGCGTCACGCCGCACTACCTTTCTGAAATATGCAGAAAAGCCAGCGGAAAGCCGGCCACATACTGGATAGACCGCTTCACGCTTCATGAAATCGCCAACCTGTTATGCCAAAAGGAACTTACGCTGACTGACATCGCCGACCGGCTTCATTTCTCGTCCGTATCGTATTTCAGCAGGTATGTGAAGAAGCAGACCGGGCTTTACCCGACAGCATACCGCACCAATCTCCGGAAAAAGAGCGGGGAGTGATTCCGTTAGTGACAGCTTCGCCGGCATATACATTCAGGCTCATCCGGACAGCAGACAATAAAAAAAGGAGCTACGTCTTACCGTAACTCCTCGATTCCTTCGTCGGGGTAGCGGGATTCGAACCCACGACCCCCTGCTCCCAAAGCAGGTGCGCTAACCGGACTGCGCTACACCCCGAAGCTTCATTTCTCAAAAGCGATGCAAAGGTAGAGATTTACTTTCAATTGTGCAAGCTTTTCACGCATTTTTTGCTCACAAAAAAACAGAAGCTGTGCCAAACGGAAAATCACTTTCATTGTTTTTTGAAGGTCATTTCCAGTTTTGGCACAGCCTCTAAAATATCCGCATTCTCACAATCAGGCCATCGTACCGCCCACGATATCCAACAGCTCGTTGGTAATCGCCTGCTGACGGCTCTTGTTGTAAAGCAATGTAAGTTCCTGTATCAAATCGTTCGCGTTATCGGTTGCAATCTGCATAGCCATCGTGCGGGCCGCATGTTCGGCAGCCGCACTGTCAAGCAGCACGGTGTAGATCTTCATGCAGAGAACTTTCGGAAGAAGCTTCTCCACAATCTTCTCTGCCGAAGGCTCGATGATGTAGTCAGCATTCATGGCATCCTCATCCGCACCCTCCGCTTTCGCGCCGTTCGCCTCTCCCGACAAGTCGATAGGCAAATAGGTTTCATGAGTCAGAACCTGTGTAGAAGTCGACTTGAAATGGTTGTAGAGCAGTTCCACACGCTGGATTTCCCCGTTCAGGAAACGCTCCATCAGCTCCTCAGCCAGTCCGGCAGCCTCCTTATAGTTCGGCTTGCCGCTCATGTGCTGGAAATCGCCCATCGGCACAACCCCCTTCATCTTCTTCACGGCATCGGCCACTTTGCGCCCCACCGGATAGATGAGCAGGTTCTCACGCCCCACCTCTTTGCTGTACTTGTCGATCAGATCGTTCAGATGACGGATAACATTCGCGTTAAAGCCGCCGCACAAGCTACTGTTCGAAGCAAACACTACAATGGCAATCTTTTTCACCTCATGATTCACGATGAAAGAAGACTCCACTGTCAGCCCCGCACCCAAAAAATTGGTAAGCATGCGGTGTAGTCTGCGTTCGTAAGGAAGCATGCTTTCAATGGCAGCCTGTGCCTTATGCAGCTTGGCCGACGCCACCATCTTCATGGCCGAAGTGATCTTCAGCGTACTGTTGATGGAGTTGATTCTTCCTTTTACTTCTTTCAGTGATGCCATGGCGCTTACTCTTTAACGATGAACTGTCCGGCTGTATCGGCAGCTACTTTTTCGATAATCGCTGTTACTTCGTCGCTGATCTTTCCTGCGGCAAGCACGTCAATCACGTCTTCCTTGTGGTTTGCCCGCAAGCTGGTCAGGAAAGCGTCCTGGAAAGCGCGCACCTTGTCGATAGGTATGTCACGCATCAGCGCGTGCGTACCGCAATACAGGATAGCCACCTGTTCACCCACCGGCATCGGTGAGTACTGGGGCTGTATCAGCAGCTGGTTGTTCTTGCGTCCGCGGTCGATAGCCATCGCCGTAACAGGATCCATATCGCTGCTGAACTTAGAGAACGACTCCAGTTCGCGATACTGAGCCTGGTCGATTTTCAACGTACCGGCCACTTTCTTCATACTCTTGATCTGCGCGCTTCCGCCCACACGGGAAACAGAGATACCCACGTTGATGGCAGGACGGAATCCCTGGTTGAACAGGTCCGTTTCCAGGAAGATCTGACCGTCGGTGATTGAAATCACGTTGGTCGGGATGTAAGCAGAAACGTCGCCTGCCTGCGTTTCGATAATCGGCAGTGCAGTGAGCGAGCCGCCCGCCTTCACCTTGCCTTTCAGGCTTGCAGGGAGGTCGTTCATCTGTTCTGCCACTTCCTGCTGGCTGATGATCTTCGCCGCACGCTCCAGCAGACGGGAGTGCAGGTAGAAGATATCGCCCGGATATGCTTCACGTCCTGACGGACGGCGCAGAATCAGGGACACCTCACGGTAAGCCACAGCCTGCTTCGACAGGTCGTCGTAAACCACAAGCGCATGGCGGCCGGTATCACGGAAATACTCGCCGATGGCGGCACCCGCAAACGGAGCGAAATACTGCAGGGCGGCAGGGTCGGAAGCGGTAGCCGCTACCACAATGGTGTAATCCATCGCACCCTTTTCGCGCAACGCATTCACAAGGCTCGCCACTGTAGAACCTTTCTGTCCTACGGCAACATAAATACAATATACCGGGTCGCCGGCTTCATAGTTGTGGCGCTGGTTGATGATGGTATCGATGGCGATGGCCGTCTTACCCGTCTGGCGGTCGCCGATAATCAGCTCACGCTGTCCGCGTCCGATAGGAATCATGGCGTCGATAGCCTTCAGACCTGTCTGGAGCGGTTCGGTTACCGGCTGGCGGAAGATAACTCCCGGTGCCTTGCGTTCAAGCGGCATTTCGCATTTTTCGCCGCCTATCTCGCCGCGCCCGTCCAAAGGCACTCCCAGCGGGTCGATTACACGGCCCAGCATGCCTTCGCCCACATTGATAGAAGCGATACGGTTGGTGCGTTTCACCACCATACCCTCCTTGATCTGGTCAGTAGGTCCCAGAAGCACAGCTCCCACGTTGTCCTCCTCCAGATTCATCACGACACCCATGGTTCCGTTTTCAAATTCGAGCAGCTCGTTGGCCTCCGCATTACGCAGTCCGTACATACGTGCCACACCGTCGCTCACCTGAAGCACGGTACCCACTTCGTCGAATTTCAGCGAAGTGTCAATCCCCTTCAGTTGCTGGAGCAACACTTCCGAAACTTCACTGGGTTTTATGTTATTGTTTTCTGGCATAAACTTTTCTTTTTTAAACTATTCTTCTGTTTTTCGCAATGAACTGCTGTTCCACACGCTTCAGTTGGTTAGACACGCTGGCATCCATCCGCCGGCCCGCAAGTTCGAAGATGTATCCGCCCAAGATTGCAGGGTCAACTTTCGTTTCGATGACAACATTCCCTTTGGTCTGCTTGGACGAAGCCTCCTCCAGCTTCTTGACCAGCTTGGGAGCCGGAACCGCAGTAGTCAGTCTGCCGATGATAATGTTTTTGTCCTCGCGATACAGGTCAATGTACGACCACATCATGAACAGCAAGAATTTCTCCCGTCTTTCCTCCAGGACCAGACTGAAGAAACGGTCCAGCTCTTTGCTGAGCCCGTTTCCTCCTGCCCCTTCACGGAGCAGCTTCAGTTTTGTCCGGATATCCAATACAGGATTCTCAATCGCATGACGCAGCCCCGGCACGTCCACAAAGCGCTGTGAAAGCACTTGTGCCTCAGCGTACACTTTGTCGTCCTTGCCCGCCTCTTTGGCGTAAGCGAACAAAGCCTTCGCGTAACGTCTGGAAATGACTCCCGTATTCATAGCCTGTTATTTTTTAGAAGATTCAATCATTTCATCCAGCATACGGTCAATCAAAGCATTCTGCTCTTTCTCGTCGGCAAGCTTCCCGCGCATGATTTTCTCCGCGATGCCTACAGACAGCACGGCAACCTGGCGGCGGATGTCACGGATTGCACTTTCCTTTTCCGTTTCAATCTGCTTCTTCACTTCCGCCATAAGCCGCTGGCCTTCGACAGTGGCGCGGTCTTGAGCGTCCTTGATGATGCGGTCGCGCGTTACGGCCGCTTCGCTCAAGATGCGGTTCTGCTCCTCACGAGCCTGAGCCAGAATCTTTTCGCTCTCCTGCTTCACGTTGGCCAGCTGTTCGTTGGCCTCGCGCGCTGATTTGAGCGAATTGTCGATATATGCTTTCCGGTCCTCTACTGCCTTGATGATTATCGGGAAGCCGTATTTTGCCAGCAGGAAGAATACGACTCCGAATGTCACAAGCATCCAGAACAGCAGCCCCGGATCCGGAGTTAATAATCCCATAAGCTATTGTTTTTTACAAGAACAAAGTCAACAAACAAACCACGATAGCGATCAGCGCCACACCTTCGACCAAGGCAGCGGCGATAATCATGTTCATTCGCAGATCGCCTGATGCTTCCGGCTGGCGTGCCATGGCTTCCATAGCCGAACCACCGATCTTACCGATACCGATACCTGCACCCAAAACTGCGATACCTGCGCCGATAGCAGCGCCCAATTTACTAATGCCAACACCTGCAGCAGCCTGCAATAAAACTGATAATAACATAATGCTAAAAATTTAATTGGTTATACTTTTTGTTTGCTATTTTATTTTTCGTTGTGTTCTTTCACTCTCGACAGGCCGATAAACACAGCCGAAAGCATGGTGAACACATAAGCCTGGATGAATGCGACAAGAATTTCGAGCGCATTCATGAAAATGCCGAATGCTACTGCGACCACAGTCATCGAACCGTTGATCACCGCTCCCGCCTTCACTGTGATGAAGATGATGGCAATCAGGCTCAGCACAGCGGCATGACCGGCCATGATGTTCGCGAAAAGTCGGATCATCAGGGCAAACGGCTTGGTGAAAATACCGAAGAATTCTATCAACGGCATCATAGGAATCGGGGCTTTCAACCACGTGGGCACTTCCGGCCAGAAGATTTCTTTCCAGTAGGCCTTTGTTCCGAACACGTTGGTCAGCACAAAAGTGCAGAGAGCAAGCACCAGCGTTATGGCGATGTTGCCCGTCACGTTCGCGCCGCCCGGGAAGATCGGAATCAGTCCCATCAGGTTGTTCACCAGCACAAAGAAGAACGCGGTCAGCAGATAAGGCGTGTAACGCTTGTAGTCGGGGCCCACACATCCCTGAATAACATCCTCATAGATCGTCATCACCGTGGCCTCAATCATTCCCACGCCTCCCTTCGGCGCGCCCTGCTCCAGCGAGTGCTTCCTGTACCAGCGGGCACAGCCCAGCATGATGCACACAAGCAGCGTGCTGTTGATGAACAGTCCGAGCACGTCTTTGGTAATGGAAATGTCAAGCGGACGCACCTCTTCTCCGGCAGCATTCCGTTCCACTATCTTGCCGTCGTTGGCTCCCCCTTCGGCGATGTACAGGCCTTCGTATTCCTTGCCTCCCTCCAGATTGGACGAAGAGAACACGTGCCAGCCCGTACTGCTTTTCACGATGACCGGAAGCGGAATGGTGAGATGCACGTCACCGAACGTGGCGATATGCCACTCGTAAGCGTCGCCGATATGCCCGAAGATCAGTTCGTTCACATCCAGTTCAGCCTCTTCACCGCCCGTTTCCGCTTTCAGCGTGAGCGTCGGAACCGCCAGCAACAGCAGCAGTGTCATTGCTATGTACCGTAATTTTTTCATTGTTTGCTTGTTTACTTAGTTTCAGTTTCGCTTCGAAACGAAGGAAAAAACGGGTTTCAAAAAACAGAAACGCGAAATAGAACACGATGAAGGCAGCCACAAAAGACACCACATCCTTTCCTATCACAAATCCGTAGAACAGAAGCACGAAAATGCTCAGAACCAGTTTCAGCACCTTTCCTACCAGGTAGGTCATCGCTATCTTGCCCGGCCCCAGCATACAGCCGAAAGCGAACAGATAGATGTAGAGCAGACCGAAAAGGAAGAAAAACACCGGAATCAGCGGGAACCATGCGAAATACCATCCGGGGATGAGGAAGCGGAACACCGCCGCCGCCACCGCCGACAGAACCACTGTTCCTGCCGTCAGCTCGATAATGAATTTCTTCTTCACTGCTTCTATTGTCATTGCGCTACTGGCCTTTTGGTGACTCGCGCGTCCCGGCTCAAAGCTCGGCACACACGGAAATCTGATTGTTTCTCACTTCGACGAATCCCCCCTTTATCTTCAGGGACTGCGTTTCGTTTCCTGCCGCATATTTCACTTCTCCGGCCGCCAGCGACGAAATAAGGGGAGCGTGGTTTACCAGGACCTGGAATTCACCCATTTCTCCCGGCAACACTGCCATGTCTACCTTCCCGTCGAAAACCGTCCGTTCGGGTGAAGCGATAACCAGATGAAGTTCTTTCATAACAGTTCTGTTTTTTATGCTTATCCTTTTGCTGCAACAAGCAGTTTTTCTCCTTTCTTGATCGCATCTTCAATCGTGCCCACATTCAGGAATGCCTGTTCCGGCAGGTAGTCTACCTCTCCGTCCAGAATCATCTTGAATCCCTTGATCGTGTCTTCGATTGAAACCATCACGCCCGGCACGCCGGTAAACTGTTCGGCAACGGCAAACGGCTGCGACAGGAAACGCTGCACACGGCGTGCGCGGTTCACCGTCTGGCGGTCTTCGTCCGAAAGTTCGTCCATACCCAGAATCGAGATGATGTCCTGCAATTCCTTGTTGCGCTGAAGTATCTGCTTTACGCGCTGGGCCGTTTCGTAGTGTTCCTTGCCCACAATCAGCGGATCCAGGATACGCGACGTTGAATCCAGCGGGTCCACTGCCGGATAAATGCCCAGCTCCGTAATCTTACGGCTCAGCACCGTCGTTGCGTCCAGGTGAGTGAAGGTAGTGGCAGGAGCCGGGTCGGTCAAGTCATCGGCCGGCACATACACCGCCTGCACCGAAGTGATGGAGCCGTTCTTGGTTGAAGTGATCCGTTCCTGCATCTGTCCCATTTCAGTGGCCAGCGTCGGCTGATAACCTACGGCCGAAGGCATACGTCCCAACAGAGCCGACACCTCAGAACCAGCCTGGGTGAAACGGAATATGTTGTCGATAAAGAACAGGATATCACGCGGGCTGTTGTCGCCGTTGTCGCGGTCGCGGAACGATTCGGCAAGTGTCAGACCCGACAATGCCACCGACTGACGTGCGCCGGGAGGCTCGTTCATCTGTCCGAACACCATGGCGACCTGCGATTTCTCCACTTCGCTGTAGTCTACTTTCGACAAGTCCCAATTGCCTTCCTCCATGCTCTTGAGGAAGTCGTCGCCATAGCGTATTACGCCCGACTCGATCATCTCTCTCAGCAAGTCGTTGCCTTCACGGGTACGCTCACCCACTCCGGCAAACACGGAGAAACCGTTGTGCTTCTTTGCAATGTTGTTGATCAACTCTTTGATGAGCACGGTCTTGCCTACACCGGCGCCACCAAACAAACCGATTTTACCTCCCTTCAGATAGGGTTCCAGAAGGTCAATCACCTTGATACCCGTAAACAGGACTTCCTGCGATGTGGCGAGGTCTTCAAACTTAGGCGGCTCGCGATGGATGGGGAAACCGTCTTTTCTGTCCAGATCCCTCATTCCGTCGATGGCATCACCGACCACGTTCATCACACGTCCTTTAATCTGGTTTCCTACCGGCATGGATATCGGCCGGCCGGCAGGAACGACTTCCATTCCGCGCTTCAGTCCGTCCGTACTGTCCATGGCAACGCAGCGTACAGTGTCTTCACCGATATGCTGCTGCACTTCAATTACCAGCGTGCGGCCGTCGCCACGGGCGATAGTCAGCGCATCGTGGATTTTCGGCAGTGACTGTTCCACGTCCTGCCCTTCATCCAGTTTGAAGTACACATCGACCACCGGACCGATGACCTGCGAAATGTGTCCAACGATTTTTGACATAAGCAATTGTTTATAGATTAAAAAATTTATCACCGCTGGCCTCCGCTTCAAAATGGAAAAACATTCTACAGAGGAGGCCTCTACGTTTTTCTGTCACGCAAATTTATGCAATAATCCGCAATACTTGTTCTACAGCACAACATTTTTTATCTCCAAGAAGTGTTAATAAATACATTTGCGGACATATATTCTAATTCGATTTACACTTATTTGCAGTGGGGGCATTCCGGTAAACATTTATTTACACAGGAAACGGCTGCAATGCGTGTGGAAACGCACACAGCCGCTTCCAGCTTTCCTTTTACCGGGTTCCGGCACATGCAGCCGGCCCGAAAATGTGAAAAACTTCAGCGACGAATGTTTCGGTCACCATCCGGCCAGACGTATTTTGTGCGTGGGAGCCGGAAACGCCCGGTCGATGTCACACAGGTCTTCTTCCGTCAGAGAAATGCCGAGGCTCCGGGCATTCTCCTCCACATGGGCGATGCTGCCCGCTTTGGGAATGGCGATGACATTCTGTGCCCGCATCACCCACGCCAGCAGGACTTGGGTGGGAGTGGCACCATGCCTGCGGGCAATATCCGCCAGCGTTTTGTGGCTGCGCAGCCGTCCTTCGCCAAGAGGCGTATAAGCCATGACAGGGATGTCATGCTGTCTGCTCCAAAGGATAAGATCGTACTCGATGCCCCGATCTTTCACGTTATAGAGCACCTGATTGGCCGCACAGTCCCTGCCATGCGGCAAGGCAAGGATGCGTTCCATGTCATCCACATCCAGGTTGCTCATGCCCCATTGCCGGATTTTGCCTTCCTGCTGCAATTCCGCCAGGGCGCGTACTGTTTCGGCGAAAGGATAACGTCCGATCCAATGCAGCAGGTAAAGGTCGATGTAATCCGTTCCGAGCCGTTTCAGACTCCGTTCGCAGGCACGCTTTGTCCCCTCATAGCTGGCATTGCCCGGCAACACCTTGCTGACGATGAATGCCTTGTGCCGGCAGCCGCGCACGGCCTCGCCTACAAGATCTTCCGTACCATACATCTCGGCGGTGTCTATCAGTGTCAAGCCCAACTCGATGCCCCGGCGCAGGGCCTGTATCTCCTCGCTGCGCCTGCGTCCCATCTGGTATGTGCCTTGCCCAAGCGGACAGACCTGCTGTCCGTTCCGGAAAGTAATCAATCTGTTTTCCATCCTTATAATTGTTTTTTATTTATATTGGTCAGCCGTTTATGATTCTGGCTACGGATGCAAAAGTAAAGCAAAAGCCCCACAACGCGATTGCTGTGAGGCTCAAATAGCATTGGTGAAAAGATCAATTCTTACACAGAAAAATGCAACAAGGCTTCTCCCGTGCAACAAGCCCCATCCCCCACCGTGAGCTTATACATACCTTTACACCGCCTGCCACACCAGCCACCCTGCCGCCAGCAGCAACAGCAGCACCAGCAGCCACGTATTGCCCCACCGCACCAGGTAAGCCGGCTTCTGGCTCATAATGCGCCGCATCTTCTCGCTATGGTTGTTTCCGTCATCCATTGCCTAACTCCAATTGATTCTTTACCAACGTATAGTATGCGCCCCGGCAGGCCACCAGTTCCTCGTGTGTGCCCGTTTCTTGAATCCGTCCCTGTTCCAGCACGACAATCTGGTCCGCATCCTTCACTGTGCTGAGGCGGTGAGCCACGATGACCGTCGTCTTTCCGCGGTAAAACTCTTGCAGGTTGTTGACGATGAGCCGCTCGTTGCAGGCATCCAGGGAGTTGGTGGCCTCGTCGAAGAACAGGAAGGCCGGATTCTTGTACACCGCACGGGCTATCAGGATGCGCTGCCGCTGTCCCTGGCTGATGCCCTGCCCGTTGGACCCGATGACCGTGTCGTACTTCAAGGGCAGGCGTTCGGCCATCTCGGCGATGTTGGCAGTCCGTGCGGCCTGCTCCATGCGGGCATAGTCTATGTCGTGGTTGTCCAGGGCGATGTTGCGGGCGATGGACTCGGAGAAGATATAGCCGTCCTGCATCACCACTCCGCATAGTCCCCGCCAATACTGGAGGTTGATTTCTTCCAGAGGACGGCCGCCTATCCAAATCCGTCCGGACTGCGGAGCGTAAAAGCCCAGCAACAGCTTCAGCAGTGTTGTCTTGCCGCTGCCGCTGGCGCCCACGATGGCTGTCACCCGCCCGTGGGGAATCCGCAGACTGATGTCCTCCAGAACGGTATGGCGGGTGCCGGGATAGGCGAACGACACGTGCTCCAGCACTACATCTCCCTGCGCGGCCTCCGGAGGGGTTGCCTGCCGGTGCGCGTTCTCGTCCTCCCTGCGATGCACCTCGTTGATGCGCTCGATGCTGAGCTGCACGTCCTGCCAGGCATAGATGAAGCGCATCAGCTGCTCGATGGGCACGTTCAACTGCCCGATGATGTACTGGATAGACAGCATCATGCCCAGCGTCAGCTGCCCGTCGATGACGGCCGCCGCCGTCACGATGGTGATGACGATGTTTTTCACCTCGTTGATGAACAGGCTGCCCGCCTCCTGCGTCTGTTGAAGCTTGATGGAAGCCATCTGCGTGCGGAACACGTCGGCCTGCGTATCCTCCCACTCCCACCGCTTGCGCTGCTCGCAGTTTTGCAGCTTGATGTCCTGCATGCCATCAATGATTTGCATTGTCTTGTTCTGCCGCCGCGCATACAGATCGAAGAACTCATAGTCCATCGCCTTGCGTTTCCGCAGGAAGGCGCATATCCACCCCGCATAGAGCAGGCACCCCGCCCCGAAGAGGAAGAACACCCGCGCGTCGTAGTAGAGCAGCACTCCGCCGAACACCAGGAAGCTGAAAGTGGAGAACAGCGTGTTCAGTGTCTGCGTCCCCATGAACTGCTCCACCCGCTGGTGGTCGTTGATGCGCTGCAGCAGGTCCTCCTTCAGCTTCGTGTCGAAGAAGGGCATCGGCAGCCGCATCAGTTTCATGAAGAAGTCGGACAGCAAGGCCAGGTTGATCCGGATGCTGATGTGCAAGAGCAACCAGCGGCGGATGAAGTCCACCGACGTCCGCCCCAGCACCAGCATCAGCTGGCCGAACAGGATGAGGTAAATCAGACGCATGTCCTTGCCTGCAATGCCCTTGTCCACAATAGCCTGCGTCAGGAAGGGGAAAGCCAGCTGCAGCACGCAGCCGATGACCAGCCCGATGAGCAGTTGCCCGAACAGCTGCTTGTAGTTCTTCAGGTAGCCCCACAGGAAGGAGGCCGAATAGCCCATGCCCTCCTCGCCCTGCTGCGCGTAGAATTCGTCCGTGGGCTGCAGAGCCATAAGGATGCCCTTGGCCTGCCGTCCGTCGCCACCGGGCGCCCAGGCGCGGCAAAAAGCCTCCTCGTCCACGTTCAGCAGGTAACGCCCCGGGTCGGCAATGCAGAAGATACGGGTGCCCCGCCGGAACTCCTTCACCCCATAGAGCACCACGAAGTGTTCCTGGTTCCAATGCAGGATGCAGGGAAAAGGGTGTCGCTCCACCAGCTTATCCACCGTCATGCGCCCGCACACCGTGCGGAAGCCTATCTTCTGCGCCGCCTCGTTCAGGCTTTGCATGGACACCCCGCTATGGCCCGGCACGCACAGCCGCCGCATGGCCTCCGCCGAGTACAGCTTGCCGTAATAGCGCGCCACCATGCGCAGGCAGGTGGCTCCGCATTCCATGGAATCCGGCTGCTTGAGATAGGGAAAACGACGTTTGAACATTGGTGTGCTCTTCGGGGAAGTTGATGGATTGCAGGAGAAAATTTTCAGGATTTCCGCAGGGAAGCCTCGATGCAGGCATTGTTGAAGCGGTAGCGCATGTAGTCGGCCATGCTCAGTTCCATGTGCTGCTTCTGGCAGAAGCGTCCGAACTCTTCTGGCGCGGCTTCCAGCTGCTTCTGGCAGCAGGGTCCCCAGCACAGGGGCATCAGCTTGCAGCGGCGGCACATGTCGTTGTCATACGTCACGATGCCCATCCGGCGGGCCAGCTTCTCCTCCTCCCAGTGCAGGCAGCCGTCGGCACTGAGCCGGCCTTCCTGGTGTGCGGGAGTGAAGTCGCGTCCTGAACATTTATACACCGCCCCGTCGTATGAGATGACCGCCTGGTTCCGGGCAGAGGCCTTGCACGAGAAGCTCCGCCGTCCCAGGTTCATGTAGGACACCCTGAAGCCGTTCAGCATCCACAGGTTGATGACAGACTTCAGCTCTTCGTTGTCGTAATTGATGAAGTTGCCCGTCTGCCACACGCGCTCCAGGTGTACGCCTATCTTGCGGCGGTCCACCTCCAGCAGGTCCTGGATAAGGTCTTTCATATGGGGCAGCGTTTCGTCGTCATAGTTGATGCGCAGGTTGATGTACGTGTTTTCCAGCTCGCGGGTCAGACGGAGGATGGTAGCTATCATCCCGTCATACGTGCCTTCGTGCGTGTCGGGCAGGTACTTCACCTGGTCGTGCCGGTCTTTGAAGCCGTCAATGGATATCTGGAACGAGGCGTGCAGCTTGTCGAACAGCGGGAGCGTATCCGGTGTGATGCAGACCCCGTTGGTGACAAAGAAGAACGAGGCTTTCCGTCCGCGTTCTTCCGCTTCCCGCTGGATTTGTTCCAGCAGCGGATAGAGTTCTTCACGGAAATACAGCAGCGGTTCGCCGCCGAACATCTCCACGTTGAGGAAGGTCAGTTCCGGATGCTCGTCCCACAGCCGCCGCACGTAGGTCAGGATGGCCTGCGCGTTTTCCGGTGTCAGGTGGCTGCCCTTCACATGCTTCTCGAAGCAATACCAGCACCGCAGGTTGCAGTCCAGCGAAGGCAGCAGGGTCAGGTAGCAGACAGCCGGGTTGTAGATGGCTGCGCGGTATTCGTCACACAGTTCCTTGTACTCGTCCGCGTCGTCTTCCACCACGAAGCGCAGCTCCTGCAGCTTGGCGTACACGCGGGGCGACTCCTGCACCAGTTGTGCCGGGTCGTTGCGCAGCAGCTCATAGTCTTTCGGAGTCAGCAGGCAGAATACGTCGTTCTTTGTGTTATAGCAGAGGATGTTTTTCTTATTCTTGGTATAAATGTTATAGAAACTTGCTTTCATGATCAGTCAAGTAAGGTTAGAAACTTAAGATAAATTAAATAAAGAGCCAAGAAGTCAGGAAGATATATCCCCCTTGACTTCTTGCCTTCAGCGTCAGTCGTTTTTCTTGGTGCAGCCGCATCCGCAGCCGCTGCCGTCTTCGCAGCCGCAACCGCAGCCTTTTCCGCCCGAGCAGTCGCAACCACAATCTTTGCCGGCCTCGCACGAACAGCCGCTGTCGCTCTCGCCGTGTCCGGAGGCACCGCCCAAGACGAACATCAGTTCGTCTTCCATCACTTCCATGCCATCCAATGGCAGGATTCCGTTAGTAGTCAATTGTTGTTTCATATGCCAGATATTTTAGGTGTTATATCACATTCTGCTCCGCAAGATAAAAATCCTGTTTATTGGACTTGAATACCCTCCAAGGCATTGTCTTGTTCAAAGAATCTCTTTTTCACACGTTGCTTCTGTTCCACCTTGTTCTTGAACGAATAGGCCAGCCGCACCAGGAACCTCGGAGAACGGTCTGTCATGCGTGACGAGCCGAACGAACGATAACCATCCTGCACCACCCAACTCTTGCTCTCCATCTTCGGACAAATAAAGCTTTCGGCCATGACTCCGAGCTGCCATCCCTTTGGCAGATTCCAACTGAGAGCGGCATTGCTCCACGGGATGCCCTCCGATTTAGAATTACGGTCGAAAGAGGCAGTCAGATAACCTGCATTCAGGGACAAGGAGAACTGCTTGTAGTAGAAATATCCCGACAAATACGAGTTCCAGCCTCCACCTTCTGTAAAGACCATGCCGTCCTGAAAGCGTTTGGCAAAGGAGGTGCCCACACTCAAGTTGCCAAAAGGCAGGTTATAATTGGCCGAAAGTCCTGCCGTAAGAATATGAGCCTCCAGAAAGTTCTTGTAGGTATTGGTATAAATATTGTCGGTCACCGAGCCGATGGCGGAAATCAGTTTGGACGAATAGGTATAGTTGACGTAGGGTTCCAAATAGAGTTTCTTGTAATTCAGCCGATAGGACAGCCGCACGCGGTCCTGATAGCTGGGTCTCAGAAACGGATTACCCTGCTGTATATAAAGGCTGTCGGTCGACATGTTGCGGGGATTCAGCATGGAAAGTGAGGGACTGAACCTCAGACGCTTATAGCTGAGGGTCAGCGCATGTACCTGACTGAAGTTATAGGTCAGCGCCACAGCAGGCAACACGTCTATGTAGTGGTTCTTTACGCCGTCAGCCTTGGTGAACATCATGTCCATTCCCAATGAAAAAGTATATTTGAATTTGGAACTCGAACGGTTGTTGTCGAACCCCACATACAGATACTCCTGCCAGCGGTCATAAACAAATACCGGCAGTTCGTCCACCCGGTCGTCTATGTGCGTGGAGGAATAGGACGTATTGGAACCGGCCGACAACGTGTATTTCCCTCCGAATACTTTGGTATAGTCCATGTCCAGTTTGCCGGAATTACGGCTGTTGTCCGTGTCGATAAGATGGTTGTTCAGAAAAAAATCGTTCACCTCATTCCGTTTTCCCAAAGACGTGGAAGCACTGTATGAATAGTTTCCGGCAATCTCCAGCGTATGTTGAGGGGCAAAAGTCTGCCGATAGTACAGGTCAGCACTGGCCAAATGATAGGTCTTATCGGTCTGTGCATTTTCCACCAGATCGGAGCGTCTTCCGTCCGACAGATACTCCGCATAGCCCTGCCCGTTATTCTCCACATCCCACGGATTGGCTACATACCTTGCGGAAAACGCCAGATAACTTTTGTCCGAAAAGGTATGGTCTCCTCCCAATCCGGCAAAATAGCTGTTCGAATTATAAACCTGTTTGGAAGTATCTGTCCGCTTAATGTCACCGGAAACGCTTTCTGTATAATTATCGGACACATCATCGGCAAAATAGAAGGTCTGCAAATTCAGGTAGAGGGAAGATTTGGCATTCCCGGTTTCCACGGAAGCGGCTATCACTCCGAATTTGGAAGCAACAGAATGTTGCGCGTAGGCATTCCCATTGACATACGGCGTCACTTTCTTACGGTTCAAATGTATGTTCAGAATGCACGTTACGCTTTCGTCGCCCAAATATCGGGCCGACGGCACTTCCACTATCTCCACGGATTCTATCCATTCCGGATTCAAGACCTCAAGGTATTTGGGACGTTTCACGCCATCTATAAGTATCAAGGGGGATTCACCATTATTCAGGCTAATAGAACGTTCTATGGGATTGACTATCAGTTTAGGCACTTCTGCCAAGGCTTCATAGGATGTCCGCGACTGCCTGGCGTGTTCAGAAAGGAAATACGTCGTAGAGCCGGCATTGCTCATCACGATATCCCGCTTGTCTCCCGTCACCGTCACTTCATCCAGCTGCGTCGAGTCTTCTTCCAGCACAAACAGCGGAAGCTTCACGTCGCCGGACAAGCTGAAAGTGCGCTCCGACTTTTTGAAGCCCAGCATCGACACTCTGCAAACGTAATCGCCTCCCGGCAGCCCTTTCAGCTCGAAACGGCCTTTCTTGTCTGTGACACAACCGCCAGCCAAAGTGTCTGCCTGCAAGAACCATACCGAGCAACCCTCCAACGGAGTACCTTTCTTATCAGTCACACACCCGGTCAACCGACTCTGTGCAGCCAGCCAGCTGATGCCTCCCCATAAGGATATTAGCAAACAAATACAACGCAGCATACAAAGTATTTTAAAGGTTAAAAAGATATTCCAATTATCATTCGTTTCGCAAAAGCATGACACATTCTCTTAAGATATATTCAATCAAAGAGCTTTGTATCTTTGTATCATTAACAAGAAAGTGTATTATACATTTGATATTAAATTTGAAGTTAAATTTACAGAAACATCCGAAATAAGCCAAAGCATTGAACAATATTTTGCAAATATTACCCCCCCCTTCACATTTTATTGCACTGTAATCCCCTGCAGTGTATTGTCGCGACCATAAAACTGCTTCTTCTGCCTCCACTTCTGAGTCACTTTGTTCTTGAAGGAATAACGGATGCCGAGGACAAACATGGGGGTACGGTCCGTCATGCGCGAAGCAGTATATGAATAATAATTTTCCTGCTGCGTCCAGACTTTATGTTTCATGGCCGGGAACAAGAAATTCTGTCCGTTGAAACTCAGCTGCCAGCCTTTGGGCAGATTCCAGCTGATGGAAAGGTTGCTCCAAGGCCCGCTTTCCGATTTTTCATTGCGGCCATAAGAGGCGTTGGTATAGCCCAGACTGAGAGCCTGTTTAAATTTTGCTCTGCCTCGGTTTGGAAATTTTTCGAGGATGTTTTTCTGTTTTTACGAAGATACAGCGGGCTGTCTGACGAGTGAAAGCGGGGAAACAGGCCGGAAACAAGCTCAAAAAGGGGCGGATAAAAATACTGAATCGGAAAATTTAAACAGGCCCTTATATTTTGATACACCTTTTTCTACTTATTAATCAAAACATCTCGTCTTCAAATTCACGATCCGGTTCATTCATTTCCGGTCTGTGCCCGGGACGACCTTTCGGCCTGTTCTTCTCCCGATATGCCTGAAACTGTTCATACTGCTCATCCGAAAGGATTTCCTTCACAGCCGCATCATATGCTTGCATCATGGAATCCATCTTTTCCCTCATCTTCTCAGGATCCGGGCGTTCGCCGCTATTTCTATCCGGACGCATGGCTTCCATTTTTTCCTGCAAGCCAGATTCTATTTCTTTCCACTTCTCGACCTGTTCGTCAGACAAAGAGAGCGCCTTTATGAGCTCATCCGTCAGCATCGAAGCTCCCGGCCCCTTATGATCCGGTTTCTTGTCAGAAACGGCCATACTCCAAACAGATTCATTTTCACAAGCTAAAATGCTACTGAACGGAGATGACAACAATGCAGAAATCATCCCCATAATCACCAGATTCTTTTTCATGTCTTTTTCCTTTTTATAATTTCAGGATAAAGATATGTCCGATAAATAGCCATTTCAAACAAAATATACGAACAAGACGGTTTACTCTGCCAAAACGGGAAAATAACCGCCAAAAGATTGGCACGATATGGCCCGGCCGGCACCGGCAATCCGCCCGGATTGCTGCTGTCCCGCATATATCCGGTTCATCCCGACTCTTTCACTCGCCGAGAATCGTGGCGACAATCCTTCTGCTTCCCCCGTGGTTGCGGAACTCGCAGAGGTAGATTCCCTGCCAGGTTCCCAGATTCAGCCTCCCGTCCGTAATGGGGATGGTCAGGCTCGGGCCAACCAGCGTCGCCTTTGCGTGCGCAGGCATGTCGTCCCACCCTTCCAGGGTGTGGTCGTACCACGATTCCCGTTCTTTCACCAGGTTGTCGAATATCTTTCCCATGTCGCTCCGCACGTCCGGATC
Organism: Bacteroidales bacterium SW299; assembly: GCA_019550975.1. Lineage (GTDB taxonomy): Bacteria > Bacteroidota > Bacteroidia > Bacteroidales > Bacteroidaceae > Phocaeicola > Phocaeicola excrementipullorum. The sequence goes on along the minus strand of SDWH01000024.1, from coordinate 21,798 downwards.
GCAGTTTTCGTTGACGGAGAGCGCCGCACTGGTATGCTGTATGAAGAGATTGAGCAGTCCGGTGCGGGGAAGTTGTCCGAGATGAGCCACCACCTCATCGGTAATGAGATGAAATCCGCGCGTACGGGCTCTCAAAGCAAATTCAATCTGTTTTATCATCTTTTTATAGCGTCAAAAGTCGTCAGTTGCTTATCGAATTAATTTTCTTTCTGACCGCCGCAATGTTTATTGCCGACACAATGAGGAAGAGCACAATCCCCACCGTTACGGCAACCGCCATGCTTCCGCCCTTCATCTGCGGGAACATGCGTCCCAGCACATCCAGATAGGCAGAACGCACCAGCGACACGACCAGCAGCCCCAACGCCAGCACAACGGCATTCAGCGCCACTGTAAGCAGCTGGTACGGACGCGCCACACGCGCCGGACTGTAGCCGACAAGGAGCAGCGTTTCCAGCTTCTTCGTGTTTTTCTGCAACAGCAGGTAAATGCTGAGCATCAGAATGTAGAACGACAGCACGCTGATCACGAGTCCTACTGCCATCACGATGCCCACGATCATTTTCAGGAACCAGGTAGTCTTTCCGGCATCCAGCTTGTCGCCTTCGGTTTCATACCCTTTCTCCTTCAGGTATTTGGCGATACGGTCGTCCGCCGGATTCTTCACCTCCACGATGAGCCGCGAAGGTCCGGCCTCCTTCTGGTCGCCGTAAGCTGCGTTCGCCCAATTCATGAAGGCTTCGGGCACCAGAATCGTGTTCAGCCTGTCGGAAAAGCCTGCGATGCGCCCTTTCATCTGCCTCACCTGCCCCCTTCCGCTTATGCGGATATCCAGCTTCATCATCCCCAGCACTCCCTCCGACAGCTGCGGAAGGCTTCTGCTTTGGGCGAATCCGAAATTATACAGGTTCAGGTAATTGCGCGGAAGCACGATGGGAATTTCTTCCTGACCGGGACTGAAAGACCATCCTTCCAGGTCCGTATCCACATAGGCATCGGGAACAGATTCGAAAAACAAAGCGGTGGAAAGCTGCATCCCCTGCATACCCATGCCTGCCGACACCCGGAAACGCGCAGGAGTGAAAGCTCCCACGCTCTTCGTGAACGGCTGCTCCTCCAGTTCCGCCTGTTCGGCACTGCTGAAAGCGCTGCTTCTGCCTACAACCGACCCGAGCGTGCTCACGCGCTTGCTCACAATCAGGTAATCCTTCTTCATGAAACTGTCCCCCTGCGTAAACACAGGAAGCACATCTTTGTAAAACTGCACACTCACCAGCACAATCACCATTCCGCACAGATTGGCCAGGGCGAACCCCACCAGCTGAGCCACGCTGACATGCTGCCGCAATAATTTCCAAATCACGTTGCTAACATTTAAAAGATTAAGGACTATTCAAAGTTTCATCACCCTGTCGTATGCCAGCGGAAGATTTTTCCCGATGGAAGTCACGATCACGCCGGCGCCGAGCTTCTGCGCCTCCTCGGTCAGTATGCGTGCCATGATCTGCGCATTGCCGTCGTCGAGATGGCTCACCGGCTCGTCCATCAGCACAAAGTCGAGCGGCTGGCAGAGTGCCCTCACGAAAGCCACCCGCTGCTGCTGCCCGAACGACATCCTGCCGACCTTCTGATCCCACTTGTCGGCGATTCCCAGCTCTTCAAACCACCGCTTCACCTGCTTCTTTTCGCGGAAGCCCGTCAGCCTGTTCTTCAGCTGCACATTCTCCCACGCCGTCAGTTCGTCAAAAAGCCGGAGTTCCTGGAAAAGCATTCCGAGCGAACGCCTGCGGATTTCCACCCGCCGCGCCATCGGAAACTTCCTTATGTTTTCTCCGTCGAAGGAGATGATTCCCTGGTAATCGCTGCGGTAACCATAGATATAGCTGCACAGCGAAGACTTGCCTGTGCCCGAAGCCGCCTCGATCAGGTATTTCTGCCCTTTCTGGAAAGCTACCTGCCTGTGCCATACGTCCGAAACGATTCCGTCGCGTCCCGCAAACACTTCGGGCAATGTCTGTTGTAGTTCGATTGTATTCATAATCTGCCTTGCTCGTCCGGCTCAAAAAGCCGTGAACTGTCTTAGTACATTCTTTTTCCGGTCCTTCATCACCCACTCCATCCGGACCTTCTTGCCGTCGGCCGACTCCACCGTCACATAATCCGACAGCTGCAGCACGGGAGCGACACGCGCCATTCCGGAAGCAGAGGCCGTCTTCGCCGCCAGATCCTTCACGCTGACAGCCAGATAAAACATCTTTCCCTTCACCCGGCCGCCCCACTCGCAGTCGCGCAAGGTCAGTCCCGGCACCCTGCGGCCTACAAGCGAACGGTCGTTCGTCAGATAGAAACGCCCGTCCTTCACGCCGAACCAGAATGAAGCGTTTCCGGGGGGCAGATTGATTACGGAACCGTCCGTCATCCGGAACTCATATTCGTCCGTACCGTTGTTCTTCAGCGTCATTGTTCCGCCCGTAAGCGCCAGCAGCGGCTTCAGATCCTCGAATGTCTGCAAGAAATCGCGGTTGGTCACATCCGCATACGCGATGAAGCTCCCGCTTTCTGCCGGATTCGGAACAGCAAGGGCCATATCTCCCTTTATCGAGTTGAAAATCAGCTTGAAGTCGACCGGCATCATCGAGCTTTCAAACTGCTGGCGGACGGTGGGATTCTCGCACAGCAGGTCGAATATCTTTCCTCCGTCCATATTGCCCGTCATCCATACGCCGGTGTTGGCCGGGAACAGATCAAGATAGGTTCCTTCCACACGGCCCGATGCCTTCCGCTGCTTTTCGAGCATCTCTGCCATCAGCTTGTCGGCAATCAGAGGCTCGGCTTCCAGCACCGCCTTCCCTTCCTCAAAGTTCAGCGTAGCCAGACACTTCACATTCGTCAGGTTCAGTTCGGCCGACACGCCCATCGTCAGCGGAGCGACGTATGTTCTCGGAAGCAGGTCGAGCGACAGCAGGGCCGCCACATCCTCAGCGGCGTCCTTCAGCCTGCCAAAATCCGCGCCTGCTGCAAAGCCTTCGCCATCTCCCTGCCGCAGCAACATCGACACCCTGTGCTGCAGCGTCCTTGCGTCAGATCTTCCCGGCTCGGCCACAATCAGAAACGCCGCGTCCGTGTAGGCAACCAGCGAAGCCCCTGCCACCGTCCACGTGCATCCGTCACTTTCAACCGGCTCCTCACACACCTGCTGCTGTTTCAGAAGTTCCAGCATGCGTCCGACCTTTCCGCTGTCAGACACCCGTGCAAGCAGTCCCGCCAGACTTCCCGAAGGAGAAGCGAACAGATAAACCTTGTCTTTCAGGTCAAGCCCGCTTTCCGACGGATCCTTCGCAATCCTGTCGACCAGCTCGTCGGCACCCTGAATTTCACCTTTCAGCGCTTCGGCAAACGAAGCGGCCGCCTTCTCGTCCACTCCGCTCTTCACTGCCATCTGCTTCAGATTCACAGCCACTACAGCCGCCGCATCATCGGGCAGCGCATTTACATATCTGCTGCTGTCCGTACACGACACGAAGCAAAGTGCGCACAGTACAGCTCCCAATAAAAAACGATATTTTCGCATAGTCAAAAAACTTTTGGTTCATCCAATCCGGTCCGGTCAGCTGTTGGCCAAGTTCATCAGATGGACAGCCACCAGCGCCGCCGTTTCCGTGCGCAGCCGCGAGCGTCCCAGGCTCACGGGGCGGAAACCTTTCGATTCGGCCAGCTCCACCTCCTCGCGGCTGAAGTCGCCTTCCGGACCTACCAGCACCACGGCATCCCCGCCGGGCACAAGCACATCTTTCAGCAAAGGCTTCTCTCCGTCATAGCAATGGCAGATGAAACGCTGACTCGGGAAGTCCCGCTCCATAAACTGCGCGAAACCGGCCATTTCGTTCACTTCCGGCTTGCGCGCCTTGAGCGACTGCTTCATGGCCGACACGACAATCTTGTCTACCCTTTCCGTCTTAATCACCTTTCTTTCCGAAAAGCGGCAGTTCAGGAAGCTCAGTTCATCAAAGCCGATTTCCGTAGCCTTCTCTGCAAACCACTCCACCCGGTCCATATTCTTGGTCGGAGCCATCGCCAGATGCAGATGCCCTTTCCAGAAGGGCTCCTGCGGCATCTTCTCCAACACTTTCACCTGGCAACGCTTTCCCGTCGCCGCACTGATGACGGCCCGGTAGAAGCAGCCCTTGCCGTCGGTGAGCGTCACTTCATCGCCTGTACCCAGACGGAGCACCCTGAGGCAATGCCCCGCCTCTTCTTCCGGAAGGTCGGGACTGGCGAGTATATCTGGGGTATAAAACAAATGCATCCCTACAAAATATCACGAACTAACAAACATTTCCTTTCTCTCTCCTCCGGATTTCATCCCTGAGTTCCGATGCGCGCTCGTAGTCCTCAACCCTCACGGCATCGTCCATCGCCTTCTTCAGCATGTCCAGACTGACGTTGTTCACCGAAACCGTGTAGCAGCTTCCGTCGTCAGAGATGCCGTGCAGCCGCTCGCGCTCCAGCAGCTCCTCGTCGATGCAGACCGGGAAGTGCATGAGCAGCGACAGGCAGATGGCGTCCGTGGTGCGCGAGTCGACCAGAAAAACGCTTCCGTCCGGACGCTCCACGTGCAGCCACGACGAATAGATTCCTTCCCGGATGTCGTAGATGACAGCTTTCTCAATGTGCAGGCCGCCTCCCGACAAGACATGGGCCATCATTTCGTATGTCAGCGGACGAGGGGTCTGGTAATCCATCCTCGCCAGCTTGATGCACTGCGCCTCATGCGCGCCGATAATCAATGCCAGCTTTCTCTCGCGAGGACCGTCCTCCTTCAGCACCAGCGCATGGGCGTTGGACGGACGGAGCACCGTTGATATGTCCAGCACTTTGAGTATGATCTCACTCATAAAAAACCTCCATTTTATTTTCGTTCGTGTTTATATCTGAATACCAGCGAAAATGCCACGGCCACAACCAGGGCATATGCGGCAAAGATAAACCAGGCCTTGCTCCATCCGTCTACCTGAGGAAGGGACGAAGAGAAGTCGACAAAGCGGTTCACAACCCACTGGGCGCTGAGCGTGCCGACCGTGGCGCCGATTCCGTTCGTCATGATGACAAACAGTCCCTGCGCGCTCGAGCGGACAGAGAGATCGGTTTCCTTGTCCACATAAAGCGAGCCCGAAACATTGAAGAAGTCAAACGCCACACCGTAGACGATCATCGACAAGACGAACATCCAGACCCCGTTTCCCGGATTGCCGAACCCGAAAAGCCCGAAGCGCAGCACCCATGCAACCATCGCTATCAGCATCACACGCTTGATGCCGAAGCGGCTCAGGAAATAAGGTATCAGCAGGATGCAGCACGTTTCGCTGATCTGCGACAGCGAAATCAGCAGGTTGGCGTGCTGCACGCCAAACGTGCCCGCATACTCGGGTATCGAGCTGAAGCTGGTTATGAACGGATTGGCGAATCCGTTGGTGATCTGGAGCGAAACGCCCAGAAGCATCGAGAAGATGAAGAATATCGCCATCTTCCTGTCCTTGAACAGGAGGAAGGCGCGGAGTCCGAGGGCGTCGACCAGCGACTTGCGCTTGTCCGAACCGCGGTTCACCGGACATTCGGGCAGCGTATTCGCATAAACCGCAAGCACAACGCTCCATGCCGCACTGGCGAAAAACTGCATGTAGTTCTGCTGGAAGCCCAGCAGGTCGACAATCCACATGGAACAGATGAAGCCGATCGTCCCGAACGTGCGGATGGGAGGAAACGCCTTGATCGTTTCAAGCCCCGCCTTGTCGAGAGCCGTATAGGCCACCGAATTTGAAAGAGCCAGCGTAGGCATATAGAAAGCCACCGCCACCGAATAAAAGGCAAACAGCGTGGTAAACTCCACATCCTCTCCCATCGTCATGGCGTAGTAGCCAGCCCCGCCCATGAACAGGGCCGAAAGCAGATGGCTCAGCCCCAACAGCCGCTGGGCAGGCACCCAGCGGTCGGCCACTATGCCCAGAATGGCGGGCATGAACAGCGACACAACACCCTGCATCGCATAAAACAACCCGATGTGGATTCCCAAGCCCACTTTTGCAAGGTAAGTTCCCATCGAAGTGAGATAAGCTCCCCACACAGCGAACTGGAGGAAGTTCATCACAATCAGTCTGACTTTTGTTTTCACGTATCTATTGTTTAATGTTAAACCAAAAGCTGCCGGCATACGCCGTCATGCAATCCGGCGGATCAGTTCTTGAACATCACCGCCAGCGAAGCGATCATCGTAGCCAGCGAAGCAAACGAAGTGGCGTTCGACATCATTGTGGCGAGGTTGAAGCTGCGTGTCTTGCCCGGCACCACGATTTCGCATCCCGGCTCGATCTGCTTCTTTCCGCTGCCCTTCACCTTGGCCACCTGGCCGTTCATATAAATAATGAACTTCTGCTTCTTCTTCGCGTTGTTCGAGTATCCGCCCGCCTGGCTCAGATAATAGTTCACGTTCTCGCCGCTGATGAAAGACACCGTGTTCGGCATCATCACCGCGCCGTTCACCTTCACCGTGTTCACGTATTCGGGCACCACAATCATGTCGCCTTCGCGAAGCACGATGTCGGCATCTCCTCCCGGATTGGCGAGAGCCTTTTCAAGGTCGATTCCCACCGAGAAGATGCTGTCCACCTTCAGTCCGAGGGTAGAAACCATCCCTGCGCCAATTTCTTTCTTTATCATCTCGATCACGTCCTTCATGCGGTCCAGCTCGTCCTGGTTAGCCACACGCAGCAGCTTCGTTCCGCGCACATAGGCAAACTGGCTCACGCCTCCCGCACGGCTGATGATGCTGCTCAGACGCTGGTCTTTCGAGTCCAGGTTGTATTCGCCGGCATAGAGCACCTCTCCCTTCACCGTCACGATCTGCTGCTCGTTGTAGCTCGGGCTGCGGCGCACAAACACCTGGTCGTAAGGCTGGAGCACAAAGCCTGCCTGCCCGTCGACTACAAAGCCGTCCTTCAGGCGGAAAGTGAAGTTCTGCCCGATCGTTTCCGACTCGGTCGTACTGTGCGGATCGCGGATTCTGCGCGCCACGTCCACACGCACCAGCGAAGCCGATTCCTTCAGTCCCCCGGCGGTGATCACCAGATCCTCCAGGCTCATGTTGTCGGCATACGTGTATTCTCCCGGCTTGTTCACCTCGCCGAAAATCTTCACCTTGCCCAGATCCTGAAGGTCGTGGATGCTCGGTATATAGAGAATGTCGTTCTTCTGCAAAGGGATGTCGGGCGAGCTGCCTTCCAGAATGCCCAGAATGTCAACCGACTTCACTTCCTTCGTCAGGTTCTCGCGTTCGCGGTAGAGGACAGCCCGGCCCACAAAGGCGTCGCCAAGCAGTCCGTCGGCCTTTTCCACCAGCTGGCGCACGGTGTTGAGCGACCCGCTCAGCTCGTAGATTCCCGGATGGTAGACGGCTCCCCGCACTTCCAGGCGGTTGGCATAGCGGTTGAGTATCGAATCAACGGTCACCACGTCGCCGTCCTGAGTTCTGAACACCGAGAAGTCCGTTTCGTCCACCGTAGCCACGGAGTATTCGCGCCCGTTCTGCCGCACCACGTTCACCGTTTTCTTGTATGCGTCGGCCGAGAAGCCTCCGGCGTATTTCAGCAGCGTGGCCACCGTTTCGCCCTTCTTCATTTCGTAGAACATCGGCCGTTTCACGCGGCCCTTCACCTTCACCAGCTCGTCGTAGGCAGGCACGATCACCACGTCGCCGTCCTGCAGGCGGATGTCGTCCTCAATGCGCCCCTGCATGATATAGTCGTACACGTCGAGGGTGGCCACCTGCTTTCCGGCGCGCGACACCTTCACGTTGCGCAGGCTGCCGATGTCGCTCACTCCGCCCGACACATAAAGGGCATGGAAGACGGTGGAGAACGACGAGAGCACATACGATCCCGGGGCCACCACTTCGCCCATCACGTTCACCTGAATCGTGCGGATGTTTCCCAACGTTACCTGGATGTTGTTCGCCGAGTCGGCATAGATTTTCTTCAGCTCTTCCTTGAGCACGCGGCGCGCTTCGTCAACCGTCATGTTGTTCAGGTAGACAGGGCCGAGGTTGGGTATGTTGATGTAGCCGTCGGGCGAAATTTCCTTCTTGATTGTAGTCTGGCTCGCCCCCCAGATGTCGATGATCACCTCGTCGCCCGGTCCCAGGCAGTAGTTGGCAGGAGTAGCCATGTTGTTGTTCGGCTCGAAAGTCAGTTTGTCGATGTTGAAGATATTCCGTCCGAACACATCATTTTCCGACACCGTTGCCTTTTTCAACGCCGCGCGCCTCTCCATCGTCCCCTTCATCTCGTCAGAGAGCAGAAAGTCGTTCGGATTCTTGTCCGATGCGTTCGAGCCGGTCAGTGCGGCGGTTTTCCCTTCGTTGATTTTCCGCGTGCGTTCGGTATCGAGTTCGGATTCGGACGCTCCCTCGTCCGACGAAGAGCTGCTTTCCGCAGCAGAAGTTGAAGAAGAATACTGTGACTTCAGGCGCAGCAGCTGTTCCTGCGTAGCTCCCTGGCTGAGCAGTTCCAGAGCGATTGTCTGCTGATCTTTCCCCTGCTGCAGTCCCTGCTTCACATATTCAATCACCTGAGAGTCTGTCATGCTGCTGGTTTGGGCGGTCACTCCGACGATTCCGCATGACAACAGAAAAAAAGTAATTCCGATGAGCTGTTTCCTCATAATTATTCTGAATCGTTATACATTTTACGGGAGAAATTCCGCCGCAGACCGGGCAGCTTTTCTCTTTTTGTTATGCTAAAATTAGTGCAAAGATAATCTTTTTCGATGAACAAAGACTGCAAGTTGACAAGTTTTTAGGATTTTATGCTGAAAGAAAAAAAACTTGTCCCGTCATCCGAAGCAAAATGTCCCGTCATCCGAAGTAAAATGTCCCGTCAAGTAAAAGAAAGTTTCCCGCCATCCTGAACGAAAAAGGCGGAGGCGGCACGGAAAAGTCCCGATTTTCCACTATTTTTGCGCAACGAAAAGAGTTTATCAATTTAAATGACACATTCTATGGAATTCAAACTTTTGGCACTCGACCTCGACGGCACGCTCACCAACTCGAAGAAGGAAATCACTCCCCATACGCGCGAAACGCTCATCAGGGCGCAGCAGGAAAAGGGAGTGAAAATCATCCTGGCATCCGGACGGCCGACATACGGGGTGGCTCCTCTCGCCAACGCGCTCGGGCTGGACAAGTTCGGGGGGTATATCCTCGCCTATAACGGAGGGGAGATTATCGACTGGCGCACACGCGAAATCATGTACAAGAACCTGCTCGACCACGATGTCCTTCCGTATCTCTACGAATGCGCGAAAAAGAACGGCTTCGCCATCGTAACCTACGAAAACGAATACGTGCTGACCGAAAAGCCCGACGATGAGTACGTGCTCAAGGAAGCCCTGCTCAACGTAATGAAAATCAAGAAGGTAGACAACTTTCTTGAGGCCGTGAAACACCCCATCGCCAAATGCCTCATCGTGGGAGAGCCGGCACGGCTGGCCCGGCTGGAGGCCGAGATGCGCGAGCACCTGAAAGACCGCATGGGAGTGTTCCGCTCGGAGCCTTACTTCCTGGAGCTTGTGCCGAAGGGAATCGACAAGGCACGCTCGCTCTCGGTCCTGCTGGACGAGCTCGGCCTGAAGCGCGAAGAGCTGATGGCGGCAGGCGACGGATTCAACGACCTGTCGATGGTGAAATTCGCCGGAATGGGCGTGGCAATGGCCAACGCGCAGGACGTGGTGAAGGAAAACGCCGACTTCATCACCCTCTCCAACGAAGAAGACGGAGTGGCGCATGCGGTAGAGAAGTTCATCCTGTCATAACCGCCCTCCGCGCCTACTGCGGAGCCTTGCGGTCGAAGAAGGGATTTTTCGACGACGCGCTCACCGGTATGGCATACACCTGCGAACAGCCGTCCAGCCAGTCGAGCTGCTGGGCGGCAAGTCCCGCCGAAAACATCACGCGCGTGTCAACGCGGTGGTCGGCAGCCACAGAGCAGGCCGAGCCGACGGCGATTCCCACATCCACCGAATTGATTGCGCAGGGAACGCCTTCGCTGCGCTCGCCGCAGGTTGCAAACCCGCAATGCCCGCAGTTCATTCCGTGCGGATGTTCATGCGTGCCGATCAGCACGATGCACTCTGCCTTCAGGATATTCTCCGCATCGCGCAGAAAGAACTTGAATCCGTTTTCTTCATACATCTGCTTCATCGTATCCGACAGGATACGGATGTTGCTCTCGGTCACCATGGCCACTTCGATTATGTCCATCCCCTTCGCCTTCGGAGCCGTGCGCGCCGCAAGCATCATCTCCTGCGCCACCAGAAGCACCTGCTCGTGGCGGCTGTCTTTTTCATTGAGTATCATAGTACAAATACAGAAAATATAGGATATAAACAAAAAAGGCACAAAGACACAGCCTCATCCACGTTTGTCTGCTCTGTATCTTTGCGCCTCCCGTATGCGGTTTCTTCCGCTTATTTCAACAGGTCAAGCTGCCTGAAACACTTTATCAGCTTTTCGATGGCGAAGTCGATCTGCTCTTTCGTATGCGTAGCCATCAGGGCGAAACGGACCAGCGTGTCCTGCGGAGCACATGCGGGCGGAATCACCGGATTGATGAACACGCCTTCGTCGAAGGCCAGCTTCGTCACCTCGAAGGTCTTGTCCGTATCACGCACATAGAGCGGAATGATCGGGCTTTCGGTATCGCCGATTTCAAATCCCGCCTCGCGGAAACACTTCAGCGCATAGTTCGTGATCTTCCACAGGTTCTCCTGGCGTTCAGGCTCTGTGCGGATGATGTGCAGCGCTTCTCTTGCCGCAGCCGTAGCCGCCGGCGTGTTGCTCGCCTGGAAGATGTAGGAACGCGCATTGTGGCGCAGCCAGTTGATGGTGTCCTTGTCGGCGGCCACAAAGCCTCCGATCGAAGCGAGCGACTTGCTGAACGTGCCCATAATCACGTCGATCTCGTCCGTCAGGCCGAAATGATCGCAGACTCCCCGTCCGTTGCGTCCGAACACGCCCAGGCCATGAGCCTCGTCCACGTATACCGAAGCGTTGTACTTCTTCTTCAGGCGGACGATCTCCGGCAGATTGGCCAGGTCGCCCTCCATGGAGAATACGCTGTCAACGACAATCAGCTTGACGGCATCGGGGTCGCACTTCTGCAGCTCCTTCTCCAGGGCATCCATGTCATTATGCTTGTACTTCAACTGTGTAGCAAACGACAGACGGCGTCCGTCGACGATGGAAGCGTGGTCACGGTCGTCGCAGATGATGTAGTCGCCCCGTCCCACCAGTTGCGGAATCACGCCTTCGTTCACCGTGAAACCGGTAGAAAAACACAACGCCTCGTCTTTCCCCACAAATTCCGCGAGTTCCTTTTCAAGCTCCACATGGATGTCGAGCGTTCCGTTCAGCAGGCGCGAACCGGCACATCCCGTACCGTACTTGCGGGTAGCGGCAATGGCCGCCTCAATGATCCGCTTGTCGTATGTCAACCCCATATACGAGTTGGAACCGAACATCAGCACCTTCTTCCCGTCCATCATCACTTCCGTGTCCTGTGCGCTGTCTATTTCACGGAAATAAGGGTAAACGCCTCTTTCCATATACATCTGAGGCACTCTGAATTTACTTAGCTTTTCTTGTAATAATCCCATATTCCAATCATGAATAAGCGGCATTCTGGTCCGCTTACATTATATAATTAAATAATCTCTTCTCTTCCTGCGGGCACCGCAACGGCAAGGCCCGAACACAAATGAATGTGCAAAGATAATAAATTCTCGTTTCAGCAAAGCAAGCCCCACAAAAAAATTCAATTCCGGCACAAATAAACCACAATTCCGAACAATTTTATCCGATATTGCATTAATTTTGTATACTTAAACCAAGAGCCTGTTTAAATTTCTGCTCTGCCTCGGCTTGAGAATTGCTTTCGGGGATGTTTTTTCAGCTTTTACGGGGATGACGGCGGGCTGCCTGACGGGTGAAAGCGGGGAACAGACCGGAAACAAGCTCAAAAAGGGGCGGATAAAAAGACGCAACCGGAAAATTCAGACAGGCTCTAAGCCGAAGATTGGATTATGGATAAGAAAAAACGAATGACATTCATCGTCAACCCCATATCAGGGACACACAACAAGGAGGCCATCCTCCGGCTGATCGATGAATTGCTGGACCACAACAAGTTCGACTATGAAGTGAGGAAGACGGAATATGCAGGACATGCGTCCGAAATAGCAGCCCGGGCAGCGGAGGAAGGTGTTGACACGGTAGTGGCCATCGGAGGCGACGGAACCATCAACGAAATCGGCCGCTCGCTTATCCATACGTCTTCGTGCCTGGGAATCATCCCCTGCGGCTCGGGAAACGGGCTTGCAAGGCACCTCCACATCCCGATGGACCCGAAAGGAGCCATCCATGTGCTCAACGACGATCTCCGGAAGACGATCGACTACGGAATAATCGACGGACACCCGTTTTTCTGCACGTGCGGCGTGGGGTTTGACGCGTTCGTCAGCCTGAAGTTCGCCGACTCGGGACGGAGGGGACTGCTTACGTACCTCGAAAATACGCTCCACGAATCGCTGAACTACCGACCCGAAACGTACGAAATCGAAAACTCGGCCGGCACCGTCCATTACAAGGCCTTCCTCATCGCCTGCGCAAACGCGTCGCAGTATGGCAACAACGCCTACATCGCGCCGCACGCTTCGCTTACCGACGGGATGATGGACATCACCGTCCTCGAACCGTTCACCGTGCTCGACGTGCCGACGCTGGCTTTCCAGCTCTTCAACAGGATGCTCGACCAGAACAGCCGGATCAAGACCATGAAGGACAAGTGCATCATCATCCACCGCACGAAGGAGGGGGTGTTCCATTTCGACGGAGATCCGCAGATGGGCGGGAAAGACCTGAAGGTGGAAATCGTACACCAGGGGCTGAACGTGATAGCGCCGGTACGCCCGAAACGCATCGCTCCGCCGCCCCTGAACGTCCTGCAGCACTTCACCGACTTCATCGAGCGGCGTCCCATCACCGCAACCATCGCCGACAAGCACAAGCAGCTGCTCATGCTCAACCAGCAGATCCTGAGAAGGCTTTCCAAGAAATGAGCCGCAGGCGGAAGATGCAGAACAAGAGCTGCGGCTAAACGTCCGTCAAGCTACAAAGCCAGGTAGAACGGGGACAGCAGCCGCACAAACTCCGGACTATACACCCTCGGAGCCGTTTCGATCACCAGCTCGTCTGTCAGCGTGGCGGCGGGCTGGGTATGGGTGAAGGCCAGCAGCACCCGCTTGGGCGATGTGCCGGGCTTCGGCAGCACCCATGTCTGGCGCGACAGGTACAGCCGCTCACGAAGCGCAAGCGCCGTGAAATCCGGCCCCGCACTTGCAGGAAGAACCACCGAGAACACGCCGTCGCCGGCAAGCACCCTGCCCGCCTCCCGCAGCAGCGTGCCGAACTCCAGCGAACCGGAATGCCGCGCCAGGCTGCGCGCCGAAGACGGCGATTTCACGTCTTCCACGAAATAAGGCGGATTCGACACCACCGCGTCAAACCTCTTTTCCCACGAAGCGGGAAGCTGCCTCGCGTCCATCCGCTCCACGGCAATCCGTTCTTTCCAGGGCGAACGGGCGGCATTCTCGCGCGCCTGCTCCGCCGCGTCCGCGTCAATGTCGACGGCCGTCACCTGCGCTCGGCTGCGCTGCGCCGCCATCAGTGCGATCAGCCCCGTGCCCGTACCTATGTCGAGCACCTGCCGTGCGTGTTCCACCTCCGCCCAGGCTCCGAGAAGCGAGCCGTCGGTACCTACCTTCATGGCGCATCTGTCATGAAACACCGTAAACTGCTTGAATTTGAAATAAGGGTTCGGCATAACGTATCATTTTGCGGCAAAGTTACGGAAAATAAATTTCACAGCCGCAAACAGCCCGCCGTCATTCGCGCGGAAGCCGGCGGAAGCACACGCATTTGCCCGCCGGAAGAGGCGAATAACCGCACATTTCATTTTTATTATATGTATTTGAAGCCGCAGTTCTTCTTAATTCAAAGCGGAATGATTAACTTTGTGCCGTTTTTGAACAAATATAAAGTTTACGGAAACCAAAATATGGCAAGAAGAACAAGAAAAGAAGCATTCCTCCCGGAAAAAGAAGGAGAAGACATTTCAATGCTGACCGAAATAGAAACTCTCCCGGTCGAAAACAACCTGGAAGAACTGAATGATGAACTGCCGGTGATGACCTTGCGAAACATGATTATACTGCCGTCTGTGGTCATGCCGGTCACGGTGGGCAGGCGGCCTACGCTCAAGCTGGTCAACATGGCACTGAAAAACAAGTGCTCCATCGTCATCGCCACGCAGAAAGTCAGCGAAGTAGACAATCCGGAATTCAAGGACCTCTACCCGGTTGCCGTAATCGGAAAAGTGCTCCGTATTTTTGAAATGCCTACGGGAAACACAACCGTCATCCTGCAGGCGACAGGACCGAAGGTCAGGCTCGAAGAAGTAACGGCCATGAGGCCCTACATGAAAGGGAAAGTCAGCGTCATCGAGGAAAACATGACAGAGGAGGACACCGACGAGTTCAAGGCACTGCTCGACACGTGCAAGGAACTCAGCGCCAAGCTCATCGAGCTGTCCGAACACATGGCGCCCGACACTTCGTTCGCCATCAAGAACATCGACAACAGCGAGATGCTGATCAACTTCATCAGCGCCAACTTCCCGTTCTCCATCGCAGACAAATACGAACTGCTCCAGATAAACAGCCTCAAGGAAAGGCTTTACCGCCTGATCCAGGTGCTCAACAGGGAAGTGCAGCTCGCCACCCTCAAGCAGAACATCCAGATGCGCACGCGCGAGGACCTCGACCGCCAGCAGAGGGAGTATTTCCTCCAGCAGCAGATCAAGAACATACAGGACGAACTGGGGACGGGACAGGACGACGAAATCGACGAGCTCCGCGCAAAGGCCGAGAAGAAGAAATGGAAGAAGGAGGTGGCAGACGTCTTCGAAAGGGAAGTGACGAAACTGGAAAGGGTGAACCCGCAGTCGCCCGACTACAACGTGCAGTATACCTACCTCCAGACCATTCTCTCGCTGCCGTGGGATGTCTACTCAACCGACTATATCGACATACCGAATGCCAAGAAGGTGCTCGACAAGGACCACTACGGACTGGAAAAGGTGAAGGAGCGAATCCTTGAACACCTCGCCGTGCTGAAGCTGAAAGGCGACCTCAAATCGCCCATCATCTGCCTCTACGGCCCTCCGGGCGTGGGAAAAACCTCGCTCGGACGATCCATCGCGGCCGCGCTGAAACGCAAGTATGTGCGCATGTCGCTCGGAGGCGTACACGACGAGGCGGAGATACGCGGACACCGCAAGACGTATATCGGAGCCATGCCGGGACGCATCATCAAAAGCCTGATCAAGGCGGAAACGTCGAACCCGGTCATCATCCTCGACGAAATCGACAAGCTGAGCAGCGACAGCCACGGCGACCCGTCGTCGGCCATGCTCGAAGTGCTCGACCCGGAACAGAACAGTTCGTTCCACGACAACTACATCGACATCGACTATGACCTGTCGAAAGTGATGTTCATCGCCACGGCAAACAACCTGGCCACCATCCCGGGACCGCTGCTCGACCGCATGGAGCTGATCGAGGTGAGCGGATACATCACGGAAGAGAAGATCGAGATAGCGCGCCGCCACCTCATCCCGAAGGAAATGGACGCCACGGGACTGAAGAAGGAGCACGTGAAATTCTCGAAAGGGGCCATCGAGTACATCATCGAAAACTATACCCGCGAGAGCGGCGTGCGCGAACTGGAGAAGAAAATCAGCAAGGTGATGCGGAAAATCGCGCTCGAAATCGCCAGCGGAAACTTTACGGAAACCCATGAGCTGAAGGCCAAAGACATCCCGCAATACCTCGGGCCTGCCGAGTACTCGCGCGACAAGTATCAGGGCAACGAATACGCCGGAGTGGTGACGGGACTGGCATGGACGGCCGTAGGGGGCGAGATCCTCTTCGTCGAAACCAGCCTGAGCCGGGGAAAGGGACAGCTCACGCTCACCGGAAACCTGGGGGACGTGATGAAGGAGTCGGCCATGCTGGCGCTCGAATACCTCAAGGCGCACAGCGGATACCTCGACCTGCCGGAAGGAATCTTCGACAACTGGAACATCCATATCCATGTGCCCGAAGGGGCTATCCCAAAAGACGGGCCGTCGGCGGGCATCACCATGGTCACCTCGCTGGCTTCTGCCCTCACCCAGCGCAAGGTGAAGGCGAACCTGGCAATGACGGGCGAAATCACGCTCCGCGGAAAGGTGCTGCCGGTGGGGGGTATCAAGGAAAAGATCCTGGCGGCCAAACGCGCCGGAATCAAGGACATCATCCTCTGCGAAGACAACCGCAAGGATATCGAGGAAATACAGCCGATGTATCTCGAGGGGGTTGCCTTCCACTATGTGAAGGATATACGCGAGGTGCTCAGGCTGGCCCTGACAAACGAAAAGGTGGCAGACCCGATCGACTTCACCGCCGAACACAAGGAAAACGGGAAAGCCGGCAATTAATCATTTTCAACCGAATGCAATGAAATTTGAACTGCAATATACTGATCCGAAATCAAACGCGCGTGCAGGACTGATCACAACCGACCACGGACAGATCGAAACGCCGATCTTCATGCCCGTGGGAACGGCAGGAACCGTGAAAGGAGTGCATCTGCACGAACTCAAGGAAGACATCAAGGCGCAAATCATCCTGGGAAATACATACCACCTCTACCTGCGCCCGGGACTGGACATCATCGAGGGGGCCGGCGGACTGCACAGGTTCAACGGCTTCGACCGACCCATGCTCACCGACAGCGGGGGGTTCCAGGTGTTCTCGCTTGCCGGAATACGCAAGATGAAGGAGGAAGGCGTGGAGTTCCGCTCGCACATCGACGGATCGAAGCATCTCTTCACGCCGGAACGGGTGATGGATATCGAGCGGACAATCGGAGCGGACATCATGATGGCTTTCGACGAATGCGCGCCGGGCACGTCCGACTACGAGTACGCAAAAAAGTCGATGGAACTTACGCACCGGTGGCTCGACCGCTGCATCGCGCGCTTCAACGAAACGGAACCGAAGTACGGCTACAGCCAGTCGCTCTTCCCCATCGTGCAGGGATGCGTCTATCCCGACCTGCGCCGCCGCTCGGCTGAATACATCGCCTCGAAAAATGCCGACGGAAACGCTATCGGCGGACTCGCTGTGGGCGAACCTACCGAAAAGATGTACGAGATGATCGAAGTGGTCAACGAAATACTTCCCGCCGACAAACCGCGATACCTGATGGGCGTGGGCACGCCGGCAAACATCCTCGAAGGCATCGAACGCGGAGTGGACATGTTCGACTGCGTAATGCCTACACGAAACGGACGGAACGGCATGCTCTTCACCAAGCAGGGAATCATGAACATGCGCAACAAGAAGTGGGAAAACGACTACTCGCCCATCGAGGCCGACGGAGCGTCGTATGTCGACACCATGTACAGCAAGGCTTACCTGCGCCACCTCTTCCACGCCCAGGAGCTGCTGGCGCTGCAGATTGCCTCAATACACAACCTTGCCTTCTACCTCTGGCTGGCTGGCGAAGCGCGCAGGCATATCATCGCCGGCGACTTCTCGACCTGGAAGCCCAAGATGGTGGAACAGGTAACGACCCGACTTTAAACTGCCCTGGCTCATGAAGAAGATAAACGCGATACAGAACATAAAGGAAAAAATGAAGGCCGGAATGCCCCGGCTGAAAGAAGAACTGAAGAAGCTCAAGGGGAATCCTTTCAAGAAAAAATGGCTGAAAAGGCTCGACAGGTACATCATCGTGAAGTTCCTGGGGACTTACTTCTTTGCCATCGCCCTGATCATCTCGATTGCCGTGGTGTTCGACATCAACGAGAACATCGACGACTTCATCAACAACAAGGCACCGCTGAAAGCGATCATGTTCGACTATTACCTGAACTTCATCCCCTACTACACCAACCTGTTCAGTCCGCTGTTCGTGTTCATCGCCGTCATCTTCTTCACCTCCAAGCTGGCGGAGAACTCCGAAATAATCGCCATGTTCTCCACCGGAATGAGTTTCAAGCGGCTCATGGTCCCCTATATGATCTCGGCGGCCATCATCGCACTCGTGACGTATGTGCTCAGCACCGAAGTGATCCCCACGGGAAGCGTGACGCGCCTGAAATTCGAGGAGGTATACAAGAACAAGCGGCAGGCAGACTATGCCCGCAACATCCAGCTGGAGGTGGACACCGGGGTGGTGGCCTATATGGAACGGTACGAGAACTTCAACAAGACGGGCTACCGCTTCTCGCTCGACAAGTTCGAAAACCACAAGCTGGTGTCGCATCTCACCGCACGGCGCATCACCTACGACACGACGGGCGTACACCGCTGGATCATCAAGGATTACATGATACGTGAAATGAGGGGCATGCGCGAAACCATCACCCGCGGCGAACGCCTGGACTCTACCATCAACATGGAGCCGCAGGACTTCCTCATCACGCGGGGACAGCAGGAAACGATGACCAGCCGCCAGCTCCGGCAATACATCGACAACCAGAAGCAGCGCGGATTCGCCAACATCAAGGTGTTCGAGGTGGAATACTACCGCCGCATCGCCACATCCTTCGCCGCGTTTATCCTGACGGTAATCGGACTGTCGCTCTCGTCGCAGAAGCGCAAGGGGGGAATGGGGCTTCACCTCGGCATCGGAATCGCCCTGAGCTTCTCGTACATCCTGTTCCAGACGATTTCGTCTACGTTTGCCATCAACGGCAATACGCCTCCGAACCTTGCCGTATGGATCCCGAATATCCTGTACCTCTTCATCGCGATCTATCTGTACCGCAAGGCTCCCAAATAACCGCCTGAAAAGGAGGCGAAGCTCAAAGCCCGTTGCATTCCGGCTCTACGGAAAACTTCGGGGACTGCCATTTCCTAAATTTCTTTAGGAAAAACAGCCCGATACCCTATTTTTCGTGTCTGCCGTATTGTCTGATTAGGGGAATAAAGTTAATTTTGCAGCTAAAAACTTTGCACGGGAAAGGAAACGGAAATCCGGATGCCTGACTGAGGCAAAGCCAAAACCAAACATACAGAAATGGAAAACTTATATATCATTATCGGAGCATTCATATGCGCAGTGCTGATGGGGCAGGCCATCATCCCCAACATTCTCGTCATCTCTTTGCGGAAAAGGCTGTTCGACGAACCCGATTCAAGAAAGGTCCACAAGCGGCCGGTGCCACGGCTGGGCGGCGTCACATTCTTTCCGGTCATCCTCTTCACCCTCTCCGTGTTCACGGCCATACGCATCATGATCGGGCTTAACCCCGACGCAAGAGAGGTCGGGAGGATCGCCTGCGAGTTCCTCTTCATGATAGGGGGGCTTACACTGCTCTACATCGTGGGCATAGGCGACGACCTGGTGGGCGTGCGCTACCGCAAGAAATTCCTCGTGCAGATTCTCGCAGCTGCCATGTTCCCGCTGTCCGGACTGTATATCAACAGCTTCTACGGCCTTTTCGGCATCTATCAGATAGATCCTTCCATCGGCATCCCGCTCACCATCCTGCTGGTGGTGTTCATCACCAACGCCATCAACCTGATCGACGGAATCGACGGACTGGCGTCGGGACTGAGCATGGTTGCGCTGATCGTGTTCGGCATCCTGTTCATCCACTTCCGCTACTGGTCGTTCGCCCTGCTTGCCTTTGTAAGCGTGGGTGTCATCATCCCCTTCTTTTCCTACAACGTGTTCGGAAGCATCGACAGGGGGCGGAAAATCTTCATGGGAGATACGGGCAGCCTGACGCTGGGCTTCATCCTGAGCTTCTTCGTAATCAAATACAGCATGTACGACCCCGCCGTGCGCATCATGCCCATGAGCAGCCCGGTGCTTGTGTCGTTCAGCGTATTGATGGTGCCCTGCCTGGACGTTGTCCGTGTGGTGCTCCGGCGCGCCCGCAACCACAAGCCGCTGTTCATGCCCGACAAATCACACATCCACCACAAGTTCCTGGCCATGGGATTCTCTCCGCGGAGCGCGATGATAAGCATCCAGGTTATGTCGGCATGCTTCTGCGCCTTCACGATGGTGGCCATCCATTTCCTCAACAACACGGTGGTTTTCATTATCGACGTGCTTGCATGGACGCTGCTTAACGTCTGGTTCGACAAGATAATCACAAAAAAAAGCAAGTTGCAGTAAAACATTTGAGGGCTTCAGATGCTTGTGACGGTTTTCCGCGGAATACAGAAGGCCGGAAACGGGCGGGCATAAAAAAAGGGAATCTTCCCAGATTCCCAATCTTCATTAACCTTAAATCTAATACCATGAAAAACACAGTGCAAATATACGGCTTTTATGTTATGCAACATATAAAAACCAAGAAAAATGCACTCCGTTTTGCATTATTTAACCTTTAAGGCCTGCATCGCCATTATGTCCCTTAAGGCGCCCGATCCATTCCTGAAGACAATCTCCTACCTCAAAACACGGACACTGCTTGATCCACTCTTCCGGCTCAACCGTTCCGTCGCCGTCCAGATCCGGACTCAGGTCGCGGTGCCCTACAATCCGCCTGATCGGAAAGTCCTTCACCAGCACCCTCACCAGCACTGTCATCGCGTGTTTCTGCCTGTCGGTACGCGTGTCGGCCGGTTTTCCGTTTTCATCCAGCCCGCCTTCATAGGCAATGCCGATGCTGCAAGCGTTATGTCCCTTGGCATGCGCTCCCACACATTCCACCGGACGCATGGTGCAAATGCTCCCGTCGGTGCGGATATAATAATGGTAGCCGCAGCCCTTGAACCCTCTTTGCCGGTGCATCTTCGTCAGCAGAGCCGGCGAGAGCGGGCTGTCCGCTCTCGTGGCTGTGCAATGAATCACAATCGTGTCAATCTTTCTCATCCGCAATCCTTTTTCTGCCCGTCAGGATGCAGAGCAAACAGTTCAGTATCCTGACAATAATGCATTTTACCCTGGTTTTCATAGAATGATCCTACAGTGCTGATTCTCACACTGTTTCTTCTTCGTCACTATCGGCCTCTCCTCCCGCTTCGTCGGTAGCCGACTTCACCGGCACTTGCTCGTAGGTGAGGTTGTTGATGGCCTCCCGCAGCGTCTGTCCGGAACGGAAAAGTATACGGACGCGGTTGATGAGCGAATCGTCATACTCTTCCTTCGACACGGCCCCTTCACCGCTTAAGCTGATCTGGAGAGATCCCAGATCGCCCAAACGGACGATTTCGCCGCTTGCCAGCCCTTCTGCCACCACATCCTCCAGCGACACCAGAACGGCCATCACATCGGCACGGGTCACCGTACAGGCCTGCTGGATGCGCTCCGCCATCTCGCGGATGCCCATCACGCCGCGCGCCTGGGCACGTGCATAATACTTCACTTCACCTTCCGCCATCGGATTCGGATTCTTTCTCGCTACCACTGAATAAGTCACTGATCTTTTCATACTTTCTTTTTTTAGTTTACCTGAAAAACAATTGTTGCTCTCATGCATCAGTCGGCGCCATTGTTCCTGATTGCTCTGCAAATATACGGCAGCCGTCTGCGGCAGGCGTGCCATAAGATGCCGGATACAGACATAAAGTTCTCTTTTTTCGCAAAAATTCAAACGGGACCTTAGCCTTGAAGAAAGAATACGC
>SDWH01000023.1 GCA_019550975.1 Bacteroidales bacterium SW299 | reverse complement strand
CTACATTTGCAATGTGTCCGATGCCTCTTTTGGCTGGTGAGGAAAGAAAACGGATGCAAAAATGAGTGATTGTTAATTTTAAAATTTGTAGGTTATGAAGAATGAATTCTTGAAATTCCCTTCCAAAAGAATTTTGTATTCTGCGTTCTTTGTATCTGCCGCCCTGTTGGGAGAGAGCGTTTTGCCCTTGCGTGCAGATGTGACGGAGATACGTTCGGTGATGCAGAAAACAAAGGTGTCGGGCGTGGTGCTCGACCCGAACGGTGAGCCGGTTATCGGTGCAACCGTAATGGAAAAAGGCACGTCCAACGGATCGGTTACCGATTTGGACGGCAAATTTTCATTGAATGTGGCTTCGCCTCGGTCGGTGATTGTCATTTCTTATATAGGTTACAGAACGACGGAAGTTTCTGCAGAGAAGAAGGTGTTGTCGGTAACTTTAAAAGAAGATTCGGAGATGCTGGAAGAGGTGGTCGTTGTTGGATACGGCGCACAGAAAAAGGAAACGCTGACCGGTTCTGTGGCAGTTGTGGGACCGGAAATGTTCAAGGACAAGGGCACGGTGGCCAATCCTTTGCAGGCTATGCAGGGACAGGTGCCGGGACTTCGCATCACTCGTTCTTCCGCAGCTCCGGGTGAAGAAGGATGGGGCATCTCGATTCGTGGAGCCGTTTCCAGAAACACGACAGAACCTTTGCTGATTATCGACGGTGTGCCGGCAAGCGGAGTAAGCGAGATGGCGCAGCTGAATGCCGCCGATATTGAGTCGATTAACTTTCTGAAGGATGCCTCTGCAGCCATCTATGGTTCGAAAGCTGCGGGCGGTGTGATTCTTGTCACAACGAAGCGTGCGGAAAAGGGAAAGACCAGGGTAGAATACAACGGTTCGTATACCCGCAAGATAGTCGGGCTTCAGCCTCGTCTGATGAGTCTGGACGAATGGGCGGACGGAGTGATTCAGGCGCGCCGGAATGACGGACGTCCGGAAGATGACCAATGGATACGTTATGCCACAATGGCCAAACAGATGAAAGGCAGTTGGTTTAAAGCGGACGGGGGAGGCGGAGTCGCTCCGATACCGGGAGCATATACGGGTGTAGCAGATTTCGTATTTCACGACATGAACTGGACGGATGTGTTGTGGGGGAACGCTAATTCCACTCAGCACGACTTGAGTATTTCAGGAGGTTCGGATAAGGCCACTTACCGTTTGTCGCTCGGATATTTGTATGATCAGGGAACCTTGCAGTGGGGAAACAATTCGAACGAACGTTTTAATATACGTCTTTCAAATACCTTTAATATAACAGACAACTTCAGTGTTGACTCGAACATTTCTGCCAGCCGTCAGCATCAAGTCGCTCCGACACAGATTGGAGGAGCATTGGGGAGAAGCGTTCCCCAGCCGGGCTTGCCTGTTTCCACAATTGACGGAAAACCGTACGCATGGGGAGGAATACATACGCCGAACTGGTTATGTGAACTGGGAGGTGACAATAGACTGGTGGTCACTTCCATGAGCATCAATGAGGTGCTGAAGTGGAAAATCATTGACGGATTGAACTTCAATGCAACCTTGGGATACAGCACGAATACTGCTTTCCGTGATGAAGAGTATCTGCCTATCGACTGGTATTCTTATGACGGAACGCTGATTCGCAACGAAAACAGTCCTTATCCCAGGCAGGAAGACTCTTCGTATATGAGAAGCTCATCCCGTACAGACAATGCCACAGCATCTGCATTCCTTACTTATTCGAAGTTGTTTGGTCAGAAGCATGATTTGACGGTTATGGCAGGTGTCCAGTATGATTATGGGGCATACGATTACAGCGCGACAAAGGCAGAGAATGTGGAGCCTTCCTTGGATGCGTTGAACGGACAGGGTGAAGTTTACATTGATAAAGTTGATAAATGGGAGGAGGCCATCCTTTCTTATTTCGGTCGTGTAAACTACAATTTCAAAGAAAAATACCTGCTCGAAGCGAATGCGCGCTATGACGGTTCTTCCAAATTCCTTCCTGAAAATCGTTGGGCTTTTTTCTATGGTTTCTCCGGAGGATGGCGAATCACAGAGGAGGCGTTCATGGAAAATATAAAGGATTATGTCAATGAACTGAAACTGAGGGTTTCGTACGGCGAGGTCGGCAACCAAAGCGGTATCGGGCGTTATGACGGTATTCAATTGTATAACTATCGGGCAGGTTCGGGTGCATATCTGGGAAGTTCGAATGCGACTTATGTGGAGTCTGCCGGTCTGGTCAGTACGGAACGTACCTGGGAACGCATCTATAATTATAATGTCGGTTTGGATTTCGGCTTCTTGAACGGACGTCTTTCCGGCAGTTTTGAACTTTTTATGAAAAAGAACAACAATATGCTGGTTGAAAGGCTTTATCCGGGCATATTGGGAGGAAGCGCTCCTGATATGAACAGCGGAAAGTTCGAGGCGAAGGGTTATGACGGAAGTCTGACATGGCGTGACCGGATTAAGGATTTCAGCTATCATGTCGGAGGTACGTTGACCTATATGACCAACGAATTGATTGATGGAGGTGAAACAGTGAAGGTTGCCGGATATAATGCAGCTTTGAACGGATATCCGTTGAATTCAATTTTCGGTTACCGCTATATCGGAAAAATCCAGAACGAAGAACAGTTGATGAAGTACACACAGAGGTATGGAGGAAACAATACGATAGACATGCCGAGCAATCTGCTGCGTCTGGGTGATCATATGTATGAGGACGTGAATAAGGATGGCAGGCTGACGCAGGACGACTTGGTCTTCTTGGGTTCTGACGATCCGAAACTTTCATTCTCGTTCAATTTCGGGTTTGAATGGAAAGGTCTTGATTTCTCTGCAGTATTCCAGGGAGTCGGCAAACGTACCATCTATCGTGGCATTGACGCGTGGAAAGTGCCATTTTCAGCCATTTGGCTGAATACTTCCAACCAGTCTGTGGGCAATGTGTGGAGTCCGGAAACGCCTGATAACTATTATCCAAGCTATTCGAATACCGGCTCTATCAACAATTATAACTACATTTCATCTACATGGTCCGTTGATAACGGTGCTTATCTGCGCTTGAAGGACATTGTGCTGGGATATACACTGCCCAAGTCGGTGCTGAAAAAGATGGGCAACTTCATGACGAATTTGAGAATTTATGTAGCCGGAGCCGATATTTGGGAAAAGACTTATATTCATGACGGATGGGATCCGGAAGCGACGAGAGAGGTTGATGACAAAGACCGCTATCCGTTCAACAGAACATTTACGGTAGGTATAAACGCAACATTCTAAACAATTGATACAATGAAAAAGCTTAAACTACATATCATTTTGGGATTGGCGGCAGCACTGGCTTTTCCTTCTTGTCTGGACTTTGATCCGAAGACACAGCTTGCCGATACGAACTATTGGTCTACTCCCGACCAGTTCAAGTTATTTGCTACGCAGTTTTACGGGTGGCCGCTTGATTTCCGGCGGCTGGATAATAGTCCGCATAGCGACGGGCGTTCGGATCTGAAGACAAGCACAACACTGGACCTTTACAGTAACGGAACGAATACCGTTCCTACATCAGACAATAACTATACGGACAATTATAATCGGATTCGTCAGGCAAATATTCTTCTGCAACGGGCGGAATCCTATGGTACTCCTGAGGATATTGCTGTTTATGTGGGCGAGGCCAAATTCTTCAGAGCTTATTGTTTCTTTGATCTGGTGCAGCTTTATGGAGATGTAATCATTGTGGACAGGCCGCTGGATGTGGATGATCCGGAGATGCAGCAGGGACGCGATCCGCGTGGGGAGGTAATTGACTTTATAGTGCAGGACTTGCAGGAAGCGGCGGAAGTGCTTCCCGGTTTCAACGAAATAGCTTCTTCGGACGAAGGGAGAGTGTCAAGCGAGGCTGCTTATGCGTTTCTCTCAAGAGTTGCTCTTTATGAAGGGACTTGGCAGAAGTTTCATGATGGAAACGGCCAAAATACGGAACGTTCTCGCCAACTGCTGGATATTGCTGCCAAGGCTGCTGATGAAGTGATAATGAGCCGGAATTTTGAACTTTTCAAGCCGGCGGAATTGGGGGATTTCGCATACAAGTATCTGTTTGTTCTGGAAAACGAGAAGTCTAATCCGGCAGGCATCAACAAAAGCGCGAACCGGGAATATATTTTTGCAAAAAGGCATGACGGCGTGATTAATCCCGTCGGAACTAACATAACGGAGGGGCGCTTTAACAATGATGTCACCCGCATAACCCGTAAGCTGGCGAACATGTATCTTCAGAGCAATGGCTTGCCTGTCGATCCGTCCGCATGGGATTACAGTACGATGGCTTCCGAATATCAGAACCGTGACAACCGTATGAAGAATACGCTGATGGTTCCGGGAGAAACTTACTGGAGCAACGGGGGAGGCCGGATTGACTGGAGTGGAAGTGCGGAAGAAGTGGCGAACGCAACAATCCGTGAATTTGTTCCGGGGCACGGAACAGGGTATTCCATGCACAAATGGTGTTGTGAGCGTGACGGGGTGGCTAACCGCAGTGAAGGATACGACTATCCGGTTATCCGCTACGCGGAAGTGCTTCTGAACTATGCGGAAGCGGTGTTTGAACGCGACGACAAGATAGAAGATCAGGATCTGGCAAAATCGCTCAACCTGGTGCGCAAGCGCGTTAACCCGGATATGCCTGATCTTACAAATGATTTTGTTTCTTCGAATGGCTTGGACATGCGGACTGAAATCCGCAGAGAACGTACAGTGGAGCTGTTTGACGAATGTTTCCGGTTGGATGACCTGAAGCGTTGGAAAACGGCGGAAACTGAGATGCCGATGAATCTGACCGGCATCAAATGGACGGGCACTGAATACGAAACTACATGGTCGTCTGCTGCATCGGCAAGTAAGGATGCCGAAGGCTGCTTGCTCATGGAGTCTGGGCGTGTATGGCAGGAAAAAAATTATTTGTATCCGCTGCCGGTCGACCAGTTGCAATTGAATCCGAATCTGAAGCAGAATCCGGGTTGGGACGAATGACGAACAGAATATTAAAGTTAAGGAAATGATTATGAAACGAAACATATTTGCGAATATAATCGGGATGTTTCTCGTATGTGGAGGAATGTCCATGGGATTTTGCTCTTGTGATGACGAAACTGTTTCTCCCGCATTAGACGAAAAGGTGCTCATCTCGGAAATAAATGTGGGAGTAACTCCAAATCTCCCGTTGCTGATTAATACGGATTCGCTGATGACATGGGAGGTCTTGCCGGAAGAAGCGACAAACAAGAATGTGATATGGACTTCTGCCAATCCGGAAATTGCCAGCGTTTCGGAGGATGGACGTATATCAGCTCATGCACTCGGCACTGCTGTTGTCACGGTTTCGCCTGAGTGGGGATATGCCACGGCAGCATCCGTTACGGTAGAGGTTATAGATCACATCGTATTTATAGATGATATCGTTCTGACAAATCCGGAAGACGAGCTGTCGGTTTATGCGACGGCATCTCTTCAGTTGGCGTGGGAAACCGTTCCTGAAGAACCTACCTATCCGGGACTGAAGTGGGAAAGCCTTACTCCGGAAGTCGCTACCGTTTCAGAATCGGGGCTTGTGAGAGGCGTTGCAGCAGGAACGGCGCAGATCCGGGCAACGGCTACTGACAGCCGGCATTTCTCGAAGGTGTTTGAAATAGCTGTGATGCCTGTGATACCGATAGAGTCGCTCGAAATAGATGAATCTCAAAGCGAGCTGGCCATCGGTGAGGTGTCGAAATTGAACGTGAAAGTGACTCCGGAGAACGCTACGGTTTCTACTTTGGTTTGGGAAAGTTCGAACCCTTCAGTTGTTAGTTTTGACGAAGACGGTGTGATGACCGTGCATGATTATGGTTCTGTAACTATTACCGCATCGGCAGAATATGGAGGCAGTTCAGTTTCTGCTGCGCTGGATGCACAGGTTGTGGAAGGCAAGGTGAATGATACGTTCGACTATACAGCCCCCTGGGCTATTTTTAACAATGTTGGAATGGTTGTAGGGATTGAAGACAGTGAACTTGTGCTCACCCCGGGAGATGATAAGAACTATAAGGCGGTTCGCATAGCAAGAACTGGGGGAGTCAATTTTCATGCAGGAAATTATCCTATTCTTGCTGTCAAAGTATGGATGCCAGGTGATGTTGTAGCGGAGTCTGATAAGATGGAATATTATCTTGATATCTGGACCAAAGGACAAACACCTGCCGGAAAGTATGGTGAAAATACAGACAAGGGCAAGAATCAGATGGAAGTAAAAGATTGTGGCGACTATAAGGTGTATGTGGCTGATTTTACGAGAAAGGGACTTGGGGCGTCCAATGAGTTTCTTCCTTCATCGGCTATTAATATGGAGAATGTAGAATTCCAGTGGTGGAAGCTGTGGTATGATGCCGGTGCTCCGCTGGATGGAACGATCAAAATCGACTGGGTGAAAACATTCAGGTCGGAAGAAGAGCTGGATGCGCTTATAGCTTCGGAAGGCGGTATCCGGTAATGGATGTGGCAAGTTTATAATAAAGGTAATCGATTGTTTTCAGGATTTATTTGAAACGGAATAAAAGATAAGTAGTATGAAACTGAATTATATACAAATGTTTGCGGCCTGCGCCCTGTCCGTTCTGACAATGGGATGCAAGGCGGAATTTGAGAACGAGGTGAACGATATCGACTCTTGGGAAGTGGGTGCAGAATATACACCAAGTCTGGTTCATCCGGGTGTACTTCATACGCAGGAGGATATAGAGCATATCCGTGACCTGGTGGACCGGCAGAAAGAGCCGGCCTACGGCATCTTTCTCAAAATGAGAGAAGACTGGAAAGCCAAGTCAGACTATTCGATGAACGGCCCTTACGAAGTGATTGCCCGTGACGGGGCTTATGCGGCCAATAAGGTAAATGCAGAACGGGACTTCGATGCGATTTATCTTAACTCGGTGATGTGGATGATAACTCAGGATGAGGCACATGCGAGGAAGGCACTCGAAATCATGCTTGCCTATGCCGGTACGCTGAAAGACATTGACGGGAATGATACGGCGTTGATGGCCGGGCTGGAAGGTCTCAAGATTGTATACGGGCTTGAAATGCTGTCGCACACTTATCATCAGTCGGAAAAGTATCCTGACGGAATAACTGACGAACAGATTGAGCGGATCAGCACAATGCTCCGCAACGTCTTCCTGCCTGTGTGGGAAGAGTTTTACGCAAGCGATCCCAATACGAATGGAAACTGGGGGCTTCATGTTACGAAGTCATATATGGCGGCTGCCATTTTGTGGGATGATGTGGAGATGTACCGGAAGTGCGTGAACTTTTATCTTTATGCTTATGACAACGGTACTATTGCGCACTATATTGACGGAGATACCGGACAATGCCAGGAATCAGGGCGTGACCAGCAGCATACTGTATTGGGAATCGGGGCTTTGTCGGCCATTTGTGAAATTGCGTGGAAGCAGGGGAACGATCTCTATTCGGCTTACGACAACCGTGTGCTGAAAGGGTATGAGTATACGGTGAAATACAACCTCGGTTACGATGTACCGTTCAAGACATGGACGGACGTTACGGGGAAGTATTCCAACTGGACAGAAATTTCTGCTGTGACGAAAGGTGAAAACGATGGGGTGGACACGGAACGCGGACAATGCTGGCAGCCCGTATTCTATATGGCATATAATCATTATGTGAACCGCAGAGGATTGAGTATGCCCTATACGGCGGAGTTGCTGGAAACATACGTGGAAGACGAGTATGACGGCGGTCATCCGAGCTTTGGTCCGCTGCTGTTCAATGATTTGGATTGAGAAACTACTTAAGGATAAATGTGAAACTACCCCTGAGCGGATGGCAGTTTACCCCGTAGTAATCAGACAACTGCTGCAGGGTAATTTTCAGACATCGTTTGAATACTGTAAAAACATGATTTTAAGATGAATAGAATTGCGATATTGGGAATGTTGTTATGTGTGCCGGTCATAGCACTCGCCCAGCAGAACGAATGGGAAGACCCCACACGGTTTGAATGGAACAAGGAGAAGCCTCATGCGTGCTTTGCGCTCTACGAGTCGGTTGGAGATGCGCGGACTGAGGATTACAGCCGTTCTCCCTGGTACAAGTCGCTCAACGGGACGTGGAAGTTCCGTTACGCTCCTTCGATAGAGGCGAGCGTGAAAGATTTCTATCGCACGGACTTGTCCGACAGGGACTGGGATGAGATTCGAGTGCCCTCCAACTGGGAACTGCAAGGTTATGGCGAACCGATTATCCGCAACATCCAGTATGTCTTTTCGCCGAATCCGCCTTACATAGATGTGGACAATCCGGTGGGGACTTACCGCACTCGTTTCACCGTTCCTTCGGAGTGGAAAGGCAGGGAGGTGATGCTTCATTTCGGATCGATAACAGGTTATGCACGTGTCTATGTAAACGGAAAACAGGTGGGAATGACCAAGGCTTCGAAAACTCCCGCAGAGTTTAACGTCACTTCCTGTGTGAAGGAAGGAGAGAATCTGCTGGCTGTGCAGGTATACCGCTGGCATGACGGAAGCTACATGGAGGATCAGGACTTCTGGAGGTTGACCGGTATCGAGCGTGATGTTTATCTTCAGGCTTATCCGAAACTGACCATTTGGGACTTTTTCTTGAGGCCTGGCTTGGACAGAGATTACCGTCACGGTGTGTTTCATGGAACAGTGAATTTGCGCGAATTCAGTGGCAATGAGATGAAGCGCGGACAAGCAAGGTTGGATTTGCTGGATGCAAACGGAAAAACAGTTTTTTCCCGAACAGAGCCGTTTGATCTGGAAGAGGAAGCAAATGTGGCGTTCTCAGGTATGGTGAAGAACGTGGAGAAATGGAATGCTGAACGGCCTTATCTGTACGATTGTGTATTGTCTTTGTCTGATTCTTCGGGCCGCGAGCTTGCATTGACATCGTGCAAGGTTGGTTTCCGCAAAATAGAAATCAAAGACTCGAAACTTCACGTGAACGGAGTTCCTGTATATATAAAAGGTGTAAACCGTCACGAACACAACGATACGCTGGGGCATGTGCAGACACGGGAAATCATCGAGCATGATTTGAAAATGATAAAGCGTCTGAACATGAATGCGGTGCGCACATGCCATTATCCCAACCATCCGATGTTCTATAAGCTTTGTGACAAATATGGCATTTATGTGGTGGATGAGGCGAACATTGAAAATCATGGGATGGGATCTGTTCCTTATTTCAAAGATACGATACCTCATCCGGCTTACCGTCCGGAATGGTACGATGCGCATGTCGACCGTATCTCGCGGATGGTTGAACGCGACAAGAACCATGCATGTGTCATAGGATGGTCGTTGGGCAATGAATGTGGGAACGGGAAGGTGTTTCATGACGAGTATAGACGGCTGAAGGCATATGATCCCGACCGTTTTGTTCAGTTTGAGCAGGCATGGGAGAACTGGAATACCGACATTGTATGTCCGATGTATCCGCGTGTGAGTTGGATGGAAGAGTATCGTAATTCGGGAAAGACACGCCCGTTCATCATGTGCGAATATGCCCATGCCCAAGGAAACAGCAACGGAAATTTCAAGGACTTATGGGATTTGATTTATGACAGCCCTAACCTGCAGGGAGGATTCATTTGGGATTTTATGGATCAAGGCATTAAAATGCGTGCCGATGCGCAGGACGGAAGGACGTACTGGATGTACAACGGAAAACTGGGAGCGCACCGGTGGCTGGAAGATAAGGAAGGCGAACTGAATACCGGAACGGATGGAATCATTTCGGCGGACGGTACTCCCAAGCCTCAGGCATACGAAGTGAAAAAAGTCTATCAGTACATTCATTTTAAAGAAAAGGATTTGCCGGAAGGTATCGTTACGGTTCGCAACCTGTATGACTTTACGGATCTTGCAGACTATGATTTTCGTTGGGTGTTGGTGAAGAACGGAGAGCCTGCTGATTCGGGCCGTTTCTCGGTAAATCTGAAACCGCATCAGTCGAAAGATGTAAAGCTGAGTCTGCCGGATGTGCCTGAAGACGGGAATGAATACTTCCTTAATCTGTATGCTTATACGCGTACTGCTACAGATTTGGTTCCGGCCCGGTATGAAGTGGCGAAAGAACAGCTGAAGATAGGAAAGAGTGATTTCTTTATTTCTCAAGAAGGTGTTTCCGGACAACTGGCTTGTCAGGTAGAGGGAAACATGTTCTTGTTTACATCCGGCAAGGTGTCGGGCAAAATTGATTTGAAAAGAGGTGTGTTGTGCGGCTATGCATTGGATGGAAAATCACCGTTCGTGCAATATCCGGAGCCGTCTTTCTGGCGTGCCCCGACAGACAATGATTTCGGAAACAAGCTGCCTTTGCGCTCTAATGTATGGCGCACGGCCCATGTAAATCGGGAAGTGCGAAACGTTTCGGTGGGAGAGAAGACTGCTGATGGGGTTTGCGTAACGGTAGAGTGGATGCTGACGGACATTCAGGTACCCTACACTGTGGAATATCTGATTCGGAACGACGGTTCGGTCAAGGTGACGGGGAGTATCAACATGGAAGGGAAGAAACTTCCGGAATTGCCCCGCTTTGGGATGCGCGTAGAGCTGAAGAGTGGTTATGATAACTTGGCTTATTATGGCAGGGGGCCGCAGGAAAACTACATAGACCGATGCGCCAACACCCTGATAGGGTGTTATGAAAGTAAAGTGGCGGAGCAGTATTATCCTTACATACGTCCGCAGGAAACGGGCAACAAAACGGACGTGCGTTGGCTTTCTCTGTTGGACAAGGACGGTTTCGGCTTGAAAATTACCGGAATGCAGCCTTTGTCGTTCTCTGCTCTGCACTTTGCTCCTGAGGACCTTGATCCGGGGCTGACGCGCAAGATGCAGCATCAGGTAGACGTGGTTCCCCGGAAAAATGTTTTCTTGCATGTTGACTTGAAGCAGCGCGGACTGGGAGGCGATAACAGTTGGGGGATGCTTCCCCATAACGAGTACCGCCTGTTGGAGAAAAAGTATGCTTACAGTTATGTGATGCAGCTGGTGGGGGATAAATGATGCCATTGGATGGCTTGAAAAAAATGTCCCGTCATCTTGATTAAAATGTCCCAACATCCTGATGAAGATGACGGGACATTTTACTTCAGATGTTGGGATGTTTTTTTGCGCATTGCGCGCAGATTCCTTTGACGATATAGTTTGTCTTGTTGGCGATGAAGCCTTCCGGGATATGGACGGGAGGAATGGAGTCTTCGCTGAGGCAATAGGTCTTCCGGCATTTCTCGCAGAAAAAGTGGCAGTGTGCTTCCTCCGAACTGCAATGTCCGTGGTTGTGGCACAGGCAGTACTTGTGAAGTCCGCTTCCGTCGTCGACGCTATGGATGAGATGCCGCTCGTGGAAGAGCGAAAGAGTCCGGAATATGACGGACTTGTCGATGCTTTGCAGTTCATCTTCAAGCGAGGTAAGGCTGAAGGTGTCGCTTTTCTTGCAGATGGCGTCATATATAAGGAGGCGGGTGGAGGTAGGGCGAATGCCTGCGTCTTCCAGAATCGGAATATAATGTTCAGCTTTCATAGTGTAAAAAAGAGATGCTTATCCACTGCAAAGATAAGCATCTCTTTTTGCAATCCGGTTGTTTGTTGCCGTTTTATTTCATTTCCAGTTCCTCTTTCATGTCGAGTTCTTGTCCGTGGGTGTCGAAGAACTTGTATTGCAGGAAGGCCAGACTTTGGTCCGGAATGATCCGGATGCCGAATCCGTATTTCATCTGCCATTTTCTCTTCAGAGAAACAATGCCCTGGTTGATGTATGCGGCAACATAAGGATGTATGTGTAGGGTAAATTTCTTCACTCTCAACTTGTTGACCATATAGTCGATCTTGCTTTCCAGCGAGTCGGTGAACAAGATTGACGGCTTTATTTTTCCTTTACCGAAACAAGTGGGGCAGTCTTCGTCCGTTGTCACATCAATGGCCGGGCGTACACGCTGGCGCGTGATCTGCATCAGCCCGAATTTGCTTAGCGGAAGGATGTTGTGTTTGGCGCGGTCTTTCTGCATGTTCTGGCACATCCGCTCATAGAGTTTCTGCCGGTTTTCTGCCAGATTCATGTCGATGAAGTCAACCACAATGATGCCTCCCATATCCCTCAGTCTTAACTGGCGTGCCAGCTCGTCAGCTGCTCCCAGATTGACATCCAGCGCATTGGCTTCCTGTCCGTTAGCCGATTTCGAGCGGTTTCCGCTGTTCACGTCAACCACATGCAGCGCTTCCGTATGTTCTATAATCAGGTAAGCCCCGCTTTTGTAGGAAACGGTCCGTCCGAACGACGACTTGATTTGTTTGGTAATGCCGAAATTGTCGAAGATGGGAAGTTTGCCGATGTAGCGCTTTACTATTCCTACCCGTTCGGGAGCAATAAGAGCCACATAATTTCTTACTTCGTTGTAGACCTCTTCGTCGTTCACGTAAATGTTTTCGTATGAAGGGTTAAACAGGTCCCGCAGCATTGCAACCGTGCGGCTTGTTTCTTCATAAACCAGTGAAGGCAGTTTGGTTGCCTTCTGTACTTTGGCGATGGTTTCTTCCCAGTGTTTCAGCAATACCTTCAGTTCGGTATCGAGTTCCGCGACTCTTTTTCCTTCGGCTACAGTCCGTACGATTACGCCGAAGTTCTTCGGCTTTATGCTTTGCAGGAGTTGTTTGAGCCGTGCGCGCTCTTCGCTCGATTTTATTTTCTGTGAAACCGATACCTTGTCGTTGAACGGGATAAGGACCAGATAGCGTCCGGCAAACGACAGTTCACAGGTCAGACGCGGTCCTTTGGTAGAAATCGGCTCTTTTACAATCTGCACGATGACCTCTTGTCCCTGCTTGAGTACGTTTGATATGGCGCCTTCTTTTTCGATGTCGGGAAGCATTGAAGCCTTCGACATGGGAAAAAGCTTTTTTCGGTCGCTGGTTACTTGTTTCAGGTATTTTTCGTACGAATGAAATTGTGGTCCCAAGTCTAAGTAGTGAAGGAAAGCGTCTT
Organism: Bacteroidales bacterium SW299; assembly: GCA_019550975.1. GTDB lineage: Bacteria > Bacteroidota > Bacteroidia > Bacteroidales > Bacteroidaceae > Phocaeicola > Phocaeicola excrementipullorum. The sequence continues at coordinate 45,233 of SDWH01000023.1, read as the reverse complement.
TTTCAAAGCCTACGTCAACGAAGCAGGCGTTGAGTCCGGGCATGAGTTTTTTCACCCTTCCCACATACATGTTGCCCACCGTAAAAGAAAGGTTTCTTTCTTCTTTCTGAAACTCCACCAGGTTCTTGTCTTCCATGAGAGCGATGGATATTTCTTTGGGCTGTACGTCTACTACTAATTCGCTTGTCACTTGATCACTTGGTTTTATTGGGTTTATAAAATCAGTTGAAACGCAGCTGTGTAGTTTCTGCGTTATGCACAATACACAAAGAACAAACCTGAAAGACTATTTGGAAGCACTTTGCAAGTTTGTTCTTTATTGAAGTCGGACAGACTAACAATTATTTTTTACTTTTATGTCTGTTCTTTCTCAGTCTTTTTTTACGTTTGTGAGTAGACATTTTATGTCTTTTTCTTTTCTTTCCGCTTGGCATAGCTTCAAATTTTTTATGGGTTAATACTAAAGTTAATTATTTTTTCACTGAAAGAGTAAACGTCTTTGCTGGCTTGAATGCCGGAATATTGTGCTCCGGAATGATGATCGTTGTATTTTTAGAAATGTTGCGAGCAGTTTTCTGCGCTCTTTTCTTCACGATGAAACTACCGAAACCGCGGAGATAGACATTCTCATCTTTTGACAAAGATTCCTTTACTGATTCCATGAACGCTTCCAGGGTAGCCAATACTGTTGCCTTGTCAATTCCTGTATTTTTGGCAATTTCGTTTACAATATCTGCTTTTGTCATTTCGCTAATAATTATTGTTATACCTAGTTCTTAATTTTTTGGATTGCAAATATATAGCTTTTCTCGCTCTCTAGAAAATTTATCAGCTACATTTTTTGTGGAAAGTCCTAGTTTTATGCGTTTTTATGCTCTGCGCCGCCACTATTTTGTGGCTTGACGTGTGCAAAAGGCTGGTGATTGTCGGTCGAAAGCATTATTTTTGCGGGAAAATAACGGACATTATGAATGACTTTTCAGAAAAGCTGATCGCCTGGTATCGCAAAAACGGACGCAGCCTTCCGTGGCGCGAAACGAAGGATCCTTATAAAATATGGGTGTCTGAAACGATACTTCAGCAGACACGTGTGGCGCAGGGATATGCCTATTACTTGCGCTTCATCTCCCGTTTTCCTGATGTCGGTGCGCTGGCCCGTGCGGAAGAAGATGAGGTTATGAGGCTTTGGCAGGGGCTGGGCTATTATTCGCGGGCCCGGAATCTCCATGCGGCGGCAAAGGATATCGTTGCGCGCGGATGCTTTCCTGTACTGCCGGAGGAGGTGAAGACCCTGAAGGGGGTGGGCGACTATACGGCTGCGGCCATCTGTTCGTTTGCCTACGGCCTTCCCTGCGCGGTGGTCGACGGGAATGTTTACCGGGTTTTGTCCCGGTATTTTGGCCTGGATGAATTTGTGGATACGGCGGCCGGAAAGAAAACGTTCGCGTCTTTGGCAGACGAGCTGATCGACAAGAACCGCCCGGCCGAATACAATCAGGCCATCATGGATTTCGGAGCCATGCAGTGCGTGCCTTCATCGCCCGATTGCAGCGCGTGTATCTTTTCCGGGAGCTGCGCTGCCTTGCAGAAAGGAACGGTGGATGTTCTGCCTTTGAAGAAGCATAAGACAAAGGTGTCTTCCCGTTATTTTTCTTATATGTATGTGCGCGCAGGTGCGTACACTTTTATTCGCCGCCGCGAGGGGAAAGACATTTGGCGCAACCTGTATGAATTTCCCCTGCTCGAAACTTCCGGTGAGTTGCGTGAGGAGGATCTGCCGTCCTGTCCGGAATTCCGTTCTTTGTTTGGCGGCTTGCAGGTGGAATCTGTCCGCCTCGTCAAGCCGGGTGTGAAGCATGTGCTGTCGCATCAGGTGATCCATGCTTCTTGTTTTGAAATAAGATTGTCAGATTCTGCGGCGGAATTGCCCGGATTTATCCGCATATTGGCCGGTGATTTTGATAAATTCCCTGTTCCACGTTTGATTTCTCGTTTTTTTTCTTTAGTTTTGGGGTCTGAAATTTAAAAAAGTATATTTTATGTCATTGAATAAAGTACAATTGATAGGTAATGTAGGCAAAGAGCCTGAAGTGAGGTATCTGGACAGTGGAGTGGCGGTTGCAACATTTTCTTTGGCCACGACCGACCGGGCTTATACTCTTCCTAACGGAACGCAGGTTCCCGAACGCACGGAGTGGCACAACATCGTTCTTTGGAGAGGGCTTGCTGAAACAGCCGAAAAGTATGTGCATAAAGGTGACAAACTGTATATCGAAGGCAAAATCCGTTCGCGCTCCTATGACGACCAGAACGGCGTGAAGCGTTATGTCGTAGAGATCTTCGGTGATAATATGGAGATGCTTACTCCGCGTACGGTTCAGGCATCCGCACCGCAGCAGGCTGCTGCTAATGTTCAAAGCCAGCAGATGCAGTCGCCGGTGCAGCAGCAGGAATCATCCGCTTCGGACGTTTTGCCGTTTTGAGAGAATGATAAGAGAGGATGTGTTGCGGTTTTCAATGAAACCGGACATGTCCTCGCATTGTTTAACAATAAATTATTGAATGGACCCTGACTCGTTTTTATGCCGCTGGGCGGATTGTTTTGACGGAGTGACTTTCGCTCCACTTTCTGCAGGTGCTTTGATTGCATTGCTTTCTGCGCTTGTGCTTCTGTATATTTCTGGCCTTGTGTCTGCATCGGAAATCGCTTTCTTCTCGCTTACCCCTTCTGAAAAAGAGGAGGTAGAAGAGGAAGATCATCCGTCGGACAGGCGCGTCAGATCATTGTTGGATGACTCCGAGCGTCTGTTTGCCACTATTCTCATCTCCAATAATTTTGCAAATGTGGCTGTAGCCGTACTGCTGAACTACTTTTTCGTTACGGTTGTTGATTTCGGCTCGGCCAAAGCGCTTGAATTTGTGGCGGTGGCCGTTGTGCTTGTTTTTCTGCTTTTGCTTTTCGGCGAGATCATGCCGAAAATATATTCAACCCAGCATTCGCTTGCGTTTGTCCGGAGGGCGGCTCCTATGATGTGTGTGTTGCGGTCGCTTTTCCGTCCGCTGTCGTCTGTTCTTGTCCGTTCTTCTTTTGTCATCAACAAGGTGGCTCAGCATAACAGGGTGTCGCGCAACCTGTCTGTAGACGAGCTTTCGCAAGCCCTTGAACTGACTGATATCAACGATACGCCTGAGGAAAGCAACATGCTTGAAGGGATTATCCGTTTTGGCGAAGAAACGGCAAAGGAAGTGATGACCCCGCGTCTTGACATGGTGGATCTTGAGATAAAGACGCCGTTTACGCAAGTGCTTCAATGTGTGGTTGATAACGGATATTCCCGCATACCTGTTTATGAAGATTCGCGTGATAACATCAAAGGCATACTGTATATCAAGGATTTGCTTCCTTTTCTCGGGAAGGGAGATGAGTTTCACTGGCAGAATCTGGTGCGGCCTGCCTTGTTTGTTCCCGAAACAAAGATGATTGATGACCTGCTCCGTGATTTTCAGGCAAACAAGATTCACATCGCTATTGTCGTAGACGAGTTCGGAGGGACGTCGGGCATTGTGACTATGGAAGATCTGATTGAAGAAATCGTAGGTGAGATCAATGACGAATACGACGAAGACGAACGTTCGTATGTGAAACTGGCTGAAAATGTCTATGTGTTTGAAGCAAAGACGCTTCTTTCTGATTTTTATAAGATTCTGAAGGTAGATCCCGATGATTTTGAAGAGGCGGCGGGCGATTCGGACACACTTGCCGGACTTCTGTTGGAACTGAAGGGAGAATTTCCTGTCTTGCATGAAACGCTTGAATACAGGAATTTCAGGTTTGAAGTGCTTGAGATGAACAGCCGGCGGATTTTAAAGGTCAAGGTTACGGTTTCGTCTTCCGAAGACGGTGAAGCCGATCCTGAAGAAAAGAATTGATTATGCCGTTGCTGCGTCGTTGGGAAAAGGATGGAGGCTTGTGGGGTATCTGGCATGTTACGGAAACAGAAGACGGCCTTATGGCTTTGCTGGCAGACAAGTCGCTGTTTGCCGGCAGGCTTGCAAGTATAAAGGTGCCGAAAAGGAGGCTGGAGATTTTAGGAGTCTGTGTCTTGCTGAAGGACTTGCTGGGAGAAGAGAAGCGTATCTTGCATGAAGACTCGGGCAAGCCGTTTCTTGAAGGCGATCCGCGTCGGATTACGATATCTCATACCAAGGGCTATGTGGCTGTGGGCATTCATGGCGAAGCGGTTCCAGGCATGGATATCGAGCAGGTGGGCGAGAAGGTGAGAAGAGTGGCTTCCCGCTTTATACGTGCGGATGAAATGCCCGGTCGCGAACAGATGACCGGTGAAGAAAGTCTTTTTCAGCTTCTGCTGCATTGGTCGGCAAAAGAAACCTTGTATAAGTTGCTTGGTTGTCTTGATGTTGACTTCCGTACCCATTTGCGCATACGTCCTTTCAAACTTTCTCCCGAGGGTGAATTGGTGGGTGAAGAATTTTGCTCTGCTGCCGGAACTTCGTGCCTGATCCATTATTTTGTTCATCCGGATTTTGTTTGTACCTATTGTGTCCGTTCTGCAGACAGAAGGTGATTATGGAAAATATGAAATTGCGTAAGACATTGAAAGTGGCTGCCGTCACCATCGTTTCGGCGGCGGCGCTTGTTCTGGCGGTAATAGCAGTCGCCATTCATTTTGTTTTTACTCCCGAAAAGCTGACTCCGGTTGTGCTGGATGTGGCGAACCGTTCGCTTGACGCACGTCTGGACATGAAGAGAGTTGAACTCACTTTTTTCTCTACATTTCCCCGTTTTGGACTTGAACTGACTGACGGTTCGCTGGTGTCGAAGGCTGTACGCGACACGCTGTGGCAGCATACGGACTCGCTGCTTTCGTTTCGGAAATGTGTGGTCGTAGTAAATCCCCTTGATTACCTGAGAAAGCAGAAAATCAATCTCCGCTATCTGGGGATAGAAGGGGCATCTGTCTATGCGTTTAAAAGTGCAGACGGCAGGGCGAATTGGGATATAGCCCTTGCCGATACTGCGGCGGTACAGGCTGATACAGCAGCCTCTGCTTCTCCTTCAATCGGTGAAATAGAGATCAACCGCGTGTCTTTGAAACATGCGAATGTTGTTTTTGATGACCGCGATACCCGTGTTTATGCCAGTCTGAAAAATGCAGATCTGGATCTGAGGGCAAGGCTCCGCAAAGGGCATTCGGTGCTGTCTTTGAATTTTAAGAATGAGAACATTCTGTTCTGGCAGGACGATCAATTGCTGTTGAACCATATTGCCGCTGAAGCAAATGCAGATATTGCTCTCGACCGTGCCTCTCATACGCTGACGTTGGAAGATACCCGTTTGGCGGTCAATGGCGTGGCTCTTGATTTGCACGGAACTTTGACGCGTGACACGCTGGAGCATGCGGCTCTCGTTGACTTGAAGTATGGGCTGCATGCGCCGTCGCTCGAAACTGTTCTTCGGATGGTTCCGGAAAGTGTCCTGAAACGTGAGAGTGTTTCGGTGGCTGGAAAGGTGGAGCTTGGAGGTACGGTGAAAGGCAAGTATGGCAAGAAGAATATGCCGGAAGTGACCTTGCACATGGGGATAACGGACGCCTCGGCCAAATACGACAAGTTGCCGTATGGGGTGGATCATTTTACGGCGGAACTTGACGCTTATGTCGATTTGATGCGCAACAATCTTTCGTTTGCCGATCTGAAGATTCTTCGTTTCCAGGGAGCGCATACCGATATTTATGCAGAAGGAAAGGTCAGCGATCTGCTGGGTGATCCGAACATTTCGTTCAAGACCAGGTCTGAAGTAGACCTTACTGCGCTGGCACAGACATTTCCTTTGCAGGAAGGCGTGTCGATGGGCGGAAAGCTTGACGCTGATATCGGTGTGAGGTGCCGCTTGTCGTCCCTCAAGAAACAGGATCTGGGCAGGATCCTGCTGGGTGGCCGTCTGGAACTTGAGAAAGTGTTTTTGCGTGATGCGAAGAAGAACTTTGACTTTACGGGTGATGCGTCGCTGGCTTTTGTCGGTGACAATTCGCTGTCGGCACGGGCGGAGATCAGCAGCATGCTGCTGCGTGCTTCAGGTCTGTATGCCGATATGAAGCAGCTGAAAGCGACAGTCAGATCAACGAATCCTCAGGATTCTACCCGCATAGTCGACTTGGAATGCAAACTGGAGATGAACCGTTTGAAAGGTGCCATGGGGGATTCTTTGAACGTGTTCAGCAAACATACGCAAGCCACGGTCCGCTTGCAGCCGGGGAAGAAGAACCCGTCGATGCCTCGGATTAATCTTTCGTTGGAAACGGATACGCTGTTCTGCCGGATGGGTAATATGCGTATGGGAATGGATAAAGGAGGTTTTGCCGTTGATGCCGAAAAAGTAAGAGATTCGGTGTGGAATCCGCATGGAATCATCGGGTTCAATCGTCTGAAACTGAATGTCCCGCAGTTTGCTTTGCCGGTGTATATGAGAAAGACGGCTGTTACGGTAGGAAACCGGCGCATTGCACTGAAGAATGCGAGCGTACGTATCGGGCATTCTGATCTGACCGCTTCGGGAGAGGTTCACAGGCTTTACGAAGTGCTGAAGAAAGGCGGGATGCTGAAAGCTAATCTGGACATCTCTTCTTATAATCTTGACTGCAATCAGCTGATAAGTGCCTTGAATTTTCCCGAAGACACTTTGCTGGAGGCGAGTGAAGAAAAAGAAGATACAGCGGCGGCTCTCAGGTTGTTTGTCATCCCCAGGAATGTGGACTTTGAGCTTCAGACCAGTCTGAAAAAGGTTACCTACGGCAAAATGAAGTTCGAGAATGTGCGGGGAGCGGTTGATATCCGCAATCAGGCCGTTCACTTGAAACACCTTTCCATGCGCGGGCTGGATGCGGATCTGAATACGACATTGGTTTATCATGCGAGCCGCAGGGAACGCGGCTATGCCGGATTCGACTTTAAGCTCAGGAAAGTCAATATCGGCAAGCTGGTTGATTTTGTTCCTTCCCTCGATTCGATCGTGCCGATGCTCCGTTCGTTCAAGGGGATGGTTGATTTCGATGCGGCAGCCGAAGCAGTACTTGATTCGAACCTGAACATAAAGATTCCTTCTTTGCGTGCGGCTGTCCATATCAGGGGCGACAGTCTGGTGCTGATGGACGGAGAAACTTTTGCTGAAATATCCAAGAAGCTTATGTTCAAAAACAAGAAGCGGAATGTGTTCGACAGCATATCCGTAAATCTGACAGTAAAGGACGGTAACGTCACTGTTTATCCGTTTGTTGTTCAGATCGACCGGTACAAGGCGGCTGTCGGAGGCACTCAGGGGCTGGACATGAATTTCCAGTATCACATATCCATCCTGAAATCTCCGCTTCCTTTCAAGGCAGGAGTGAATATTTCCGGAAACCTGGACAAGATGAAGATCCGTATCGGCAGAGCGAAATACAAGGATGCCGTAACGCCGGTGGCTATCCGGAAGGTCGACAGCACGCGGGTGAATATGGGGCAGGCAATTGTCCGCGATTTTGAGCGGGTGATGGAGCGCGGAGCACGAAGAAGGATTCCGAAGCTGGCAGAATGATACATTCTGTTTGGATGTTCGTAGATTTATTGTATCTTTGCGACAAGTGTATTATTAAATTAATTATTAAAATCTTCATTAACTTATGTTCAACAAACATCCAAAGGGGTTGGTTGCCGCTGCGCTGGCAAATATGGGCGAGCGTTTCGGCTTTTACATCATGATGGCAATCCTGACCCTGTTTATTTCTGCTAAGTTCGGCTTGTCGGAAACGACAACCGGATATATTTATTCTGCGTTCTACGCGTCTATTTACATTCTGGCTCTGGTAGGGGGAATCATCGCCGACAAGACGAAAAATTTCAAGGGTACCATTCTTGCCGGACTGGTTCTGATGGCTTTCGGTTATCTGATCATCGCCATTCCTACGCCGACGCCTGTATCTAACCTGCCTTTGTTCTTAGGCATTACGTGTGTAGGTCTTGCGGTCATCGCTTTCGGAAACGGTTTGTTCAAAGGAAATCTTCAGGCACTGGTCGGCCAGATGTATGATAATCCGAAATACTCGCATCTGCGTGATGCCGGCTTTCAGATTTTTTATATGTTTATCAATGTGGGTGCCGTGTTCGCACCGTTCATCGCTATCGGCGTGCGCAACTGGTGGCTGAAGGCCAATAATTTCGATTACGATGCCACTTTGCCCGAATTGTGCCATAAATACCTTGAAGGAGCGGGGACAATGCTTCCGCAGGAAATGGAGAAGCTGACTACGCTGGCCAACAAGGTGATGCTCGACGGCAGTCAGGTAACTGACATGTCTGCTTTCGTGAACAGTTATCTTGATGTCTTCAACCGCGGATTCCATTATGCTTTCATGGCGGCTATTGTAGCGATGCTCATTTCGCTGGTAATTTATCTGAAGAACAAGGCTTCCTTCCCTGATCCGGGCCATAAGGTGGCTGATGCGGAATCTTCGCAGGCTGCTGTTGCAAAGGAAGAAATTCAGATCAGTGCAACCGAAATCCGCCAGCGCATATATGCATTGTTCGCCGTGTTTGGCGTAGTGATCTTCTTCTGGCTTTCTTTCCACCAGAACGGCTATTCACTGACCTATTTTGCCCGCGACTATGTGGATTTGAGCGTTATCAACATTGATTTGGGCTTTACTCAGATAAAGGGGGCTGAAATATTCCAGGCAGTCAATCCGTTCTTTGTCGTATTCCTGACTCCTGTAATCATGTGGATATTCGGTTCGTTGAAAGAGAGAGGAAAAGAACCTTCCACTCCGATGAAAATAGCCATCGGTATGGGAATCGCCGCTCTGGCATATCTGTTCCTGATGTTCTTCTCGCTTACGTTGCCCGCTAAAGATGCGCTTGCAACGATGACTACCGAACAGATTGACGCTATCCGTGTAACTCCATGGATTATGGTGGGGCTTTATTTCATCCTTACCGTAGCCGAACTGTTTATTTCTCCGCTGGGACTGTCGTTCGTTTCAAAGGTTGCTCCTCCTCACTTGCAGGGACTGATGCAAGGCTGCTGGCTGGCTGCAACGGCCGTAGGCAACTCGCTGCTTTTTATCGGCGGCCTGCTTTATACCACAGTTCCCATCTGGGCGTGCTGGCTTGTGTTTGTCGGGGCTACCGGAGCATCGATGATTGTCATGCTGTCGATGGTAAGGTGGCTGGAGAAAGTAGCAAAATGACGGATACCTGACCGAATCTGAAGAGAAATAAAGAAGTCACAACGAATGCGGTGAAAGTGCTTCGTTGTGACTTTTTTGTGTTATGTATCAAAGCGATCCGTCGGGATAAGCGATCCGTTTTCCCGTGGTTTTCAGCGACGGACGCTGTGCTTTGCATCTTTTCAGTTCATCAGTCATTTCTTTGGCGAGCGCTTTCACGATATCCGGATATTGCGCGGAAAGATCGTTCTGCTCGCTGATGTCTTCTTTTATGTTATAGAGTCTGAGTTTCCTGTTCTCCCAGTGGTATATCAGGTGGTAGTTTCCTTTCAGGTAAGCTGAGTAAGCACCGTAACCTTCTTCCTTGTTCTGCGTTTCTCCCCACAAGTTAGGGAAATGCCATAAGATTGGCCGTTCGCGTTTTTCGTCAGGATTCTTCAGCAAATGGACAAAGCTCTTTCCGTCTACGGTCTGGGAAGTTGTGTAGCCGGAGATTCCCGCCATCTCCAGAATTGTCGGGAAGAAATCTTCAATCATCACCGGATTGTCGTTTGTTGTATTCTTTTCCGTCACGCCCGGCCAGCAGACCATCATCGGCTCCCGCACGCCGCCCATAAACGCCGAGCCTTTACCTGCGCGTGCCGGATAATTCTGATCTCTGTTTGCCTTGCCCTGTCTGACGTTGTTGAGGGCCTGTCCTCCGTTGTCCGACATGAACAGCAGGATTGTGTTTGACGCCACTTCCGGCCGTTTCTGCAGAAAGTCAAGAATATCTCCCAGGCTTTTGTCCATCCCTTCCACCAATGCGGCGTAATGGATTTCCATTTCGTTCAGTGTATCCTTCAACTGTTCGTCATAGCGGTTTCTGTATTTTCCGCTGAAGCGTTTGTCTTCATCGTAGGGTGCATGTACGGCATAGTGTGACATGTACAGATAAAACGGTTTCTTTTCAGCGATGGGCTTTTCCAGAGCTGACAAAGCCTCCCGGGTGAGAGCTTCTGAAAGGAAAATGTCCTGTCCGTGATACTTTTCAAGTCCTTTCACCGCCCATTTTCCTTGTCCGAAATTTCTTGTACCCAGATAGCTCCCCGGAGCGCCGTTTGCTCCTCCTCCGATGTTGACTTCAAAGCCGAAAGCCGACGGATCTGCTCCGGTTGTAGAAATTGCGCCGAAGTGCGCTTTTCCGCAATGGATGGTATAGTATCCGTTCCGTCTCAGAATTTCCGGCAATCCGGTAATCAGTGTCGTATTTTTTCTGTCGTGAGTTGAGGTGACGGTGTCAGGCTGTATGCCGTTGTAATTCCATTCCGGCGGGACTATGTCCCCTCTTTCTGCGTCTGTCCGTTTGTCGTAGTCCAGTGTCCAGTTTGTGACTCTGTGCCTGGCTGCATTCATGCCCGACATCAGGCTGCAACGGGTGGGGGTGGATATCGGGCAGGCATAGGCTTGGGTGAATCTGACCCCGGCTTCTGCCAGCCGTTCCATGTTGGGCGTGTGGTATCTTCGGTTCAGAGGCATGACCGAATCGTTGTAGAAAGGAACAGAAGTGTCCTGCCATCCCATGTCGTCCACCAGAAACAGTATAATGTTCGGGCGGTCGGCAGTCTGGGCGTGAAGGGATAGTGAGGAAAGGCAGCAAGCTGATAGCAGGGCATTTCCTAATGTGAATTTTTTTCTCATGGCTTTTTATAATTGTTTGCGATAAAAGTAGGATATTTTTTTTGTTTCTGGTTGAAAATATGGGTCTGAATTTGGTCATCAGAGTCCATTTTAGATTAATAATGCCGTTTGTAATTAAAATCAGACTATAAAATAGTTATTTTTGGAATCGGGAATCATAATTTAGCCGCATTTTTGTAAATAAGGGATTGAGGCAGGCTCTTGATTCTTCCGTGTATAAAAATATTTTTGTTTAGAAGCTTTGTATTTATGAGAAAACGATTCTGGAACAGGACAGTGTTTATGCTGGCGGTATGTTGCAGTACCTTGGGTGTGTCGGGGGTCGATGGCAATCCGGAGAAAGACGCATCTCCTTTTATTGTAAGTTCATATATCCGTGCCAGTTTTTATGAGATAGACAGGGTGTCTTCAGAAAGCATGAATGCCTGCACAGATCTGATATTTATGGCGTGCAGTCCTTATCCTGATGGACGGCTGTGTTTCGAGATTCCCGACAATCAGGCCTCGTTCAGTGGCGGAGCCGTATATTTGAAGGATGCGGCTGGAAGAACAGGCGTTGTTTCTTTTGACGGAACTGGTGTGATGAACGGAGGATATGATTTGCTGAATACGGCCACAGCGGGTGTCAGCCAGTTTTCTTTCGGCACATGGATTTATGTTGATGAATGGCGTTGCGGCGGAGAACTTTTCAGAAAAAGCGCCGGCATCCACAATGTGTCATTGACATTGGGGAGAGAAGCGGGCGGGCTGCGTTTTTCCGTCGATGGTTCTTCGGCTGATTTTGCCGGTACCGGTCTGTCGGAGGGCGGGTGGCATTATGTCGCCTTGTCGTATAATGCCAAAGGAAGTTCTCCTTCGTTTCTGTATGTAGACGGGAAAGTGCACGGGTTTCCGGAAAACGGCGGTCTGAAAGGAAAGCCTGTTCCTTTCATGCAGGAAGAAATGTTTTTGGGCGGCGGACTGAAGGGCAAGCTCGACAATACATTCTTCAATTCGGCTGCACTGTCTGCCAGTGAAGTGGCAAGATTGCAGCGCTCGGATACGTTACGATATGATTCGTGGAGGATGAGCAAGACGCTGTCATACTGGAAATATGACAAGCCGGACAATCCGGGAGAAGACAGCCGCACCTGGGCGCATGTGCTGCGTGACATCCGGTCGGAGGTGACATCCCGGAAAACCATGCTTCGCCTGGGTATAACTTCTGGAGCGTGGAAGTCGATGTGTGAATCTCCTGAGGCGCGGAAAGTATTTGCGTCTGCTTTGAAGGATCTGATTGAAAAATATTCGTTTGACGGGGTTGACCTTGATTTTGAATGGCCCGCAAATACGGAAGAAGGATTCAGAGGATATAATGAAACGGTCAGAGTTGTGCGGGAGGAGATAGGAGATGCTCCGGTCTTTTCCGTGTCGCTTCATCCCATTTCATATAAATTGTCGGAAGAGGCTGTTGCCGCACTCGATTTCATTTCTATCCAGGCTTATGGTCCCCGTCCTGTACGTTTTCCGTATGCGCAGTATGTCAAGGATCTTCAGGAAGTGCTGGAGTATGGCCTTCCTGCCAAGAAACTGGTGGCAGGAGTTCCTTTCTTCGGTGTGGAGAGCAACGGAAAGCTGGATACGGAGTCGTATTACGCTTTTGTCATGCAGAATCTGGTGAAGGATTCTGCTCAGGAGCGGGCTGTTTGCAGGGGCAAGGAGTTTCTTTTTGACGGGCAGGATGCGATCCGCAAGAAAACCCGTTATGCGCTCGGCCTTGGCCTGCGAGGAATGATGAGCTGGGATCTTGCGACAGATATGCCCGTTACTGACCGGCGCTCGTTGCTGAGAGCCATGAACGAAGAAATAGAAATTGGAAGACAACACTCAAAAAAATAAATATCATGAAAAAACTGAATCGTTTGACAGCAATGGCTTGTCTGTGTCTGGCGGCTCTCTCCGCTCAGGCGCAGGAAGAGCATTATTTTGTGAAGCATCTGAATTTCCCTCCGGGGAGTTCGCTCGAACAGAAAGTGGATATGGCTGCCCGTCTGGTTCCTACTCCGCAACAGCTGGAGTGGCAGCAGATGGAGCTGACCGCTTTCCTGCATTTTGGTATCAACACGTTTACCGACAGGGAATGGGGAGATGGAAAAGAAGACCCCGCGTTGTTCAACCCTACGGAACTGAATGCGGAACAGTGGGTGAAGAATCTGAAGGAGGCAGGCTTCAGAATGGTGATTCTCACCGCCAAGCATCACGACGGGTTCTGTCTGTGGCCTACCAAAACGACGAAACATTCGGTGGCCTCCTCGCCCTGGAGAAACGGAAAGGGTGATGTGGTGAAGGAACTGCGCGATGCTTGCACGAAGTATGGCATGAAGTTCGGCGTATATCTGTCCCCATGGGACCGCAATGCCGAGTGCTATGGTGATTCTCCCCGATACAACCGGTTCTTTATAGAACAGCTTACCGAACTGTTGAGCAATTATGGAGAGGTGCATGAAGTGTGGTTTGACGGTGCCAACGGAGAAGGTCCCAACGGAAAGAAGCAGGTTTATGACTGGGATGCTTTCTATAAGACGATCCAGCGTTTGCAGCCGAAAGCTACAATGGCGATCATGGGAGATGATGTGCGCTGGGTTGGAAACGAGAAGGGACTGGGGCGCGAAACAGAGTGGAGCGCGACAGTGCTTACTCCCGGCATTTATGCCCGTTCAGAAGCGAACAACAAGGCGCTGGGTGTGTTCCCGAAGGCCGCAGACCTCGGAGGCCGCCAGATATTGTCGAAGGCAGGCGAACTGTTCTGGTATCCTTCGGAAGTAGATGTTTCCATACGTCCGGGGTGGTTCTATCACGCTGCGGAAGACGGCAAAGTGAAGAGCCTGAAACAGTTGTCGGATATTTATTTTCAGTCGGTAGGGTATAATTCCGTGCTGCTTCTGAATATACCTCCCGATCGCCGCGGCTTGATTCATGAAAATGATGTGGAGCGGCTGAAAGAGTTTGCCGCTTATAGAGAGAAAACCTTCGGTGTAGACTATACCTCAGACGGGAAGGGATTGTGGCAGGCCGGATCGGGAGCCAGCCGTGAATACAGTCAGAAGCCGGATGCAAAAATCAATGTGGTCTTGCTGCAGGAAGACATTTCCAAAGGCCAGCGTGTGGAAGCTTTCAAGGTAGAAGGGCTTGTAGGCGGACAGTGGAAGTGTTTGGGAGAAGGCACTACCGTAGGCTACAAGCGGATGATCCGTTTCCCGGAAGTAAGTGCCGAAAGGCTGAGAATAACCGTATTGTCTTCCCGGAGAAAGGCGAATATCTGTAATGTGGCTTCTTATTACGCCGGGCCGATAGCGGACGAAACCGGAAAGGCCAAGTGGAACGACTTGCCGCGCGACGGATGGACGGTGGTGGACAGCCAGCCGCTTGCCGTTGATCTCGGGCAGGAAGTCACCTTGTCTGCTTTCACTTATGCTCCGCGGAACGAAACCGCCACTCCGGCAATGGCTTTCCACTATAAGTTCTTTATCAGTTCCGACGGGAAAAGCTGGATTGAAGTCCCCACCAACGGAGAATTCAGCAACATCATGCACAACCCGTTGCCGCAGACCGTTACTTTCGGCAAGCCGGTCAAGGCACGCTATATCAAACTGGATGCTACGGCTCCTGCCGGCGGAAAGGCGGTTGTCGGGATGGATGAACTTGGAGTAACCTTAGTCAAATAAAGCAATATATCATGAAACATCGTCTGTTTTTAACTTTTCTGTTTTTCTCAGTCTGTGCCTTGAATGTCTTTGCACAACTGTCGTTCGACAAGAATAAATTGTATGTGCTGGTTCCTTCGGGGATGCCGGACAAGGTGGTCGGCTGCAAGTCTGCCGGACAGCCCGTGGTCTTGCTTTCTCCGGACGAAACGGACAAAATGCAGCAGTGGAGTGTCAGCGGTCTGTCGGGCAGTTGCCGCTTCATCAACCCTTTTGTGAACCTGAGTATTCATGCCCGCTCCGACAACAAGGTGGGGGTGACTGAGAACAACGGTTCGGACGAGTCGCAGCTTTGGCTGGTGGAAGCGGCGGGCAAATTTGTGCGTCTGGTTCCTGCCAATACCCCGGAGCTGGTGATGGTCTGCCGCAAGGACGGTTCGCTTGCGCTGGCGGACAAGAAAAAGGAAGGCAAGTCGGCAGCATCTTTGTTTGCAGTCAAAGCAAGCGGCATGCCTTTGCCCGCTTCTTTCCGTGTAGAGGATGTGGCCCGCGAGAAAGTGTACTGGGAAGATGAAACGCGTTTTGCGGAAAACAAGGAAACGGGGCACGCCACTTACATGCCTTATCGGAGTGCCGGCGAAATGCGTGCTGACAAAGACTATTACCAGACCCCATGGGTCTATTCCAAAAGTTCGGCTTTCTGTTTGCTGAACGGCGATTGGAGCTTTTATTTTGTGCCGGAACCTTCGCAGCGTCCGTCAGACTTCTATAAGGATAGCTTCGACGTGAGCGGATGGGACAAAATTCCCGTACCTTCCAACTGGGAGATGCAGGGATACGACCGTCCCATTTACGCGAATGTGGAATATCCCCATTCAAACACTCCTCCCTACATCAACGCCCGCAAAGGCTTCAATGACGGAGGAAAAAATTACGGCATCAATCCGGTAGGTTCTTATGTGCGTTTCTTTGAACTCCCTGAAGGGTGGGAAAAACAGCGCACGTTTATCAATTTCGGAGGAATCTACAGTGCCGCGTTTGTTTACCTCAACGGCCATTATGTAGGGTATACGCAAGGTTCGAACAATGTGGCGGAGTTTGATCTGACCGCTTATCTCCGTAAGGGTACAAACCGTCTGGCCGTGCAGGTGTTCCGCTGGAGCGACGGTTCGTATCTGGAATGCCAGGATATGTTCCGCATGAGCGGCATTTTCCGTGACGTATATCTTTACAATGTGCCTATGGTCAGCGTGCGCGACCATTACATCACCTCTTCTTTGGATGCTTCGAAGAACTTTGCGGCGGGTGAGATGAATGTGGAACTGACACTTGACAACCGCAGCCGTTTGAGCGGAAAGAAAGAGCTGGTTGTCCGTCTGCTTGATCCTTCAGGCAGGCTGGTCGCAGAAAAGCAGGCTCATGCAGCTTTTGCCGCGAAAGATACCCTTTGCAAGACGCAGGTGTCGTTCAGCCTGAGCGGGCTGCTGCCCTGGACGGCCGAAACGCCGAACTTGTATACGGTGGAAGTTATCCAGCGTGAGGGGGGAAAGGATGAAATGGCATTCTCCACGAAATACGGTTTCCGTGACATTCAGATCAAGGGTTCTTTGGTGTATGTCAACGGGCAGCGTGTGTTCTTCAAGGGTGTGAACCGGCATGATACGCATCCCCGCTACGGCCGTGCCGTGACTGTGGAGTCGATGTTGCAGGATGTGCTCATGATGAAGCAGAACAATATCAACACGATCCGTACGGCGCATTATCCCAATGCGGCCAAAATGTATGCCATGTTCGACTATTACGGATTGTATACGATGGATGAGGCTGATCTGGAGGATCATGCCAACCAGTCTATCAGTGACATGCCGTCGTGGATACCGGCTTTTGTGGACCGTGTGGACCGCATGATTTTGCGCGACCGTAATCATCCGAGCGTTATCTTCTGGAGCCTGGGAAACGAAGCCGGAGGCGGAAGCAATTTCCAGGCTTGTTACGACGCGGCGAAGCGTCTTGATTCCCGTCCGGTGCATTACGAGGGAACACGCGACGGAAAACCTTTCGGGGGAAACCGCTTCAGCGATATGTATTCGAAAATGTATCCGGGCATGGCATGGATGGACGAGTATGTGAATTCGTTTGACAAGCCGATGTTCATTTGCGAGTATGCCCATGCGATGGGGAATGCCATCGGAAATCTCCGTGAGTATTGGGAGAGCATCGAAGGGAGCTCTTCTGTTATAGGAGGAGCCATCTGGGACTGGGTTGACCAGGCAATTTACGAGCCTCATGAAATGAAGAAGGGCATTTATCGCCTGCACACCGGATATGACTTCCCCGGCCCGCATCAGGGAAATTTCTGTTCAAACGGAATTATTCCGGCTACGCGTGAGGAAACTCCCGAGCTGAAGCAAGTGAAAAGGATTTATCAGTATGTCGGCTTCTGCCTGGCAGCAACGGACATGGAGAAGAATTCGGTGAAGGTGCAGCTGCGAAACAAATACAATTTCCTTTCGCTGGACGATTTCTATTTGCGCTGGGAAACGGTTGCTGACGGATGTGTGGCGGCTGCCGACAGCATCGGTCTGGATGCGGTTGCTCCGGGGGATTCGGCTGCCGTGCTGCTGAACCTGAAAGGTGTCAGCCTGAAACAGGCAGAGAAGGATGGAAGCGAGGTGATGCTGAACTTGTATGTATGCCGCCGTGGAGCAACGGCATGGTGCAAGTCCGGTCACGAAGTGGCACGGATGCAGTATGAACTGGTTTCGCGCCGCGGTTTGCCTGAACTGGAAGCCGGCAAAGGCGGCAGATTGAAGGTTGCTGACGATGGCGGAAAGATAGCGGTGAAGAACGAAAGAATCGAAGCTGTATTTGACAAGGCGACGGGACGCATGACTGCGCTTGTGATGAACGGGAAGCGTATAATCAGCGGGGGCGAAGGATTCGTGTACGACAACCATCGCTGGATTGAAAACGATTTGTTCAAGGATACTTCCAACGGACTGGATTCTGTCGGAACATGTGAAGCGGTGAAGAAAGGCAAAACTGTGGTTGTCCGTACTTCACGCACCGGAAAGTTGTGCGATACGGAGATTGTCTACACTTTCGTTCCGGGAGGATCGTTTGATGTGGATGTCCGCTTTGTGCCGCACACGGCTGATTTGCGCCGCGCTGGTTTGGTTTGCGGCATTGATTCGACGATGAGCAATGTGAACTATTATGCTCTCGGACCGTGGGAGAATTATGTTGACCGGAAAGACGCTTGTTTTGTAGGCCGCTATTCGGCTACGGTTGACGGAATGGTTGAAGAGTATATGAAGCCTCAGTCGATGGGCAATCGTGAGGGCTTGCGTGAACTGACCTTGACCGACGCTAGCGGCAAGGGTATATGTATCCGTACGGAAGGCAATGTGTCGTTCTCTGCGTTGCGCTATACGGATGCCGATCTGATGAACGGCAAACACGTTTGGGAGCTGCGCGAAAGGCCTTATATCGTGCTTCATCTGGATGCGGCGATACGGGGCATAGGCAATGCGAGCTGCGGACGTGACGTGGATACGTTGCCCAAATACCGGGTGCCGGAAAGTCCGATGACTTATAAGCTGCGTATCAGTGCCTGTGAGTAACTTCGCTCTCAGGCTGCCGTAAAGACAAGAAAGCACAGGGAAATCCATCCGACGCGGACGGTGTACCCTGTGCTTTTTTGTCTTTGTACTTTTCCGGTGTCATGTGCATTCCGGCGAGGCCGGTTTCCGTCTTTCTTTCCGGCTGGTTGAATGAGAAATGCAGGCTGCTGATATGCGGAAGGACGGACATTTTCTTTATCTCTAGCCTGGAGATATACATCTTCTGGATGGAGATGCATGTCTTCAGCTTAAAGATACACATCCTCAGGCTGGGGATAGAGTACATTCCGCGGATGTTTTCGTTCCCGCTGTCTTCTTCTTGGGGAAGCCTAGAAGAGGAGGGGCAAATAAAAAGAGGCCCCGGAGATGGAGGGAGAATTTTTGCTCCCTGCGCTCTCTGCGGCCTCCTGGGGAAGTATTGGTGAACCTATTGAAATTATTCTGCGGCTTTGATAATCAGCGGTTCAGTGTCCGAACTGTTTTCAGCAAACTGATATGCCGTACATCCGGCTGTGGAGGCGGCAGCGTTCATTTCGCTTGCTTTTCCTTTCAAGTCCGCTGTTGAAATGGGGGCAAGGTCTTTCAATGTGGGAATGTCTGTATTGACCGGATTGTTTATGGCTGCAACTCCTTCCTGCGTGTAGAAACAAGCTGTATATGCGGGTGCGCTTGCTCCTCCGCAATCTCCCTGTATGCCGCCCAGCTTGTTTGCTGTTTCCGGGAGTGTGACTGTTGTATAGCAGGAACTGATTTGTACTTTTGTATTAAATGTCTTTCCGATCAATCCTCCTACGTTGGAGCTTGAGAAGCCTCCCTCCTTTATGTTCAGACTGCCGGATGCATAGCACAGCGTGATGCTGCCCGGATTCGGAGATTGTATCTGTCCTACCAGGCCGCCGATGCTTCCCATTGCTACATCAAAGGTTGCTGACGCGCTGCTTGCGCTGATTGAGCCTGATGCAAGCCATCCTACAAGTCCGCCTATATTGGGGTTTGGCGTTGTTCCTGTTGTAGAAACGGTGACGCTGGAGCTGACGGATGAATTTGTTATTTGTTGCTTGCCCGCAGCGTTGGGCGTTTGTCCCAGAAGTCCGCCTACATTTACCTTGTAGTTACTGCAATCAACCGATAAGCTTACATCTGACTTTCCGACTTTGCAATCGGTTATGTTGCCTGTGCTGCTTCCAATCAGTCCTCCTGCCATTCCGTCGGCTGAAACCGTTATATTGATCGTTCCCGATTCAAGTGTACATCCGGCAACCGTTCCGCTGTTGGATGCGGCCAAGGCTCCGGCGGTGTTGGCAGAAACATTCATGTTGATATTTGATATCGTAATGTTTTCCAGCGTTCCGTTGTTGGTAAGTATCAGTCCGGCCGAAGAGCTTTCCGCAGTGCTGATTGTCGCGTTTTCGAATGTAAGGTCCTTGATTGTTCCCCCGTTTGTCTTGGCGAAACAGCCCTTCATGTTTTTGAATGTGAATCCGTTTCCGTTGAATGTTCCTGCGAAGAAGTCGATGGCTTTCCATTCTTTTCCTTCAAAGTCGACTTCCTTAGTCCAGGAGTCTTCGTCGCCCGGAACGGCCATTAGAGTGACGGTCTTGGATTTTGCGGCTTCGTCGGCACTCCATTTGATGAGTCCGTCCAGGTTGTAGATGGTGGCATTGCCTTCTTCGTCGGCAACATATCCCTCTTCCGGAATGCGGAAGTTGTCGAGTTCGCAAGTGATTTTGTATCTCTTGCCTGCTGCAAACTGATAGGCGGACGCTTCCATGTCCATGCCCGTCTTTTCATTCATGTCTTTCAGGGCGACATTGCTCAGGATTGTGATTACCTGCTCTTCATCCTTCGAGTTTACGACTGTAGCTTTCAGGGATATGCCTGTTTCTCCGTTTATTTTGTTTGCATCGGCATTATACTGCGTTGGAATGATATTCAAGTAGCCGTTCAGCGACGCATTGGGAGCAACAGTCTGGTCGCTCATGTTCAGCGAAAGGCTTTTGCGCATGTCTGATACGCTTTCCACCTCACCGTTGCTGTTGATTTTCATTGCGCCGGGAAATACCTCGCCGTTGCTTTCAACAGTGATGCGGCGGACCTTCAGGTCTTCTTTCGCAACGTTCTTCAGGTCGAACTGAAGCGTGGCTGTCAGCGGAGCAAATTCGAGGTCGGGAATCGCGCCGTCCGTTACGTTCGTGGTGGCCACCATGAAAGAGTAGGCGCCAAGTTCTGCATTGCCTGCAGCCTGCGTGCATTCTGCGGGGATAGCAAATGTGGCGATTTCATCGAATGTGCTTGCCTCCTTGAAGGGATAGACTGCCACCAGTTTATGGCCGTCAACCAAAGGCATCTTTCCTGCAAATTCCGCTGTAGCCGCAGGCGCAGATCCGTCGTATCCCGTGCTGATTGTGAAGTTGTATCCTGCGCCTTCTTTCTGTTCCCATACGGTGAAGGCATCCTGTGCGTTCCATGCGTATGCTTCGTTCTGCCAGTTCGCGCGTGTTTCAAAAGTCTTGAGTGACTTGATTGTGGCATTTACGGTGCAGTCCACAGCTTCTGCCTGAGAGCTGCTTCCTTCGCCTCCCGTATTGAGGTCGATTATCTTTTCTTCCGAACAAGAACCCAGTGCGATCACACTGCCTAAAAGTCCGGCATTCATCAGGTGTTTAAACTTTTTCATATCAATATCGTTTGTAAGGTTATTTATTCAACTGTCAGTTCGTCAAAATAATAGCGTGCAGGCTGTCCCGGCCGCATATAGTGTTCGGGAATGCACTTGCCGTATCCTTCCGTCTTGATGCGCACGTATCTCGCCTGTTTTCCTTTCACGTCGAATGCGATGTCTTCAATGTAGTTTCCTTCCTTGAAGATTTCGTCTTTGTCAAATGTCTTTTTGCCGGCTTCCGTGAAGCGTCGGTTGTCTTCCGAGAGTTCCAGCGTAATCTTTTTCGGCTTGTGGACAGCCATTCCGTAGTTTGTCAGGCATCCCAGCGTCACTTTGCCGATTGTTTCCGTCTGGCCGAGATCCACGGTGAACGAACTTTGTTCGAGCTTGTCCCATGTACACCATTCAAAGTCCGACTGGCGCAGGCTTCCTCTCACTCCGTTAGTCAGCAGCGCTGTCTGAGGGTTGCTGCTGATCACTTTCTTTCCGGTAGCCTTGTTGCGCAGCAGCGGCAGTTCAAGTGTCTTGCCCATCTGCTTTCCGTCTTTGAAGGTTGCGCACTTCAATGTCATCGCCTTGTCTGTCAGCAGAGAATCCTTGAATAGGGGAGATTCCGCAGCAGGTTCTGTTCCGTCGACGGTATAGCGGATTTCCACATCCGTGCGTTCGCATTCCAGTTTGATGTTGAGTTTTCCGTCCAGCGGAGTTACCTTATGCTGGATGTTGAACATCGATTTTGCATAGACGATGCCTTTCGCGTCCAGATGCGCAAGGTAGTTGTCGAGTGCCTTCTGGAAAGCTTCCCAGTCTTTGGAGCCTTCGGGCGACCAGGCCACTTCTGCTGCGGCAGCCAGGCGGGGGAAGGTCAGGTAAGTAACGTCCGAGGGCTTGTAGCAGAACTCAGTCCACATGCATGCCTGTATTCCTTTCAGCAGATCCTTGTATTCAGGCTTCCAGTCTTTCTGTACAGGTTCAAAGTTGTATACATCCTTCAATGTGTTGTTGCCGAAATAGGTGGTCGGCTCAAACCATTGCGGTCCCTGGTAGCGGATCAGATAAAGCACGCGTGCAGGAGCCATGATGAAAGGATGTCCTTCTTCGGCAGCTTTCAGCGCAGCTTTTCCGTATCCTTGCCAGCCGAAAACGACCGTGCCTTCCGGAACCTTGCTGTTTGTCAGCTCGTCCCATCCCATCATTGTCTTTCCTTTGCTCCGGATATACTCGTTAAGCCGGCCCATGAAGTAGCCTTGCAGGTCTTCTTCGTTTGCTAGTTTCTCCCGGCGCATCCGTTCCTGGCAGAGCGGGCACTGTTCCCAGTACGTCTTGGCCGCTTCGTCGCCGCCCATGTGAATGTATTGCGAAGGGAAGAGATCTGCCAGCTCGTCGATTACTCCTTCGAGAAACCTGAATGTTTCTTCTTTTCCTGCACAATAGATGATTGACGGGTGCTTTCCTCCCAGTCCGGGCAGAACCGTGATGGGTGTCTTTACAACCGGACAGGCGAGTTCGGGGTAAGCGGCAAGTGCAGCGCATGAATGAGCCGGCACGTCGATTTCCGGAATCACCTCAATCTGCCGTTCGGCTGCGTAAGCGATGATTTCTTTCATCTCGTTCTGCGTATAGAATCCGCCGACCGGAGTCTTTTCTCCCGGCTGCTGGTTGCGTCTTGCATAGAACGGCTGTTCGCCGCGGTCCACGCGCCATGCGCCCACTTCTGTCAGTTTGGGATACCGTTTGATTTCGAGCCTCCATCCGGTGTCATCCGACAAATGCATATGCAGTTTGTTGAGTTTCAGCATGGCCATACAGTCGATGAGTTTGATCACCTCATCTTTCGGCATGAAAAACCGTGCCACATCCAGCATCAGTCCGCGATAGGCGAAACGGGGCTTGTCGTCTATTTTCATGGGCGGTACGGTCCAGTTTGCTTCCACCTGTCTGTTTCCGTCAATTGCCGGAGGCAGCGACAGACGCAGCGACTGAAGCGCATAGAAGAATCCGGCCGTGTCCGCCGACTTGATTTCAATCTTTTTCGGAGTGACGTTCATCGTGTAGGCTTCCGGTGCGAGCGATTTGTCTGTGACAAGGCTGATATCGCCCTTTTCCTTGTTCCCCACATCGACTTTGGGCGTGAATCCGGCAGATTGAGCGAACAGTTCGGCAAAATTCCGTGCCGCTGCGGCCTGTGCTTCATTTTCTACCGCAATGCTTGTGCTGCCGGAGAATGTGAAGCCTTTTCCATGATCTTGGTCCATTGCCACAGGTTTCGGCAATATGCAGCTTTCCGTCGGCGGCTTGTCGTTTCCGCATGACAGAAGGAGCGGCAAAGCCAGTCCTGCGAACAATATGCTGTTAAACTGTTTTCTTGTCATTGATTCAGTAAGGTTAAAAAGGCGGACAGCCTTTCTGCATTTCCTGATGCTGAGTCAAGATTGTCCGCCTGGTTTGATTAGTACAGAATTATGGGATTGAATTGCTTCCCGTGCGTGTTGTAGGTGTTGTCGGTGTAGAATCTTACCCAGTCGATTTCCATTCTTGGAATCGGAGAGTCGGCACCGCTGTATTGTGAAGTTCTGGCATCCTGGTATGTGATGCCGGCGTATGCCGCAGATTCGGAATCGTTTGGAGCTACCTTGCCCAAGAACATCATGGTAAGCAGCAGATGCAGGCCTTCATCGTTTATCTGGTCTGTGAACGGCCACTGATACCCGTTCTTTTCAACCTCTGCTTTTGTAATGCGGATGGTTTCTATTCCGTTGATACCCATAGTAACCGTTTCGTTGTCGAGCCATTCTGTCCAATAGATATTGAACTGGTCTACTGTGCCGCTGAATCCGACTCTTTTAGCATCGATTGTGGGGTTGTAATGTTTGTTGTCAACGATTGTTCCCACGTGGAATGTCTGTTCCACAGTATTGGCATTAGCGAGTGTATTGTTTTCCATCACGTCGATTTCGCCGTAAGCAGGCCAAACGACCCATGGGTTATCTCCTCCCTGTGCCTGGTTTCCCTGAAGCCATATGCCCGGCAACATTCTGGCCTTGGCGCCACGGATACGTGCTCTTACTTCAATGCGCATGCCCGGATAGATACGTATATTCTGGGGCGCGTAATTATGGTTGTTGGTGTTGTTCGAATTAAATTTGTTTGCATACAGTGCAGACGTTCCGAAATTAAAGGTTTGCTGGTTGCGTTTGGATTTTGTCTGTTCTTTCAAGGTTATCATCCGCAGATATCCTTCAGACGTAATCCATGTATATCTTGCGTTGTCGACAGCACCTCCTGTTTCTACAGCCTGTGTGTTCTGATCTGCGAATCCTTGCGGATAATCTTCATTTGTCCAACTTCCGTCATTGGTCTTTGTCGGCTTTTTGCAGAAAGCCACATTATGGAATTCGTATGCTCTGTAAAATTTCCATTTTCCTTCGGGCAGCACCTTGCCGGCGTTGGGATGCGGATCGCCTTCATGCATGAGTCTGTAGCTCTGTGACGGTCCCCAGGCTTCTATATCTTTCTGCCGGGCTTCTGAAACATACATTTCATCCGCGTCTTCATACAGCCAGCGTTCGTCCATAATCTGTGTACCCATTCCTTTGTGAATGTCGATTTTGGTAATCTTCAACCGGCCTGCACTCAGCGGATAAGTCTGCGAGTTTGTTTCAAAGTTAATGTCGAACGTTTCGTCTTCCGTTGTTTTCGGGTCGCTTTCCATTGTGATCGGGTCGCTTTCGGCCGTACTGCTTCCGGCAAGAATTACCAGTTGGGAAGGCATCTCGTCAACCTTGTCTTTCAGTCCTGTTCCCGGAGTTACTTTAACGGTAACGTCTTCTTTCACGGGCACATTGACCGAAGCCACCAGTGTAAATGTCTGGTTTTCTCTGACCTCATTGTCCGCATTGTTCTTCAGAGAGATTGTCGTATAGTGGTAGTCGGCCACCTGTACGCTCTGCGAAGCATTGCCAATTGTATATCCGCGTGCGAAAGCGTTCAGATTGACGGCATAGGAACCGGAGATTCCTTCTTTCTTGACCGGGATTGAGATTGTTTTGGAGGATTCGCCTTTGCCGAAGACAATTGCTGACGGAAAATTCTCGAACAGGGTAGTGGCATCTTCCAGTCCGTTGGCTGTCACGTTCAGCTTGATGTCGAATTCTTCGTTGGCGGTTTGGCTTTCTTTGTCCGTAACGTCAAAGGTAATATACATGGTTTCGCCCATGGCCAGATTGTTGTTGTCTACCGTCATGGTCAGGTCGACAACTTCTGCCAGCGGAGCCACTTTGTATGTGTCCTCGCATCCTGCCAGTCCCGCTGAAAGGAGTAAGGAAAAAGCTCCGCACATATAGTTGATAAATGAATGTTTCATAGTTTCTTTTTCTTAAATCTGATTTGAATTGACTTTCAGCATATGATTACCAGTTAGGGTTCTGCTTCAACTGTTTGTTCAGTGCCAGTTCGTCCGGAGAAATCGGCATCAGATAATCTCTGTCTGCATGGAACTGATATCCGTTGGGCAAACGTCCTTGCAGCGGGTCGAGCCATCCGTTTACATCGGTCAGCAGTCTTCCCAGCGCGTTGGTGGTTTCAGTGTCGCTTGTGTTGAACGATTTGTATAAAACACCGTCATGGCCTAAATATGCGCCGCGTCCTCTTTGGTTTACGATCAGCTTTTCGCCTTTCCAGCGCATCAGGTCATCCAGGCGGAAGCCTTGGAGTGCAAGTTCTGAGCGGCGTTCGCGTCTTATTTCCTGCATGTTCGGCGTCAGTTCGTAGCCAAAGTCTGAGAAATGAGGGTCTTTGCCCATATCGTTCGGCTTCACATAAGTTACTCCTGCGCGTTCACGCAACAGTTTCAGCGTCTTCTCCAAAACGGTGTCATCACATTTCTTCAGTTCTTCAGCCGCTTCTGCATATGCGAGCAGTGCTTCGGAATAGCGGAAGATAACGAGTCCCGTATCCCAGAACGAATCTCTTGTGTAGGTCGTGTCAACTCCCAATGCGGTATGGAATCCGGTCAGGTTGCGTCCGTTGCCGTCACCGTTCAGATAAGGCGAAAGAATTTCCGCGTTCGATTGCTTTTCTTCATCCGTTGTGGCGTCTTGGATGAATTCCTTCACGCACATCGGGCGAGTTATGGTGGCTGATCTGAACTTGTGTCCGGTGCTCATCACTGTTTCCGTCAGGCGCGGGTCGCGGTTTTCGAACATCACGTTGAAGTCCTTGTACTTTGCATCTGTCGGGTTGATGAATGTTCCGTCTGCATTCAGGTAGTTGTCTACAAGCGATTTAGACAGGCCTGCCGCCCCGTCCGTATCAACGATGCCGCCAGCCAATGAGGGAACTACGCTGTTGTATACACCTTCTGCCATCGAATATTTCTTCCAGAAAACGGCTTCGGGCACATTGCTGTAGTCCTTCTGGTTGAACATGTGCGCAAACGCGTCGGCAGGAGTCGTGGCACCGAACGGATCGGTATCTTTGGTGTTGAGCGTGATGCCCGCCTGGAACAGTTCATCTCCCCAGGTGATTACCTGGTTGAAGAAATATTCCGACTCGTTTGTCTGAGCTGCAAAAGCGTCGTTCGCATGGTATTTTTCCCACGATCCTTCATAAAGGGCAACGTTCATGGCAAGAATCATCGCGGCCTCTTTGTTGATCCGCAATCCCTTGTATTCGCTTCTGCCGTGCAGCAGTCCTTTTGCCGT
This sequence comes from Bacteroidales bacterium SW299, assembly GCA_019550975.1. GTDB lineage: Bacteria > Bacteroidota > Bacteroidia > Bacteroidales > Bacteroidaceae > Phocaeicola > Phocaeicola excrementipullorum. Next base: position 18,662 of record SDWH01000023.1, on the reverse strand, counting down.
GGTGAGATCTTGCAGGATAAACTTGGCCACCTCATTGCGCGGTTTCTGCGGAATCTGCAGTCCTTCAATTGTTGCGTTTTCATCCCAGAACGCATCCATCAGCGGAATGTTCCCGAATCTTTTCAGCAGATAGAAATGCCAGTAGGCTCTCAGGAAATGAGCTTCTCCGCGGAGCGAACGCAGGTTATCGTTTTCTTCATCTTCACTGACCGTATAGTAGTGAAAGAAATAGTTCACGTCGCGCAGGTTCTGATATCCTGTAGACCAGTCGCTGGCTCCGCTGAAATTGGTGAACTCTCCGTTGAGGCGTTCGTCATACTGCTCGGCAAGGATGTTGTCGCTGTTCTTTTCTTCAGCGCGCACCCCCAGTCCGTATTGGTTGAATGTCGGTATCGCCATGTACAGTCCGTTGATATAGCTGCGTACCTGATTTTCGGTAGACAGATATGTTTCGTTGTTCGGCTCGGTCATCGGCAGCCTGTCGAGAAAATCGGAGCATGATGTCGTAGCCATTGCACTTGCCGCAATGAGTGATATTATCAGTGTCTTTTTCATCTTGTTTTCAATTAGAAAGTTAAATCAATTCCAAATACAAAGTTGCGGTTCATCGGATAAACTTTACCGTTACCGTTCTGAGTCAGGGCTGAAGTAAGTCCCGGAGCCTGTTCGTTGCTTCCTCCTGCCCATGTGTTGACCTGGTTCAGCGTTTCTGGGTCAAATGCGTTGGGCAGCTTGTCGATGGTGAACAGGTTGTCGCAAGTGAAATAAACTTTCAGGTTCTCCAATCCAAGATATTTCGTGACGTTCTTCTGGAACGTATAAGAGATTGTCAGGTTCTTCATACGCATATAAGCCGCATTCAGCAAATATCTTGTCGTATTGTATCCGGTGTTGACTTTCCAGTCAATGTCACCGCCTCCGGTCGAAGCGTCTGTCAGACGCGGAAGGTATCCGTTCGGATTTTCCGGGCTGAAGTGGTTGAGGTGTTCTTCAAAATAGTTTCTTCCTCCAAACAGGTACGTACTTCCGGCCATCGGGAAGTCGCGTTTTGCGACACCTTGCAGCAGGGTAGATACTTCAAATCCCTTGTATCCGAGATTCAGGTTGATACCGAACGAATATCGTGGAGTGGTATTTCCGATAATCTGCAAATCTCCGTGGTCCGCCAGTGTTCCTTTTCCCGGATCTACCTTGCCGTCACCGTTTGAATCGATGAATTTCAGGTCGCCGCGTTCCCATTGGGTATTGGATTTGAAGAACGACAGGTCAGTAGTTTTCAAGTATTCGTCCACTTCACGGTTGGTCATGAACAGGTCGTCTGCTGCATATCCCCAGATTTCACCGATGTCCATACCTTTATAATATCCCTTGTTCCGGTCAAGACCTGTGTGGTTGTTGTATATCAATCCTTCCGGATTATTGTATTCGGTGACTACCGCCTTATAGTCGAATACGTTGAATCCCACGCCATAGCTGAATCCGCATGCCAGCTGGTCTTGCCAGTGTACGGAAAGTTCCCAACCTCTGTTTCTCAAAGTTGCGTTGTTGACTTTGGCGCGGTCGTCCGGAATGATACCGCTGATTGAGGGGATCGCTTCTGCCGGTCCGATCATGTCGCGGGTTGTACGCTGGTAAATGTCGGCAGTAAGAGTCAGCCGGTCATCAAGCAGTGTAAGGTCCAGACCTAAGTTTGCGTTGTCAACCTTTTCCCAGGTGATGAAAGGACTTATCATGGCAGGAGTCATTGCGATGGTTCCTTTGGCGATGCTTCCGTCGGCTGCACCTGGCAGGAGCCATGCGTTCTGGTGCGCTGCATTCAATACCATTGTGCCGAGGTAATCGTATAGTCCCGCTCCGTTCTGGTTACCCAGACGTCCGTATGAAACGCGTACTTTCAATTGAGAGATCGGCAAGTTGAGATTCTTGAAATAGTCAGTGCGTGCAATGTCGTATCCTGCGGAGAACGAAGGGAAGAATCCCCAGCGATGCCCCGGAGCAAAACGTGAAGAGCCGTCATAGCGTCCGCTGAATTCAAGGAAATAGATGTTTCTCCAGTTCCAGTTCAGTCGTGCAAATGCTCCCATTGTAGCCCAGTGTTCTCTGTTGTCTCCGGCATACAGCACTCCGTTTGCATTGGCAAACGAGAAGATGTCTTCGCTCATCATGCCGTCCTTGTAGGTATAGCCGTTCGAGTTGTTCTGCACTTCCCACTGGAAACCGGCCATTGCCTTGAAGTAGTGGTCGCCCCACTGGTGGGTATATGAAGAAGAAATGCTGGGCGACAGGTAATAGTTGAACACATTGCCTTTTGTATAAGAGCCGAACTGTGTGTTTCTCCATGTCATTCCCGGGTACTGATATCCTTGTCTGTTACCCGTAATAGTCTGTATCGTACCGTTCGGCAGAACTGTTTTCGGGAAGCCCATTTCAAGGTCGTTGTTTTCAACATCCAGACGCATCTTCATTTCTCCGACGATGTCCCATCCTTCCAGCGGTGTGATTGTGGCTGAGATAGACATTGCGTCAGAAATGCGGTTCTGGTTATATCTTGTATTTTCCATGTAGAGCATTTCGTTCCACGTAGGCAGGTTGTTCCGTTCTGCAGGAAGCTGCGTTACCTGAGTCGGGTAGCGGTCGGCGATTGTTCCGTAAAAGATTGTCTGGTTTGCCATCGGTCGTTTGATTATATTCACCGTAGCATTGTTGTTGAAGTTGAACTTCAGCCAGTCGTTGGCCTTGAACTGCAATTTGGCATTGACATTGTATTTGCTCAAATTGTCATCCACATGATCCATCAAACCTTCCTGATAAGTATATCCCATACCTAAATAGTAGGTTACTTTGTCTGTTCCGCCTGAAATGTTCAGGTTGTGCGAGTGGCGCAGTGCATTGTTTTTAAAGTAATAGTCGAACCAGTCTGTATTGGCATACTGATTATAATAAGTAGAAGCCCATCCGTCGCCTGCCTGGTTGATGTCAATGCCTGGAAACTCGGCAGAATAGGGATTCTGCATGAATCCTTGTATTCTTGCTATTGTTTCGTCGGAGAAGAGTGCTGTCTGTCCCGTATTGTCACGGATCTCGTTTATGTAGTTGGCGAAATCCAGGGAGTTCATGCTCTTAGGCATGTTGATGGCCGAACTGAATCCGACAGAACCGCGGTAGGTCACACGCGCCTTTCCGCTTTTTCCGCTTTTGGTGGTTACCAGAACCACACCGTATGCAGCGCGGGCACCGTAAACAGCGGCCGCAGAGGCATCCTTCAAGACAGAAATACTTTCAATGTCGGAAGGGTTTACGTTCTGCATGCTTTGTTCAACACCGTCGACCAGCACATAAGGCTCACCTCCATTGATAGAACCGATACCGCGGATGTTGAATTTGATCTCTGCACCGACTTCACCGCCTACACCGTCAGCGGCCGCATCCGAAGCGAAGTTCAATCCGGCTACGTTACCTTGCAGCGCGCTGGTCAGGTCGGTTACCGGACGGTTTACGATCGCTTCCTGATCTACAGTTGCCACGGCTGCGGTAATCGTGTTGCGTTTCTGGGTACCCATGCCGACAACGACTACTTCGTCCAATGTCTGGGAATCCTCCTTTAAAAGAACATTGATTTTTGTCTGGTTCTTTACGGGCACTTCCTGTGTCGCATACCCGATGAAAGAAAAGACAAGAACAGATTTGTTACTTGGCACTTCTATCGAATAATTTCCGTCCAGATCGGTTATTACTCCGGTTTTTGTGCCTTTTACTTGTACATTTACTCCCGGAATGCCGAAATTTGTTTCATCGGTCACTTGTCCGGAAACTACCTTCTGCTGGGCAAAAGCGTCGATGGCTCCAAGCATCCCGAGCAGCGGTACTAAGAAGAAAACTGCAAGTTTCTTTCTCATACTTTCCATAGCTTAAATTTTAACATTGTTTGAATTTTATGCTCAACAAAAATATTGCTAATAGAGGCAGGAGCATTCCAAATAAAGTCATTTAAACTTCAAAATTTGGTTATTTGTTCCAGGCGGATAAAAATGGAAGTGCTTGCGGATGATATTGAAAGCAGCTTTTGTTTCTGGAGTGCCGCATTTCTCCTCTTTATATTCCGGTACGTTTGGATTTTGATAAAAAACTTTTAACTTTGTATTTAGACTTACGAAAAACATAAAAATGAAAAAAGTTCTGAAAGATATTTTTATCTGTATAATGATAGTCCTTGGGGGCTGCCCGGCTTTTGCGCTTGATGCCGTTCATTATGTATTCCAGCCCATTTCCGACGGGGCAGTCCCTCTTTCCGAAGTGAACTGCATTTACAAGGAGCCTAACAGTTATGTGTGGATAGGAACACCCAAGGGGCTGTATCGTTACGATGGAGGGACGATGAAGTCATACGTTCATGCTGAGCCGGAAAATTCTTTGCCTGAAAATATGATATGGGACATACTTGCTGACAAAGAGGAGAATCTTTGGGTGCTTACGCCAGGCGGAGTATGTATTTATAACAGACAGGACGACTGTTTCCGGACAGTTGCTGATTCGGAAGGACGTACGGTGACAGCCTTTTCCGCGTGCCTTGCTGATGATATCTTGTACCTGGGCGGAAAAGATATCGTCTACCGTTACGATGCAAAGGCGCATTGCGCGGTTCCGGTTGCGGAACTGAAAACAAAGAAACGGCTTCGGATAGACGGTATGGTTCCCCTCTCGTCCCAACTTCTGCTGTGCAAGAACATGGATGAAGGAGTCTTCATTCTTGACATGAATGCCAAGACCTTCACAAAAGCTCCCTATGACTGCTCGAAAGAAGTGTCGGCCATGCTTGTTGATGGGGAACGTGTCTGGATTGCTACGTATAATCACGGGCTGTCGTGCTTCGACAAGTTGTCCGGGAAGAGGACTGGCTTTTATAATACGGTGAATTCGGATATGAGCAGTAACGTCATACTTTCGCTCGTAAAGCAGGATTCGCTGCTTTGGATAGGTACGGACGGAGGTGGAATCAATATTCTGGATCCGGAAACAGGCAGCGTGAATATCCTGACTCACCGTCAGGCTGACGAGCGCTCGTTTCCCGGCACATCAATAAAAGTGTTGTATAAAGACAGCAATAACGCCATCTGGGCCGGGAGTGTACGCAACGGTGTCATCAATATCAAAAGGAGCATGGTCTGTACCTTTACAGACGTTCCTTTGGGGAGTCCGTACGGGCTGAGCAATCCTACCGTACTGTGCCTGTATCAGAAGCCGGGTTCGCCTTATATATGGATTGGTACTGACGGGGAAGGAATCAACCGGCTTGACACGCGGACGTATACCTTTACTCATTATCCGGAAACCCGCTATGCAAAAGTGGCTTCTATTGCTGAGTTTGGCGGAGGAAAGCTTCTGCTTTCTCTTTATACCCGGGGATTCTTCTTGTTTGATATGGATAGCGGGAATCTGGAGCCTTTGAAAATGTCCGACAGTGAAATAAACAGGCTGCTCCTTTACAAAAGGCAGACTTTGAATCTGTTCAATGAGTCGGAAGGCAATATCCTGATGTTCGGGCGTCGCATTTACCGGTACGATGTCAGGACCGGGCGCATCGGGAAGATCGTTTCTCCGGAACTGCCTTATGTGGGCGGAAGCTTGCTCCCGGTCGGACAGGAGGGCGGTTATACGTATATGCGTGACAACAGAAACCTTTACCGTCTGGCCGTTGGCGGAGATAAGATGGAATGTTTGTCGGACTTTCCTTCGACAGAAATAATCAATTCCGCATCGCTGGACGGAGAGGGGAATGTCTGGATCGGTTCAAACGGAAAAATCATCCGCTTTGATATTGCCGGCAAACATCCGGAAGACGTGTACACTGAGGCTTTCCGGGGAGTGAACAGCGTGATACGCGACGGCTCGGACCGCTTATGGATCGGCGCGAACAATAATCTTTATGTTTACTTTCTGAAGGAAAAACGTTTTTCCATGTTGGGGGAGTCCGACGGAGTGGCGCATAATGAATACCTGGGAAAGCCGATGCTGCGTGACAATGACGGCGACATCTACTTGGGCGGTATCAGGGGACTGCTGCATATAAGCCGTTTCTTCTCGTTTGACGAGACCGACAAGCCTTTGATAAGGCTGACCGGCGTACAGATAGATGGGGTTCCGATAAATAATATCAGTTGGGACGGAAATCCGCATGTCAATTATCCTTGGGGAAGCAAGGCCTTGTCGCTGTTTGTCATGTCTGAAGAGAAAGATATTTTCAGAGAAAGGCTGTACAGACTTACGATGCAGAACGCTGACGGAATACAGAACTTTGAGTCTGCCAGCCCGGAGATAAGCCTGCGTCTGCTGCCTCCGGGAGAGCATAAGATTTTCGTTTCCTGCAACAGACAGAACGGAGAGTGGACGGATCCAAGACTGCTGCTTACCGTTGATGCGCTTCCTCCCTGGTATCGGACATGGGTGTTCAAACTGGTTGCCCCTTTGCTGCTGATTGCTTTGATTTTTGCGGTTTCGGGAATGTATTACCGGAAAAAGACCAACCGGCTGAAACTTGCGATGAAAGAAAAAGAAAAAGATATTTATGAGCAGAAAGTGCGTTTCCTTATCAATATCAGTCATGAGCTACGTACTCCTTTGACTCTGATTCATGCCCCCTTGAAGCGGATTCTGCAAAACATGTCGCCTCAGAATCCTGATTTCCTTCCTCTTGGCAGAATCTATCGCCAGTCGGAGAAGATGAAGGAACTGATAGATATGGTGCTTGACTTGCGGAAGATGGAAACCGGGACAAGCAACATGCACTTCGAGCTTTATCCGATGAACGAATGGATTGAAAATACGGTCGGCGACTTTTACGATGAAGGAAAGGCAAGAGGAATTCAAATTGTTACGGAACTCGATCCCCAGATCCGGGCCGTTTGCTTTGACAAGGAGAAGTGTACAATCGTTCTGACCAATTTCCTGATGAACGCCATCAAGCACAGTCCGGAAGGAGGCACGATCCGGGTGGCTTCACGACTGGCGGAGGACGGAAAGGTGCGCATTTCTGTGTCTGATGAAGGAATGGGGTTGCAAGGCGTTGATTTGAACAAACTTTTTGTCAGATTCTATCAGGGGAACGAGGAACGTACGGGTACAGGAATCGGACTGTCTTACGCCAAAGTTCTTGTGGAGCTTCACAAGGGAAAAATCGGCGCTTCTGACAATGTGGGGAAAGGAGCCACATTCTATTTTGAACTGCCTTCTGACTTGCAGCCGGAAAAGGTTTCGTGTGAGTCCAAGCCTTATCTTAACGAACTGTTCAATGACACGGAAGAAAAGCTGGTGAGCAATAATGAAAGCAGCATCGATACGAAGAAATATACGGTGCTGGTTGTTGATGACAGCGATGAACTGCTTGATTTCTTGAAGGAATCGCTGGCGGGCTGTTTCAAGGAGGTCTATTCGGCTTCCGACGGTGAGGAAGCTGTGAAGATTTTAAAGAAATATCTTCCGGACATTGTGGTCAGCGACATCATGATGCCTAAAATGAACGGGTATGAGCTTTGCAGGTATATCAAGTCGAATATTGATTACAGCCATATTCCTGTTGTGCTTCTGACCGCCCGCAACGAAGAGCAGAGCTTGCAGGCGGGCTATAAGATGGGAGCCAACGCCTATGTCCCGAAGCCTTTTGAGGTGGAAACATTGCTTGAAATACTGAGAAGCAAGCTGAAACTTAAGGAAGACATCAGGCAGAGGTATTCGCTGTCTGCATTTCTGCCGGAGCCTAAAGAAGCGGCATTCAGTGCCGTTGATGAGAATTTCCTGCTGAAGCTGAACAAGACTATCAACGAAAACCTCAACAATCCGGAGCTGGGAGTCCCTTTCATCTGTCAGGAAATCGGCTTGAGCCGCACTTCTTTGTACAACAAGCTGAAGGCTGTTGCCGGAATGGGGCTGAACGACTATATCAACAAGATCAAGCTGGAAAAGGCAATTGTGCTGATAAAGACTACCGACATGTCTTTTGCAGAAATAGCAGATGTTACGGGATTTTCTACTGCGCGCTATTTCAGTACCACATTCAAGCAGTATACAGGATGCACGCCTACGGAGTATAAGGAGCAGTTTGCCAAAGGCAAGGAGTGACCTGTATAGGGATGTCTTTTGCCGGCTTAAGAATCTGGGTATAATATTGCTTGACCGGAAAATTCAGGCTTTGAGGCCGGTTGGGGAAAAAGCAGGCGAAAGCCGGCATTCGGCCAGGTTGATGGCTCTGAATGCCGGCTTTCGCTTTGGGACTCATTCAGAAGAATATCGCTTCAGGTCAAGGTTACTCCTTGTCCCTGTCGGGAGAAAAGCGGACCGGGTCATTGTATTGTTCCTGCAAGCGTTTCAGCTCTTCTTTCAGTTCGTTTGCAATCGGTTCGTATTCCTTCTGTCCGTAAAGGTTGTGCATTTCTGATGAATCCTTTGCCAGATCATACAGTTCCCACCAGTCGATGTCATTGTAGAAATGGATGAGTTTGTAGCGCTCTGTCCGTACACCGTAATGGCGTTTCACCATATGTTCTGCAGGGTACTCATAGAAATGGTAATACAGTGCCTTGCGCCAGTTTTCGGGCTTTTCTCCTTTCAGCAGCGGAAGCAACGATTCACCCTGAATGTCTTCCGGAACGGGAGCACCTGCCAGTTCGAGGAAAGTAGGAGCGTAGTCAATGTTCTGCACCAGTTCCGTGATGTCCCCTTTGCGTGTAAAGTCTTTCGGAAGCCTCATAATCAGCGGGGTATGCATTGACTCTTCATACATGAAGCGTTTGTCGAACCATCCGTGCTCGCCCATATAGAACCCTTGGTCGGAAGTGTAGACAACCAACGTGTTTTCCAGCAGTCCGTTTTTTTCGAGATAGTCAAGCACACGCCCCACATTGTCGTCGAGCGATTTGACAGTTTTCATATAGTCGCGCATATACCGCTGGTACTTCCAGTTGGCAAGTTCCTTTCCCGAGAGGTTCTGTTTGTAGAAATCTTTGATAATCGGATCGTAGAACTTGTCCCAGGCTGCGCGCTGTGCTTTGTCCATGCGTCCCAGAAACGATTCATAGGTCGCTTTCAGGATGCTGTTCTTGTCGGGACGGAGCATTTTCAGGTCATAGATCAGATCCATGTCTTTGACTATGCTCATTTCCTGTGCAGCCGCTGCGGGACGTCCTTCATAGTCATCGTAGAAGTTATCGGGCAGAGGGAAAGTCTTGTCTTCGTATAAAGCCAGGTTGCAGGTGTCGGCCATCCAGTTTCTGTGGATTGCCTTGTGGTGGATCAGCAGGCAGAACGGCCTGTCCTTGTCCCTCTTGTTTTCCATCCAGTCGATGGCGTCATCAGTGATCAGGTTTGTTATGTAGCCATGCTTCTGGATTGTATCGTTGTCTTGCGTTATGAAGTCCGGGTTGTAATAGCTTCCTTGTCCCGGCACGACTTCCCAATAGTCGAACCCTGACGGAAGACTCTCCAGGTGCCATTTGCCGATGACGGCTGTTTGGTATCCCGCTTTTTGCAGGAGCTTGGGGAAGGTTTGCTGCGAACTGTCGAATACGCAGGTCGTGTTGTCATAGAATTTGTTTGCGCACGAGTGCTTTCCTGTAAGCATACATGCACGGCTGGGGCCGCTCAGTGAGTTGGCTACGAAGCTGTTCGTGAATCGCACGCCTTCGTTGGCGATGCGGTCGAGATTGGGCGTTTCGGCATAAGGCGAACCGTAGCAGCTCATCATTTGAGCCGTGTGGTCGTCTGTCATGATGTAGACGATGTTGTACTTTGGGGTCCGCACATTTTTCCTGTTCTGGCATGCTCCTGTCAGGAACACTAATGCCGCTGCCCCGCTTAATAAGGCGATGTTTTTCATTGGCTGTAAATTTTGTGATTCTTGAATGCACAAATTTACATTTATATTTCTTTCTTGCAAAGATCGGAGCCGACATTGGCGGCCGAATGGTCATATTTGGTAGTTTATTGGTGATTATTGGTATTGTGCGGCTGGCATTGGCGCGTGATAAATGGAAACCAAAATCTGTTGTATATTTGATTTATGATTATCTTTGCGGGCGAATTGCATGGCTGCGTGCGGCTGTGCCGGAAAATTCCGCATCCGCGGTCGGACAGCCGGAGGTGGCGCAGGCAGAAATGAACAGTAAAAAAACAGTAATTTGAATATATGGACTTTTTTCACATTCCTTCGTTTGTAACGATTCTCGATTTTGTCGGGACGTTTGCTTTTGCCATCAGCGGCATCCGGCTGGCTTCTGCCAAGCGGTTCGACTGGTTCGGCGCATATGTCGTGGGACTGGTTACGGCCATCGGTGGCGGAACGATACGCGACTTGTTGCTTGACGTGACACCGGCGTGGATGATTGATCCGATGTATCTTATCTGTACGGCCCTTGCGATGGGCTTTGTGATACTTTTCGGGCGTTATGTTATCCGGCTGAACAACACCTTCTTCATTTTTGACACCATCGGTCTGGCTCTGTTCACCGTAGTAGGTTTCAGCAAGGCCTATTCGTTGGGGTATCCTTTCTGGATCGCAATCATGATGGGAAGCATAACAGGTGCTGCCGGCGGTGTGCTGCGTGACATCTTTATCAATGAGATTCCGCTGATTTTCCGCAAGGAGATTTATGCCATGGCTTGCGTGATAGGCGGTCTGGTCTATTGGATTTGCCTGATAGAAGGCCTGGAGTCGTATGTGTCGCAGATAATAGGCGGAACAACCGTCTTTCTTGCGCGTGTGCTTGCCGTAAAGTTTCGGATTACACTTCCTATTCTGAAAGGAGAAGAATCCTCTGATTCTTGATGCATGAGATTGCCGCAGAAGGTGGGAGGCGCGTATGTTCGCCTCTGTCGCCTTCTGCGGCAAAGTCTTTTATTGCAGAGTGCCGGCTTCTGCTTGCTGGATCATCTGCTGGCTGGCATACATGAAAACTTCAACGCGGCGGTTTTCCTGCCGTCCGGCTTCAGTCGAGTTGTCAGCAACCGGGTTGGCTTCGCCCATTCCCTCTACAGATTTCAGCTGGTTGGGAGAAACGCCGCATCCCAGCAGGTAGCTTGATACGCTCTGTGCGCGTTCCTGCGAGAGGTTCAGATTCTTCTGTGCGCTCTGTTCTGCCGTTGAGTTTTTCCATCCCGTATTGTCGGTATATCCGTAGATGGATACGTCCATGTCGCGGTTCTGGTTGAGCACATTGTTGGCAAACTTGCTCAATGCGGCTTTGGCCGATGAGCTGAGTGTGGCGCTGCTTGTAGGGAAAAGAATGCCGGAGTCAAAAGTTACCTTTACGGCTTGCAGGTTGTTGTTGTCCGTAACCATTTCCACTTGTGCCCCTTCAATCTTTTCAGCTTCGGCTGCTGCCTTGTCCATTTTCTTGCCGATCAGCACGCCTGCGCCTGCACCGACAGCACCGCCTACGGCAGCACCGATTGCCGCTCCTTTGCCGTGTCCGAATATGCCGCCGAGTGCAGCTCCCAGTGCGGCGCCGCTGCCTGCACCAATCAGTCCGCCTTTACCAGTGTTTGTCATTCCACATCCGCTAAGCACCAAGCATCCGCTCAGTAGGATAGCCATTGAAGTCATTTTGTTCATAATGTTTTCTTATTTTAGTTAAGCTGTTTTCTAGTATGCAAACAACGGATAGCCCTTCATTGTTTCGTTCACACGGCGACGAACTGAAGAAATTATTTCCTCGTTGTCTACATTCGAGAGAACCGTTTCGATCATTTCGGCGATTTCATACATCAAGTCCTCTTTGGCTCCGCGGGTAGTGATTGCGGGAGTTCCCAGCCGGATGCCGGAAGTCTGGAATGCCGAACGGGTATCAAACGGAACCATATTCTTGTTGACCGTGATGTCTGCGCTTACCAGCGCTTTTTCTGCCACCTTCCCGGTCAGATCCGGATATTTTGTGCGGAGGTCTACCAGCATTGAGTGGTTGTCCGTGCCGCCCGATACGATGGTGAATCCTCTGTCCATCAGCGCCTGTGCCAATACGCGCGCGTTCTTCTGCACCTGTTTCTGGTATTCCTTGTATTCCGGTTGCAGACATTCGTAGAATGCTACAGCTTTGGCTGCGATGACATGCTCGAGCGGTCCTCCCTGTATGCCGGGGAATACGGCAGAGTCGAGCAGCTGCGACATCATCTTGATTTCACCTTTCGGCGTTTTCTTTCCCCATGGATTGGGGAAGTCTTTGCCCATCATGATGACACCTCCGCGCGGACCGCGAAGCGTCTTGTGTGTGGTAGAAGTCACGATGTGCGCATATTTTACCGGATTGTCGAGCAGTCCGGCTGCGATCAGACCGGCAGGATGAGCCATGTCGATCATGAGCAGCGCGCCCACCTTGTCGGCGATTTCACGCATGCGCCTGTAGTCCCATTCGCGCGAGTAGGCCGAACCGCCTCCGACAATCAGTTTCGGGCGTTCGCGCAGGGCGATTTCTTCCATCTGGTCGTAGTCTACCCGTCCGGTTTCTTTGTTCAGGTTGTATTCGCACGGCGTGTAGAGAATGCCGGATGTGTTTACGGCCGAGCCGTGCGAAAGATGTCCTCCGTGTGCCAGGTTCAGTCCCATGAACTTGTCGCCCGGATTCAGTACGGCTAGGAACACAGCGGCATTAGCCTGTGCGCCCGAGTGGGGCTGTACGTTGGCCCATTCTGCGCCGAAAATCTGTTTCAGGCGGTCGATGGCCAGCTGTTCGCTCTGGTCTACCACTTCGCATCCTCCGTAGTAGCGTTTGCCCGGATAGCCTTCTGCATATTTGTTGGTCAGGCACGATCCCATGGCCTGCATGACCTGGTCGCTTACAAAATTCTCCGAAGCGATCAGTTCGATACCCTTCAACTGCCGCTGGTGCTCTTTTTCGATGATGTCAAAAATAGCGTCGTCTTTTTTCATGATTATAAATGTTTTTTGGATTTGAATTGTCAGAAAATGATTCCGACTGAAAAGCTCAGTACGTTCAATCTCCGCTTTATCTTTATTTCTGCCTGGTTATACGGCTCCTCGGTGGCAGAGCTGTCGTATCCGATTGATTCGGTCACATTGTGCAGCCCGACCTCGTATCTGAAGTCGATGAATATGTTTGATATGTTGACGGCGAATGCGGCTACGGCACTGTATCTTACCGGTCCCACCGTTTCGTGTATGCCTTTCTGATAGAAACCTGAATACGTGTTCTCGCAATGCTCTTTCCATACCCATCCCACTTTCGGCCCTGCCATGAAAGCCATTCCGTAGGGATGAATGTCGACAAATTTATAGCCGTAGAGCAGAGGGATGTCGATTGTCGTCGCCCGGCTTTTGATGAGCGCGCTTTCTTCGATCAGCGAAGAGTTTGCAAGCGTATAGGGGATTGAGATACTTCCCAGCAGTACGTTGTACGAAATCTCCGGCTGGATGAAGTGGTGCTTCTTCATGTTGAAGCGGCAGAAGACGGATGCGAAGTAGCCCACTTTGTAGTTGTTCTGCATTCCTTCCAGCTCTTCTCCGTTGATGGTGAAACGGTCGGTAAAAAACATGGAAGAGTTGAACCCCGCTCTTACTCCCACGTTGAAGCGTGGTTTCTTGAGGGTCACCATCGGTGTGGAAATGCGTTGTGCCTGCAAGGTTTCCGCAATCAGCATTCCCGCACAGAAGATGATGAGAGTCAGACTCTTCCACATAGGCTATTTTTTCTTTTCTACCGACCAGCCGAACTTGCCTGTCTTCTTGCCCAGTTCGTAGTATCCTCCGTGGACATAGACAAGCAGTCCCGAGTCGGCCAGTTCAAACTTTCCCGTTTCCGAGTTCAGGTATTTGTCGTCGGCCTTCACGTTCACCACATCGGCGATGAACATGTCGTGCGAACCGAGCGAAAGGATTTCTTTTACCCGGCATTCAATGCACAGCGGCGACTCTTCGATGATGGGTGCGCTTACCATTGCCGCCTTTCCCGGCGTGAGCTTCATTTCGTGGAACTTGTTGTAGTCTTTTCCCGAGCGCACGCCGCACCAGTCGGTTGCGTATGCCATATCCTTTGTGGTCAGGTTGATGACAAACTCCATGTTTTTCTTCAGTATGGGGTAGGAATGCCGTTCGGGTCTGACCGAGATATAGCACATGGGCGGGTTGGTGCACAGCGTTCCCGTCCATGCCACGGTAAGTATGTTGTATTCTTCTTCGCAGCTTCCGCAGCTCACCAGCACCGCCGGCAAAGGATAGATCATTGTTCCCGGTTTCCAGTCCTGCTTCATGGCTACAGCAGCTTGATGTTGTCTTTCGACTGTTCCTTTTCGCAGTAGTGGCATTTCAGCAGGCCCTTTTCTTTGTCCACCAGGTGGAACCATGTCTGCATGGGTTCGTTGTTGGTGATGCACTTCGGGTTGTTGCATTTCACGATGCCTTTCAGTTCGTCGGGCATGATCACCGCTTTTTTCTCCACCACTTCGTAATCCTTGATGATGTTCAGCACGATGTTCGGAGCCACGACAGAGAGCCGGTTGATTTCGTCCGAGCTGAAGAAGCGGTCGGCAATCTTGATGATGCCCTTCTTTCCGAGCTTCTTGCTCTCAAAGTTGTTTCCGATGGTGATGTTTGCAGCCACGTCTTCCAGATGGAGAAGCGACACCACTGTAAACAGTTTGTCCGAAGGTATGTGGTCGATGACCGTACCGTTTTTCAGCGCGGCCACCTGCAGTTCTTTTTTCTCGTTCATGTTCATAGGATGGATAAGTGAATAATCTGGTCAGATTTGATGTTCTCGTTATAGCTTTTCGGTGTCAGCCTTCACTTCGTCGAGGGTGATGCCCAGTACGTCGCAGAGGATTGCCTCGCGCGCGTAAAGTCCGTTTTTCGCCTGCTGGAAGTAGTAGGCTTTCGGGTTGTCGTCCACGTCGTATGCGATTTCGTTCACGCGGGGCAGCGGATGCAGGATGCGCAGGTTCGGGCGTGTGTGCTCCAGCATCTTGTTGCGCAGGATATATACGTCCTTCACCCGTTCATACTCCATCAGGTCGGTGAACCGTTCGCGCTGCACGCGTGTCATGTAAAGGATGTCTGCGTCGGCTATGATTTCTTCCGTAAACTCCTTGTGCTCTTCAAAGTGTATGCCGTTTTCCTTGCAGAACAGCTTGTATTCGTCGGGCATCCGCAGCTCGTCGGGCGCGATGAAGTGGAATGTCGGATTGAAGTGGCGCATGGCCAGCAGGAGCGAGTGTACGGTGCGTCCGTATTTCAGGTCGCCCACCAGATAGATGTTCAGGTTTTCCAGCGTGCCCTGTGTCTTGTATATGGAATAGAGGTCGAGCATGGTCTGCGAAGGGTGCTGGTTGGCTCCGTCGCCCGCGTTTACGATAGGCACCGGCGCCACTTCGCTCGCATATCTTGCCGCGCCTTCCAGGAAATGCCGCATCACGATGATGTCCGCATAGTTGCTCACCATCATGATGGTGTCTTTCAGCGTTTCTCCCTTCGACGAACTGGTAACCTTAGGGTCTGTAAATCCGATGACCTTTGCTCCGAGGCGGTTTGCCGCCGTTTCAAAACTCAGCCGCGTGCGTGTTGAAGGTTCGAAGAAAAGCGTTGCAACTATTTTCCCGTCAAGCAGATGGCGGTTGGGTTTCTTTTCGAATTCTTTTGCCATTTCCAGCAGGTAGAGGATTTTCTCTTTCGTGTGGCTGGCAATCGTGACTAAACTTCTATTTTCCATATTAAGCTTTTTAATGCTGTTATAAATATCGGAGTTCAAAGGTAGGGAAAAAAATAGAAAAAACCATCTGTTTTCCGGAGTTTTCGGGAGGGGGCTGAAAATAAGCCGTCATTTGAATGAAGATGATGGGAAAGATTGGTGAAGATGATGGGAAAGAATTTATTTTTTGCTTTTCTGGCGGGCAGGGGCTTTTCCTGCCGTATGTGGCTTGAGGTGCTGCGTGTGGGCAGACTATGGGCCAGCCCCTGCGAAATCCGCTTGGGCTGGCCCGCAAGTCCCTTTCATCGGTAGGTTGCGTATCCCGGATTCTGCTTTAATGACGGAATCAGGTATAGCTCGTTTTGCGGAATAGGCATCAGAAGTTCATGCTCTTCGCATCCGGACACAGCCTGCGCCTGTCCTGTCCGTTTCAGCATCATCCAGTAGCCCCAGTATTGTTCCCTGCGTTCCCATTCGTCTGCCAGTGCGGACGCATCCTCTCCGTTTCCCGTTTGCACTTCTTGGAGCAGCAGCTCTGTCTTGTCGGGAGTGTAGTTGGGAAGCCATTCTCCGAAGATTTGATACATGTCGGGGTTTGACTGGGAGTCGTTCCAGACGCTGAAGTCAGACTCACAGCCGGCAAGCAGAAAGGTAGCATCTTCCTTGTAGCCCAGGCTCAATGCGATTTCTCCCCGCAGAGCTTCGACGGTTTCCATCGTCATCCTGCCGTTTCCAGCGTCTTCGGGCAGGATGTCAATGCCTTGCAGAGTGTTGTACTGTTCGAGGAGCAAGTCCTCGGACGACAGTATCGGAGCCTGCAGATTCTCGTATTGGTCGTCCGCGTATGTCGTGATGTAGGGAACCTGTCCCCACAGCAGCGCCATGTTGTAGTAGGCCATGCACCTCAGTGTCTTCGCTTCGTTGATGCAGGCAGTGCACCTTTGTTCGTCCATGCCGGCGTTTTCGAGAGATTCGAGCCTGCTTATCAGGAAATTGGTATTGTTGATCAGTGTGTAGGCTGCAAGCCAGGCGTTGGCCACATTTCCGTCGGTCGGAGTGATGGGAGAGGCGGGTTGTTCGCGAAAGTCCTTTTTTGTGAGCCGTATTTTTTCCAGCAGCATTTGCTTGTACTCATAATCCGCCAGATTGGAATAGAGGCCGTTGATCATGGCATTCAGCGTACCGGAGTTGAGGAGTATGTCATCCACTACCGAATGGTCCGGCTCCAGTTCCATCAAGTTTTCTTCTATCTCCTTTTTCAGTTCGTTGATTTTTTCGTCGCTGCCGTCGAACCGGGTGAACATGACAATCTGACCGCCGTCGGTTAGTGACATGCTATTTCCTACGACGGCTGCTATTCCAACGAAAGTTTCCCCTTCAGCAGGCTTTACGGTCAGCATATTGCCCGACAAAGTGTATTGTAATGATAAAGTCTGTTCGCTCCATTGCTTTGACGAATAAGTGTAGCGAGTCATTGTTCCCGTTCCGTTTCTGAAAAACGACAGGGTGTAGATTTGGTTGTCGTCCAAGCAATGCCATTGTCCTGAAAGCTCTCTTTTCAGAACTTCTTCTTCCGGCAGTTCTTCCTCATCCGAGCAAGCCGCAAGCCCGCTCATGCAGAGTATCAGCAAGAGATTTGCCAGTAAACGTGTTGAGAGCAGTCTGTTCATTCTTTTCATTCGTGTCTCCTTTTCAGATTCTGTTAAACTTGATTGGTTAATGATGGGACTTATATTCCACTTTCTGACTGCAAAAATACAAAAAAAACTTAGTTTAAATTTTGTTCAGTAACATTCTTATTGCACACGGCTCTTTCATTTAAAATAATCTCCATACTCCTTGTTATTCTCCGAAAAACCATTATTTTTGCGCACAGTGATGCAGGAAGCACCGCTTCCGGTGTTTCTTTTTATCGTTCATATAAAATTATTTTTGTAGGCGGAAATCCAATGCGACAGAGGTCGTTTTTTTGATTTCCGCCTTAATTTTCGCTACGCGAAAATACAATTTATTTTGCTGATATGCAACATTTTGCGTGTTTAATATATTAAAAAGAAACATGCATTCCGCCATAGTGGCAGCATAATGAAACATCTGAAAGAATTTGTGAAATCAGTGCCGGATTACCGCAGGACAGACAAGGGAAACTACAAATACAGGTTGGAAGATATTCTTCTTCTTGTAATACTCGGACGGCCGGGCAAGTGTATAACAAGGCCGGATATAATCAGATTCGGCGAGCGTAATCTGAAACGCTTCCGCTCTTTAGGGATTTTGTTGGAGGGCGTGCCTTCTGAGCCTACGCTCTGCCGTGTATTCAAACATATAGATGATGAAGCCATGTCTGAACGGATGTCTGAATTTACTGCCGCTTTCCATGCTGAACTTGTCGGTTTTGCCGTGGACATCCTCTGTATTGACGGCAAGGCGATGAGAGGGACGGTACTTGAAAACGGACGCAACCCCGACATCGTGTCAGCCTATTCCCTTAAAGGAGGTGTCACACTTGCCACGGACATGTGCGAAGAAAAAAGCAACGAGATAACTTCCGTGCCCAAACTGCTGGACAAGGTGGATGTGTCGGGATGCATAGTTACGGCGGACGCCATGTCCTTCCAGAAAGCCATCATAGATAAAATCCGGGAAAAAGGCGGTGATTTCCTTATCGGGCTGAAGGCGAACCAGAGGACTTTGCGATATGGGATTGAGGACAATGTCGGGCTTGCAGAGCCTGTGGATGTATACTCGGAAGGACCTTTCCTTGAACATGGCAGGATAGAAACCAGGGCATGCCGCATCTTTCGTGGAAATGACCTGATTACGGACAGGGAAAAGTGGAATGGAGATCTGACGGTTGTCGAAATACGGACTGCAACGGAAAGAAAATCTGACGGTCAGAAATCTTCCGAAAGAAGGTTCTATGTTTCCAGTTTTCAGGGAAGTGCCCGGCGGCTGGGCACAATAGCCAGAATGCATTGGGCC
>SDWH01000022.1 GCA_019550975.1 Bacteroidales bacterium SW299 | reverse complement strand
ATCCTAAATAAAGAACCGCCACGTGCGGAACCGCATGCGTGGTGGTGTGAGAGGTCGGAAAACGAAAGTAGGAAGAAAACTGCTTCGTTTTCCTCCTACTCGATTGCATAACTATTTTATTGTGCCGATTTGACAATGAAGCGGACGCGTGAAAAAACACTTTCGTGTCTGACAAAGGCTATGATTTCTGTTTTACCGCTGGCTCCGAATGCCGAACGTGAAGAAAAAGTGATCGTGTTGTCCTGTATGTCAATATCCATATACCTGCTGAGTTCCGAACCTTCAAAGTCAGAGATGTCATAATTGGAGTCAATTTTCACGCCGTTTGCAAACGAATAGGCAACAGACTCGACATATTCTTCATGCGTGACCGGTTTTAAGTCAACGTTGATGGCAGAATCCCATTCTGGAAGCTCTTTCTTGTCGGGATAACATTCAGCATACATAATCTTTGCTCCGGATATTTCGTTGTCGGCATTGTAAATCCACGAGTCTACAAATACATTGTAGAAATTCGTGTTTATCGGATAGGCGCGTTGTCCGGCAATGTTTTCTACATCGCTGGCGAGAACGATTTGGTAATAGTTGCCGGGGGTTACAGCTACCTCTTGCGCTATTTGTGTGAGATTGGGATTTTGGTTGAAGCCGCCTTTGCTGCCGAAATCAACGATGCCGCACTCATTGGTTGTAAAATTGTTCGCGTTGTTGATGTACACATCAGATCCTCCGATGGTTTTCTGCTGATCGTTATTTACCAGATTGACCGTGATGGCATTGGCCGGAATTTGCGGTTCGTCGTCGTTGCTGCAGGCTGAAATGAAGAGGGCAGCCATGAACAGGAATGTAGTTGCAAGTTTATTCATAGTTTGTTTTGTTTTGTTTTGTTTCTCTGCCGGCTCTGCTGAGATGTTAGGGTTATATTGCAGAAGCGTGAGCCAGCTATGCCACCTCTTAAGTGAAGGTCGTAGGAAACCTTTGATGCAGATGTAACGATAGCAGCCCACGCTATATGCGGGAGAACCACTATGCTATCTCTTGCATCGGTCTGAAAATTTCCTACGTTTTCACTTACAAGATAAGCATAACGCTTCTTTTTCTTTTCTTATGTCTTTAGGCGGGTCGTCCCGCAGCTGACTGCAAAGGTAGCCAATTTCTGCGAGATATTCTTGTCATTATATGATTTTCTTTGGCGCATTGTATCCTGCAATCCTTTTGTTCTTGAATCAGTCTTTTACATTTGCCTGATCAGGGGGATGACAACCGTTTGGATGTTCTTTAAGTTCAGCCGGTGTTCGCCTTCGAACCATGCGGCGTTCCGATAATGCCTGATGTATTCGTTGTAGCCGTGCACAAGGGTATCGTAAGTGCCGAAAAGCGCATATGTGTTTTCCCGGTCAAAGTCGGTAATGTTTGTGAACTGGTTCGCTTCTGTTTCCCGGTACGCTTCACACAGTTCCGGTGTGATGGTGTACGTGGTTTCTCCGTCCTGCCGCGGAGAAAGGAACGGGTGCGGTCCTGGCTGGGT
The DNA here is from genome assembly GCA_019550975.1 of Bacteroidales bacterium SW299. Lineage (GTDB taxonomy): Bacteria > Bacteroidota > Bacteroidia > Bacteroidales > Bacteroidaceae > Phocaeicola > Phocaeicola excrementipullorum. The sequence continues at coordinate 59,719 of SDWH01000022.1, read as the reverse complement.
GCGCATGATGTCGGAAACGTGGAAGGCCGGATTGACCAGTATTTTCTTGAATCCCCTGATTTGCTGTGCGAACATTCCTCCCATGGAAGTGCCTATCAGGATTTGAGGCTTCTCTGCTTCGCATACGCTATGCAGCAATGCCAGCGCTTCGTCGGGGTGTATGGGAAGATCGGGGGACAGGACATTGAAATCGGGAAGGTTTTCCCGCAGTTTTTGTGCGGTGGACGATGCTCCAGATGAGGACAGCCCATGGATGTACAATATTTTGTTTTTCATGTATCGGCGTTGTGTTTGAATGGTTTCTTGATTTTTCTGTAATTATACTCAATCTTTATAAGAAAATTGCGTGAAATCTGTTTTTTAACATTTGGCGGGGTGAGCCGGCGGAAGAAGCTGAAGTTCGATAAGCTGGTGTGCGGACAGGGCTGCAAGTGGCCGAAAGCCGGATGAATCAGATGGACGGGGCGCATCCAGCCGTTTTTCTGGACGACTTGCAAAAGGAAATCGGCCGATTGAAAGTTTAGTGGAGAAAAATCCGTATATTCGCAGTGTTCAATAAAACCAACAGAATATGAATGGCAGGTTCTTATCAGCGGGAGTATTTATGGCCTTGATGCTTTCGTCATTGCTGGCTGGGCATCATGGATATTGTTGCGCCAAAGAGGCGATAGCGGCAGACCTGAATCAAGCATTGGTCCGCACACTGGAAGAAAAACGTGATAATTTTGTTTCTCAAGATACAATCAGGGCATATAGATGTCTTCGTGAAACGGTGAAGGGGAAAGTTTTGTTTGCCGTGGCTGACGAACGTTTCTGCAGAAACCTTATTGACGGGCGGCTGAGAAAGAAAGCTTTTATAGCTTTTGATGCTGCAGACGGACATTGTCTGAACGGAATGCAGGAAGCAGGAGTCATTGCCGGCGACACCATGCTGGTCAGCGACAAGGCTACGGGCGACACCTTGGCTGTCAAAGGGTATGTCCGTCTTTCGGCTGCCTCCGTGTTCAGCCTGTCCGACCAGCGTCTGTCGTTTGCTCTTGCGCTGTCTGCCTTGGCATGGCTGCTCTGTTCGTGGGTTGTCCTGCACAGACGGAGAGCAGAAGTGTTGGCGGATTCGGCCGTCTATGGCGGAATCTATTATTCTTCTGAAGATTGCTGTTTCCGCGACGCTTGCCACATGCCTGTCCGCCTTACTCCGATGCAGCAGCGGCTTCTGCTGATGCTGTGGGAGGCTCCTTCGCACTCGCTTGCCAAAGAAGAGATATGTGCGGCCTTATGGCCTAAGAAAGAGGATGCCAGCGATACGCTCTACACGCTTGTGAAGCGTCTGAAGCCGGTGGTAGAAGGTTGCAGCGATCTGAGGATCGTGGCTTACAGGGGGCGGAGCTATTCGCTGGAAATCAGACAGCTGTCCGATTGTCAGGAAAATGTCAGGAAGATGTCGGTATAGTTTCTGACTTTCTGCGGAAGAAGGACGTACTTTTGCGCTGAATCATAAAAACAGAAGCGCAATGAAACGTACTTGTATGCTTTATGTGCTGCTGGCATTGTCCGTTCATTTGCCGGCCCAGCACGTCGACCGTGAAATATCCCTTCAGGAAGTGGAGGTGAAAGCGGCAAGAGTCATCCGCAAGGCTGACCGCCAGACAATCTATCCTACGGAAGTGCAGAAAAACTCATCCTCGTCCGGCTACAGCATTCTTCAGAAGCTGGCTCTGCCGAACATCCGGGTGGATGAAACCTCGTGCAGCGTATCGGCCGTCGACGGGAGAGGGACCGTACAGTTGCGTATCAACGGAATCATCGTCGGGCGTGATGAAATGCTGGCTGCAGATCCTTCGTCTGTAATCCGGATCGACTTCATTGATAATCCCGGGGTGAGATACGGTGAAGGGATTGTGTATGTTATCGACATCCGCACCAGGTGTGATGATGAAGGCTATACGGCAGGAGTCAGTCTGACCAACGCCCTTACCTCTAAAATCGGCAATGATCTGGTTTATGGAAAATGGAACAGGAAGAAAAGTGAAGTTTCTCTTAGCTACAGCTTCGGATATAAGGACTTTAAGGGAAACCGCATGAGCGAAACGGCGGACTATCGCCTCAATGACGGCTCAACATATGCCATCCGGCGCAATGACATCGCTTCGCGCAGCCGGAGTTTCAGCAACGACTTGCAGTTGAAGTATAATCTTGCCGATTCTGCCGGTTATGTTTTCCAGGTTTCGCTGGGCGCCCGGTTTTCGCATGTTCCGGACAACTTCAACCGCAAGCAGGTTACGGACGGGGACGAGGCTTATATTGCCACCCAGTATAAAGATGATGCCAGCTTATCTCCGACGCTTGATCTGTATTTCTTCAAGCAGCTTTCCGCCCGCCAGTCCCTGACTCTGAGTGCTGTCGGAACGTATATATCCACTTCGTTTGAGAGCAGATACGATGAAGGCTCGCCCTATATATATAATGTAGACGGCAAGACGTGTTCGCTGACGGGTGAGGCTGTCTATGAAAACCGTTTCAAGCCTTTTTCTTTTACCGCAGGGGTGAACTGCATGCTGAAGTATACGGCCAATACATATTCGGGGGACGTCACGTCTTCAAATCCGATGCACAACCGCAAGGCATACGCTTTTGCGGAAATCAAGGGGACGGCCGGTCCTTTCAGCTACGTGGCGGGCTTGGGAGGGAGTTACCTCGATTATCGCCAGCAGGAGCATTCGTACCGCTTCTGGCTCTTCCGTCCGAAGGTTACCGTCGGCTACAGTCCTTTCTGGGAACTGCAGCTGAAGTATGATTTCCAGATCAGCGAGCATGTTTCGCAAGTGGCGATGATCAGCAATACGGCTGTCCGGAACAACAGCATGGAGTGGACATTGGGGAATCCGGATATCCGTCCGAACAGTGAGCAGGAGCATACTTTTCAGGTGTCTTACACCCGCCCGCGGTTTCAGTCGTTTGTCCAGGCATATGGGAAAATCTGCCGCCGCCCGAACATGGCTACCTACATTCCCACGAGCGACAATCAGTTTGTCTATACGCAGATCAACCAGAAAGAAATCGACGTGCTCCATCTGATGCTTTATGCCAACTGCTGGGTTGTTCCTGAGAAATTGTCGCTGGGTGCTTCGGGCACGATGTTCAGGTGCTTTAATTTCGGCAACGACTATACGCATTGCCGCACGTTTTATATGGGAAGCGCCAATATGCAGGCGTATTGGGGAAAGTTCTCCTTCTCGGCTGCCTTTGACAGCGGCTGGCGTTTTATGGAGGGCGAAACCGAAAGCTTCAATGGTTCGTTTGCCCAGTTTTCTGCCTCGTATCGCCATAAGGAGCTGAATGTTTCTGTCAGTTGGCAGCAGCCTTTCGCCGGCCTCAACAGGCAGTTCCTGTCGGATGTGTACAACCGCTATGTGCGCAAAACCACCATGCTTCATTGTCCGGACCTGGGCAATCTGGTCAGCGTCAGCATTTCCTGGCGGATCTCGAAAGGGCGGAAATTTCGGGAAATAAAGCGGGGAATACAGCCGAAAGTCGATACGGATACGGGCATTCTGCGCTGACAGGCCGGATGCAAGAGTAAACAAATAAAGCGGACGAAAGGAAGGGTCATTTTTCTTTCGTCCGCTTTGTTTTTAATCAGTGATTTCAAAACGCACCTGCATGGAATAGTTCTTCTTGATGGTGCGGAAGTTGTCGAATGAGGCGGCATCGGATGACAAGACATTGCTTTGCGCAAACGGAAAAGCATTGCCGCTCTCTTGTTCCACGATGCGTATGACACCGCCCAACCTTTTACCCAATGCCTCCACCAAATAGGCTGCCTTCTTTTGGGCGGCTTTCAATGCTTCGATCTTTCCCTTCTGGTGGTAGGCAAGCATATCTTTGTTTTCCAGTTCGCCTATGCGCATGTTGTGGACACCTTTTGTATCAATGCGGCTGACGATTTCGTTTATCTGGTTAAAGTCGGTGAGGGTGATGTCGAGTTGCTTGGAAACTAAAAAGTCCTGCCCTTGCTGCCGCCAATAGTCGCCTACTTCCTGTGTCCGTATGGCATTTTGCGGGATGCCTGTTTGGATGTTTGTAACCGTATCGTTTCCGCCAGTTATGGCCGGTCCTTCCGGTTGGGATTGTTGCCGCTTGTGGGTGCAACTCAGGCAAACGACGCTTGATAACAGTACAGACAAAATGAGCGATTTCATTGTATAAGCCCTCCTTTCTATCTAATGGTATCAAAGATAGCGAAAAGAAATAACTTAAGCAATTATCGGGAGGTGTGCCGAAATATAAATCAACTTTGTCATTGGCAGCAAAGCGGATCTCTCGGAAGAATCTGTATCTTCAGGTTAGAGATATACATCTCCAGCCTAAAGATCTGTATCCTCAGTCTGGAGATGTATGTCTTCAGGTTGGGGACAGACTTTTCTTCGGGAAGCTTCTGCCTTGTTTTTCCGTGCGTTTTGTCCGGTTGCAGAACGCGAAATAGGGCTTTGCATCGGAAAAAGATTGGATTTGCGCGAAAATATTGCCGTTCGGATTAGGTAAGTTGGACGGATGATTCGTATTTTCATAAAAAACGAAAGATTTTATGAAAGGTCTGTCTGTTATGTTAGCCTTGGCGGCTTTAGGTACATCATGTTTTGCTTCTGTGCCGGTGGAGTTGGATCTGACATCGCCCGGAGGCATGCATCATGTGAAGTTTTATGGAAAGAAATCCGATTCGGGGGCAAATGTGCTGTGTTATCGGGTGGATTTTAACGGAAAGCAGGTGGTGGAAGAGTCGCAGGCCGGCCTGCAGTTGGACAATAGGGTGTGGGAGATGGCTTTGGGAATGAGAAGCTTGCCTCAGCCGGAATTGTGGATGGACAGGATGGAGATTGATTCGGTGTCTTACACCAGGCACGATGCTGAATGGAAGCCGCTTTACGGAGAACGGAGCAGGGTGCGCGACCATTACAATGGGGGCACGCTGTATCTCTCCAGAAAAGACGGTTCGAACTACCGGCTGAATGTGGAGGTGCGTGCATACGATGAGGGCATAGGCTTCCGTTATTTCTTCCCTGAGCATCCGCAGGCTGTATTCCATAAGGTGACCGGGGATCTGACCGAATATACTTTCCCTGCCGGAACAATGGCGTGGGCGGAGCAGTGGGCGCAGGCGCATTTTGAATATCTGGATGTGAACGCGATAAAAAAGCCGGTAGAGCGGGCGCTTACGCTTGAACTTCCGAACGGAGTGTGGGCGGCACTTGCCGATGCGGACGTGGACGACTGGTGTCTGACCAAGTTTGTAGCTTCTTCTGACAAGCGGAACACGCTGGCTTCGGTCATGTACAGTCCGGTGGATGTGGTGACTTATTATGCCACTCCGTGGAAAGTGATCATGGCGGCAGACAGGCCGGGCGATCTGCTGGAGCATAACTTTATCATCGAAAACCTGAATCCGCCTTGCGAGATTGCTGACGCATCATGGATCAGACCGGGGAAGATCATGCGCGAAACGACCCTTACAAACGAAGGGGCATTCAGAACGATTGACTTTTGCGCGGAACACAACATTCCTTATATGCTGTTCGACTGGAAGTGGTATGAGCCTTGCACCTCGCACGACGGGGATGCCACAAAGGTGATTCCCCGGCTGGACATGCCCCGGATCGTTGCCTATGGAAAAGAGAAGGGAGTGGGCATCTGGCTGTATGTCAACCAGCACGCGCTCCAGAAGCAGATGCGCGAACTGTTTCCGCTGCTCCATCAGTGGGGGATAGTGGGAGTGAAGTCCGGTTTTGTGCAGTATGCCAGCCACCGCTGGGCGACATGGCTGCACGACATGGTGCGCTATGCTGCCGAGAACAAGCTGATGATGAATATACACGACGAGTTCCGTCCGTCCGGGTTCAGCCGCACTTATCCCAATCTGCTAACCCAGGAAGGCATATTGGGCAACGAAGAGTTTCCGGACGCTACCCACAGCACCATTCTTCCGTTTACCCGCATGATAAACGGTGCCGCCGACTATACCATCTGTTACTTCGACAAGCGTCTGAAGAATACGCATGCCCATCAGCTGGCGGCGTCGGTCGTGTTCTACAGCCCGCTGACAACCATCTTCTGGTATGACAAGCCGGAACTTTATCATGGCGAACCCGAAATGGAGTGGTTTGAGAATCTGCAGACCGTATTCGACGAATCGCACGTGGTGGACGGTGAACCGGGAAAGAACGTGACGATGGCCAGACGGCATGGAAACGAGTGGTTTGTGGGAATGCTTGCCAACAACGAGGGATCGGAAGAGGAGTTGGACCTGTCATTCCTCGACAAGGACAAGACTTATTTGGCTTATGTCTATACTGACGGAGGAGAGGAAATAAAGACTGCTACGCAGGTAAAATGTTCTTATCTGCTGGTGAAAGCTGATGAAACCATGCGCTTTGCATTGAAGCCGAGAGGCGGTGCTGCCCTACGCTTTGTGCCGGCGGATACGCAGACAGCCAAAAGATACAAGAAATATAAAGGTCAGACATTATGATGTGTAAAAAGATTGTGAAAGGATTGTTTTTGCTGGGCATTGCCGTGCTGTACGGTTCGCACGGGATACATGCCCAGTACAAGTCGGACGTTTGGGTTGCCGACTGCGGGGATGGTACGTATAAGAATCCGGTGCTTCATGCAGACTATTCCGATCCGGACGTATGTGCGGTTGGGGATGACTTCTTCATGACGGCATCCAGCTTTGGCTGTGCGCCCGGGCTTCCGATACTTCATTCGAAGGATCTGGTCAACTGGTCCATCGTGAACTATGCTTTGAAGAAAATAGAGCCGGCCGGCTTCTACAGCCAGCCTCAGCATGGCAAAGGGGTGTGGGCGCCGTCCATCCGTTTCCATAACGGGGTTTATTACATTTATTGGGGAGATCCTGATTTCGGAATCTTTATGGTCAAGGCCAAAGACCCTTTCGGCAAGTGGGACGAGCCGGTGCTGGTGAAGGAAGGGAAGGGAATGATTGACCCGTGTCCGCTTTGGGACGATGACGGGAAGCTTTATCTGGCTCATGCGTGGGCCGGAAGCCGGGCCAAGTTCAATAGCGTGCTCACGGTCTTTGAACTGAATGCGGAGGGCACGGCTCCCATATCTGATCCGGTTATGGTGTTTGACGGTAACGACGGAGTGAACCATACGATAGAAGGTGCCAAGTTCTACAAGCGGAATGGTTATTATTACATTTTCGCTCCTGCCGGTGGAGTGGTGACCGGATGGCAAGTGGTGCTCCGCTCCAGGCACGTATACGGCCCTTATGAGGTTAAGACCGTGATGGCGCAAGGAGATACGGACATCAACGGTCCGCATCAGGGCGGATGGGTGGATGCTTCCGACGGAGAATCGTGGTTCCTGCACTTTCAGGACAAAGGGGCTTACGGGCGTGTGGTGCATCTGAATCCGATGAAATGGATCAATGACTGGCCCGTAATCGGCAATGATTCCGACGGGGACGGATGCGGAGAGCCGGTAAGCCGCTACCGCAAGCCTTTGGCCGGAAAGCGTTTCCCGGTAGAAACTCCGGCTGAAAGCGACGAGTTCAATTCGCGCAAGCTGGGACTTCAGTGGGAGTGGCACGCCAACTATCAGGACGTTTTCGGATTTACTTCTGATATGGGATACATGCGTCTGTACGGTCATATACTTTCGGCGGATTTCAAGAACTTCTGGGAAGTGCCCAACCTGCTCTTGCAGAAGTTTCCTGCGGAAGAGTTTGTTGCTACGGCAAAGCTGAAAGTGTCGGCCAAAGACGACGGACAGAAGTCGGGACTGATTGTGATGGGCTGGGATTACGCTTATCTGGGTGTGGAGAAGCTGGGAGAGAAGTTTGTGCTCGGACTGACCGCCTGTAAGGATGCCGAGCAGGGTTCGCCTGAAGAAACTGCTGTGCTGGCGGTGTTGGAGCCGAGTGCCAGATATGAAGCCGGCTTGCGTCCGAACTATGAACGTGAGATCTATCTTCGGGTGAAAGTGGAGAAAAACGCCTTGTGCCGTTTCAGCTACAGCCTTGACGGAAAGACGTTCACAGAAGCCGGAAAGGTCTTTCAGGCGCGCCAGGGGAAGTGGATTGGGGCGAAAGTCGGACTGTTTAGCGTGGCTCCCTGCGGAAAAGAGCGCGGCTGGCTGGATGCTGACTGGTTTCATGTAGAAAAAGCAGAATGAAATTAAAGTAAACAGAGATATGATGAAACTGAGTAATGTATTGTTTGGCATGGGGCTGGCTGCTTTGTCGGCATGTGCCGGAGGAAAAACTGCATCGTCGGCTGGAACAGTCGATGTGGATAAGGAGCTTGCATATTGCGATGCGCAGGTGTGCCGTGCGTTGGACAGTCTGCACTGCGGTGATACCATTGACTATACGATGGAGCCGAGAAACATTTATCCGGGGGAGAGCAAGTGGAACTGCCGCAAGGCGACTAAGGAAGAATGGACGGCCGGATTCTGGCCCGGCGTGCTGTGGTATGACTATGAAGCGACCGGAAATGATTCCATCCGCAGGGAAGCGGAGAGATTTACCGGATCGCTGAAGTTTCTTGCTTCTGCTCCGGCATACGACCACGATCTGGGATTCCTTGTATTTTGCAGTTACGGGAACGGGTATCGTCTGACTCAGAATCCGGAATACAAGGAGGTGATTCTTGCCGTTGCCGATTCGCTGGCCGCCCTGTTCAATCCGAAAGTGGGAACAATCCTGTCATGGCCCCGCAATGTGGAAGTTTATGGAGGGCACAATACCATCATGGATAATATGCTGAATCTGGAAATGCTTTTCTGGGCGGCACGCAACGGAGGGGACAAGAAGCTTTATGACATAGCCGTCTCCCACGCCGATAAGACCATGGAGAATCAGTTCCGTCCGGACTATACTTCCTATCATGTGGCCGTATACGATACGCTGAGCGGAAAATGCATCAGGCAGTGTACGCACCAGGGATACGCTGACAGCACAATGTGGGCGCGAGGCCAAGCCTGGGCCATTTATGGATATACCATGGTGTATCGCGAAACGAAAGACCCGAAGTATCTGGACTTCGCGAAGAAGGTTACGGATGTTTATTTGGAACGCCTGCCCGAAGATTATGTGCCTTTCTGGGATTTTAGTGCTCCCGGCATTCCGGACGCCCCCAAAGATGCTTCTGCTGCCTGTGTCGTTGCTTCCGCCTTGGTTGAGCTTGCCGGCTATTGTGAGGGCGAGCTGCGGCAGAATTATATCGATGCGGCTGAAAGGATGCTGAAAAGCCTGAGCTCGGACAGCTACCAGTCGCGCGACAGAAATGTAGCTTTCCTCATGCATTCTACGGGGCATTGGCCTGCCAAGTCGGAAATAGATGCTTCGATCATTTATGCAGACTATTATTATATCGAGGCTTTGCTGAGGCTGAAAGCTTACCGCCAGTCACACTGATGAGCAAAAAAGGCGGCACTGGGTAAGTACCTGTTTTTCTTTCTTGGAATTCGGAGTATAAATAAAGGTTTGAAATGAAGGCACAAAGCACAGGAATCGGTGTATCTGAAGATTCATGCGGTTCTCTGCGGCTTTGTGCCTTTTGCATTTGCTCGCTTTGCCTGTGACATTCCTCTGCGGTATGCGGGAGTGTCTTTCGTGCAGCGTCGTTGAGGTTATTTCTTGTTTGCGTCAGCTTCTTTCAGCATTTCTTTCACGGCAGCCTCCAGTTGCTCGTCGGTTCCTTCCAAAGACTTTTCGGGAGAGTTGTAGACTTTGATGTCGGGTTCGAGCTGGTGGTTTTCCATATAGTTTCCCCGCATGTCCATGCAGCCTACCTGCGGAATGCCGAACACGATGCTCGGGTCAATCTGGCGCTCCCACCACACGGCAGTCATGGTTCCGGGCACGGGCGTTCCTATCAGCTTGCCGATCTTCAGTTCTTTGTAAACCCAGGGGAAGCCATGTGCATTGCTGTAGTTGTCTTCACAGACCAGTACGCATGAAGGCTTCAGCCATTTGTTGAACGGGTCGCTTCCGATGTACTGCCCTCTCGGCATGAAACGCTGATACTCCCTTCCGCTGAGCAAGGTGGCAAGATCATCGTGCAGCCATCCTCCTCCGTTGTGGCGGGTGTCTACGATGACAGCTTCCTTGTTGCGGTTACGGTCGCTCAGCAGTTCGCTGTATACGGTGCGGAAGCTCGGGCTGTCCATTCCTTTGACATGGACATAGGCGATTCGTCCGCCCGAAAGCTTTTCTACCATCTTCTCGTTCCGTTTCACCCAACGCTTGTAGAGCAGTTCCGACTGGCTGCCTTGGGAAATCGCCTTGACCGAAACGTTGAAACGTTTGCCGTTGGCCGGGTTATAGATTGCCAGGCGGACTGTCTTGCCTGCCTTTCCGTCAAGCATCGGATAATAGTCCGTATCTTTCAGCACGGGCTGTCCGTCGATCTTCTCGATGATGCATCCGGGCACGACGTCTGTCTTCTTTACGGCGAAAGGTCCCTGGCTGATTATTTCTTTTATTTTCAAACCGTCGCCGGTGAACGTGTCGTCGAAGAATACGCCCAAGGCTGCGGTTGAAAGCGCTGCTCCCGGAGCGTAATAGCGTGCTCCGGTGTGCGAGCCGTTCAGTTCGCCCAACATTTCGCTCAGCATCTGCTGGAAATCGTAGTTGTTGCTGATGTGTGGGAGGAAACGGCGGTAGGTATCTCTGTAGCTGTTCCAGTCTGCGCCGTGCAGGTCTGCCACATAGAACTTGTCGAGCACTTGTTTCCAGATGTGGTCGAAGATATATTGCCTCTCCTCATACGGGCGGTAGTTGAACTCCGCTTCAAAATCCACCGGTTTCGTTTCACTCTTTCCTACATCGATTCTGCGGATGCCTCCGTTTGTGCAAAGGAAGATGTATTTGTTGTCTTTGTCTGACTCGAGCGATCCGTAGCCGATATTCTTTAGCAGAATCTTGGTTCTGTTTTCTTTCAGGTCGTGTTCCCACAGGTCGAATCCTCCCTCGAAAGAAGCCTGATAGTAGAGTTTGTCCCCTTTTTCAGTCAGCACCGCGTCGCCCAGGTGCGAAGAGTTTACGGTGAGCCGTATGATTCTGTCGCGGCAGTTTTCGAGATCGAATTCGAGCGGCTCAACTTCTTTCTTGTCGTCTTTCTTCTTTTCTTTTTTGTTTTTCTTGTCGGCAGCTTTGTCTTTCTTTTCTTCCTTCTCTTTCTTTTCTTTTTCCTCTTTTTCTTTTTCTTCAGCCAGAGCCAGTTCTTCTTTGTTCATGCGGAACCGTTCGTATGCGTCGAGGTCGAAGAACATGATATAGACATCGCTTTCGGCTCCCCAGCTTCCGTGGCTGCGGTATCCGGCGCGGTCGCTTTTCCATATCATCGCCTTGCCGCCGAGCACCCATTTGGCGTTTCCGTCGTTGTATCCGCTTTCGGTGAGGTTATGGATTTCCCCGTTTCCGGAAGCGTTTACCAGCGCCACATCCTTGTTGTTCCATCCGCCAGTGCCTATGTAGCCGCTTAAAAGCCATCTGCTGTCGGGGCTCCATTCGAACCACTGGTCGCCGTCGCTGTACGAATATTCGTATTTGCCGTCCATAACCGTATGTGCCGACTTGTTCTCCAGATTGAGGACGCGCAATGTTGTGCGGTTTTCAAGGTAAGCCACCTTCTTTCCGTCGGGGCTGAACTTGGGCTGGAAAGACGTTGTCTTGTTGTCTGTGAGCCGTTCTTCCTTGATTCCGGTGGCGTAGGTGAACATCTTTTCGTCCTTTTCGGTGAGCGAAGAGCGGTAAATCTGCCACAGGCCGTCGCGTTCGGAGGCGTAGACAAGGCTTCTTCCGTCGGGCGAAAAGCTGAGGCTCCGTTCCTGTTCGGGGGTATCCGTCACTTTCTTTGTCGTTCTGTAGTCGGTTGCTGTTACGAATACATCGCCGTGCAGGATGAAGGCTATTTCCTTTCCTTCGGGCGACACGGCGATTTCTGTAGCTCCGTATGTCCTTATCTGCCGGATGACGTTCTGTTCGCTTTGGTCGGTGATGATGCTGATTTTAAGCTTTTCCGGCTGCTGTCCCTCTTTCAGCGTATAGATTTCCCCGTTGTAGCCGTAGCAGAGCGTGCCGTTGTCTGCTGCGGTAAGAAAGCGTACCGGATGTTTGGCATGGTGCGTCAGTTGCTTTTCACCGCTTCCGTCGATGTTGCGTCTGTATACGTTGAACGACCCGCTCTTTTCGCTCAGATAATAGAACGACTGGCCGTCGGCGCTCCATACGGGTGTGCGGTCTTCGCCGTTGAAGTCGGTGAGCCTGGTGTATGAGCGTTTGCCTCCGTTTTGCGAACTCATCCAGATGTCGCGCGTGATGGAAGAGGTGTGGTGTTTGCGCCAGGCATCTTCGTAGCCTTTCTTGTCGTGGTAGAGCAGCGTGGTTCCGTCGCTTCCGACGCTGATGTCTTCCATCGGTATGGAAGAGTAGAGGCTTGGGCGTCCGCCCTCCGTACTTGTCAGGTATACCTGGGGAAACTGTGCGCTGGGGAAGGTGATCGCCTGCGCGTCGGGCATCAATGTGGCCTGAAACAGGATGTGTCCGTTGTCCAGGAAAGCTATGGGCGTTTCGTTTCCCGAATGGGTTGTGATGCGTTTGGGCACGCCCCCTTCCTTTCCTACGATGTACACGTCCATGCTCCCCCTCCGGTCGGAGGCGAAAGCCAGGCTTTTTCCGTCGGGACTCCATACGGGGTGCGTGTCGTAGGATGCGTTAGTTGTCAGTTGTGCGGCCTTTCCTCCTTGTGCCGGCACTGTAAAGATATCTCCCTTGTAGCAGAAGGCAACGGTGCTTCCGTCGGGCGATATGGCGCAGTGCTGCATCCATAGAGGCGGCTCTTGTGCATTGGCGGCCAAAACCATAGCCGTTCCTGCAAGAATGAGCAGTTGTTTTTTCATCATGTTTTGTCTTTATTGTAATTTGAATATTGAATGGTCTGCCTTTGGAGTAACCAATGAAGCCACGGAAACGCAGAGAGTCTGTTTGGTCATCCGTTGAAGTGAAACTCTGTGTTTCCGTGGCTCCGTGTTCTGACGTGCGCTTCTGCGCGTTTCCTTCCGGTCCGGGCACGTGCGTCCCGTTCTTATTTCTTTTTCCGGTTGAAGAACGCGCGGATGCGTTTCAGTATCATCATCCCCGTCCGTATGCCGTCGTATGCGGCGATTCCGGCATTGATGTGCTGCATGAGGTTTTCCGCCTTGTTTTTGCTCTGCTGCGGCGTGAACAGTTCTTGGGTCAGGCTCAAGATCCGTTCTTTTGACTCTTTCAGCTCCTGTTTCTTTTTAGCTCTTAGTTGCGATATAAGCTGCACGCTGTATTGCGCAGGCATCATTTCTTTGATTTCGTTCATTGTTCTTTCTTTTCGGTTGTGTCTTCAAGGAAGAGTTTGGCGAGGAAATTCACGATAGGCCGGAATATCCATTGTTTTCTCATGCGGTATACCGCGGCTCCCAGCAGCAGGATGACGCCTCCGATAACGGCGTATGCTCCGATGAGGCTTCCCACAACGGGTTCGAGGGCATAGACCAGCATGAATGAGAAATAAAACAAAGCCATCATGCCAAGGACGATAAGTATCAGAATCAGGATGAGTGTGGAGAGCAGCACAGTCAGTTTTTCCACGATGTCGAGTTTGATATACTGCCCCTGAAGTTCGATATACTTCTTGATTTCCTTTACAAGACTTTCCAGGTTGTTTATGCTGTTTTCGTTTGCAAACATGTCATTCAGTTTGTTTAGGGTGGCATTCCGGATCCTTTTCGGAAGGGAGTGGAATTGCGGATATTCTGTATGTTCGTTAAGAGTCTAAAAGCAGGGTGTGCCAAAACCTGCGTTTTGCCACACCCGGTTGTACTTTCGCAAAAAAAATCAGTCAGCATCTTTCACTTCCGAAGCGATCTGGTCGACCAGGTCGTCCATCTCGTCACGGTTCAGACGGATGCCTTTTTTACGGAGAACTTCCGCTATTTTTCTACGAGTGTCGGCTCCCTTTTCCGGAGCGAACAAAAGGCCCGCTGCTGCTCCCAGGGTAACACCGCCCAGAAATGCAGCTACAATACTTAATGCTTTCATAATTTAATCATTTAAAAGTTACACAATACAAATCTAATAATTAATCCTGTTAAACGGTACATTTTCGGATGGAAAATGGACTTCCGTTATCAAAAGAATGCAATCTTAACAGATTTTAATAGAAAACCTCTTTTTATATTGCTACTTTTGCCAAAAATATTTGACGAGAATCCAATTAAGATTATAAACAACATGAAAAAAGTAGTTGTATTGGGAATGGCATTGTGCACGGCACTTGCGTTCTCTTCTTGCAAATCGAGTGAAAGCGCATACAAGAAAGCTTATGAAAAGGCAAAGCAGATGGAACTGGCTGAGGCTCAGAATGCCGCGGAAACTCCCGCTGAGGCTCCGGCCGTAGAGGCCGCTCCGGTGGTTGAAACAACGCCCCAGCCGGCTGTCACTACAGCTCCTGTGCGTGAGGAAAAGGTGGAACTGGTTTCGGGCGACGGGCTGAAGGCGTACAGCGTTGTGTGCGGAAGCTTCGGAATCAAGGCCAATGCCGACGGACTGAAAACATGGCTCGACGGAGAAGGCTATAATGCGAAAGTGGTGTATAATGCACAGCGCAACATGTATCGCGTGGTGGCAGCATCCTTCGACACGCGCGACGAGGCTGCCCGTGCAAGAGATGCTTTCAAGGCCAAATACCCGAGCCGCGAAGACTTCCAGGGAGCATGGCTTCTGTATCGCCTCTGATAAATAGTTGATTAGTAATATTTTGTATTCAATATTTCTTGATTGAAAGCGATGGTATGGCTACTGTCGCTTTTTTTTGTATCTTTGCTGCCGTTAAAAAATGATGAATTGGATTAGGTTATGAAATTTTTTAAAGTAATCTCGGGGCTGGCTCTGCTTGCGTTTCCTTGCATGATGAGCGCCCAGGAAAAGGTGGTTCCCCTGAAATACGGTGACATGGAGCAATGGGTTACCCGCAGGATACATGAGTCGGGCATCATAGGCGGAAAGACAAAGCTGCTTTATGAGCTGGGGCCTACGCAGGAGATTGACGGAAACATCGCATACGTCAATCAGGGAGGCTCGCCGTGGGGGAACTCAAACGTGATGGCCAAGGTTATGGGAATTGTAAAGACCAATACAAGCGTATATCCGGAAAAGCGTGAAACGGGCGGTCACTGCGCGCGCCTTGAAACACATATCGAGAGCGTGAAGGTGCTGGGGCTGGTGAACATCACGGTGCTTGCTTCGGGATCGCTGTTTCTCGGCGACATGAAAGAGCCGATTACGGGAACCAAGGACGGAGAAAAGGCCTTGAACTCGGGAGTTCCGTTCACCTCGCGCCCGAAGGCGGTGCGCTATGACTACAAGGTGCAGATGTCGGGTGAGCCGAACCGCATCCGGCAGACCGGTTTCAGCCGCAAGTCGACGGTGGAAGGGCAGGACTGCGCGATTATGACCTGTTTCCTTCAGAAGCGTACGGAAGACAAGGACGGAAACATCATCGCCAAGCGCGTGGGTACGGCGGTTGTGCGCTACAGCAAGACAGAAGGCTGGCATAACGGAGCCACGTATGAAATCAGCTATGGCGACATCACGCACGACGCGCATTACGACGCCGGACTGATGGGCTTGGGCGCCGGACATTATTACGCGCGCAACAGCAAAGGCGAGAGTGTGCTGATTCAGGAGAACGGCTGGGCCGGGGCGGATGAAAAGCCCACCCACCTGATTCTTCAGTTCACCTCCAGTTTGGGAGGGGCGTTTGTTGGTTCTCCCGGCAACAAGATCTGGGTGGATAACGTGAGTCTGGTGTATTGATCTGATTTGTGTTCTTTTCAAAAATAGGGATTGTGGCGGCTTGTAACCGCCACGATTTTTTTGCATGTGTGTGAATGTCTTTCTGACATAATGCAAATCCGGATGCGCGAGAATCGCTCCTTTCCTCCCGGCCGGGCATCAGGCTGGAAGGAATGCAGGGAAATGCTTCGTGCTGTTGCCATGTATTTTTCCTTTCCGGGCTGTTTGATGTCTTTTTGGTCTTGCTTCCGGCCTTTTGGCTTCTTCGTGTTTGGTCTGTCCTCTTTATCCTTTCTTCCTGCCTTTTGGAGCGGTGCGTGAAGAAAGTATGCTCCAGCGGAAAATTCCCGTCCTTTTCAAGTTTTTGAGCCTTTCTTTTCAGTTGGTGTGACGTGTGCGGAGATTTTTGCAAACATGTCGGGACATTTTCGGTCGGATGTCCCGTTATTTTCCGATGTCTGTTGGGATATTTTGCAAGTTTGTTTCGGTATATTGCTCCCGTTACAGGGCTTCTGAAGGGGGTTGGTGTTCGTGTTTGTTAAGAAATCCCTCCTGGAACGGAAGATTCTGCTTCGTTGCATGTAAGTGTAATGTGCGTTTTTGTGTCTTTGTGTTTGATAATTGTCGCTTTCTGTGTTAAAATGCCGGAATGATGTTTCTGCGTTTTTTTTCTTGGATATTAGCGGATTTTTTCTTTTCTTTGTATAAACAGACAAACCTTAAAGATATGAGAAGCATCTGTTTTTTTCTGCTGTTGCTCCTGTTCCCGGGTCTGAAGGCCCAGGATGTGAAGTTTGATATCACGCTCAAGGGCACCACATTGAACTATACGGTTGCCAATGATACTCCAAATGATATATATTTGGTGCAATATGGTAACTTTAATCCGGATAGAGGTTCGCATTGTTATGTTTACTATAAGGATACTGACGGATATGTCGGTGAGGTGTCATTTGTATTGATAGAAAAAATGGGCTTTTTAATAAAATCCGGAACTTGTTTCAGCCGTGACATTGATCTTTCGGAACTTGACAGGCAACGCCTTGTGAGAATCTCTTGTCGGGCAGCGATTGTGATGAAGGATGGGCATGGCAATCCTTATATAGAAAGGTTTGATAGAAGTATAGCTTTTTGAATCATGTTTTGCTTCTTTGATTTATGAAAGGCATCAGCGATGAGAGCAGGTGACGGTATTGTGATATGGAGCAAGGCGGCAGGGAGTATGTCTTCTGGAACATGGATGTGCCGGATACAGACGTTGGCTGGCTTGATAAAAATAGAAGTATGAAAGCTTTTTTGTTTACAGTGTTTGTTTTGTTTCCGTTTGTGGCATTTTCACAAATAGAAATGCATTTGTCTTTTAACCGGACAGACCGGACGTTGGTTCTTGTTGTGAAAAACAATACGGACAAATTGTTCCGCTTATGTCCTTCTTTTGGGCAGAATTATTATGAGCCGGGAACTGCTTCTTTTGTTATTTTGCAGTATAAGGATTTGGATGGCAAACTTCTTTTCAAGAAATCGCTTTTTGTTTTTAATTGTCAGCCGGATGCTTCTCAATATGTGATTGGCATGTTTCTTTTCAAGTACGGTGAAAACAAGTATGTTTATGACTTGGAGGAATTATATAAGGGTAATATGAATGATATTTATGAAGTAGAAGTCCATGTTCAGATAGAAGCTGTATCTTTGAAGGACAAGAAAGATGTTTACAAGGAAAAAATGGACAGGATATTGCGATGGTAGGCCTGTGCTGGCTGACTTTTAATGGTTTGGATGAATAAATATATGAAATGAAGAGGCAATAGCAAGAGGACATGATTTCTAACCTAAACGTGTGCAATTATGAAGAAGTTAAAATTGATATGTTTCTGTATGCTCTGTTTCTTTCCTGCCTTGTGCCTTAAAGGTCAGGATGTAGACTTCAGTGTGGCAAGGGATGGAAACGAAGTGATTTACAAAGTTGTTAATCATGGAGAAAAGTTTGTATTGTTGCGTGAAACTTATGTGAATTTGGGTACCGGTTCCCATCTTTTTATACGGTGCAAGAAACCGGACGGCAAGATTTGTGATTATATTTTGCCGGTGCAGAACAAACAGATTATAAAAGTAGAACTGGGAGAAAGCTATGTCCGTACCATTGACATATCCAGTTATATTCCGGATGGAATTATTGAAGAAATCAGTGCCGTTGCCAGCTTGTCGTTTCGGGATGAACAGGGCAGGTATAAAATTGTCAGGATGGAGAAAGAGATTCCGTGAGTCTGCATATGGGCTATATGTCCCAAAACTTCTGCCGGATACAGATGAAAGCGGATGGGTTCATTTAAATGATTAGGGCAATGAAAGAACTTTGTTTGGCAAGCAAGGCGCAGGAAGTGAAAATCGACTTTTACTTGACGTATGACAAGTCGAAAGTGTGTTTCTGGTGCGGTACCGTAAATTTAACGAGGGAACACTTCACATTGTTCCCTTTATTATAAAGGTAAGGATGGGCAGACAGGTGTGATCTCGTTTGCCTTGACAGACCGTATCTTCTTTTTGCTCCGCCCGGATGCTCGTTTCAGCTGTGGCTTTGACATTGCAGAAATTGAAAGACAGAAACTTGTGGAAATATCCGGCAGAGCAGCCGTAGTGGCGGAAGACGGGCAAGGCAGGTCGGTCATAAAGAATCTGGATAAAAAGCTGAAGTTCTGATATTGTGTTTGTTTGCAAAGGTTTGAGATATGAAGTATTTTTTTGCTGTAGCATATATGTGTTTCTTTTTTCCGTTGAGAGGACAGAATGTCAGTCTTGATATAAAGGTGGATGGCGATGTTCTGGTCTATGAGGTAGAGAATGGCACGCCTTATTATTTGATGTTATTCTATACCGGCGAAATGAATCCCGGCGGCGGATCTTATTGTTTGGTTAATTATGAATATGGCAATAGCAGAAGGAGTGATTTTTTGGAGGCGGATAAGCGCGCTATAAGGATTGAACCGGGCGAGAAGTATATTCGGAAATTTGACATTTCGGAGTATATGAATTATAAAGTTATAGATATAAGCGCAACGGCTGCTATGGCCGTAAAGGATGAAAGCGGGCGGACAAAGCCTTTGAAACTGAGAAAAAGCATTTCTTTTTAGGTGACGGGTCCGTATGACCGTTATTTCCCGCTTCAATTGAAAAGCGGAGATTGCAATTTTACAAACATGTTTCAGTGAGGTTACGATTTTCGTACCTATATATATAATAAAGCAGAGCTGGCTGAATATTTTAATCAATTTTTATTGTTTTCGTGCTGAGCTTTGGAAAGAATTCCTTATTTTTGCATCGCAGTCGGGGAAAAGAGGACTGCAACAGACAAACAGGAGAGTGTTTATAAAGTTTATTATAAAACCTTTTAAAGTTAAACAAAATGATTAAAGTAGGTATTAACGGTTTCGGTCGTATCGGCCGTTTTGTATTCCGTGCTGCTCAGAGCAGAAACGACATCCAGATCGTAGGTATTAACGACTTGTGCCCGGTAGATTACTTGGCTTACATGTTGAAGTATGATACAATGCACGGCCAGTTCAACGGTACTATCGAAGCTGACGTTGAAAATAGCAAGCTGATTGTTAACGGTAAAGAAATCCGTGTAACTGCAGAAAAGAATCCGGCTGACCTGAAGTGGAATGAAGTAGGTGCAGAATATGTTGTTGAATCAACAGGTTTGTTCCTGACTAAAGAAAAAGCTCAGGCTCACATCCAGGCTGGCGCTAAATATGTAGTTATGTCAGCTCCGTCAAAAGACGATACTCCGATGTTCGTTTGCGGCGTTAACGAAAAGACTTACGTTAAGGGTACTCAGTTCGTTTCTAACGCTTCTTGTACTACTAACTGCTTGGCTCCGATCGCTAAGGTTCTGAACGACAAGTTCGGCATCGTAAACGGTTTGATGACTACTGTTCACTCTACAACTGCTACTCAGAAGACAGTTGACGGTCCTTCTATGAAAGACTGGAGAGGTGGTCGCGCTGCTTCTGGCAACATCATCCCGTCTTCTACAGGTGCTGCTAAGGCTGTAGGTAAAGTTATTCCTGAACTGAACGGCAAACTGACAGGTATCTCTATGCGTGTTCCGACTTTGGACGTATCTGTAGTTGACCTGACTGTAAACTTGGCTAAGCCGGCTACTAAAGAAGCTATCTGCGCTGCTATGAAGGAAGCTTCTGAAGGTGAATTGAAGGGTGTACTGGGCTACACAGAAGATGCAGTTGTTTCTTCTGACTTCCTGGGCTGCACTTTGACTTCTATCTTCGATGCTAACGCAGGTGTTTACTTGACTGATACTTTCGTTAAGGTTGTTTCTTGGTATGACAACGAAATCGGCTACTCTAACAAAGTATTGGATCTGATCGCTCACATGGCTTCTGTAAACTGCTAATCAGTTATAACAACCATAT
The DNA here is from genome assembly GCA_019550975.1 of Bacteroidales bacterium SW299. GTDB lineage: Bacteria > Bacteroidota > Bacteroidia > Bacteroidales > Bacteroidaceae > Phocaeicola > Phocaeicola excrementipullorum. The sequence goes on along the minus strand of SDWH01000022.1, from coordinate 39,436 downwards.
AGCGAAAGCCGTCTGATTTTTCAGGCGGCTTTTTTTGCGCACTTGTGTGTGGAATGCGCAGAAAAAGTTATCTTTGCCGTCAGAACCTTTCGTTTGGAGTATGGAGTATGATTTGATTGCGATATTAGGCCCTACAGCTTCCGGAAAAACATCGTTGGCAGCTGCTCTCGCGCGGCGGATGGATACGGAAATCATCAGCGCAGACAGCAGGCAGGTGTACAGGCGGATGGATCTGGGAACGGGAAAGGACCTGGACGACTATGTTGTCGGCGGGAAGCGGATTCCCTGTCATCTGATAGACATTGTGGAGCCTGGCTATAAATACAACGTGTTTGAGTACCAGCGGGATTTTCTGGCGGCTTACGAAGATGTTCGAAGCAGGGGAATGCTTCCGATCTTGTGCGGAGGCACGGGAATGTATCTTGAGTCGGTGCTGAAAGGTTACCGGCTGCTTCCTGTACCTGAAAATCCGGAACTCCGCCGGCGTCTGGCAGAGAAGTCGCTTGAAGAGCTGACCGGGATTCTTGCAACGTATAAGAAACCTCATAACTCGACGGATGTGGATACGGTGAAGCGTGCAATCCGCGCCATAGAGATCGAGGAGTATTACAGGCAGCATCAGGTGGAGGAAAGGGCTTTCCCCGATATCAGAAGCCTGGTGGTAGGTGTCGGAATCGGCCGTGAACAGCGGAGGGAGAAGATAACCCGCAGGCTGAAACAGCGGCTTGATGAGGGCATGGTTGACGAGGTGAAAGCCTTGCTTGCGGACGGAATCAGCCCGGAAGACCTGATCTATTATGGACTGGAATATAAATACCTGACTTTGTATGCCATCGGGAAACTGACTTATGAGGAGATGTTCGGCCAGTTGGAAATTGCCATTCATCAGTTTGCCAAAAGGCAGATGACCTGGTTCCGCGGCATGGAAAGGAGGGGATTCACCATTCACTGGATCGATGCGGCACTGCCGTTGGAGGAGAAACTGGAACAGATAGAGAATTTATTAAAATAAGAACGATTATGGCGGTAGAACCGAACAGATGGGGGATTGTCTACAATCCCAAGGCAGGTACTCGGAAAGCGCAGCGCCGGTGGAAGAATATCCGTGAATATCTGGACGAGCGCGGCGTGAAGTATGATTATGTGCAGTCGGAGGGCTTCGGCTCAATTGAGCGTCTGACGCGGACACTGGCCAATAACGGATACCGCACGATAGTGGTGGTGGGAGGAGATGGCGCCATCAACGATGCGGTGAACGGCATTATGGGATCGGATGCGGAAGACAAGTCTTCGATAGCGCTGGGCATCATACCGAATGGCATCGGCAATGACTTCGCCAAATATTGGGGGCTGAGTGCGGATGACTACAGACTTTCGGTAGACGTGCTTATCAACCGGCGCCTGCGAAAGGTCGACGCCGGCGTCTTTTCTTACTTCGACGGAGAGAAGCACCAGACGCGCTATTTTCTGAACGCTGTTTATATGGGCCTCGGAGCGCGGATCGTGCGCATAACAAACGAAACCCGCCGTTTTTGGGGAATTCCTCTGTTTTCGTATCTGTCTTCTCTTTTTCTTGTTGCTTTTGAACGGAAGCTTTATCGGATGCATCTGAGAGTGAACGACGAGCATATCCGGGGGCGTGTCATGGCTGTTGCGATAGGCAGTGCCTACGGGTATGGGCTGACTCCCAGTGCGGTGCCCTATAACGGCTGGCTGGATGTTTCGGTGGTTTACCGTCCTGAACTCAGGGAACTGATATCCGGTTTGTGGATGCTGCAGAAGGGAAGGCTGCTGAATCATAAGATTGTGAAGCCTTATCGTACGCGTTGTGTGAAAATCCTTCGGGCGCAGAATGCGGAAGTCAGCCTTGACGGACGCTTGTGGCTTGACCGCCATTTCCCGATAGAGGTGACCATCGCTCCCGAAGCGATAACTTTGATAATACCTAATTGATATATGATAAAGTCAGTAGCTGATTTGTGCCGGGGAGAAAATTTCTTCCTGCTGGCAGGCCCTTGTGTCATTGAGGGCGAGGATATGGCTCTTCGGATTGCCGAAAGAGTGGTGAAAATAACCGACAGACTGAAAATTCCTTATGTGTTTAAGGGGTCCTACCGGAAGGCGAACCGTTCGCGCCTGGATTCGTTTACGGGTATCGGCGACGAAAAGGCATTGAAGGTGCTCGCAAAGGTGCGCGATACATTCGGGGTGCCCGTAGTGACGGATATACATGCCGCAGAAGAGGCTGAAATGGCTGCCGGCTATGTGGATGTCCTTCAGATACCTGCTTTTCTTTGCCGTCAGACTGATCTGCTGGTGGCTGCCGCAAAGACCGGAAAGATCGTTAACATAAAGAAAGGGCAGTTCTTGTCGCCTGAAGCGATGAAGTTTGCGGCGGATAAGGTAGTGGAAGCCGGGAATGATCAGGTTATGCTTACGGAAAGAGGAGTTACGTTCGGGTATCAGGATCTGATTGTGGATTATCGCGGCATTCCTGTCATGCAGTCGTTCGGGCATCCGGTGATTCTGGACGTCACCCACTCGCTGCAGCGTCCGAACCAGACTTCGGGAGTGACGGGAGGCATGCCGCAAATGATCGAAACCATAGCGAAGGCAGGAGTGGCTGTCGGCGTGGATGGCCTGTTTATGGAAACTCATGAAGACCCTTCCGTGGCCAAAAGTGACGGAGCGAACATGCTCAAGCTCGACCTGCTGGAAGGATTGCTGGAGAAATTGGTGCGCATCCGCCAAAGTCTTTAACTATTGTGGCCGCAGTTTCGATAAAAAACTATATCTTTGCGCAAATTAAAATGACGACAATCGTTTAAAATAGAGAAAGATATGCTTACTATTAAACAAATTACGGAGGATACCGACAAGGTTGTCCGCGGGCTTGAGAAAAAGCACTTTGCCAATGCGAAGGCAGCCATCGCTCAGGCTATTGAATTGAATGACAGAAGAAAAAAGGCTCAGAGTCAATTAGATAATAACTTGGCGGAAGTGAACTCTACCTCCAAAAGCATCGGCGCGCTGATGAAAGAAGGGAAAAGCGCCGAGGCTGAAGCTGCCAAAGCGCGTGTGGCTCAAGTGAAGGAAGCCAACAAGGCACTGCAGGAGGAAATGGACAAGGCTGCCGAGGATTTGCAGAATCTGCTTTATACAATCCCGAATGTGCCTTATGACGAGGTGCCCGAAGGACTTACGGCCGAAGACAATGTGGTGGTGAAGATGGGAGGAATGGAAACGGAACTTCCGAAGAATGCGCTGCCGCACTGGGAGCTGGCAAAAAAATACGACATTATCGATTTCGATCTGGGCGTCAAGATTACGGGCGCAGGCTTCCCTGTATATAAAGGTAAGGGGGCCCGTCTGCAGCGTGCGCTCATTAATTTCTTCCTTGATGAAGCAAAGGCTTCCGGATATACTGAAATCATGCCTCCTACAGTGGTGAATGCGGCTTCGGGATATGGTACGGGACAGCTGCCCGACAAGGAAGGGCAGATGTACCACTGCAATCTGGACGACCTTTATCTGATTCCTACGGCTGAAGTTCCTGTTACGAACATTTACCGTGATGTGATCCTGGATGAGAAGCAGCTTCCTATTAAGAACTGTGCTTATACGGAATGTTTTCGCCGTGAAGCCGGCTCTTACGGAAAGGATGTGCGCGGGCTGAACCGTCTGCATGAGTTCTCTAAAGTGGAGCTGGTGCGTATCGATACTCCGCAGCATTCAAGACAGTCCCATCAGGAGATGCTGGACCATGTGGAAGGTTTGCTGAAGAAGCTGGAACTTCCTTACCGTATTCTTCGTCTTTGCGGCGGGGACATCAGCTTTACGGCTGCCATTTGCTATGACTTTGAAGTATATTCAGAGGCTCAGAAGCGTTGGCTGGAAGTCAGCTCCGTTTCGAATTTCGACACTTATCAGGCAAACCGTCTGAAATGCCGTTACCGTACGGCCGACAAGAAGACGGAACTTTGCCATACATTGAACGGTTCCGCACTGGCTTTGCCGCGTATCGTTGCCGCATTGCTTGAAAACAATCAGACGCCGGAAGGCATCCGCATTCCGAAGGCTCTGGTTCCGTATTGCGGGTTTGACATGATTGACTGATATTTCTTCATAGAGTTTGCCTGGGCGGCACAAGACTGCGGATGATTCTGTATGCTTGTGCCGCCTTTTGTATGTCTTTTTGTTTGGTTGTGTTCGTGATAAGGCATTGGAAGTGCCTATAAATGTGTTGTGTAGCATGAATTTGTTGTTCGTTTGTGTCTTTTTAAACTAAAACGTCAGTTGCATGAGAAAAAAAATGCAATTTGGTTTTGATGTTTACATTTAATTGCTAATTTTGGGGTGAAATAAAGTGAAAAACTTATTTTGCATGGGATTATTAATTTATAACCTTAATATACAGCTATGAGTTATTTACGTTTTGATAAAACTCTTATGACAAATCTGGAGGAATCTTTGACGAGGGAGATTCTCCGAACCAATCGCTCTGGAGCTTATCACTGTTCTACGATTGTAGACTGCAATACGCGCAAATATCATGGTTTGCTTGTCATTCCGGTTCCGGAACTGGATGATGAAAATCATGTGTTGCTGTCTTCGTTGGATGAAACTGTGATACAGCATGGTGCTGAATTTAATCTGGGCATCCATAAGTACGGCGGCGGTACATTCAGTCCTCGTGGTCACAAATACATTAGAGAATTCGACTGTGAGAAAGTTCCCACAACCATTTATCGTGTGGGAGGGGTTGTGCTGAAGAAAGAAAAAGTATTTGTTCATCATGAAAACCGTATCTTGATCCGCTATACGCTGGTTGATGCGCATTCGGATACGATCCTTCGTCTGCGTCCTTATTTGGCTTTCAGAAGCGTGCGTCAGTATACGCATGAGAATTCGCAGGCCAACCGCCATTACGATGAGGTGGACAATGGAATAAAGACATGCATGTATCCGGGCTATCCGGAACTTTACATGCAGTTCAGCAAGAATGTCACTTTCCATTTTGAGCCGGACTGGTATCGCGGCATCGAGTATCCGAAGGAGCAGGAGAGAGGCTATGACTTCAATGAAGATCTTTATGTGCCCGGGTATTTTGAAATGAGCATCAAAAAAGGGGAGTGCATCACTTTTTCCGGGGGCATATCTTCCATTGATACGGAATCGCTTAACGAATTGTTTGCCAAGGAAGCTGAAAGGAGAACACCTCGCGACAACTTTAAGAACTGCCTGATAAACTCGGCTCATCAATTCTTGAACAAGCAGGGCGAGGAGTCCTATCTGCTTGCCGGTTATCCGTGGTTCAAGTGCCGCGCCCGCGACGAGTTCGTATCTCTTCCGGGACTGACACTCTCAATAGGGGAAGTTGAGAAATTTGAGAAAATAATGGATACGGCTGTCAAATGTGTCTATGCATTCATTAACGGGGAAGACTCAGCATTGAAGATGACGGAAATCGAACATCCGGATGTGCTGTTGTGGATGATGTGGACAGTTCAGCAGTATGCTAAATTTACATCAAAGGAGGCGGCAAAAAACAAGTATGGACAACTGATAAAGGATGTAATGAATTATCTTGTTTCCGGAAAACATCCTAATCTGGAGGTTCATGCCAACGGACTGGTTTATTCAAACGGGCGTGAAAAAGCGATTACGTGGATGAACTCGACAGCAAACGGCAGGCCGGTTGTGCCGCGTACAGGCTATATCGTTGAGTTCAACTCGCTTTGGTATAATGCGCTTCGTTTTGCGGCTGACCTGCTGGCGGATGACCAGGACTTCGCTGCCGGCTTGCAGGGCATCTATGAAAAGACTGCTCCTTCTTTCGTTGAAACGTTCTTGAACGAGTATGGCTATCTGCTTGATTATGTAGACGGAAACATGATGGACTGGAGTGTCCGTCCGAATATGATCTTTGCCGCTGCGCTGGATTACTCTCCGTTGGATGCAAAACAGAAGAAGGGCATTGTCGATATCGTGACGAAAGAACTTCTGACTCCGAAGGGCATCCGTTCGTTAAGTCCGAAGAGCGGAGGCTATAATCCGAACTATGTGGGCCCGCAGATCCAGCGTGACTATGCTTACCATCAGGGAACTGCATGGCCGTGGCTTGAGGGATTCTATCTGGAAGCTTATCTGCGCATTTACAAACGGAGTGCGGTGTCGTTCGTCGAACGCCAGATGATCAGCTATGAAGACCAGATGACATGCCATTGCATCAGTTCTATTCCGGAATTGTTTGACGGTAACCCGCCTTTCCAGGGACGAGGCGCTGTTTCGTTTGCCATGAATGTGGCAGAGATTCTGCGGACATTGAATTTACTCGACAGATACAATAATCAATAAGGAAGGAGGAAGCTATATGAAAGTTTTAATGTTTGGATGGGAATTTCCTCCTCATATCTTGGGAGGTTTAGGTACCGCAAGTTATGGCCTTACTCATGGACTGGCGCAGCAGTCGGACATGGAGATCACTTTCTGCATTCCGAAGCCGTGGGGTGACGAAGACCAGAGTTTTTTGAAAATTATCGGCATGAACAGTGTGCCTATCGTATGGAGGGACGTGCAGTGGGATTATGTGAAAAGCCGTATAGGCGGCTACATGGATCCGCAGCTCTACTACGATTTGCGTGACCATATCTATGCTGATTTCAACTATATGCATACAAACGATCTGGGCTGTCTGGAATTTTCGGGAAGATATCCGGACAACCTGCATGAAGAGATCAACAACTATTCGATTGTAGCAGGAGTCGTTGCCCGCCAGCAGAGCTTTGACATCATTCATTCGCATGACTGGCTTACTTATCCGGCCGGCATCCACGCAAAGCAGGTGTCGGGGAAACCTTTGGTGATTCATGTGCATGCAACAGACTTTGACCGCAGCCGCGGCAATGTGAATCCGACAGTCTACTCTATAGAGAAGAACGGGATGGACCATGCTGACTGCATCATGTGTGTAAGTGAGCTTACGCGCCAGACTGTAATCAACAAATATTATCAGGATCCGCGCAAGGTGTTTACCGTGCACAATGCCGTGTCGCCGTTGTCTAAGGAGATTCAGGAAATTGTTCCCAAAAAGAATCCGAACGAAAAGCTTGTTACTTTCCTGGGGCGCATAACCATGCAGAAAGGACCTGAGTACTTTGTGGAGGCTGCTTCTATGGTGTTGAAACGCGCTCGCCACGTGCGTTTTGTGATGGCAGGAAGCGGTGATATGATGAATGCGATGATCCGTCTGGTCGCAGAACGGGGCATAGCAGACCGTTTTCATTTCCCCGGATTCATGAAAGGAAAGCAGGTGTACGAAGTGCTGAAAGCAAGCGATGTGTATATTATGCCGTCTGTTTCCGAACCTTTTGGCATCTCGCCGCTTGAAGCCATGCAGTGCAGCGTGCCGACAATCATTTCCAAACAGTCGGGTTGTGCTGAAATTCTTACTAAATGTATCAAGACTGATTATTGGGATATACATGCGATGGCTGATGCCATTCATTCAATCTGTACCAACGAGTCTTTGTATGAGTATCTGCGTGACGAAGGCAAGAAAGAAGTCGATGGTATCGTATGGGAGAAAGTGGGAGTCAGAATCCGCAATCTTTACGAACAGGTCTTAAACAATTATGGAAAATAACAAACAAACTGAATCAGTATGAAAACAATCTGTCTTTACTTTGAAATACACCAAATCATTCATCTGAAACGTTACCGTTTCTTTGAAATCGGCACAGATCATTATTATTATGATGATTATGCGAATGAGCAAGGGATGAACGACGTTGCCGAACGTTCTTATATTCCGGCATTGAAAACGCTGATTGAAATGGCCAAGGCCAATGAAGGAGCTTTTAAGGTGGCTCTTTCCATTTCGGGCGTGGCTCTGGAACAGCTGGAAATTCATGCTCCTGCTGTAATCGAGCTGCTTCATGAACTGAACGATACGGGATGCTGCGAATTTTTGTGTGAACCTTATTCTCATGGCTTGTCTTCTTTGAAGAACGAAGACTGCTTCCGTGAAGAAGTGAACCGCATGCGCCAGAAGGTGAAAGACTATTTTGGGCAGGATCCGAAAGTTTTCCGCAACTCAAGTCTGCTTTATGATAATGAAATCGGTGGCATTGTTGCTGGAATGGGATTCAAAGGCATGCTGGCAGAAGGCGCAAAGCATGTCCTTGGCTGGAAGAGTCCGCATTATCTGTATCATTGCGCTGAGAATCCGAATCTGAAGCTTTTGTTGCGCGATTTCAAGCTTTCGGATGATATCAGCCTGCGTTTTTCAAATACGGAGTGGAGCGAATATCCGCTGTTTGCTGACAAGTATATTGACTGGATTGCTTCTTTGCCGGAGAACGAACAGGTTATCAATATCTTTATGGAACTTTCGGCTTTGGGTATTTATCAGCCGCTGTCTTCCAACATTCTGGAGTTCCTGAAGGCACTTCCGGCTTGCGCAAAGCAGAAAGGCATTACTTTCTCTACTCCGACAGAGATCGTAACCAAGCTGAAGTCTGTGGATATGGTGGATGTTCCTTATCCGATGTCATGGACTGATGAAGAACGTGATATCAGCCCGTGGCTGGGTAACGTGATGCAGCGTGAAGCCTTCAACAAGCTGTACAGTGTGGCTGAGCGTGTTTATCTCTGCTCCGACCGCCGCATTAAGCAGGACTGGGATTATTTGCAGGCAAGCAATAATTTCCGTTTCATGACAACCAAGAATATGGAAGTTGGCTTTAACCGCGGCATTTATGATTCTCCGTATGATGCTTTCACGAACTATATGAATATTCTCGGCGACTTTATCGGGCGTGTGAATGCTTTGTATCCGGTTGATATGGAAGATGAAGAGTTGAACTCTTTGCTGACAACAATCCATAATCAGGAGCAGGAACTGGTTCAGTTGACTGATGAGGTGAAAAAACTTCAAGAGGAGTTGAAGAAAGAGGTGAAAGAAAAGCCTGCTGCTAAGAAAGCTCCTGCAAGAAAGACTGCTGCCAAGACTGCAAAGAAAGAAGAATAGAATTCCTTCTTTAGATTCATATTAAGTGAAGGGCTCCTTGCTTATCCCTGTATGGGAAAACAGGCAAGGAGCCTTTTTTATTGCCTTTCTTTAATGATTGTGATTTTGTTTATCTGATTTCATTTGTCTTGTGTTTTTGTGAATATTGTGTTTATTTGATACTTAAATATGCGTTATCGTGTTATTTTGTATTGTTTCTTGTTCTTTCGTATTGAATCTTATGCAGCTGTTTTTGCGTTGATTTGTAATATTGGCTGTATTTATTGTTTTAATATGAAAGAAGGCTTCGCTTTTTTACCAAAAAAAGGCAATTATGGCAGGGCGCATATATAAAATGTGATAATTTTGCTTTCAGATTGTTGGAGATGATTATCCGGATATGCTTTGGTGATTTATAAACAAACTAAATGAAAAAAGATGAAAGGATTGTTTCAAAAAGGTATCTTGCCGTTGGCGATAGCAACGGCATTTCCCGGAGTTGTTTTGGCGCAGGATAAGGTTGAGGCAGAAGTCGGCTTTGATCTGGTGAGCAATTACATCTGGCGCGGGCAGGATTTGGGCAATATAAGCGTACAGCCTTCCTTGGCTATTGGCTATAAAGGCCTCTCGCTGTCTGCCTGGGGATCTGTTGGTTTTGAGAAAACGGATACGAAAGAACTGGATTTGACTTTGGGATACGAAGCGGGCGGATTCAGCGTTTCTGTGACGGATTATTGGTTTAATGGCGGACCCGGTTATTTCCATTACGGGAGTCATAATACCAACCATACGTTCGAAGCTCAGGTAGGGTATGATTTCGGTTTGCTTGCATTTAACTGGTATACGAACTTTGCGGGCAATGTTGGCTATAAGTCTGACGGCAAGAAAGCCTATGCTTCTTATATGTCGGTTTCGGCGCCTTTCAAGTTGGGCGGACTGAACTGGGTGGCAACTGTTGGCGCTACTCCGTGGGAGAATGATTTTTATGCGGGCGGTGGCAACTCGGAATATTCAAAAGCCATGGTAAACGGTTTTGCTGTTTGCGAGGTTGGCATAACCGTTGAAAAAGAATTGCAGATCACTCCTTCGTGGACTCTTCCTGTTTTCGCCCAGCTTGTCTGGAATCCGGCGACGGAAGGGGCGCATTTTGTGGCCGGTTTGAGTTTTTAAGGTTTCTAGGATAAAAGTTTAGTTTCAGGGTAAAAAGATACAGGATTAACTTAGCGCAAAACTATAATTACAAAATACAAATACAACAGCATTTATGAAAAAGATTGAAGCTATTATCAGAAGAACCAGATTTGACGATGTGAAGGCTGCCCTGCTGGAAGCTGACATTGAATGGTTTTCTTATTATGATGTGAGAGGTGTCGGCAAGACCCGTGAAGGTCGTATATACCGTGGCGTTGTCTATGACACCAGTTCGATAGAACGCATTCTGCTTTCGATTGTCGTACGTGAAAAGAATGTGGAAAAAACAGTCCAGGCCATATTGAAGGCTGCCCAAACGGGTGAAATAGGCGACGGAAGAATTTTTGTCATCCCTGTTGAAGATGCGATACGCATCCGCACAGGGGAAAGGGGAGATATAGCTCTTTACAACGCAGAGCAAGAAAAATAAATACAATACGAATACAATAACTTTAAAACGAGATTACATTATGGCTGGATATGTTAGAAAGACCTTTGCTGCGGTAAAGGCGGCTGCTCTTATGCTTATTTTCATGTTTTGTCTTGTTCCTGAGGTTTCTGCCCAGACAGAAGCGCCTGTGCTCGACAGCGGTAATACTGCCTGGATTCTGACCTCTTCTTTGCTGGTGCTGCTGATGAGCATTCCAGGAATTGCCTTGTTTTACGGAGGTCTGGTCCGTCAGAAGAATGTGCTGAGCATAATCATGCAGACCTTGTTTATTGTCGGGGTGGTCAGCATTCTTTGGATTGCTTTCGGCTACAGTTGGGCATTTGATACCAGTTTCTCCGAATCGGGCAATCCGCTGGCGTTTCTGATAGGAGGTTTTGACAAGGCTTTTCTTAGCGGAATCTCGATACATACGCTGACAGCCGGAAACATTCCCGAACTGACGTTCGTGATGTTCCAGTGCATGTTTGCCATCATCACTCCGGCTTTGATATTGGGTGCATTTGCCGAGCGCATCAAGTTCTCAGGTTATATTCTGTTCATTACGTTGTGGGTGATTCTGGCTTATTTCCCTATGGCGCATTGGGTGTGGGGTGGAGGATTCCTGCAGCAGATGGGTGCCATTGATTTTGCCGGAGGGACAGTGGTGCATATCAATGCCGGAATTTCGGCGCTGGTTATGGCTGTTATGCTGGGCAAGCGTATGGATTATCGCATTGGCCATCCCATAACTCCGCACAATGTGACTTTTGTCTTTATGGGCACTTCTTTCCTGTGGCTGGGATGGTTTGGCTTCAATGCGGGCAGCGGCCTGGCTGCCGACGGACTGGCTGCCAATGCATTTTTGGTTACTCATGTAGCTACTGCTGTAGCGGCGATTACATGGATGGTTGTCGACTGGATATGCAACAAGAAGCCTACCACAATTGGTGCGTGTACCGGTGCCGTTGCCGGACTTGTCGCGATTACTCCTGCGGCGGGAACTGTCGGTCTGCTTGGTGCATTCTGCATAGGTATTGTCACGCCTGTCATCTGTTTCTTCATGGTAGCCGTAATCAAGCCTAGATTCAAATATGATGATGCGCTCGATGCCTTTGGCGTGCATGGGATCGGAGGTATTGTCGGCTCAATATTGACCGGTGTGTTTGCCACCCGCTTTATTACCGGTGACGACGGAGTGCAGGGAGCACTTTACGGCGACTGGCATCAGTTGTGGGTACAGATTCTGGCTACAGCGGTATCGGTTGTGTTCAGTGCTGTAGTGACTTACATTTTGTTTAAGCTTGTTGACTCGACAGTCGGCCTTCGTGTAGACAAGCGTGTAGAAGAGGAGGGACTTGACATTTACGAACATGGAGAGTCGGCCTACAACCATTGATAAACTTAAAGGAAAGGCGCAGGAAGAAATCCGGATTCACGCAGTGCGTGGGTTCGGATTTCTTTTGGTTCCGGAGCTTTGTGCATGATTTAAGAAGGCAGAAAAACAGAACACAGGATCACGATGTGCATCGAATGGCTGCGTAAGTGCATATTCTATGGCTCGTGATCCTGTGTTCAGAATATCTTGAATGAGCGGAAGTGCAGGCGGATCCGGAAACGGATTCGCCTCTGTTGTTTATTCCGAAATTGCCGGACGTGTATAGATGACTTCTATTTTCAGTTTGTCACCGTTTTCTCCTCCTACCAGGCGGGCAGAGTTAACTTCCAGGTCATGCGAGAGTCCGATGATGTTGCTTTGGGAGTCCGTTTCTGTCTTTACCGGAATGAGAACAAGCGCATTGTGCTCGTCCCATCCTTCAGCCGGCTCTTCCTGCGTTCTCATTTCGCTGAAGATCTGGCTGATGAGGCGGTTCAGTTGTGAGAAAGTATACGAGTTGGTCGTGCTGCTGTATGAAGCGAGGAACGAAGTCTGGCTGTCGTAAGTCTTGTTCTGTTCAAAGAACTCATTAACCTCGCTCTTGCGCAGGAGCAGCAGATATTGGGGGACTCCCATCTTGTAAGGGTTCTTGCTGGAGTTGTCGCTGACCTCTTTCATCTTGGTGAAAGAGATTGACACCGAGTTCAGCGTATCTTTTCCCAGTTCCGCATACATTTCTTCCAGCGGGAGCTTAACCTCCGTCAGCAGTCCGACAGGAGTTTTCAGATACGTATGTTCCTTGTCGCTCATTTGATTGTCGAATGCGTTGTCCGAGTTCTCCAGCCTTGTAGACATATATACCTCGTTTGTTGCGGCAAACGGAATCTGCGTATAGACGGTAGAGTCGACGCTGCCCGATGAACTTTCGATGAGATATTTGATGTTCAGGTGCAGCCAGATATCCTGAATGTAAAGGATGGATCCTTCTCCCTGTGTGGTATGTACGTAAAATCCGGGGAGCACATTGTGTATGAATGAGTATGCATCCTTGAAATAGTCCTTGTTTTCTTCGTATTTCTTCTGGATGTCCTGGCTGAATGATTCAGGCAGACTGATGGAAACCGTATTGTATCCCGTTTCTGATTTGAGCGAGTCGCCTACCGCAACGTCGTATGCTGTGTAGTCTTTTTCCGCCAGCGGCTCGGCTTCCTCGTTATAGTACTTTGTGGGATCGTATGTCGTGTAATACAGGCTCATGTCGCTTCCGTCATCGTCGATGGGCGTATCCAGCAAGTCAACTCTTACACGCATCGGGGCCAGCGAGTCCCCGTAGTAGCTTGCATAATAAAGTCCCAGCGAAGCACTTTGGATGCTCTGCATCGTTTCAGGAAACGTAAATCCTTCCGGGCAGTTGATTTGCGTAATGAAGTCTGCGCTGAACGTTCCGAAATCCGCATCCGTGAACTTTCCCAGATAGGCACTGTTGGTTCGCGAATAAATGCCGTTCGGATTGATGTCGGTGTATTTGATTGTTTTGGTTGTAGCTTCAAACGTCATTGAGTAGGCGTTTATTTCGTCTGTGTTGGCTAGAAAGTCACCTACTCCCGTGGTTGTGTCGTCGCAGCTATAGATGGCGGCAGCCAAACATGCTGCTGCCAGGTACTTGAGTTTCATTTTCGTTCGTTTTTTATTTGTTTTCAGTTCCCGCCAGAATCCGGTCGTAGAATGCGTCGCAGGCATCTGCCAGCTTGTCGGGCTGCTGATAATCTAATACTGGAATGTTCAGGCTGCGTGCGTAGTCTGTCGCATTCGTGTTCACTGTTTCGCTGTTTTGTATTACACCGTCAGAATAGGCTACCGCCAGTTTGTTGAGATTCTCAAAATCGACGGGAGTCTTTATCATGTTTACATCATCGGGTGTGATTTCCTTGAGCAAGAGCTGGCTGGTGAAGTTGGGGTCCAAGGTTGACTTGAATCCTTCTCCATAAACCGAATATACTACTTTTGAGTCACGGAATGACGGTTCGTCATAATAAGCTTTCTTGATATAGAGAGGCACCATTGCGGTCATCCATCCGTGGCAATGAATCAGATCCGGACACCAGCGCAGTTTCTTGACTGTTTCCAGTACGCCTCTTGCATAAAAGATCGCGCGTTCGCCGTTGTCTTCGTAGTCGTTTCCGTTTTTATCGGAAGTCATCAGCCGGTGCTGGAAATAATCATCGTTGTCGATGAAGTATACCTGGCGTCTTGCGGCCTGAATGGAAGCGACCTTGATAATCAGCGGATGGTCGGTGTCGTCAATGATCAGGTTCATTCCTGAAAGGCGGATCACTTCGTGCAGCTGGTTTCGCCGTTCATTGATGATTCCCCATTTGGGCATAAAAGTTCTGATTTCGCATCCTTTTTCCTGGATTGCCTGAGGCAGATTCTGCCCGATGGTTGCCAATTCGCTTTCTGGTACGTACGGAGTAATTTCTTGTGTGATGAATAAAACTTTTTTTGCACTCATATTGTTTTCTGCTTACTCAAAAATAAGTGTTGCAAAAATACGAAAAATTGGTGTAAATTCGCCTTATCGGCTGGCTAATTATTCCTTATAGTATGTTAATGTGTTGATTAGTAACTTATTTCAGCTGTGCCGCTTTGCCGTTAAAATGCGCATTTTGACGGTTTGGGGCGAAAGAAATATTGATTTCTGTTTCTTTATCTGACAAATAAATCGTTACTTTGCAGCCGTTTTTTATAATCTACGATTAAAAATTGAAGATTGAGATGAAGTTAGTTCAAACGATTAATGCGCTTCGTGCCGAATTGGAACCTTTGCGCAAAGGGGGAAAGACCATAGGTCTGGTTCCGACGATGGGAGCTTTGCATGCAGGTCACGCTTCATTGGTGAAACGCGCTGTTGCCGAAAATGACGTGGTGGTTGTCAGCGATTTTGTCAATCCTACTCAGTTTAACGACAAGAATGATTTGTTGAAATATCCCCGTACGCTGGATGCCGACTGCAAGCTGCTTGAAGCCTGTGGAGCCGCTTATGTGTTCGCTCCTTCTGTAGAAGAAATCTATCCGGAACCTGATACAAGAACGTTCAGTTATCCTCCTTTGGATACGGTGATGGAAGGGAAGTATCGTCCCGGACATTTTAACGGAGTTTGCCAGATTGTGAGCAAGCTTTTCCTGATTGTGGAGCCGACACGCGCCTACTTCGGAGAAAAGGACTTCCAGCAGCTGGCGATTGTGCGTGAAATGGTGCGCAAGTATCCCTTTGATCTGCAGATTGTGGGTTGTCCGATTGTGCGCGAGGACGACGGGCTGGCTCTGAGCAGCCGTAACGCCCGCCTTGATTCAGTGCAGCGCAGGCAGGCTGTGCAGATCTCGAAGGCTTTGTTTACGAGTGTGGACTATGGGAAAACTCATGTGCTGTCTGAAACGAAGCGGTTTGTCGAAGATTCTATCGGACGCGCCGAAGGCCTGCGCCTTGAGTATTTTGAGATAGTCGACGGAAACACTTTGCAGCCGGTGCATGCATGGGATGAGAGCGACTATATCGTAGGCTGCATCACAGTGTTCTGCGGTGATGTCCGTCTGATAGACAATATAAAGTATAAATATAAGGAATGATTGAGTCATGATGATTGAGGTATTGAAGTCCAAGCTGCATTGTGTGACCGTGACTGAGGCCAATCTGAATTATATGGGGAGCATAACCATTGACGAAGACTTGATGGATGCCGCCAACATGATACAGGGGGAGAAAGTCCAGATTGTGGACAACAACAACGGAGAGCGTTTTGAAACTTACATCATCAAGGGAGAACGCGGTTCGGGATGCATTTGTCTGAACGGCGCCGCTGCCCGCAAGGTTCAGGTAGGCGATGTGGTGATTATCATGTCATATGCGCTGATGGACTTTGAAGAGGCGAAGCATTTCAGTCCCACGGTCGTTTTTCCCGATACGGCGACTAACCGTCTTGTCTGATTTTCTGAAGCCTTTCCGCCTGCTGAAAAAAATGTCGGCTCATCCGATGTAAAATTATTCGTCATCTTACATAAAATAACCCGTCATCCTTTGTTGAATGACGGGTCATTTTTTTTATTGTACGGCTTAGAAACTGTTTTGAATTTCTCCAAAAAGTTTTTCTTGGCTTGATGTGTTCGTTTTCGTGTGTGCTTTGGGCTATTTTTTGGTTTTTTCCGCTTCTGTTCTTCGTCAGATAGCCCGCTATCTTCCTCATCACACAAACGGAAATGCCTCAAAAACTCATCCCAAATCAGCACACGATAAATTCAAAACAGTTTCTTAAGTTGAAGCAAGGTCAGTGAAAAAGGTTTTTCAGACCGCTCTTTCTTTCATCAGTCCGTTCTGGTAGGCCAGAAGAAGCTTCTTCAGATCGTTGATCTGAACCATCAGTTCCTTCCCCTTGTCTGTGTCTTTCACCATCATCCGCTTGGAACTCAGCTCGACGATCTGTGTGGTCGACTTGATGTCAATGCCTTCTTCTATCGCCTTCTGGGTAGAGGTGAACGGTTCATGCTGCACCAGTTCGAAGCCGCGCGAGTGGTATACCAGTGTATAGCCTGCAATTCCGGTTTCCGGCTGGTAAGCTTTCGAGAAGCCGCCGTCGATGACCATCAGCTTTCCGTTTGCCTTGATCGGCTTTTCTCCTTTCACCGCCTTTACAGGCACATGCCCGTTGATGATATGCCGGTGCTCTCCCTCCACGCCGAATTCATCCATGATCATGTCGCAGATGTCTTCACGGTCACGCAGTTCGTAGTAATGTCCCTTTATTTCCCTGTGCGTTTCTTTGTCTGTAAGGAAATAGCGTTCAAAGGTCGCCATCTTGCTCTTGTCGAAGGCTGGCGAGTTTTTTCCGCACCACAGATACCATACGAAATCTACGGCGAAGTCTTTCTCCGGATTGTCGTTTTCGGCGAAATAGGCTGTCCGGATGAGCTGTCCCACGCGTTCGAGCAGGTTTCTTCCCTTGTATTTTTCTCCCAGGATTTCCACCTCTTTCAGCGTACCGTCTTCGTTGAGCGGCATGGAAGCGTGGAAAAGCAGGTTTGAATTGCAGACATTATACATGCAGCCGTAGCGGAACAGGCATTTCATGTGCTTTTTGAGCTTCTCGCTGCTGACAAACGAATGGTGCAGTTTCGACACGATCTCCTGTTCTTCTTCAGTCAGGCGGTAAGGGTCTTCCGGATTTACGGTAGGGAAATAGCAGTCGCGCATTTCATAATCTTTTCCGCCGAGGGTGAATGCTTTCTTCTTGAAGTCGATGTGGTGAAGCAGCAGCCGGTCTTCCATTTCAAATTCCGGGCGGCGTTTGATGGTTTCCGCCTCCAGCTTAAGCTGGATAACGGTGATGGCCTTGTGCATCTGGGCGATGAGCCGGATGGTTTTTTCCGTATAAGGGCTTGAAGCTTTGTCTATCTTCGGCTGGAAAAATCCGCACGGGTCGTCGGCATACGTTTCCATGGCAAATGTGGCGAGCGGAAGCAGGTTGATGCCGTATCCGTCTTCAATGGCCGAAAGGTTGCCGTATCGCATGGCCATGCGCAGCACGTTGGCAATGTTGCAGTCGTTTCCCGCTGCGGCTCCCATCCAGAGAATGTCATGGTTCCCCCATTGGATGTCGAAATTATGGTAGTTGCACAGGGTGTCCATGATGATGTGCGGTCCCGGTCCGCGGTCGAATATGTCGCCCAGAATATGCAGCGAGTCGATGGTGAGCCGCTGGATCAGCTTGCAGAGCGCGGTGATGAAATCATCTGCACGGTCTGTGTCGATGATGGTGCTGATGATGACATTGATGTATGCCTGCTTGTTGGGGTCCATGCTGCTTTCGTGCAGCAGTTCCTGGATGATGTAGGAGAACTCTTTCGGGAGCGCTTTTCTCACTTTCGAGCGGGTGTATTTTGACGACACATTCTGGCACACCTTCACCAGTTGGTTCAGTGTGATCACGTACCAGTCCTCCAGGTCGGTTTCTTTTTCTTTGACGAGCTGCAGCTTCTGTTCCGGATAATAGATCAGTGTGCAAAGCTCCTTCTTTTCCATTTCGCGCAGCGTGTTTCCGAATATTTCGTTCACTTTCCGTTTGATGGAGCCGGATGCGTTGCGCAGCACATGCTGGAACGCCTCGTATTCTCCGTGAAGGTCAGCCAGAAAATGTTCGGTCCCTTTCGGCAGGTTCAGTATGGCCTCCAGGTTGATGATTTCCGTGCTGGCGTCGGCGATTGTCGGAAAATTATGCGACAGCAGGTCCAGATAGCGGCTGTCCTGCCTGATCGTTTCCGTTGTTATTTGTTTATAATCTTTCATAGCAGATCTTTTTTGTCATTTCATTGTTACAAAGATAAAAACTTTGTCTTTAAAAACAATGTCGTCATTTCGTTTTGTTGGGTGGTCCCGTGCGGGCTTTTTCTTCTTGAGCCTTTCTTGTAGCCGATGGGCTAGAGAAAAAGCATGAGGATGAGCTGGGCGATGATTACGCGAAGGAACATTCCCAGCGGATACACGGTGGCATAGCTTACCGATGGGTTGTCGTTGGTGATAATGTCGTTCGCATAGTTGAGTGCCATTGGGTTGGCCATGCTTCCGCACAGCATTCCGCAGGTGTTTCCGAAGTCCTGATGGCAGAACCTCAAGGCGATAAGGGCCATGATGACTACCGGCACGAAGGTTATCACGAAGCCTGTCCCTATCCACAGGGCACCTTCG
Source organism: Bacteroidales bacterium SW299 (assembly GCA_019550975.1). Classification (GTDB taxonomy): domain Bacteria; phylum Bacteroidota; class Bacteroidia; order Bacteroidales; family Bacteroidaceae; genus Phocaeicola; species Phocaeicola excrementipullorum. Next base: position 20,694 of record SDWH01000022.1, on the reverse strand, counting down.
GGGCGCATCACCGTTTCAAAGAAATGCGCTCCTGCATCCAGTCCCAGGCAGGCGAGGTAGAGCGAAAGCCCGATTCCCCGGAGCATCAGGTTTGCGCTGCGTGTGGTGTAGGTGACCAGATGCAGGCGTGGACCGTACGCGCCGATAAGAATGCCCATCACGATGGGACCTCCCGCCATTCCGAGTTTTACGGGCGAGCTGATTCCCGGTATGGCGATGGGGATGGCTCCGATTACCAGTCCGAGGATGATTCCGATGAAAATGGAAGCCAGATTCGGATCTTTCAGCGTTTTCACTGTATTGCCTAGCACTTTCTCCACGTTTTGGATGGCAGCGGCTTCACCCACTACCGTAAGCCGGTCGCCCAACTGGAGCACGAGTCCCGGTGTGGCAAGCAGCTGTACGCCGCTGCGGAGAACCCGGCTGATATTGATTCCGTACGTGTTGCGCAGCCTGAGCGAGCCTAATTTCTTCCCGTTTATTTCAGGGCGGGATATCACAATGTGCTTGGACACCAGCTTGCTGTCGATGGCATTCCAGTCGATGTCTTCTTTATTCCAGTCCCGGTTTTCCTGTTCGCCGAAAAGAATGGTCAGTGAGGGAGCGTCTTTTTCTGTTGTTATGACCAGCAGCCGGTCGTTCTCTTTCAGTATTTTTTCTGATGTGGGGATAGATACGTTCCCATCTCTCCACAGCCGGGATATGACAAACTTTGGATAGCCTGTATGGGCGATGTCATGGATGCTTTTGTTGAATATGGCAGGGTTATGTACCTGAAATGTGGCGATGTACGTATGGTTCGGGTCGTCGTGTTCGTGTACTTCCATGTCGGCGGGCCGGACAAACAGCTTCTTTACCAGGATGATGGCAAGAATGACGCCTACTACACCCAGCGGGTAAGTTACAGCACAGCTCAAGGCAGCTCCGCTGGTGGGTTCTCCCAATTGTTTCAGTGTTTGCTGGGCAGCTCCGAGCGCGGGCGTGTTGGTGGTTGCTCCGCACAGGATGCCTACCATGTCGGGCAGGCTGATCGGGGTGACGAATGTCAGTCCGATGGCTGCCAATGTTCCGAGCAGGATTACTCCCAGACCAAGCATGTTGAGCTGGAATCCTCCGTATTTGAAAGAACTGAAGAATCCGGGACCTACCTGCAAGCCTAATGAATAGACAAAAAGCACAAGCCCGAAGGTTTCAGCATAGCTTAGCATTTGCGGGTCGATGGAGAATCCCAGATGGCCGGCCAGAATGCCGGTGAAAAAAACAAAAGTCACTCCCAGCGAAACGCCAAAAGCGCGCAGCTTTCCCAGCCCGAGCCCGATGGCGATGATGAGTGACAGGATGATGACCGCCTGCAAGGCAGTATGGTCGAAAAACAGATTATATAACCATTCCATGACGCGATGAAGGCGACTTTAATTGTTTCTGTTGTAGTTTTTTGTTGTTTGATATTATGGGAGAGCCGCCTCCGGGAAGCTGTATGGGGAAAGTATTCTTCTGGCTTTCCGGATACAGCTTCTTGCGGCAGACTCTTGTTTCCTCCAGTTAGCGCACAAAGAGCAGTTCGCGGTATTTCGGGAGCGTCCACATCTGATCGTCGACAATCAGTTCGAGCTTGTCGATGTGGTAGCGGATCTGCTCAAGCATCGGAGCTACCGTATCATGGTAGGCGATAGCCTTTTCACGCTCGCAGGCAATGCGGTTGGCCACCTTGCGTGCCTCTATCATTTCGTCCACATGCTTCTTTATATAAGAGGTATGTGTAGAGATCTCCCGGATGATAGCCAGGTTTTCGGCCGACAGCTGGCTGGCTTCTTCGCTGGAGAAGATTGACTGCATCTTGTATGCGTTGTCTATCAGTTTGGTCTGGTACTCGATAGCTACAGGCACTACATGGTTCATGACCAGGTCGCCCAGCACGCGGGCTTCGATCTGAATCTTCTTTGTATACATTTCCCATTTCACTTCGTTGCGTGCCTCCAGCTCTTTGCGGTTCATGACTCCCGTCGATTCGAACATGCGGATGCTTTCCGGCTTCAGATAGTTGTCGAATATGATCGGGCAGCTTGTTTCGCAGTCCAAACCGCGGCGTTTAGCTTCTTCCTGCCATTCTTCGCTGTATCCGTTGCCGTCGAAGCGGATCGGTTTGCATTCTTTGATATAGCGGCGCACAATCTGCAGGATAGCTGAAATTTTGGGCTCTCCTTCTTCAATGCGTGCATCGACTTCCTTTTTGAATTCGATCAGTTGTTCGGCTACCGCTGAGTTCAGCGCGATCATGGCGCTTGCGCAATTGGCTTCCGATCCAGGCGCGCGGAATTCAAAACGGTTTCCGGTAAAGGCGAACGGCGATGTGCGGTTGCGGTCGGTGTTGTCAATCAGAAGTTCCGGTATTTGCGGAATGTCCAGTTTCATGCCTTGTTTTCCTCCCAGCGAAAGCAGGTCGTCGTTTGTGCTTGCTTCCAGATGGTCGAGCACTTTGCTCAGTTGGGTTCCGAGGAAAGAAGAAATGATTGCGGGGGGAGCTTCGTGTCCGCCCAGGCGGTGAGCATTGGTTGCGCTCATGATCGATGCTTTCAGCAATCCGTTGTGCCGGTAGACAGCCATGAGTGTGTTCACGACAAACGTGATGAAACGGAGATTCTCTTCCGAAGTCTTTCCCGGAGCCATCAGCAGGACACCGTTGTCTGTTCCGAGCGACCAGTTGTTATGCTTTCCCGAGCCGTTGACTCCCTTGAACGGCTTTTCGTGGAGCAGCACGCGGAATCCGTGGTTGCGTGCCACTTTCCGCATCAGCGACATGATCAGCATATTGTGGTCGACAGCCAGATTGCATTCTTCATAAATCGGTGCAAGTTCAAACTGGTTAGGAGCTACCTCGTTATGGCGGGTTTTTACCGGAATCCCGAGCTCAAGCGCCTGGATTTCCAGATCCTTCATGAAGGCGGCCACACGGGTGGGTATGGCACCGAAATAATGGTCTTCCAGCTGCTGGTTTTTTGACGCTTCGTGTCCCATCAGTGTCCGGCCGGTCAGAAGCAGGTCGGGGCGGGCTGCATAGAGTCCTTCGTCAACCAGAAAATATTCCTGTTCCCATCCGAGGTAAGAAATGATCTTCTTTACCGACGGGTCGAAATAATGCATCACGTCCAAGGCCGCCTTGTTGACCGCTGTCAGCGCTTTCAGCAGCGGAGCTTTATAGTCGAGCGATTCACCCGTATAGGCGATGAATACGGTGGGGATGCACAGCGTGTCGCCTACGATAAAGACCGGCGACGACGGGTCCCATGCGCTGTATCCTCTGGCTTCGAACGTGTTGCGTATTCCCCCGTTAGGAAATGACGAGCCGTCGGATTCCTGCTGTACGAGCAGTTTTCCGGAGAATTCTTCCAGCATGCCGCCTTTTCCGTCGTGTTCTACAAAAGCGTCATGCTTTTCGGCTGTGCCTTCGGTCAGCGGCTGGAACCAGTGCGTGTAATGCGTGACCCCCATCTCGATGGCCCATTTCTTCATGCCGTCTGCCACGGCGTTTGCGATGCCGCGGTCGAGGGTTGCCCCATTGTCAATTACGTCAATCAGTTTGGCATACACACCGCTGGGGAGATATTTGAACATTTTCTCACGGTTGAATACGTATTTAGCAAAGTATTCGCTTGGGCGTTCTGTCGGAGCCTTCACTTCTACCGGCTTCTTGTGGAAAGCCTTCTCTACCACTCTGAATCTTAGTTTGGACATATGTTTATTAGTTGTTTGATAATGTTATATTCAATATTGCTGGTCACAGGCACTGGCAAATTCGTCTGATTCCTTCTTCACAGTCATGCCGGTCGCCGAACGACGTGATTCTCACATAGCCTTCTCCGCTTGGTCCGAATCCTATTCCCGGCGTGCTTACTACATGGGCTTCATACAGAAGCTTGTCAAAGAACTTCCATGCGGTCATGTTTCCGGGCGCTTTCAGCCACAGATAAGGAGCGTTTTCTCCGCCGAAGAAACGGAGCCCGGTCTTGTTGAGCATGCGTTTCATCAGCCGTGCATTTTCCATGTAATAGCTTATCATTTCCTTTACCTGCTTTTTCCCCTCGGGCGTATAGATGGCTTCGGCTCCCCGTTGCGTAATATAGGAAACTCCGTTGAATTTGGTTGACTGCCGGCGCAGCCACATCTTGTTCAGCGATATCCTTTTCCCTTCAAGCGTGGCGGCCGTCACCTCTTTGGGGATTACCATATATCCGCAGCGCACTCCGGTGAATCCGGCCGTTTTAGAAAAACTTCTGGATTCGATGGCCACCTTCCTGGCTCCTTTGATCTCGTAGATGGAATGGGGGATGTCGGGATTCTGGATGTAAGCCTCGTATGCTCCGTCAAAAATAATCAGGGCATCGTTGTCGATGGCATAGTTGACCCATTTCTTCAGTTCGCTTTTCGTAAGGACTGCTCCGGTAGGATTGTTCGGATAGCATAAATAAATGATGTCTATTCGCCTTTCGGGTATGTCCGGAATAAAGTCGTTTTCGATTTTGCATGGCAGGTATACGACATTGCTCCATTCGCTTTCGTTTTCCAGAGTTCCTGCTCTTCCGGACGAAACGTTTGAATCCACATACGCCGGATAAATGGGGTCGGTTACGCCTATGCTGTTGTCGTGTCGCAGGATATCTCCGATGTTTCCCGTGTCGGATTTAGCCCCGTCACTGATGAACACTTCATTGGGATCAAGGCTGATTCCTCTTGCGGCATAGTCGTTTTTGATGATTGCGCTGATCAGAAAATCGTAGCCTTGTTCGGGACCGTATCCGTGAAACGTTTCCACTCGTCCCAAATCTGCCGCCGCCTTCTGCATCGCTTCGATGCATACTTGAGGAATCGGGCGGGTCACATCTCCGATGCCCAAGTTGATGACATTGGTTTTCGGATGGGTAACCTTGAATGAATTTATCCTTTTTGTAATGTCCGTGAACAGATAATTTTCAGGTAATTTAAGCAGGTGTTCGTTGACTAATGCCATGTTCTTTTTATTTGGGCGCAAAATTACGAAAAACGTGCAACTTTTAAAAACAGGCTTCCGTAAATTTTTTCTTGGTATTTGAAATTGATTTAAATCAAGTGAATGATTTTTTTTGTACTTTTGTCCGGAATTTTTAAAACAGATAGAGTAATGAATCCAGCTTTGCCAGCTACGCGTACGCAGCGAATCATGAGAGAGACCAAAGATTATCTGATAATTGCTTTGGGAATGATTATGTATGGTATCGGATGGACGGTGTTCCTGCTGCCCAGTGACATCCCATCGACGGCCGTCCCCGGAATCGCGTCCATTATATTTTGGGCCACGGGATTTCCGGTGCAATACACTTATTTGATTATAAACCTTGCCTTGCTTTTATTGGCGTTGAAGATTCTGGGTCTGAAGTTTTGCCTGAAGACAATCTTTGCCGTATTGGTGCTGACCTTTATTCTGGAGGTCATCCAAAAGTTTGTGACCGGTCCGTTGATTCACGACCAGCCTTTCATGTCGTGTGTGCTGGGCGCTTTCTTCTGCGGGGGAGGAATCGGAATTGCCTTTTCCGCCAACGGAAGTACGGGAGGAACCGACATCATTGCCGCCATTGTCAACAAATACCGTGACATCTCGTTGGGAAGGGTTATTCTGATGTGTGACCTTATCATCATTTCTTCGAGCTACTTTGTGCTTCATAACTGGGAAAAGGTGGTGTATGGCTATGTTGTGCTTTTCATCTCAAGCTTTGTGCTCGACCAGGTTGTGAACAGCGCGCGCCAGTCTGTGCAGTTTTTCATCATTTCAAGCAAGTACGAAGAAATAGGGGCGCGCATCAACAAGGATCTTCACCGCGGAGTCACGTTTATTGACGGAGTGGGATGTTACACCCACAATGGAGTGAAGATGATGTTTGTGCTTGCTAAAAAACGCGAATCGAATACTATATTCCGCCTTATCAAAGACATTGACCCGAAAGCGTTTGTTTCGCAAAGTGCCGTTATCGGCGTGTTCGGAGAAGGCTTTGACCGCATAAAGGTTAAGTAAACTTGACGCTTATGACCAATACTAATATAGAAACAGCTCGTATTTTGGCAACTTCCCGCCATCGCTTGTTGTCGAGGGAACAGTTGCATGCGCTTGCTGCTATACTGGAATGCAAAAAGTATAAGAAAGGCGAACGCATCCTGGATGAAAACGACGTTTGTACGTGTTTGCGTTATATCGAGAAGGGGATGACCCGCCAGTTTTATTACAAGTATGACAAGGATCTGACGGAGCACATTGCCTACGAAGGAGGAATTGTGGTCTGTCTGGAAAGCTATCTGAAGACAGAGCCTACGCGCCTGATGATTGAAACCCTGGAGCCTACCGTATTGTGGGAGATTCCGAAGGACAAGATTGAAAAGCTTTCGCTGGAAGATGCAGAGTTGGGCGTATGGTATCGGAAAGTATTTGAAGAGTCGCTGATCGAGTCGCAGATTAAAGCGGATACCCTCCGTTTCGAGCCGGCGCACGAACGTTATCTGAAGCTGATGCAGATGCATCCCGAAATCTTGAAGAGGGCTCCGCTGGTTTATATCGCTTCGTTGCTGCAGATGAGTCCCGAAACATTGAGCCGTGTGCGTTCGGCAAGCCTGAACAGCTGACAGGCTGTTGCCGGCAAGTGCCTTAAAAAAGCACCATTCCTACCTCGAACACTCCTTTGTCGTCGAAGGCGTGGCTTCCCTTGTATGTGCGTGTCCATCCGTAGCCTCCTGAGGCGAATATTCCGAACTTGCGGGTTATGCTGTATTCCAGATTCACCCGTGGCTCGAGCGCATACATGCGTGCGGGAAAGCCCTGCGAATCCTTGTTTTTCAAGCTTTCGATATGATAATATCCAAAATCTGCACTGATGTCCAGCTTAGGCGTCAGTTGCCAGTAGACGCCTGCGCGGTAAAACAGGCTCAGTGAAAAATCTTTGTCCGTTCCTAAATAATATCCTCCCGTGCCGATCTGCGTGTAGGTGTGCCTGTTTTTGAAACGTACGGCCACGCTGCCCTTGTTGGTATTTCCCCCTGAAACGATCAGCTGCGTGCGGGTTTGCGGCTTGAGGTTGATGCAGCCTATCTGGCGGGCGCAGCTGTCGAGGCTGAAATTGACGATTCCTATTTGTACGCCCTTGCGGTTTTCCGTGTTCACGTTGCCGATGCCTAGTTGCAGTCCGCTGTTGCTCACGCTGTAGTTCATGACTGCTGTCTGCAGCCCTTTGTTTGCAACGCTTACGTTTCCAAGTCCGGCCAATTGCCATCCGTCGTTTGTTTCGGCAGCAACGTTCAACAGTGAAGTGATCTGCACTCCGCGCGACGACTTGCCCGATACATTCATCAGGCCTCCGATAGACAGGCCGCCTTGCACTTCTCCTGCGACATTTCCCAGTCCGGCAATCATGACGCCGCGCGTGTCTTTTCCTCCCACGTTGATCAGGCCGGAGATTCCCACTCCTCTTATATCGCTTCCCGACACGTTGCCCAGTCCTGACACCGTAAGTCCGTATGATGAATGTCCGCTTACGTTCATCAGACCGGAGAAAATGGCTCCGCATGCCCTCTGGCCCGTAACGTTGGTGATTCCTGCAATCTGAAGTCCCGTTGACTTCAGTCCCGTGATGTTGGCGAATCCTGCAGCCTGCATGCCGTAGGCATTGTAGTGTTGCAGGCTGGATATGATGTTTATGCCCAATCCGTTGAGGCATGTATAGTTGCTGAACAGTCCCAGGTTAAAATACGTGCGTTGAGGCGTCTTTTTCTTGTCTGTGATGTTCAGCGATACGTTAGCCCCTTTCTTCAGGCCTTTCTTTGCATGTTGCTGGGCGTAAAGAAAAGGATGCGCTCCCAAGAGGAGGCAGATTGCTGCTAGTATAGTTTTCAGTTTCATTTCCCGGTTTATTTTACGTCTTGATACAGGAATCGCTTGATGCTCTTTTTGGGTGTCTTCTCAAACTCCTCCGGATAAATCTTAACTCGTGCGATCTGCGAGTAGGCGGGAAGTTCCGCATTGACCGCCGTCCGGTTTTCTTCCATCACCCGCTCGATGTCGGCAGGGGTCAGTCCGTTGGCGTAAGCTTCGTCAAAGTCCGGATAAATCAGAGCGGCCAGTTTGTTGTCGCTCTGCTGGATGACGATGTTTTCGCATACGTAGGGCAGGTTGTTGATCTTTTCTTCGATTTCTTCCGGATAGATGTTCTGTCCCGAAGGTCCCAGAAGCATGTTTTTGCTTCGTCCCCTGATGGTTACGTTTCCGTCTTTGTCCATAGTGCCCAAATCGCCCGTATGCAGCCATCCTTCCTTGTCGATGGCCTGTGCGGTGGCTTCAGGGTTTTTGTAATATCCCAGCATCACATTGTCGCCCCTTGCAAGAATCTCTCCGACAAGGTTCTCGGGATCGGAACTGTCTATCTTGACTTCCATGCGCGGGGCAGCCTTTCCGCATGTTCCCGGCTTGTATCTTCTCCAGTCTTCATAGCAGATGATGGGCCCGCATTCGGTCATGCCGTATCCCACGGTATAAGGGAAGTCGATGTCGCGCAGCAGGCGTTCCACATCCTGGTTGAAGGCCGCTCCGCCGATTATGACCTCGAAAAAGTTTCCTCCGAAAGCCTGCACGATATAGTCGCGCAAGGTCGATCCGATCTTTTCGTTGATGATGGGCAGGCGGAACAGTATTTTCATTTTCAGTGTTTCCAGTTTGGGAAGCACGTTTTTCTTGATTATCTTTTCGATGATGAGCGGCACGGAAATTACGATGTGCGGCTTGATGTCGGCAAATGCCTGGAAAATGATTTTCGGGCTGGGCATCCGTGTGAGGAAATACACATGGCATCCCGAACAGATTTCATAGATAAATTCGAAAGCCAGTCCGTACATGTGCGCCATGGGCAGGATGGAAATTACCCTGCTTCCCGGTGCCAGATGGAGCATCTCGGTGGCAAATGCGGTGTTTGACCACAGCGAGCGGTAGGGCAGCATCACTCCCTTTGAGAAGCTGGTTGTTCCTGATGTATAGTTGATGATTGCAAGCTCCTCCGGCTTGTCCTTCCGGTAGCTTACGTGTTCTTTCCGGAAGTTCCGCGGGAATTTTTTCCCGAACATTTCGTTGAGGTGTTCGCGCGCAAATTCAAGTTGTTTGCTCCGGCATACCAGCAGGGTGAAGTCTGTCATGAGGATGATTCCTTCGAGCGAGGGCATTTCCGCCTCGTTGAGCGATTCCCAAACCACATCGCCCACGAAAAGCAGGCGGGCATCCGAATGGTTTACGATGTTCTGGATATTGTCGGCCTTGAATTCGTGGAGGATAGGAACTGCCACGGCTCCGTATGTGAGTATTGCCAGAAAAGCCACTCCCCAATGCGAGCTGTTGCGTCCGCAGAGCGCCACTTTATCTCCGGGGTTAATCCCGCTTTCGGCGAGAAGGATATGCAGCTTCTCGATTTTGCGTGCCACATCTTTATATTGCAGTGTAGCGCCTTTATAATCTGTCAGCGCGTCAAGGTCCCAGTTTTTCTTGATGCTGTCTTCTACAAAGGCTAGAAAACTATTTTCCATATTCGGTTTCTGATAAGATTGCACAAATTCTATTCATTTGAGCAAAGTTACCCTTTTGTGTTCAATATGCAAACAAAATGGGGATAAAAAATGCTTTTCCTCGTCCGTTTCTCTATCTCCAGGCTGGAAACATGCGTCTTTAGGCTGAAGACGTGTATCTCTAAGCTGGAGATTTGCATCTCCAACCTAGAGATAGAGATTGTTCTGTGCCAAAGACGGATTCCTTTATCGTCAGAGTGTGATTTTCAGTATTTTTCCTCCCCATGCCTGGAGCTTGACGGCAACGGCCTTTGCCGGAGTGAACGGAATGCTTTCTTCTGTCCCGTTCAGCAGGTCGGCTGCCGTGCAGGTCTGGAACGAGGGCATGTGCAGGTAGTCGAAGGCATGTTCCGGAATATTGACCGCAATCTGTGCCGGCATGTCTGCAAAGTTTACGGCTATCAGCATCACTTCCTTGCCGTATTTTCTCAGGAAGGCGTATTGTTTGTGCTCGTTCATCTGCCATCCGCCTTTGTTCACGTACATCAGGTCGAAGAACTGTCCTTGTGTGATGGCGGCTTCGGTGCGACAAATGTTCAGCAGTTTCTTGTAGAAGCGGTGGAGCTCTTTTTCCTTGTTGTTGAGCAGGTGGTTGTTCCATCTGCCGTGGTTGTTCCATCTTCTGATGCTGTCCACGCTCCAGTAGTCGAAAATGGTGGTGCGTCCGTCGCGTCCGCTGAATCCCTCGCAGTCCATTCCCCTTTCTCCGAATTCTTGCCCGAAGTAGATCATCATGGGGTTGGTGTTCAGGGTTGCCGACACGATGAGGGCGGGGAGTGCCTTGAACGCATTTCCGGCAAAGAAGTCGGAAGCGATGCGCTGCTCGTCGTGGTTCTCCAGGAAATTCAGCATGTGGTCCTGAATGTCGTCGACGCTTTGCCAGCAGCCGGTGATGGCTGTGGCCGACTGGTAGCCGCAGGTGACGGCGCGCAGCGTATCGTAAAGTCCTACTTTGTCATACAGATAGTCGAAATGGCCGTTGTGTATGTAGTTTCTGTATTCATTCGGATTGTACACTTCGGCTATGAATGTCAGTTCGGGGTGCAGTGATTTGACTTGCGGGATGACCCATCCCCAGAATTCGCACGGAACCATTTCTGCCATGTCGCATCGGAATCCGTCAATGCCTTTGTCGGCCCAGAAGAGCAGGATATCTTTCATCTTGTTCCATGTGTCGGGTATCGGGTTGAAATGGCATCCGGTGTTGTTGATGTAGTCGACTCCGTAATTCAGCTTGACCGTTTCGTACCAGTCGTTCCGGTTCGGCCATGCGTCGAATCGGTTGTTTCCCGTAGCTTTTGCCGGCATTTCCACGTAGTTCCCCATTTCTTCGTCATAGAGGCTGATTTCGCCTTCCAGTTTCTGTCCGGGCATATAGTAGAAATTGTTGTTCGCGCTGAAGGCCTGGTTCGTGTCGTCGTCTTCGCCCAGATCCTTGATTCCCTCGGGCTTCGATACAGACCGGTATTGTCTTGCCACATGGTTTGGAACGAAGTCCATGATGAGCTTCAGTCCGCATTCGTGCGTCCGCTTTACGAGTTCCAGAAATTCCTCCATTCTTTTTTCGGGATGCACGGCTAGATCCGGGTCTATGCTGTAATAGTCAGTGATGGCATAAGGCGACCCTGCTTTTCCTTTCACAACCGAAGGGTGGTTTCTTGGGATTCCGTAGCTGCTGTAGTCTGTTTGTGTGGCGTGCGCCAAGAGTCCGGTGTACCATACGTGGGTCGCTCCCAGATTTTTGATTTCATGCAATACTTGTTTGGTGATGTCGTCCATCTTTCCGCAGCCGTTCTGTCCGATGGGGCCGTTTTGGATGCATCGTCCGTTGGTATTGCCGAACAGGCGGGTAAATATCTGGTAGATGATGATTTTTTCTGTCGTTTTCATGTTTTCCCTCTTTTAAGTATTAGTTGTGCTTCTTGTGTGTTATGTTTTGAGGATTTGCAGTCCGGTGGAAGCGGTTCCATGCAGCCTGCAAATCCTCCTGCATGCCTGTTCTTTCCGGTATGTCCGGAATGCCGGATCGGTTATTGGATGCCGTGTGCGTTGGCTTCCTTGTTGATTTTCTTGATGAGTCCCTGCAGTACGGCTCCGGGTCCGCATTCCGTAAAGTCGTCGGCGCCGTCGGCAATCATGTTCTGTACGGTTTGGGTCCAGCGTACAGATGCTGTCAGCTGGGCTACCAGGTTGGCCTTGATTTCTTCAGGGTCTGTATGCGGTTTGGCATCCACGTTCTGGTAGATCGGGCACTTGGGTGTATGGAATTCGGTTGATTTGATGGCCGTTTCCAGTTCCACTTTGGCGGGTTCCATAAGCGGAGAATGGAAAGCGCCGCCCACTTTCAGCGGCAGGGCGCGTTTTGCACCGGCAGCCTTCATCAGCTCGCAGGCTTTGTTGATTCCTTCAATCGATCCTGAAATTACAATCTGGCCCGGACAGTTGTAATTTGCAGCTACGCAGACTTCTCCTTCTGCTGCAACGGAAGCGCAGATTTCTTCTACCTTTTCGTCAGGCAGAGCTATGATTGCCGCCATGGTAGACGGGCGGGCTTCGCATGCCTTTTGCATTGCCATGGCACGTGCGTAAACCAGTTTCAGTCCGTCTTCGAACGAAAGTGCTCCGGCTGCTACCAGTGCTGAAAATTCTCCCAGCGAGTGTCCGGCTGTCATCTCGGGCTTGAATTCTTCGCCCATGCACAGGGCTGAGATCACTGAATGCAGGAATACGGCAGGCTGTGTCACTTTTGTCTGGCGCAAGTCTTCGTCTGTGCCTTCAAACATGATGTCAGTGATGCGGTATCCTAAGATTTCGTTTGCTTTTTCAAACAGTTCTTTGGCGAGCGGAGAGTTTTCGTAAAGGTCTTTGCCCATACCGACAAACTGTGCGCCCTGACCGGGAAATACAAATGCTTTCATAATTTCTGATGTTTATGTTTTTCAAAATCTTTGCATGCAAAGGTAATGATTCTTTTGATATGTTACACGTTTTTGTCCAAAATGTGCATTTTTGCCGGATTGAAGAAATGATTGAGCGGTCCGTGGCCTTCGCCGATATGGATGTCTTTTCCGGCTTCTATACCTTTATATATATATTCTTTGGCTTTGCCTGCGGCTTCTGCCAGCGGATGTCCCAGTGCGAGAAAGGTTGCGATGGCCGATGAAAGGGTGCATCCGGTTCCGTGCGTATTCTTGCTTTCGATCTTCGGTGCGGTAAAGCGGTGTGCTTGTTCTTCGTCTGCAATTTTGAGCACGTCGCACATTTTGTCATCGGGCAAGTGTCCCCCCTTTATCAGTACGGCTCCGCATCCGGTTTGCAGAAGCTGTCCGGCTGCTTCTTCCATCTCGTCCGGTGAAGAAAGTTTTGTGTTTGTCAGCACTTCGGCCTCGCTCAGGTTGGGGGTGATGAGGGTGCTCAATGGCATAAGTTCTCTGACAATGGCTTCGATTGCGCTGTCTTCCATCAGCTTGCATCCGCTGGTGGAAACCATGACCGGGTCGAAGACAACATAGCGTGGCTGGAATCTGCGGATGCTTTGTGCGATGGCTGCAACAATCTTCGGGTCGCTTACCATCCCGATTTTGACTGCTTCCGGCCGGATGTCTGTCATGACGGCCTCAATCTGTGCCTTTACGGTTTGTGCGGGGATGGGGAATATGCTGCTGACTCCGCAGGTGTTCTGTACGGTGATGGATGTGATGGCACTTGCGGCGTATGCGCCCAAAGCAGATATTGTTTTGATGTCTGCTTGAATGCCGGCTCCTCCGCTGCAGTCGGAACCTGCGATTGTAAGTATGCAAGGATATGTTTTCATGTTACTGTTTTTTGTTTGACTGTACAAAGTAATGAAATTTCCTTGACAACTCTTGCCGTTGGGGCGGATTCTTTCTCCCGGCAAGCGGATTTATATATTGTATATTGTATGATAATTGAATTTTTATATATTGTAAATATGATGAAAAGTATTTTATTGTTAAACAGTGTTTTACTGAGTAGTATTTTACAGAAAATACTATGAGTATATATTGTGATTCTTTATATTTGCGGCATGGAAAATCAATGTTATGGAAGACTGTAAAATAATAGATGTACATGTGTCCGTCGATTGCGTGTTGGTCGGATTCGACGGTGAGCAGTTTCGGATACTGCTGGTCCGTCAGGTCGGGAAACAGCAGGAAGCCGGTGGGGAAGTAAACGACTTGAAGCTTCCGGGCAGTCTGATTTATGCAGATGAGGATCTGGACGATGCCGCCAAACGTGTGCTGAAGGAACTGACAGGTCTGAAGAATATAAAGATGACTCAGTTCCGCGCCTATGGTTCGAAAGACAGAACCTCTAATCCGAAAGATGTGAAATGGCTGGAACGTTTTCACCGGATTACAGAAAACAGGGTGGGGCGGATTGTGACGGTGGCTTATCTTTCGCTTCTGAAGATAGACAGCAGAAACCGACAGCTTACCGCAACCTATGATGCGTGCTGGATGCCGGTTTCGGATATAAAAGAGCTTGCTTTTGACCATCTGCAGATTTGCAGGGACGCGTTGGTGCATATACGCCACTATGTGGAGAATACGCCGTCTGTCATGTTTGACCTGCTGCCGAGAAAGTTTACCGTTGCGCAGTTGCGAAATCTGTATCAGTTGATTTACGGCAAGAATGTCGATATCCGCAACTTCCATAAGAAGATTGCGATGATGCCTTATGTGGTTCCTCTGGAAGAAAAGGAACAGGGTGTGCGGCATCGCGCTGCCCGTTTCTATAAGTTTGACAGAACAATTTATAACAAACAAAATAAGTGACAGTATGATGTATTTGTTGGGATATGACATAGGAAGCTCTTCAGTGAAGGCTTCTTTGGTGGATGTCCATACGGGCAAGTGTGTCGCTTCGGCGTTTTATCCGAAGACGGAAGCCGAAATCATCACTTTGCGTCCGGGATGGGCGGAACAGCATCCGGAAATGTGGTGGGAGAACTTGCGTGCCGCCACTGGTGCTGTGATGCAGAAAAGCGGGGCAAAAAAGGAAGATGTTGCTGCAATCGGGATTTCTTATCAGATGCACGGCCTGGTGTGCGTTGACAAGAACCAGAATGTGCTTCGTCCCGCCATTATCTGGTGTGATTCGCGCGCAGTTCCTTATGGGGAGAAAGCATTCAGGATGTTGGGCGAAGAGAAATGCCTGACCCATCTGCTCAATTCTCCGGGAAACTTTACGGCCTCTAAGCTGGCTTGGGTGAAAGAAAACGAACCGGAAGTGTATGAGAAGATAGACAAGATTATGCTGCCGGGCGAGTATATAGCCATGAAGCTGACGGGAGAGATATATACGACCGTGTCCGGACTATCCGAGGGGATGTTTTGGGACTTTCAGAAGAATGGACTTGCGGATTTCCTGATGGACTTCTACGGATTCGACCGTTCGCTGATTCCTGCCGTTTGTCCTACGTTCTCCGAACAGGGCCGTGTGACTGCACAGGCGGCCGGTGAACTTGGGCTGAAAGAGGGCATTCCGGTGGCTTACCGTGCAGGCGACCAGCCCAATAACGCTTTGTCGCTGAATGTGTTCAATCCGGGTGAGATCGCTTCGACTGCCGGAACCTCCGGTGTGGTTTATGGAGTGAACGGTGCTGTGAACTATGATCCGGAATCGCGTGTCAATACGTTTGCCCATGTGAACCATACGGCCGAACAGACCCGTTTGGGTGTGTTGCTTTGCATCAACGGTACGGGAATCCTTAATTCGTGGATGAAGCGCACCGTGATGTCCGAAGAAGTTTCGTATGCCGAAATGAATGGTATGGCTGCGCAGGCGCCGATCGGTTCGGGAGGCATCAGCATTCTTCCGTTCGGAAACGGGGCAGAGCGTATGCTCCGAAACCGCGAAGCGGGATGTTCCGTTCATGGCGTAAACTTCAACTTGCATACGCGCAGCCATTTGCTCCGTGCCGCTCAGGAAGGAATCGTGTTTGCGTTCAAATATGGAATTGACATAATGAAAGGTATGGGAATGAGTGTGGAGAAAATCCATGCCGGACATGCAAACATGTTTCTGAGTCCGATTTTCCGCGAAACTTTGGCGGGTGTTACAGGAGCTGTCATCGAACTGTATGATACAGACGGTTCTGTAGGTGCGGCCAAGGGAGCCGGCATGGGAGTCGGCATTTACAAGAACAGCAGCGAGGCATTCGCTACACTCGACAAGCTGGATGTGATCGAGCCGAAGGAATCTGACCGTGCAGCTTATGAGGATGCGTATGGACGCTGGCTGGATTGTCTGAACAGATTGTAATCTTATTATATAAACTTGTTTCATTAACTTTTAAATTCAAAAACAATGGCAAACAAAGAGTATTTCCCCGGCATTGGAAAGATTAAATTCGAAGGTGTAGAAAGTAAGAACCCGATGGCTTTCCGTTACTATGATCCTGAAAGAGTGGTAATGGGAAAGAAGATGAAAGACTGGCTGAAATTTTCGATGGCCTGGTGGCACACGTTGTGCGCTGAAGGCGGTGACCAGTTCGGCGTGGGAACAAAGAGCTTTCCGTGGAAAGGAAATCCCGACAAGGTGCAGGCTGCAAAGGACAAGGCTGATGCGGGATTCGAGTTCATGCAAAAGATGGGAATCGAATATTATTGCTTCCATGATGTGGACCTTTGCGATGAGGCTGATACCATCGAAGAATATGAAGCGAATCTGAAGGAAATTGTTGCTTATCTGAAACAGAAACAGGCTGAAACGGGCATCAAGCTGCTGTGGGGCACTGCAAACGTATTCGGTCACGCGCGCTACATGAACGGAGCCGCAACAAATCCCGACTTTGATGTCGTTGCGCGGGCTGCCGTTCAGATAAAGAATGCCATCGACGCCACAATCGAACTGGGAGGTACGAATTATGTGTTCTGGGGCGGACGCGAGGGTTACATGTCGCTTCTGAATACTGACCAGAAGCGTGAAAAAGAACATCTGGCTCAGATGCTGACTATCGCCCGCGATTATGGCCGTGCACACGGGTTTACAGGAACTTTCCTTGTTGAACCGAAGCCGATGGAACCGACAAAGCATCAGTATGATGTGGATACGGAAACCGTCATCGGCTTTTTGAAAGCCCATAATCTTGATAAGGATTTCAAGGTGAACATTGAAGTGAACCATGCTACACTGGCCGGACATACCTTTGAACACGAACTTTGCGTCGCTGTAGATAACGGTATGCTGGGTTCTATCGACGCTAACCGCGGCGACTACCAGAACGGATGGGACACAGACCAGTTCCCGATAGACAACTATGAGCTGGTTCAGGCGATGATGCAGATTATCCGTAACGGAGGCTTGGGCAACGGCGGCACGAACTTTGATGCCAAGACTCGCCGCAATTCTACCGATCTGGAAGACATCTTCATCGCTCATATTGCCGGCATGGATGTGATGGCGCGCGCCCTGCTGAGTGCAGCCAAGCTGCTGGAAGAATCTCCTTACAGAAAAATGCTTGCCGACCGGTATGCTTCGTTTGATTCGGGAAAGGGAAAGGACTTTGAAGACGGCAAGCTTACGCTGGAAGATGTTGTGGCTTATGCGAAGACTGTCGGCGAACCGAAACAGACGAGCGGAAAGCAGGAGCTGTATGAAGCTATAGTGAATATGTACTGTTAACACTGTCATCGGAATGGAAGGCCTGCCTGCGGGTCTTCCATTTTTCGTTGGATATAAAATTTAATATCATGAATCATACGGAAAAAGGCAGCAAGGCTTATCTTTTTTCAGTCGTACTTGTTGCCGTAATTGGCGGACTGCTGTTCGGTTATGACACGGCAGTCATTTCTGGAGCGGAAAAGGGGCTTCAGGCTTTCTTTATGGGAGCCTCGGACTTTGCATATACGGATGCGGTGCATGGCATCACTTCGTCAAGCGCACTGATTGGGTGCATTGTCGGCAGTGCCGTTTCCGGCTTTCTGGCCTCACACTACGGACGTAAGCGGACGCTCTTTGTTGCCGGCATTTTGTTTCTCGTCGCAGCTTTGGGAACCTATGATCCGGAGTTTCTGTTTTTCGAGCATGGAAAACCGACTTTTCCTCTGCTCGTGGCATTCAACATTTATCGTATTATAGGAGGGATAGGAGTCGGGCTGGCTTCAGCTATCTGTCCGATGTATATTGCAGAAATAGCTCCAAGCAACATTCGCGGTACGTTGGTGTCGTGGAATCAGTTTGCAATCATTTCCGGCCAGCTCATCGTTTACATCGTCAACTTCCTGATCTTAGGCGACAACGTGAATCCGGTCATCAAGGCTGTGGAAGGCGTAAATCAGATTCTGAATCCGGGAGAAGCGGCCTGGACCATTGAAACGGGCTGGCGTCTGATGTTTCTCAGCGCAGGGGTTCCTGCGGCGGTTTTTTCTCTGCTGGTGCTGCTGGTTCCCGAAACGCCCCGCTATCTGGCGATGAGCGGAAAGGATGAGAAGGCGTTGCAAGTGCTTGTCCGCATCAACGGTTTCTCCAAGGCAAAAGAAATTCTGGCCGACATCAAATCCACTGCCGAAGAGAAGACCGAGCGTCTGTTCACTTACGGGTGGCTGGTCATATTCGTCGGCATCATGCTGAGCGTATTCCAGCAGGCTGTGGGCATCAATGCTGTGCTTTATTTTGCCCCACGCATATTTGAAACGATGGGCATGGGCAGTCCGATGGTACAGACAGTCTTTATGGGCATTGTCAATCTTCTGTTCACCTTGCTTGCCGTATTTACGGTAGAAAAGCTGGGGCGTCGTCCGCTGCTTATTGCAGGTTCAATCGGAATGGCTGTCGGTGCTTTCGGTGTGGCTGTCTGCAATCTGGTTTCCGGGATACCTCCGGTACTTCCTGTTGTCAGCATCATGATATACAGTGCTTCATTCATGTTCAGCTGGGGGCCGGTCTGCTGGGTGCTGATTTCAGAGATTTTTCCTAACACCATCCGTGGAGCCGCTGTTGCAATCGCTGTAGCCTTTCAGTGGATTTTCAACTTTATCGTTTCGTCCACCTTCCTTCCGCTTTACAACATGAGCGCGGGCGATATGGGCGAGAAGTTCGGCCATATGTTTGCATACAGTCTGTATGGTGTCATCTGTGTCCTTGCTGCCGTGTTTGTTTGGAAGCTTGTTCCCGAAACGAAGGGCAAGACTTTGGAGGACATGAGCAATCTTTGGAAGAAAAAGAAATGAATGGCTCCCGCTTTCCGGAGCCTGAAGCCATATCCGTTTCTGTTCTTGCATCAAGGGCGGAACGGATATTTTCTACGTATGCCGAAAGGCGGAATTCTGATAAAAAAGGTTTTGTTATACAGGGTTTTTCAGAAAAATAATATTACCTTTGTAACGTTACAAAAAGTGTAGTATTTATGAACCCTGCAAATAATCATGTTGTCATTATGGCCGGAGGCATAGGCAGTCGTTTCTGGCCGATGAGCAGTCCCGAAATGCCGAAACAGTTCATTGATGTGCTGGGATGCGGACGGACACTTATCCAGTTGACTGCCGACCGTTTCAGAGATGTATGTCTGCCCGAAAACATTTGGGTGGTTACTTCTGCAAAGTATGCTTCTATCGTGAAAGAGCAGCTTCCGCAAATACCGCAAGAGCATGTGCTGCTGGAACCTTGCCGCCGCAATACGGCTCCTTGCATCGCTTATGTAAGTTGGAAGATCAAGGCGAAGAACCCGAAAGCAAACATTGTCGTTACGCCGAGTGACCATATCGTGATGAACGAGCGCGAGTTTGCACGTGTCGTTCTGTCAGCCATGAAGTTCACGGCTGATTCAGATGCCATCGTTACGTTGGGAATGAAAGCAAACCGGCCTGAAACCGGATACGGATATATAGAGGCGGACTTGTCGCTGCCATGTCCTTCAAACAAGGAAATCTACCGTGTGGATGCCTTTAAGGAGAAACCGGACCTGGCAACAGCGGAACGTTACCTGCAACGCAACAATTTCTTCTGGAACGCGGGAATCTTTGTGTGGAACGTAAACACGATTGTGAATGCAATCCGTGTCTATCAGCCGACGATGGCAAAAGTATTTGAGCGGATGCTTCCTTACTATTACACGGATAAGGAGCAGGAAATGGTGGACGAACTGTTCCCTACGTGCGAAAACATTTCCGTTGACTATGCCATTATGGAAAAAGTGGACGAAATCTATGTATTTCCGGCTTCGTTCGGATGGAGCGACCTGGGCACGTGGGGATCGCTGCATGAAAATTCCAAGCGCGACGCTCACAACAATGTGTGCATCGGACCGAATGTTAAGGTGTATGAAACGCGCAACTGCATCATACATGCCACGCAGGAAAAGAAAGTGGTGGTGCAGGGACTGGACGGTTATATCGTGGCAGAAAAGAATGACACTTTGCTGATCTGCCGTCTGAGCGAAGAACAGCGGATCAAGGAGTTCTCGGCAGAAGAGTGATTGGGAAAAGAGTATGAGGCACTTTAAGCTGCCTTTTGAATATACAGCCGCACGGAGATAGAAAAGACGAGTTTTCGTATCTCCGTGCGTTTTTTTATTTGATGGCAGCTAATGCCGCTTCATAGTCCGGCTCTTCGGTGATTTCGGGAACCAGTTGCGTGTAGACAATCTGTCCTTCCGGGCTGATTACAACAACGGCGCGCGCCAGCAGTCCGCAGAGCGGTCCGTCAGTCATCAGTACGCCGTATTTTTCTCCGAAGTCGGAAGTGTAGCGGTAATCCGACAGAGGGATTACGTTTTCGATGCCCTCGGTGGTGCAGAAGCGTCCCTGTGCAAACGGCAGGTCTTTTGAGATAGCCAGCACGACAGTGTTCGGCATTTCAGCAGCCAGCTTGTTGAATTTCCGTACAGAGGTGGCGCATACGCCGGTGTCCATGCTGGGGAAAATGTTCAGCAGCGCATACTTTCCTTTTATATCTTCCAGGGTGAAGTTTCCCAAATCTCCTTTTACCAGAGAGAACGCGGGGGCGGCAGCCCCTTTTTCTACAAATTTACCCGCCAGTGTGACAGGGTTTCCTTTAAAAGCAGTCTTCGACATAGTTTTATGTATTAGTGATAAATTGATATATACG
>SDWH01000021.1 GCA_019550975.1 Bacteroidales bacterium SW299 | reverse complement strand
TACGGCAGAAAAGTGCTGAAATGAAGGATAGCAGCATCCGAACATTCCAGCACTTTTCGCAAAGCTATAGAGAAGCGGTCTCGTTTTTTAAGGAGTCTACGCAAAACGTTTCTAACATTTCTCCTCACTCTGCCTGCGCTCCCATTCTTCCTTTGTCCGTTTCCATCGGTTATGAGTCCAAAGCCAATAGGCAGGTTCACGCCGGATCATCTCTTCCAGCAAAGCTGCATAACGGTCTGTAAGTTCATAATCCGGATACTCTTCGGGAGATACCGTTATCCGCTTCAGGTCGCAATGATAATATCCCCGCTTTATCCGCCTGACATCAGCAAAATAGATGACGGCTCCCACTTGTTTTCCAATCTGTTCCGTTCCGATAAAGAACGAAGTGTCGCGGTGGAGAAAAGGAGTCCAGTGGTGTATGCTGTTCCATTTGGGTGCCTGATCAGCTATGAATCCGATCATTGTAAGCTGCTTCTGACGCTTCAACGCAATGATGCGCCGGAGCGTGTCCTTCATCGGGATGCACTCTCCCCCGAAACGGCTCCTCATATAGAGGAAAAGCCTGTCAAAGGTCTTGTTGTATAGAGGATGGTAAATCTGGCTGCTATGGATCTGCGGAGGATACCAGTATGCCAACGATGCAATCCATTCCCAGTTGCAATAGTGGCCCAAATAAATAAATCCGAAGTTCTTTCCTGTCTGTTCCAGATCAGACGCCATCGCATCGGCGCCGGAAAACGTCATGCGCTTCATTATCTGTTCTTTCGACATGGAAAAAAGTTTGATGTTTTCCATTGCACAATCACAAAAGAAACGGTAGAACTTTTTTTCGATGCGGACAATCTCCCCGATACTTTTTTCGGGAAACGAAGCGGTCAGATTCTTGCGGACAACCTTCCTGCGGTAGCGTACCAGATAGTAAAGGGGCACATATAAAACATCAGATACGACATACAGCAGACGCAAAGGAATCAACGAAAGAAGATACCAGCCGCAAAAAACAAAATAATATAATAACTTCATGGAGGATGCTTAAATTACGTTTCAGTAGCAAAACTACAAAAAAATCCATTACCTTTGTAAATTATTAAACATTCCGTTCTACCACATGAAAGAATTTTTCCAACTGATGCGGCGGTTTGTATCGCCTTATAAAAAATATCTGGGCTGGTCTATCCTGCTGAACATTTTGTCGGCGGTATTCAACATCTTCTCGTTTTCGCTGCTGATTCCAATACTGAACATCCTTTTCAAGACCGGAGAAAACGACAAAGTATACCGTTTCATGGAATGGGGAAGCGCAAGCGCGAAGGACGTGGTCATGAACAACTTCTATTACTACACCACCCAACTGATTGAAAATTTCGGACCGGCAACTACACTGCTCTTCCTCGGCCTTTTCCTCGGCTTCATGACCATGCTGAAAACAGCCTGCTACTTCGGCTCGTCAGCCATCATGATCCCGCTGCGTACAGGAGTAGTAAGGGATATCCGCCTGCTCGTCTACAGAAAAGTGGTGGAACTGCCCTTGGGATTTTTTTCCGAAGAACGGAAAGGGGACATTATCGCACGTATGAGCGGGGACGTCAATGAGGTAGAAACTTCCGTTACCAGTTCGCTGGACATGCTGCTCAAGAATCCGATTCTGATTCTTTCTTATTTTGCCACACTGGTTATAACCAGTTGGCAACTGACCCTGTTCACGATTCTGGTATTGCCTTCCATGGGCTGGCTGATGGGCAAAGTGGGCCGTGCGCTGAAACGTCAGTCGCTCGACGCGCAAAACCGCTGGAGCGACACCATGTCGCAACTGGAAGAAACCCTAGGAGGATTGCGCATCATCAAGGCATTCATCGCCGAAAAGAAGATGACCAGCCGTTTCGAGAAATGCTGCAACGACTACCGTGACGCGGTCAACAAGGTGGCTATCCGCCAGTCATCAGCCCATCCGATGAGTGAATTCCTCGGGACACTGCTCATCGTAGCCGTTTTGTGGTTCGGAGGTTCGCTGATCCTTTCGAACAACGCTCCGATTGACGCTTCTACCTTTATTTTCTACATGGTCATTCTCTACAGCATTATCAACCCGCTGAAAGAGTTCTCAAAGGCAAGCTACAATATTCCGCGAGGACTGGCTTCCATGGAACGCATCGACAAGATCCTGAAAGCAGAAAATCCGATAAAGGAAGCGGAGCATCCGAAAACGCTGAGCGACCTGAATGAAAAAATAGAATTCAAGGACATATCTTTCAGCTACGACGGGAAAAAAGAGGTGTTGAAACACATCAATATCGTAATACCAAAAGGCAAGACCATCGCACTGGTGGGACAGTCCGGATCAGGAAAATCAACCCTTGTAGATCTTCTCCCGCGTTACCACGACGTGCAAGAAGGCGAAATAACCATCGACGGGACAAACATCAAAGACCTTCGCATCCACGACTTGCGGAGTCTGATCGGCAATGTAAACCAAGAGGCGATCCTCTTCAACGATACATTCTTCAACAACATTGCCTTCGGTGTAGAGAATGCAACCATGGAACAAGTGATAGCAGCAGCAAAAATAGCCAATGCACACGACTTTATCATGGAAAAGCCCGAAGGATACAACACGAACATCGGCGACCGTGGAAGCAAGCTCTCGGGAGGCCAGCGCCAACGCATCAGCATCGCACGCGCTATTCTCAAGAATCCTCCGATACTCATTCTGGATGAAGCTACCTCCGCACTCGACACGGAATCGGAAAGACTGGTGCAGGAGGCGCTTGAACGGTTGATGAAGACGCGCACAACCATAGCCATCGCACACCGGCTGTCAACAATCAAAAATGCGGACGAGATCTATGTTTTGTACAACGGTCAGATTGTTGAGCGAGGCACACACGACGAACTGATCAAGAAACAAGGATACTACAAGCGACTGCACGACATGCAGTCACTCGGTTAACTTCTTTATCCGCTCAACGATCTTTTCGGGAGAGATGCCGTTCAAGCAGCGGTAATCTCCCCAACGACAGGGTCTGTTGCCATATACCGAACACGGACGGCAAGGCAAGTCAAGCTGAATGATATTCTCCGGCTGCTGGTTCCAGCCCATAAAGCCGGCATAAGGATGTGTGGCTCCCCATACAGAAACGACAGGTGTGCCCACAAGCGAAGCCAAATGCATGTTGCCCGAATCCATGGTAAACATTGCGTCCAGCTTGCTCATCAAGGCAAGCTCTTCGTCCATCTTCAAGCATCCGACAACAGAGGTTACACAAGGAAATTCCTTTTCCCAGGCAGATAAAATCTCTTTTTCCCGATTTCCTCCGCCAAACAAAAAGATACGTACCCCGGACACAGACGATAAAAGACGGACAACTTTATGCTGAAACAGCAAAGGATAGATTTTTCCTTTATGTGCAGCAAAAGGAGCGATGCCAATCCATTTACATCCTTCCTCCTTTTCACCGAAACCCTCCGGCAAAGAAGGAAATGACTTTCCTGATTCAAAAACAGATTTGAAATTGAACGGAAATGAATAGCCCAAACACCGGAAAACATCCCTGTAGCGGGAAAAAGATGATTCCAAAGGCGACTTGACCTTATTTCTTGCAGACACCAGCCGGTGCTTTTCTCTCCGTCCCTTGTCAATATGAGCAACACGCACCCCATCCATAAGGAAAAACAAGCGCAGCACCTTGGCACGAAGCACATCATGCAGGTCTACGACGGCATCAAACTTCTCCCCCCTCAATTCTGAATAAAGGCGCAAGAGCCCTCCAAAGCCTTTGTAGCCGTTCTTCAGGTCTACGCCCTTAAAGGTAACGTTAGACGGCGCATAAGCAAAAAGCGGAGCCAAAGCAGAACGGCTCAGCATCACCAGCTGATGTTGGGGATAGGCCTTGGCAAATGAATAAAGCACTGGGACAGTCATTGCAACGTCACCCAGTGCCGAAAAACGAATCGCCAATATTTTTGCCATCAAGCTTATTTTTTGCCGTATAAAACGGGATTCAACGACGGATCATTATACATTTTCATCTGCTTGTAGACTTTCATATATTTGCGTCCTGCCTCTATATCCGCAAGCAACTGATCAATAGCCGCTGACAAGTCCGTCTGCTGTTCCAGCAAGACATTGAGCTTTGATTCACACTGCAGCTTATGCGCTTCATCCGTATCGGTACGTTCAACCTCCTTGCGCATGTGATAAATCTTCAAAGCCAGGATCGACAGGCGGTCCACCGCCCATGCAGGACTTTCCGTATTGATCGTCGCATCAGGAAGAACACTCACCCCTTTATACCTGTCGAGGAAATAACTGTCTATCAGTTCAACCAGATCCGTACGGTCCTGATTGGACTTGTCAATGCGCCTCTTCAAAGCAAGAGCCTCAACCGGATCAATCTCCGGATTGCGGATCAGATCTTCCAAATGCCATTGAACCGTATCAATCCAACATTTCAAGTACAAATAATACTCAATGCTTTTCAATGGATAAGGATTGACGATCGGAGCGTCTACACAGTCGTATTTATGATAATCATCAATAACTTGCACAAAAATCGGGTTGCTCAGTTCTGTAAAAGTCATATTGCTTTTATTTAAAGGTTTGTAATAAGGGCAAATGTAAAGAAAGTTTTCAGAACTCACAATTAACTGTGCAGAAAATCACAAAATCACCAATGCATCCTGCCGCGGCTATTCCGCCAGCAGCTTTTCAATCACCTCCGGATAGTACCGGTATTCCAGTTCATGCACCCGGGCAGCCAGCGACTCAGGAGTGTCTTCCGGAAGCACAGGACATGTTGCCTGAAACACATAGTCGCCTTCATCATACTTCTCATTGATATACTGAATCGTAATGCCGCTCTCCTTCTCTCCGGCCGCAAGCACCGCTTCATGCACGTGCATGCCGTACATTCCATTCCCTCCGAACTTCGGCAGAAGAGAAGGATGGATGTTTACCATATGCCCCTCATACGCATGAACCATCTCATCGGGAATGCGCGAAAGGAAGCCGGCCAGCACAACAAAGTCAATCTCTGCCTCCTGCAACAGCCGGAGCGCTTCACCCGAACGGAACTCCGAAGGGACAACTGTCTTACATACAACACCTAAGCGACGGGCACGTTCTATAACTCCTGCTGATGGCCGGGAAGAAATTACCAATGCCACTTCTGCCGTACGCTTCTCTTTGAAGTATCTGATAATCCGCTCGGCGTTTGTTCCTTCGCCTGATGCCAAAACCGCTATTTTTTTCATAACAACCTCCTATTTTATGCACAACGTATATAAAATTGTGCAAAGAAACAACATTTATTTGCAAGAATATTTGTTTAAGCCAAGAAATATTTATTCCTTTGCACCGAAAAATCAATAAATTATCTTATTTATAAACCTAAAAAATTAGAATTATGTCTGAAATTGCATCAAAAGTACAGAAAATTATCGTTGATAAATTGGGCGTAGAAGAATCAGAAGTTGTTCCAACAGCTAGCTTCACCAACGATTTGGGTGCAGACTCATTGGATACTGTAGAATTGATTATGGAATTCGAAAAGGAATTCGGCATTCAGATTCCCGACGATCAGGCAGAAAAAATCCAGACTGTAGGCGACGCTATCTCTTATATCGAGGCTAACGCTAAATAATTAATTCTATTTTATGGAATTAAAGAGAGTAGTAGTAACAGGTCTTGGTGCACTGACTCCCGTAGGAAATACAGTTCCAGAATTCTGGAACAACCTTGTCAACGGTGTCAGCGGAGCAGGACCTATTACTCATTTTGATGCGTCTAAATTCAAGACTCAGTTCGCTTGCGAAGTAAAAAACTTCAACGTGACCGATTTCATCGACCGCAAGGAAGCACGCAAGATGGACCTCTATACCCAATATGCCGTCGTAGCAGCAAAAGAAGCCGTTACTGACGCAGGGATAGATGTAGAAAAAGAAGATCTGAACAGAATCGGCGTCATTCTAGGAGTAGGAATCGGCGGAATCCATACTTTCGAAGAGGAAGTGGGAGGATATGAACAGACCAAAGACACAATCGGTCCGAAGTTCAGCCCGTTCTTCATACCTAAAATGATTGCTGACATCGCTTCCGGACAAATATCGATCATGTACGGCTTCCACGGACCGAACTTTACAACCACCTCAGCATGTGCCTCTTCTTCAAATGCCATTGCAGATGCATTCAACTACATCCGTTTGGGCAAGGCAAACATCATCGTTACAGGCGGTGCCGAAGCAGCCATTTTCCCGGCAGGCGTAGGAGGATTCAATGCCATGCACGCATTGTCTACACGCAATGACGACCCGGCACGCGCTTCGCGTCCTTTCAGCGCAAGCCGCGACGGATTCGTTATGGGAGAAGGTGCAGGATGCCTGATCCTTGAAGAGCTGGAACATGCAAAGGCACGCGGAGCGAAAATATATGCCGAAGTGGCCGGAACAGGCGCTTCTGCCGATGCCTACCACCTCACAGCTTCCCATCCGGACGGTCTGGGAGCCAAGCTCGTGATGAAAAATGCACTGGAAGATGCAGGCATGCAGCCGGAAGACATTGACTACATCAATGTTCACGGAACCTCTACTCCAGTAGGCGACATCTCGGAAGTGAAAGCCATCAAAGAGCTTTTCGGCGAACATGCCTACAAACTGAACATCAGCTCTACGAAATCAATGACAGGACACTTGCTGGGAGCTACCGGAGGTGTAGAAGCCATTGCAAGCGTATTGTCTGTAAAGAACGACATTGTTCCTCCGACTATCAACCATGAAGAAGGCGACAACGACGAGAACATCGACTACAGCCTGAACTTCACGTTCAACAAAGCACAGAAGCGTACGGTTCGCGCCGCTTTGAGCAACACATTCGGTTTCGGCGGACACAATGCATGTATAATTGTAAAAAAATACACTGAATAATTGTGTTTAGCAATATTATTGACAAGATAAGGCTTCTTTTCCGAAAGGACAGGGAGTCTTATCTTTGTTTTTACAAGATTCTGGGATTCTATCCAAAGAATATCGAACTCTACAAGCAGGCACTTCTGCACAAGTCATCCTCAATAAAATCGCAGGAAGGAAGACTTCTGAACAACGAAAGACTGGAATTTCTGGGCGACGCTATCCTAGACGCAGTCGTAGGTGATATCGTATACAGGCATTTCGGAGGAAAACGTGAAGGCTTCCTCACCAATACGCGCTCTAAAATCGTCCAGCGCGAAACGCTGAACCGCATCGCCGTAGAGATAGGGCTTGACAAACTGATCAAATTTACCACACGCCAGTCGGCCCACAACAGCTATATGTGCGGAAACGCTTTCGAGGCACTTATAGGAGCCATCTATCTTGACCGCGGATATGATGCCTGCATGAGATTCATGAGCAAGCGCATCATGACGAACTATCTGGACATTGAGCAGGTTTCACGAAAAGAGGTCAACTTCAAGTCGAAGTTCATCGAGTGGAGCCAGAAGAACAAATTTGCCATCGAATTTATTCTGCTGGAACAGTCGGTAGACGACAGCCAAAGCCCCGTGTTCGAAACGCAGATAAACATCGAAGGCATCCCGGCAGGAAGAGGGAAAGGATACTCCAAGAAAGAATCGCAGCAGGAAGCCGCCCACAAAAGCTTGAAAAAAATAAAAAACGATGCGGCCTTCATCGACTTAATCTTTGCAGCCAAGAAAGAAAGAGAGATGAAGAATGAAGAAGAGATGCAGGCACAAGAAAAGACAGGAGATTCACTCCCCGAGAAACAAGAAAATGCCGGCTCTACAGCCCTGACCGCAACGGAAACAAAAGCCGAACTTCCGGCCGAGAAATATGAAGACATCGAACGGATCATCTCGGAAGCTGAAAACGCAGCCTTTCTTGAGGCAGAAAAAGAAAAGGATGCGATGAAACTATCCGAACAGGACTAGGATACAAAGGCACAAAAGAACGCCATCAGACTGCAGATCTTGACAAACGCGCATTTGTGCCTTTGCGCTTCAAACTATATTCCGGCACATCACTTGCCGAAATTTCCTTTTGCCGGAACATAAATGGGATGGGTGCGCGCCCCCACGTTCTTCAGCCGGCCTTCTTCCACAAGCTTCTTTATCACCCTTGCCGCAGTAGAACGGGTAAAGCCGCAAATGTCTTCCAGCTTCTGTCTTGTAAGCACCTCCCCGTTCCCGAAAAATTCCGCCAGCAGCTTCTCAAGCTTTTCATCCGAACACTTCGCCGAATGCGGACGGATATCCGAGCGTTCGGTTTCCGCATTGCGCATCAGTTCAAGCAAGCGTTTGTCGGGGCGGAAGCGCACGGTTCTGACCTTCACGTCCCTCGAGCGTGTATCTTTCGGATTCTTGGTTTCCGGGCATTTCAGCGTCACCTGAAAATATCCCAGCCCTTCTACGTGCACCCGCTCTCCTTCTTTCAGATGCCAGGCCAGTTCCTGCCCAAGCGAAACCAGCACCGCATGCACGTCGGCCTCTGTCAGCGTACACCGCTGCTGTATGCTGCTCGCCAGGGCATCTGTGCTGACATGCCGGAAATTGACCACGCGCGCATAATAACGTTTCTTTGATGTGCCCTCCGTATCGGGCGTACGATAAAATTCAAACTTGATTGCCATTTCTTTCAATCCGTCGGTTAAGGTTAAACATCGGTCAGGGCTGACGCATTAAAAAGAATATTGATTATTAAGTACTTATTATTCAGCATATACTGATTTTATAGGTAAAAAACAGCCTTTTTATCTGGCTTTAGTATATCTCTAAATATCAGATACTCTGAATATCAATGACTTTAGTAATGCGTCAGCCCTGCGAGATATCCGGAAAAAGACGGTGTGGGAAGCCGTTGGAGCATAAAGTTTAAATTATCAGAAAATATCGCATTTGTGTTGTTGGTTATGTGAACATTTCCGACATTTGGCGGTTTAGAAACTAAAAATCAGATTATATGAAGAACGTAATTCTTAGTTTGCTTGTTTTATTTTTCAGCTTGTCGGTCCGGGCCGGGGAGAAGTTTACCGTCCTGCAATGGAATATTTGGCAGGAAGGTACGGTGGTGCCCGGAGGTTATGATGCCATAGTCAACGAAATCGTGCGCCTGAAGCCGGATTTCGTTACGTTCAGCGAGGTCAGAAACTATCATTCCACCCGTTTCTGTGACCGGATTGTCGCTTCGCTTAAGGAAAGAGGCGAAACTTACCATTCGTTCTATTCCGACGACACCGGACTGCTCAGCAGGTATCCCATTGCCGATTCCACGGTGGTTTATCCGCTGCATGATGACCATGGGACTGTCCACCGGATGCTGACAGAGATTTACGGGCGGAAAATAGCCGTGTATACGGCGCATCTTGATTATCTGAGCGACGCTTATTATAATGTGAGAGGTTATGATGGTTCCACGTGGAAAAAGATACCGAAGCCGGAAAGCATCGCCGAGGTTCTGGCTGTGAATGATGCTTCTTTCCGTGACGATGCGATCAAATGCTTCATCAAGGCAGCGCGGAAGGATGTGGAAAATGGTGTGATGGTAGTTTTGGGAGGCGATTTCAACGAGCCGTCACATCTCGACTGGATCAGGGAAACGAAGGATCTGTATGACCACAACGGCATGATTATCCCGTGGACCGTTCCTCTGCTTCTTGACAATGCCGGATTCGTGGATGCTTACCGTACGGTGTATCCGGATGTGCTCAGCTATCCCGGCTTCACTTTCCCGGCCGACAATCCCCTGATAAAAGTGAACAGGCTCACATGGGCTCCCGAATCGGACGAGCGCGACCGGATAGATTATGTGTTCTTTTATCCCGACCGGAGGCTGAGGCTGAAGGATGCGGTGCTGTTCGGCCCGAAAGGGAGCATCCGGAAGTCGGAGCGGATTGTCGAAACCTCGAAAGACCGGTTTGTAGAGCCTCTTGGCGTATGGCCTACCGACCATAAGGGAGTGCTGGTTACGTTTGAACTGGTTGAATGATTGCGGAAAGTATGGTGAAGCTCTTGAACTTTACGTGCCGGTTCTGCCTTCTGGCGGCAATCGTTCTTTTGGTTGCATGCCGGGAAAACGAAACGGATGAAGAACCGTTTTGCGAGAGGACGTTATTCATGTATCTCCCGTGGTCTACGAACCTGACTCCGTATTTCTATACAAACATATCCGATATGGAGAAGGCTGTCCGTGAGAAGGGACTGGACAATGAGCGGGTTGTTGTCTTTCTGTCCACAACCTCTTCCGAGGCTTCCATGTTCGAAATCGTTTATGAGAACGGTGAAACCCGGAGAAACACGTTGAAAACATACGATTCTCCGGCATTCACTACCGTCGGAGGGCTTGCCGCTATCTTGAACGACGTGAAAAGCTTTGCTCCGGCACGCAGCTATGCCATGACAATCGGATGCCACGGCATGGGCTGGCTTCCTGTGCATGGGAGCCGGAAGAGCCGGAGAGCCGAAAGCTTCAAGCCTCACTGGGAGTACGACGACGCTTGGGCGACACGTTATTTCGGGGGAGCAAGCAGTGCCTATCAGACCGATATAAGTACGCTGGCGGAGAGCCTGGAGCGGGCCGGCATGCCGATGGAGTTTATCCTTTTTGATGATTGCTATATGTCTTCCATTGAAGTGGCATACACATTGCGTCATGTGGCAGATTATCTGATCGCTTGCCCCACGGAGATTATGGCGTTCGGCATGCCGTATGCGGAAATCGGAAAGTATCTGTTGGGCGAGCCGGATTATGAGGCCGTCTGCCGCGAGTTCAAGAAGTTCTATGCCGCTTATCGTTATCCGTATGCCACGTTCGGAATAACCCGTTGCTCTGAGCTGGAAACACTGGCTTCTCTGATGAAAGAGATAAACGGACTGTTTGTGTTCGATGAAACGGAGCGCGCGAAATTGCAACCGATGGACGGATATGACCCGGCTATTTTTTATGATTACGGTGACTATGTATCGCACCTTTGCAGCGATTCGGTCTTGCTGGAGCAGTTCAACGAGCAGCTTGGCCGTGCGGTTCCTTATAAGGCCCATACGGAAAAGTATTATTCTGCCGCCGGAGGAGTAAAGTCTGTCTGGACCTTCTCAGGCATTACGACTTCTGCTCCCAGTATAAGTCCGCAAGCCGCAGACTGGGTGGATACAGATTGGTATCGGGCAACGCATTAGTCAGCTATGGACCGGCTTATGGTTTGTCCTTACTGTAAGGTTTGATATAGGTAAGTGTGCAAGATTAAATGATATATATTATATTAGAAACACAGATTTCGCAGATTAACGCAGATTAAAAGCAGATAATTGGCACAATCATCTGCGAGAATCCGCGTAAATCTGCGTTTCTGAACAGAAAGATATACCGTTTCGGAGCATTCGGCGGCATAGGTTCCGTTGTGCTCCATTGCGGTTGGCTGTTATTGCTGGCTTTTCCCGTAGGTTTCTTCAATATGGTCGAGGATACGGTTCAGTTCCTCCAGCGTTTCGGCGCGCAGCATGGCAATGCGTGTTTCGCGGAAGTTGGGGATTCCCTTGAACAAGGGCGATGCGGCAAGATGACGGCGCACGTGCAGGATGCCGCGCCGTTCGTCGAGCAAGTTCACGCTGTCCTGTACTTCGCGGCGCAGCACATTCATCTTCCAGCCGAACGAAAGGGGAGGAAGCTCTTCGCCTGTTTCCAGATAATGTTTCACTTCCTTGAAGATCCACGGACGGCCGAAGCTGGCGCGCCCGATCATGATGGCGTCTACTCCATAAAGCTCGAAGCACTCTTTGGCACGCTGGGGGCTCGTGATGTCACCGTTTCCGATAATGGGGATATGCATTCGCGGGTTCTTCTTTACTTCACCGATTAATGTCCAGTCAGCTTCACCCGTATACATTTGTGCCCGTGTGCGTCCGTGAATAGTCAGTGCCTCAATGCCGCAGTCCTGCAACTGTTCAGCAAGGTCGGCAATGATCTTATGGTCAGCATCCCATCCCAAACGGGTTTTTACCGTGACCGGAATTTTTACAGCATTTACTACAGCCCGTGTGATTTCCAACATCTTGGGAACATTCTGAAGCATTCCGGCTCCCGCTCCCTTTCCTGCCACTTTCTTTACGGGGCATCCGAAATTCAGGTCGAGAATATCCGGCTGCGCTTCTTCAACGATGCGTGCAGCCTCTACCATTGTATCCGTATCTTTCCCGTAAATCTGTATGGCAACCGGACGTTCCTTTTCGCTGATGTTCAGCTTCACCACTGTTTTCCCGATCGAGCGTATGAGCGCATCGCTTGATACGAACTCCGTATATACCATATCTGCTCCGAACTCTTTGCAGAGCAGGCGGAAAGCCGGGTCGGTTACGTCTTCCATGGGAGCCAGAAATACAGGCTTATCTCCTAATTCGATGTTTCTTATTTTCATTCCGTTGATATTGGACTGCAAAGGTAGCGAAATTTTATTATATCCCGAAAAATGCCTACCTTTGCGCTTCAATCAATTGAAAAAGAAATGAGTTATTCTATCAAAGATTTTGAGATAATGGCTCCGGTAGGTTCGCGCGAATCGCTGGCGGCAGCCCTTCATGCCGGCACTGATTCCATTTACTTCGGAATTGAAAGCCTGAACATGCGGGCGCGTTCGGCCAACACCTTTACGATTGACGATCTGCGCGAAATTGCGAAAGTTTGCGATGAACATGGAGTGAAGAGTTACCTGACCATCAATACCATCATCTATGATGAGGATCTTGAACTGATGCGTAAGATTGTGGACGCAGCGAAAGAGGCCGGCATCAGTGCGGTCATTGCGGCTGATGTGGCGGTTATGGACTACTGCAATCGGGTGGGACAGGAGGTGCATCTTTCCACCCAACTGAATATCAGCAATGTGGAAGCCTTGAGATTCTATTCCCGTTTTGCAGATGTGGTGGTGCTGGCGCGCGAGCTGAATCTGAAGCAGGTGCGCAAGATATACGATGCCATCCAGGAAGAGCAGATCAAAGGTCCGATGGGTGAGTTGGTCCGCATAGAGATGTTCTGTCACGGAGCTTTGTGCATGGCGGTGTCGGGCAAGTGCTATCTGAGCCTGAATGAACTGAACGCTTCTGCCAACCGGGGGGCATGTATGCAGGTGTGCCGCCGTTCCTATATCGTGAAGGACAAGGAAAGCGACATTGAACTGGAGGTGGACAACAAATACATCATGTCGCCCAAAGACTTGAAAACAATTCATTTCATGGACGAAATGATTGAAGCGGGAGTGCGTGTGTTCAAGATAGAAGGACGTGCCCGCGGTCCCGAATACGTGAAGACTGTGGTAGAATGCTACAAAGAAGCCATACAGTCGTATATTGACGGGACATTTACGGAAGAGAAGGTGGCAGACTGGGATGAGCGCCTGAAGACTGTATTCAACCGTGGATTCTGGAACGGCTATTATTTGGGCCAGCGTCTGGGAGAATGGAGCAGGAATTACGGCTCGGAAGCAACAGAGAAGAAGGTGTATGCAGGCAAAGGCATCAAGTATTTTTCCAATATCGGAGTGGCTGAGTTTTTGATAGAAGCAGCCGAGCTTAATGTCGGCGACAAGCTGCTGATTACCGGCCCTACAACCGGAGCTATGTATGTTACGCTTGATGAGGCCCGTGTGGATCTGAAGCCGGTGGATGTTGTGAAGAAAGGCGTGCATGTATCCTTTAAAGTTCCTGATCGCATACGTCCCAGCGACAAGCTCTACAAGATTGTTCCTTCAGAGAAACTGAAAAAGAACATGCAATAATAAGTGGAATAAAGACAAAGGCTGTTTCACTGCATTCTGAAACAGCCTTTGTCTTTTATACGACCATCATATTATTGTTTTTCTAAGTTCTTGATAAACAAATTTAATGTGACATAATCGGTCGGAATCAAAGAAGAAGCGTCTTGGGCAAAATCTTCGCATGCGTTCTTAAGCGTTTCAAATTCTTCCTTCTCCTTAGTTCTTACGTATACGAAGAAGATGTTCGCTTCTTTCTCTTTCAGGTCAGCAAAGATGATGTTGCTGTACCTTTCATTGTACATTTGGACCAGTGCATCAAGTCTTGCCCAAAATTGAGTGATGTAAGCGTCCTGGACGCTTGCTGATAAAAATAAAGTTTTCTCCATATTCAGGTCCTTTTCTACAAAGAAAGCATAAAATGGGATAAAAACTCTATTTTTTAAAGATTTGTAATGCTTTTAGTATTGTTTAGTTGTTTGTTGGCTCCAGCAGGTTGGTCATTTGGCTGACGATATGTATCTTCCATTGATCGAGCAGTGTATCGAACGTTTCTTTCTCTTTGTTGATGAAAATCTTGCCGCACAGGTCGCGTGTGAGAAAAGGAACGGTGAGCAGGCTGTAGAAGTTCATGAATACAATCCGCAGAGGTACGGAGCGCAGCCTGCCCTCTGCCATTTCATCTTGCAGTTCATCCGTGATTTGGGTCATGTATTGTTTTACTCCCAGTTGTTCGATGGCAGCGATCAGGTGAGATACGTCCCTGTTGATTTCTTTCAGCATGAACAGTGGCAGGTAGGGATTTTCTTTGAACACTCTGTAGTAGGCGTCTACAATTTCCCTTATTCTTTGTGAAATTGGCTTTTCCTTGTTCTGTATGATGTCTTTTATTTGGGGGATAAAAGATAAGACGATGTTTCCGAATACGGCCTGAAACATTCTGTCCTTGGTTCTGAAATAATAGTGTATTCCCGGCCGGTTCATGCCTACTTTTGCGGCGATTTCACTCATGCTGGTATCTGTGAATCCTTTTTCTATGAATATTTCTCTGGCTGTGTCGATGATTTTCTGCTCCAGATTGTCGTTGTTGTCAGTATTCATGGTCCGTTCGTTATTTTAAGTTGTCTATGAAAAGCAGCATACGGTTCGTTACGTTTACGTCGCTTACACCGCTGTCGAAGTCTAAAGATAGTAAATTAATGTCAGGGTAGAAATGCTTGATGCGTTTTTCTATACCTTTTGACACGATATGGTTGGCAATGCAGCCGAAAGGTTGCAGGCTGATAACATTCTGTATCCCTTGTTTTGCATACGACATGATTTCGGCCGGGAGAAGCCATCCTTCACCGAACTGTGCGTTGAGTGAAACGATTTTCCGTGCTTCTTCAGCTTCGTCGAATATATCCTTGAAAGGGATGTAATAGCGGAATTTGCCGGCAATTCCGTTCACTTTCTTGATTTCTCTTTTGACGAGCGAGTATCCCAGTTTGTAGATGAAGGCAGGCATTTCCTTTTTGTCGATGTGGGAAGCAATCCTTACGTTGACATTCACGAAACTTTGGGTGAAAAAATCGGTCATGATCGGCGGAACAACCTCTGCGCCTCGCTCTGTCAGCCATCCGATGATGTTCTTTTGGGCGAAAGGATTGAACTTCAGGAAGATTTCGCCCACGATGCCTACTTTGCGGCAATTAACCTTGCGGCAAATGCCGTTGAA
The DNA here is from genome assembly GCA_019550975.1 of Bacteroidales bacterium SW299. GTDB lineage: Bacteria > Bacteroidota > Bacteroidia > Bacteroidales > Bacteroidaceae > Phocaeicola > Phocaeicola excrementipullorum. The sequence continues at coordinate 48,581 of SDWH01000021.1, read as the reverse complement.
TTTTCCGGCAGCTTCTGCAAGCAGGGCAAACAGTTTGTCGGAGTGTCCTTCGGCAATCATTTGTCCGGCTGTTTTCAGGTAATAATCTTTTAAATCTGCGGCCAGTCCGGGCTCTTTCTCACGTGCTGCGGATGCATAATAGAATTTGGAGATACAGTCGCTGTATAGAACGCTCCGCAAGGCTATGGGAAGTATTTTCAGCCAGTTTATCTTCAGATTCGGCTGGCCGTCGTTGATGGAATTGCCGAATGTCAGCGAAACGACAGGCGTCTGTGCATATCCGGCATCCGCCAGTGCTTTCTTGATAAGCGGGATATAGTTGCTTGCCCTGCATTGCCCTCCTGTTTGGGTCAATGCAACGATTGTGTTTCCCGGGTCATACCGGTTCTCCTTGAAAGCCCGCACGACATCACCGACAATCAATGTGGCAGGATAGCAAACTTCGTTGTTGGCGTATTTCAGCCCCCAGTCGCACGATTCTTGATTGCTGAGCGGAAGATTTTCCACATCATAGCCGGCACAGCGCATGATGGCAGGAATGAGCGGAGACAGGAAAGGAGTGAAATAGGGGACGATAATTTTTCGTTGCCGCCAATTGTTTTCCTCAGGAGCCGTTGCCGGCATGGTCTGTGCGGTGGCTTTATGCAGCCTGTCGGCTTTGATGGCGGCATTCAGGCTTTCCACCAGCGAACGAATCCTCAGCTTCATGGATCCTACATTGTTGATGTCATCCAGCTTCAGCAAAGTAAGCGCTTTTCCGTGGCGGATCAGCAGATCGCGCACCTCATCGCTGAGGAAAGCGTCCGGGCCGCATCCGAAAGAAGTCATTTCTACAAACTGAATCCGGCTGTTCTGCATGCTGCACCATTTGGCGGCTTTTAAAATTCTGTTCGGGTATGCCCATTGCGACAGAAAGTGTATGCTTTTGTCGTTTATATCGATATCTGTGTCACGTATGATGTCTTCTGTAATGACATCTATCCCCATGTCTGAGATTATTTGGGCTACTTTGTGCTGGATCAGCGGATCCGTGTGGTAAGGCCTTCCGGCCAGAAGAATAACGAGCCTTTCCTCCTGTTCTGCCTGTCGCAGGGCTTCCCGGCAACGTTCTGCCAGCGTTTTACCGAACAGTTCTTGTTCGTTTTTAGCTTTGGCGAATGCTTGTCTGATGGTTTTGTCATCCATGTTCAAGCCAAGGCTTTTCAAGTAGATGCTGCATTGTTTCAGCAGCAATTCATCGTGCTTGAATGTGACGGCAGGTGTATCTATCGGGATATCGGATGCCTGTACGCTTTTTATGACATCAGAATATCCGGTAACAATCGGGCAATTATAGCTGTTCTGTCCCCTGTCGTTCCGTTCGAAAACGACATAAGGCATGAAGATACGGTCTACTTTCTTTTCTATGAGGTCTTGAATATGACTGTGAACCAGTTTTGCCGGGAAACAGATATTGTCGGACATGACCAGTCTGGCGTTGTGTTCATAATGTCTGAAGTCGGAGGGGGCGGAAAGTACGACCTGAATGCCGCATGCGGTGAACAATGTATGCCAGAATGGGAAGTCTTCGTACATATTCAGGCATCTGGGTATACCGATCGTCAGTTTGCAAGCTCCTGCTTTTGTATTGCAGCGGCTGAACAGCAGTTCATTTTTTTCCTGATACAGATTTGCACCCGGTTTTTTCCGGATATTTTCGTTTGTGAATACCTTTTCGCACCGGTTGCCCGAATAATAGTTTGTTCCGTTGTCAAAATGATAGCGGACCACTGGGCATTGGTTGCTGCATCCTTTGCAGTGAAGCAGGCGGGAGGTATAGTGAGCTTTGGAGATGAGGTTGTCCAGTTCTGTTTCAGCACCTTGGCAGGTGATGGCATGAAGGGCGCATCCGAAAGCTCCCATGAGTTCCGGAATGTTGCATCGGGTAACTTCTGTATCTGTCAGAACTTCCAAAGCGCGCACCACTGCATCGTTTCTCATCGTACCTCCTTGAACCACAATATGCTTTCCAAGTGCAGAAGTGTCTTTCAGTTTCAGCACCTTATAAAGACAGTTCTTGATGACAGAGTATGCCAGTCCTGCTGCAATGTCTTCGATGGCTGCCCCTTCGCGCAGTGCCTGCTTCACTTTTGAGTTCATGAAAACAGTGCATCTTGTTCCCAAGTCATAAGGCGACAGCGAATGACAGGCGGCTGTTGAGAATTCATGAGCGGTAAAGCCCAAAGTTCTGGCGAATGTTTCGATAAAAGAACCGCATCCCGAAGAGCAGGCCTCATTGATTTCAATCCGGTCGATGGTGCCCTGACTGATGAAGATGGCTTTCATGTCTTGTCCGCCGATGTCAAGGATAAACGAAACGTCCTTGTTGAGGTAGTGTGCGGCCTTGTAGTGTGCCATTGTTTCTACGATGCCCGCATCCAACTGGAAAGCCGCTTTTATCAGATCTTCCCCATATCCGGTGGCGCAGCTTCCTTTTATTTGCAGTTCTGCATTTGCTTGCGCACATTTTTCTTTCAGCAGATTCAGTCCCTTTTCCACTGCTTCAATCGGATTTCCTCCGTTGGGGGCGTAGTAAGAGTACAGGATTCTGGCACATTCGTCAGTCACAACGATTTTGGTGGTGGTTGAACCGGAATCGATGCCGATAAAGGCATTTTGTCTGCCAGGCTTCAGTTCGCTTGCCTCCACTTTGCAGGCAGACATCCTCACTTGCCATTCTTCGTATTCCTCTTCTGTGCTGAAAATAGGTTTCAGATGGGACTGCGGAGATTTGTTTCCGGTTTTTTCTTCCAGCCTGCTTATGAGGGAAGAAAGTCGGTATGATATATCATTGTCAGAATCAGACAAAGCTGTTCCTAAGGCCGGCAGTATAGCCCCGTTTTCAGGAACGATAATATCCTGTTCCCTGACAGACAGGTAGTTGATGAACGCTTTTCTGAGTGCAGGGATAAATGAAAGCGGTCCGCCGCAGAACAGAACCGGAGGAGTGATGTCGCATCCGTGAGCCAATGTGACAACGGTTTGTACGGCTACGGCATGGAAGATAGATGCCGCTATATCTTCTTTTCTTACGTTTTTGGCAATCAGATTCTGTATGTCTGTCTTGCAGAAAACTCCACAGCGTGAAGCGATCGGATAGATTTGAGTAGACTGCAGCGCAAGCTCGTTCAGTTCTTGTACGTTCACTCCGAGGATGACAGCCATCTGGTCGATGAATGCGCCTGTTCCTCCGGCACAGTTTCCGTTCATCCGCAGTTCGGATGCTTTGCCGTTCCTGAAAAATACAATTTTGGCATCTTCTCCTCCAATGTCAATCATAGATGCTGTTTGGGGATAGTTCCTTTGAATAGCCTTGGCGGCTGCGACAACTTCCTGGACAAAGGGGAAAGCATATCTTTCGGCAAATCCCATGCCTACAGAACCGGTTACTTTTACATTTGCCTCAATGTCGCCTAAGGTGCGGAGCGCAAGCCTGAGCATATGCGTGACGGTTGCGTTTGCTTGTGCATTGTGACGTTCGTATCTGGAGAAAAGCAATTTCCCTTTTTCATCAAGCACAATAACCTTTGCGGTTGTTGAACCAATATCTATACCTATCCGAATCATATCAGTTTTTCATGTTTTACACTATTGTCAAACGCAAATGTATGCAATTGGAAGCGAATGCAAACGTCGTAAGCTATGAAAATATGAATATTTAACAGTTCAAATATAATGTGTTGGAAACATGTGCTTTGCCGTAATGCGGCGAATGTGACAAGGGTATTTTCAGCAGATGAGATTTGCTGGTAAGGTTTATTTGTCGTTTCTTTGCCTCGTATTTATTAACTATATTTATTCACAATGAAAAAAGAAAACTTTAAGAGAGGCAGCAGTGCAGTCCGTTTCAAACGTTTCTCTCGCCGTCCCTATGCTGTTTTCATGAGCTTGAAAGTGGAGGTGACAATCGGTGTATTGTCGGCTGCAATGCTGACATTCGCAAATGTCGATTCTGTTTCAGCGCAGACAGAAAATCATGCAAAGGAGAAATTGTACGAGTTGGGAGAAGTGGAGGTGACCGGCACGCGCGTTCCGATGACCGTCAGTCAGGCGGCGCGGATGGTAACTGTGCTCGACCGTGACGACATTGCTGCGGTTCCTGCGCAAAGTGTGAACGATTTGCTGAAGTATGCCGTTGGGATTGATGTCCGCCAGCGGGGTGACATGGGAGTACAAACGGACATCAGTATCAGAGGGGGGACGTTCGACCAAATCACAATTCTTCTGAACGGAATCAATATCTGTGACCCCCAGACTGGCCATAATGCGGCCGATTTTCCAGTTGACATCAGTGAAATAGAACGAATTGAAGTGCTTGAAGGGCCTGCAGGACGTGTGTATGGCACATCGTCACTGGTCGGAGCGATCAATATTGTGACCCGTCCCGATTTGCAGAGCGGAATGGAGCTGCGGGCGGAAGGCGGTTCGTATGGCTTTTTCGACGGAGGAGGCCATATAAATCTGACGAAAGGAGCGTTCAGCAACCAGTTCTCCGGAGGTTTCAGCCGGAGTGACGGATTCAGCCGGAATGCGGCAGGGCGTTTGAACAGCGACTTCAAACAGGCGAAAGCCTTTTATCAGGGCGGATATGCCCATGAGAAAGCGGAGGTAAGATGGCATGCCGGATTTACCCAAAAAGACTATGGGGCAAACACTTTCTACAGTGCGAAGTATGACGATCAGTTTGAGCATACACGCAAATACTATACAGCCGTCCAGGCGGAAACCAAGGGCGATGTCTATCGTTTCAAGCCCTCGGTTTACTGGAACCGTTCGGAAGACCGTTTTGAACTGGTGCGCAACCGCCCCGAAACGGTGCCTTTCAATTATCATCGGACGGATGTCTACGGATTGAATCTGAACAATACATTGGAAACAGCGTTGGGAAAGACCGCTTTCGGCGCGGAGTTTCGTAACGAAGGCGTGGTCAGTACCACTTTGGGAGAGCCTTTGCACTTTCCTGAACCGGCTCCCGGCGGAGGAGAATATACGGCAGGGCTGAACCGCACAAACCTGAGTTTCCATCTGGAGCATAATATCCTGCTGAGAGGGTTTACGCTTTCGGCTGGCGTTATAGCCGTGAAAAATACAGGAAATGAAATGAATTTCCGGTTTTATCCGGGGGTGGACGCGAGCTGGCAGTTTGCACGCGACTGGAAGCTGTATGCCTCGTTCAACACATCCTTGAGAATGCCTACCTTTACCGAACTTTATTATTCGGTGAACGGATACAAGGCCGACAGGTACCTGAAGCCCGAGGAGATGAAAGCTTATGAGATAGGCGTGAAATATCTGACTCCGGGAATCCGGGGAACTGTCAGTCTTTTTCATTACCGGGGCACGAATCTGATTGACTGGATAAAGGATTTGTCGGAAGGAGCCGATGCTCCCTGGCAGTCTGTCAACCATGCAAAAGTAAATACCACCGGAGTGGAAACTTCGCTGGATGTGAGTTTCGACGAAATGCTGCACAGGACTTTTTTCATCAGAAACCTGACTGTATCATACGCTTACATTGACCAGGATAAGAAGTCGGAGCCGGATGTCCAGTCAAGATATGCGCTGGAGTATCTTCGCCACAAAGTTGTGGCACAGGCGAATCTGCGTGTCTGGCGGAATCTGAACCTCAACGTATCTTACCGTTGGCAGGACCGTATGGGAAATTATGAGCAGAACGGAGAAATGGTGGCTTATGAGCCTTATTCACTGCTCGATGCGCGCTTGTCGTGGGATACATCTTCTTATCGGGTGTATGCTGAAGCCAACAATCTGCTGAACAGAACCTATTATGACTACGGCAATATCCCTCAGCCTGGCATCTGGGTACGTGCCGGTGTCGTGTGGCGGCTGAAGTGGTAGTTCTGTGCCGAACGCAGAGGCCCGTAACGTTGTGCCTTTGCGTTCGGAATGATGCGCTGGACTTTTTTATGGGAAGGCGGCTTCGATGATGCCGCCTCCTAAAACAATGTCCTTGCGATAGAATGCGGCGGCCTGTCCCGATGCCACAGACGCAAGCGGCTCGTGAAGCTCCACGCGGAGCTGTTTGTCTTCCGTGAGATGTACAGTACAGCGGTTGGCTTGTTTTCTGTATCTGATTTTTATGATGACATCATCTTTTTCGAGCAGGGCGGCCGGATTGGTGATATTCCAGTCCTTCAGGCATATTTCATTCTTTTCCAGATCCTGCAAGCTGCCGCTGAGCACGACTTTGTTTTCTCTCGGGAAGATGTCTTTTACGAACAACGCCTTGTTCAGATTTATACCCAATCCCCTTCTTTGTCCAACAGTATAGAACGGGTATCCCTCGTGTGTGCCGATAATTTTTCCGTCCGTATCGTAAAAATGCCCCGGCGCAATGCTGCCGTGTGGAGCATGTTCCTTTAAGAAAGTCCGGTAGTCCATAGGGCAGAAGCATACGCCCAGGCTGTCTTTCTTCTTCGCTGCTTTCAGAAATCCCCTTTCTGCGGCTATCTCACGTACCCGCGTTTTCGTCAGTTCCCCTAAAGGCAGCAGCATGCGCTCCAGAATATCCTGTGGAAGCCCCCATAAGAAGAACGACTGGTCTTTGTCACGGTCAGCTCCGCAGGAGATATGCCAATGTTTTCCGATAAAGTTTTTCTTTACGTAGTGTCCGGTGGCCAGATAGAAAATGTTGAGCTTGTCAGCCATATCTCTCAGCAGCGGCCATTTCAGAAAGTTGTTGCAGAGCGTGCAGGGAACGGGCGTACGTCCTGCCATGTATTCGGAGATAAAGTAGCGAATGATTTTTTCTTTGAAAGCTTTACGTGCATCATATACGATATGGGGAATATGCAGGCGTTTGCACAAATCCTGTGCGTCGTCCAGATATTCCGTATCATCATTTTTCTCGTAGAATCGGAAAGTGATGCCGGTCACTTCATAGCCTGCGTCCTGAAGCAGGAGGGCGGCGACAGAACTGTCCGTTCCTCCGCTCATCCCAAGCAAAACTTTGTTGTTTGTATCCATAATCATGTGCAAAGTTAATAAATTCGGTCAGAATGGCAATTTCCTTGCCCTCGCCTGCGTAAGGTGGCTGCTTGGCTGGCGGAGAGAAAACAGGCAGGTTCCGGAAACATCTGCATCTCCAGCCTAGAGATATAAATCTCCAGTCTAAGGATGTGCATCTCCAGCCTGAAGATATGTATTTTCAGCCTGGAGATATGGATCTCATCATAAAAACAGAAATTTATAAGCTGCAATGTTTCTTTTTCATTTCTTCAAAATTATATATTTTTAGAGCCTGATATATTACTTGATCGGAAAATTCAAACGGCAGGCTTTTAATGCTGAAAATGAGAAACATGAAATTAAAAGACATCATAAAAACGTTGGTTTTGGCAGGAGGCGTGCTGCTGCTCACTCCTGCAGCGGCGGATATTCCCGCGTCATCAGAAGCAAAACATCCGGACAGTTCAGAAGATGTATCAAGCATCCGGCAAAAAGAACTGGACATGCTTCGGGAAAAATACAGACTGGCTTACCCGAAAGCCAGTGAAAAAGAAATTGAAACGGCTAGGATTCAATTGCAATTACATCAATTAAAGCGCGTAAATGAATCTGAGGTCACAGGAAAAAACCTGCTGAAAAATGGGACAGTATCCCAGCAGGAAGCCCGGAAGCTTGGCAGCATGGCGCGTGCTTTGGCCGCAGCCGCCGTACAGGAAAAACAGTGCGTCCAACAGCTCAACCTTTTTCTCGACTACCTCTTTACCCAAAATGTGATAGAGGGCATTCCTGCATTCCGATACAGCAACTACAGTGACGTGCGCAATGTGCCTGCCGATTTTTTAAGTGCTCTGCCCGTATGCGACAGACAAAGGAAGATGAGGCTGATAGCAGCCGTGAAGCATCTGGTGGAAGCTGAAAAGATGTATTTAAGCGCAGAGAAAATCCGTGAACAAGTCAATTCGGACTATATTTATAATGTTACTCCTCACCTGTTTGTCTGCGCCCTGCACAACCCGGACAACAAGCTTGCAGCAAGGGATCTGTCGGCCTTTTCGCATTTCCTCTCTGCTTGCACGCAATATAGTCCCAGCGGACAGGATGTACTGAAGCCCGATGGCACAGGGTTTCATCACAACAGCCATTATAACGGATACATGTATGCTTACAAAACATGGGTGGAATACATGGGAAAACTGAAAGGCACTTCTTTCCGCATAAAAAAGGACGCTTATCAAAGGATGCGCAAAGCCATAGTCAGCCTTTATCTGATGGCCGTGCGCTCCGACTCCGACAAGAACCGCATCTTCGGAAACAGCATGGCGGGAAGACATCCGTTTTATGGAACGGAAGTGGCTTTCTCGCAAGGCCTGTTTGAAACGCTGATCGAAGTGGGAGGAGATATAGACGGTGTGCCATACGATCCGGAACTGGCTTCATGGTATAATTATTTCTACAAGACAAAAAAATATGCGGATGTTCCCGAAGTGAATGCCGACGGCTATTACCAGTTCAATTTCAGCCCGGCGGGCGTATACAGAAAAGATAATTGGGTAGCCGTCATGAGATGCCCCACCACTGTATTCTGGGGCGGAGAAATCTACAGCAGGCAAAACCGCTTCGGAAGGTATCAAAGTCATGGAACACTGGAGGTGCTCTATGAAGGAGGGCTTGTGCCGAGCGGCTATCCGGCGGACAAAGAAAAGAAAGACGGAGGATGGGACTGGAACATGATGCCGGGAAGCACAACGGTACACTATACGGACTGGAAGGATATGATGCCGGGAGGAAATGATACGGACCGGTTTGACCAAAAGTCGTCTACAACCAACTTTTCCGGAGCATTGGCCTGGAAAGACTGCGGACTATTTGCCGCTGCTTTCGATCAGGACGACCGCTGGGGAAATCCGCGCTTCAGAGCTACAAACCTGAAATTCTGTAAGTCTACATTCGCCATAGACGGTATGTTGTTCAGCCTGGGCACCGGCATAGAAGCCCAAGGGGAATATCCGGATGACTACATCACAGCCACCAATCTTTTCCAGGCGGTCACTTCCAAAGGATACAGAACGCTGACAGTAAACGGAAAAGATTTCCCGCAAGGGCATGAAACGGCGATCGATCCCGAAGAATGCGTGTGGATGGTGACTCCTGTCACAACCGGCTATTATATTCCCCGGAATCACGACAAGCTGGTCATAAAGTATATCGAACAGGAAACGCCTTCGGTGAACGGCATAGCGGCAGAGTCTGGCAAGGAAACGGTGGCCAAAGCGTATCTGGAACATGGAGTCAAGCCGGAGGAGGCCGATTATCAGTTTATGGTAGTTCCGGCAGCAACTCCCGAAAGGATGAAAGACATTGCAGGCAAGCAAGAGCAGGGGCATCTTTTTAAGGTGATGGCAGAACGCGACTCCCTGCATGTGATAAAGCATTGCCCCACATCAACGATTGCCTATGCGTTTTTCGCCCCGGCATCGGGACTTTCTTATGGAACGGTATGCGCCTCCGGAACAGAACTGCTGGTTATGGAACGGAAGGATAAAAACGGAAACGGACTGGAGCTGGCTTTATGTAATCCGAACCTTCGCCCCGAAATGCTGCGCAAGAATTATTGGGAGTCCAGACCCACACCGATGGCAATAGAGCTGAAAGGGAAATGGAAACTGAAACCGGACAAAAAAGTATCGGGACTGACTATCGGACAGAACGAACGGGGCAATACCATATTAAAGGCAAAACTGGCAGAAGGGAATCCAATCTATGTTTCATTAATAAAACTTTGATTGAAGTATGAATTTGATAAAATGGTTAAGCATACTGTTGCTGTGCAATATGCTTTGCAGTTGTGGAAAGACGCAGCAGCCGGCTAATCCGGATATGGAATGGTGGCGGGAAGCGCGTTTCGGCATGTTCGTCCACTGGGGACTTTATTCGGTAGCCGCCGGCGAATGGAAAGGAAAGCAAATCGACGGAATAGGAGAATGGATACAGAACTTCGCCAAGATACCTAACTCCGAATACGAAAAGCTGGCTTCCGGCTTCACCATGGCAAACTACAGGCCGGAAGAATGGGTCAAACTGGCCAAGAATGCAGGGGCGCGCTACATCATTTTCACGACCAAACACCACGAGGGATTTTGCCTGTATCCAAGCAGTGTGTCTGACTTTGATGTCGAAAGAACACCATACAAGGGAGATCCGTTGAAGGAGCTGGTGGAGGCTTGCCGAAAACATGGAATCAAAGTCGGACTTTATTATTCGCACCGGCAAGACTGGCATGAAGAAGAAGCGGCCGTGATGGAAAAAGAATATGACGGACACTACGGCAAGCCGAAATCAGAAGTAAGGCCGAATGTAGACAAGTATATCAATGAAAAGGCATTGCCGCAGATAAAGGAACTGCTCACCCGTTACGGGAAAATAGACCTGTTATGGTATGATACCCCGATGGATCTGACAGAAGAGCAGAGCCGGGCTTTTGTAAATGCTGTAAGAGAGCTTCAGCCCGAATGCATCGTCAACGGACGGGTTGGATATGATTTGGGCGACTATGGAATGCTGGGTGACAATGAAATGCCTTGCGCAAAGGTGAGCCAGGATCTGGAAATGGTAGCTACAATGAACCGGACATGGGGATACAAGAAAAATGACCACGACTGGAAAAAGCCAAAAGACATTCTTTGCTCACTGATAGAATGTGCAAGCCGGGGAGTCAACTACGTAGTCAATGTCGGACCGAAAGCTGACGGAACGATTCCTCAGCCCAGTGTGGATATCATGAACTTCATAGGCGAATGGATGAAAACCAATGCCGAATCCATCTATGGCACTACCGCCAATCCATTCAACGACAATTTCCCGTGGGGATTTGTAACACGCAAAAACAATATCCTGTATCTGCATTTGCTCCGCCAGCCTGCCGGAAACAGCATTGAACTGAAAGGAATGCTCTCGCCCATCGAAAAGGCAGAAATGCTTTCATCGGGAGAAGAAGTGAGCTTCTCTTGCGAAAACATCTGTAAACTGACGCTGCCTGACAGCTTGGACTACGAACGTGTGCCTGTGCTTAAACTCACATGCAAAGAACCCGTACATATCAATGATGCCAACTACATGAACGAAAGCATAATCAGCATTCCCATAGCAAGCGGAACTGTCGTGCCCGGACCGGAAGGCCGGTTGGGTTTTTCCGAAGGCATGGCTACGCAGAATTTCCGCAAAGGAACGGGAAAGGTGCTGATGAAATGCGAAGTGGACAGCCCCGGTACATATCTGGTAAGAGTCTTTACAAGCCGGCATTGGAGGAAAAGCTTTGCAGAAGGAGCAAACATCACGCTGAAGGTGGGAAACAGGCTGTTCGAATCGGTTACCCTGCAAAAAGATGGGGAACTGGCCAATGTACGCCAGCACTCATACCCGGAAACATGGAGCGATATCGGAACTGTCGCTTTTGAACAGGAAGGAACCGTAAAGCTTGAATTGTCTGTCAATGACACCGGTACCTTCAACCGGCTCGGTTCTTTCGGAGAAGACCTCCAGCATGAAAAAGACGACAACATCCGTTTCTTGCGGATTGAGCTTGTCAAACAGTAATGGAATCAGACGCAAAGGCACAGAAACCCAATGAATTTTCGGCTATATCGTTTCTGTGCCTTTGTTTCTACACCCCGTTGCAGCATCTTCTTCTGATTTTCTGTCAGCCCTCGCAGATTGAAACAGATGCCGGATTCAATAAAAAAACATAAAACCGATGACGGTTTGTTCTGCGCATACCCCAATATGATTCAATGTGCTTATCTTTGCCCGGCTAACATGAAGAATAGAAATCATGAAGGAGAACCACATGTATATCAAGAATATGGTCTGCCGGCGCTGCATTCTGACAGTCACAGAAATATTCAACGAAAGCGGTGTGCAGCCTGTTGATGTAGAACTCGGAACCGTTTCTCTGCTTCGGCCACTTACTCAAGAACAGTTCAACTCCATACATACAAAGCTGGAAGCCTATGGCTTTGAAGTGATTGACGACAAACGGATGCGTATCATCGAACAGATACGTATCGGGGTTATCGAGTATGTGCGCCATCCCGAATTCCAGGAAACAAAGAATCTGTCGGAGTACCTGCAGGAAAAGTGCCATCGCGAATACAGTTCGCTAAGCAAACTCTTCACGGAAATGAAGGGAATCAGTATAGAAAAGTACAGCATCGCGCAACGGATAGAACTGGTCAAGGAACTGCTTGTCTACAACGAACTGACGGTGAGCGAAATTGCCGACAAGCTGCATTATTCAAGCGTAGCACACCTGAGTGCCCAGTTCAAGTCGGCCACCGGCTTGTCACCTACCCGGTTCAAACAAATGAAAGGACACAAGCTGAAACCTCTTGATGAAATATAAATCATATCCATAATAATGTAACGGTTTCATTTCTTGGAGCGCTTATCTTTGTACCGTATTAAAAGGAAACCGATATGCAGAAAATTTTATTAATGATTTCTTTTTTATTGACGGTATCTGCACCTTTGCTGGCAGATACGTCAAACCGGACAATAAAAGGCTATGTGCTTGACGAAGACGGAGCACCCTTGCCCGGCGCATACGTATATGACGAAAACGAACATAAGTCTGTGGCGGACGAAAACGGGTACTTTGAACTGACCGTGCCGGGAAATGTAAAACGGTTAAAGGCCGACTATATCGGATTTAACACGCTGACTCACGATATGGAACGTCCGGACGATGTACAGGTTCTGGTGTTGACCTCCAGCACCAATCTGGAAGAAGTGGTGATTACAGCCCGAGGAATAGGCACGATAAAGAACAGGCGGAGCGTGCTGAACACGGAAAGCGTGACTTCGCAAGGACTGACACGCGCAGCCTGCTGCAATCTTTCGGAGAGTTTTGAAACAAATCCTTCGGTGGACGTGGCGTACAGCGATGCGGTAACAGGAGCCAAACAAATCCAGCTGCTGGGACTTTCCGGCACATACGTGCAGATGCTTACGGAGAATTTTCCTAACCTGCGGGGTGCAGCCGCCGTTTACGGGCTGGACTATATTCCGGGTCCTTGGATGCAGAGTATTCAGATCTCAAAGGGAGCCGCTTCTGTAAAAAACGGCTTTGAATCTGTGGCAGGACAAATCAACGTGGAATACAAGAAGCCTAAAATGGCCGATCCTCTTTTCGTGAATGTTTTCGCAAGCAGCGCCGGGCGGTACGAAGGAAACGCTGTAGGAGCGGTCGAACTGAATGACCGCCTTTCCACTGCCCTCTTCGTGAACTATTACAATGAAGAGCAGGCGCATGACAAGAATGGAGATACGTTTCTCGACATGCCCGAAATGCAGTCGTTCAGTGCCATGAACCGTTGGCATTACCAGACTCCCCGCTTTGTATCCCAGTCTGGAGTAAAAATACTGGCCGACCGGAGAACCAGCGGACAGACAGCGCATACACTGCATGGACATGAAAGCTTCTCTCCCTATACCATCAACAACGATGCCAATCGAATCGAAGCTTTCTCAAAAAACGGTCTGATACTTGACCCGAATCGTAACGAAAGCGTGGCATTTATCGTTTCGGGCTCTTATCATGACCAGCAGTCGAACTATGCAGAAAAAATATATAATGTATATGAATCGAATGTATACGCTTCCTTACTCTATGAAAGCGAGTTCGGCGAGCAGCACAAACTGGCAGCAGGACTAAACTACAACTGGGACAATTATTCGCAGCGTGGCAATGTCATCGAACGTTACAGCCCGCAATGGCGGGACATCAGCGAAAACGTAACGGGCGTATACGCAGAGTATACATGGACGCCGAACGAAAAGTTCACTTTGATGGCAGGAATGCGGGGGGACTACAGCTCACTGCACCGTTGGTTTGCCACTCCCAGAGTCCACATCAAATACGATGCAACCTCCTGGCTGAACCTGCGAGCTTCTGCCGGAAAAGGTTATCGCACGACGTTTGTATTCCCGGAGAACAGTTATCTGCTGGCAAATAGCCGCGAACTTTACATTGAAGAAGACCTGAAACAGGAAGAGGCGTGGAACTACGGCATAAGTGCCTCTTTCCATGTTCCGGTAAAGAATGAGGAACTGACCGTAAATGCCGAGTGGTTCTACACCGACTTTCAGAATCAAGTGGTCGCAGATATGGACAGAAATCCGCATGCCGTCTATTTCTACAATCTCAACGGACGGTCAACGTCAAGTGTGTTCCAAATCGATGCCAGCTATCCGCTGTTCCAGGGATTTACACTGCTTGGGGCTTACCGATGGATGGATGTGAAAGGCACCTACGATGGAAAGACAATGCGCAAGCCGCTGACAAGCCGTTATAAGGCTCTATTGACGGCTTCATATGAAACGCCGCTCAAAAAATGGCAGTTCGACATGACGGTCCAGTTCAACGGCGGAGGACGCATGCCGACACCCGATGCCACAAATCCGCTATGGGGCGGCACGTTCCCTTCATTCACTCAGCTGAGTGCACAGGTAACGCGACGCTTCCGCAGATGGAGCATCTACGCAGGAGGAGAGAATCTGACAAATTTCAAACAGGATAATCCGGTCATTTCGGCCGACAACCCGTACAGCAGGAACTTTGACGCAACCATGGTCTGGGGGCCGACTATGGGTTACAAGCTCTATGCCGGAATCCGTTATAACATACCGAAACTATAAACTTCAAAAACAGACACTGCAATGAAAACAAAAATTCTCACATTGATGACCGCATGTATGCTGGGGCTTTCTTTCTCTTCCTCAGCGGCCATCATGAAAGACAGCAAAAAAGAAAAGGCCGAAGTAACCTTTCTCGTTTCAATGACCTGCGAGAAATGCCAGAAACGGATTGAAAACAACCTTTCTTTTGAAAAAGGCGTGACGGGACTGGATGTGGATCTTCCGAAGAAAACAGTTACAATTGAATACCGGAAAGACAAGACTTCTCCCGACAAACTGAAGGCCGCCATCAAGAAACTGGGATATACGGCAACCCCGTTCCATGTCCAGAAAGAAGGCAAACAGAAAACTGAATAACCGGCCGGACGTTACGCTTTAAAGCTACACCCTTTCAGGCATAAGATCATTATCCATGAATTGACTTTATGCCCGAAAGGGTGTAATTCTTTATATCAACCGGAATTATGCCATGATATTCACAAGGAAGAGAGAAAATTTGTCTTTTCTGCTCATTAACGTGCCTTTAAAATGATAAACATTATTTGCGTATTCCAAACAAAAGACTTACTTTTGCCGAAAAGATTGGTTTCGCCTGTCCGTTCGGGCAAGCGGATTAAAAGGGAATCGGGTGGAAATCCCGAACAGTCCCGCTGCTGTGAAGCTTCATAAATCTTCCGGTAAAGGCTCATTACCACTGATGCAAAAAACGCATTGGGAAGGTTCCGGAAGAGAAGTCAGTCAGAAGACCTGCCAACATTACATGTTATCCGTATGCGAGGACAATGCGGTTAATTGGTTTTAGACACACATTTTTAAAATATGATCAGACAGAAATGCCGGCTTGCCTGGCTGTTGCCGCTGTTTGTCCCGGGGATACATGCATCCGATTTGCATGCCCAAAACCAGACAGACAGCTTGCAGCACTTGGATGAAGTGCTCGTTACAGCCCGCGCCCTACAAAAAGAGATTATTCCCGTACAAAAACTGTCGGGAGAACAGCTTCAGCGCCTCGGATCGCACAATGTTGCCGATGCGTTGCGCTATTTCTCCGGTGTGCAACTGAAAGATTACGGAGGTATCGGAGGATTGAAAACGGTTAATGTCCGAAGTTTGGGCACAAACCATGTAGGAGTTTTTTACGACGGCATCGAACTGGGAAATGCACAGAACGGGACAGTCGACCTGGGACGTTTCTCGCTTGACAATATGGAAAGTGTCACCCTCTACAACGGCCAAAAAAGTGCCATTTTCCAATCAGCTAAAGATTTCGGGGCAGCTGGAACCATCTACCTTCAGACACGGACACCGAAATTCAAGGACAATAAAAAATACAATGTCAAAGCAACCTTCAAGACCGGCTCTTTCGGTGTTGTTAATCCTGCGGTTCTTTGGGAGCAGCAGATAAACGACAAATTGAGCAGTTCTTTCAGTGCAGAATACATGTATACAACCGGAAAGTATAAATTCCGTTACGCAACAGAAGGCGGATACGACACGACAGCCGTCCGGCAAAACGGAGATGTAAACGCTTTGCGCATCGAGCACGGACTGTACGGAACTGTCAAAAACGGATACTGGCGAACCAAACTCTATACCTATTTCTCCGACCGAGGCTATCCCGGCGCCATTGTACGCAACAAGTTTACTCATGAAGACCGCCAGAACGATGCCAACTTCTTTGCGCAAGGCATGTTCCGGAAACATTTCTCAGACAAGTATCGCTTTATGGCCAGCGCGAAATATGCCTACGATTACCTGCATTATCTTGCCGATCCGCATAAGGAC
Organism: Bacteroidales bacterium SW299; assembly: GCA_019550975.1. Lineage (GTDB taxonomy): Bacteria > Bacteroidota > Bacteroidia > Bacteroidales > Bacteroidaceae > Phocaeicola > Phocaeicola excrementipullorum. The sequence continues at coordinate 32,096 of SDWH01000021.1, read as the reverse complement.
GAATCGCTGATGTATATCAACAACCGTTATCGCCAGCAGGAAGTGTATGTTTCAACAGCCAACTGCTTTGATCTGACATCGTTCTGGAGTTTCAATCTGTCGGTTGATTGGCAATTCAATCTTCTCAACGCAAATTTAAAGGATTTTGTCTATCCGCGGCGCAACACCGGACTTTTTGCCGCTGCCACGGCTTTTGACTTTGACCAGTTCAAGTTGCAGGCAAGTGTTCTGGGCACTTTCGTTTCTGACAAACTGAAAGAAGAAGAAAAGGGAGAAACGGCTTCCGACAAAATGGAATGGACTCCTTCTGTAGTCATCAGCTACCGGCCGTTCAAGAAAATCGGCCTGAACTTCCGTGCGTTCTACAAGCGGATATTCCGGATGCCTACATTGAACGACCTCTACTATACATTTGTAGGAAACGCTTATCTCGATCCGGAATATACAAATCAGTATAACGTAGGCGCCACTTATGAAAAGGAGTTTGCTGATTTATGGATAAAACGCATCGAGTTGCAGGCAGATGTCTATTACAACGAGGTAAAAAACAAAATTGTGGCCACCCCCACTTCAAATTTCTTCCGCTGGACAATGGTCAACTTGGGCGAAGTGGAAATCAGGGGGATTGATTTCGCCCTGCAGACAGACTGGAAATTCGGGCGTGAAGTTTTTCTCTCCGGAAGGCTGAACTATACCTATCAGAAGGCACAAGACTTTACCGACCCGACCGATGAGTTTTATGGAGGGCAGATTCCATATATCCCCTGGCACAGCGGCTCTGCTGCGCTTAATCTCAACTGGAGGTCGTGGGAAGCGAACTATAGTTTCGTCTATACGGGAGAAAGGTATTCTTCGCAAGCCAATCTGCCTGTCAATTACCAGCCATCGTGGTATACCAGTGACTTTTCTGTTGCAAAACGCCAGCAAATCCGCTCGCACGAACTGAAACTGACATTGGAGGTGAACAATCTGCTGAACCAGCAATATGAAGTGGTATCCTGCTATCCCATGCCCGGAATCAATTTCAAGTTTATAGTCCAATATACATTCTAAAAAAACAGTCCATGAAGATGAAAATATATCCATTCGTTTTTTTATCTCTTCCGGTTGCGCTTTTCGGTTGCCGTGAAGAGCTGCCGGTGCTCGATTCTGAGAAAGAATATATCACGTATCCCACCGATCCGCAGACTATTGAAGGATTCTTTCTGCTTAACGAAGGAAACATGGGAAGCAACAAATGTACAATCGACTTCTTCAGCGCACGGGGCGGCTATTATTTGCGTAACATTTATCCGGAAAGCAACCCCAGCATCGTCAAGGAATTGGGTGACGTTGGCAACGACATCCAGATACACGACGGAAAAATGTATGCGGTGGTCAACTGTTCGCATTTTGTAGAAGTAATGGATGTCAGTACGGCAAAACATCTGGGAAGCGTAGACATAACCAACTGCCGGTACATCACGTTCAACGGTGACAAGGCATACGTAAGTTCGTATGCAGGACCGATACAGATTGATCCCGAAGCACGCCCGGGCAAAGTTGTGGAATTTGACACAAATACACTTCAGATAACCCGTGAAGTGGTGGTAGGATATCAGCCGGAAGATATGGTTATCTCCAACGGAAGGCTGTACGTAGCCAATTCGGGAGGATATCGCTATCCGAACTACGACCGTACCGTATCTGTCATCGACCTCGAAAGTTTTCAGGTTGTCAACACCATTGACGTAGCCATCAATCTGCACCGGATGGAAATGGACTCAAGAGGCAATATCTATGTCATCTCTCGGGGAGATTATTACGGAAACAGCTCTGACATTTATGTCATAGACTCGGCAACGGAAACCGTAACAGGAAACCTTGGAGTGTCTGCCAGTCAGATGTGGATCGATGACGACTTGCTTTACATTATCTCTTCCGAGTGGAGCTATACGGATACAGACAATAAAGTCAGCTATCTAATTTATGATACAGCCCAAGGCAAAGTGGTTTCAGAAAATTTCATCACCGATGGAACGGAAGCAGACATCCGGATGCCCTATGGCATTGCAGTCAATCCGGAAACAAAAGAAATTTATGTGACCGACGCTACCGATTATGTTACGCCGGGGTATCTGTACTGCTTTTCTCCCGAAGGGAAAAAACAGTGGAGCGTACGTACAGGCGACATACCCGCCCATTTCGCATTCACCACAGAGGATTTCTACTACAACGATACGCCGGAAGAAACGACTTCATCGGCCTATATCACCAAGGTGATCGAATACATGCCTGCCCCGGGACAGTTTGTCAATGCCATGCCGGAATATGAAGAAGGCGACACGCAGGAAGATATGAACCGCAAAGCACTCGAAGCAATCGGAAACAACAAGCGCGGCATGGTTTCTTTAGGAGGATATGGCGGATATATAACTGTTGGCTTCGACCACCAGATTGAAAACAAGGCTGGATTAAGAGATTTCCGCATACTTGGAAATGCCTTTCAGGGTGCATCCACAGCAGCCAGCGGAGGAAGTTATGAACCTGGAATTATCCAAGTGGCAGTGGATGAAGATAACGACGGACAGCCGGACGACGGACAGTGGTATGAAATAGCCGGAAGCGCGCATCACGACCCGACTCAGGAAACATGGTACAGCACCTCTTTGAACGCCGGCAATGACATGGCCTTCTATGACGACTATGAGATCGTTTACCAGGCTCCGGACCAAGAACCGTCTACCGAAGAAGAGCAAAAGAAATACATTCCGTGGACAGACAACAAAGGCAACCAAGGATACATCACAAAAAACACATACAACAGACAAGCGTACTATCCGCAGTGGATTGCAGAAAAAGAAATCCGCTTCAAAGGATCACGTCTGCCGCAAAATGCCGTAGATCAAAGCGGGAACGGGACTTATTTCGTTCTTTATCCATTTGCCTACGGATACGCGGACAATGCAACGAATGCCAGTGACGAATCGGCCATAGACATTGACTGGGCAGTAGACGCTGAAGGAAATGCGGTTTCACTTCAGGGTATCGACCTCATCAGAATCTACACGGGTGTCAATCAGGAGAACGGATGGATAGGAGAATGTTCGACTGAGGTAAGCGGAGTAGAAGACCTCCATGTGCTGGGAACAGAGATCCCCACCCGATAAAAACAGCTATCCGCTTCACTCCTGACAGCTGAATCCAACTCCCGGCAGACCCACATACAGTCTGCCGGAGGGAATGCTTTGTCCATACACAAAAACAATTAGCACTATTTATAAATCTAAACAAAAAGAAAAAATGAAACAATTATGCAAAATGCTCTTACTGCTTTCGTTTGTCGGCGCAGCATCGTGTAAAGAAGATTATGTGGGCGGAGAACCCGAAAATCTGACATTCAGGCTGACAGACAGTATAGAAAGCGAAAAACCTGTAATCCTGATTTCGGATGAAACGTATAAGGTTCAGTTTCTGGCTGAGCATGCAAATGAAATCTCCACGAACGGAGTTCCCGACGGATGGACTGTCAGCGTAAGCAAAGACTCGGGGTATGTAGCGGTTACGGCGCCATCCGCTTCATCCGGTGCAGACCAAACGTTCTCCCTGCAACTGACGGCCAAAGGTGAAAACGGACAGACAGCCACGGCACAGATCGACTTCTATCATGCAACATTTGACGATCCGACAGGAGCCTTGGTCTTGAATGAAGGAAACATGACTTCTGAGAACGGATCACTTCTTTATATCACCCCCGAAGGATATATGATTAACAATGCATACAAACGGGTGAATGGAACCGAGCTGGGAAATGTTCCGCAAGATATGTACCGGTACGATGGAAAACTCTACATCATCTCGCAAAACGGAAACGGCAATGCGACCGGTGCAGAATTTGAAAATGACGGCATGCTGATAGTTGCAGACGCATGCTCGCTGAAAAAAAGCCGGAATTTCCTGAAAGAAGAGTTCAGCCAGCTGGACTGGCCCACGCATATCGCCGTCATCGATGAACAGCATATCTATATCCGAGACAACCGGGGAGTATGGCGGCTGAATATGGAAGACCTGTCACTGACATTCATTGAAGGAACCGAGAGTGCCCCCAAAGCACCGTTTGCCGTGGTTGGAGGAAAAGTGTACACGTATTATAACAGATCGTTCAACATGACAGGACTCCTTGAAATAACTCCGGGAAACGACAGGGCAACAAACGTTTCCGTTCCATTCTATTCGCTTTACGGAATAACAGGAATAGCTCCCGCCGATAACGACTGCCTTTGGATTATGAGTTCGAAATTCGGAGGAGAAATTTCAATGAACCTTTATGATCCGTCTGCAGGAAACGACGGAAAATTGAAACGGAACTATATCAGCGAACTACCTTCTGAAGGCTCCTCCGGCCGCTCCTTTGCTGCGCAAGGCAACACGATTTATTATGCCAGCGGAACGGCGGTCTATCGCCTGGTGTTCAACCCGGATGCAAAGACAGGCAGCAAAGATCCGCAGGACGAAATGCTGGTCGATCTTTCTTATCTTGACGACAATGCGGCTATCCTGTATAACGGGCTGGGCGTAAATCCAACTACAGGCTATGTCTATGCAAACACGTTGAAGGGAGTCGGCCCGTTCTACACAACCAATCAGATCTGGGTATTCAACTTCTCCGACAATGTAAACGCGCCGTTGTTCAAGTTTGAAAATTACACCCGTTTCCCCGCAGGATTCTTCTTTAACTATTGATATACAAACCTCAGAGCCTGTTTGTCTTTCCCCACGGAGCGGTTCTTCAGAACCGGACAAGCAGGCTTTTACAAAAACATACTTTTATGAACAAGACATTCACCTATTTTTTCGCCACCAGCCTGTGGCTTGCCGCCTGTACCAACGAACAGCCCAAAGAATCACAACCAGATACAGAGCCGACAGATACTGTACCGGCATCTGTCACTTTAGGCGGATATGCCTCTCCGGAGAGCGTGCTGATTCTAAACGAAGGCACACGTATGCTTGAAAACGGTTCTCTTGCCTATATCAGTCCGGACGGAAACGCCCAGTCCGATATATACAAAAGCACCAACGGAACAGAATTAGGCAATCAGGCCATAGCTCTTGATTTATACGGGAACAAGCTCTATATTATCTGCAACGACTACCTGAAACCGGAAGGAGTGTCCGAAGGCGACGGTCTGCTGATTATCGCCAATGCGGAAACTCTTCAGAAAGAGAAGGCTTATCAGCGCGAAGAAATGGTGTTCGCCCGCCCGGAAGGATGCAAACAGGAAAACGAATATCTTGAAATGGAATCCAGCCTGTCGAATATCATCGTACTGGACGAAAAGAACATCTTCATTGCAGACGCACAGGCCGTATATCGTTTTGACAGCACCACCGGAAAGCTGGCTCTGATAGAAGGAAGCTATGCATTCGGAAATCAGGGAGTAACCATCGAATCCATCATTTCTCCCAGCGGCATGACAGCCATCAACGGATGCATCTATGCAGGAGCCGGAGGCTTCTGGTCGGAAACCATGCTGGTGGAGTTTGTCAAAGGAAGCGATAAAGTCAACCGCACGCTGAAGCTTGGGAAAGGAAACCTCATCAGCGGCTTATGCAAATTAAATGACAGCACGTTAGTGGCGGGCACTTATGCAAGGGAGAGCAAAAGCAGCTACCTTTATTATATAGACATCAAGGACTGGGCGGTCAAAGACGAAAAGAGAATCAATGAAACCATCTCGCCGGACGTTTTCACTGCAACCTCCTCAGGCATATTCGCTTATAACGGAGATATCTATTTCCCGCAAGATGATGCGTCGCTTGCACGCATCTCATCAAAGACAGGAAGAACCGAAGAAGTGCTGAATGTCCGGAATGATGCGGCCAACGCCAACGGATTCGACTGCATGACCGTGGATGCGACGAAAGGATGGCTCTACATTTCAACGCACATGCAAAATTCCGAAAGCATTATCCCAGAATCTAACCTTTTGATCTATGACTTGAACGAAGAAACGCCCAGGCTTTTAAAAGACTTTCCCAACCTCACCCGATACGCAGCCGGAATCTATCCAACCAATAGATTTTCAGCAAATTAATAATTCTCCTACATTTTTGCATAAAAAGTGTAGGAGAAACACTATAAATGAGTATATTTGCCGATGATAACTCATTTAACAACATTACCATGAACAAACACCTAACCTTTCTCTCAGCACTGGCCATCGCTGCCGGGCTGAACCTGAACGCTCAGAACGCCAACCGGCTGACTGTTCAAACGAACAAGATCGGTGCGGAGATTCAACCCACCATGTACGGACACTTTTTCGAAGACATCAACTTCGGGGCAGACGGGGGCTTGTATGCCGAACTTGTAAAGAACCGTTCGTTTGAATTTCCGCAGAATCTGATGGGGTGGGACACATTCGGCAATGTCACCCTGCAAGACGACGGACCGTTTGAACGCAATCCGCATTATGTGCGGCTCGCGGCTCCGGGACATCCGCACAAACGCACCGGCATTGAAAACGAAGGTTTCTTCGGCATCGGAATCAAATCCGGCGAGCCTTACCGGTTCACGGTGTGGGCGCGCGGAGAAAACCAGAAAATCAGAGTGGAACTGATAGACAACGCTTCGATGGGGGAAACGCAGGTAATCACGGCAAAAGATCTGAACATCAATTCGAAGGAATGGAAAAAATATCAGGTCGTGCTTACTCCGAATGTTACATTTGCAAAAGCTCATCTGCGTATTTTCCTGGATTCACCGGGTACTGTCGATCTGGAACATGTTTCATTGTTCCCCGTCAACACATGGAAAAACCGTGAAAACGGTTTGCGCAAGGATCTGGTACAGGCGCTTGCAGATACAAAGCCGGGCGTTTTCCGCTTTCCCGGAGGATGCATCGTTGAAGGAACCGATATCGACGACCGCTACCAATGGAAAAACTCGGTAGGCCCTGTGGAAAACCGTCCGTTGAATTCCAACCGTTGGGAATACACATTCCCCCACCGCTTCTATCCCGACTATTTCCAGTCGTATGGAATGGGATTCTTCGAACTTTTCCTGTTGGCCGAAGATCTGGGCGCAGAACCGCTTCCGGTTGTAAATTGCGGACTTGCATGCCAGTATCAGAACAATTCGCCCGAAGCGCATGTCAAGGTTGAGGACTTGGGAAGCTATATCCAGGACGCCCTCGACTTAATTGAATTTGCAAACGGTGACACCAATACCAAATGGGGAAAACTCCGCGCCGACATGGGGCATCCGGATCCGTTCAACCTGAAATTCATCGGCGTAGGAAACGAGCAATGGGGACCGGAATACCCGGAACGGCTGAAACCGTTTGTAGAAGCCATCCGCAAGGCATACCCCGACATAAAGATTATCGGCTCGTCCGGCCCGAACTCTGAAGGCAAGGATTTCGACTATCTTTGGCCCGAAATGAAAAAGCTGAAAGTAGACCTGGTGGACGAACATTTCTACCGTCCGGAAGACTGGTTCCTGAAATCAGGCAGCCGTTATGACAACTACGACCGCAAAGGTCCGAAAGTCTTTGCCGGCGAATATGCATGCCACGGCAGAGGAAAGAAATGGAACCATTTTCACGCTTCGCTGCTGGAAGCCGCTTTCCTGACCGGTGTGGAACGCAACGCCGATGTGGTTCATATGGCAACCTATGCTCCGCTGCTGGCTCATGTGGAAGGATGGCAATGGCGTCCGGACCTCATCTGGTTCGACAACTTGCGCTCTGTACGCACATGCAGCTGGTATGTCCAGTCAATCTACGGGCATAATGCCGGAAGCAATGTAGTTCCTCTTACGATGGATAAAAAACCGGTCAGCGGACAGGAAGGCCAGAACGGGCTTTTTGCCAGCGCCGTATGGGACGAACCGACGCAAAGCTACATTGTAAAAGTAGTGAACACCTCCGACAAGGCCCAGCAGCTCAACGTGGAGTTCGCCGGAATGAAAAAGTCGTTCCAACTGACTGACGGAAAATGCATTACCCTGCACTGTGACAATCCGGATGCCGAAAATACGCTGGACGAACCGGACAGAATCGTTCCGAAAGAAACTTCAATCGGAATCGAAGGCAATACATTGGACACCCAAATTGGTCCGATGACATTTGCCGTATACAAATTCGTCAAGTCCAAGAAATGATCTGAGGCAGCACCTGTCTGAATCATATTTCGGGCGCAGAGCCACAAAGGCGCGGGGGGGGCTCCGCAGCCTTGCGGCTCTGCGCCCGACCTTTACATCAGGGATGGCGTTTCCCTACCATTCTCCATATGCGCAAAGACGGTATCCCAAAAAGAAAAGATAGCCGCATGAAAGGAGCAGCATCAGCAAAGCAACTCCCCAAGCTTTCCGTTTGTCATTTGAATTGCACTTCATTCCGGACGTTTTTTTGCCGGTTTCAAAAATCGCCATTCCGTATGACAAAACGATGAAGAAGAGATGACTTGTGCATGACATTGTCATTTTACTGAAAATCCCTTAACTCTGCGGAAGGGAATCTTAATACATGTTATAAAACATGCTTTTTAAGCCCAAATGTTTGCAGATAACCCAAAAGTCCGTATCTTTGCAATGTGTTTTTCATAGTATTAGATTTTAAGGTTAACAAAGGTTGGAGTACAGCGGTACTCCTTTTTTTATGCCTGTATGTTCCGCCTGTCATTGCCGGCTTCTCCCTCAGCCATACAAACCGCCCGCATACATGTTCCGACGGCATCCGCGTTCAGAAAAAGAAAAGACCTTCTTCCGTTATTTCGGCAGGAAGGACAAAAAAATCGTTTCTCCCGCCAGAAACTGTAAACCGCATTGTGGTTCGTATAAACGACATTGCGGTTTACAAAAACCACACTGTGGTTTGTACAAACCTCATTGCGGTCTGAAGATTCGTCCAAACAATTCTGAAGATTTTGACAGGAGAATCCATTTTATGAACGATTTTGTTCTCGTTCTTCAAAAAAATAAGCCTATCTTTATGCACATATTAACCAAAGCTTTAAGATCGAATGAGAAAACAATTCCTTTACTGCATCCTTGCCTGCACCGCACTCGGCACCGAGGCAAATGCCCTGAACATTCCCAAAACATATGTGCCCAAAAACAAGAGCATGTATCACAAGGAATGGATCGATTTCAACAAGAACGGACAGAAAGATGTTTACGAAGACCCGAACGCTGACATCAATGCACGCATCGAGGACCTTCTCTCTCAAATGACAATGGAAGAAAAGACCTGCCAGATGGTAACGCTCTACGGCTACCAGCGGGTGCTGAAGGACTCGCTTCCTACATCGGAATGGAAAAACCAGCTGTGGAAGGACGGAATCGGCGCAATCGACGAACATCTGAACGCTTTCCGCGGGTGGGGAGTGCCGCCTCTCAAGAACGATCTGGTATGGCCGGCATCAAACCATGCGTGGGCGCTGAATGAGGTGCAACGCTTCTTTATAGAAGAAACACGGCTCGGAATCCCGGTAGACTTCACGAACGAAGGCATCAGAGGGGTGGAGAATTACATCGCCACCAATTTCCCCACACAGCTTGCGCTGGGGCATTCATGGAACCGCGACCTGATACACAAGGTCGGATATATCACCGGACGGGAGGCCAGGCTGTTGGGCTACACCAATGTGTATGCTCCGATTCTGGACGTAGGCCGCGACCAGCGTTGGGGACGCTACGAAGAGGTATACGGCGAAAGTCCTTACCTGGTGGCCGAACTGGGCATTGAAATGGCTAAAGGCCTGCAGACCGACATGCAGGTGGCGTCAACCGCAAAACACTTCATCGCGTACAGCAACAACAAAGGGGCGCGCGAAGGCTTTGCCCGCGTCGATCCGCAGATGTCCTGGCGTGAAGTGGAAAACATCCATGTATATCCTTTCTCCAGAGTGATCCGTGAGGCAGGGATTTTAGGCGTCATGAGCTCATACAACGACTATGACGGCTTCCCGATTCAAGGAAGCTATTACTGGCTCACCAAGCGTCTGCGCGGTGAAATGGGTTTCCGTGGCTATGTAGTATCAGACAGTGATGCCGTAGAATATCTCTACAGCAAACACAAAACAGCCAAGGACATGAAAGAAGCGGTCCGCCAAAGCGTTGAAGCGGGACTGAACGTGAGGTGCACATTCCGCTCGCCCGATTCGTTTGTGCTCCCGCTCCGTGAACTGGTCAAGGAAGGCGGAATCAGCATGGAAACCATTGACAACCGCGTGCGTGATGTGCTTCGGGTCAAATTTATGCTGGGCCTGTTCGACTCTCCCTACCAGACTGATCTGGAATTGGCCGACAAGGAGGTGAACAGCGCCGAACACCAGGCCGTGGCTCTGCAAGCCTCACGCGAAGGACTCGTGCTGCTGAAGAATCAGGACAACCTGCTTCCGCTCGACAAGTCAAAAATCAGACGCATTGCCGTATGCGGGCCCAATGCCGATGAAAAATCATTCGCTCTTACACATTACGGACCGGTTGCCGTGGAAGTCACAACCGTACTGGAGGGCATCAGAAATCAAGTGAACGAAGGCACGGAGGTGGTGTATGCAAAAGGATGCGACCTGGTGGATCCGCATTGGCCGGAATCGGAAATCATCGACTATCCGCTTACCGGCGATGAAAAGAAAGGCATAGCCGAAGCCGTGGAAAAGGTGAAGCAAAGTGATGTGGCGGTAATGGTGTTGGGCGGAGGCATACGGACCTGCGGAGAAAACAAATCGCGCACCAGCCTCGAACTCCCTGGCCATCAGCAGGAGCTGCTCGAAGCGGTAATGGAAACGGGAAAGCCCGTTGTGCTTGTACTGATAAACGGCCGCCCTTTAAGCATCAACTGGGCCGACAAGTTTGTTCCGGCCATTCTGGAAGCGTGGTATCCCGGATCGCAAGGAGGCAGGGCAATTGCAGAAGCATTGTTCGGCGACTATAACCCGGGAGGAAAGCTGACGGTTACATTCCCGAAAACCGTAGGGCAGATTCCGTTCAATTTCCCCGCCAAACCGGCATCGCAGGTTGACGGAGGGCAGACTCCGGGCATGGGAGGAAACCAGGCGCGGATCAACGGACCGCTTTATCCGTTCGGCTATGGATTGAGCTACACCACATTCGAATATTCCGACATGCGGCTCTCTTCCTCGGTCATCACCGACCATCAGCCGGTAACGGTGACATGCAAGGTCAAAAACACCGGTAGCCGTGCAGGAGATGAAGTGGTGCAACTTTACATGCGCGATGTTGTCAGTTCGGTAACCACTTACGAGAAAAGTCTGAGAGGGTTCGAACGCGTGCATCTGGAACCGGGTGAAACGAAAGAAGTGAAGTTCGAACTTCTTCCGCGTGACTTCCAGCTTCTGGACATCGACAAGCACTGGGTGGTTGAACCGGGAATGTTCCAACTGATGATCGGAGCTTCATCCGAGGATATCCGCCTGAAGAAAGGTCTTGAAATAAGGGCATACGGCAGAGGGGCAACAGGCGAAACGATCCAGTCTGATCCGACCGACTTCATCAGTGCCAGCAAAAACGCAAGCCATATCATCCACGTGGTAGACGGCGACTATTCGACCACATGGACCGGCGATAAGGGCGAATACATTTCGTTTGAACTTGCAGACAACACGAAGATCGACCACATGCTTGTTACATGGAAGAATGCGGAGTCCGGTTCGACCTATGAGATACAGATTTCAAGCGGAGGCGGCCAGTTCCTTCCGGTACAGAGAGGAGCCGTCAAGCCGAATGCCGACGATGACATCCGCTTCAATCTTACCAGCGGAAGCGACATCCGTATCCTGATTACCAGCGGAAAGGCAGAAATCGCAGAAGTGAAATTGCCGGAGCTGAGGAAGGAATAGACTTTTCTGATTATAACCTCTTCTGAAAACAAAGCCACAAAGCCACAAAGGCTCAGAACTTGCCGTCTGGTTTAATGCATGTTCTGCGACTTTGTGGCTTTATTTTTTGTCCGCTTTTCTGATGCAGAAGTTCCGGATATCATTCTGCACCTGAATGCCTTCAGAATAGCATAAAAAAAGAGAGAGGATGCACACGGCAAAGCATCCTCTCTCGTATTACAGACTAATAGTCTGGCTGACGTTTTAATAACCCGGATTGTTTGTCCAACCGGTCAACATAATCTGATTGTACGGAATCGGGAAATAATAGTGATTGTTAGCCTTGAACAATGATCCGTCCCATGATTCAGGACGTTTGTCATCTACCATCTCCAAGCGTACCAGTTCAAACCAGCGGCGCATCTCAGCATAGAACTCATAGCTACGTTCGTTTGATACGATATTAAGGAATTCTTCAGCGCTGACATTGTCTGGTACTTCAGCAATCCCTCTTTCACTATAACCCGCACGTTCTTGCAATTCGCGTACAGCTTGTATGGCTTGCCCGTTTACAGTACCGGAAGCGCGAGTGGAAGCCTCTGCATAAAGCAGCTTGGTATCGGCCAAGCGATAAATGCTGGTCACACCATTAGCCTGCGCGTTTTGTCCAGCTTGCCCTTGATCATAATCATAGTACTTGCTGATGCAAGGCAGACCGTCGGGGCTATTCTGCCACTGTACAATACCATAGATCGGCTTGTTATTTTCATCAGTGCCAACCTGATTGCTGGTAGAATACCATTCGGTCATAAAGTTCCAGTCCTTGCGCTTGTCATCCGGATAGTTCAAGAAAGCTTCCTTGCGGGCATAATAGTCTGCCCAACCGTTTCTCACTGTCTTTGTTTCATTGTTGTAATAATCCGCCGGATAATAAGACTTGCCATAATTGCTGGGCATTACCTTATTGGCCTGACTATGGAACAGACAAAACATAAACTCCGTGCTGGTCTTGTTGGATTCTTTCCACAAATCTTCGTAATTAACCTCTTGCTGATGATATTGATTGTTGTCCAATACATCTTTGGCAGCAGAAGCAGCCAACTCATAATACTCCTGACCCTTGTTCAACGGCCAACCTGCCATGGTAATATATACGTCGGCCAAACAAGTTTCAGCAGCCCATTTGGTCGGGGTCGAACCACTGTTTCGAGGTTCCTCCGGCAGCCATTCAATAGCTCTCTGAAGACTGGGGATAATAGCTGTGCTATAAATTTCTTCTACAGAGGTACGCGGCATATTGTTGGATGCATCCGTTTCCTGCATGATGAGAGGTACATCACCATACATACGCACTAAATAGAAGTAACTCAGGGCACGTAAGAAATAAGCTTCGCCCAACACCCTCTTATATTCGTCTGCTGCGGCTGCTTCTTCCGGCATAACCGTTTTGTTGATCAATTTGTTCGCATTGTTGATCGTGCTGTAAAAACCTTCCCAAGTCTGTGCATAATCATCGTTTAAGGCTGTGATATTGGGACGAAGCTCTTCATAATAAGCCAAGGCGTTACCTGCTTTAGCCGCACGGTAAGTAATTTCATCTGCACAGACCTGAATCCGCTGGATACGGCAGTTGAAACCATAATTGCCATACCACAAATCATTATACAACGCTGAAACTGCATTTTCAAGGGCAGCCTGATCCATTTTGGCTATATAGTCTTCTTCCGTAATAAATGATTGCGGTTCTTGGTCTAGATCTACACAGGAAGTGGCAAAGAGCAGACTTCCCGCAAGGGCTGCAAAATATGTTAGTTTTTTCATATCGCTATACTGTGTTTATTAGATTTAACAAATTAAAACGCAAAGTTCAGACCAATCAAGTAATTACGGCTATTCGGATAATTACCCCAGTCTACACCTTGAATTAACGGATCACCCAACGTTGCTTCCGGATCAAGGCCAGAATATCCTGTGATATGGAACGGATTCTGAACAGAAGCATAGATGCGCAGATTGGTAATGCCCCATTTCTGGCAGACCTGCTGAGGTATTGTATATCCCAGCGTAATGCTTTTCATCTTGACAAAGCTTCCGTTTTCTACAAAACGAGTGCTGTACATACCCTTGTTTTCTGTACCCTTGCCATCCCAACGAGGCACATCTGTATTGGTATTCTCCGGTGTCCAGTGATTCAGCCAATCTTTCATCGGAGTAATGGTAGCAACTTGCTGACTGCCGATAAGGTTGAAACCGATTTGCTTTGTTGCATTGTAAATGTCGAAGCCGTGGAATCCAACCAAGAAGAATGACAAGTCAAAGTTCTTGTAGCTGAATGTGTTGTTCCATCCCCAGTTGAAAGTAGGCTGGCCGCAACCGATAATGCCTTGGTCTTCTTCATTCAGCACGCCATCCTTATTTACATCGGTATACTTTGAGTTACCTGCTACTACACCATAGACATCGCCGTTTGTGCGTCCGTCTGTATTGCCTTGAGCATCTACGAACAAGGCATTTACATCACTTTCCTGCCACAAACCTTCGTAAGTATATCCCCAGAAGCTGGCCAGTTTTTCGCCTTCCACCATCTGGAACAGTTCATTCTGATAGTTTCCGGCTTGCTGCTGGCGATGATTATAGGTTGGTATTTTATTAAAAGTACCCTTGTTGTGTGTCAAAGTCAGATCAGTATGCCAACTGAATCCTGTAGGATCATTGCTTACGAACGGATCAGCACTGATGGTAAATTCCACACCGGTATTTTTTATCTCACCCGCATTCTGCAACAATTCTCCATAACCCATGTGAGTGGGCTGAGCAAGCTCCAGCAAAATGTCTTTAGACATTTTATTATACCAGTCGGCTGTCAAGCGAAGACGTCCGTTCAAGACACTGAAATCTATACCCACGTTAAACTGGTCATTGCGTTCCCATTTCAGATAAGGAGCACTCGGGCGGTCTACCGCATAAACGGTTTTGCCACCATCACCAAGTGTGGCACTCATCATTGAGTAGATGCGATAAGGCTCTACCGACTGATTGCCTACAGAACCATAGCCAAGACGAAGTTTCAACTGGTCGATGAAGTTGACATCTTTCAGGAAGTTTTCCTGCTTCATATCCCATGCAAGGGCTGCTGAAGGGAAATAAGCCCATTTGTCTTTCAGACGAGAAGAACCGTCGGCACGGATAGAAGCCGTTATCATATAACGATTCTTGAACACATAGTTCACACGGAACATGCCAGACATTAATGTATTGATGCTCCGGTCGCTCGACAATTCATTCAATGTCGCGTTTTGGCTCATTGCCAGATTGTTGTAACCGTGAGTCAGATCTACATAATCTGGGAAGTAAGCACGTCCCAAATGATTATAGTTGTTGTCATAAGACTGTTCAAACACAGCCGTAGCATTGATACGATGATTCTCATTAAACTCTTTTACATAGCTCAATGTATTGGTGTTCAGCCAACTGAGGTTAAAATAACTGCGGGCGTAAGCACGGCTGTTAGATTGTGCAAACATCTGGTAGCTGTTTTCATTCTCCAGCGTTGTTGACAAGCGGTTGTCAAACAGAACACCCATTTGCGAACGGAAAGTCAGACCATCGATGATATTGAACTGTACATAACCTTGCAGGCGGTTGTTGATGGTCTGAGTTTCGCTGTCCAATTCCCAGATATGCCCCATCGGATTATACATGTGAGTACCGCTCCAGTCATCGTTGTTGTATTCGCCGTTCTCGTTTTTAGGTGACAATGTATTGTCAAAATACATGGCTGTCTGCAAAATACCGCGGTAAGCGTTGACACGCGGAGAAGAACTCTTGCGATAGTTTCCATAGAAGTTCAATCCGACTTCCAGCCACTTTTTGATTTTGGTATCTACCTTCAAACGCCAGTTATAGGTTTCGCTCATGGATTTCTGCAGAACTCCTTGGTCGTTCTGATAGCGGAATGAGGCCAAGAATTTGGTCTTTTCGTTACCGCCGCTTATAGACAAGTCATAGTTCTGCGTTACGGCTGTACGGAATATTTCACGGCTGTAGTCGTAACCGGCACGTCCTGCCTGCAAATCTGCCAATTGGGTGGCATCAAAATAATCGCCATGGCCGATGTCATTGCCATACTCGTTGACCATCACTGCATAATCATACGGCGACATCGTGTCGGGATACTTGGCTACGGTCTTGATGTTGGCAAAGGCGTTGAAGTTGACCATCATCTTTCCTTCTCCCGGATTCTTTGTCGTCACAAGAATCACACCGTTGGCACCGCGAGATCCATATACCGCCGTTGCAGAAGCGTCCTTCAGCACTTCGATAGAAGCGATATCCGAAGGGTTCAGGTTTTGGAGTGAGCCCCCGATAAAACCGTCTACAACTACCAGCGGGCCCGTTTCTGCCGTAATTGAATTGATACCGCGCACACGGATGGTATTGTCCTGACTCGGATCACCCGAACCGCTCAACACAGATACACCTGCCATACGTCCTTGCAACGCATCAGATACGTTTCCTGTCGGCATGGTCTTCAAAGCGTCTGTCGCCTTTACGGATGCTACAGAACCCGTCAAGTCGCTTTTGCGCTGAACACCGTAACCAACGACAACTACTTCGTCAAGCAATTCAGAATCGCTTTGCAACACAACATTGAATGTTGTTTTTCCGTTTACCGGAATGACTTGTGTCTTATAACCTATATAAGACACGGACAAATTAGCGTTTGAGGGAACATTTTGAAGGGTGAATGCTCCGTCCAAGTCCGTAATCGAACCGTTGGTTGTCCCTTCAACCACTACTGAGGCCCCGATTACAGCCTCTCCGTTTGAATCTTTGACAATACCATTCACCGTCAATTGCTGTGAAAAAGCGCATAGCACGCATAAACAAGAAAGCGCAAAGCTCATCACAGCCTTTCGATAAGAAAGAATGTAATTCATAGACATTAAATTTTTAAAATTTAGATATTAAGTTTGTTTCCGTTGGACAAAAGTAAGTAAAAATAATCTCATCAAGAAGAAAATTGTACAGAAAAAGGACAAAATAATCCAAAAGATGGAGGAAACCATGTGCTTTTTCTAATGTCTTTCTCTGAAAATCATCATGTTTTATGAGTTTGAAATAATTTCCGTACAATGTCGTGCCGGTAAAAAAGGCAGATGCTGAAGAAAGACAACTGCATAGTTCAAGACAAACCGAATCGGATTGTCCGACCGGGCATTCTCATTTCCATTCTGAAAAGTCTGAAAGAACTGCATAAAAGAAGCAGGACCCTCTGGAAAAGGTTTATTTTCAGCCTGGAGATCAGAAACTGTTTTGAATTTATCGTGTGCTGATTTGGGATGAGTTTTTGAGGCATTTCCGTTTGTGTGATGAGGAAGATAGCGGGCTATCTGACGAAGAACAGAAGCGGAAAAGACAAAAAAATAGCCCAAAGCACACACGAAAACGAATACATCAAGCCAAGAAAAACTTTTTGGAGAAATTCAAAACAGTTTCTCAGTATCTCTAGCCTGAAAATATATGTCCTTAGGCTGGAGATTTATATCTCTAGCCTGAAAACAGAATTTTTAAAGGCTTCAAAGCTTCTTCTTTTCGGGGCAAGATTGCTTCTTTGCTTTATCCGACAGTGCCGGTATGTGGCGGACATTCATAATATTTTGTTGCATGGGCTATTATGAGCCGGCTTGAGTTTTTGTCTATATAAAATATTTTTAATAACTTGCCGCCGCTTGTGATTGATTGTAACTCTAACACTATATAAATACAATTCAATACCATGAAAAGACATGCATTTTTATTCGTTCTGGCGTTGGGCTCATCTTCCGTGTGGGGACAGCAGGCAAGCGTTTCCGGTCCCGACGGCCAGCTGAGAGTGGACGTATCGGTTGAGGCGGGGATCCCGTCCTATTCGGTAACCTACAGGGGAAAGACCATTCTGGAGAAGTCGCCTCTGGGATTCGTATCGAACGCGGGCGACTTCAGCAGGGGGATGGCCTACGCCGGTGAGAAGACCCGGACGATAGAGGAGGTCTACCGGATGGACCGCATCAAGCGCTCGGAAGTGGAGTACCGCGCGAACGAGCTGACGGTCACGCTCGAGAACGCCGGGAAGAAGCCGCTCGACGTGGTCTTCCGCGTGAGCGACAATGACCTTGCCTTCCGCTACGAGATGCCTCGCTACGGCGATACCGGAAGCATCGTCATCGAGAGGGAGGCGACGGGCTTCGACTTCCCGCAGCAGACCACCGTCTTCCTCACTCCCCAGAGCGACCCGATGATCGGGTGGAAGCGCACCAAGCCAAGCTATGAAGAGGAGTACATCACGGACGCCCCGCTCACGACCCGCTCGCAGTACGGGCGCGGATTCACCTTCCCCGGCCTGTTCCGCATCGGCGATGACGGCTGGGCGCTGGTGAGCGAAACGGGGGTTGACTCGAAGTACTGCGCCTCGCACCTGAGCGACGCAACGCCGGAGGGGCTCTTCACCGTAGCTTTCCCCATGCCGGAAGAGAACAACGGGAACGGAACCGTCGCGCCCGGCCTTGCCCTGCCCGGCGCAACCCCGTGGCGTACCGTGACGGTCGGCGACAATCTCAAGCCGATAGTCGAGACCACCGTACCCTGGGATGTGGTCGAACCGCGCTTCGCTTCGGAACATCTGTATAAATATGGTAAGGGAACATGGAGCTGGATCGTATGGCAGGATGCGAGCATCAACTACGAAGACCAGGTGAAGTTCGTTGACCTGGCCTCGGAAATGGGATTCAAGTACACGCTGATAGACTGCGGATGGGACGTGAACATCGGCAGAGAACGGATGAAGAAGCTTGCGGAGTATGCGCGCTCCAAAGATGTGGACCTGTTCCTGTGGTACAGCTCGAGCGGCTACTGGAACGACATCGTGCAGAGCCCTACCAACCGGATGGACAGCCCGATTCCGCGCAAACAGGAAATGAAGTGGCTGAAAGAAATCGGCGTAAAGGGGATCAAGGTGGACTTCTTCGGAGGCGACAAGCAGGAAACGATGAGGCTCTACGAGGCTATCCTGAGCGATGCGGACGACTACGGCCTGATGGTCATCTTCCACGGGTGTACGCTGCCCCGCGGATGGGAGCGCATGTATCCCAACTACGTGGGGAGCGAAGCGGTACTCGCTTCCGAAAACCTTGTGTTCAGCCAGCACTTCGATGACATGGAAGCGTTCAATGCCTGCCTGCACCCGTTCATCCGCAATGCAGTGGGCTGCATGGAATTCGGAGGGACCTTCCTGAACAGGCGCTACAACCGCACGAACGACGGGGGAACGACACGCAGGACAACGGACGCCTTCCAGCTCGCAACGGCTGTGCTCTTCCAGAATCCCGTGCAGAACTTCGCTCTCACGCCGAACAACCTGACCGACGCTCCCCGGCAGGCGCTGGACTTCCTGAGGGAGGTTCCCACCACATGGGACGAAACGGTATTCATCGACGGCTATCCCGGAGAGTACTGTGTGCTGGCGCGGCGGAACGGGAGCCGGTGGTACATAGCCGGAATCAACGCCCGGAAGGAACCGCTGAAGCTGGAGCTGGACCTCCCGATGCTTCAAAAAGGAGATGAAGTGTCATGCTATGCGGACGGAAAGGGGAGAAGCCTGCAGGTGGAGCAGAAGAAAATCAAAAACCCGGCAAGGGTGGAGATGGTCATTCAACCCGAAGGGGGATGCATATTGGTGAAGTAAAACGCGCGGATGGTTGCGGATAATTAATAAATTTATAACTTTGCGCAACTAATCATTATAATTATGGAAACTGACAAGCTGATTATTTACAATACTTTGACCCGCAGGAAGGAGCTGTTCGTTCCTTTGCACGCTCCTCATGTCGGGATGTATGTCTGCGGTCCTACCGTATACGGGGATGCTCATTTGGGCCATGCTCGTCCGGCAATCACTTTTGATATTCTTTTCCGCTACCTGAAGCATTTGGGCTATAAGGTGCGTTATGTGCGCAACATTACGGATGTAGGACATCTGGAGCATGATGCGGATGACGGAGAAGACAAGATTGCAAAGAAAGCGCGCCTGGAACAGTTGGAGCCGATGGAAGTTGTGCAATATTATCTGATCCGTTACCATAAGGCGATGGAGGCGCTGAATGTGCTTCCGCCAAGCATTGAACCGCATGCTTCGGGGCATATCATCGAGCAGATTAAGCTGGTGGAGGAGATTCTGAAAAACGGATATGCCTATGTCAGCGAAGGTTCGGTGTATTTTGATGTGGCAAAATATAATAAGGATCATCACTACGGCGTGCTTTCGGGACGCAACCTTGACGATGTGCTCAATACAACCCGTGAACTGGACGGTCAGGAAGAGAAGCATAATCCGGCCGATTTCGCTCTCTGGAAATGTGCGCAGCCGGAACACATCATGCGCTGGCCTTCTCCGTGGAGCAACGGATTCCCCGGCTGGCATTGCGAATGTACAGCCATGGGACGCAAGTATCTGGGTGAAACATTCGATATTCATGGGGGAGGTATGGACTTGGTTTTCCCGCATCATGAATGTGAGATTGCCCAGGCTGTGGCTTCTGAGGGACATCAGATGGTGCGCTATTGGATGCACAACAACATGATTACCATCAACGGACAGAAGATGGGCAAGTCGCTCGGCAATTTCATCACGCTTGAGGAGTTCTTTACCGGTTCCAACAAGCTGCTTTCTCAAGCTTATTCGCCGATGACAATCCGTTTCTTCATTCTTCAGGCTCACTACCGCAGTACGGTTGACTTCAGCAATGAAGCGCTGCAGGCTGCCGAAAAGGGACTCGAACGTTTGATGGAAGGATTCAAGAATCTGGAACGCATTGCTCCTTCTGCAACGACTTCGGGCATAGAACCGGCCGGATTGCGTGAGAAATGCTACGAGGCGATGAATGACGACCTGAATACGCCGATTGTAATTTCTCATCTCTTTGATGCTGTCCGTATGGTAAATACGGTGACTGACAAGAAGGCGACCATCAGTGCAGAAGATCTGGAAGAACTGAAAGATGTGTTCAGTCTGTTCGCGTTTGATATTCTGGGACTGAAGTCGGAAACTGAGAATAATGAGGCTCGTGAAGAAGCGTTCGGAAAAGTTGTTGACATGCTGCTTGAACAGCGTATGAAAGCAAAAGCCAATAAGGACTGGGCTACCAGCGACAAGATCCGTGACAGCCTTTCTGCCTTGGGTTTTGAGGTGAAAGATACAAAAGACGGATTTACATGGAAATTGAACAAATAACGTAAACCGGTTGTTATAAGAAGTATCCTGTCAATTTAATTGGCAGGGTATTTTTTTTATATACGGATGAAACTTTTCTTTGTCTGTTTTGTTTTCCACCAGATGGGATACATAAATGGCATCGATTTTGTAATACACTAAAAACAAGAACTTAACTAAATTAAAAAGAAAATGAGAAAGAAAATTGCAATGGTTGCAGCGTTGTTTGCTGCAATGGCTGTGTCTGTGAACGCACAGAAAGCGTATGAAGGTACTGCCTTCTTCGACAACTGGTATATCGGCCTGAACGGCGGCGGAGTCACTCCGCTCTCTCATTCTGCCTTCTGGAAGAACATGCGTGGAGCTGTAGGCCTGGAACTCGGAAAACAGGTAACTCCGGTATTCGGCCTGTCATTTCAGGGGTTGTCTGCTGTGAACACTTCATATAGCCGTACAGCCTTTGATGCACTGACTCTTACTGCCAATGGCAAGATCAACTTGAACAATCTGTTTGGAGGATACCTTGGCAAACCGCGTCTGTTTGAGGTTGAAGCTGTCAGCGGATTCGGCTGGGGACACGACTTCATGAATTCGGGCTATGGAAAGGACGACAGTTATCTGACCACCCGTTTTGGAGCAAGCTTGAATTTTAATCTGGGCGCAGAGAAAGCATGGTCTGTCAACATCAAGCCTGCAGTAGTATGGCGTATGGACGGAACCGCACTGAATGTTAACAGATCGGCAATGGAACTTCTGGCTGGTGTGACCTACCACTTCCGCGGAAGCAATGGCAAGCACTATATGACGATCCAGCGTCCGTACGATGCGTGTGAGGCAGAGGCGTTGAATAAAAAAGTTAACGCATTGCGCGCAGAGGTTGAACTCAAAAGAGAAGCGCTGGATAATAGCGCGGCACGTGCCAACGAATTGCAGGACGCTTTGGAAAAATGTCGGAAGGAACTTTCGGAATGTCAGAATGCGCCGATCGAAACAATCGTTAAGAACAGCCATACCATGTCGCTTGAGTCAGTCGTTACTTTCCGTCAGGGAAGCACTTCGGTAGGCTCCGATCAGATTCCGAATGTTGAGCGTATCGCTACATATATGAAGAATCATCCGGGAAGCACTGTTTCAATCAAAGGGTATGCTTCTCCCGAAGGAAGTGCAGAGGTAAATGCACGCATTGCACAGCAACGTGCGGATGCAGTGAAGAAGATACTGGTGAACAGATACAAAATCAGTGCAAGCCGTATCTCGGCAGAAGGACAGGGCGTTGGAAATATGTTCTCGGAAGCCGACTGGAACCGGGTAAGTATTGCTACGCTGAGCGATGAAGGTGCAGAATAAAGCTTTTGAATATTGACTGCAAAGGGACGGATGCCTGCGGGTGTCCGTCTTTTTTTGTTGGCAGACCGACTTTTTGTCATGTCAGATCTGATGTGTATGCATTTCCTGAAGCTTCGGATCACGAGGCTTTGCCGGAATGTCGGAACAGCTTTCTTTCACCACAAGAGGTTGTGCCGGCATTTCGACACAACCTCTTGTCTTAAGTTATTTCATTTGGGGAGATCTTTATTTTCCTTCTTCCACGATCGAAGTCAGCGGATGCCGGTTGCCTTCGATGTTTGTCAGGAATGCCTTGGCTGAGCCGAAGTTCAGGTACATGTCCAGGCGGACGGGAAGATGGTTGCGGTCGTCTGTCACGTAGAATGTGATGACCTCTTTTTCTTTCCCTTCAGCGGTATATTCGACCAGTGAGAACACAAGGCAGCGATAAGTGACATTGTTTTCCGACTTGAAGTTTTCCTTGCCGCGGTAGATAAGTGTCTGTTTTTCGATCGCTCTTCCCGTTGCCATGGAAAACAGAATCTTTTGTCCTACTTTATAGTCTGTCGGATCGTATGAGCGGGCCTGCAGCAGGATGCTCAGCATATCGTATACACAGACCTCCATTTCATCGTGGTGCTTGTCTGTATTTCCTCTAAGCGTGCGTTGCTGGTCGACGATGCACAGTCCGTTCCGGTAGCTGAAGTTTACTTCGTCTACTGTGTACCGCTTTCCTTCTTCAGCTCCTTTGCGGAAATACACCGGCACCAGATCCTTTGTCGTTATGCAGGTCAGCGTGTCGCGCATTTTGAAGAAGAAGTCTATCTTTTTGTTTGTATATGATTCCAGGTCTGTCCTCAGGCAGGGCATCCCTTTGTAGGTTGCTTCGTTTACTGTCATTTTTGCCCATCCGGCATTGATCCAGATGAACTTCCAGTTGAACTTCAGTTCGTACGACAGAGTTTCGCCCGGCTTGATGGCGTCGTTTACCGCGCCGCATTGTGCTTTAGCTGCCATGCTTCCTATCAGAAGGCAGAGGCAAAGAATCAGTTTTTTCATGTTCTTCCTAATTTACGTGCCCGCTCTTTGTTGCGGTCCTTGATTTTTTTGGCTTCTTCTGGTTTCTGTTTCTTTATTTCATCCAGCTTTTGTTTGTCGAGCGGCACGGCATGAATGTCCCATGTTTCCTCGAACTCGAAGTTAGCCTTCATTTCCCAAACTTTGGGAAAATAGAAAACTTCTTCCGGCTGGATTTTATTCTCGTAGTTTCCTGTATCCCATACACCGTTATTATTCCTGTCGTTTATCAGGCGGATATAGTATTTGGTGCTGGGCTGGAGGAAATAAAAGTCGCATGTGTTCTTGTCGGTAACGGTCTGCTGGCGCACCACGGCATCGCTGCTGTTCAGCAATTGCACGATGGCATGAGGGCCTGCCCCTATGATATTCAGGTAGAGCGTGCCGTATTCTTCAAGCGTTTTCACTTTCAGCTTGTTTTCGGTCTTGTTCGTATACAGTCCGTAAATGCCCTTGATGGCAAGCGAGTCGATGGTGAGCTGATACTCCTGCCCCGGCTCCCAGTTTGCAAGAATCTGATATTGCCTGTGAACCCCGGAGTCGGCTCTGAAGATGAACGGGGTTTCCTGCCATACGGAGTCTACCATTACGGCCAGATGAATGCCGGAGGTATCGATATGTTCAACCGGCTCTTCAAATCTGAGCACAACGTTTTTGTTGATGTCCAGGCTAGAAGGAGCATCGACCGTCATGGCAAAGAACTTGGGCTCTGCCTTGATGGTATCGCCTCGCTTTTCCCTTCTTTTCCGTTCTTTCTCTTCTTTCTTCCGCGCGTCTTCCGCCATTGCCAGGCGGCGCTCCTTGTTGATTTTGTTCATCATCCGCAAGGTATCTGTCTTGGGAACCAGTTTCCCCAGGGTGTCTGTGGCAAGATAATCCATCTGGAAGGTCAGCGTGTCGCGTTCGCAGAGCGTCGTATCCTTTATCCAGTATCGGATGGTATCGTGGCGTGCGTTGCTTTCGATTACGAACGCGTCTTTCTCGTCAAAGTCAAGTCCCTTGATTGTAGGAAGCGTATCGGCCTTTGCACTGAAATACAGAGAAAAGCGGTTCAGTTGCTCCCGTTCGCTCTTTACCAGATACTGCATGGGATTTTCTTCCTTGAATGCGCGGAGAATGAGATCGTCGGGCATGAAGCGGGTGTATTTCACTTCATAAATCGTGTCGTAGGCCAGCGTGTCGAGTTCGTTCCATACGGTATCCTGCCTTACGGCCGGAGCCATGCTTGGGATGACCAGCGAATCCTGCCAGGCGATGGCTTCCGTTTTCGAATCAAACAGATAGTTCTGGTTTCCGTCCTGAAGCGCATAGATGCGGTATTTTCCCGGAGCGACTCCGCGGATGGTGAAATGCCCGCGGCTGTCTGTGCGCGAAATGCGCGCGAAAGGCAGTTTGGTGAATGCCGTGTCGTTCAGATCCTTGTGAAGGCCCACTTGAATGCCCTTTATCGGTTCCAGGTCCTGGGCGTTGAGCACGGTGCCCGACACCTCCATCGTGTCGATATGTTCTCCCGTTGAGAATGCATAGGCAAAGTTGCCCAGCGGATTGTCTTCGTTGTTGTCTACGATTGCGTCGCCGAAGTCCACCGTATAAGTCGTGTTCTCCTGCAGCGTGTCGAAGAACTCCACCAGCACTCTGTGTCCGCTCACTTTTACTTCGGGAGCTTCTTTTTGGGGAGGAGAGATGATGACTTTTTCCGAAGGCTTGTCGAGCTTGATGTATTCGTCAAACTCGATGGATATTTTCTTTCGTTTGTTGTTGGTTGCGTTCGGTTCGGGCGTGGCGCGCACGAACTTCGGCGGAGTTTCGTCGTATGGTCCCCCGTCGGGCTGTCCGGTGCTGGCGCACGCATAGAAGCCGATGATAATCAGCAGCAGAGCGATGTATTTGGGAATCGGTTTCATTCGGTTTTTAGCGGTTTAATGGTTCAGTTGCAGGATTTCGTCTATATAGTTTCGGTTGTTGCTGAGCCGGGGCACTTTATGCTGCCCTCCCAATTTGCCTTTTTGCTTCAGCCAGTCGTGGAACAGATTGGGACGTGCCACGATGATTTCCAGCTTTTGCAGGGTGATGTCCTTGTGCCGTTTGGCCTCGTAGTCGGAGTTGATTTCCTGAAGCGACCGGTCGAGTATGTCGCGGAACTTTTCGAGCGAATCCGGCATGACGCTGAATTCTATCAGCCATTGGTGCCGGCATTTTGCGTCCGCATCCATAAATACGGGGGCCGCCGTGTATTCGAGCACCTGTGCTCCTGTTGCGGCACAAGCCTGCGCCAGTCCCTTTTCCGCATTGTCCACCATCAGCTCTTCGCCGAAAGCGTTGATGAAGTGCTTTGTGCGTCCGGAGATGATGAACTTGTACGGATTCTTTTGGGTGAACTTTACCGTATCTCCCAGGATATACCGCCACAGCCCGCACGAAGTGCTGATGACGATGGCATAGTTCCGTCCCACTTCCACGCCGGTGAGAGGCACGATATGCGGTTCCGGGTCGTCGATTTCTTCCAGCGGAATGAATTCGTAGAACACGTCATAGTCAATCATCAGCAGCATGGCAGGGTCGTTCAGATTGCTTTGGAGTCCGAAAAAGCCTTCGCTGGCGTTGTAGGTTTCCATGTAGTGCATCTGGCTTCCCGGTATCAGCTGCCTGTATTGTTCGCGGTATGGCGTGAAGCATACGCCTCCGTGGAAGAACACCTCCAGATTGGGCCACACTTCGTTCAGGTGTTTCGCTCCTGTCTTCTCAAGAATGCGTTTGATGACAGCAAGCATCCATGAGGGAACGCCCGAGATGTTGGTCACGTTCTCGTGGATGGTTGTTTCGGCTATGCGCTCCACCTTTTCTTCAAATTCGCTGAGCAGCGCGATTTCCTTGCTCGGAACGCGGATAAAGTTTACCAGCGGGTTGATGTTCTGGATCAGAATGGCCGACAGGTCGCCCACCAGGCTGTCTTTCACGTTGTAGTTGGGGCTGTGGCTTCCTCCCAGAATCAGTCCCTTGCCCGAGAAGAACCGGCTTTCGGGATTTTCCGCCAGATAAAGCGCGACGGCGTCAACTCCTCCCTTGTAGTGTATTCCGTGCAGACCGTCCTGACTCACCGGGATGAATTTGCTTTTGTCGTTTGTCGTTCCGGAGGATTTGGCATACCAGATAATCTTTCCCGGCCATAGCACGTCTTCTTCTCCGTGCCTCATCCGGTCGATGTAGCCTTTTGCTTCTTCGTAGGTCTGGATGGGTACGCGCCGGAAATCCTCATAGGTCCGTATGTGCGCGTAGTCGTATTTCTTTCCCCACTCCGTCGGAGCGGCCTGCTGTATCAGTTTCTGGAATACCCGGTTCTGAATGGCTTCTGTTTCAGTGGCATACTTTTCGATAGCCCTCTGCCGCGAACCGAATATTTTTCCTATCACTTTTGTTGTATTCATTTGCTGTCTTTATTTCAACACTCCATCTGCAAAGGTAATTTTTTCTTTCCAATTTTTTGTGCGGCGTGTATTATTTTTCCCTTAGTGGCGACTTTTGGCTACTTTTTTCTTACCTTTACATCACAAATTTAAATGCGGTAGACTATGAAAGTAGGAATCTTGACTTCAGGCGGTGATTGTCCGGGCATCAACGCTACGATTCGCGGGGTATGCAAAGCGGCCGTCAACCATTATGGAATGGAAGTGTACGGCATCCGGAACGGCTTCAGAGGGTTGCTGGACGATGATATTGTCCGGCTGGACAATAATTCGCTGACGGGCTTGCTGAATTTGGGCGGCACGATTCTGGGAACGTCCCGCGTCAAGCCGTTCAAGCGGAGAGGGAGCGGCGCCTTTTCAGAAGACAAGCCGGCCATCCTGCTTCAGACAATCAAAGACCACCAGTTGGACTGCATTGTGTGCATCGGCGGAAACGGCACGCAGAAAACCGCCGCACGGCTGGCCGAAATGGGAGTGAATGTGGTGGGGATTCCGAAAACAATAGACAACGACGTGTGGGGAACTGATGTTTCGTTCGGGTTCGATTCGGCGGTTTCTATCGCTACCGACGCTATCGACCGCCTGCACTCGACCGCGAGTTCGCACCAGCGTGTGATGGTGATTGAGGTGATGGGGCATAAGGCCGGATGGATAGCCCTTTACTCGGGCATGGCCGGGGGAGGCGACATCATTCTGCTTCCTGAAATTCCGTACGACATGCATCGGATAGGCGACGCGATTATCGACCGGCTGAAGCGGGGAAAGCCTTACTCTATCGTGGTTGTGGCAGAAGGCATCCAGACCTTGGGCGGAAAGAAAGCCGCTCAATATATAGCGGAAGAAATAGAATATGAAACAGGGTTTGAAACGCGCGAAACTGTGCTGGGCTATATTCAGCGCGGAGGCGCCCCGACGGCTTACGACCGTAATCTGGCTACCCGTATGGGAGGCCATGCGGTGGACCTGATTGCCCAGGGACGTTTCGGAAAGATGGTCGCGCTTCGTGGCGACAGCATTGACTCGGTTGCTCTGAGTGAGGTGGCCGGCAAGCTGAAGCTGGTTACGGAAGAACACGACCTGGTTGTGCAGGGACGCCACATGGGGATCTGCTTCGGATAATCCTGGTACCGTGCGGGGAAGAAAAATTGCACTGTTCCGAAAATTATTCTATCTTTGTCTTGTTGTTTTTACCTCTTCACTGGAGTGATACGATGTCCTCACTGCAGTGGGGAGAACGCATCACTCCAGTGAAACGAACGTATCACTCCAGTGAAGAGATAAATTGAAACCGATGTTCAGGGCTGACGCATTACTTGATATCATCATTTTGCCATGGTGCATCTAAAAGTTCTGCAAGAAACTCATCACTCCATCCCGCCATTTTCCTTTTACCCTTAAGGCTTGCTTTTTCTCTTGTTGTTTTTTAGTTGTGTCATGGCAATCTTGTTGAGCAGTGAAAAATTCTGTGCCGCATTTTTCTTTTTTTTCTGACTGTCCTCATTGAATGAGACATCAAGCTGCCAGTGAAGGTTGTTCTCAATACTCCAATGGCTTCTGATGGTTTCAGTTATACGTTCAGAATCCAATGGCAGGGATGTTATGTAGTAGCGCCTCTCCACTGTGGTCTTTCCTGACTTTATATATTTTTTCGTGTTAGTCAGACATGCCACCGAGTTTACACCTTTCCCTTTCAGGACTTTAGACAGGACTCCATTGTTATATACCTGACATACACGCCTCTCGAAGCGCCCATGTGAACTCTCTTCCGTTATGCTGTACCTGTATCTTGTCTGAGGTATATGGCCTCTTCCGTCAATATTGTTTCCATATATGTCAATGTCAGAGAACCAGCCTTCTATCGTTTCATAAAGTTTCTTCTGGTTCTTCTTTACGCTTATAAGATAGTCTGCCTTTGCATCGATGACTGTACTTACTATTTCATGCTGGCAGGCAATGGCATCAATGGTAATTATACAGCCTTCAAGGTCAAGAGCCTTTATCAACAGGGGGATTGCCTTTATTTCGTTGCTCTTGTCACTTACCTTTTCCTGGCCTAGGGAGACACCGTTGGATGACGCCCAGGCACTTACTATACGGAGAGATTCAAAACTGCCGTCACTCTTCTCTTCACGTGCACCGCATATCTCTTTACCGTCTATGGATACAAGGCCACGGTATTTGCCGCAAATCTCACGTATCCAGGTACGGAAGCCTTTTTCGAGTTCACTGGGAGAAAGAAGGGAAAATACGCGGTTGAAAGTGTCATGAGAAGGGACGCATTTAAAGTCCTTTATACGTGAGCGGAAGAAGGACTCGTGCATCTTGCCAAAATCGGCAACCTCATACCAGCTTTCCGCACCGCCGATGACTGCTGCCATTGCGATATAAAATATGCACTCGAAACTGTGTTCCCTTAAATGCTCACGACGGGGATCCTTTATTGTACGGAGTATTGAGATGATTTCCATTGGATGCTTTTAACTTGAATATACAGGACAAAAGTAAAGAAAAAAGCTGTTGTAAATAGGATCTATCACTGAGCTTTTTCAAACTTAATTTGATTTTCAGTTTATTAAGTAATGCGTCAGCCCTGCCCGATATCTTTACATTTCGAAATACGCTTTCTGCCGTATTTCTCCTTTCTGCATATCAATGATGTAAGTGCCCGGATAAGGTATATCCAGGACATCCCCGCTATCTGTCTTCACTTCTGTCTTCTGATAAGCGGCCAGATAGCACAACCCGCCTATGACAACGGACTGGACATCCTTGTCGTTCCGGACGATCCGGATACTCTCCGCATCAAAATCTCCGACCTCCTTCACACTGCTTGCCGGCAATATCAGATAGATATAGCCGGACGGACGCTTCTTATCATGCGTCAGACAGATTGAAAATACGGATTCTTCTTCCAGCATCTCCGGCCTGTACATCCCCATGAAATCATGCCATTGTCCCCTTTTCTGCTCTGTCAGCACCGCACAAGAGTCGGCTTGCAGGATGATATACCCTGTGTTGTCATGGAAGAACCTTCCGTTGCCGCAAGAACGGGCCTCTCCCCTTCTGAAACGCTGGTCAACAGACGTGATGACGGAAGCCGAACTGTCCGAGCGGATGTCGCTCCCCATACACAAGATATAATCGTCCGCAAAGATCCATGCCTTGTTTGCATTCAGTCCGTTCCGCCTCAGCTGCATGGCGGTTATTCCGGTCGTACCGTCACTTACGCCTCCCACACGCGAAGAGTGATTCCGCGAGTCTGTCCGATTGGGATCAGGTATGGGAGCCTCGCTTTCGTAAGTCGTAATGCCCGGAATCCTTCTCCAGTTCCAGAAAGGAAAGATGTTATGGTATTCATCGCCTCTCACATAAGTATATAAAGCCCCGTCTGCCATATAATATCCCTTCAGGTTATCCTCGTTCACCAGCTCCGTTCCGATAACCCTTTCGGAAGCCATCCGTACAGAAGCCATCCAGCGTGGTGTCCGATGAACCGTATAGTCTGATTTCCAGAAGTGCTTGTTTCCGACAAACGTATTTGCCACATCCGAGTCCAGCCCACTTTGTCTGATCATGTCCTCAATCTCCGCCTCTACTTCCGGCGTGCTCCCTTTCATCAAAGAGCAGGCGGTGAAAAGCAAGATAAACCCCTTGTCCCTGTCAGCGTTTCTAAACAGCTGGCGGTTAAGGGCATTCACGTCCCAATACCCTTTCCACACAATCCACCGATACCCGTCGAGCAGCAAAGAAACGAGCGTCTTTTGCTGGCTCCCGGTAAAAGCAAGCGAAGTTCCGGCAAATACCTCCGAGTAGAAACCCATATTGCTTATGAAAGACAAGCCGTAATTGCCGAACTGCTGTTGAGGCCCGTGCTGGTGAAAGCTCCAGTCGGCCTGGATTCCTTCTCCCGCTCCTACCGTTATTTCAGAGCCAATCACCGTCCGTGCCTCCCTGACCAGCTTCCAGTCGTTTTCCAGCAAGGCTCTGAGCAATACATTTCCGGCCAGCCAGATTTTGTTCTGCCCCGTCATCCCGAAAGAAGAATGTTTCATGACTTCGACCGCCTCCCGCTTCTCCTCTCCGGTCATCTCCTGCTCAAACAGCAGAAACGCAGGTCCAAGCGTACGCGGAATACCGATCTGGTTATACCACCAGTTTTTACACACCAGCTTGCTGGAGAACCAGAAGTTCATGGCACGATGAATAGCGCCCGTCAGCCGGGACATATCATCCGCGTCCAAACTTTTTCTCTCCCGCCAATAGTATTTGGTCATTGTGAGAATCCGTTCCGTATGTATCTTGGGACTCCATCCCGAACGTTTCGTGTCCGCATAATCGATGTCACCCCACGATCCGTCGTCCCGGATGCTCTCTACCAGACGGTTCACCTCTTCTCTGGAAATGGGATAAAGCTGCTGCAGCTCGATCACATTCTGGTCTGAAGCCTCCTTCTCCTTCGGAACCTCAGCCAATCGGTCGACCAGCGCCTTTTTTGCCGGATCATTTCCGATAAATACATTGATGTAATTCTCCTTGACCAGCCTGACAGAGTCGGTAAAGCTCTCCTGCGCATAAGTCAGGCCGCATACAAAACACAAAGAAAGTAATGCTATTCGTTTTTTCATCTTTATATATTATTATGTTATTACAGACCGGAAATCCAGACCGTTCCGTTCAGTCCGGACGGCACACTCAGTCCGTTCCCCACTTCTTATTAGGAGTATCGCCCATAAACAGCTCAAGCACTCCACCGGAAGCGATGTCTTCAAAGTCAATGTAACATTTGTTGTAAGGTCGGCCGTTAAGGCGCGCCTTCTGAATGTATCGGTTCTTCCCTGAGTTATTCAGCGCCTTGATCACAAAACTGCCTCCCTTAAAGTAAGACGGATCGAGATTGATACGCACCTCATCAAACACAGGGCTTGTTATCTCGTAGCGTGCAGATCCGAGACAAGAAGGGTGAATTCCGATTGCCGCCAGCACATACCATGCCGACATCTGCCCCACATCTTCATTTCCCACCAGTCCCTCCACGGAATTCTTATAGGCGTTGCTGCATATATGGCGTGTCCATTTCTGGGTCAGCCACGGACACCCCAGCCGATTGAACAGGAAAGGCACCAGATGCACCGGCTCGTTCGCATGGTTATAATACT
>SDWH01000020.1 GCA_019550975.1 Bacteroidales bacterium SW299 | reverse complement strand
TGCGTAGCTGTGAAGTCCGGCCATGAAGAAATTGACGCCGAAATATGTTATCAGCACTGAAAGGAACGCGATGATGCAGAACCAGTGAAAGAACATCGGCCTTTTGAAGTAGGGAAGCGAGTCTGTATGGAATGCGGCAGAGTAAATCATCAGTGTGATTAGTGCCCAAGTTTCTTTGGGATCCCATCCCCAGTAGCGTCCCCATGAAACATTTGCCCAGACTGCGCCGATGAAGATTCCTGAAGCGAGCAGAAAAATCGCGGGATACAGCAAGATCCGGTTTATGATGTAGAGTCGTTTGACCGCTTCATTCTGTGTCTTTCCTGCATATCGGATGATCAGGGCTGCCGTACCGTTTAGCATGAGAAAAGCCAGTAGCGCATACGAAATCATGATGGTCAGCACATGGATGCTGAGCAGCGGTGATGCAAGTACCGGCATCAGCGGAGTGATGGGAGGATTTGACTCTCCAAGCATGGAAACAAGCAGGGCGAATCCGCAGATGATGAAGCCGAAGGCAATGGACATCTCAAATCTCTTCCTGAAGAGCAGGGAAATCAATGAAGCGCATGCCGCCATAGCCTGCATCGTTTCAAATCCGTTTGAAACAGGAATGTGTCCGCTGATATAGCTGCGCAGTCCGATCAGTATCGCAAGAAAGACAAACAAAAGGCCGAGCAGTGCAGACTGGATCATGGATATCCGTTTTTCGGTTTTGCTTTTCAGGGTCTGGTTCCTTACCAGCTTCCGGCAGTTATGGATGAATGCGAAAAGGCCGATTACCAGGCAGCAGAAGGCAGGAATCTTGGTGTAGTTCAGGCTGTTGTAGAGATTTTCTGCTTCAATCTGCCTGTCGGATGGAAGCGTTCCGCCTGCTGTTTTCTGCTGGTATTTTCTGATTTTGCCGGCGATTTCCCTAATCGACGCTTCGTCGTTTCTCATCACCTGCTCGCCCAGAAGTCCCAGGCTTTTCCGGATAAAGAGCCATTGGTCTGCCGGCAAGTCGTCAGGAAGCCGGTCCACAGGGGAGAACCAGCGTATCTTTCCGTTTTCCCGGCAGGGAAATATCCTCAGCATGCTTCCTGTCGCCACCATGCTGATCAGATTGAATTTTTCGTTGGCTTCGTTTATTTCCCGCTTGTATTTTGCATCTTGTTCCAGCCCGCTGTCTTTTAGTTTGTATCCTTCCGCTCCGAAGAAATCGTTCAGACAGGCGTATTGCCCTTTGATGCCCAGCATTCGCTGCACGGCTTTGCTTTTGATGCGGATGATCGGCTCCGTTTTCCAGTCGTCGTAGAAAAAGAACCACCCGGTAAGCACCTGTTCTCCGTTCAGTCCTTTATAGTTGGATTTTCCGTATATCTTGAGAGTGAAATCTTTCGCTAATGTTTGCAGCGGGCAGATCCTGTCTTGGTGATAAAGATAAATGCCATTTATGCTTGATGCCGATTCCTTAGACAGGTGCTTCGGTTGTTCCGCAGCAAATGCTGTGAGTGACGGGCAAAGCAGCAAGCATACGGCCGTTGATGCTTTTCGCAAAACCGGATGGCGCAGCAGTCGGCGGAAGGCACTGTGTCTTTGGAAGAAGAATCCGCAGATGGAAACCAGAAGCAGAAGATATCCGGCATATGTAATGGCGATTCCCCATGGATCATAAGATACGGCAAGGGTGCTTCCTTTCATGTCCTTGTCGTAAGAGGACTGGTAAAAGCGGTAGTGACGGTAAGAAAAGATGTTGTTCATGGAAATGTCTGCTTCGATGGCGTTTCCGTTGTCTGTAATGCGGATACGGCTTGTAAAATCCATTGGAGCGGCACTTCCTTCGTAATAGTCGATGTAGAAATCAGTCAGTTGGATCTGGAAAGGAAACCTTTCTTCCTTATGGGACGCGGCAAACGAAGCCGAAGGCCGGTCGCCGACACGCAGATGGATGCTTCCCTGCCTGCCGTTCAGGTAAGTGGCAAAGGCTCCTGCCAGAATGACGAGGAATGCAAGATGGAGCAGGAGAGAGAACGGACTTTTCTGCAATTTCCGCTTGAAGATATAAATGGCGGATGCAACTGCTGCCGTGCCCCATGCGGCGATGAATAATGGTGAACTGTAAATGGAAGACGATCCGGGAGAAGTGCCTCCCGTTTTTTCCAGAACTGTGGCGGCTATCATTAAGATGATTAGTGCTCCGGCCGTTCCGAAACAGAGGTATTTGATAATTCTCATTGTAAGTCTGTTGTTGGCGTTTATTCCCGAAAAACGTCCCGTCGCTCGGTTGCGGATAAAAGCTACGGGACGTTTGGGAAACGGCAGGATGCGGCAGAGTGCCTGTGCTGAGCGGAATCATTTGCGAGCCCGTTTGCATCTGGGCATATAACGGCGCATCCTTGTTATAGGGGTTAGATGGAATCGATGAACTTTACGATTGCGTCACGGTCTTCTTTGGAAAGCTGGCGGAATTTTTCTGTCGTTTCATAGGCATCGCTTTCCTTGCTGGTTCCGTGCCACATGATCGCTTCGGTCGTGGTACGTGCGCGGCAGTCGTGAAGACGGTCTGCATACTCGGCTCCCGTACATCTCTGGTGTAGTCCGCGCCCCCAAAGCGGAGTCGTGCGGCACCAGCCTGTGCGGATGTCATTCTGCATATGCAGCTTGTGCTGGATCATGTCTGAGTAAGGCCATATTTTCTGATTCGGATAACGCGGCAGTTCGTTGGCTGTTGATCCGGTAAAGAAGCCTGCCGGATCGCGTATCTCGTCGTTTCCGGTTGTCCAGCTTGGCTTGTGGCAATAAGCGCAGCCGATTTGTTCGAAGAGTTCTTTTCCTCTCAGCACTTCTTCATCGTCTATATTGCGTGCGGCCGGTACCGCCAGCCCTCTGTGCCATACCATCAGATCGATGTAGCTTTGGTCTGATATCTCAGCTTCAAGGCTGGTAGCGTTCAGGTAATTGAGGATGTTTTGTTCCATGTCGGCTGTGTGCCAGTCGCTGTGTTTCTTTTCCGGATCAACCTGCGCAATGTAATCGGCAAATCCAGCCTGTACGTCCGGATCTTGTGCGGCAGCCTTTGCATAGTATCCGCCAGCATCCTTATAGTGATATTTCCGGTCGCTTCGTGTAACGTTTGTAATGTTCCAGAAAGCATTTGCTCCGGCCGCATCCTGCAATGGTCCGCGGCTTAGTGCATACGTGAAACGGTACGGATACTTCTTTCCGTCGGATGTAGCTTCCTTGCTTGTATATTGGTTTGTCCATTCGCCGTTCTGAAAGAAAGCGGGATTGATGCCGTTCTTCAGATAACCGTCTTTTTCCTGCTTTGCATATTCCGCTTTCAGATCCTCGTCGCTGATGGCATCGAGCAGCCCTGTTCCGTAAATGCCGATGGTCGATTCCAGACGCACTTCATAGCTTCCCATGTCGGCATCCGACAGAACACCTTCATTGTAAGCGTAAACAGCGTCTTTAGGCAGTGTCACTTCCGGATATCTCAGACTGTAAGTTTCTCCGTCGGGAAACTTGTTTCCGTATGTGTCAGTATATTCATGCCATGTCAATATGACTTTTGATTCATCGAGGGGAGCCTTGAACGGAACAGTCGCGTGTCCTTGAGGCATTCCTGCAAGCCAGTTGACATATGCATTGGTTGAAGGATTGTATACAACCAGCAGATAGCCATTGCCCATGTCGTTTGTTTGGAACGGACCGTCGGGCTGGCTTTTGCCATGTCCGTATCCCGGATGGCAATGCATGCATGAGCTTCGTACGTAAGTCGGGCCTAAACCGCCGCGTACACCGTCGGGGTTGCTGACAAACACTTTTTCAAAAAGCTGTTCGCCTCGCTTGAATGACAGGGTCATGTCTGCATTTTCTACCGCCGGTGTCGGCTGTTCGTATGCGGCGGATGTTGAAATGAACGCGGTTCCCAGTTCGCCGCCGGTGTAATACCATTCCGGCAGTTCCTGGTTTTCCTGATTGTTTTCCGGATCAGTAGCCGGATTTTCATCACTGCAGGCTGTTAATCCTGTGAGTAATAGTGTACTGAGCAAATAAATTTTTTTCATAAAACAACATTGAGTCAGTTATAAAAGATGGGTATGTCATCTCAAAGCTTTTGCTTTGAGATGACTTTGCAAACGGTGCGCTGTGCTGCGTGCAGCCGGGAAAATCGTGTGCCGGTCTGATAACAGTCGAATGGAGGGCTGCACGCATCTTGTTGTGCTGCACACAGGACGACCAATGCATGGACGCTTCGGTATCAATTGTTCTGGATAGCGTTCATCACTTCATCCAAAATATCGTTTACATCCTGGCAGGCTTTTTGTGCGGCCAGATTCACTTGTTCGTATTGCGGATCACGGGCTGTGGATGCAAACGGCTCTTTCATGTTTCCGATGGCTTCGATGGCTCCCTCGATGGTATTGATAACTTTCGTGTCCAGTTCCGGGTCAACGGTTTTGATGTAGTCGCTTAACGAGTGTTCGACCGGCTGGATGTAGTTTTCTGTCACTCCATTTTCCGTTTGATACCCCATATAGGCGGTGCGGACACTCTTCAGGTTGTCGATGAAGTCGGTGATTGAGTTCAGTGCATACGGAGATTCGATGTAGTTGGCATCGTTTTCCACACCGTTGCCGATCGGGTTGCCAATTTTTTGTCCTCCCACTTCGTCAGCAATGTCTTGGGCGCCTACCAGCAGCTCCTGCACAGCTTCTGCATATGATTTGTATTTGCTTCCGCCCTGTCCGGCGTTTTTCATCGATTCGCCGTAATAGAAAGTCGGTTCCAGTTCTGCGTCTGCCAGATAAGTCCATTTTTCAGAAGATTCGCTGTATGTGCCTTCGTCTGCCCATGAAATCTCCAGGCGTACACACTGGTTGCGCAAGTCATCGGCTACAGCGGCCATATAATAAAGCTCGTTTGCAGTGAATTTGCCTGCCGGGCGCGGACTGGTCTGGTCGGTTGTTGCGTTTGCCGGCTCAAACAGCATGTATTCGATGGCGTGAAATCCCAGCAAGCCTTGTCCCAGGCTGTTGCTCACATAGGTGGCGGCGCTTTCTTCGTCTTTCATCTGTGCCATCTGGCTTTCATTGTTCAGCATGTTCTCCATCGCTGTCTTGTCCAGCGGCCAGGTATCGATATGCGGATCAATATTGTAGTCGGCGGCAGCTCCGTACAGCCATGCTTCACTTAGCTCCCAGTAACGGCGGGCAGTAATCCATTTCTCTCCGGCTTGCTTTACCATGTCCTCCGTCAGGTTTGAAGGGCCTGCGTTGCACATGGCGCGGCATGCGTCGGCCAGCTCGATTGCAGCGTCAGCCAGTCCTTTGTATGTAGGGACGACCGACTTGTTCACATAGTCTTCAATGACTGCCTTCAGCGCCTGTTCCTGTTGGCTCAATTCTTCAGGTTCCGGAGTGTTTTCGTTGTCACTGCAGGCAGAAAAGCCTGTCATGAAAGATGCACCCAGTACCATGTACGCAGATGCCATCAATACATTTTTCATTTTCATTTTCGTTCTGTTTTTTTGTTATCTGTATCTGATCATTCATTTTATAGATTGAAAAGTCCTGCGTAAGCGATGCCGAACGAGAGAGCAGGTTCGTTGTTGTATTGCTTTTTCAGGAGCCCGATAGCGTATTCCCCCTTGATGACAATCTCCTTCATCGGATAGTAGTTTATGCCGGCAGCGATGCGGTGGCGGCTGCACCAGTCATATTTCAATACGTTTCCTGCCATCTTGTGCATGGAATCGTAGTAGTCGTAGCGTGCAAATACATAAAACTTTTGTTCTTTTTGGCGCATCTTGCTGATTTGGGAGAATATGTCGTATCCGGCTTCAATGCCTCCGGCGATAGCGTCAGAAGCTACGTTTTGTTTGGGCGACGGAGCGTCGTCGCGGTATTTCTTGTTGACGGCTGTGATGGCATCGGCATCAGAGAGGTGCCCGTAGTCGAAGTTTCCTCTGACAACCCAGTTGTGCGCATTGTAGTGAAAGTCGAAAGCTCCGATTCCCACTGTTCCTTTGATGTCTTTATATCCAGCTTTCGGTTCGGTCAGGTGGTTATTGAAAGAATTGCCCACATATCCGCTTAATGAAAGGCGCAGTCCGGGGACGGAGAAATTGTCGATGCGGAAAGCCCCCGCTATGGAATTGCCTATCTTGAATTCGTAAGGGCTGGCTGCTCCGTCTTTGATCCAGTTCTCACGGCCGAAGCGGTCGGAGTCAAGTCCAGGCATCAGCATGGCTTCATATCTCCAGTCGCCTGCCTGCCCCCAGATGCTGACGCCTGTTTCGTGCCATGTACAAGGCAGAATCGTGTTTTCTCCGGCGGGCCGGTAAACCCCGAAAAACTCTGTAGGAGTGTGGTGCATGTTTGTTCCGCCTACAGGAACGATCATGTGTCCGATTTTGATGTTGAACTGCCGGCAGAAGGATTTCTGGATCCAGAACTGTTCGAGGGCAACCTCTCCGCCTCGTTCGATTTCGCTTTCATATTCGCCTCCTTCTTCGTCTTCAATCTCGACGGCACTTTCGGTGCCTCCATGCTCGAATTCGATTTCAGTGCCCATAGTCCATCCTTTGCCGAAATCATATCCGAAGAAGAGCACAACATGCGGCAGGTCAAACCGTCCGTGCTTGCTGTTGCTGTTTCTGTACTTTTCGGCATCTGTGTATCTCAGGTAGTTGTCACTGAAGAAGTTGCGGCTGTATGCCGCTTCGCCGTAGCCTCCGATTGTGAAGCGTGATTTCTTTTTGGCAGGCTGTTCCTGCTTTTCATCCGCTGCGTCTGAATGGTTGTTTGCTGATTCGCCTGCTGCGAACGCATGTGCATAACATGCTGCAAGAATGAGGGAGAATAAAAATACTTTTCCTTTCATTTTTCTTCTTTGCTTTTTGTTGTTTTTAACGGAAGCAAAGTTATGGGGATGCAGAAAAGCGGACAATACCTATATATAGGTAAAAAAAGATATTAAATACTAAAGAGTAGGTATGATCGGTTGCCGGATTTGGGATTTTATGCTGTTTCTGTTTGTTATATCGTACTTCTTTCTTATATTCGTGACTGTATTTTAAACCCCGTTTTGTATGAATTCATTAAATTATGGCATCATCAGTTCTTTGTGTGCGCTGGTAATCGGTGTGCTGCTTGTGGCGTGGCCCGATGTGGCCGTTACTTATCTGGTGATAACGATTGGCGCGCTGTTTCTTATTCCCGGGCTGTTCGGGATCTTTTCCTATTTTTATGTACGGCGGAAGATGAGGCAGGAGAATGTGCGAGTGATATTTCCTGTGGTTGCGCTGGGCAGTGCCTTTCTCGGGTTATGGCTTATTCTGATGCCGGCCTTTTTTGTGACTATCCTGATGTATGTGCTGGGTGTGCTGCTTCTGCTGGGAGGGCTGAACCAGTTGTCAGGGCTTTTGGTTGCCAGACGGTATTTTGCAGTTCCTTTGGTGATGTATTTCATACCAGTGCTGATTGTGGCATCCGGTCTGGTTGTCTTGTTCAATCCGTTTGAGGCGGCCATGGTTCCTTTCATCATGCTGGGCATATCGTTTATCGTTTATTCGCTGACAGACGTTGTGCGCCTTATCCGTTTCCATAAAAAGGAGGCTAAGATTCAGGACGTTACGCCGATAGAGGAAATAAAGGAAGATTGATCTTGGCAGAAGCTGCGCGAAGGCAGAGAGAGCGGATGCTGAAGATTGCATTGAGGCTCGGCTCCGTACCTTCGCGTTTTCATGTTTTTTATCCGATCATTGGCACGAGGTATTTGGTAAGCAGATAGCCTCCTCCCACCAGCCATACATAAAGCAGTCCGGCCAGGACGAAGGGGCGTGCTCCGGCTTGCTTGAACTTCTCGATGCTGGTGTCTGTTCCGAGTGCGGTCATTGCCATGGTCAGCATGAAGGTGTCGATGTATTCGATGGCACCGTTCAGCGGAATCTCTTTCACGCTCTCCACTCCCAGCGCATATTGCAGCAGCGAGTTCAGGCAGATTATCCCGATGAATCCGAAAGCGAACCAGGGTATGGTGATCTTGCTTTTTTCGGCCTTTCCCTCGGGTGAAGCCTTTTTGCGTCCGGCCAGTGCAAAGCTCATGATTACGAGTACGGGAGCCAGCATCATCACACGGATCATCTTTGTGATGGTGGCCGTTCCGGCTATGCCAAGCGTATCGGTAGGATCCATTGCGTTCCCGGCTCCGGCCACATGAGCGACTTCGTGCAGAGTGCTTCCGGTATAGATTGCAACCCCTGTGTCAGTCAGTCCGTCGAGGATTCCCGTGCGGTACATGATCGGGTAGAGGAACATGGAGATGGTTCCGAAAATCACGACCGTAGATACGGCAATGGCCGTCTTGTGTCCTTCGCATTTCACTACAGGCTCGGCTCCAAGCACGGCGGCCGCACCGCAGATGGCACTTCCGGTAGAAGTCATCAGTGAAGTGTCCTTGTCCATTTTCAGCAATTTTCCCAGCCATATTCCTAAAAAGATAGTCCCTGCCACGATGATTGTGTCGATGATAACCGCAGGAAGTCCCACGGCGGCCACTTGGGTCAGCGTGAGGCGGAATCCGTAGAGCACGATGCCTGCGCGCAAGATCTGCTTCGTGCAGAACTTGATGCCGGGAACCCAGGTTTCGGGCAGCTTGTTGCGCAAGCTGTTGGCATACAGCATGCCCAGAATGATGCCTACAATCAGCGGACTGAATGAGAGGCTTTTTACGAACGGTATTTCGGCGATGTAGAATGCCGCAAACGAAAAGAGGGCGATCAGCAGAATGCCGTGCAGCGTGTTGGCTCTGTTTCCTTTTTCAAACATATCGATAATCGGTTTTAAGTTGTTTTTTCCGCCTGCAAAGGTAGGCCTTTTCCATGAATTGTCCTATTCACATTTTTTTATGGGGTATAATCAAAAGTAATAACGGGATAGAGGTTTGCGAATTTTGCGTATCTTTGCGTCTGCTAAAAAGAAGACAGAGAATATGAAGAAACTATTGCATTCGTGCGTTGCGCTCGCGTTGTTTTCCGCCATGATTGTGGCCGGATGCGGAGAAGAGAAAAAAGACATGTCGATGAAAATGAACAACCCGCACAATATCCGTGGCGTAATCAGCTACAAGCGTTCGTTCGGCGACCTGAACGATGTACAGTTGGCTACGGCGAAGAAAATCGGCATCCGTCCGATGGAAAGCCGTGAGAGTGCGGCCGAGATGGAAGGCCGGTTGGTTGAAATCGCGCCTTGCGAGCTGTATGGCATGGACTCGCTTACCCATTCCATTCCGTTCCTGATTCCGCAGGCCAGTGCGTTGCTGGATACGATCGGGGCGAACTTTCTTGACTCGCTGGAGAACAAGGGACTGAATCCGAACCGTGTGATCGTGACCTCGGTGACACGCACGAAGGATGACGTGAAGCGCCTGCGGCGTACAAACATGAATGCTTCGCTGAAGTCGTGCCATTTCTATGGAACGACGTTCGACATTAGCTGGAAGCGTTTTGAGAAGGTGGAGGATCCCGACGGACGCCCGATGCAGGATGTCAGTGCGGATACGCTGAAGCTGGTGCTTTCGGAGGTGCTGCGTGATCTGCGCAAGGCCGACCGGTGCTATGTGAAGTATGAACTTCGCCAGGGATGTTTCCATATTACCGCACGCTAACCCCCGCAGGCTATGTTCAGGTATTTCATTTATTTGGCATACGACGGCACGAACTACCATGGCTGGCAGATGCAGCCTAACGGTGTGAGCGTGCAGGAAACGCTTGTCAAGGCTTTGGTCACTTTCTTGCGTGACGATGCGATAGGAGTTACGGGAGCCGGACGTACGGATGCCGGCGTGCATGCACGTCTGATGGTGGCGCATTTCGATTTGGAACGGATGGCTGATCCGGATCTGATGGCTGACAAGCTGAACAGAATCCTTCCGCCCGACATCTCCGTATATAAGGTGCGCCGTGTCCGCCAGGATGCGCATGCCCGCTTCGATGCCACCTACCGCACTTATAAGTATTATGTCACCACACGGAAAGATCCGTTCAACCGGATGTATGTGTGGCGGATATTCCAGCGGCTGGATTTCGGGCGGATGAACGAGGCTGCGTGCACGCTGCTGGAGTATACCGATTTCACAAGTTTCAGCAAGCTCCATACGGACGTGAAAACCAATAACTGCCGTATCATGCAGGCCGTCTGGGAGCAGACAGGCGAGGATGAATGGGTTTTCACGATACAGGCCGACCGCTTTTTGCGCAACATGGTGCGCGCCATTGTGGGCACGCTGGTGGAAGTGGGGAGAGGCAAGCTCTCGGTGGAAGGCTTCCGCCAGATCATAGAAAAGAAAGACAGGTGCAGCGCGGGGACATCCGCTCCGGGAAACGCCTTGTTTCTCGTAGACATAGGCTATCCGGATGACTTGTTTGTGGACTGCCCATAAAAAATGTGCCGTCAGACGAACCTCTTCACTGGAGTGATACGATCTCCTCACTGAAGTGATGCGATGTCTTCACTAGAGTGATACGATGTCTTCACTGGAGTGAAGAGGTAAAGGCAGCGGCACATTCAGGGCTGACGCATTAAAAAGAATATTGATTATTAAGTACTTATTATTCAGCATATACTGATTTTATAGGTAAAAAAACAGCCTTTTTATCAAGCTTTAGTATATCTCTAAATATCAGATACTCTGAATATCAATGACTTTAGTAATGCGTCAGCCCTGGCGGCACATTCTGTTGTTTGTGGGCCGGTGTGGATGTCCGCATGGCGGGGCAGGCCGGAGATGTTCGCCTCTGTCATGTTTAAATTAGTTTAATGCCTTGAAAAAACATGCCTCACAATGCCGGTTTTTCTGTAATTTCGCGCGGGATTTAAATTGTAACAGCAATGGACGTTAAAAGAAGAAGCAGGGCAGAATGGGCGCGCCGTTATGCCAGTTTTGTAGTCATTCTTTTT
Source organism: Bacteroidales bacterium SW299 (assembly GCA_019550975.1). Taxonomy (GTDB): domain Bacteria; phylum Bacteroidota; class Bacteroidia; order Bacteroidales; family Bacteroidaceae; genus Phocaeicola; species Phocaeicola excrementipullorum. Next base: position 62,643 of record SDWH01000020.1, on the reverse strand, counting down.
GTAATCGCTTTGGGGACTTCGTTATCTATCCGTGCAAACCTCGGCTCGTCGCCGATTTCCGCTCCTCCCTATATCTTGTCGCTTATCCCCGGCATGGGGTTTACGATGGGGCAGCTGACCATCTTCATGCATGTGTTCTTTATTCTCCTTCAGCTGCTCTTTCTGCGCGGGAACTTCGAGAAAAGGCAGTATGCTCAGATATTGGTATCTTTTCTTTTCGGCTTTTATACCGATCTGACCATGTGGCTCACCAGTCCCCTGCAGGTTCCGTTTGACATGAATCCGGCGGCAGGCTATCCGCTCCGGTTTGTCGAACTGCTTGCCGGAGGAAGCATACTGGCATTCGGCATCGCCTGCGAGGTGCGCTGCGATTCGCTGATGCTTGCCGGCGAGGGGCTTCCGCTCGCCATCTCTAAATGCTTGAAAAAAGATTTCGGCAAAGTGAAGATCTGTTCAGACACGGGCCTTGTTTGCATCGGCACTGTTTTCATGTTTATTTATTTCGGCGGATGGAACTGGCAAATGGTCGGTGTAGGTACGTTGGTTTCCATGTTTTATGTCGGCTTTATGGTCCGTGTGTTCTCTCCTCATGTATTGTGGCTCGACAGGATATTCATTCCGAAGGCAAGCCGCTTGCCTGCTGCCGGGAGCGTTGCCGGAAGCGTGTGGGGAGAAAGCGGCATCATCACCATTGCCCGCATGTATGGAAGCGGAGGAAACGCTGTGGGCGAGGAGGTTGCCCGCAGGTTGGGATGCCCTTGCTACAGCCGTCAGATCATTGACCAGACCGCACGGCAGATGGGATATACGCCGGAGTTTGTGGAAAAGAACGAACAGAACATTTCTACGGGCAGGCTTTGGGAGCTGATCTTTTCAGATAGCGGCATTCCGGCTTCCATGAATCCGTCTAAGGACGATGCGATTTATGTCAGCCAAAGCCGTACCATACGCGAACTGGCTCATAAAGGCACTTGCGTGATTATAGGCAGGTTGGGCAATTGGATTCTTCGTGACAATCCTCATGTGCTCCGTGTGTTCATCATGTCGGGGACGGATTTTGCCGCTGCCCAAATAGCCGGGAAGTTTCATGTTTCAGATGAAGAGGCGAGAAGGAAGATCGAGCGTGTGAATACCGGACGCGCCAACCATTATTGGCGGTATACCGGAAAGCAATGGGCCGACATAAGCGGCTACGATCTGGTTATCAATACGGAGCGTGTTGGCATTGACGGAGCGGTGGATATGATCATGCGGGCGGCTAAAAGCATGAAGTGAGCGGAACTTCAGTCGGCGTTGAACCGGATTCCGACTCCAAGCATCAGGCTGTTTGGCTCTTTGAACTTATAGAGCTGGTAGCCTACATGGAGGAAGAAGTTTTTCGTGATGTCTGTTTTCAGTGCAAGTATCTGATAGAACGCATCCAGATCCTTTCCTTTGCCGATGAAGTTCCGGCCTATGCCGAGGTTGATGGAAAAAATGGGCATGATGAATTCTGCCCTGGCAGAGAGCCCTGCCGAGAATTGTTCGATGAACGGAGGCCGGTAGAACTTCAGTTCGCTGGGGTCTGAAGGAACTGATTTGTTTGCGATGTGGTTGATGATGTTTGCACTTTCATCATACTGCATGTCGAGCGAAAGTCCGGCACGGAAATACTTGGTGAAGTTGTACAGGGGATTAACGTTTATTCCGGCCACGGCGAAAGATCCCGGCACCAGCATCGGGTTCAGGCCCTCCGGATAGATTCCTTTTCTTTTCGTCGATCCGTAGACAATCAGGTCGTAGCTGACATGGGGAGCGGGCTTTTCTTTCGTTTTCCGGCATGTGGCAGGAGAGTCGGTTTGGGCTGGTCCGAAGAACCTGGTGATGCCGATGCTTCCGTTGAGCGTGTTTACGCCCGAATTCGGATAGTTGGTGTTTCCGTTTGAATAGTGTGCGGCTCCGATTCCGGCTTTCAGGCTTGTCCGGGAGTTGATCTGCCAGTTCAGCAGGATGTTTATGGCCATGTAGGCGTTGATTTTTGAGCCGACGACTATGTTCCACGGATTGGTTTGCGCATCGTATTTTTTCCAGCCGAAAGACGCTCCGAAGTTCCATTCATAGTCCAGTGACAGATTGGGAGCCAGCGAAACGATCCTTGAAGTCTGGAACACATAGACGGCCAGCGGATTTCCTATCTCCGCGGTGTTGAAGAACGTGTTGTATCCGATACCTATTCCTTGTACGGCGTGCGGATATTGCTGGCCGAAGTAGGTGTCCGGCCCGAATTTGAAGCCATATTTCAGATGTCCCGACAATGCGTTTCTGTTAGGGTTTCTTTCTCCGTCAAATCCTTTGAAGAACGGATTTGTGGGGAATATATATGCCGGCCTCGCATCAAACTCGATGGAATGGATGATTCTCTCCGGGATGCTGTCGTGGCTCTTTGCGTAAGCCTGGACGGTGAGAAAGGCAAGAAGGGAAACGGCGGAAATCGTTCTGAGGCAGAAAGACAGGAGATGCCGGGAGCTTGCTGGCGAGCGTTGCATTTTGTTATAGGTTTATAGGGTAATATGCCATCTGGACGCAGGGAGAGTGGGGACGCTTTTTCTCTGCAAATCTTTATCAAATTGCGTCCAATGGCGAATGTTTCATTGCCAATGGGTATCGTTCCGGATGCTTCAGACTATCAATTTCGAGGTCAATGTCCAGTTCAGGCCATTCGATTGCATTCGGACCGGCTATGCGCACGTTGAGCGCGCTGCTTATGCGGGCGTCGCGTAGCCAGGAAACTCGGTTGTACGATACAAAATAATCTTGTCCTAAAACGGAAAGCATCATTCCTTGTGCGTTAATCATCAAGACGCTTACCGATGTGGGCTGCAAATTGCTGTTTGAAGTCATCTCCATATTTTTCTGCTAATTGCGTTATCTTTTTCAGCTCCTTGTTGTTGAAGCCATAATTGCTGGCAAGTTCCATCTCCGGTTCCAGCCAGAATTTTGCTTCACATTCGGCTTTGACAACGTGGATATGCTTTCGCTCTTCTTCATTAGAGTATATTTTGAATGTTATATCCATCTTCTTGTCTGAACTTGGGACTCATACCGAAATGTTTTTGCTTTTTGCGAAGATAAGGAAAAACAAAGAGATAAGCAAGAAAACTTTTCCCAAGAAAGTGTCCGGAACATTTGCGCTTTCGACGGATTTTGCGTTTGTCCAAGTTTTATCAGGCATTTTTTCCTATATTTTCCGTACCTTTGCGCCGATAAAAGAAAACGGTATATGTGGTTATTGTTGGCATTCTGCTCGGCGGCATTGCTGGGCTTTTATGATGTATTCAAGAAAAAGTCGCTGGCAGGCAATGCGGTTCTTCCGGTATTGGGACTGAATACGCTTTTCTCAAGCTTGATTTTTCTGCCTTTCATTCTTCTCTCTCATTTCAGTCCCGGCTGGCTGGAAGGCTCTCTGTTCTATGTCCCCGATGCAGGCTGGGAGGTGCATAAGTACATTCTCATAAAATCATTCATCGTCCTTTCGTCGTGGACATTCGGTTATTTCGGCATGAAGCATCTTCCGCTCACTATCGTCGGGCCTATCAATGCCACCCGTCCGGTCATGACGCTGGTGGGTGCCCTGTTGATATTCGGCGAGCAGCTGAATGTGTATCAGTGGATAGGCGTGCTGATGGCCATCGTTTCGTTCTTCATGCTGAGCCGTTCGGGGAAAAAGGAAGGCATCGACTTTGAGCATAACAAGTGGATTTGGTTTGTGGTGCTTGCCGCTCTCCTTGGAGCCGTAAGCGGCCTGTACGACAAATACCTGATGGGACGGTTCAACAACATGGTGGTGCAGGCATGGTATAACATCTACCAGCTTTTCTTGATGGGCGGTGTACTGATGTTTCTTTGGTGGCCGCGCCGAAAGTCGGGCACTCCTTTCCATTGGAACTGGTGCATCATTCTGATTTCGGTGTTTCTTTCAGCCGCCGACTTCGTTTATTTCTACGCTCTGAGCATGGACGGTTCCATGATTTCCATCGTGTCGATGGTGCGCCGGGGAAGCGTGGTGGTGTCGTTCCTTTTCGGTGCTATGGTGTTCCATGAAAAGAACCTCAAGAGCAAGGCGGTCGATCTGGTGCTTGTGCTTGTCGGCATGTTCTTCCTCTATTTGGGGAGCGTGTTGGGATGATTGGAATTATGTATAATTGTTTTGTTTTTAAAAGATAATTCGTATTTTTGTTGATAGAATTAGGGCGGCGGCTCTTTTTCTGCTTATTATATAGAATTTTAGAAAGAAGCGTTATGCTTATCTTGTGATTGGGAACCTAGGAAATTCGCAATTGTACACAAGGATAGCATAGTGGTTCTCACGCTATAGCGTGGGCTGCTATTACCATATCCGTGTACAAGGTTTTCCTAGGACCTCCAATCAGAATGTGGTAGCATTGCAGTTCCACGCTTCGTGGTTTAAATAACAATGGTTTTGGGGGAACTGAGGAACGGAAATACTTAAAGTCTTATGAAAAAATTATTGTCTGTAGCAGTGATGTGTTTGTGTTCGTTCGTTTTGTGTGCACAAAAAGATGTAACCACGTTTCTTGGTATTCCCGTGGATGGGACCAAATCAGAAATGATAGAAAAGTTGAAGTCCAAAGGGTTTGTAAGTAGTTCGCATGATAGGGATATATTGGAAGGAGAGTTTAATGGGGAAAAAGTTCAAATATCTGTAGTTACGAATAATGATAAAGTGTATAGGATTGCTGTTTTTGATGAGAATATGAGAGATGAAACACAAATAAAAATCAGATTCAATACGCTTTGCAGACAATTCCAGGATAATAAGAAATATACATCTACCTCGAATGATGACCAGACTATATCGGAAGACGAGAAAATAGGCTTTGCGATGTTGCTTAATAACAAGCAGTATGAGGCGGTGTATTATCAACTTCCTGTGATAAGTAAAATGGATACAGCTGCTTTGGTCAAAGATTTGGGCTCTATGTCTAAGAAATATGAAGAGAAATATACAGAAGATAGTTTGGCTAATATGACTGAAGAGCAACGTGAAAATGTGCAAAAAGAAATGGTAAATGATTTTGTGAAGAGTAAATGGGTTCAAAGTTGGGTAGAGGCATGTACGAAAAAGTGTGTATGGTTTAAAATTAATAAGTCTTATGGGAAATATTATATTATGATGTTCTACGATAACGAATACAATCGGGCCAACGGAGAAGACTTATAATTTGTAGAATTGCCCGGCAAACCATCACTCGTTTGCCGGGTGTTTTGTTCACTTGCGCATATACCGCTTCATCCCCTCGGTAGAGTAAGTCCGCAATTTCCCTTCATCATCCGTATAGATGAAATATGCATCAAGTTCCGGATGCGCGTTGCAGATGACTTTGGCCGAGTCTAGACCGAGCACCATGAAGGCGGTGGCGTATGCGTCCGCTTTGGCACAATTGTCGGCGATGACCGTGGATGAAAGAGTGTTGTGCTGAACAGGGTAGCCCGTGCGAGGGTCGATGGTATGAGCGTATTTCTTGCCGTCCTTGTAGTAGAAGTTCCGGTAGTTGCCCGAAGTTGCCATGCCTGCATCGGTGATTTCAAGTATGGTCTGCAATTCCTGGTTTACGGCCAGCGAATCATCCACCGGACGGTTGATGCCGATTTTCCACTTTTCCATCTTCGGATTTTCTCCTTTGGTCACTACCTCTCCGCCTATTTCCACCATGAAGTTTCTTATCCCTTTGCTTGCCAGCAGGCGGGCCACGCAGTCTACTCCGTATCCTTTGGCTATCGAACTGCAATCGAGCATGATGCGGGGATCTGTCTTTTCGAATGTTCCGTTATCATTCAGACGTATTTTCTTGTAGCCCACAATTTCGCGGATGCTGTCTATCTTTGCAGAGTCGGGAAAAGCCTGTGTCTTGAATCCGAATCCCCAGGCGTTGACCAAAGGAGCTACGGTGATATCGTACGCTCCCTGCGTTTCTTCCGATATTCCCTTTGCCATCTTATATATATAGGCAAGCATCGAGTCGGCCCGAAGGTCGGTGTTGTTGTTGATGTGTGTGATGACCGACTGCTTGTTGAACGGAGAAAGCGAGTTGTCTACTTTCTTCAGTTCGGCTTCGATTTCGGGCTTCAGATTCTCTTTCGACTGGTAGGTGATTTTATACACCGTTCCGAAGACGAATCCTTCATCCGTCTGATACGGAGCCTGTTTTCTGAGTATGAGTACTGTTCCAATTATCAGTATTGCGAGAAACGGCAGCTGCCATTTAAGATTTCTTTGATTCATGAGCGATTATTGTATGAAAAGATGTTCGACCAATATTTTTGTTCCGATTCCGATAAGCACGATTCCGCCGAATATCTCCACCCGGCAGTGGAAGCGTCGGCCGCAGAATACGCCGATGAGGCATCCGATGATGGAAAGCAAGAAAGATGCGGCACCTATTGCTGCGAGCGGAAGCGTCAAAGAGCCGAGCGAATTGTAGCCGGTGAAGGCAAACGAAATTCCTACGGCCAAGGCATCGATGCTTGTAGCCACCGCCAGGGCCAGAATGACTTTCAGTCTGGTCGGGTTGAAGCTCCGTTCTTCCTCCTTCTTGAAATGTTCGCGGATCATGCGGATTCCCAGGAAGCACAGAAGACCGAAAGCTATCCAATGGTCGTAGTCTTCGATGAGGTGGCTGAACCGGCTGGCACCCAGCCAGCCAAGGAATGGCATGATGGCCTGAAACAGTCCGAAGAAGAATCCCATTTTCAAAAAAATATTCCAGCGGACGCGCTGGAGAATAATCCCGCTGGTGACCGATACCGTAAAGCAGTCGATAGCCAGACTGACCGCTAGGAGGATAATAGCCAGTAAACCCATATCTGTTTAAAAAGGTAAGTTATATATCAAGTTATACATCAGATTGAAGCTGCTTCCTGCGTTTTTCCCGAAGCCGGGCACATACCATGGTATGGAGTTTTCGTGTCCTTTTACGCTCAGCCGCATCTTGTATCTTACGCTCCATCCCATGCAGAAGCCTTTGTAGATTTTCACTTTCAGTCCGAATACGCCTTCAACCCAGCTTGCGTTGCTTTTCAGTCCGCTGTAAGCATACGGAACCACGTTTACTTCGCCATAATTGGGGTCCGTCATGTCCGGTCCGCTTACGTCGTATGTAAAGGAACTCATGCCGTAGCGGAGTCCGGCATAGATGTATCCGGGCAGATGCGTTTTCTTATGGAATATGTTGTAGTCGGCTCCAATGCGGAAATAGGGCGCGGAAGTCTTGTAGTGCAGATCGTTTCCGTCGTTGATGGCGTCCGCCTTTCCGTATCCGATTTCCACTACAGGCAGGAAGCGGTTTTTCAGGTTCGCGCGCAGCGCGATTTCCGAATTGAGAATGTCGCTTCCCAGCAGGTAGCTTCCCAGTCCGGCGATTTCCCATTCAAGCGACAGTCCCTGATAGAGAGGAACATGCTCTTCCGCCGCTTTTTTTTCTTCCGCCTTTTTCTGTGCAGGGACAGCCTTGTGCACTTGTTGGCTCCATCCCGAAGCCAGACAAAGCAGCCAGCTACTCGCCAGTATCAGTAACCGTAAAGTATATTTTGAAGTTTTCTTTTTCATTGTTGTCTATATTCGGGTTGGTAATGACGAGTGAGTCGAGCATGCGTGATGTCGATTCGGCGCTTGTCACTTCGTAGAACATCATGGTTCCGCAGTCGAGATTCATGAAGTAGGGAATGTTCCGGTGGTTGATTGTGATCACGTCCCTCGAGCGTCTGTTGTAGGAAAGGATGAAGCGCGTCTGCGTTCCGTAGCTGAGCGGAACGCTCAGTTCGCTCACTTCCGTTTCGCGGTTGATGAGCGTGTCGTTGATGGTGGAGTCGCCCGAATCAATCTGTCCGATCACGGTAAGCGTGTCCGTGTATGATACAGACCTCCCGTACTGGTCGACAAAAGAGAAGTGTGCGAATGCCAGTGCGTTGGGCGGACAGTTTTCCACTTCGCATGCCGGGAAGAAGAAGGCCGACAGGATCATGACACAGAGTATGACTGATAGTTTCTTCATGCCGTTAGATTTCTTTCTCTATTTGGTAGTTGTTTCTTTCTTGAGAGTTGCGCGCCACGAGCTCGCCGATGAATCCCGCCAAAAAGAGCTGGGTTCCCATGATCATGGTTGTCAGCGCCAGATAGAAATAGGGGTTTTCCGTCACCAGCGTATAGGGATTTCCATGATACATGTCATACAGTTTGTTCGCCCCTACTACGATGACGGCTATAAATCCGAGCACGAACATGATGGATCCCAGAAAGCCGAAGATGTGCATCGGCTTTACGCCGAATGTAGACAGAAACCACAGGGTGATCAAGTCGAGATATCCGTTTACGAAGCGGTTTAGCCCGAACTTCGTCTTTCCGTACTTGCGTGCCTGATGGTGTACCACCTTTTCGCCGATGCGGGTAAAGCCGGCGTTTTTTGCCAGGTAGGGAATGTAGCGGTGCATTTCTCCGTATACTTCTATGTTTTTTACCACCTCTTTTCTGTATGCCTTCAGTCCGCAGTTGAAGTCATGAAGATTATGGATTCCCGATACGGCTCTGGCCGTGGCGTTGAACAGCTTGGTCGGGATTGTCTTCGACAGCGGGTCATAGCGTTTCTGCTTCCATCCGGAAACCAGATCGTATCCGTCTTTGGTTATCATGCGGTAAAGTTCCGGAATTTCGTCCGGACTGTCTTGCAGGTCAGCGTCCATGGTGATGACCACATCTCCCTCAGCCCTTTCGAATCCGCAGAACAGGGCGGGCGACTTTCCATAGTTCCGGCGGAACTTTATGCCTTTGACATTTCCATGCTGGCGGCTCAAGTCTTCTATTATGCGCCATGAACCATCGGTGCTTCCGTCGTTGACAAAGATCACTTCATACGTGAAGTTGTTGGCTTTCATTACTCTTTCAATCCATGCGTACAGTTCCGGCAGGGATTCTTCCTCGTTATATAGGGGTACAATGATTGATATGTCCATAATCTTACTATTTCTGTTTTCTTTTATATCTCATGGCAAACAGCGCTGTCGGGAGCGACAGGAACAGTCCGCAGAAGAAGTTTTGGGAGAGAAGCTGGAAAGTCATCTCCAGCGGAGAAAGCGATGAAATGACGGTCAGCGCGCCGTCTACTTGTTCGATTGTCGCTTTCAGTTCTTCGGATGCCGTTTCCTTCAGCGCATTCAGCTGCGCGGTATATTCTGTGATGAGGTATCCCCCGTCGATGTAGCGGAAATAGATGTAATGGGCCGCTGCGGTGAGCAGGGAGGCGAAAAGATACATTGACACGGAAAACAGGAATGCTCTTCCGAAAGGCAGGTAGCCTTCGCAATAGACTTCTCTGTAGCGTCGTGTATAAATCAGTCCCAGAAAGGGGACGAAGCATGTCATCAAGAAGAACAGCAGCTGGAGTATGGGGACTGAGAAGCCCGCAGGCAAGAATATGAACTTGAAAATCCAGAAAAGCCCCATATAGGTGCCGAAACGCATTGCGTATTCTTGTAATGTTATCGGTCGTTCGGTGGTCATGTACTTATTATTAAATAACGCCTACAAAAGTACGGTTTTTCAGTTTTCCTTGCTATATAAAAACATGAAAAATCGCTCTCTTTCGTAAAAAAACGGCGTTTCCGGCAAGGTTGGAGGTATCGGAAACCTGAATTTGCAAAGGCCCGATCTTCATCTCCAGCCTAAAGATACATATCTTCAGCCTGGAGATAAAGAATGTTCCGGGCTGTTTTTGTGCTTTTCTTCGCTTTTTTTCATGAAATGTATTGCATGTTCAAAAAATATGTCTACCTTTGCACCCGCAATCGGATAGGGCGTATGCCTGATTCTGACTGCTAAACACGGGTAAGTCCCATACGGCCAGCTCCCTTCGAATCCTCCAGGGCTTGATCGCAGCAAAGGTAGTTGGTTGTAGCGGCGCGATATGGCAAGCTTACCCACCCGCCTCTTTAGCTCAGTTGGCCAGAGCACGTGATTTGTAATCTCGGGGTCGTTGGTTCGAATCCGACAAGAGGCTCAAGTTAACAGACATATGGTTTTTGCCTCTTTAGCTCAGTTGGCCAGAGCACGTGATTTGTAATCTCGGGGTCGTTGGTTCGAATCCGACAAGAGGCTCGAAAGAGGCGGGTTGTCATGATCCGCCTCTTTTGTGCGTTGTCCCTCGCCCGGGGAGAAAATAAAAAAAACCACCGGTGTTGTTGCGGTGGCTTGTGTACATAATGAAGTTTAGTCAAGTTTGAGAATATGCAGATTCTCTCTGTTATTTTCATTAATAACAATTGCGGGGGCCGGATTGTTTAAATAGTTGTTTCCTTTTTTTAGTTTGTCGTATGTCTTCGTTCGTTTTTCCCGTTTTTTCCGTAATTTTGCAGCCGAATCAAACAACAAATTAATTTTTTAAGAATAAAAGAATGGGTGGTTTTTTCGGTACAGTCTCTAAGGCTGAATGCGTTACCGACTTGTTTTACGGTACGGACTATAATTCACATTTGGGAACCAAGCGGGCCGGTATGGCAACTTATGCTGAAGGCGAAGGGTTCATGCGTTCAATCCATAACCTGGAAAGTTCATATTTCCGCACGAAGTTTGAAGGCGAGCTTCCGGGATTCCGCGGCAAGGCGGGGATAGGGATAATCAGCGACACTGATCCGCAGCCAATTATGATCAATTCTCATCTGGGAAAATTTGCCATCGTAACTGTGGCGAAGATAAACAACATGGAGGAGCTGGTGGCTGAGATGCTTCAGAACAACATGCACTTTTCTGAAATGAGCATGAGCAAGACAAACCAGACTGAGCTTGTGGCTCTGCTGATTGTGCAAGGCAAGGATTTTGTTGACGGCATTGAAAATGTGTTCAAGAAGATAAAGGGATCTTGCTCGATGCTGATCCTCACCGAAGACGGAATTATCGTGGCCCGCGACAAATGGGGACGCACGCCTATTGTAATCGGAAAGAAAGAAGGCGCATACGCTGCTACAAGCGAGTCGAGCAGTTTCCCTAACCTGGATTATGAGATAGACCGGTATGTAGGGCCTGGAGAAATTATCCGCATGCGTGCCGACGGGCTGGAGCAGATGCGCAAGCCGAACGAGCAGATGCAGGTTTGTTCGTTCCTGTGGGTGTATTATGGATTCCCCGTATCGTGCTATGAGGGCCGGAATGTAGAGGAAGTGCGCTTTACCAGCGGCTACAAGATGGGAAAGACCGACACGTCGGAAGTAGACTGTGTGTGCGGAATCCCGGATTCGGGCGTTGGCATGGCTTTGGGATATGCTGAAGGAAAAGGCGTGCCTTACCATCGCGCGATTGCCAAATATACGCCAACCTGGCCGCGCAGCTTTACGCCGAGCAATCAGAGCATGCGCTCGCTGGTGGCAAAGATGAAGCTGATACCGAACCGCTCGATGCTTCAAGGCAAGCGGATGCTGTTTTGCGACGATTCGATTGTGCGGGGCACCCAGTTGCGCGACAATGTGAAGATTCTCTATGAGTATGGAGCAAAGGAAGTGCACATGCGCATTGCGTGTCCGCCCCTGATTTACGGCTGTCCTTTTATCGGCTTCACTTCGTCGAAGAGCGACATGGAACTGATAACCCGCCGCATCATTAAAGAGATTGAAGGGGACGAGAATGCGAAACTGGACAAATATGCTACGACGGATTCTCCGGAATATAATGCGCTGGTTGAGCGTATACGTGCCCGTTTCGGCCTGACTTCCCTGCGGTTCAATACGCTGGAAACTCTGATTGAAGCGATCGGACTGCCGAAATGCAAGGTCTGCACCCATTGTTTTGACGGGTCAAGCTGCTTCTGACAGCAGCGCGGGCTTCTTCCGGAAAAGTGTGTTGCGATAAGGACAATGCGAATATAAAGAAGCGGCGGCACGGAGAAAATACGGATTCCACTTTTGTGAAAACCGGTTTCTCCGTGCCGTTTTGTTCAGGATTTTTCCTGGCGTGTGCCAGACTTGCAGGCTTGAGGGGGGCTTCAGAATGCTTCTGTCATGTTGAAGTAGAACAGGTTCTGTCTGTTTGTGAAGTCCCTTCCCAGATCGAGGCGCACGTTCATCCGCGGCTGCACCTCTATGCGCAGTCCGAGGCCGGCATTGGGAAGCACTCCTTCAACCTTGCCCGGATTGGGACCCATGAATCCGCATCCTCCCCACGCCACGAACCCGAGGCGGTTTAGCACTTTCTTTATCCAGTTGCTTTTGTCGGTATTGAACATGTGCCGGTATTCCACGATGGCCAGATGGGATGACTTGTCGCGGTATTGTCCCTGGTAATATCCGCGCAAGTCGAAAGGAGTTCCCGTAAGCACATATTTGTTGAGGGGGATGTCTTTGTCTTTACCGAAAGTATGCTTGCTTTGCACGGTCCATGCCAGCACCCTCCGTTTCCCTACATTGAGGTATTGGCGGTAGTCCAGCTCTATGCGGTAGAAGTTGGTGTTGCTTCCGAGGAACTTTTCATACAAAAGCCCTGATACGTTCAGGTAGATTCCTTTGTATGGGTTGGCTGGCACGTCGCGCGTGTCGTATGTGGCGAGGAAACCGATTCCCGAACTGAAATTCTTGTATCCTTCATCCGTGCCTCCCGCTCTGACGTAGTCGGGCTGGTCAATCATGTGTTTGGCAGGATCGGTGATGTGGTCGTAGGTGATGTCTACTTGAGGGCCGGCAAAGAAGTTGCTCTCTCCGATTCTGAACAGAAACCAAGGGTTTATCTGTATTCCGCTGTACCTGTACTGGCTGGTTGTGTCGCTTCTTACGTAATTCTTGTTCGTGTCATAGCCGACTCCGTAAAAGTTTTCTTGCGTGTTTTTGTAAGAGAACTGTCCGAAAATGCGGAATTTGTCGTTCTTGAAGAACAGCTGGGGCTTGACAAATACATTCAGCCCTCCGTTGAACATGAATGCCAGTGCTGCCGGTACGACAGAACGGCGCATGGCAGTGTCTTTCGGATTGATGCGGAATGTCATCAGCGCGCTTCCGCCCACCAGAACACCGAAGTCGGGCGTGTAGCTCGGTCCTCCCAAAATGTTATAGTGGAAATTCCTGTTTGCGATTTTTTGTCTGCGCAGTTCTTTGGCTGCCTGTTTTCGTGCATGCCGGATGCTGTCGTTGTATGCAGTTGTCTGTTCCGTCAAGTTCTCTTTTGCGGCTGTAGGCTCTTGGGCAGTAACGCGGAAAACGACGAGTTGCAGGATTGTTATGCACAAAAGTATTTCTTTTCTCATTCGGATCGGTTCGTTTGATTGGAAAAGCGGTTTTCTTAACCTTGGCAAAAATACAAAACTTTATTCATATAACGTTTGTTTAGCGGCAACTGTTTTCGGGCTTTATTATTATAAAGAATCGAAAAAAGAGCAATCTTTTTGGTCATTCGAGGGTTATTGATTATTTTTACCATTGATTTAAAGAGTGATTTTATGACAATTATAGAACGATTTTTGAAGTATGTTTCATTCGATACGCAGTCGGATGAATCTGCCGGCGTGACTCCGAGCACTGAAAAGCAGATGGTGTTTGCAAGATACTTGAAGACAGAACTCGAGGAACTGGGATTGAAGGATATATCTTTGGATGAAAACGGATATTTGTTCGCGACTTTGCCTTCAAATGTTTCCCGTCCGATTCCTGTGATCGGATTTATCGCCCATATGGATACAAGTCCGGACATGAGCGGCGAGAACGTGAAGCCGAGGATAGTAGAAAAGTATGACGGAACAGATATCGTGCTTTCGGCCGATGACCACATCGTGCTTTCGCCGAAAAGTTTTCCGGAACTGCTTGACCATGTGGGCGAAGACCTGATAGTGACCGACGGCCATACATTGCTGGGAGCTGATGACAAGGCCGGCATTGCAGAGATTGTAGGAGCGGTGGCCTATTTATTGGAACATCCGGAAATAGAACACGGAGATATCCGCATAGGATTTAACCCGGACGAAGAGATCGGACTGGGAGCGCATAAGTTTGATGTCGAGAAGTTCGGTGCCAAGTGGGCTTACACGATGGACGGAGGAGAAGTGGGCGAACTCGAGTTTGAAAACTTTAACGCAGCTTCTGCAACGGTCAGCGTGAAGGGACTGAATGTACATCCGGGCTATGCAAAGAATAAAATGATCAATTCTTTGCTTGTTGCCAATGAATTTGTGTCGATGCTTCCGTCTGGTGAAACTCCTGCAAAAACAGAGGGATATGAAGGATTTTTCCATCTGGTAGGAATGGAGGGAGAGGTTGAGCATACTTCTGTCAGCTATATTATCCGCGACCACGACCGTGAAAAGTTTGAAGCGCGGAAGTGTCTGATGCTTGAATGTGCAGGTAAACTGAACGAGAAATACGGTGAAGGCACTGTTTCCGTCGAATTGAAAGACCAGTATTATAACATGCGTCAGCAAGTAGAGCCTTTGATGCATATTATTGACCTGGCTTTTGCCGCCATGCAGGAAACCGGAGTGGAGCCGAAGGTGAAGGCCATTCGCGGCGGAACAGACGGTGCTCAGCTCTCGTTCAAGGGGCTTCCGTGTCCGAATATCTTTGCCGGAGGACTGAATTTCCACGGACGCTATGAGTTTGTTCCCGTGCAGTCTATTGAAAAAGCCATGAAAGTGGTGGTGAAGATTGCTGAACTGACGGCCAAGAGGTATTGATGGATTTCCGCCAAAAGCGCAGAAGCGCCGGGCTCAGAACAGTCAATATGGATTTGCCTTTTTGTGTGGCATCTGCTTTTTCGAAGGATTCTGTGTCTTTGCGCCTCTGTGCAGGCTTCAGTTTCTTTGCGTGTTTTTCTTTTACGACCTTAATACTTTATGATATATGAAAACGACTCCGTTTACCGAGATTCACATAGCTCTCGGTGCTAAAATGCATGAATTTGCCGGCTATAATATGCCGATTGAGTATCCTGCCGGCATTATTGAAGAACACCTGACCGTATGCAACGGTGTGGGAGTATTTGACGTGTCGCACATGGGCGAATTCTGGGTGAAAGGTCCCCATGCGCTTGAATTTCTGCAGGACGTGACGTCAAACAATGCAGCGGCTCTTGTTCCGGGAAAAGTGCAGTATTCTTGTCTGCCGAACGAAGAAGGGGGCATTGTGGATGACCTTGTTGTGTATGATTACGGCGGCGACAAATACATGATGGTGGTCAATGCAGCGAATATCGACAAGGACTGGAACTGGTGTGTTGCGCACAACCGTGCGGGGGCTGTGCTTGAAAACTCTTCCGACCGTATCGGACAGTTGGCGGTGCAAGGACCGAAAGCGTTGCCGACGCTTCAGAAACTGACATCGCTGGATCTTTCTGAAATTGCCTATTATACATTTAGAGTGGGCGAACTGGCCGGAGTGCCTGAAGTGATCATCTCCAACACGGGATATACTGGAGCGGGAGGCTTCGAACTGTATTTCCGTCCGGAAGATGCCATAAAGATATGGAATGCTGTTTTTGATGCCGGAGCAGAGTTCGGAATCAAGCCGATCGGACTGGGGGCGCGCGATACGCTCCGTATGGAAATGGGATTCTGCCTGTATGGAAACGACATTGACGACACGACTTCGCCTATCGAGGCCGGACTGGGATGGATTACGAAGTTTGTTGACGGCAAGAATTTCACGGCCCGTTCCATTCTTGAGCGGCAGAAGGCCGAAGGCGTTTCGCGCAAGCTGGTAGGTTTTGAGATGATCGATCGCGGCATCCCGCGCCACGGATACAAGCTGACGGATGCAGACGGCAATGAAATCGGTCATGTGACTTCGGGCACAATGTCCCCGATAAGGAAGATCGGAATAGGTTTGGGATACGTGAAGACAGAATACTCAAAACCGTCTTCCGAGATCTTTCTGGACAATCGCGGACGGAAGTTGAAGGCAATGGTTGTCAAGCCGCCGTTCAGGAAATGAGGTTTCAAAATGTAACCTGCTCTTTGCAAAAAGGGCAGGCTATGACTAAAAATAGTGAAATTTTTCCGTAATTGGACTCGCGGATATGTTTTGTAACAATTTTTACACCGAGTGGAATGCTCGTTTAATGAAGAACTTTTTTATCTTTGCGGTGTAAAAAAAGAAAACCATACACTTATACTATAAACTTAAAACATTAAGAATTATGGAATTTATTACAAACGAAAAGCTTACCATCGTTGGTGCTGCCGGTATGATCGGTTCTAACATGGCTCAGACTGCTATCATGATGGGCCTTACTCCTAACATCTGTTTGTACGACCCGTATGCTCCGGGGTTGGAAGGCGTGGCTGAAGAATTGTATCACTGCGGTTTCGAAGGTGTAAACGTAACCTTCACTTCTGACATCAAAGAAGCTCTGACTGGTGCTAAATATATCGTAAACTCAGGAGGCGCTGCCCGTAAAGCCGGCATGACTCGCGAAGATCTGTTGAAAGGCAATGCAGCCATCGCTGAAGAATTCGGAAAGAACGTTAAGCAGTACTGCCCGGATGTTAAGCACATTGTGGTTATCTTCAACCCGGCCGACATCACCGGACTGATCACTTTGCTGTATTCAGGATTGAAACCTTCTCAGGTTACAACTTTGGCTGCTCTTGACTCAACCCGTCTGCGCAGCGAACTGGCCAAGTATTTCGGCGTATCTATGGACGCTGTTGAAAACTGCCGCACATACGGCGGACACGGCGAACAGATGGCTGTATTCGCTTCTACAGCTAAGGTGAACGGCAAGCCGCTGATTGACATCATTGGCACTGACGCACTGCCGAAAGAAACATGGGCTGAAATCCAGCAGAAAGTTACTAAGGGCGGAGCTAACATCATCGCTCTGCGCGGACGTTCTTCATTCCAGAGCCCGGCTTACGTATCTATCGAAATGATCGGTGCAGCTATGGGCGGAAAAGCATTCCGCTGGCCGGCCGGCACTTACATCTCAAACGACAAGTACGACCACATCATGATGGCTTGGGAAACTTCAATCTCTGCTGACGGCTGCCACTGCGCTGCTTTGAACGGAACTCCGGAAGAACAGGCTGCTTTGGACAAGAGCTATGCTCATCTCTGCGAATTGCGTGATGAAGTTATCGCTATGGGCGTTCTTCCTGCAATTTCAGAATGGAACAAGCTGAACCCGAACATCAAGTAATTGAGGATTCTGCGAATCTGACCTCGCGGATTGTCTTTGGACATGCCGGAGGAACTGAATAAGAATAGATGGCTGTGTGCCGGATTATACGCTTTGCTTAGGTTACGGGCATTTGTCGGGCAGCAGCATTTCTAGCCGAAAAGGGCTGGCTTCACAAACGAAGTCAGCCCTGATTTTTTTGTCTGAAAATTTTGTCAGGCTGCGATAATAACCCCAGCTTTCTTGGTCGAATCTCTGTCTTCAGCCTGAAGATGCATATCTTCAGCTTAGAGATGCATATCTTTAGGCTAAAGATACATATCTCCAGGCTGGAGATAAAGGTTTTGTGCCCTTTTCAGGATTTTGTCAGGCGTGTGCGGCACGTTTGCGGCGCCGGTGTCTGCGGTTCTGCATGTTCTTCCTTTGGTGAAGAATATACCGGCGGCGGATCTGGAAGGCACTCAGTCCGCCTACGACGCCCAGTATCAGGATAACGATGCCGCCGTTCAGGTTGTCACCCTTTACGCGCGACCATATTTCCAATACATTTACGGTCTTGTCGCCAAAGTCACGGATCATGGCGCAGCGTTCGATGACCGACAGGTCCGGATACTTCGTGTTGAGGAGTCTTGCATGGCTGGCTTCCGGACCGAAAAAGTAGCTGGCATCTACGTATGCTGCCGTTTCATCGATGCTGGCATCCAGGATGTCCTTTGAGGCGATGGAACTCACGTATCCGGTAGCCTCCATGTTGCGCAGGGCGATGTCGGGCCTGCACAGAAAATTGATGAAATAGCTTGCCGCCTCTCTGTTTCTGGCGTATTTGGGGATTACCCATCCGTCGTACCATACGTTGCTCCCTTCTTCGGGCACTGTATAGCCCAATTCCACGCCTACCTCTGCCGCTTCTTCAATGGCCCATTGCGCGTCGCCGCTCCATGTCATGTTTATCCAGGCCTTGCCTTTCGTCATCATTTCTTTTCCGAAATCGGCTTCCCATCCGGCCACGTTCGGCTTCAGCAGCTTGAGGTATTTCTCTACCGTATCCATGGCAGCGGGTGAATAGTCATTCATCAGATCGGGTACGGTTGCTTTGTGTTCTGCCAGCTGCCTGCGGCAGGCATACAGCATGGCGGTGCCGTATGAATCCCGGTATGAGTCTTTCATCAGAATCTTCCCTGCGTACCGCTTGTCCCACAGGCAGCCCCACGACTTCAGATCTTCCTGCCTGAGGTATTGCTTGTTGTAGAGCAGTCCTGCGGTTCCCCACATGTAGCATACGGCATAACGGCTCGCCGGCTTGTCGCCCGGCACGGTCAGCCTGTCGATTTGCTGGCGGATATACGGGGCTACATTGTGCATGTAGTTGGGCGAGTTCAGGAAAAGCGTGTCGATGGGCAGCAGCAGCTTCTTGCGGAGCATGCGTTCGATGATGTATTCGGAAGGGCACACGACATCGAAATCTTCGTGCCCTCGTTCGATCTTGGTGAGCATAATCTCGTTGATGTCAAATGTCTGGTACACGATTCTTATATCTTTTCCGGTGTGTTCCTTGTAGTACTTGCAGAAATCGTCCAGAACCCCTTCACCGATGTAGTCTGCCCAGTTATATATTTTTAGGATATGTTCTCTGGAATCATCGGTGTCATTGTAGCAGCTTGACAGTCCCATACATGCCAGGACCAGTCCCGACAGAATCAAACACAGTTTTTTCATTTTGTTTTCGTTCGGCTTTTCAAATCGGATTGTTGTTCTTGTTTTTAGCTTTGTCTGCACGCCGGTTGATGATGATGAGCAGCAGCAGGATGACCACGAATATGATGGCAGACAGCGGACGCAGTTCGGGAGTAAGCCCTCCCTTGCGCGCATCGGCATAAATGTAGGTCGACAAGGTTTCGAGGCCCTGGTTGCCGATGGTGAACACTGTCACGGCAAAATCATCGATCGAAATGGTCAGTGCCAGAAGGAATCCGCTAATCATTCCCGGACGTATTTCGGGAACGATTACCTTCCATAGGGCCTGCATCGGAGTGGCTCCCAGATCGAGTGCGGCTTCATACAGGTTGGGATTCATCTGCTTCAGGCGGGGCATTACGCTCAGCACGACATAAGGAGTGCAGAAGGTGATGTGCGCCAGGACAACGGTTGTGAATCCTTGGGTTATCCCTAGCGACACGAAAAGCAGGAAGAGGGATACGCCGGTTATGATGTCGCCGTTCAGGACGGGTATCGTATTGATGAATCCCATTGCCTTGCGTCCTCGCGCGCGGAGGTTGAAGATGCCGATGGCGGCAATGCTTCCGAGCAGGGTGGAGACCGTTGCGGCGATCAGTGCGATGGCGATTGTGTTGAGAAATGCGTTCATCAGCGAATGATGCTCCCCGGTGTTCATCAGCGACTTGTACAGGTTGAGGGAAAAGCCGGTCCAGTTGCCCAGCACCTTGGCTTCGGTGAAAGAAAACACCACAATTATCAGAATGGGAGCGTACAGCAGAGTCAGCAGCACCCACAGATAAGTCTGCATGAGAATCTTCTTTACCATGGTTCGCCTCCTTTCTTCGAACTTTCATTATCTTCCGTGCTGAACACGGAAGTGGCTGCAATAAGGAAAAGCATGATCAGGGATAAGGCTGCTCCATAGTTCCACAGGCTGTTGTTGATGTTTTCCTGAATCGTGGTTCCGAACAGCTTGATGTTGTTCATTGTCAGCAGTTCCGCGATGGCGAAAGTTGAGATGGTCGGCATGAATACCATCATGATGCCGCTGACAATTCCGGGCATGGATAATGGAAGCACCACTTTCCAGAAAACCTGTACCGAATTGGCGCCTAAATCTTCTGCCGCTTCCATGTAGCTTTTGTCCATTTTCTGCAGCGTATCATAGATGGGATAGATCATGAAAGGGATAAAATTGTAGATCATGCCGAAAATCAAGGCTCCTTCCCCCAGCGGCAGCTGGGCAAAGTCGAAAAGCGCCACGGTTGCCAGCGTGCGTATCAGAATGTTCACCCACATCGGCAGGATGAAGAGCATGATCAGCGTTTTCGAGTAGCTCGAACTGCTCCGGCTCAATATCCATGCGGCAGGATAGCCGAGGATGATGCACCCCAGCGTGGTGAGGATGGCTATTCCGATGGAGTAGATAAACGTGTTCACCGCTTCGGGATGGGCGAAGAATTTGGTGAAATTTCCCAATGTAAGGTTTCCGGCTTCGTCTGTAAACGCATAGACAACAATCAGCAGCAGCGGAATGATGACAAAGATTACGGAAAAAATCAGGTAGGGTAGTGTCCAGCTTTTTCGTGAAGCAAAAAACAGATGGATTTTTGTCATGGCCTTTTATGCTTTATTTGAAAGTCACGCGAATGTCTTCCGGGCGGATTGAAATGCCCACACGGTCGCCGTCGTCCCAGACATCATTCGTGTCGACGAATACATTTTCGTCCCAGTCCGACAGAACGGTGAGGTGGTAATGGTTGCCCTTGTATAAGATAAACTTCACTTCTCCGGTCAGGATTCCGTCTTCTGCATTGTCCAGCAGTTCAATCTTGTCGAAGTCAACGTTCACGGTCACGTGTTCCCAGTCCTTCGACCGGTCGCTCATGTCTGTGTGCATGCATTCAAATTCGCAGCCCAGAAACTCTACGTGGGTTTCGTCTTTCATTCTTCCTTCGAAGGCATTGCAGATGCGCTCTTTCTTCATGATATGGATGTCGAAGGGCTTGACAATCAGTCCTACTTCCTTACCTGCCTCAAAAGCGTGATAATCCTGAACCGTAAACTCGTATCCGTCGCACAGGACAACCATTTCATAATGCACACCCTTGAATATGCACGACTGCACCACGCCTCGCAGCTGGGCTTTGGTCTTGTCGGATGCCGGGAATATATACAGGTCTTCCGGGCGTATGACAACATCGACGGGCACGTTCTCGCCGAATCCTTCGTCTACGCATTCAAAGTCTTTTCCGCAAAAGCTGACAAGCCTGTCTTTCTTCATTATGCCGTTCAGGATATTGCTCTCGCCGATAAAGTCGGCCACAAACGAATTGACCGGCTCATTGTAGATGTCTGTAGGAGTGCCTGTCTGCTGGATTTTTCCTTCCGACATGACGACGATGGTGTCGCTCAAGGTCAGCGCCTCTTCCTGGTCGTGCGTGACATAGACGAAAGTGATGCCCAATGTCTTGTGCATTTCTTTCAGTTCCATTTGCATGTCCTTGCGCATTTTCAGGTCGAGAGCCGCCAGCGGTTCGTCAAGCAGCAGCACTTCGGGTTCGTTCACGATGGCTCTGGCAATGGCCACCCGCTGCTGTTGCCCTCCCGACAGCGAGTTGACGTCGCGGTATTCGTAGTCGGTCATTCCTACCATTTTCAGAGCCGCCATTACTTTCCGCGTCATTTCGGCTTTCGGCATCTTCTTCAGTTTCAGGCCGAATGCAATGTTGTCATACACGTTCAGGTGAGGGAATAAGGCATATTTCTGAAACACGGTATTCACCGGACGCTTGTGCGGCGGTGTTTGCGTTATTTCCTTTCCGTTAATCAGAATCGTTCCTTCCGAGGCTGTCTGGAAGCCGGCTATGAGTCGCAGAAGAGTTGTTTTCCCGCAGCCTGAAGGCCCCAGGATGGTGACGAATTCTCCTTTCCTTATGGACAGGTTGACGTTGTCCAGTGCAGTCTTGTCATCGAAAAACTTCGACACGTTTTTCACTTCGATGATCGGTTTGTTCTCGCTTTGCATCGTATTAAAATCAAATTCGGCGCAAAGTTACATTTTAATTCATTCTAAGATGTAAATCCGCCGGAATTTCTTTCCCGTTTGAGAAAAACGAAACAGAAATGAAACTTGTTTTACATATTTATGCAGAAGCGGCAAGGATACTATTTCATGTTGCCGAAATAGATGTCCAGCAGTTTTCTTGCTGCTGAAAAAGAAGTGACTTTTCCGCTGAGGACTTCCTCCTCCTGCTTTGGCAGTATCCGGGCAATGGTGTCGTCATTGTAGAAGTTGTCGCGCAAATGTTCGTTGATGGTTTCGTACATCCAGAACTTTGACTGTTCGTTTCTCCGGTGCTGGAAATACCCGTTTGCTTTTACAAACGTGATGTATTTGTAAACCATGTCCCATATTTCTTTGATCCCGATGCCGTAAAATCCTGAGTAGGTAAGCACTTGCGGGAGCCATCCGGATTCGGGAGCAGGAAAGAGGTGCAGCGCATTGCGGAAGTGCGTTGCGGCCAGCTTGGCTTTTTCTATGTTGTTTCCGTCTGCCTTGTTGATTACAATTCCATCTGCCATTTCCATGATTCCCCGCTTGATGCCCTGAAGTTCGTCGCCGGTTCCCGCCAACTGGATGAGCAGGAAGAAGTCCACCATCGAATGCACGGCAGTTTCGCTTTGTCCTACGCCTACGGTTTCTACAAAAATCTTGTCGAATCCTGCTGCTTCGCATAGAAAGATGGTTTCACGGGTCTTTCTGGCAACTCCGCCCAATGAACCGGCCGTTGGACTGGGACGTATGAAAGAATCCGGATGTATGGAGAGTTTTTCCATGCGGGTTTTGTCGCCCAGGATACTTCCTTTAGAGCGTTCGCTGCTTGGGTCGATGGCCAGAACAGCCAGCTTTCCTCCGTACTGTTCCAGCACATGAAGTCCGAAAACATCGATTGATGTGCTTTTCCCGGCACCGGGTACGCCGCTGATACCCACCCGTATTGAATTTCCCGTGTAGGGAAGACATTTTTCCAGAACCTCCTGAGCCAGTGTCTGGTGTTCCGGTCTGACGCTTTCCACTAAGGTTACTGCCTGGCTCAACACCGTGATGTCCCCTTTCACGATGCCTTCCACATATTCGTTTGCCGACAACTGGCGGCGTTTCGGCTTCTTTCTCAGTTTCAGATAAGGATTAACAACAGCAGGCTGTTCCACTCCCTGGTTTACAGTTAACCCCTTGTATTCTTCCTTGTTTTCGGGGTGTTCCATAAGATCTTTATTTTTCGTTTGACTTCAATTGTGCTTTCACTCGGATGGTAACCATCGGATGTTGCGGGTCGTTTGTAATCATCAGTATACGTGGCGTGCCTTTCACCCTGGGCAGGTTTGCAGCCAGTACAGTCACTTTCATCTTGGTCGATTCGCCCGGCTTGAGTGTTCTTTTCTTCAGGTTAACTCCCAAGGCAATGCTGAATACTTGCATGTCTTGGATTACCAGATCCGACTTTCCCGTATTGGTGATGATTATATGCTGCGATTTCTTTTGGTTCGGACGAAGGTCCATAAACTCCATTTGTTTGGAGGATACGGATATCACCGGAGGATTGTTCTTCTGCTGTTCGGTCAGTTGGGAGAAGTCCGGGAGCAAGGCCACAGATACCGGTATTTCATTTTCTTCGCCTACTTTATCGCCTGAGTATCTTGACAGATAAACAGAGGCTCGGGTAATACCCAGTTTGGGCAATTTGTCCGTATTCAGCGTTACTTTGATTTTTCCGGCTTTTCCACGTCCCAGTTTGTCGGGTGTCGCTTCTGCCTCCAGATAAGGAGGGAGATGCATGAGCACCGGTGAATAGGCTTTGTTGGAGGTGTTGGCTACCAGCAGTTCGATAGACGGGCGGTCCCCTTTATGGACTGACTCGAAGTTCAGTTCGTCCTGATTCAGCCGGATAGCTCCGATCAGGTACGGATGAGTGAATGAAAAGTTTTTCGCATCGGCGGTTACTTCTCCGTTGAAATTCAGATAAATCGGTTCGATTGCCGCATTGCAGTATATTCCCAGGTCCTTATAGAAATGCCCGATTGCTTCTGCATCGAAAACGGCAGTAATCTCTCCTTTATCTCCCGGCATGACCGGATCTTCCGTCCATCTGGCTTCCATACAGCCGCATGACACTGTAACGTTGGAAACGACAAGCGGCTTGTCGCCGGTGTTTGTGAATTTGTAGCTGACGGTCACCGGATTGCGCCAAAGCACATAGCCCAAGTCTTTCGATTCGCTGTCGAATGTGATTTTCGGCTGCGCCTGGACGAGCAGGCATATAAAAGATATAACTAGTGATGTATAAATCCGCTTCATTTCTTGTCTTGAATTTAGAAACAAAGATAAAGAGAAAAACTTTTGCAAGCAAACTTCCTTTGTCTATTTAATACTTCTTCGGGATGATTTAGTGAAAACAAGAAACATGCCGGATTTGAACTTTAAGCACAAAGCCGCCCAAGCCCAGTATCTTACGTAATGGAATTTCCATCTTTTTCTGTGGCTTGGCGGCTCTGTGTCCTGTTCTTTTGATGTGAACGTCCTTCTTCGTGCGGGCTATTCGGCAACAAGCTTCATGCCTCCGGTGTGGCCGGCGAATTCGGGAGCATAGGCCGACTGGATGCTTGCCATACCTGCCTGATAAGTTCCGGCACGGTCCACGTGTACCGTGTATTCAATCACGTAGCTTCCCTTCCGCATCTTGTCGATGAAGAACTCTGTGGAGGCATCCCGGCTCACCTGGTAGTAGCCGATTCCCGTCTTTGCGTTCCAGCGGTAGCCGGAAAGTTGTTCGGACGGCTCGAAGCAGGCGGGACGTTCGTCTTTTATCTGAATGAAGTCCATGTCACGGTCGGCCTTGATGTTCAGGCGGACAGTCAGCTTGTCGCCCACGTTCAGAACAGCGTGCTTGTCGATCCGTTTGCCGTCTTTCAGCACTTCACGGCTGATGGACAAGCCGTTTCCTTTGGCATCTGCCAGTCTGTCCATTTCTTCCAGGTATTGGGCATAAACGGCTCCCCAGCCGATTCCGCTGCCGGTTTTGCTTATTTCTGCACGTTTTATATCAGTATCTGTTCCCGTGTAGGTGCGGCGTGCATAGCCCAGCGCATCGTCCGGCGTTTCCATCTCCATTCTGCCGGCCTTGACGGTCATTTTGCCTGATGTATTCAGCTGGTGTCCTCCGGAGCAAAGCAGTGCATAGATTGCGTCTGCCGTTTCCAGCGAGTTGCTCCACGCCTGAACCTGTTTCTGTTTCAGCAGCCATTGCTGCATTTCTGCATGCATTGACTCGTCAGGCTCCACTCTGGCGATGGCTTCCATTGCTGTCACCTGGGTCGGTATCTTATAGCTGTTCCATGAGTACAAAGCTTTTGCCGTGTCAAAATAGCGTCCCATTTCGGGTGTGTACAGCGAATATTCCTTGATGGAGCGGACCAAGGTCATGGCTTCGCTAGCATTGCCTGTACCCTGCATGATGACGGCAATCATTGCTTTTTCACCGATGGAGTATTCAGCGGAGCGGTTCTTTAGTTTCTCCAGCATATATGCGTTGACTGCCTTGTCGGCTTTTGATGCTGCAAACTTGTCCAAAGCACATATATAAAGATACTTTACGGCCAGATTGCTCGGAAGAACGTTCAGCTCATGCATTTCCTCCTGCCGTTTCATGCTTCTGTATTCTTCCTGCATCTGAGCGGTCAGCCAGTTCCAGGCTTTCAGGTACATGCTGTTTATCCGTACGTCAGTCACAGCGTTCATCGCTTTCAGCCGTGCCATGAGTTCTGCCACCTGTGTCGTGACAATCCGGCTTCCGGCCATTCCGTCAAACCACGACCAGCTTCCGTCTGTGTGCTGCATCTTTCCCAGACGGTCCACGCTTGTCTGCAACTGGCTTTTCATCCGGTTCAAGTCGAACAGTACGGCGATGCGGCGCTTCTGTTCGCTTTCGTCGGTTGCTTCTGTCAGCCAGGGCGTTTCATTGAGCAGCATGTTCTTCAGATCCTGGTTCTGTTCCAGTTTGCTCAGCCACGTATCCTTGTCGGTGCTTTGAGATGCCCATGCGCTGAACACCTGTCTGATTTCCGGATTCTTGTCGAGAATCAGTTGCGCAAGCGCATTGCCGTAATAAGCTCCAGCCCATGCAAAAGCATTCTCACTGTCGGGGTTGGAAAGAACCGGAAGCGCCTGCACTGCATACCAGACCGGATTGGCCGTCAGTTCAAAGCTCAACCGGCGGCCGGTTGCTGTTTTGCTCTGCTTGTTGAAAAGGTCATCCAGTTCCAGTGTCTTGCTTTCATTGTCTTTCAACTGGAACGGCAAGGTTTCCGTCACCCACTGTTTGTCGGTCAGTATAGGCAAGTAATGCTGTTCGCCGTCGCTGTATTCTCCGGCATCGGCCACCATGCGGCATATCAGCACATCGTATGTGTCCGTCACTTCATATTCAAAGCTCACTGAGCCGTTCTGGTTAGCCGCCACTTCAAACGGCTGTTCGGATTCGTATACCGTTTTGCCGTCAACCGGATTCACCAGTTGCATGCGTACGATTCCTGCAACGACATTGCCCGAAATGTTGTCTAGCGAAGCTGCTATGACGGCACGGTCGCCTGCGCGCACAAAGCGCGGCATGTTGGGCTGGATCATGAACGGCTTGCTGGTTCTGGCCTTTGCCGTAATCAGTCCGTAGTCCATGCTTTGCGTGTGTGCCATTCCCATCAGCTTCCATTCGGTCACTGCGTCAGGCATGGTAAACACCATCCGCACGGCACCGGCTGAATCGGTGCGCAAATCAGAGTAGAAGAAAGCTGTTTCGGCGAAGTTGTCTCTCAGAGGCACGTATTCCTCACCTGATTCGAGCGAGGACAGCGATGCCGCATCAGTTATAGCCATAGAAAAGACTCCATTGTTTGTCTCAAAACCATTTTCCTGTGCAACTGCAGCTTGTTCAACTTCGTCTGCCGCCGCCTTATACAACGCTTTGGAAGAAGCCAGGCTGCGTGCCATCAGCACTTTTCCGCCGCCACGGATGTAAATGTTTCTCTGCCGGAGCGAAGGTACAAACAGGCGGCTGTATCCGTTCGGAAAATCGAAGTCATACACATTCGAATGGCTGTGGTCGTAGAACGGGCTGTACAGAGAGAAATACGTATTCATGGTGTGCATGCCCGGCCATACGGAAGGAGTGTAACGCCGGAAGTTCAGTCTGAAGCTCCATTGATTATCCAGCAGACGGTCGAGAGAGGCGTCATACAGCGTTGCCATGAAGCGTGCATCGGCAGGCTTTCCGTTTCTGTCGAGGATGCTCAGCGTCCATTCTTCTTGTCCGCCCGGCACAAGATTGTCGCGGAAGCTTTCCCATTTCAGCGAAAGTTCTTTCTGCGGTTCCGGCCGGGTGATGGAAACCTGCTTGGTATAGAAAATACCTTTTCTCATGAATGCAAAGCTCACCGTAATGCCGTCGCCATACGCTTCCTTATACGGGTAGACGAATTTGCGGATCTCATTGTCCAGTGTCAGCCGCTCGCTATGGATGCGTTTGGCTCCGCAATAGACGGAGTAGAACACGTACACATCCTGTTCGCTTGAACCCACGTATAAAGTGACCGGATGTTCTTCATTGAATTCCGTACCTTCCTGATAGAACCATTCTGTCGTTTCATAAGGCGGGCGGACATCGTTTCTGGAGAAGAGAGCAAAATCCTGTTCTGCCTTGCATGTTCTGCCCTGGCTGTCATCGGCCGAAATCTCTATCCGGTATTTTCCGGATGCGCAGTCCAGCAAAGCTTCGGGGATAAAGGCGGTTTGTGAAGGCTGTTCTCCTTGCGCGGCCAGCGAGCCTTTCTTGTCGTCCTTGTCCAGCGTATAAATCCGGTAGCTGACTTTTGTGTCTACCGGCTGACCGTTCAGGTTGCGCGCGAGGAACTGGATCTTGTCCCGCTTTTCACGCATCACCTTTGCGCTCAGTCCGTCGATTTGCAGACCCATCGACAACTTGCTGACGGGCAAAGACAGACTTCCCGACTGGGTTTCACCGTCTATGTTCACCACATCCGCACTTACCTTATATATATAATAGCTGTTCCAGTCGCCGGCGCTGGTTTCCGGTTTTTCGAGGACTGCTTCTATCCGGAACTTTCCGTCGGCATCCGTCTGGGTTTCACCGCTTCCGATCACCTGGGATGAACCTCCTCCGATCCGCCAGAACCATGCCTGCGAGCGGGTTACGGTGTAGCTTACTTTTCCGTTTCGTACCGGAGCTCCCGAAAAGTTCTTTGCGGCGGCCTCCAGCGACAAGGTATCCCCCGCTGTATAGGACTCCTTGTAAGGCGTGAACACTACGTCAAACGTAGGACGCTTGTATTCGTCCACTCGTATATACCGGTTTCCGTTTTCCGCTTCCAGACGGAAATTGCCCGGAAGCACTGACTGAGGCAATGCAAACTCGGCATGGAATCCTCCGAAGTCGTCCGTGACCAGTTCACGTTTGGACAGTTCCTGACCGTTCGCGTCACGCAAGGTCAAGGTGAATTTCCATCTGCTGCGGACTTTCGTATCGTCACCCTGCTGCTTATAGGCCACTCCAGACACGTAAACGGTTTGTCCGGGGCGGTATAGGGCACGGTCTGTATAAAGTTCCGTGCGGTATGTTTCCTTCCCGTCTGAAGGAACAGCCAGTCCTCGGCCTCTTGATACATACGAAACCTGCATGAAGTCGCCGTCTGTTGTTCGGGCATTCATCCAAAGGCTCCGTTCTTTCAGTTCGGGAACCACGGCACGTCCGCTTCCGTCCGTCTTGAACGTGCGGTAAAGTGTGTAATTGCCCGGAGTGGGGATGGAATAGAACACGATTTCCGCTCCCGGCACCGGATGGCCCGTCTTGCGGTCCACCACATCATATTCCGTCTGTTTGCCTTCCAGCGGAAACGAAAGTATCTGCAGGGGAGAAAGATGCACCAGTTCGTATGCCGCTTTGTCCTTGTGCCCGTCGGGGACAGACTTGAGCATGTAGATGCCCGGTTCCGGCATCCGGTAGACGAATGTACTTGCCGTATCCTTATAGTCGGGAGTGTCGGGCAGGGCAAAATGTTTGCTTCCTGCCAGTTTCCCGTATTTCTTTACCATGTCCGCCCGTTCCATTCCGCCCGCAAAGATTGATGACGATGCTTTCAGATTCAGCCGGTATACCTCCAGTGTCATCCCCTTCAGGTTTTTCGACCTCACTTCAAACACGGCATCTTCTCCGGGGTAAGCCCATTCCGTATGCAGGTTCAGCGAAGGGTTCAGGATCCGTTGCCGGTAGTCTTTCAGGTCGGCGGCAAATTCCGACCGGGGATATAGTTCCAGTCCTTTATCGATAACCTGCATCGCCTCTGTAAATTGCTGGTTCCGGTGATACAATTCTGTCAGATGCACATATACGGCTGCGCAGGAAGACACGCCGGCATACTCTTTCATCCAGCTTCGGAGCAAAGCCACTTCCTTCGTCTGAGAGAGCCTGACGGGCGGAACCATCTCGCCTCCCTGCCGGTAAGAAAGCAGGCAAAGGCGGGTCAGCAGCTCGGCTGAGCGGTTGCCTGTCCGGGCATAATAGTCAATCAGCGAGTTGTAGAAATCCATTACGGCACGGTGCGCTTCCTTGCTGCGGGTCACATCCACGTATCCCCACGAAAACCTGTAGGCTGCCTGACGCACAAGCAGATCCAGCATCGTGTCACCGAAATATTTCTCGCTCAGTTTTCCGCTTTCAACCATGGGACGGTAGTCTTTGGCCGTCACCCTGGCCAGCACATCCGGATACTTCAGCGATTCGCGGAAATACCACAGCGCACTGTCCACGTCGGCTGTCTGCTCTTCCAGTTGGTACACCCCCATGATATGGTGCAGCACGGCGCGGGCCACCGTATCCTTTTCTTCGGCCGTCCAGCGGCGAAGAGCTTCCAGTTCACCGCTCAGGCCGTCGGCCGACAAGCTGACTTTCGCTTCCGTCCGCACAAGAAACGCCTTCATCATCTGAGGTGCATTTCTTTCGGCTGCCGCTTTCGCATAAATCTTGTCCAACTGATTTATTGCCGATTTCGGCAAATCCTTTTTCTCCAGATTCTCCACTTCCTTCCACATCTGGTCGTAGCTTTGCGCCCGGACCTGCAGGGCAAAGATGCCCAAAAGGAAAAAGAGTCCGCTTATTAAACTTGTCTTCTTCATAAGTCTTGGTTTATAATTTCGACATTAAATTCTTGCATTTTTTCGTGCCTTGCCGGGCCTTGTAAAATGACCCGTTATCTTGATTAAAATTATTCGTCATCTTCATCAAAATGTCCCGTCATCCTGAGCAAAATGTCCCGTTATCTTTTTGAGCCGGCCGATCTCGCCTGCAATGCATCAGAGGGCATATTCCGGGTGATGGACGCTTTGACTTTATCTCTTTACTGGAAAAACAGTTTTAACAAAAAAGTGTTTATAAATTAAACGAATATTTCTGAGATAACTGCACCTTTTTATGTGAAATAATTGAAAATGGATGACGGACCGCGGATTGTTGGAGGGTGATTGGGGAAGAGGGCTTGATTAAGAGCCTGACAACATATTACTTTATTGGAAAATTTAAACGACAGGCTCTAAGAATGGAATAAGTGGTACTTTAAATAATACTAAAGGAAATGTGTTCGTGTGAGTCTTTATGTTCTGTGTTTGTTTGATTGTTATTTTCTTAATCCTTTTTGAACGGCTGATTCAGACTCTGTATGCTCAAAATTGCAAAAAAGCTTTCGCATTGTATTGAATAGATTCATAACGGGAATGATATTCTTGAAATGGCTTGTTTTTGAGTGAGATTTAGTTATCTTTGTGATTATAATGATAAGCACTACCTTTAACCGTTATATTTGGTTGCTGAACACCTTGATGCAGGCCGGACGGATTACCTTTGAGGAAATAAGCAACAAATGGCAGCGTTCATCGTTGAGTGATGGAAAACCTTTGCCATTGCGTACTTTCCACGACCATCGCAAGGCTGTGGAGGACTTGTTTCAAGTCAATATTCTGTGTGACACATTCAATGGATATAAGTATTACATCGAAGACCTTTCCGCTTTTCGTGAAGACAAGACGCGGCAATGGCTGGTTAACTCTTTCAGCACGGTCAATATGATAACCGAAGGAAAGCAGATAAAAGACCGGATTTTGTTGGAGGAAATTCCCGAAGGCTCAGCATATCTTCAGACTTTTGTTGAGGCAATGAAACAGAATCTGGTTCTGTCGATAACTTACCGACCTTTCTACAAAGACGAAAGCTGTGTTTATCGGGTGCATCCATATTGCCTGAAAGTATACAGGCAAAGGTGGTATGTGTTGGGTCATTGCGAGGAGTTGAAAGGCGTCCGTCATTTTTCGTTCGACCGTATTCTGGACATTCATACGGAAGAACTCCATTTTGATTATCCAGAAGGTTTCTCACCAGAGGTTTATTACAAAGATAGTGTCGGTATCTGGGTGAATGAAAACGTCAAGCCCGAGAGGGTGGTCATCCGTGCTTATGGAACACAAGGCAGTTATCTGCGCACATTGCCTTTGCATCATTCTCAAAAGGAAATCCGTATTACGGATAAGTATTGCGATTTTGAATACAAACTATGCGTGACTAAGAATCTGGTAGATGAGCTATTGGGCAAAGGAATCTCCATACAGGTCCTTGAACCTGAAAGCTTGAGAAAAGAGATGAAGAAGTGTTTATGCAATATGTTTAACTTATATAAATAGTAGAATTATGGCAAGAAAATTAAGTAACGAACTGTTTGAAAAATTTAAAGGCAATGGGGAATATGTTAATATTCTCAAGGAGGTAAATAAGGATAAAGATTTGTCACTGGAAATAAGGGAAGGAAAGGCTATTGTGTATTATAAGAAGGGGAAAATCTTAACCTTATCAAGTAAGAAAATAGAGCGTTTATCATCAGGATATTATAAAGATAAAGATGGAGAATTTAAGTTCTCGGATGCGCAAATAAAGCAAAATCCTGCAAAATATTTCGCAAAGGCTAAATCTTTTGTAGATGCTCATGGAAATAAAAAAGAGTTTACTTTCCAGCAACTCATTGCATCTGACAATTTATCTATTGATAATGATTATCTTGTTGTAGATATGGAATATCAATATAAACAGAGCAACATTCCTAAACCAGAGAGATTGCCTTTAACAAGGATAGACTTGCTTGCAGTAGAAAAAGATTCAAAAGATATTATTTTATTTGAACTAAAACAAGGGGTAAATGCACTTAATGGAGAATCTGGAATAGATGACCATATAAATAAAATGAATGAACTAGTTAAAGACAAAAGGTTTAGGGAAGTTCTGATAAAAGAGATAAAAAACATTATTGAGCAAAAGGTGGAGCTCCAGATATTACCAGAAGGTGCTAAAACCTGGATCAACGAGATAGGAAATAGTGTGACAATCAGACCTATGTTCATTTTTATTTATTCTGATGAAAAAGAGAGGGAAGAATATGACGAAAAGCTAAGAAATAGGATACCGACGATTTATTTAAATCCTAAATATATATTAAAAAAGCCAGAATGATTATACTATGCAGACTTTCCGCACACCACAGCTATACCTTTGCATCAGATTACAAAAATATCACGAATTATGGGCAAGAAACAAAATCTGAAAAGAAAAGCACAATTGAATGCCAAAACAAAAATGGAATCATTCAGGTTCCAAGTTATGTGGGAAAAGAATCGGAAAATGCCAGAAATGTCGAATGAAAAGCTGAATGCGGAGCTTGATGTGCTTTGTGAAAAGGGATTGGTTGAAGAGATGTTCGTTTTGCGGGATATAGTGGATGGTGTGCGGAAAGAATTAGGGTATCAAGCGGAAATAGGAAAAGGTTCGTTGGAAGGAACTATTGTGCCTTTCTTATTAGGGATAACCACGACCGCTCCGAACCTTGCACAACCGAACAATACCCTTTCAGATACTGAGCATATCCGGCTTCCTTTAGAAGTCGTTCTCTATTACGATAATGAAATTAGGAATCGGGTGGTGGATTGGGTAAAACTCCGTTATGAAACGGTCAAGACGCAGTTGGGCCAGCCCATTCTGAAACGTTCCAATATGGTTGTTGAATTTAAAAGGGTAATGAAGTCTTGAAAAAGGCTTCTTTATCTCATTAATTTCCGGCTTATGAGAATAACCATTTACCGCGGTGCACATCAAATAGGAGGATGTATCACCGAAATCAGAAGCGATAACACAAAAATACTTATCGACCTTGGTGCCAACTTGCCCGATAGCAAAGAAAAAGAATTAAGTGAAGCTGATGTAACAGAGCTGACACAAGATGTGGATGCCATTTTCTATACCCATTATCACGGTGATCATGTGGGCTTGTTCTATCTTGTGCCCGAGAATGTTCCGCAATATATCGGCAGAGGAGCACAAGAAGTGATGATGTGTAAATATAGTGCACTAAGTAAGCATCAGGACTGTAGCAAGGAGATTAGTGCTATTAAGAGTTTTCATACTTATAAATCCAATGTCCCGATTGATATAAAAGGGAAGATTCGGGTAACCCCCTATTATGTTTCTCATTCAGCCTTCGATGCGTATATGTTTAAAATCGAAGTGGAAGGTAAAACCATTTTTCATACAGGAGATTTCCGTAAGCATGGTTATTTGGGAAGTGGACTTCCCAAAATGTTACGGGCCTTTATAAAGAATGTGGATTTTCTTATTATTGAAGGAACCATGTTGGGGAGAAGAGAGGAAAATACGATTACGGAAAATGACATCAAACATAATACAATCTCTTTGCTCAAAAAACATAAGTATGTTTTTGCTCTTTGCTCATCTACGGATATGGATCGTCTGGTATCTTTTTATCAAGCATGTAAAGAAACAGGTAGAATATTCTTGTGTGACCCGTATCAGAAGTCGGTTCTTGATGTGTTTACACGGTGTATGGAAAAAGATTTGTTTCATTTCAATAATGTTTTTGAGATTTATAAGCAATGCATTTCAAGTCCGAAAATTGTAGCCAAATTGAGCAATGAAGGATTCTTGATGCCTGTACGTGTTGGTCAGATGGAGCTTATAAAGGAGATGCTGGAGCAATACAATGATGAGCCTGCCTACCTTGTCTATTCTCTTTGGCAGGGTTATTACAATGGTACGGAAAAACAAATCAATCCGAAGATAATAGAGCTTCGCAAGCTATTTCCCAATCGCATATTGGACGGGGTTTATGATGGGTTTCACACCAGCGGACATGCTGATGTGGAAACATTGGAAGAAGTATGCCGTATTATTCGTCCCAAGCTGGGCATTATTCCGATTCATAAAGAAGCTTTGGCTACATATAAATCGCTTGGAATAGCAAAGAAGTTCAATATCGTTGAATCTTCTACGCGGATAAGCAATGTAGATATATCAATTTTATAAAATGAAAGATTAGTGTTTGAATTTATAATACAAGGACTTAAAGTCGTAGCCCTATCCGATACGCATGGAAAACATCGCAGTTTGTCCATTCCTTCTTGTGATGTACTGATTCATGCCGGAGATGCTTGTGATTTTGGAAACAAAGAGCAGTTGGAAGATTTTTTCGAATGGTATGGTACACGGTCTGCCCGATACAAGATTTTCGTATCAGGAAACCATGATACGAATTTCGAAACTGCAAATTCTGTATTGGAAAGCATGATACCGGAAAATGTCATTTATTTGGAGAATAGCCTGATTGATATTGAAGGAGTAACGTTTGCTTCTCTCTCGGTAAGAGATAAATTGCAATGTTTCATCGAAAATGAATTAATAAATGTGTTTATAACTCATGGAGCACCATTTGGCATACAAGATGAGAACGGTAAAGGATGCAAGAATCTGGCAAGACAAATCCAATTGCTTGCACCGCAATATGCCTTGTTTGGACATTTCCACAAAGGGGACAAGTATCCTTTGCTGATAGAGAAAACAGTTTATGTAAATGTTTCGTTATAAAAATATTACTGAATATTATGGTTGTATTTGAGTTAAACAGAATCGTATTGGAAACCTTGCGTTATCCATCACGCAAGACATGGACATCTGAATTGGGCTTATTTTCCACCTTCGAAAAAGCTTATGAAATGTTGCAGGAGATTGTCGCCGAAGCAAAAGAGGATGAAGAGGAATGTGAAAAGGAGGGAGAACCCGATGATACCTTAGGATATGTCATCAATAAGATACTATTGGATGTGCCTTATGGATGTACCATTGCTTTCCGTACTTACACGCGTGATGGTGAGTTTAATGATGAAAATGCTTGGACGGATGAAAAAGGAAAAGTTCTTCCTTTTTACGGTCGCCCGGAAGAAAAAATCCGCTTCAAAATGGGAGATATTGTGGAAGTGTATATGGGCAAATATGATGCAGAATTGAGTATCATTGATGCATGTCCTTGGACACCTCAGAAAATAGAAAAAAGAAACAAAGAACTGGAACAGAAATACGGTAAGGGGCATACGCTTATTTTAGATTCCAGTGATGACCGCTATCTGCCCCATTCGTTAGGACTTGGCAATACTCATTGGCATCCGGCATGTGCCGATGTGTTTGCCCCTACTAAGAAAGTTCCGGCAACGCTAAGGCGTAAGTTGCAAGCCAAGCTGTTGGAAGAAAACTTCACGTTTGGGTATCGTCACCAAATCTCCGAACTGCCCTTTATCAAAGACCCGAAAGTATTAGATGAATTGCTGACTGGTTGGGACAAGTTTGTAGATGAAAAATATTATCAAGGAATGGAATGCTTGGTTGATTACGAAAAAGCAGATAACATCAAAGCGCAGTTGAACTTTTCCGAAGAGCAAGCCCAAAGGTTCGACCGTTTTTATGAAACATGCGTACGGTTGGTGAATGAGAAACGTAGGAAAGCATAATCCAATAAGCTGGTAGTAAATTTTAGAATGACTTATTACATAACCAAATCATAAAATATGAAAGAAATAGACTATTACAATCTGATGAAAGGTTTCGAATCGGAAGAAATCGAGCCTATGGTAGGAATCTTTTGGTATCTGCCCGAAGAACACCGCTTGTTTGAAGTTCATGCTTCTTCTTTGTCCCAGTCAAAAATGGTGAACGGGCATACCACTTACAGTAAACTTCACAAAACCATCTGGCAGGCAAAGAAATGCAGAGACAGAGCAAAAGGAAAAGAAACATCCGTTTATTATCAGGACTATACCCGAATCCCAAGAGGCAGAATTTTCTATGACAATGGGAAATTCATTGTAAAAGTCGGCTCGTGGTATAAGCAATACGAGGAGGAATTGCGGGAACTTATAGCGGATGCTTTCAATCTTCCCGACGACTTCATTCTCGAGATTGGTAAGCATTGGGAATTAGGGCATGGATGGGACGAAAGTCAGTTGGATGACTTCTTCCATGAGGGCGATTTGCGTGCTGACGATTTGAGTATTGATGACAGAAAGGCTCTGATTCATGAGTTGATTTCTACAGCGTCAAAGTTAAAGATTGCCGAGTCTGAATTGGCTTGCCTGTTGGATGATAAAAATCTCAAAGTAATTAAAGCCCATTCCGATAGCATGGAAAGATTATGGGAACAGGTATATAAGGAGGCATCGTCTTATATAGGATTAGCATCCAATTGCGTTTTTAGTTTCTATTATACTAATGGGAAAGAGCTTTGCATGGATGATATGAATTCTATACATGAATTTATGACCCAGTTCCCTAAAACATGCAAATTCAAATGGGGATTTGGCTGTGTGCCTGATTCTTTACCTTTTAATATCACTTTGGTTCTGAGTGGTTGGAAATAACAAAAATATATGAAATTCATCTGTAACTTTTTGCTGCTATTAAACTTCCTTGCCTACGTATTGGCAGATATCGTAGCATGGGAGTATGGAACAAAAGCCGGACTTTGGTTTCTTCTTCCGTTAGTACTTTTTCCTACCGTTACTTCGTTGGCTAACAAAGTAGCCATATCGCGAGCCGATAAGTTCTTTTTGTCTGAATGGCAAGTTTTTGTAAAGAAAATAAAATGGGGGAACGGTGTTGTTTTACTCACTATGACAATTATATACAAGCTATTTCTGGAACAGGAGAATTGAACAAACAATCCATAAAAAAGAGGTCAATAACAGATATACAACCATGAACACCATTTACGAATTAATCCACATAGAAGTAGAAAACCAACGTTATCCATTGCGTAAAATCAAAGAAAACAGTATAGGTTTATTCACGACTTTGGAGAAGGCGCAGAAAGGTATGATGCGACACATTGCAGATGAAATGAAAGAAAATGAACATACAAGAAAGTTATTCGAAGAGGATGGAGAAAAATGGAAAATCTATTCTTACACTTTTGGGTATGAGATTGCCGAAAGGGAGGTAAACGAACTTTATGGGCAATGGTGTTCCCGTTCTGTCCGTACTTATAAAAGCAATGGAGAACTGAATGATGAATGTTTGATTGCCGATACGGCAAAAAAGACGGATCCTTTTCTCGGTCGTCCGAAAGAAAAGATACGATTTAAGGTTGGTGATATTGTGGAAGTGTTTGAGGGTGGGGAAGCCGAATTACATGTTATTACTGCACTCCCATGGACAACCGAAAAAGTAGAAAGATTAAACAAGAAATTGTTAGAAAAAGGTGAATGCAGTTTATTGGATGCGAGCGATGACTGTTACTTAGCCTACTCTCTCGGCATAGGCGACACGCATGGTCACCCGGCATGTACCGATGTATTCAGACCGACTAAAAAAGTATCTTCGGCTTTGAAACATAAATTGTGGGCTAAACTGATAGAGGCGGGTATGGTTTACGGACATGACATCCCGCATTCTTTCCTGATGGAACATGCCAATGATGAAAAGTTGAATGAGGAAATACTGACCGGAATTGAAAAAATGGCAAATAAAGACACCATAGATTTCTGGCCGTATGATATGAAAACGCATGTTACGGAAATGACAAAAATTTTAGGTTTCTCCGAAAAGCAAGTCCAACGGCTTTTAAAGGCAGCAGACAAGTTTGAACAATTATACAAAAGAAGTTGAGTAAAGAGAATTAAAGCTACTGCAAAATGCGACAAAAGCCTGATGATATAAAGTCATTCACCGCGCGAATTAAAGAAATACAGAAGACAAACAAATAATATTTCAAAAAATGAACAATGTTGTATTAGCACAAATATTTGACTACGTGAACTCAAAGTTTACTTTAGAACAGATTTCTAAAAACCTCAATATAAACATGGATGAGATTTTAGACGGGTTGGAAGAACTTGTTAAGAAAGAAATAGCTCCTAATTTGGCCTACATAAAGGGAGATGAAACTACTTTGTCAGAAGAACAGCTTAAAAGGTTTCGGCAAATAAGAATTAAGTCGATACACAATAAACTGTATCAACAGACTTGTTATGATGATACAATAGAAAGACGAAGTGAAGAATGGTTCAAAGCCATAGCAGCAGTTAATTCCTATTTTGATGAAAATGAGCATTTGTTTATGGCTGCTTCCGCACGGCAAGGTGCTACATTGGAAAGATTGGAGGAAAACAGTAATTTTACAAGAGCAGAGATAATCTCTCTCATTAAAAAGGCTGTAATAGAAAATAAAGTAAAAACAGATGTCAGGCACATGATTGCCCAATCTTCAAATGAGGAAGAAAAGAATAAACTACTCCTTATCCAACAACTGTCTGACCAAATAGAAGAACCCATAAAAACAGATGCGCCAAAAGAAGAACGGAAGTTGTCGAAAGAGGCAGAAAAAATGTGTGGAAGCTATGCAGAGTATTTTGGCCCATATCTCAATGACGAGGATAAACAAGAAGTGACTAAACAGGTATCTATTATGAGAAAAGAAGATCTTTGCAGCAGATATGATGTTGATTATCGCTCCGACATTACCAATGAAGAAATATGTGCTGGAATCTATTTATATTTGTTGAGCCAAGGATATAGCGATATTCGAACTATTAAGTTCTTTCCCTCTGCTTATGAAGCCATCAGCTTCTATCAAAAGAACCACGAAGGAAGCAAAGATGTCTGGGCATTTGAGAATGATCCTGACTTGTTTCATGAAAACTAAATGCATGTTTGTGTTCCACTAAAAATAAATCAGCCACTTACTTATTTGTAAATGGCTGATTTTCAATGTCGGGGTGACTGGATTCGAACCAGCGACCACACGCCCCCCCCCCAGAGCTATCCGTTTATTTCCTATATTTTTATATCTAATTGTTTTTCAGTATATTTGCCAACGAATAAGAAACGGAAGTATTGGTATTATTTACATCTGATTATCTATATTTTCGGTACAAACGTCAGTAATCCGTCAGTAAAATAAAGTAGATAAATAATTGGTAATCTGACTGCTATAGACCAATATCTTTTTAGAAAAAGTAAAATGTCAGTAATTCGTGTCACTTATGAAATATGCTTCATTTAAGATGTGGATAGCCGATAAATATCACTATAAAGAGGGATATGCTATTTGGTTGGTTGTTCGCAAAAAATAATAAACGGAAGGTGATGGCGTTAGGCATTTATGCAGAACCGCATCAATGGAATGATAAACTTGAAATGTTTGTCACAGATAAGCGTGTTCCCAGATTACATCCAGACCGAATATACCTCAACGAATGGTTAACGCAAAAGAAATCGGAAATACTTCGCATTATAGCAGATTTCGATGCCAATAAAATTGATTGGACACTAAATCAATTCGAACAAGAATTCTTTCACTACTCAAACAAAGGAAATGTAAAGGAATTCTTTGAAAATCTAATTCAAACTTATAAAGATACCAATCATATTGGCAATGCCAACTGCTATAGCAGAACACTTCACGTATTAGAACTCTTTGACGAGAAACTGCCTGAACGTGTTTTCCCTGAAATAGATATTAAATATGTAAAATCTTTTGATGTGTTTTTACAAAAACGTGAATGTAAAGGGAATACTCGGAAGTTCTATTTTAAGACTTTACGTGCTGTATTAAACAAGGCTATCCAAGATGGTGAAGCCTCAGAAACGACTTACCCATTTGGTAAGGGCGGTTTTAGCATTTCATCATTGGAAGAAGAAACGACTAAACGTTATTTACCGCATGACTCCATGTTTAAACTAAAAACAACAGTGATGGATAATGCTGTACTTGAACGGACACGAAGATTATTTCTCTTTTCATATTACTGTTATGGTATATCGTTTATAGATGCAGCATTGCTAACTAAAAAGAATATTATCCGTTATAACGGTGGAAATTATATTGTTTATAAACGGAATAAAACAAAAGAAGCTAAGAAAGTCAAACCTATTCAGATTAAGATAACTCCTGAAATCCAAGAGTTAATGAATTGGTTTTCAGCTAATACATTATAAGTAGAAGATTACTTGTTACCAATAGTTTCTATTGCAGGATATAAAGGAGAACAACTTTATAATCATATTCGTAGCCGATTTGGGCGCAATAACAAGAATTTGGCTAACTTAGCGAAAGTTTTGGAGATTACGGATATGAAACTAACAAGCTATGTAAGTCGTCATACAATGGCTATGACTTTGCAGGACAATCAAGTACCACGTGAGGTTATCTCACAGATATTAGGCCATAGTGATTTGGCAACAACTAATACTTATTTGGATAGTTTTGCCAGTAGCGTAATAGATGAAGCAGTAAAAGTCTTATAAAAGAAACAGTATGTTATCAACAGATAAAATAAAGGACTTGCTTTCGCATGGCGAGAATAAGCAAGTAGAATTTAAGAGATGTACGGATAAGGTTTCAGCATCTGTGTATGAAACCGTATGTTCTTTCTTGAATGCAGAGGGAGGATATATCTTTTTGGGAGTGGATGATGATGGCACAATATTGGGAATTAACCCAAAATGCGTAACAGATATGACTAAAAGCATTATCAATACGCTGAATAACCCTGAACAGTTTCTTCCTCCAATGCCAATCACACCGGAACAGGCAGAGATAGACGGTAAGATTATCTTGTATCTGAATGTGCCGGAGAGTGAACAAGTGCATAGATACAAAAATCGTTTCTTCGACCGTTGGGGTGATGCGGACAATGATGTGTCAAAACATACCTATCTGGTTAAGAATATGTTCATGCGAAAAGAAAAGGAATCTTCCGAAAACGAAGTGTTTCCCGATGTGACCTTGGAAGATATGGACGAAGAATCGTTCAAGATTATGCGCAGCCACATTTCCATCCATAACTCCAATCATCCGTGGCTAAGCATGACAAATGAAGAGTTCCTGAAAAGTCTGTTTTGGGGTAAACAACGGGAAACGAATAAGGAAGGATATAAGTTGGCTGCCATTCTTTTATTTGGTAAGGAACAAACTATTCTGAATTGTTGCCCGTGGCATCGCACGGACGCTATTTACCGTAGCATGTCTTACGAGCGTTTCTTGCATCCGCTTCCTACCGACCCTGACATTCGCTACAATGACAGAGATATGATATGCGTAAATTTGATTCAGTCATATATTCGTTTACTGAATTTTGTACAACGCAACATGCCTGATAAATTCCGTTTAGCGGATAATGGTATAGACCGTTTGGATTTACGGGTAATGATATTCAGAGAAGTAATATCAAATACACTGCTTCATCGTGAGTATATCAGTTCATACACCAATAAGTTTCTCATATTCCGTGATCGGGTCATAACGGAGAATTGGACGAAACCTTTCCAAACAGGGGATATAGATATAAATGACTGGCGTACCCGTACAAAGAATCCGCTAATAACAAAGGTATTCCGTGAAATGAAATGGGCTGAGGAGCTTGGATCTGGACAGAAAAATATTCGGAAATATGCTCCGTTATACTTTGAAAACTCTGAGATAGAGATTCATAGTGGAGAGGAGTTTGTCTTTTCCATTACTTATCGCGACCCTAAAGAATTTGAGTTTGCAGAAAATATACCGACAAGTCACCGACAAGTCGGCACTAAGTCGGCACTAAGTTGGCAGCAAGTCGGCACTAAGTTAGCATTAAGTCAAAAGGAGATAAAAACTATATTGGAAACATGCTTGCTCGAAAATTCTTTAACTCAGATTATTGCTTTATTCAATTTTAGTGATAGAACAAAGTTTAAGAGGAAATATATAAACCCTCTTATTGCAGAAGGATTGTTGGCAATGACTGTTCCTGATAAGCCTAACAGCCGTTTGCAGAAATACTATACCACTGAAAAAGGGAAATCACTACTATGCCAAGACGAAAGCGATTAACATTCCATATTCAAGATTTGCGATGTGCTGGTCATATCATCGAAGAGTTATCCCAACTACCACAGTTGGCTAACTTCGACATGAATTCTATTGAACTGACCATCAAAGAAAACAGACCAGCACCCAAAATTGTCAAAAAAGACATCGATATACTGATAGACCGTTTGCAGCGTGGCTTTTCAGCAAACAAACATACTGTTATGCAATTAAACGGATGCTACCTGATTACAAATGTTCATTTAGCCAAATGGATGAAGTCAACCCAAGCATCCGTCAATAAATGGATAAAGGACGGTCTGATAAAGCCCAGTAAGAACTCTTTCACTAATCTTAAATTTTGTAAGAACTGCACTATTTTGCTCTGCTCCAATAACTAAATCCATCTCCCAGTCTCCAAATCTTTTTCCATTGGCTTCTGCCGGTCTTTCATGGATGGATACCCTGTCAGGAATCATGCTTTTTCCTGCTGTCTTATATGGCTTAGCCTGGTGACGCCTGTATTTCATATAGTGATGACAATATTTTGAAAGCTCAGGCTTTCTTCTGATTTCCTGATAGATACGTTCCTTAGATATGCGTTTCCCCTCTTTTTTCAGATGTCCTGAAATTTGTTCCGGAAACCATCCTTTCCCTTTGAGTAACTTTATGGCAAGCTCCAGCACCCCAGGTTTTATTGCTGTGTTGCGTACTATTCGCTCCCTCTTTTCACGGGCCATTTCATCAGCCTGTTTGGGATTATATCTAGCGGTCTTTGTCCTACTACGCTTCAACTCACGTGAAATGGTGGATGCTGAACGTTTCTTTTCGGGAAGAGGATTACCGGAGGATATGGCTGCTTCCTCTTCAATACGGTTTAATTCGTCTGCTATGGCTTTTAATGAAAAACCATTTTGGCGCATGGTAGAAATTGTGTACCCTTGCGCAAGGGTTAATTGATTGTACATAAGCAATACAAGGTTAATTAATCTTGGGGAGACTTCGGTCTCCCTTTTTGTTTTTTTGCATTGCCACAGGGAAAGGTTTTCTTAGCCATACGTACCTCCTAAAATA
Source organism: Bacteroidales bacterium SW299 (assembly GCA_019550975.1). Taxonomy (GTDB): domain Bacteria; phylum Bacteroidota; class Bacteroidia; order Bacteroidales; family Bacteroidaceae; genus Phocaeicola; species Phocaeicola excrementipullorum. The sequence goes on along the minus strand of SDWH01000020.1, from coordinate 19,433 downwards.
ATGAAAGCGGGGCTGAAATCAGACAGCCTCGCTCCTTTACACTATTTCAGTGTGGTACATGAATCTATTGCTTGGTTGAGTTGCTCCTCAGCAGAGCTCGCCTCCTCTTTGATTCACGAGGCAAAGTTAACACTTTCCTCCTTGAATCTACTACTTTTAAAGACCAAAACGTTGCACTTCGTTTTGGAATCTACAATTTCAAAATGACCAGGCTCGTTAAAAGCAATCAGACAATGCTATTTATTAACACAGATATTAGCAGTTTCCCATTTATGTGTATCAGAACATTTAATATTCAAGACTTGATTTCCTACCTGCATACGGAAATCACCTTTCTCAAGTATCCATTTTCCGTCAGCACCTACAAAAGCAAGATCACTTCCTTTGATAGTCAATGTTACAGTTTTGGTCTCACCTGGCTGTAATTCCACTTTCTTGAATGCGCGCAGCCTGCGATTCTCTGGTGTGAGCGATGCTACCAAATCGCTGCTGAACAACATTACAACTTCTTTACCTGCAATCTTTCCAGTATTTGTAACGTCTATTGTAAATTCCAGTTTTTCGTTTTCAGTAAAAGTATCTTTGTTCACACGCAGATTCCTGTAATCAAAAGTAGTATAACTCAAACCGTAACCGAAAGGCCATTGAACAGAAATTACAGCATCATAATCGTATGCACCTTCCATCTTATCCATTTCCTCGCTTACACGATAATCGTATGTAGTAAGTTCAGCTTGGTTTCTTGGATATGTATATGGCATCTTAGCACTTGGATTTGCATCACCGGCAAGGATATTTGCCAATGCATCTCCACCATAATTACCAGGCAACAAGATATTGATTACACCGTCTGCCAAAGGTTCAATGTCACTTATAATACGTGGACGACCGCCATTTATTACAAGAACAATAGGCTTGCCTGTCGTAGCAAGAGCTTTAACAAGGTTACGCTGGTTTTCAGAGATTGCAAGGTCTGCCAGATTTCCAGGAGTCTCGCAATATGAATTTTCGCCTATACATGCGATGATTACATCTACATTCTTTGCTGCAGCCACAGCTTTTTCTATTTCAGGAGTGCTTTCTTCGTAATACGCTCCTTCGGCAACGTATGTAACTCCTTGTTCTAGGGTTACCAAATCAGCGCCAAACTTGTTGCTTACAGCTTCGTAGATGGTATTATACTCACCTGCAAAACGGTCGGCAAGATGTCCTTGCCATGTATAACTCCATCCGCCGTTAAGGCATCTCATTGAATTTGCATTAGGACCTGTCACGAGGATTTTCTTACCTTTTGCCAATGGTAATATGTTATTATTGTTTTTCAGCAATACTTCCGATTCTTCGGCTGCTCTAAGTGCGATTGCGGCATGTTCCTTACTGCCGAATTTAGGATAATCCTTATAGTCAGTATTAGGTTTTTCAAAAAGTCCCAAACGGTATTTCAGACGGAGAATACGACGTACGGCATCATCAATACGACTCATCGGCACTCTTCCCTCTTCTACCAATTCCTTCAACAGTGTACAGAAATCAAGATTGTAAGGTTCCATAGCCATATCGATACCCGCATTGATGGCAATTTCAATAGCTTCCTTTTTGTTGGCTGCTATTCTTTCACGAGTATATAGGTTATTAATATCCGCCCAGTCGGTAATCAACATTCCGTCCCATTCCAGATCTTCTTTAAGCCATTCTGTGAGTAACTGCCTGTTGGCATGCACAGGCACACCATTAATGGAAGCACTGTTTACCATTATTGTCAGCGCACCAGTTTCTACGCAAGCCTTAAACGGAGCAAAACACTTCTCTCTCAAATCAGATTCTGATATATATGCAGGAGTACGGTCTTTACCAGTACGGGACATGCTGTAACCAAGGTAATGCTTGACAGAAGCAGCTACACGGTCTTCTGAAACATGATTAGGGTCATCTCCCTGAAAACCACGAACAGCCTCACTGCCCATTATGGCATTAACCAGACAGTCCTCCCCATAATTTTCCCAAACACGCGACCAGCGAGGATCTCTTGCCATATCCACCGTTGGTGAATAAGTCCAAGGACAGTTGCTTGCTCGTGTCTCGTATGCAGTTATAACGGCCGACTCGTATGTCAGTTCAGGATTAAAGGATGCACCAAGATTGATATTCTGCGGGAAAAGCGTTCCACCAAGGGTATAAGTAGTACCATGAGTCTGATCCAAGCCGTAAATACAAGGAATACCTATTTCCTTCATAGATACTTCCTGAATATAACCGATGATTTCTTTCCATTTCTCACGGCTTTGAGCAACCGGTCCGGGAGCATTCAGTACAGATCCGACCTTGTACTTTCCAATTGCATTTTTTACTTTTTCCTTATCCAGTTTGAACTCTCCGCCCACCACATTGCCAAGAACATCTATTGACAGTTCTGTCATCTGTCCGACCTTTTCTTCCAAGGTCATTCTCGCTAATGTAGCTTCAACCTTCTTCTCTATTTCTGTATCTTTCGTCAAACTGACAGGAGTTGCCGCCTGTACGAAGCAGGCAGCATTTCCTATTATTGACGATACCAATAATACTTTTCTTAAATTCATATTTATCAATTTTTTTCTTGGTTAATAAATTATTCTTCGTAAGTAATTCTATCAACGTAATATCCGAAACCTACACAAAGGAATCCATCTTGCGAATTCAACAAGTCAAGTATCTCATGTGACATAATTATGTCACTAACACCGTCCGCATAAACATCAAATTCAGGGTACCCGGGAAGTTCTGTCCACCATCCGGAAGAGAATCTGATTTTATGATAGCTATCATCAGATTTAATTGAGTAATATACCTTTAATTTTGTTCCTACAGGCAAATTCTTCACATCATTCTGCACCGCATCAAACAACCTGTTTGGATCACCTTCAGGTAAATCCCATGATACATAATGATGTCCATTCCATAATTCAACTTCCAATGGAGAGTCTTTTACCGTAACTGCAAGTTCTGTCTTTATCTCACCATCAATAAAGAAACTAACATTTTCTCCGGATTTGGATATACCTGTCAATACATAATCTCCGTCTGCAATTGCAGGTGAAATGAATGTAAGACGAGTTGAATACTGTTCAACGAATGTAGTGATTGTATTTCCACCCAATGACAACGAAACGACCTTGTCAAGATTCAAACCGGTAATAGTCCACTCAGCATCAGGACGCTTGTTTTCAGGTCCTGCAGTAATCAACGGCTTGGAAGTAACATCCATTGTATTAGCACCGTATCTACTGCCTTCCACATCTATAAATTCCACACGATACTCACCGTCAGACAATTCTGAAGGAATTTTAAATTCAATATAACCATCTGATTCCACGTATGTTATATCAGAGATTTCCACTTCCTGATTAGTTTTAGACTCGGCAATGTTTATCTGCTTTAATGCTACTTTTGCAACCTTTTCAAGATTTGTTCCACTAAGACGTGCCCATCCTCCAGTTGCGACAATACGTTCTGATATTACTTCTTCACTCTGAGGATCTTCAGCCAAAGCTTTTATTTTTACAAGTCCTTCACGGAAAGTTGTCTTTCCTACAGGAGTTGAGACATCAACCCTAAGATGATAAACACCGGCATTAAGATTCATCTCGAGCGTCTTTTCTGTTCCGACTTCTTCACCGTCAAGAGTCCAAACCACAGAAGTGAAATCAGCAGGCGTAGTTGTTACCGTTATTGAGAACAATACATCCCTGTCTATTTCAGAAATAGTTCCCAGTCCACCATTTGCGTCACGCTCCGGAAACGTAGGAGCTATGATACGAGGCTCGTCATCTGCTGTTGCAGTAGAAAATGGCTCTTCTTCACTACAAGATGTAAAAGAGAAACCTGCACCGAGCAATATAAATAATATCCAATATATATTTTTCATTTTAATACGAAATTTAAATTGTTTAGTGTACTAGATTTTTATTCTTTATCCCACCATACAGGAATATTCCAACTGTTAGTTCCACCCATACGGTCCAAAGCTTCCTGATAACCTTCCTTGTTGTAAGAAGACTCAAGTATAGGATAGCACAAACGTACAGGAATGTCGTATCCACCAGTAAGCTTGTCTGCCGCATAACCATATTCTGCAGGAGATTTCAGCTTTGGATATCCTGAACGACGTATGTTAGCCCAACATTCTGACAGATTATGGAAGTGAAGAATCCAAGCCTGAGTATTTATTGCTTCTTTCTTGCCTTCGTCACTAAGAGCAGAAATAGGGTGATTTGCTATATAATCGTTTATATCCTGATCGTCAATTTCGCAATCATAGTTATCAACTAGAAATGCCATCGAAGCCTTAACTCCATTTTCGTAATGCTGCTCAACAGATGTAGCACCTACGTTCCATCCTTTAAGCTTAGCCTCGGCCAATAGGAACTCAACCTCAGCGTATGTCATCACAACACCTGGGTTGTCAGATTTAAGGAAATTCTGGGCCAATTTAGGACGGGTAGCATCCTGTAACCATGGATTTGAGTAATTCGTATTGTCAGGATACCTTTCTTTAAGGTCCGCTATAATTTCACTCCAATATCCATTATCCGGCCATGGTTCATACCAGAATTCACCCGGTTTAGAAGGGTTGAACTGTGCACCCAGTTCCAGCATTTCGTCTGTCAGATCAATACGGTTATTAGGATTTGACTGAGTCAGACCCTTGTCGAAATAACAACGGGTAAGTGCAAAAGTACGAGGGTCGTCATTGTCCTTCAAAGTATTGAAGAAAGTAGAACAGATATAAGTCTGATTATTTGCAGGGTCATTACCAAAATACAACTGTGACAAAGCGTTACGTCTGTAATCTGTATATGCTTCCTGACCAAAATTGAATGTAAGCTCCATATATTCAATCAATGCGTCATCATCAGCACTTGTCATATAGCCGGCAGGATCTGTAAATGCCTTTTCAAACTCTTCCTGCGCCTTCTGTGGAGAAACATCAGATATACGCATAGCATAACGCATACGAAGAGAATTTGCAAGCTTTTTCCATTTTCTTATATCTCCATTAAATATCACATCACCTGTGATTTCATCTTTCTTATCGTCTAAAGCGGCAGCGGCTTCAGTCAGTTCTGTAAAGAAACTGTTGTAGATTTCCTCTTGTGTATCATAACGTGGACTTGTTATACCACTGATAAAACCTCTGGCTGCCTCTGAGTATGGAGCATCACCGTATGTATCTGTTATGATAGACATAAGATATACTTTGTAAATCACAGCAGCGGCATGTATGTTCACTTTGTTCTCGTCACCTTCTGTCTTTACCTCAGCATCTACAAGATTCTTGATTCCTGTAGTATAAAGATTTGTCCAAAAACGATTCATTTCGTTATTGTCAATTTTGTGCTGACCTCCGTAGTTTGTTGTATTCCAACATCCCATAAGCTGCTGCGTAAAGGCACCTATATAGCTTCGGTATATTTCTATCATTCCAAGGTCGCCGTATGTCTGTAGTTCGGCAAAAGTCAACTGTGAATTTGGGTCAATATTTTCAGCTTTCGACGGGTCTGTATTCATGTCATTCATGTATTCATCACTGCAAGCTGTAAAAGCAAGTGCTAATGCCATGCACATTGCTGTTTTTATATATGATTTGTAACGTTTCATTGTGTATTTCTTTTTGAAATGATTTAGGATTAATTAGAACTTAACGTTGACATTGAAACCATAGCTTTTACGTGAAGGCAATGAGCCATATTCCATACCCATACCTGTAGTATTGTTATAGTTCGAATCAGGATCGATATTAGGAATATTTTTCCAAACGATAAACGGATTACGTGCAACGAAAGACACTGTCAATCCTTGAACCTTATTCTTCAACCATGTCTTTGGTAACGAATAGCTCAATGTGATTTCACGACATTTGATATACGAGTTATCATAAACGAACATTGACGGTGCATAACGGCTGATATTCATCCAATAATCCTCAGGATTTACGTAAATATCGTTAGGACGATATGTTCCGTCACCATTGTCTATTACACCTGGGGCAATGAAACCGCCTGTAGGTGTCCAGTTTGCTTCGCTGATACCAAGAGCCTTACGCTGTTCTTCTGATTTATACCATTCTTCGCGTCCTTCCAATGTTTCCAATGCTTTACCGGATTCGTATGCGGCACGGGCAGACATTGAATACAAATCGGCGCCAACCTTAATATCGAATACAGCAGCAAGTGAAACATTCTTGTATGTGAAGTTCGTTACTACACCACCTGTCCAATCCCATGAAGCGTTACCCAAAATATGATTGCTATTGTCGTATTGTGGCAAACCGGTGCTTGGATCAATCAAGATATCACCATTTTCATTGCGTTTGAAATCAGGACCAATGATAGAACCAAAATTTTCTCCTACTACAGCTGCTACCTGAACATCCTGCCATGTAGCCTTTTCCAGCTCGAACAAATCAATACCGTCAACCAACTCCTTAACCTTGTTATTGTTCTTGGAGAAGTTGATGTTCAAGTCCCATGAAAAGTCCTTTGTCTGGATAGGACGAGTGTTCAAAGCTATTTCAATACCGTTATTCTGGATTTCTCCAGCGTTAATCATACGATATGTATAACCGGAAGCCCATGAACTCGCCATCGCCATAATCTGGTTTTTACTAGTCTGATTATAATAAGTAAAATCCAAACCAATACGGTTATTCAGGAATTTCAATTCCAATCCCATTTCGTATGAATTGGTTCTTGTAGGCTTTAAATCACGATTAGGGATAGTACTGTTACTGATAGAACCTAAAGTATATCCTGGATAAGTAAATTTAGATTTCGTATATACCAGTCCCAACTGATAAGGATCTGTATCGCTACCAACCTGCGCCCAAGAAACACGTAGTTTACCGTAAGGCAGAAGATTGTGATTCTTGATAAGTTCAGAGAATACAAAGCTACCTGAGAATGAAGGATAGATATATGTATTGTTATTCAAAGGCAATGTGGAAGAACGGTCTCCGCGCAATGTAGCATCAAGATATATCAGGTGTCTCCATCCTACATTTACTGCACCATAAATAGAATTTATCTGCTTTCTGTAATAATTCTGTTCCACACTTGTTTCATTAAAGCTCATGAGCGCCACAGTTTCACGTATCTTCATATCCTGAGCTGTAGTGATTGTAGTCTCATTATTCACTTTATACAAGTTGGCACCCAATGTCGCATTGAAATCGAAATCCCCCCAGGAGTTGTTATATAGAGCCAACATTTCGAAGTTGTACATACGGTTTCTGAAATTGCTTATCTGCAATCTGCCTGCTTCATAGCCAGGAGTAGTAGGAGCCTTGAAATCCTCAAACTTAAACCAGTTGAATTCAGCTCCGACAGTACCTTGAAGCTTAAAATGGTCAGCAACGTTCCATATTGCCTTACCATTGAAACGGAACTGGTCTTTATCAGATTGGTTCGAGTTTTTGTAAACATCCCAGTAAGGGTTTACATTATATGGATCCAAACCATTCCAATTAGAGTATTCACCATTTGCATCCTGATATGTTTTCAGCCATTCCTGATCGTATGTAGTGGCAAGAGTCATAAGGTTTTTACCGACATTACCTTTGCTGTCGCCAAGAGCCGGACGGTTCTTTACCGATTCGCGTGTATAGTTTGTACTGAAATCCAGATCTACTTTTCCCATACTCGTATTGGCACGCAAATTGAATATGTTACGGCTCATATTGGTATTAGGAACTATATCTTTATTACGCATATCGGTGTAAGTGAAACGTACTCCCGACTTTCCATGACTTGAGCTTAAAGTCAATGTATTTGTTGCAGTCAAACCTGTACGGAAAAAACCTGATACATTATCAGGAATTATCAAATACGGACGCGAAACACCATCAAAATAATCCAGCATATTTGAACCGTCGGCTTTTGGTCCCCAACTCTTATTTGTGTTTGCAACAGCATTTATACTGTAAGTGCCATCACTACCCATACCATATATTTGCTGAACTTCGTTCCATTTAGCAAGTTGAGTTTCAAATGTCATTGTACCATTATACTCAACACTCATACGTTCACCATCCTTACCGCTAGCCTTCTTTGTTGTGATAAGAATTACACCGTGACTGGCACGGCTCCCATACAACGCTGAAGCAGCAGGACCTTTAAGAACAGACATATTCTCTATATCATCAGGGTTAATGCTTGAAATACCGTCACCCAAGTCATAACCTCCTTCCGTACCGGCACTGCCATAGTTTGTATTATCCAAAGGTACTCCATCAATGACATACAGAGGTTGGTTGTTTCCTGTCATTTCTGTATTACCACGCAAAAGCACACGTGTAGAGCCTGAAGGACCACCTGCAGTCTGACTGACAACCAGACCTGGAACACGACCAGCCATAGAGTTAATCACATTAGTCTCCTTAGCTTTTGTCAAAGCCTCTCCCTTAACTTCATCAACACCATAACCAAGTGCCTTACGTTCACGTTTGATACCCAATGCGGTAACAACGACCTCACTCAAAACCTTGCTGTCTTCCTCTAGGGTGATATCCAGTGGTGCAGTACCAACTTTTACTTCTTTTGTTTTGTAGCCTACAAAACTTATAACCAGTGTAGCACCCTGTTGCACATTCAAGACAAAATTACCATCCATATCGGTAATGGTTCCGTTGGTAGTACCTTTTTCAACAATAGAAGCACCGATTATAGCTCCCATAGCATCTTTGACATTACCTGACACTTGTCGGCTTTGTTGCATTACTGAAAGATTATTTTCCGTAACCCCAGCATTCAACTGCGGCATTCCTCCAAAAAGGGATAGAAACAATGTACCGCAATACAATGTGTACTTGTAGTTTAATCTTCTCATAAGTTTTTAATAAGTAATAGTATTAAGATTAATTATATATTTTCACCCAGTCGATAAACATTTGGGCTTTTTCTCCATCCTTCAATGCTGTAATCTGTGCCGGATCTGTAATGCCTGGAAAATCTCCGCCAACTGCAAGATTAAGCAATAAATAGAATTTATCATTAAAATACTCAAAACGACCACTGTCAGGTCCGATATTGAATGTCTTAATTAATATATCATCAACCTTTACGATAAGTTCATTTTCATTCCACTCCAAAGAATAGACATGATAGTTGCCATCCTGTAGACTTTTCTCCATTGTCTTGGTTTGGAATACCTGTTCATGTCCTTCGACATTAGGACCATAATGAATTGCGGTATTGATATATGTTTCTGTTGTATTATTGGCTATGCCTGCTTTTTCTCCCATCTCCATTATATCAATCTCACCACAGGCAGGCCACTGCCTATCGTTGTCGCCCATCATCCAAAATGCAGGCCATAATCCGTTTGCTGTTTTAGGGAGTTTTATACTTGCTTCTACTTTACCATATTGAAAACTTTTCTTGCCTTTGCTGTTTACACGACCAGAATAAAATTTATCTCCTTCTCTCTTGGCAGTCAAAACAAGCACTGTCTTGTCACCGTCTTTCCCGACACTTACACACTCTTCAATATATTCCTGAAGTTCATTGTTCACCCACCCAGGCTCATGAGTCTCTTTTGTCCAAACAGAATTATCAAATGTGTTGAAATCTTCTGTACACACAAGCTTCCACTGTTTCGAGGGTTCATCTTCTTCTCCTGGTTGCTCATCAGGCAGCTCAGGTTCCTCCTCCTGTCCTTCATTATCATCTTTGATTTCCTCTTCCGGATTATCAGGCTTTACCGGTTCATTATTTGTCGAACACGATTGCAGATTTACTCCCAAAAAGAATAATAGAAATAAAATTACTGTTTTCATTACCGATAGTTTTTTGGTTAAACATTATGTATTTTCACTTTCTCTTTTACTGTTAACTAAAGATTACATTCAGCTTCCAAGCTGTTGGTAAAATTGGGTATAATCCTGTTTTTCAGGGTTTGAATGCTGACAGAAAAGGGTTGAAATCTATCATTTTTGCTTTTTAACCAAGAAAACATATAAAAATCGGGCTGACAAATCAATAAATGTTCATAAATAAGACATTATTGATTTGTCAGCCCGTAATATAAATATAGAACTATCTATTAGTTTTGCTCCAGAAACTTGCTTGGTGATATACCAAATTGTTTCTTGAACAATATACTGAAATATTTAGAATTCACAAATCCGGTTTCAGCGGCTACATCTGCCACAGGCTTTCCTTGTTTCAACAGTTCTGCCGCCCTCTGAAGGCGAATCAGACGTATGAAGTCCTGCGGTGCCTTTCCTGTAAGTGATTTCAAACGGTTGTAGAACAAGGTACGGCTCATAGCCATTTCCTGGCACAATTGGTTAATATTAAATTCTTCATCATCCATATTATCCATGACGAGTTGTGTTGCATGCTTAATAAAATTCAAATCATCCTCTGATACCGGTACTGTATCATTCTGAACATTGCCCTCGTCTGTTTGCCGTATTTCATCATCATTGTTCAAAGTATCAGTGCCAACAGTTTCATTTTTCTCTATTTGCGCCACCACATTTTTCAGAACATATTTACGAAGATGATTTCTGGTTTCGAGAATACTATGAACCTTCAATCTTAAAATTTCTGCACTGAAAGGTTTAGGAATATAGTCGTCCGCTCCACTTTTCAGACCGGTAACCATGGCATCATGGGTTACCTTGGCAGTAAGCAATATAAACGGTATGCCGGATGTTTGTGGATTTTTCTTTACTATACGACAAAGCTCGTCACCCTGGATACCAGGCATCATAACATCCGACAGAATAAGATCCGGATATTCTTCTGCCAAACATTCCAAAGCCTTACTTCCATCAGATACATCTATAACCCGATAATCACGTTCAAAAATCTTCTTTAAATAACAGCGTAGTTCATCATTATCCTCGACTATAAGCAATGTATCCAAAGATTCTTTAATATTTTCAGAATCATCACCAATATACTCAGTTCTATTTTCTATAACCGGAGATATCTGTTTATGTATAACATTATTATCAAAAGAAGAATCAATATCAGCATTGCGTAACGTAACATAGAACGTACTGCCCTTGTTTACTTCAGATTTGTATGAAATTTTGCCATGCATCATATTCACCAAACGCTGTACCTGCAACAGCCCGAATCCTGTGCCGGGTTCGTTTGTCTGTCTTGCATTAACAGCACGATAAACATTCTTGAACAGCTGTCTGCCGGCATCAGCCGGAATGCCAATACCTGTGTCTTGAACCTCTATAACTACATTCTTTTTATCAGATAAAAGTGACAGGCTGATTGTCCCATTTGCCAAGGTATATTTGCAAGCATTCGAAATAAGATTGTCAAGCAACATTTCCATCATCTGCTCATCTGCCATTGCAAACACATCATGTTCAGGCAAAGATATCTTTATATGCAATTGTTTCTTATCACAATATGACTGGAAGCTTACACATTCCTTCACTAACAAATCGTTGATATTTACAGGTTTAAGAGTTATATTTTTCTTATTTGTATCTATTTTCTCAAACTCAAGCAATTGACTTACAAGCGCATGTAGTTTACGTGTATTATTACGCGCAGTTTCCAACAAGTAACTTACATCATCCGAAAGGTCTTTTTTCTTACTAAGGTCTTCCAAAGGAGCCATGATAAGTGTTACAGGAGTCCGTATATCGTGTGCTGTCTCTACAAAGAACTTTATTTTGTCCTCATTATGTCTTTTTTGAAGCTGATTACTCTTATATCTAAGTATGAAATAAAATATACCGAAAACTAATGACAAATATATTATCCATGCATACCATGAATTCCACCACGGCTGATCAATGTTTATTGAAAGCGAAGCTTCTGAAATGATTTCTCCATTACTTTTTCTCAAACTTCTGACTTTTAATGTGTACATTCCCGGCGATACATTAGTATATCTGACAGTTCCATTCGAATACACCGCACTCCATGATTTTTCATATCCTTCAAGAATATACTGATAAGCTATATCATGCTGAAAACGATAATTTATTGACTCAAAAGTAACAGAAAATGAATTATAACTGTAATCAAGATCAACTTTCTTATCCATGAGCATAGCATAAATGGACGGACGCATCTGTATTTCCTTCTCAGGAGAGATATACTCCAATTTTAAATCTGTTATCCTGACAGGCGCGTCGTATTCCTCAACAGCCATCGCGCCAGGAGTTATAAAAATAGCCCCATAAGTACTTCCATAAGCAAACCTACCATCAGAAAGTTTGATACATGCCGATTTATTATATGTCTTATCTGTATCATGAATATAATTCAGATTTGAAACCTTCAGGCCATTTACAACGGCAAGACCTTTACCTGTGCTTGCCCAAATACGACCTTTATTATCACGTTGCAAGCTATATATGTCATCGGACAGCAAGCCTTCTTTAGTGGTAATGATCTTTACATCACCTGAATTCATATCATACAGATTCAGACCACCTCCTTCAGTGCCAAGCCATACAGTACCGTCACCATTAAACAACATTGTAATGATATAAGCACTGACATTCTTATCATTGAACTCAGAGGTTGTGGCATAACGTCTGAACTGAGATGTATATTTTTCTACAATACAAAAACCATTTACTGTAGCAACGGCCATTCTCAAAGAATCAACTTCTTCTATGGAATGAACCCAGTTTATATCAAACTCATTTTTACGTTTTCCTTGTTTGTCGGCTATAATTAAATTTCCGTCAAGTCCCCCAATCCAAAGATCTCCGTCCTTGTCCTCCTTCACCGAGAAAATATAATTTGTAGTAAGTCCTTCCGGCTTCTGGGTAAGATGTCTTATCACACGCCCGTCTTTATCTATCAGATACAAACCGTCTCCATAAGTTCCAGCCCAGATATTTCCATCGCCTGAACTACATAAGTCTACTATTACAATAGATTTTAATATATGTTTCCAACGATGATCTGACTTATTCCTAATACTTATACCATCATCCGTGGCAAACCACAAATCATAATTTATATTCTCCTCTATATCATTCACATTATTATTTACCAACGACTGCGGATTTCCCCGTTCATGTGTCATTATATTGATAGGATACTTCAAAGAAATAGCCACAGACACTCCACCAGTGTAACTGCCTATCCATATATTATCCTGAAAGTCTTTGGTTACGGCATAGATTCCATTGCCACGTAAAAAGAACTCCCCACTATCCTCTGTATTTACAAACAACTTTGTTTCTGAGGTATGTTTGTCCACAAAATATACTCCACCACCGTCTATTCCAACAAGTATTCTGTTATTGTCATAAGGAGTAATGGCGCGAATAGGATTAAAAAAAGACAGATGTTGACCTTTTATACGATGTAATGAATAATTTCCGAGATCCAGAGTCCACAATCCGCTGTTGAAAGTACCAATCCACAACTTATTTTCAGACTTATCGAAATAAAGAGTTTGTACATTTTTATCTTCAACAAGTTGATTTGAAACAGAATCTTCCCTACATGATAAACGAAAAACTCCATTCGATGTACCAACAAATAAAGAATCGCACAAACATGCTATATCATTTATATAATTGTCTTCTAAAACGCAACATAAAGCACCGTCTGACTTTTTTGAATATAATCCTCTACTCAATCCAAACCAAAGCGTTCCATTTTCATCTGAAAATATTTTATTAAGAATAATTTCCCCCTCAATATACTCGCCCAAAAACAAATACAACTCAAAGCTGTCCGTATTCGGTTGATATTTATATATTCTCCCGGTATGATCGTATGCCAAAAGTCCCAGTTTATTATCAAAATAAAGCCTGATTATTCTCCCTGCCAAATCACCATAATAATAATTGGCAGACAATGAATAATTCTTTACTGTACGACCATTATATCTGTCCACTCCAGTTCTGGTTGAAATCCACATCACATTGTCATTATCCTCAACTATCGAGAATACTCTTTCGCTACTCAATCCATCAGTGCGCCCGATGTGACGAACACTAAACATACCGTCAAACGATTCGGCATATAAAGCAGAAATAGACAACACAAAAGATATGACTAATAAGATATATTTTAAATTTATCTTCATATATTAAATCAACGGACACTTACATCCTTAAATTTCACAAAGGCTAATATGATACAAATATAGTGAAAATATATCAAATACTATATTTAGTTAACCTATTTCTAGCATTGTAGAGTCAAGTGGCAAGTGCAAAATTAGCAAATACTTTTATAAAACTCGATTTTGGGGGTTGAAAACCCTAGTTTTTTACGCGGTCTATCATTAATTTGATATTGTACTTTGTTCAGTTCCGCTTGAGACACCTGTCTGAAAACTGTACCTTTAGGGAAATATTCCCGAAGTATTTTATTCATATTCTCAATTGCCCCTTTTTGTCCCGAACAATATGGATCTGCAAAATACACAGTACAATCCAGAGCTTTACATATAGCCTTGTGATTACGAAATTCAATTCCATTATCTGTTGTGATAGTATACACATGTTTTTTGAAGGGGAGCAAAAGTCTTACCACGGCTTTCTCTACATCCTCAGGTTTCTTGGATGGAAGTTTTGTTTGTAGAAACATATTCTTACTTCGTTCAATTATAAGGACAATGCATGATTGAAATTGCATTTCAGGGTAAAGAACGGTGACTGCTTGATTACATGTTTAGCAGATGAACCGCAACGTATTGGAGTATACCATTCGGCAAGTTCTACCATTGCCTTAATATGTTTTTGCTTAGCAGCTTTCTCGTACCAATTAATCATTTTGTTAAAATCAGAGAAATCAGCTTTACATAATTCTGGTTTCCTTGACAAGTCTAACCAAAATATTACTTTCTCAATCTTAGAGTAATTTCTGACTACTGCTTCCGCTTCATGTACCATTTTATGGTAAAGCAGTTCTCCCATCTCGTATTGTGCATCAGCATTGCCTCGGCGGGCAATAGGTTCCAACAGTTGGGTAGCTTCATCATATCGTTTGCCCCGCTCCAACTCATCCAGTTGCTTTCGCAAACGTTTGCTCACCACTTTGCTTTTCTTTTCCATATTCTTTCGGTTTTAGATTACACATAGGAAAAACAAAACCTCATCTTTCCGTCTGTTTCAATGCAAAGATGAGGTCAAGTTATGCCAAAGTGGTTCACAGGTTATTCTTTCTCCAATAGTTGGTCGATATTTTCTTTGATATCCTTAAGAATGGCATCGTAAAGTTTCCAATGAAATGTATTAGCTTCTTTGGGTGCATATCCAGGATGATAAGTTTTATATGCGAATTTTACACCCTCAATAGGAAGTTTGATGACATCCTCGCCCGTAGGCAAATTGGGTAACGGATTTGGCTTCCCATTTAACTTAAAGTTCTCCAATATGTAATTATAGTATTTGTTGTTTTCCATTCCCGGTCCAATAAAGAATACCAATATATCCGGTTTAAGAATTTCAACTTCATCCGGAATCACGTGGAAAAAGTTCTTCTCTATTTCGTGCACATCTGCATTTACGGCACCACCACCTTTTGCAGTACGGGCAGAAAGCTTGGAGATTTCATTCCAAATCATAGAGACACGTTTGCCGGGATATGCACTGAGTAAATTATCTTTGATTTCTGCCATCATACCGTTGATTCCTCTTTTGAAGAATTGGCTCCCACCACGAAAATATCCTCCGTTCCCTTCTATTGCCACATAATTGTCATCAAGGAAGTCTTCATAGGTAGCCATTAAATCACCCACATCTAAATGTTCTTCAGCATTGTCTCGTTCCCAACCATTTGGCTCTTTACCAAAGAACATGATTTTTATGTCGGCTTTGGTGTACCATTCTTCATGTTCAGAGGTCCCTTTTTGAGCATACCATTTATCATAACCTATTAGTGCTTGTTCTTTTTCTCTTTCTTCTTTCTTTTGTCCCGAGCGCAACAGAGAAATTAAGAACGGACATTGCAGTTTGTCTCGCAATCCATTGGCTTCCAATTGTTCCATTAAGCCGTTCCACTTACTTTCGTAAAGTTCGGTCAATTGTTCTGATAATGTTTCCATACACGTATATTTTTAAAGTGGATGAATTCTAAAACAAATATAGCGAATTCTCTCAAGAAGATTCTCATTCTCAATGGGAAATGCTATATCTTTTGCTGCAAAGTTCTGTCAAGGATATGCAACATCAAAGCATAAGATGAGAAAAAATTGAAGTAATGCTTTACATTGGCATCACTTCTATTCATCTTTGCGGAAAAAAGGATGAGAATATGGGAAATAGATTTTCGATAGAAGAACTGACATGCCTGCATTTGTTGCGGTGTCACTATGCTGATATATGCAGTAAAGAGGAACGAGAATTGCGAGAAACAATCGCCCTTCATCCGGCAACCTTCGTAAAAGCAAAGATGATTTGTGAGAAAGAAAAAGAAGCGGACATTTGCATTATCCCTTATTATGCGGAAAATTATCCTGCTTCTTTTGCCAAAATTGGCGTAGAAGCACCCACATTAATCCATCTATTAGGAAATAAGGAGTTGCTTTATCACGAAAATCCCATTGCCGTCATTGGCTCACGAAACGCTGATGATGTCGGATGTGATATAGCCTATCAGCTGGCAAAAAGCTATGCATTGAAAGGAAATATCATAGTGAGTGGATTGGCATTGGGATGTGACAGTTCCGCTCATCAAGGATGTATAGATGCCAATGGAAAAACTATTGCAGTGGTTGCATCCTGCTTAAATATCGTCCATCCTAAAGCAAACGAATTCTTGCAGCAAGAAATTATCGACAAGGGCGGTTTAATTATCTCCGAACAACCTTTTGGCGTGAAAGCCAATCCTGCACGACTGTATGCCCGTAACCGACTGCAAGCAGCTTTAGCACAAAGAGTCATTGTCGTTCAATGCGCTGTGAAGAGCGGCACGATGAATACAGTACATTTTGCACACAAGTACGGATGCAAGATTTATGCCGTAGCATACGGTCAATACGATGAGCATAATGCCGGGAATGAGTATATTCTCAAAAATGGGATAGGATTTCCTATCAAATTATAGAAGTTATGCACTAATATGGCATATCACAGGCTTTATTTTGCAATCAGAATCTTTAAAACAGAGCAATCATGACGGTGAAAGAATTAATCATGAAAGTAGGATTTGACGACTTGCTTCCTTACTTGAAAGAAATAATAGTCGGGCATTTTGACAATATCTATGCCTTTCGGGAAGCATACGATATGCTTCGGAATATGCAACCCAGCCCTGAGTTCGTTGGAAAAGTTTGGATAGAGCAAGAAGAGGATTGGATAAGCATACAGTCTTTAGACGCGGATTTTTGGGAGAATGAATTGGCTAAAGAGCTTGTTTTACCCAGGAATACTACTCTAAGCAAAGAGAAAATAGCCGCGCATTGTATATACGACATTACCTTTTATGGTTTTTCTCCGGCGGAAATAATTGAAAATTTCTGGAAAAATCATGGTTCCATACAAAGCAAAATGGAACGAAGGAAGTCCATCATACAAGAACTTACTGTGTCTGGAAGCAGTTTCACGTACAAAGATTTAGCTTATCTATTGCAAGTGGAGTACGGTACACGATATGATTATCATTCCATTACCAACGGGCAAGGAAATCGATTAGCCTATATTGCTGATTCAATGACCAAATACCAGCAACTTGACCTAAGTCGATACAATAATGCTGTGGTCTGCATTCGTGTTTCTGCTCAATACCCGTTAACCAACAAGGAACTGGACGATTTTAAGTGTAATGTCCGCTCATGGCTGAATTATGAAGACATTCAATTTGGCATTATAACAGAAGATAGTGATTGTAAAGAAGCAACGATTACTTTATTATTAAACAAACAAGCATAAATAAAGCACAGCAAAGGGAAGACTTGCAGTTCATTCGAGTAAACAGATGAAAATAAGAACAAGCCAAAACAAATTATTTTCTTCTCTATTTTATGTTTGATAGCATTTATTCTCCACCCCAATTGTCAGTAATCCGTCAGTATATAAAAGCAAAAAGGAGCTAAGCCAACCGCTTAACTCCTTCATTTTTACCAGTCGGGGTGACTGGATTCGAACCAGCGACCACACGCCCCCCAGACGCGTACTCTAACGTCTGTATATCATTGATAATCAATGTTATCTCTTTCCTTCTTGTTCCTTGGTTGACTTTCTGGTTGACTTTTATAGCTAAAAATCAAGAATGGTTAGTAATGAAGTAAAAAATCTCTTTTTAAGTTACTTGTGTGCAAGTAGCTTTTGTACAAAGATAAGCATTCTTTAAATAAAGAACAAACTTGCAGTCTTATAATATGAATTGTAACATGAAGATATTTAGATGTTTAGAACTATATTATATTGCTTTTTTCTGTCATTGTTTGACTTTTCCCTTATTTCTCTATTTTGGATATGCTACAACATTTTATTTCTTGGGGTTTATAATCTGGATATTTCCTTAAAATGTAGTAGCCTATAAAAGAAGAAACAGCATAAGAGTTTTTTAGGCTCAAATGCTATTTCATTTAAAACAATAAGCAGATGAAATCCAAGGAATAACTACAGCTATTAATATGAGTAGCAAACAGTAATTCTTTACTCTTTTTTTCTTGATGTTATAAACAAGGGCTGGTATAAGTATTAATATGCTAACTATTAATAGCCAGTTTTCTATGGAATTAATGCATTCCAGTCTTTCCTTGAAGATGGTATTATATAAACGACTATATCTTTCTTCTTCTGTTATCAAACTATGTATAAATGCTCTGACCGCACATATCCCCATTGATAGACAAACGGGTATTTTTATATCTTCCAAGAATCTCATATTCCCAATAGCTGAAAAATAAATGAACTGACATTATTGCCAACCATTACCAATAGTTTAGGAACTATAAACAGTAGCAACAAAAGTAGGCTTTGCATCCAGTTCTTTTGAGTGATATGATATATAGCCATGCCTGTTATAAGTGCTCCAATAACCCACCATGAAATCTCATATTGCTTTAGTAGATATTTATCATAGTAGGGTAATGGTTTACTTATAAGGATAAGACTTAATATCCATATAATATAGATAGCTTTCCAGTCTGTACAGTATGTTAATAGTTTCACTTTTTCTAATTTTACAATGGCTTTAAAACAACTTTATCTGGACTTCCATGATTATGGCTTGACCAGATAAAGCATTTAGTCCTGATAGTTTGTTTCCTAAAATAGATGTGACTTTTGATTGTAAAGTTGTATCTATAGTAGGGATTTGTTCAATATCATATTTAATGTGACAGGCATTCAATATGGAAACACAACATAAAAGAGGAAAGATATATTTTTTTCAATATCCTTTAGATTTGCTAAAATTCTCATCCTTATAATGTTCAAGTTTAATTATAAATTTCTGAGGAATAACCTCTTTGCATATTTAATACGACATTATGTTACA
>SDWH01000002.1 GCA_019550975.1 Bacteroidales bacterium SW299 | reverse complement strand
AAAAGGATGTGACAAAATGACACATCCTCTTCCTTCCCGGTTCATCGTGAAGCTTTACAGTTTCTCGTAAACCTTGCAATAAGCAACCTGGCAAACGCCAGTATCGTTGTTGGTAGCTGTAATTTCCAGTCTGACATAGCGCGCCGTTACGGGGGCATCCAGCGTTATCACTTCTTCGGCAGGAACCAGCGGACTGTTGCCTTCAACAACAGTTCCATCCGGTGCTGTCCAAGGCAGTTCAAAGGTAAATTCGCCTACCTGCTCAAAGTTTTCTCCGTCTGTGCTGGTATAGATATTCATGTGTTTTACAGAAGGATAGTTATTTCCTCCAGCTTCTCTGCGCCCGATGGCAAACCGGCTGCATTCCAATTCCTTCTGCATGTCAATGAGCAGCCAGTGCGGACAGGGTGTAGGTTCGCCATAATAGCTGTGCCAGAACTCGGTGCGGTCTTCCGTAAACAGCGAGCTATAGCCTCCTCCATCGTTTTCCTGTACGTCAGAGCCTGTGGCTGTCCATCCGGTCCAGTCATATTGCAGGTATTCTTGTCCTTCGTATTTCTGCAGAACGACGAATGAAGTCAGCCAATAGCCGCACTTCACATTCACTGTGGCGGTTCTGTAATTACTGCCGGTGTTGGCCTGTGTAGCTGTCACCGTAATGTCCCTGCCATTGAAGGTAACCGTACACCATTCTTCCACCCCTTCACCAAAGTCGATAGACTTCAGTTCGATGGGAGAATCAATATCCGTATCGGCAGTAATGGTGGCCGTTGAATTGGCTGCGGCTTCTACCACGGCACGTTTTATCGTGATGTAGCCCACATAGGGTTGCTCCGTATCGGCACATCCTCCTAAGAGGAAGGCCGACAGAAAGAATAGCATCAAGTATGATAATTTTTTCATTTGTCTCTTTTTTTATCGGATTAAATAGAATTGTATGAATTATTGCTCAGGTTAAGGATTCTGTTCCAGATCATAAGGATACTGATCGAACTGTCCTTGCGGGATAAATTCGCATACCGCAGTTGAATTGTAGGGAACTTCCCAGAACTGGTCACCCACAGTAAGCGTGTGTCCGCCCGGATACATGCGGTTCAGCGTGCCTTTCTTGCGGAAGATGTCCAGCGAACGGTGTCCTTCCCACGCCAGCTCCAACATGCGTTCTTCCTCCACGATTTTCATGATATCCTTGGGTTGTCCGGCTTCTGCCGTCTGCATGTTGGTTGTCGTCCATTCAGGGATGCCTGCCCGGCTGCGCAACCTGTTCACATCATCCAACGCTTCCTGCACCATGTTCTTGCTTGCATAATATTCGGCACGGATCAGGTACATTTCGGCCAGACGGGAAACAACCGGCGACCACAAATGATAAAATTGCTCCTGGTAAGAGAACTTGTTGATGGCATACACCAGATAGTCGGTTGATTTCTGGCGCAAGGTGTTGGCATTGTAGACTCTCGGTTCGATGCGCCCGATATACTTGGTGCCGTCCGTACCCCTTACATAATAGCGTGAACCCAAGTTGTAGTTTTCCTCCTGGATAGTGGCATTCTGGAAAGATGCGGCATCTTCATCGCTCATCTTCCATGTGCCGTCGTCCTGCTTGGTTACACCGATTTGCTTTATCACAAAGTTGGCGCTGCTGGCCGACTGGCGTTTGCTGTACACAAATGTCCAGTCGTTGTACGTACCGTTTTCATTGCCATGCACACCGTATATGTCGGTGTTTGTGCCGTCTTCAACGTAACGCTTGGTGACGAACTTGCTGCGCAGGTCTACAGGGAAACCATTTTCGTCCCGATTCAGTTCCAGCAGTTCCAGATAAGGATTCGAAGCATACACTTCTTCCCAGCCTTGCTTGTCGATACGGAAGAACAGCCCTCCCTGGCGACTATAGCTGCCGTCGTCTTTCAGACGGGTACGGCGTACGGCAAAGATTGTTTCCTTATTATCTTCGGGCACGTGCTGCGGATAGTTGTAGTATGCTTCTCCCTGCAGCAGTTCAAAGCGTCCGGACTGAATGACGCTGTCGGCCATTAAATAGGCGTTATCCAAGTCACCCATGTAGAGATATACGCGTGCCAGAAGTGCCTGGGCAGCTTCCTTGGTGGCGTGATTGTGGTCTTTGGGTAACGTACCTGCCGGCAATGTCATATAGGTGCTGGCAGCCTTCAGGTCTTTTACCACCTGCTGGTAGATTTCTTCCACGGTAGAACGCTTGTCAGGATAATCCTCCGCATCGCTTGTCAGCTTCAGCGGAAGGCCGGGATTCTGTGTGGGATTGTTGGAATAAGGCTGCGCAAACCAGTTTACCAAATAGAAGTAGCCCAAACCGCGCAAATAATAGTTCTCGCCCATGATGATGGTTTCCTCTTCCGAGCGTCCGTCGCCCATCGCTTCAACCATATCAATAATCTGGTTGCAATTGCCTATCATACGGTATCCCAGCTCCCATCCATATTCGGTCAGCGTGCTTTGAACGTTGCGGCTGTAGTCGTAAAAGTCAAATGTACCGCCTGTAGATGTTCCTCCCCAGCACACGTCGTCGCCTCTCAGGGCAAAGAATTGGAATCCATTGTCTATTAGTCCGTTGTCGTTCTTCAGCAACCGGTAGCTGCCTTCCGACAATTCCACGAGGTTACGTTCGTCTATACTTTCAAGCGCTATACCATCGTACAATTTCGTATCCACGCTGCATCCTGCCAAGGCAGTTGCCAGCCCTAAGGAACTTAATGCATATTTGATGTTCATATCGTTGTCTATTATAAAGGTACAAGTTTAGAAATTAACATTCACGCCAATTGTAAAACGGCGTACGGTAGGATAGCCGAAACTGCTGGCACTTCCATTGTATGAACTGGAGAACAAGACTTCGGGATCCTGACCGGAATACTTGGTGATGGTGAAAAGGTTTTCACCGGTCAAGTTGATTGCTGCCGAGTTGATTTTAAGAGGTTTCAACCATTTGCTGGGCAAGCTGTATGACAAGCTGAGAGATTTCAGCTTAAAGTAGTCACCATTCTCCAGATAACGGGTAGACGTATTTGAATTGTCAGCACTGCTGTTGGCTATCAGCTGCGGATGAGTGGCTATGTCGCCCGGTTTTTCCCAGCGGCTCCATCCGTCCTGCAACCTCATCGGCACCTGGCTCGGACGAGAGCAGTCACGGTCCAACGCGCCGGCACGCATGCTGTTGTAAATCTTGGCTCCGGCCGCGAAAGTAAAGTTGGCGTTCAGCGAAAGGCCCTTCCATGTCAGGTTGGTTGCAACGGCACCGTTGATGTCAGGAATAGGCACAGCGTCAAGCAGGACGGGCGTTGCCTCGTTATAATTGCTGGTCACGGTCTTTTCACCGGTAGCCTTGTCCACTTTGAACCAAAGGCCCTTGCCTGTCATCGTGTCCACACCCGCCCATTCGCGCATGTAGTAGTTCAAGTAAGGATAGCCCACTGCCGTGGCCTGGAAACTCAAGTCGTCACCGTCGGGCATGTAGGTGATTTCATTGTGGTTGTAACCCAGGTTGAAGGTAACGTCCCAGTAGAGGTCTTTGGTCTTGATGATTTCCGGAGTTACCGTGATTTCAAAACCTTTGTTTTCCAGCTTTCCGTTGTTGGATGTCTGACGGTTAAAACCGCTCACAGCCGAAAGGTGGCGCAGGTAAAGCAAGTTCTTGGTCTTTTTCACATAGCCGTCCAACGTAATGTTCAGGCGGTCGAACAGACGTATATCCAGACCGACGTCCAGGTTGCCGGTTTCTTCCCATTCCAGATCGGGGTTACCCAAGTAGTTTGTCATCAAGGCTATCTGATTGTCGTATTGGGTCGTAATGCTGGCCTTGGTCAGATAGTCGTAAGAGCCGCCCGGCTGGTTTCCGTTGATACCGTAAGAAACACGGGCACGCAGTTCGTTGATCCAGGGCACGTTTTCCATGAAGGCTTCTTTGTGGATGTTCCATCCGCCGCCTACCGACCAGAATGTACCCCAACGCTTGTTGCTACCGAAACGGCTGGAACCGTCGCGGCGCACCATGGCCTGCAGCATGTATTTGCCGTCGTAAGTATAGTTTCCGTTAAACAGGTATGCCGCATTCTTGTTTTCATACTTGGTTCCGCTTGCGGCTGGGTCATCTGCACCAGCACTGATGATTTCAGCACCTTGCGCTATATTGTAGGCTGTAGCTGTCAAATCCCAATAACGGTATTCTTCGTATTCGTAGAACAAGTATGCGCTCACCTCGTGCTTGTCGCCGAACGTTTTCATGAAGCGCAACAGCTGGTTGGTGTAAACAGAACGCGAATTGCTGTTTGCATCGTAATAGCTTCCTTTGGTTCCTACACCGCCACGGCTTTTCGGGTCAGTATAAGTACTGCTGTAGTTGTTGGAGAACCCGATCTTGTTGTTTGACTCAAAAGTAAGGAAATCGAAAATCTTATAGGTGAAACCTAAATTCACGTCCAGTCCGTTAGAGCGGCTTTTGCCCCAGTTCAGATGACGGTCGTAGGCGAAGTTTGTACCGCCGTCGCTATACCAGTAATCATCCGGATTGGCTGATACGGCTTCTTCTGCAGTAGCGGGAAGACCCTGGCTTCCGTCTTTCAGATTACCCTGCGAATCCCACGGCGTATCCCATGGCGTGTAGCTGGTGTGAGCCAACGAATACTCCTGGTTAAACGTTTCCTTGTAGCTGGCGGCAATGTTGGCTTTCAGCGTCAGACGGTCGTTTACCATATATTCCGTGTTGGAACGCAAAGTAAAGCGGTCATAATCGTACCCCTTGATGGTACCTTCTTCCGTGTAGTAGTCACCCGAAATATATGCACGGATTTTGTTGTTACCGTAGGTGTAGTTTATGTTGTAGTTCTGAGTCAATGCATTCTGCGTGGCATAGTCCCACCAGTCAAAGTTGCGGTCACGCAGATAGGGCTGCAGCCAATATTGGTCATCCAGATTTCCCGCGTTGGTATAGGCCGTTACCAGATAATCATAGTATTCGGCACCGTTCATCATTTCCAGGTTGCCTTTTGTCAATTGAGAAACAGACCACTTGGCTGACGCATTAAATTGTGCAGTACCCAGTTTAGCACGTTTGGTGGTGACTTGTACCACACCGTTGGCGCCGCGCGAACCGTAGAGGGCGGTAGCCGAACCGTCTTTCAAGATAGAGATGCTTTCGATATCATTGGGATTCAATTCGGCAGAACCTTCACCGATGACACCGTCGATTACCCACAAAGGCTCCTGGCTTCCGGAGATAGAACCTGTACCGCGTACACGGATGCTCACGCCGTCGCCCGGACGTCCGGAAGAAGGGGTGACTACCACACCTGCCACCTTGCCTTGCAGCATGTTGCTCACGCTGGGGGCGGTGATGTCTTTCAGCCGGTCGGTCTTCACATCAGCAATGGCACCCGTCACCGTGCTTCGGCGCTGCGTACCATAACCTACTACCACAACTTCATCCAGCGCCTTGCTGTCGGGTACCAGGTTAAAGCGCATCGTTTGTCCGGCCACGGCCTTTCTTTCCTGTGTGGTATAACCCATAAACGAAACTGTCAGTATGGAATTTCCAGGTACTTTCAGCGAGAAGTTTCCATCCATGTCTGTTATGGTTCCTAATCCGGTTTTCCCCTTTACCGACACATTGGCGCCGGGAATCCCCATGCCGGCTTCGTCAAGCACCTGTCCCGTTACAGTGATGTCGGCTTGTTGTTGCGTTTCGTTTACTGACAGACTGCTGCCGGTATCCGCAGCATACAGCGGAAAGAACATTCCCTCTGCCGATACAAGCAAGACTCCTGCCCATAGGGTTCCTGCCCAATTCGTTTTTCCATAGGAAGATTTGTTTTTTCTCATAAAGCATTTATTAGGTAAAAAATCAAATAAGTTGTTTTTAGGCTTAATTATCAAGATTGGCGACAAATATATAATAAAAAAGTATACATTCATAGAGAAACAAATGATTTTTTCTCTTTAAATACCCAACCCTTCCCTTTAAAACTTAAAAAAAGACCGCACAACGCCAACCTCTTCACTGGAGCAGGGCTGACGCATTAAAAAAGAATATTGATTATTAAGTACTTATTATTCAGCATGTGCTGATTTTATAGGTAAAAAACAGCCTTTTTATCTGGCTTTAGTATATCTCTAAATATCAGATACTCTGAATATCAATGACTTTAGTAATGCGTCAGCCCTGAGAACCACGCAACATCAACCTCTTCACTGGAGTGAGGAGTTCGTATCACTCCAGTGAGGAGATCGTATCGCTGGAGTGAAGAGATCGTATCACTCCAGTGAAGAGGAGAAAACTCCGCGGCATCCTGCCGAAGCACAAGGCAAAACACTGAAAATCAACACATATTCAAACGCAAAAGATGCGCACTCAGAGTTGAGGAGCAGGATGCTGCTTGAAGAACTTGAACTGGCGATAGAGCATCACGGCGGCAATGACGCTGGCTACCGCATCTGATATGGGCATGCTGAACCATACGCCGTCAGCTCCCCAGAACAAAGGAAGTATCACCAGACAAGGTATCAGGATCATCACCTGACGGCTGAGCGAAAGGATGATGGCCTTCTTTGCCATTCCGATGCTCTGAAAAAAGTTGGACGTAACCATCTGAAAGCCGATTATCGGAAAAAACATCACGACAATGCGCATCCCTCGCGCCCCCATATCCACAAGGGTTGCATCCGAAGTGAAAGCCTTTACGGCCAGCTCGGGCACCAGTTCGCCGATCAAAAATCCCGCCGTGGTCACAACCGTTGCCGCTATCACCGTCAGCTTCATCACATGGTTTACCCGGTGATACTGGCGGGCACCGTAGTTATATCCAGCTATCGGCTGCATCCCCTGGTTCAGTCCCATCACAATCATCACGAAAAGGAAGGAAATGCGGTTCACGATTCCGAAAGCTCCTATCGCCAGGTCGCCGTCATACTGCTTCAGTCCCTTATTTATAAGAATCACGATGAAACAGGCCGCCAAATTCATCAGAAAAGGAGCCATACCGATGCTTATGATACCGGAAACGAGATGCTTTTGCAGGCGATAGATGCCCCGCTGAAGATAAATAAGCTCGTTCTTGTTGCTGAAGAGCCTGAACAGCCATATCAGGGCAACGGCCTGCGCGAGCACGGTAGCGACGGCCGCTCCCTCAATGCCCATATCAAAAGTGAAGATGAAAAGCGGGTCGAGCAGCGTGTTGATAACCACCGTCATGATCGTTGCGAACATGGCTTTCTGCGGATGTCCGGCCGAACGGAGAACCGAATTCAGCCCCAGGTAAGAATGAGTGACGACATTTCCCAAAAGAATGATCACCATATAGTCGCGCGCATAAGAAATAGTGGCTTCGCTGGCACCGAAAAAATACAAGATCGGATCGAGAAAAGCAAGCGTGACAATGGTGAAAAGGACGCCGATCACCACATTGAGCGTAACCACATTGCCCAGAACCTGCCGGGCTGTCCGGTAGTCTTTCTGCCCCAGCTTCACCGAAACGATGGTTGCAGCCCCCACTCCGACCAACGAACCGAAAGCGGCGGCAAGGTTCATGAGCGGAAAAGTTACGGCAAGTCCGGATATAGCCATTGCGCCTACTCCGTGACCGATGAAAATGCTGTCTACCATATTATATAATGAAGATGCGGTCATGGCTATGATAGCGGGCACTGCATACTGCATCAATAATCTACCGACAGGCTCGGTTCCCAGTCGGGCGGCTGTTCCGTTCTGTGACATAACAAGACGTTTTAAAATTTTACAAATTGAAAGTTAATGGAAGTTTGCTAAAAAATCACGCAAAGTTACGCTTTTTTCGCCAAAAGAAAAAGTTTGTGTATCTTTGCATCTCAAAAATAAAAAGATGATGAACCTGAAGTTTATAGGATTGAGCATACTGATGCTGGCTTCGGCACTTGCCGCGCCAGCGGAAAACACCTCATACCGCTACCGCGTGCAGCTTAAAGACAAGTCACAGACCACCTATAGCCTCGACCGGCCGCAAGAGTTTCTTTCCGCCCGTTCCATCGAAAGAAGAAACAGACAGGGACTGAAGATAGACTCGACCGACCTGCCGGTATGCGCCGCCTATATCCGCCAGCTGGAAAGCCAGGGAGGAAAATTCATATCGGCAAGCAAATGGAACAATACGGTGCTGATGCAAACGAACAGTGAACAGACCGCCCGGCGCTTCCTGATCAACCCGTTCGTTGAATCGGTGCGGAAAGTATGGACTTCGCCCGATTCTGTCCCTCCTCGTCCCGCCGACAGAAAAAAAGAAGTCGATAACAAATGGAACGAACAGGAAGACATATACGGAGTGGCGGCAGACCAGATTCGCATGCATCGCGGCGACAGCATACACAAAGCCGGGTTTCGGGGAAAAGGTATCGAAATTGCGGTGATCGATGCCGGGTTCTACAACGTAGACGCAATGAAGATCTTCAGACACGCGCACATACTGGGGACAAAAGATTTCGTGAACCCCCAGTCAGACATCTACGCCGAACACAATCACGGGATGAAAGTGTTTTCGTGCCTTGCCGCCGACGCGCCTCACGTAATGATGGGAACGGCACCCGAAGCCGGATTCTGGCTGCTCCGGTCTGAAGACAACGACTCCGAACAGTTGGCCGAAGAAGACAACTGGGCGGCAGCCGTCGAATTTGCCGACAGTGTGGGTGCAGATATAGTGAACACTTCACTGGGATATTTCTCATTCAACGACGCAACCGACAACTATACGTACAGGGAGCTTGACGGACATACGTCACTCATGTCCGCATCGGCTTCGATGGCGGCAAAGAAAGGCATGCTGGTGGTATGCAGCGCGGGAAACTCCGGAGCTTCCACCTGGAAAAAGATAACTCCGCCTGCCGATGCAGAAAACATATTGACCGTAGGAGCCATTGACGCAATGGGACTGAACGCGCCTTTTTCTTCTGTCGGAAACACAACCGACGGACGGGTCAAGCCGGACGTGATGGCCATCGGAATGCATACAGCCGTTGTGGGAACGAACGGAGGCACGGCCTATGCCAACGGAACATCATTCGCCGCACCGGTATTCTGCGGTCTGGCGGCCTGCTTGTGGCAGGCATGTCCCTGGCTGAACGTGTTCGAACTGATCGACATAATCCACAAGGCAAGCGACCGCTATGCCTATCCCGACAACATCTACGGATATGGAGTGACCGACATATGGAAAGCCTTCCAGCTGGCACGCAAACTGAAAGAAGAGAATGGAAAATAATCCCTTGTCATTGGTCCAGCTCAACTCGTTGGTCAGGCGGAGCATCGAAGCCTGCCTGCCCGATACATATTGGGTACAGGCCGAAACGAGCGACGTGCGTGCCAACAGCAGCGGACACTGCTATCTGGAATTCGTACAGAAAGATCCTGCCGGAAACACGCTCATCGCCAAGGCAAGAGGCATTATATGGGCAGGCACATTCGCAAGGCTCAGAGCTTATTTCGAACGCGAAACAGGACAAACATTCGTTTCCGGAATCAAAGTGCTGGTAAAGGTGTCTGTAGGATTCCACGAACTTTACGGCTATTCGCTCACCGTTGTCGACATCGACCCGACCTACACACTGGGGGATCTGGCCCGCAAAAGAAAGGAGATTCTGAACCGGCTGGACAAGGAAGGCATACTCACACTCAACAAAGAGCTTGAAATTCCGGAAGCCGCACAGCGGATAGCGGTCATCTCCTCGCCTACTGCCGCCGGTTATGGCGACTTCTGCAACCAGCTCAACAGCAACGCCTTCGGCTTTGTATTCTATCCCCGTCTGTTTCCGGCTGTCATGCAAGGCGACAAGGTTGAAATCTCCATCATTTCCGCCCTGAACCGCATTTATGAGGAAGCAGACAATTGGGACGCAGTGGTCATCATACGCGGCGGTGGAGCGACATCCGACTTGTCGGGTTTCGACACTTACGATCTGGCAGCAAACTGTGCGCAATTTCCTTTGCCCATCATCACCGGCATCGGACACGAACGGGACGATACGGTTATCGACATGGTTGCACATACGCGTGTAAAGACCCCGACCGCTGCGGCAGAGTTTCTTGTCAACCACCTGCGCCAGACTGCAGAACGCCTGGATAATTTCATCCAATACATTTACCAGGAAATGCCTCAGCGCATCGTACGCGAAAGAGAAAGGCTTGACGGCTGGCTTGCACGCATTCCTTCAAAAATACAATTGCGGATCCAGCAAGAAAGTTTCATTCAGGAACGATTTGCAAGACGGATAGGGACAGCTCTGCAAACGCGCTTCCAGTCGGAAAAGCACCGTCAGGAAATATGCCTGCAACGGATGCAGACCGCTTTACGGGTGCGTATGCAAACCGAAAAGCACCGGATCGAACTGTATTCAGAACGCATCAAGGACGCATCTCCCGACATTCTGCTGAAACGCGGATACAGCATGACACTGAAAAACGGAAAAGCGGTGACGGATGCTTCCAGACTCCGGCCGGGAGATACGGTGGAAACCCGCCTGGCAAAAGGAAGTTTCAAGAGCAAAGTAATATGAATACAGTACCCAACAAGACAAAAGAATCAGAAAATATGGCTGCAAAAAAAGAAACTTACACATACTCGGAAGCAATGAAGCATCTCGAAGCCATTGTTTCCAGAATCGAGGGCAACGAACTGGACATCGACGAATTGGGCGAAAACCTGAAAGAAGCGCAGAAACTGATCAAGTTCTGCAAGGACAAGCTTTATAAGGCAGACCAGGAAATACAAAAAATGCTGGGAACATCCCCTACCCCTCCCGAAGGAGGGGCCTGAGGATCAAGGGTGTATCAAAACAAAATTGGGCTGTCAAAAAAAGTAATGTCATATTGAAAAATGAAAATTTGTGTTTCGGCACACCCTTCTAAGGGTTGTCCGCAGCCCAAGAGAATCAATGAACGATGGTCATTTCATCTATCAGATGGGATGCCCCGGCATATTTGTCTATAATAAATAAGGTATAGCGGATGTCGACACATGCGGCACGCTGCAACTGGGGATTATAGGCAATATCTCCCGTAAGCCCTTCATAGTTGCGGTCGAAGGCCGTACCGATCAGTTCACCCTTCGCATTGAATACCGGTGAGCCGGAATTTCCGCCCGTATTGTCCGTTGCCGTCACGAAGCATACGGGCATCCGTCCGTCGGACATGGCATACGGACCGAAATCCTTTTCTTCGTAAAGTTTCTTCAGGCGGGCAGGAACCACAAACTCCGGATTGTCGGGATCTTCCTTCTCCATTACACCTTCCAGCGTTGTAAAGTACAGATACTCTTTCGCGTCAGCCGGCTCGTAAGACCCGATCTTGCCGTAAGTCAGCCTCAGCGTAGAATTGGCGTCCGGATAAACCGGCTCATGCTTTTTCCGCTTCAGTTCAACCATACCCGCTACCCATGTCTTATGCGCGCGATTGTACGCATCGGTTTCCTCTTTCATCGCATTGCTTGTATGCTCATACCCCTCCTTGACCGAACGGGCATACTGCACCATCAAATCGTTCGCCAATGTTTCTGCATCCGGGTTCTTCAAGAATGCTTTCAAGGCCTCACGGCTGCGGAATATGGAAGTATCGAAGCAAGCATCCACAAACGCATCCACATTTCCCCCAAACCGGGCATCAATCACCTTAAATATACTGATCCGCTGGTCAGAAGGTATCAGTCGGGCATAAAGCGCAATCAAACGTTTGGACACTTTCCGGTCGACAGAGAGATTGTAGTCCTTGTTGAAGAACTTGTTTCCCTCTTTTTCCAGTCCCTTTACAGCCTCTGCTATCCCCTTTGAATTTCCATTCTTCAGGGCTTTGAGCAGAGCGTCCGTATCCGGCACCTTGTAAAATTCCGTTCCCAGCATCAGAGCTTCATAGATGGCCTGCTGATGATAAACGTAAGGAAAGCGTTTCTTCACAATCTTACGGATGCTTTCGTAAGCCTCGTTCCATGCCGCATTTCCTGTTTCGCGTCCGTAAGCCAGCAGTTCTTCCTGCTGCTTTTTCTTCTTGTCAAGCACTTTCAGCTTCACCAGCCCTTCGTTCATCCCAATTGCATTCTTCCAGTAATTTGCCGAAGAAGCATACTTGGCCGCATATTGGATGCGCGTCCTGTCATCCTTCCGCATCTCCTCGCCCAAAGTCCGCAGACGTACCCCGCGGATTGTATCGCGCATGAAATTGGTCGTGTTCATCCGCTCTTCCACTTCATCGCTGATCATGTATCTCCAGTTCTTTCCAGGAAATCCCATCACAAAAGTAAAGTCGCCTTCTTTCACTCCATGCAGGTTTATCGAAAGATGCTTCTTGACTTTCAAAGGCACATTTTCTGCACTGTATTTGGCCGGCTTTCCGTCTTTCGAAGCATAAATGCGGAACATCGAAAAGTCGCCGCAATGACGCGGCCACATCCAGTTGTCCGTATCGGCACCAAACTTGCCGATGGAAGATGGAGGCGCGCCAACCATCCGTACGTCTTTGTATGCGGTTTTGACAAACAGATAATATTTATTCGCTCCGTAAAACGGTTTCAGCTCCAATGTCGTAAATTCATCGGTTGCAATGCGCTCCTCATCAGCAAAACGTTTTGCAACCTTCTCCAGATAAGAAGGCGACAGATAATTTGTTCCGTCCGGATCCTCATCTTTTTTCAGCTGCTCCTCTACGTAAGAAGTCACATCCAGAATCCGGTCGATGAATGTCACGCTCAACCCCTCACACGGCAGTTCCTGCTCACGTGTCATGGCCCAGAACCCGTCGGTCAGGTAATCATGCTCCACCGAACTGTGCTGCTGGATGTATCCATAACCACAATGGTGATTGGTCAGCACCAGTCCTTCAGATGAAATCACCTCTCCCGTGCAGCCTCCTCCAAAGTGTACCACAGCATCCTTCAGGCTCACATTCTCTGGACAATATACTTTGTCAATGCTGATATCCAGCCCCAAATCCTGCATGACGGCAGCATTCTGCTGTTTCAAATCAGTCAGCATCCACATTCCCTCATCAGCTTGCCCCGCAAGGACAAAAGCTGAAAACAGAAACAAGAAACAAGTTTTCTTCATGGCATAAAGTTTATCTGATAAAATAAATGAACAAAGAGGGCATGCCGTTTCATACAGTCTTCACATGACACACCCTCTCTGCACTAAAGAATGAACAAGAAACTACTCAACGATAGTCATTTCGTCAATCAAGTTCTTGCATCCTCCCAGCTTCTCAACAATAAACAGCACATAACGGATATCTACAGCAATGCAACGCTGCAAGTTATTGTCGAAATTAATGTCGCCTGAAAGCGATTCCCAATTGCCGTCGAACGCAGCACCGATAAGCTCGCCGTTTCCGTTCATTACCGGAGAGCCCGAATTGCCGCCTGTAATATCGTTGGTAGTCAGGAAACAAGCCGGCATCTCGCCGTTAGGAAGCGCATAACGTCCGTAATTCTTTGCCGCATACAGTTCCTTCAGCTTTTCAGGAACCACGAACTCCGGATTTTTCGGATCTTCTTTTTCCATCACACCCTTCAACGTGGTATAATATTTATAATGGATGCCGTCCTTGGGATCGTACGACTTCACATTTCCATACGTAAGACGGATCGTAAAGTTTGCGTCCGGAGCCTTTGGAGTCGGAGCATACATCTCACACAGTCCGCGCACATAAGTTTTATGAAGCAGATCAATGTCACCGCTCGCCTTTTCTATTCTGCCAGCAATTTCACCATATTTATTGCCTACAGTTTCAGCGTACTGTACGGCCAAGTCTTTTTCAAGCGCTTCTACTGTAGGGTTAGCCATAAAGGCGTTGAAGTTTTTCTCGTTCGCAAAAATCGTATTGTTGTAAAGCGCATCAATATAAGCGTTGAAATCGCCCTTGAACTCATCCTTTATGGTGCCATAAAAGGCAGGAAGCGCATCAGCAGGCACACTGGCCATATACAGCGGGATCAGTATCTTAGCCACCTTGCGGTCTACCTCATGATCATAATCCTTATTGTGAATCTCCGCATAAGTTTCCTTCAACCCGTCGAGAGCCTTTTCGATATCTTTCTTCTTGTTCTTGTCCAGAGCCTTGGCCAAAGCTTCAACACTGCTGTTCACCGCAGTATATCCGGCAAATTCAATTCCGCTCCGGAATGTTTCGGAGAAATAAGTCATCTGCGCCTGCAAAGGAGCGATCCGGGCAACATAATCATTTATTTTGCTTACAACAGCCTTATAGTCCTCATTCTGCTTCTTTTCGGCAAACTCCAGGAACTTCATTTCCTGTTCGGCTTTCGCATCAAGCACCTTATTGTCAACAATCGCCTTGTTCATGCCTATCGAATTCTTCCAATAGTTGCTTGACGAAGCGAACTTGCTGGCGTACTGGATACGGATTTTATCGCTGGCAGCCATCTCTTTACGCAAAACGCCCAAACGCGCTTCTCTTACTGTAATCCGCGGTATATTCGTACCGTCCATCCGCAAACGCACTTCGCTTTCCGTCAAATAACGGCTTGTGCTTCCGGGGAATCCCATAATCATGGCATAGTCGCCTTCCTGCAGTCCCTTTAGCGAAATAGTCAGGTATTTCTTCACCTTGAGCGGCACGTTCGTTTCCTTATATTCCTCAGTCGGGTTTCCGTCTTTGTCTGCATAGATGCGGAACATGGAAAAATCGCATGTATGGCGCGGCCACATCCAGTTGTCGGTTTCGCCTCCGAACTTGCCTATCGATGAAGGAGGAGCGGCAACCATACGCACGTCGCTGTATGTCTTGATAAAGAAGAGATAATATTTGTTGCCCGCATAAAACGGCAAGGCCAGGGCAGAAATTCCCGGCTTGCCTTTCAAGTCACTTTTCTTCAATTGCTTGTCGGCAAGTTCTTTCAGGTATTTTGTTCCAAAAGATTCTGCTTCGGTCACCTTCTTTTTCTTTATGTCTTCGTTCACCAGATCGGTTACATCCACAATCCGCTCCACAAACTTGAACGTCAGTCCCGGAGTGGGCAGTTCTTCCTGATAGCTCTTTGCCCAGAATCCGTTCGTCAGATAATCGTGGTCTACCGAACTGTGCTGCTGGATTGCATCATACCCACAATGGTGGTTTGTCAGAATCAGTCCGTTAGGCGAAATAATTTCACCCGTACATCCACGTCCGAAGATGCCGACAGCATCCTTCAAAGTCACCTTATCCGCGCTGTAGATATCAGTGACATCCATTTTCATCCCCTGAGCCTTCATCCGGTCTGCCAGATTCTGTTCCTGCATAAGCTGGAGCAGCCACATGCCCTCATCGGCCTTTACCGGAGAGAATACGGCACAAATCAGTGCCATTGCCAATACTTTAATTTTTTTCATCTTTATAACAAATTGCAATTAATAATTTAAGTCTTGCATCCCACAAAGGGCTGCACAAAAATAGTAAAAAAAAGCACACAAGAACGTTTCTTAACCGCAAAAGGGTAATAAACCACTATCTATGTATAAATTTTGATAATTTATTTCTATCCGTTCCCGAAACATCTTACCTTTGCCTCAGAATTTAAACGGTTTACGCATGTACAAACTTTATTTTTTTCTGTTCTGCGCACTTATATGCGCTTCTTGCAGCAAGAAATACAAGATAGAGGGGACTTCTTCTGTATCAGTGTTAGACGGTAAGATGCTTTTCATCAAAGTGCAGTCGGGGGACAAAGTTGTGAACATAGATTCAGCCGAAGTCATTCACGGACTCTTCAAGATGAAAGGAAAAGTGGACTCTACAGTCTTGGCGTCCCTGTATATGGACGAAGACTGCATCATGCCGGTTGTCATAGAACCCGGAAACATTGACATTCAGATAGACAATGCGGGAATTGTGATCAAGGGAACTCCACTGAACAACAGCTTCAACGAGTTTATCATGAAAAAGAACTCGCTCGATGACCGCTTTTATGAAGTGAACCACGAAGAAAGCCGGATGATTATGGACGGGAAAAGCCTTGAAGAAGTTCATAACGCAATTGACGGAAAGCGCAAAGCCCTTACAGAAGAGATGAACCAACTGACCAAAGGCTTCATAAAAGACAATTATGACAATGTGTTGGGTCCCGGTTTGTTCATCATGATAGGCTACAGCCTGCCTTATCCGATGCTTACCCCGCTCATGAAAGAAATCATCGACGGCGCTCCGGAAAAGTTCACCAATGATTTCAGAGTTAAGGCCTACATCGACGCTGCGGAAGCGCATATGAAGTAGACAAAACAGATGGGAGCGCAAGCCGCCGCACAGACTTCCATTATCGCATTGAAAGAATGGCCGTTAATCAGTATTGCGCTTATTCTTTCACGTCATTGCCTTTGCAAGGGCAAACGGGTTGCATGACTATTTGAATGGAAGCAAACACGAAAAGCATTATAGACGCAGGAAGTGTCGCAACAAAAGATACTCTTCCCAGTGTTCCGTCAGGAGGGCAATCCATGCTGCGTCATACGCAACACGGACGCAGAAAAATGAAAAGATATTTGAGGATGTGTCGTGTGCGTCAGAAAGGACTAAAAACAGAAACCCAACAGGAGAGATACAATCAAAGTCCATAAATCTTTCTCCTGTTGGGTTTCGCATGCTTTTCCGATTTCGGTCAAGACATATGAAAGCGACCAATTATTCCGAAAAGCCGCCTGCTATCATCTCGCGCGACTTCTCCATCAACATGTTCAGATTTTCATCTCCTTTTCCCACCGGATAAATAGGCTTGTGGATTGTCAGCTTCAGCGGATGCCAATGCAGAAGCTTGCCGGTACGGGGCAAAATATCGAACGAACCGCTGATCGTCATCGGAACAACCGGAAGCTGGAGCTGATCGGCCAGGAAAAATGCACCTTTCTTAAAAGGATTCATTTGACCGGTAAACGTGCGCCGCCCTTCCGGAAATACAACCAGCGAGGTACCGCCTTGCAAAATACGCTCCGCATACTTGATCGTTCTGTATATCTGACGCGGACTGGAACGGTCTACGAAAATGAATCCAGCCGACTGGCATGCCTTTCCCACAAGCGGAATATTGCGCAGACTCTGCTTCATCATCCATTTGAAATTTCTTCCTAAAAATCCGTAAATCAGAAAAATATCAAAAGCCCCCTGATGATTGGCGACAAATACATAAGAAGTATTATGGTCAATATGCTCGTGCCCTTCCACCTTCACGGGAAGCAAAAATACCCAACACGTCAACTGCGACCATATTTTACCGGGATAATATCCCCAGAAATGACCGTCGCCCAACCAGCATCCCAGCATCGTGGTAAGAGCCGTCAGCAACGTAAGGACCAGAAAGATGGGAAGCCCGATACAAATTTGATAAATGATGTATAAGATTCTCATAATTATTTTTATTTTGATGTTATCTTCTTAAAGTTATTACAGTGATTTCGGGCCACGATCCGAGGCGGAAAGGAAAGAGCACAAACCCTAACCCAACATTGACATAAAGTCCGCGTCCTTCCTCAAGATACATGCCGCGGTGTTCCGGATAAACAAACTGAGAGGCAGAAAAGCCAAACACGCTCACCTGCATATCATGAGTATGCCCCGACAGCATCAGTTGAATGTCTGTTTCGGGCAGTACGCTGCGCCTCCAATGCGTCGGATCATGGCTAAGAAGCACCTTGAACAAACCTTCTGTTCCTTTCAAGGCACGCGGCAGATCCGCATAGTCCGGAAAAGGAGGATTTCCGCTGTTCTCTACTCCTACAAGCGCAATCGAATCATTGCCGCGGCGCAAAATGCGGTGCTCGTTCAAAAGCACATCCCATCCCATCTGCTTTTCTTCAGCTATAAGCTTCTGAAAATTGGCTTCACGCTCTGCGTCTGAATTCCAATGCACATAAGTGCCATAATCATGATTCCCGACGATAGAAAAAACTCCGTCGTCCGCTTTCAGATCAGAAAGCAACGGCATAAACTCCGGAAGTTCACTTGCACGGCTGTTCACCAAATCCCCCGTAAAGACAATCGCATCCGCTTTTTGCTGATTGCAAATCTCTACGGCCCGACGAATGGCCTCTCCGTTTCCTTTCCAACTGCCCGAGTGAATGTCTGAAAGTTGCAGAATGCGGTAACCGTCAAAGGCTTCAGGCAAATCAGGAGAAACAAACTCTACTTCCTTTACCTGAAAAAACTCTTTTCCCTCAACCGCCCCGAAAAGAACATATGCAAACGTGGCAAACGCAGCAAATGAGGAAATCCATCCATGCGGAATCTGAATCCGGAACAACCGCCCTGCACCTTTCAAGAACAAACTGAGAAGAGCAAATACAGCTTTTGGAACAGACAGACACAAAGCGACGACAAGGTAAATGCCCAAACAGCCATGCAAAGCTTCGCCTGCGGCTATAAAGACTAACAGACCCGCCAGAAGGACAACGGAAGGAAGCCAGTACAGCCGCCTCATCTTATTGTTCTTCAACCTGCATATATATGAACGGTAGATATACCAGTCAGGCAACAGCAGAAGAACCAGAAAAAGAATTAAAACTCTCAGTAATATCATCATCGTTACTCTATTTTCAATTTTGCAAATTAGCCGCCAGGTATTTCTTCATATCTTCTACAGACATACCTCTGCGGAGGGCATAATCCTGCAACTGGTCCAGACCGATTTTTCCTACAGAAAAGTACTTTGAAGCAGGGTGAGCAAACATCAGTCCGCAAACCGAAGCGTGAGGATACATCATCCCGTTTTCAGTCAAACGGATACCGATACGTTTCATGTCAATCAGCCGGTCGAGCAGAAAACTCACAGAAATGTCTGGCAAGGAAGGATAGCCTACCGCCGGACGGATTCCCTGATAATCTTCCCTCAGCAACTGCTTTATCGTCAAGTTCTCATCTTTTGCGTATCCCCACACTTCCTTACGGACCAGTTCATGTGTCCTCTCGGCTGCGGCCTCAGCCAGACGTTCGGCCAATGTCTTTACAAGCAGGCATTTGAAGTCATCGTTCTGATAAAGCTCCTCCATAGTCGGATCAACCGTTGTTGCAAATCCTCCCACAGTATCACAGATGCCCGACGAAAGCGGACGGACAAAATCACTCAAACAAAGAAACGGATTGTCCGGAGCGATGCGAGTCTGCTGACGGAGCAACGGGAACACAGTTCCGTCCAGCAGCAAATTATCCCCATCCGAATTGGCATCCATCAGTTTATACACAGCATAAACACGGAATTCTTCATCAAGAGACCGCAGCATCCGCATCGCTTCTTTATGCAACTGCATAGCCTCGGAAGCCTTCTGACGGTCATTTGTCTGGAAGGAAGCCAACCATCCTGCGCGGCAAGCATCACATCCATGGATATCCGCAATGGTTGCAAAACGCGGTTGGAATCCCCACGCATGAAAAAAATAAATCCAATTGATGTATTCAACCAACTCATGAACCCGATAAGTAACCGTTGTGATTCCTGTCTGCATACAAAATCATGTGTTAACGTTCAAAAAACAAAGCCTGGCCCCGGTGCGATTTGTCTACCCGTCCGTCAGAGTAAACCAGACTGCCATTAACTATGGTCTTTTCCACCTTTGAATGGAAAATACGTCCCTCCATCGGACTCCATCCGCATCTGCTTTCAATGCATTCCGGCGTAACCGTCCATTCACAATCCGGATTCAGCAGAACAAGGTCTGCCTGATATCCCGGACGAATATATCCGCGCCCTTTGATCTGGAACAGTTCGGCCGGCGCATGACACATCTTCTGAACCAGCTGCTCCATACTGATCACCCCTTCACGCACAAGTTCGCAAACGCTCACCAGCGAGAATTGCAAAGTAGGCATACCCGATACAGCTTTCAACGCTCCCCCCTGCTTCTCGCTCAACAAATGAGGAGCATGATCCGTGCCGATGACATCAATACGGTTTGTCCGCAAAGCAGCACGCAAGGCATCACGGTCCTGCCGCGTCTTAATGCTCGGATTGCATTTGATGCGCGTTCCCAACACCTTGTAGTCTTCATCGCAGAAAAACAGATGCGACACACACGCCTCAGCCGTGATGCGTTTTTCACGGAGCGGCTTATCTTCAAACAGCTCCAGTTCGCGGGCTGTACTCACATGAAGGATATGCAGCCGGGCTCCCGTTTCTTCAGCAAGACGGACGGCCAGTGACGACGATGCCCAACAAGCCTCTTCGCTCCGAATAAGCGGATGGCAGGAAATGTCAGGATCGTCACCGTATTTTTCCTTGAAGATTTCCGTATTCCTGCGAATGACGTTCTGGTCCTCACAATGTGTGGCAATCAGCATGCCTGCTTCCGAAAAAATCCGGCGCAATGTTTCCATACGATCCACCAGCATATTTCCCGTGCTTGCCCCCATGAAAAGCTTCACCCCGCACACACGGCTTCTGTCAAGCTGCTTCAACAAATCCGCATTGCTGTTTGTAGCTCCAAAATAAAAAGAATAGTTCACCACACATTTCTTTTCCGCATCCGCGAACTTGTTTTCCAACGCCTCAAGCGTAGTGGTCTGCGGATTGCAGTTGGGCATATCCATAAATGAAGTCACGCCTCCAGCAGCAGCGGCAGCCGTTTCCGTAGCCATATCAGCCTTATGCGTCAGTCCGGGATCACGAAAGTGCACGTGGTCATCAATTACTCCCGGAATGAGAAATGCGCCATGCGCATCTATTGCCTCATCGCACGGAACCGACGGACAAGTGTCCCCTCGAAGCACTTCCTTTATTTTCTCTCCTTCTATTACGACCGAACCGGCGAAGCGGGTTCCTTCGTTTACAATCGTTGCATGATGTATCAAAGTACGTTTCATAATTGTCCGTTTTTACTGTTTTTTCGGATATTTTTTGAACCAGCTGTCCCATTTGAGCTGAATGACACCGAATACCGCCTCACCAAAGATGCTGCTGTTCATTTTTGAAGTGCCCAACTCACGGTTAATGAAAATCACCGGAACCTCCGTAATCTGGAATCCGCATTTATATGCCGTAAACTTCATTTCTATCTGAAAGGCATACCCCTTGAAACGGATGCAGTCAAGACGGATTGTTTCAAGCACCTGTCTGCGGTAACACACAAATCCGGCCGTGGTATCGTGAATGGGCAGCCTCGTGATGAATCTCACGTATTTTGATGCAAAATACGACATAAGTACCCGTCCCATGGGCCAATTCACGACATTCACCCCGCTGACATAACGGGAACCTATCGAAACATCCGCCCCTTCATCGTGACAGGCTTTATAAAGGCGCGGCAGGTCATTCGGATTGTGACTGAAGTCGGCATCCATTTCAAACACATAGTCATAGTGATGCTGAATGGCCCACTTGAAGCCGGTAATATATGCCGTGCCCAATCCCAGCTTGCCTTTCCGTTCAATCATAAAAAGCCGCGCAGGAAACTCTGCCTGCAACCTGCGTACAATGCCGGCTGTACCGTCTGGCGAATTGTCTTCTATAACCAGAATATGAAAACACTTCTCCAGTCCGAACACTGCCCTGATAATATTTTCTATATTTTCCTTTTCATTATAGGTAGGAATAATCACAATGCTGTCACTCGTCTGCATATCTCTGCTCACAAATTATATTAGGGCAAAGATACGGAAAGTTTTGTTACAAACTATCAGATGCCATTCAAAAAAAGGAAGGCATATTCATCTAAACATCAGAACAAACAAATCCCAAAACGTTCCGGAAACGGCAAACGGAGTGAAAAGAAAAACAGACAAAGCCGTACAGCCGCCATCTTCCTCTCCGAACACCGCCGGAATTTTAATGCCGCAGACCGCATTTTGATAAAATTCTTCGTTTTATTCCAGCTAATTATGTACCTTTGCACATAAATTTCTTTGATAATTCATTTTAATTATAAAAGTGCTATGATTCTATTTTTCAGAACACCATCCCAAAGCGTGATTGCAACGGAATGCAGTCAGGAACTGAACTCTGAAGACATCAAAAAATTATGCTGGCTCTACGGTGACGCTGCCACGGAAAGCGAAGAGAACCTGAAAGGCTGGTTTGTAGGCCCTCGGCGCGAAATGATTACTCCATGGAGTACCAACGCTGTAGAGATCACGCAGAATATGGGACTCAGCGGCATACGCCGTATCGAAGAATATTTTCCTGTGAAAGATGAAAACGCAGACCATGACCCGATGCTGCAACGCATGTATCATGGGCTCGACCAGAATATATTCACCATAAACATCAAGCCCCAACCCATTGTATATATCGACAACCTCGAAGAATACAACGAAAAGGAAGGTCTGGCACTCTCGAAAGAGGAAATGGACTATCTGAAGAAGGTTGAAAAAGATTTGGGACGCAGGCTGACCGACTCGGAAGTTTTCGGGTTCGCTCAAATCAATTCCGAACATTGCCGCCATAAAATATTCGGCGGAACGTTCATTATTGACGGAAAGGAAATGGAATCATCGCTCTTCCAGATGATAAAGAAAACAACCAAGGAGAACCCGAACAAGATCATTTCTGCTTATAAGGATAATGTGGCTTTTGCAGAAGGACCCGTTGTAGAACAGTTTGCTCCGAAAGATCATTCCACTTCCGACTACTTCATCATAAAAGATATCAAAACCGTTATCTCGCTCAAAGCCGAAACACATAACTTCCCGACAACTGTAGAACCGTTCAACGGTGCTTCCACAGGTACAGGAGGAGAAATCCGCGACCGTATGGGAGGAGGCAAGGGATCATGGCCGATTGCCGGTACGGCTGTCTACATGACTTCTTATCCGCGCACCGAAGAAGACCGCGAATGGGAAAACATCCTGCCCGTACGCAAATGGCTGTACCAAACCCCAGAACAGATTCTCATCAAAGCATCGAACGGAGCGTCTGACTTCGGAAACAAATTCGGACAGCCGCTGATCTGCGGTTCAGTACTGACATTCGAACATCAGGAAAACGGAGAAAAATATGCTTACGACAAAGTAATCATGCTGGCAGGAGGCGTAGGCTACGGCACAAAACGTGATTGCCTGAAAGGGACTCCCGAAGCCGGCGATGAAATCGTAGTGCTGGGCGGCGACAACTACCGCATTGGCCTGGGAGGAGGCTCCGTATCATCGGTTGACACAGGACGCTATTCTTCCGGCATCGAGCTGAACGCCGTACAGCGTGCAAATGCAGAAATGCAAAAACGCGCATACAACGTGGTACGCGCTTTATGTGAAGAAGACCAGAATCCGATTGTTTCGATCCACGACCACGGCTCGGCTGGACACGTAAACTGCTTGTCGGAGCTGGTGGAAGACTGCGGCGGTCTGATCCACATGGACAAACTGCCGATCGGCGACGAAACATTGTCGGCAAAGGAAATCATCGCCAACGAATCGCAGGAACGCATGGGACTGCTGATTGAAGAGAAATCCATCGAACACGTACAGAAGATTGCCGAACGCGAACGTGCTCCGATGTACGTGGTAGG
The DNA here is from genome assembly GCA_019550975.1 of Bacteroidales bacterium SW299. GTDB lineage: Bacteria > Bacteroidota > Bacteroidia > Bacteroidales > Bacteroidaceae > Phocaeicola > Phocaeicola excrementipullorum. The sequence goes on along the minus strand of SDWH01000002.1, from coordinate 278,116 downwards.
CGAAACGACAGGCGACCACCGCTTTGCCTTTGAACAAGCCGACGGCGTACGTCCGTTTGACCTGGCGGTTGACCAGATGTTCGGCTCTTCGCCGAAGACATACATGGTGGACAAAACAGTAGAACGCCATTATGAAAACGTCACTTACGAAGCATCCAAACTGGACGAATATCTGAACCGTGTCCTTCAGTTGGAAGCTGTAGCCTGCAAAGACTGGCTCACCAACAAGGTAGACCGCTCAGTCACCGGAAAAATCGCACGCCAGCAATGCCAGGGAGAGCTCCAGTTGCCGTTGAGCGACTGCGGTGTCGTGGCTCTCGACTATCGCGGAGAGAAAGGTATCGCCACAGCACTCGGACATGCTCCTCAGGCTGCTCTCGCCAACCCGGCAGCCGGTTCCGTATTGGCTGTTTCCGAAGCGCTTACCAACATCGTTTGGGCTCCGCTTGCCGACGGAATGAACAGCCTGTCGCTTTCAGCCAACTGGATGTGGCCTTGCCGTTCGCAGGAAGGCGAAGACGCACGCCTGTATACGGCAGTCAAGGCTTTGTCGGATTTCTGCTGTGCGCTTCAAATCAACGTGCCGACAGGAAAAGACTCGCTGTCAATGACCCAGAAATATCCGGACGGAGAAAAGATCATCAGCCCGGGAACTGTTATCGTATCAGCTGGAGGCGAGGTTTCCGACATCAGGAAAGTCGTTTCTCCGGTAATGGTAAACAATCCGAAAACTACATTCTATCATATCGACTTCAGTTTCGACCAGCTGCGTCTGGGAGGCTCGGCCTTTGCGCAATCCCTCAATAAGGTAGGCGATGACGTGCCGACTGTACAGAGCCCGGAATACTTCCGCGACGCTTTCATGGCGGTTCAGAAACTGGTGAATGAAGGCCTGATTCTGGCGGGACACGACATTTCAGCCGGAGGACTCATCACAACGCTGCTCGAAATGTGCTTCGCCAACATGGACGGAGGTATGGAAATCAACCTCAACAAGTTCAAGTGCGATGACATCGTGAAAATCCTATTTGCAGAAAACCCGGGTATCGTAATTCAGGTGGCCGACAAGCACAAGCATGAAGTGAAGAAGATTCTGGAAGAGGCCGGAGTAGGATATATCAAATTAGGTGTGCCGAGCGAAGAACGTCACATTCTCGTTTCACACGAAGATGCCACTTATCAGTTCGGAATCGATTATCTGCGCGATGTATGGTACTCATCCTCCTACCTGCTCGACCGCAAGCAAAGCATGAACGGCTGCGCAAAGAAACGCTTTGAAAACTACAAGAAGCAGCCGCTTGAATTCGCTTTCGACCCGAGCTTTACCGGCAAGCTGTCGCAGTTCGGACTGAATCCCGACCGCCGCACTCCAAGCGGAATAAAGGCAGCCATCATCCGTGAAAAAGGAACAAACGGCGAGCGCGAAATGGCTTATATGCTCTATCTGGCCGGCTTTGACGTAAAGGATGTTACGATGACCGACCTCGTCAGCGGACGCGAAACGCTGGAAGACATCAACATGATTGTATTCTGCGGCGGTTTCTCCAATTCCGATGTCTTAGGATCTGCCAAGGGATGGGCAGGAAGCTTCCTGTTCAATCCGAAAGCAAAAGCTGCGCTCGACAAGTTCTATGCACGCAAAGATACCTTGTCATTGGGCGTATGCAACGGATGCCAGCTGATGATGGAACTGGGGCTGATTACTCCGGAAGACGAGAAGAAAGGCAAAATGCTGCATAATGATTCACACAAGTTCGAATCAGCATTCCTCGGTGTGACTGTTCCGATGAACCGCAGCGTAATGTTCGGTTCGTTAAGCGGCTCAAAACTGGGCATATGGGTTGCCCATGGAGAAGGAAAATTCTCACTCCCTTATCCGGAAGACCACTACAATGTCGTACTGAAATACTCTTACGACGAGTATCCGGGCAATCCGAACGGATCAGACTACAGTGTGGCAGGTATCGCCAGCCAGGACGGACGCCATCTGGCAATGATGCCTCATCTGGAACGTGCATGTTTCCCTTGGAACAATGCCTGCTATCCCGCCGGACGTATCCATGAAGACCAGATCACTCCGTGGATGGAAGCATTTGTGAACGCACGCAAATGGGTTGAAGCGCAAATAAAGAAATGAATCTCCCGTTCTCCTTTTCAGGAGAATGAATAAAGGAACAATGCTGCACGGTATCATCGAGTTTTCACAAACGCGATGGTACCGTGTTTCTTTTGACAAGCCGGAATGATGAAATGTCAAAAAAACGACGGACAAACATTGTTTTATGTGAAAAATAATGTACTTTTGCTTTCGCACAAAAAAGGAAAACACTTAAAATTCAAATAACAATGAAAGAAATTGACTGGTCGAATCTGTCATTCGGCTACATGAAGACAGATTACAACGTGCGATGCTATTATCGCGACGGGAAATGGGGAGAACTGGAACTTTGCTCAGAAGAAACGCTGAACATCCATATGGCCGCTACTTGCCTCCACTATGGACAGGAAGCATTTGAAGGTCTGAAGGCTTACCGCGGAAAAGACGGCAAAATCCGCATCTTCCGCCCGGAAGCAAATGCCGAACGCCTGCAAAGCACTTGTCGCGGGATTCTGATGCCTGAATTTCCGACTGAAATGTTCTGCGAAGCCGTAAAGAAGGTGGTGAAAGCCAACGAACGCTTCATTCCGCCGTACGAAAGCGGCGCCTCGCTCTACATCCGTCCGCTGCTCATCGGTACAGGCGCTCAAGTCGGCGTTCATCCTGCCAAAGAATACTTGTTCGTGGTATTTGTCACTCCTGTAGGCCCGTACTTCAAAGGCGGCTTCGCAACCAACCCCTATGTCATTATCCGCCAATACGACCGTGCGGCCCCATTGGGAACCGGAACCTTCAAGGTGGGAGGAAACTATGCGGCAAGCCTCCGCGCCAACAAGATGGCTCATGATGCCGGATATGCCAGCGAATTTTACCTGGACGCAAAGGAAAAGAAATACATCGACGAATGCGGCGCCGCCAATTTCTTCGGAATCAAGAACAACACCTACATCACGCCGCTTTCAACTTCCATCCTTCCGTCAATCACCAACCGGAGTCTGATGCAGTTGGCTGAAGATATGGGTCTGAAAGTTGAACGCCGCCCGATTCCGGAAGAAGAGCTGACAACATTCGAAGAAGCCGGAGCCTGCGGAACAGCAGCCGTTATCAGCCCGATCGAACGCATTGATGATCTGGAGAACCAGAAGTCGTACGTCATCGCGAAAGACGGAAAACCGGGACCTATCAGCGAAAAACTGTACCACAAACTGCGCGCCATCCAATACGGCGACGAGCCGGATCCGTACGGATGGGTAACAGTGATTGACTGACAGGACGCTTCAAGGACACAATTGCCGGGACTATACGGAGAATGTATAGAATCCCGGCAAAACCGGTACCACATTAAAACCTTTGATTAACCTTCTTACTCAACAATAAAAGTTCCTAATTAGACAACAAACTTTATGAGCAACAACAAGAAATGGCTTGCGGCATGGATTGCTGGAGCATTAATATGCGGTAACTTATCCGCACAGGAAACCGACTTTGACCTTTCATCCCAACGTTCGGAAGCGCAGAACATCTTACCTGTTCCGGGTAAAAAGACAGACCATCAAGGCATTGTCATCAGTCCGACACCCCATCAGATAACGCTCGACAGAGGCAATCTTCTAGACATTACACCAGGCTTCGCATTGAAAGACAAGCAAAAGAAATTTGCCAATGACCTCCAGTTCACCAGACTTGCTTCCAACGGAGTGAAACTGACCATTGACTTCGGTGAAAAAGCAGCCCGCAAGAAAAATGTAAGAGCCATTTCCGGAGCCTATCATCTGGACATCGGCAAAAAGGGCATCTCCATCACAGGCTATGATGAACAAGGCGCTTTCTACGGCATCCAAACACTCCGCCAATTGCTGGAAAGCCCTGCCTGCAAGAACGGAAAACTGCCTTATGCCCTCATCAACGACTATCCGGACCTGCCCTGGCGAGGTGTAGTAGAAGGCTTCTACGGAACACCCTGGTCGCACAAAGTACGCTTGTCGCTGATTGATTTTTATGGGAAGTTCAAGATGAATACTTACCTGTACGGCCCGAAAGACGATCCCTACCACAGTTGTCCGAACTGGCGTCTGCCGTATCCGGAAGAAGAAGCCCGGAACATCAAGGAACTGGTGGATAACTGCCGGCGCAACCGCGTAAATTTTGTGTGGGCAATCCACCCGGGACAAGACATCAAATGGAATGAAGAAGATTATCAGAATCTGATAAACAAATTCAATTGGATGTACGACCTGGGAGTACGCTCATTCGCGATCTTCTTTGATGACATCTCAGGAGAAGGTACGAATCCGGAGAAACAAACGGATCTTCTCAACCGCCTGGACAAGGATTTCGTAAAGGCAAAGGGAGATGTAACACCGCTGACTGTCTGCCCCACCGACTATTCCAAACTTTGGGCGAATCCGACCCCTCAAGGAAGCCTGGCCATTTATGGCAAAACCCTGGATCCTTCGACCAATGTATTTTGGACAGGAGATGCCGTATGCAGCGACCTGACGAAAGAAACAATGGAATGGCTCAATACGCGCATCAAACGCCCCGGCTATTATTGGTGGAACTTTCCCGTAACGGATTATGCCCGACACATCATCATGCAAGGCCCTGCATACGGACTGGACACATCGCTGACAAACCAAGACTTGTGCGGAATCGTAAGCAACCCGATGGAACATGGAGAAGCTTCCAAACTGGCATTATACGGCGTTGCAGACTATGCCTGGAATGTAGCAGCCTACAATCCGATGGACAGCTGGGAACGCGGTCTGGCCGAACTGATGCCGGAAGCAACGGAAGCCTACCGTACCTTTGCCATCCATTCTACCGACACGGAAATTGGATACCGGCGCGATGAGTCCTGGGAAACAAAAACTTTCCGCCTGAAAGATTACACCGATGAACAGGCCGATGCCTTATTGGCAGAGTTCAAAAAGGCTGCAGAAGCTCCTGCAGAAATAGAAAAAGGATGTGCCAACAAGCAATTGGCCAACGAACTTCGTCCATGGCTTGAGGAATTCGGCAAACTGGCTGTCCGGGGAGAACGGGCGCTGGAACTGATGAAACTTTACCGTTCGGGTGAAGACAACGCTGCTTTCTGGAACAAATATACGCAGAATCTGATGAGTGCTGATGCCCGTAAAGCATACAACGCACACAAAAGCGGAACGATGAAGCTCCAGCCTTTCTATGAATGTGCCATGAACGACATGGGAGATGGCTTCCTTGAAAAAATACTGGGACAGAAACCCATGCTGCATAAAGGAATCAGTTCTTTTGCCAATTCAGCTACTGCACTGACCAGACTTATGTTCGACAATGATTCTACCACTTACTACTCTTCCGCTTCCGGACAAAAAGCCGGCGACTGGATTGGAGTGGATTTAGGCAGTGTCAGGGATGTAAACGAGGTTTCGATCCTTCAGGGAAGGAACTCGGTAAATGATGTAGACTATTTTGACCATGCAGTGCTGGAATGTTCCGCAAACGGCAGACAATGGACAGCACTCATTCCCGATATGAAACAGCAGTATGTCATCGCATGGAAAGGAGATACCGTCAAGGCACGCTATGTACGCATCAGACGTCTTAACTCCGGACGAAGGAATTACGCTTCCGTCCGTTCGTTTGAAGTAAATCCGCCCCGCCTGGAAAATATCGGATTTTCCATCAGAGCAGCACAGCCTGAACAGGTGCTCTACGCCTTCGACAAATGCCTGGACACTTCGTTCAAGAATAAAGACACATTTGCATTCGGCATCCCGGAAGGAACGAAAAGCTATACACTGCTGATGAACCAGCTCCCCGGAAAGATTACGCTCAAGCAACTGAAAGCGGACGGATCTGTGCTTGCAGAAACTTCCATCAGTACGGCTTTTGCACACATCAGCCTTGTTCCGGAGGCAACAATGATTCAGATAGAAGGCCAGGCCGAGTTTTTTGAAATCATTCCGAAAAGCTGATGCCCCTTCTCTCAAAGGCATGAAACCTTGACGGCGAAGGCACGGATACGCAACGACAGACCAACATCTTCAATTGCATATCCGTGCCTTTGCCGTCAACATTAACGATACGCTGCAAATGTACGGATAAGCGGCGTCTTCTCGCTATCCAACACCTTCAGCCGCAAAGCATGGAGCGACACAGGGTCGAAACGTTCAATGCGTTTATGCCCGATGCACGTACCCGAAGCCAGAACCTTCCAGCCGTCTGAAGTCAATCCCTCTATTTCATATGCACGGACACGTTCGCCCTGGCGGATATCTTCCTGCAAGACAATGCGCTTTATCTGCTGTGCCTCATCAAATGCCATTTCCAACATATCACTTTTTCCCGAAATAGCCTTTAGCGGCATGCCGTATGTTTCTTTTATCCACTGTCCGAACTCCCTGATTCTCCGGACATCCGCATCCGGAAGCAATCCCCGGTTATCCGGTGTAAGTCCTATAATCAATGTGGAGTTATGGCCCACCGACTGCTCATACATCCGCTGCAAATCTTCCAAAGGATAAATGTGAGCCTCATCTCCCGGCTCCCAAAACCATTCGTGCCGTCCGTTGTAGCCGCGCAAAGGCGTGTCTGACATCGCCGGCATATAATGCTTTCCCTCAGGATCACCTGTCTTCAAAAGACGGTTGTTGTCTTTGAATATACAGTCCTGATTCTTTGCATGCGAATAAGGAAACGGATAGGTTCCCCAGCACGGATAAGGAACAGTTCCCGTTTCCGAACCGCCCCAGCGGATATCCGCCCGCTGCGTGTTGTGGTAAAAGATTATATTCTTCTGGTATTTTTCTACGACAGGCAATATGTCCGGTCCGCCCAGTTCCGGCCCATGACTTCCTCCGTCATACCATACAATCGCCAGATCTCCATAACGGGACATCAGTTCCCGGGTCATCCCTTCACACATACGGTTGTAGAACTCCTGACGGTTGCGCTGAAAATCCGTTCCGTCCTGAGGCATAAGAAAGTCATGCACCCCTAGAAAAGAGTTCCAGCGGATACCGATATATACGCCCGGAAGAACGCCATACTTGCGGCACGAACGCACAAAATCCCGCACGATATCCCCTTTTCCGTCGCGCCATCTCACCGCCTTCAGGCAATAGGGATTCACGTCCGACTGATACAGCGCAAAACCGGTTTCGTGCGTAGCGGTCAGAATGGCAATTTTCGCGCCCATATCCCGCGCTGCCTTTATCCACTGGTCTGTGTCCAGTTTCTCCGGATTAAATATATTCACATCGCTTATCGGAGTAATGCGGTTTTGCGTCTGCACGTATTTTGCCGTATCAAACACATGCAAATCATAATGAAAAACCGCCACCAGTTCAGCATCCTGCCAAACAACCTGCGCCCGTGTCGGAACCGGCACTTCCCTGTCTGAAGATTCAGCCTTTACGGAAAGGAAGCATCCCAAAAACAGCAGACTTATTTTCCAAAATTTATTCATCCTCATAGGCATTGACTTTTACAAAGATAATGATTCTTCCCTATCATGCAAACAAAAAAAGGCAATCAATCCCTCTGTCTTCAGCCTGAAGACATATATCTTTAAACTGAAAATATATATCTCTAGCCTAGAGATACAAATCTCCAGACTAGAGATAAAGTTTGCAGAAGGCTGAAAGATGCACGCCAACAGCCCAAATGAATGTTTCTTCATAGACATGCCTGCCACTCAAGACGCCGCATGCTTCCAGCCTGTTGTCCAGATATTGGATTTTTCCCAGACTTTCAGATACACATGCGCATCGTCGCTATATCTCCAGCCGTTTTATCCACAACAGATGCCCAACATGAAGATTCCGTCTGGCAGACATACAAAAAATAAGGCGCAGAAGCTTGCCACATCTACGCCTTTAAAATACTTACAGACAATTTTCTCCTTAAAATTCAATAATCAATGATTTGCGCGGGGAAAGCGTCAGGTTCTGGGAGAAGTCAATCATCTTTCCAGTAGACAGCTCTTTACCCATTTTAGAATCCTTGGTCAGAGGCTTGTAGTACTCAGCAGAGAGAATCTGTTCGTGGTCTGTACTGTTCAGTACAATCATTCCAGTTTTTCCGTCACGCATACGAGCGTACATGTATATTCCCTGTTGGGGAATATGATACTTAACCGTTTTGTTTTCTGTCATTTGTTGTTTAGTTTGGTTTTGCGTTGCAAATATAACCCCCTGATCAATACAATGACTTGGAGAAACAGCAAAAAGCATGCATTTGTCCGCTTTTCATGATTTATATCAAGAAATGCATACAAAATGCAAAAAACAGATTCATACGGATACGGCAAATCCGCATGAATCTGAATCAAAATTCAATATATTGATTATCAATACACTTCCACTTTTGCAGCCAGCGACTTGCATTTGCCTCGCAAAGCATCGAGGTCGCTTCCTACCTTATCATAGCATACAACGACACCCATACGGCGGTTCAAACGCGTAGACGGTTTGCCGAATATACGCAAATAGGTGCCGGGCTGAGAGCAAACCAGCTCTTCTCCCTTATACCGGGGAGCATCTTTACTTGATATAGGCGAAAGAATCACCGCACTGGCTCCGATATGCTCCAACGCAATGCCCGGAATAGGCAAGCCCAAAACCGCATAAAGGTGCAGTTCAAACTCATTGAGGTTCTGCGTATTCGCAAGCGTCACCATACCTGTGTCGTGCGGGCGAGGAGACAATTCGGAAAAATACACACCGTTCTCATGGCTCAGGAAAAACTCAACGCCCCACAGTCCGTAACCGGTCAGTGCCTCTGTCACTTTGGCAGCCATGCGCTGCGCTTCGGCCAGATGCTCCGGAGCGATGCGTGCCGGCTGGAAGCTTTCGCGGTAGTCGCCCCCTTTCTGCACATGTCCGATGGGAGGACAAAACAACGTAGGCCCGTTTTTCTGGGTAACGGTAAGCAAAGTTATCTCACTGTCGAATTGAATGAATTCCTCCACGATCAGTTCTTTGATATCCCCACGGCTTCCATGGCATCCGTAGTCCCAGGAATACTGCAAGTCTTCAGGCCCCTTCGCAACCGACTGGCCTTTTCCTGACGATGACATCAACGGCTTGATGACACACGGATAGCCGATTTTTTCAGCGGCTTCTTTCAGTTCTTCAAATGAAGTGGCATAGAAGTAGCGGGCAGTTTTCAGTCCCAGTTCTTTGGCTGCCAGATCACGGATTGCCTTGCGGTTCATCGTATAGTTTACGGCACGCGCACTCGGCACCACCTGAATGCCTTCCTTTTCCAGATGGTAAAGGCGTTCGGTGCGGATAGCCTCAATCTCAGGAACAATGATGTCAGGGCGGTATTTGGCGACCACACGGTCCAGCGCTTCTCCGTCCAGCATACTGAAGACTTCACATGCATCGGCCACCTGCATGGCAGGCGCGTTTTCATACGAATCGCACGCAATCACGTATTGTCCCAGACGTTTGGCGGCTATTACAAACTCCTTGCCCAACTCTCCGGATCCCAGCAAAAGTATTTTTTTAGTCATAATGAATTGATTTTATACGTCGCTCAAAGATAACACTTTTATTTCAACCATGATGCACAATGCTCCGGTTTTCATTTTGCCGGCTCGCCCTGCGCATGCTCAAGCGTCAGAACCGGATACCCGTTTCCGTCCAGCAGCACCAGCGTGCCTTCTTCTTCGCCGCGGTCAAAGGCGCGCACTTTATCCAAAGCCTGCAGAATGCTTTGCTCTGTGTCCATGTTCGGACATGCCATCATGGTAGAAATCATCTGCGAAAAGCGCAGCGAAACGGGCTTTCCCTCTTCTTGCGAAAAGCTTCCGTTGATAACATTGCAGCTGGCATTGCCGTTTACACGCTTAGCTTCCAGGTCAAAGTTGAGTTCGGGAGTACGTTCCACTTCACCTACAGCCATCTGACCTATACTTGAAATAACCCATCTGCCTGCCAAGTCGTCCAGTGTTACCGCCGGCTTCACGCGCTTCTGCAACGTCATCACAGCTTTTCCTCCGGCATCCTTAAGTTCAACCGTATCCCCCGTATGCGAAAATCCGGCCACATTGCCCAGTGCTTCCAGCACATTCTGCTCCAGCGTCATGTCGGGACACATCATCCGCGTTGCAGCCACTTGGCTGAAATTCATCTTCCCAGCCTTCAGCGAATCCACATGATATGCTCCCATCAGTCTGTTGCATCCGGCATGTCCGTACACCCGGCCCGTTTTCTGGTCAAAGCCGATGTAAGGAGCTTCTTCCGCGTCTACGGCTTCTCCCTTTACACTCACGATATTCCATTCTCCTGAAAAGTCCATAACCGAAACGGATTTTTTGCTGGTTCCGCAACTTACCATACACAATACTGCGAAAGCAGCCGCACATAACATTATTTTCTTCATAATCTTCAGAATTTAAATTAAAGGAACATTTCCCTTTTAATGATTGTTCATATGCAAAAATACGGATATATTCTGAATACTGCACAGCGGTTTGGAATTATTTGTTATCTTTGCATATTGAACGGTAACGTTTACCGGGCATAAAATCTAACACAAAAGAATGAGTAAAGTATTGATCATCGGTGCAGGCGGTGTAGGTACCGTTGTTGCACACAAAGTGGCTCAGCATCCTGAAGTTTTCACCGAAATCATGATTGCCAGCCGCACCCAATCAAAATGTGACGCGATTGTGAAGGCAATCGGTAACCCTGCCATCAAAACAGCCAAAGTAGACGCGGACAACGTAGACGAACTGGTGGCTTTATTCAACAGTTTCAAACCCGAAATCGTTATTAACGTAGCTCTGCCTTATCAGGATCTTACCATCATGGAGGCATGTCTGAAAAGCGGAGTAAACTACCTGGACACCGCCAACTATGAACCGAAAGACGTGGCTCATTTCGAATACAGCTGGCAATGGGCCTACAAAAAACGGTTCGAAGATGCCGGACTTACTGCCATTCTAGGCTGCGGATTCGATCCGGGAGTGAGCGGCGTATACACAGCTTATGCAGCAAAACATCACTTCGACGAAATACAATATCTGGACATTGTGGACTGCAATGCGGGAAATCACCACAAGGCATTTGCCACAAACTTCAATCCGGAAATCAATATCCGCGAAATCACTCAGAACGGACGCTATTATGAAAACGGGCAATGGGTTACCACCCGGCCGCTGGAGTTCCACAAGCCGCTGACTTACCCGAACATCGGCCCGCGCGATTCTTACCTGCTTTACCACGAAGAGCTGGAATCGCTGGTGAAAAACTTCCCCACCATCAAGCGCGCACGCTTCTGGATGACTTTCGGACAAGAATACCTGACTCACCTGCGTGTCATTCAGGATATCGGCATGGCAAGCATCGAGCCAATAAACTACAACGGCATGGAAATCGTTCCGCTGCAGTTCCTGAAAGCCGTATTGCCCAACCCGCAGGATCTGGGTGAAAACTACGAAGGCGAAACATCCATCGGCTGCCGCATCCGCGGTATCAAGGACGGCAAAGAGCGCACCTACTATGTATACAACAACTGCTCGCATCAGGCTGCATACAAGGAAACCGGCATGCAAGGAGTAAGCTACACGACCGGAGTTCCGGCCATGATCGGTGCAATGATGTTCCTGAAGGGACTCTGGAAACGTCCGGGCGTATGGAATGTGGAAGAGTTCGATCCGGATCCGTTTATGGAAGAACTGAACAAGAACGGTCTGCCGTGGCATGAAGTGTTCGACGGTGACCTGGAACTGTAATACGAAACAAGGGGTGAGATCATCACCCCGCTTTTTAACTGTCAATTATCCATTATCAACTTTTTTATCGTGAACATAGGAGATAAAGCACCCGAAATTCTCGGAATGAACGAGAACGGGGAAGAAATACACTTGAGCAACTATAAAGGAAAAAAGATTGTGCTCTATTTTTATCCGAAAGACATGACTTCGGGGTGTACGGCACAGGCCTGCAACCTCCGCGACAATTATGACGAACTGCGCAAAGCCGGCTATGAGGTGATCGGAGTAAGCATCAACGATGCAAAATCGCACCAGAAATTCATCGAAAAGAACCAGCTTCCCTTCACGCTCATCGCAGACACAGAGCATAAACTGACCGAAGAGTTCGGCGCATGGGGCGAAAAAAGCATGTACGGACGCAAATACATGGGTACATTCCGCACAACATTTATTATTAATGAAGACGGCATCATCGAGCGCATCATTTCGCCCAAAGAAGTGAAGACAAAAGACCATGCCGCACAAATACTGAAATAGCATTATGGGAAAGAAAGACGAACTTGAATTTGAGGGGGGCGTAGAAAAACCTTCAAAACCGGATAACAGCGAAAAGCTGAAGGCACTTCAGGCGGCCATGGACAAAATTGAGAAGAACTTCGGAAAAGGCTCGATAATGAAAATGGGCGACGACCACGTGCAGGAAGTGGAAGTGATTCCCACCGGATCCATCGCGCTGAATGCGGCATTGGGTGTAGGAGGCTATCCGCGAGGCCGCATAATCGAAATCTACGGACCGGAATCCTCCGGTAAAACAACATTGGCCATCCATGCGATCGCTGAAGCGCAAAAGACGGGAGGCATAGCGGCCTTCATTGACGCGGAACATGCGTTCGACCGCTTCTATGCCGCCAAACTGGGTGTGGACATCGACAACCTCTGGATTTCTCAGCCGGACAACGGCGAACAGGCACTCGAAATCGCCGAACAGCTGATACGCTCATCTGCCATCGACATCATCGTTATAGACTCGGTGGCTGCGCTGACTCCCAAAGCCGAAATCGAAGGCGATATGGGGGACAACAAGGTAGGGCTTCAGGCACGCCTGATGTCACAGGCTCTCCGGAAGCTGACTTCCGCCATCAGCAAGACAAACACGACGTGCATCTTCATCAACCAATTGCGCGAAAAGATAGGTGTCATGTTCGGCAATCCCGAAACGACCACCGGAGGAAACGCGCTAAAGTTCTACGCTTCCGTGCGTCTTGATATCCGCCGCACCTCGCAATTGAAAGACGGAGATGAAGTTATCGGCAATCAAGTGCGCGTAAAAGTAGTGAAGAACAAAGTGGCTCCTCCTTTCCGCAAAGCCGAATTTGACATCATGTTCGGTGAAGGTATTTCCCGCAGCGGAGAAATCATCGACCTGGGAGCCGAACTGGGAATCATCAAGAAAAGCGGTTCATGGTACAGCTACAACGACACTAAACTGGGACAAGGACGCGATGCCGCCAAACAGTGCATCCAGGACAATCCTGAATTGGCAGACGAGCTGGAAGGACTGATTTTCAACGAACTGAAAGACAAGGAAAACGAATAAGCCCGACAGCGGGACATCAGAATGCAACACCATAAAAGCCATGCCGGGAATCATTTTCCGCATGGCTTTTTCTGTACGATGAAAACACTCTCCGACAAACACTCCGCAAGCATTTTCTTTCAAAGAAATTAGAAAAAGAAAAAATAATGTCCTATATTTACAGACTGAAAGAAAATGACACCATAAAACAAGACACTATTATGAAACTGAAAACATTGTTCACCATAGCTTTCTGCTTCGCGGCCATGACCGCATTTGCACAAAAGACTGCTCCCATACCTTTTCGCTTTGCAACCCGGGCTGAAGCGCAAATGCTGATAACAGATATAGACGAATATACAAGCGGATGGAATCAGTTTGACATCAACGTGCGCCTGAATACAGACCAGGGAAGAAAATCCAAACTGCTGGCCTTTGCCATGAACCAGACATTGAACTGGAGCGACAAGGACAAAGAACGCATATTAAAAAGCATCAAAACGCTCGATGCGGAAATAAAGAAACAGAAGATCGTGCTTGATTTCCCGAAAGAGCTGGTTTTCATCAAGACAACCATGAAGGAGGAGGGAAACGCCAGCGCATACACACGCAATAATTGGATAGCCATAGGCGAAAAGCCGCTAAACGAACTGGACGATGCCAATCTGACTTACCTGATTGCGCACGAAATCTTCCACATCCTGACACGGAGCAGTCTGGATTTCAAGAAAGCTGCATACGAAACCATCGGATTCTCTGTCATGAACCGTGAAATCCTGTTTCCAACGGACATCATCGAAAAAAGGATATCCAACCCCGACGTCAACCGTTATGACAGCTACATCAAATTAACGGTCAACGGAAAACAGCAGAATTGCACAATGATGCTCTATGCCAACTCTCCGTATCAGGCAAATGCCGGGAAGACATTGTCCGACTATATGGAGGTGGGTCTGATTCCTCTCAACGAGCACTTCACTCCGATACAGCAGGACGGAAAAACCGTTGTATACAGCATCGGACAGGCAAGCGATTTCTACGATCAGGTAGGAAAAAACACCAATTACATCCTCAATCCGGAAGAGATTCTGGCAGAGCATTTCGCCTGCATCCTGACAGAAAGAAAAGATATCCCGTCGCCTGAAGTTGTCGGCAAGCTCAAGGAAGTCCTGCAAAAAAGCTACAAGAAATAAAAGCCGCATCTATCCAGAGTTCTTCAAAAGGACATCTGCCTGTAAAATAGCATGAACGCAGATTCACAAAGAGATTGACCCCTTATGAATCTGCGTTCAACGCATAGCGCATTACGCCCCATACCATCCGGCCGTTTATTTCTTCGATTTCTTATAATCCTTTTCAATGGCCAAGGCTATCCAGTTAGCCAAAGCCTGCCTGTTGTCAGCAATGACCAGACGTTTCTGGTCGCGTGCATTCTGTATATTTCCCACCTCAAGGAAAACAGCCACGGGAATTGTGTTGCGGAGCACATACAAGTCACGACCGCTCACAGTGCCGTCGAAGCCACGATTAGGCTGGTGCCGGTCGTACTTCGCTCTGAACGTCCGCTGAATCTCTTTCGCCAACCGCTTTCCATAGGTGCTGCCCGGAGCATGATAAAAGAACACATCCGTCTGATCACCGCGCGAACGGCTGTCAACATGAACGAACACGCATCTTTTATAACGGCTCTTGTCCTTGCGTGACAAGCGGTTCAGCGCATCACACCGCTGCTTCAGACGCTCAACCTGATTCAACGGTATCGGTTTCCCAAGACAGGTTTCCCTTTTGCTGTTATTCAGTATCTCCTGGTCACGAATGCCGTCTTTCGCATCCTGAATGATGAAATGCACCTTCGCCCCCCTGCGCAACAGCTCTCTCCCCAGTCGGAGAATGATGTCATAAGCATATTCATCCTCGTGAAGTTCCTTTCCTCTGTATTTTCCGATGCATCCCGGATCCGGTCCGCCATGCCCGCTTCCCAAATAGAACACAGCTCCCTCCAATGAATTCGAAACCTTTCCATAAGAAGCGTATTTCTTCCCGAACAGCGGTTCGTAATTCTTCTTTTTCTTCTGTGCTGAAAGAGGAAAAGCTATCAGAAAGCACAAAAGAAAAGCCACATAGCACTTCATCCCTCTCATTTCAACAGTTCATCAATCTTCTTGCACAAAGCGGCAAACTCATCTTCATTATACAGACGGGTCATCAAGACAATCTTTCCGTCTTTATCTATCAGAACATTCCTTGTTATCCCGGCGTTCCGCTCCGCATAAAGCGCAAAGATGTCCGCTCCCGGATCCAGCCCCAACGGATAAGTCACTCCCGTCTGTTTGGCAAATGCCTTCACACGTTCCAACGGTTCGTCGCGGTCGATTCCGTACAAAGCAAACGAAGCATTATCCTTGTGCTTCTGCCAAATATCCTTTTCGATAAAAGGCATCTCCTTACGGCACACCCCGCACCAGCTGGCCGTAAACTGAAGCATCACTACCTTACCGCGCAAATCTGAAAGCTTCACCTTCTGTCCGTCAGTCAGCGTCATCTCAAAATCCGGAGCTGCGTCGCCCAACTTCACAATATAACCGGCAGCATCAGAAGCATTCTGCGCCGAAACATTTAAACAGAAGCAAGCAGCCAAAACTAAAAGAAAAATACATTTTTTCATGTCGTAACAATTTATTTTCACGCCAAAGATACAAAACTTTTGGAACTCATTCATATCTTCTCCTTCCACCGAAGAGTAAAAAACGCAGATGTTCAGGATATTGTTCTTTTCTTTCTGATACTTAAACGCCTCCATTTGTTTATTTTTTCAACAAATAACATTATATTTGCAGAAATTGAAAAACAATCTTTCACCATCATTCAACTGACAGATAAAAACACACAATTATGGATTACACAAATATTATAGGAGAAAAAATCAAATCGCTGAGAACAACAAAAGAAATAAGCATCAATGATTTGTCGGAAAGTACGGGACTGAGCGTCGAACAGATCAAGCGCATCGAAGACAATACAGACATTCCGTCGCTTGCCCCGCTCATCAAAATAGCAAGGGCGCTGGGTGTACGGCTCGGCACATTCCTTGATGACCAGCCCAACGAAGAGGGACCTGTCGTGTGCAGGAAAGGAGAAGCTGACGACACCATCAGCTTTTCGAACAATGCATCCGACGCACGCCACCACATGCACTATCATTCGCTTTCAAGAGCCAAAAGCGACCGGCACATGGATCCGTTTATCATAGACATCGATGAAAGCGGCAACAACGAATTCAGCCTATCGGCGCACGAGGGAGAAGAATTCATCATGGTATTGAAAGGGAAACTTGAAGTTGAATACGGCAAGAAAAAATACCTGCTGGATGAAGGGGATACAATTTATTATGACTCAATTGTACCTCATCACGTGCATGCCTATGAAGGCAAAGCCGCACGTATCCTTGCTGTCGTTTACACCCCCATCGAACTTTAAAAAACAGACCGCTATGCCGCAATTATATGAAAGGACACTGGGAGAATGGCTGGAACATTGGGCAGAAACCACTCCCGACAAAGAATATCTCGTATACTCCGACCGTAACCTGCGCTTCACATGGAAACAGTTTAACCAGCGTGTAGACAACATGGCGAAAGGACTGCTTGCTATCGGAGTGCAAAAAGGTACACACGTAGGCATCTGGGCAGGAAATGTCCCCGACTGGCTGACATTTCTTTATGCCTGCGCCAAGATCGGCGCAGTGGCCGTAACTGTAAATACGAGCTACAAGCAGGCTGAATTGGAATACCTTTGCGAAAACTCCGACATGCACACACTCTGCATCGTCAATGGAGAGAAAGACAGCAACTATGTGGAGATGACATACAAGATGCTTCCCGAACTGAAAACGTTTGAGCGGGGACGGATGAAAAGCAAACGCTTCCCGCACATGAGAAACGTCATTTACATCGGACAGGAAAAGTATCGGGGCATGTATAATACCGCCGAAATTCTGCTCCTCGGGAACAATGTGGACGACGAAGAACTGGCCAAAGCAAAAAAGGAAGTGAACTGCCACGATACGGTCAACATGCAATACACTTCAGGAACCACCGGATTCCCGAAAGGCGTCATGCTCACACATTATAACATCGCCAACAACGGCTTTCTGACAGGCGAACACATGAAGTTTACATCCGATGACAAACTGTGTGTCTGCGTGCCCCTTTTCCATTGCTTCGGCGTGGTGCTGGCAACAATGAACTGCCTCACCCACGGGTGTACGGAAGTAATGGTTGAAAAATTCGACCCGCTGCTTGTGCTGGCATCTGTACACAAAGAACGGTGTACGGCTCTCTATGGCGTACCCACCATGTTCATCGCAGAACTGAACCATCCCATGTTTTCGATGTTCGACTTAAGCAGCCTGCGTACCGGCATCATGGCCGGCTCGCTTTGCCCGGTGGAGCTGATGAAACAAGTGGAAGAAAAAATGTTCATGAAAGTAACCAGCGTATACGGTCTTACCGAAACCTCTCCGGGAATGACGCACAGCCGCATTGACGATGACCCGGAAGTACGCTACAACACTGTAGGCCATGAATTTGAATTTACGGAAGTTAAAGTCATCGATCCCGAAACGGGCGAAGAATGTCCGGTTGGAGTACAGGGAGAAATGTGCAACCGGGGATACAACACAATGAAAGGATATTACAAGAATCCGGAAGCTACGGCAGAAGTCATAGACAAAAACGGATTCCTGCACTCCGGCGACTTAGGCGTAAAAGACGAGAACGGCAACTTCCGTATCACAGGCCGCATCAAAGACATGATTATCCGCGGAGGCGAAAACATCTATCCGCGGGAAATCGAGGAGTTCCTCTATCAGATGCCGGGCATAAAAGACGTGCAGGTAGCCGGAGTCCCGTCAAAGAAATACGGTGAAGCTGTAGGAGCGTTCATCATTCTCCACGAAGGATATACGATGAACGAATTTGACGTCCGCGAGTTCTGCCAAGGAAAAATCGCCCGCTACAAGATTCCCAAATATATATTCTTCGTCAAAGAATTCCCGATGACAGGAAGCGGAAAAATTCAGAAGTTCAAGTTGAAAGACCTGAGCCTCCAGCTTTGCAAAGAACAGGGAATCGAAATTATCTGACAACGGATACATAACAAAGAATGCTTCCATACATCCGCTTTGATGCCTGATATATGGAAGCATTCTCTTTATTCATGAACCGCCCTTATGCGACTCCAAGCAGTTCTATATCAAAAATCAGGACAGATCCCCCGGGGATGCCCGGCTGACTGAGTTTTCCATAACCCATCTCAGCAGGAATATATACCTCCCAACGGTCACCGACATGCATCTGCTGCAAAGCGATTATCCAACCTTCTATCAAATCGCTCAGACGGATAGCCAGAGGCACACTCCCGCGGCTGGAATCAAACTGCTTTCCGTCGATAGTCTGCCCTGTATAGTGAACGGTGACAATGCTCCGGACCGACGGACTTTTGCCACTGGAATCTCCCGACGAAAGTACTTTATAAAAAACTCCTTTCGCCAAAGCATGTACTCCCTCTTCCTTTGATTTTTCAGCCAGCCAATCTTTATTGGCCTGTATGTATGTCTTCTTATCCATGACTCATCAAACCGTCAGTTCTTTTCCACCTTCACCAGTAACGTTTTCCCAGCTTGCTCTCCGTCCATCTTGAACGATTCCGACTTAACCAGCCCCACTCCTTTGGCATACCATTCATTTACCCTGAGCGTAGTGGTCTTCAAGATAATCTTCGTCCGCTTCAGGTATGAAATCTTCACACAATTGAATTTTCCGGCTCTCGTATTCACCTGCTCCGTTCCCATATACGAAGCGCCCGAAATGGTTACATCATTCTTCAGCATGTTGCGAATCCACTGGAACTTCCGGTCCGGAAGATTCTCCCCCGCTTCTGCCCCATCTTTTATGGAAAACGAATTGTCGCCCTTGAACTTCAGCTTTTCCGTCCATTCCAGGCGAGCCGCCGTATCATAGCGGGCAGGATCGGAATCCGAATCAACATAAGGCCCATACATCAAATCTTCCGTACAGGTCGAAACCGTCCCGTCGTAAGTCCAGTTATATAATGTATAGCTTGTATTGTTTTTAGTTTTCACAGTCACGATCTTGTCGTAATAGCTCGCCTTCACCGTATTCCCCTCTTTGGTCACATTTTTCACCGTTATTTCCTCATCCGAGGTGCTCTGCCCCACTTCATCATAATTCACATAATGCAGTTTGGTACCTTCTGCCGTGCAGAAATATTGTGCCTGCGCCGCATGGCAGGCGAACACCCCGGCCAATAAAAACAAAATCTTTTTCATAATACAAATCCGTTTTGCAATAAAATGTGACGCAAACTTACGAATTTCTTTCTTTTTCTGCCTATCTTTGCGCTTGAAAAACATTTAAATCAACTTATTATGGGTTTATTATCAGCTTTATTCGGAGAAAAAAAGCAGGAAAAAGACCAGCAGACTCCGGAAGAAAAACAGAACTTGAAGAATTTCGACATATTGAAATACGATGGCATCAGAGCACGGAATATGGGCAAACTGGACTATGCCGTCAAATGTTTTGAAGAGGCTGCAGCACTGAACGAAGAACCGGAAACGTTGGGACTGCTAGCCAGTGCGTACTTGCAGGCAAACCGCACGGATGACGCCCGTACCACGCTCGACAGGCTGGTAGAGAAAGATCCGTCCAACATACAAAGCCTGCTTTCACTGGCAAGCGTATGCTATCTCCAGCAAGATTATGAAAGCATGGATACGGCCTGCCAGAAAGTGATCGCTGCAGATGACAAAAACGCGCAAGCCTATTTCCTCGCAGCACGTGCCGCCAAAGGACTGAACAATGACCTGAATGCCATTGTAATGCTCACCAAGGCCATCGCGCTCAACGAAACATTCGTACAAGCCTACCAACTGCGCGCCGAAGTGCTTTGGAGCATGCGGCAAGCAAGCGAAGCAACGGACGACCTCAACCGTATCCTGTCGCTGAATCCCGACGATGAAGACGCTCTGCTGCTGAAAGGGAGAATCGAAGCGGCTCTCGCCCACACAGAAGAAGCCTGCAAATGTTTCGACAAAGTAATGGAAGTCAACCCGTTCAACGAAACGGCCTATCTGCTGAAAGGAGAAATGCTGAACGAACAGAAGAAACTGACGGAAGCAGAAGCTCTCTACACAGAAGCTATCGACCTGATGCCGGACAAAGCCGTCTTCTATCAGGAAAGAGGACGTATCCGACTGCTCAGCGGAAACAAGGCCGGAGCAACGGACGACATGAAGAAAGCCATCGAAATCGCCCCGGAAAAGGAAGAGCAAATCTCTGGAAATTTCAGCAACTTCGGAAACAGCGGACTGCAAACGGGAATATACTGACCGGAAAAGTATCTCCGCACACCATAAAACACTTTTTAAGCCGGTACGTTCATGTGGTCCGTATCCGGCTTTTGTTTTTCAGAATATGCCCGTACAAGATGTACATCCGCCCTTTCAGTTTTATGCTCCAGCACCTGGACTGTATAGTCCAAAGGCTGGAACATAGAATCGGCCGCGGCATCTAAAGGATATATTCCTGCTAAAACAGACGGATGAAATAAGTGGCGAAAGTTCGCGTCCTGTATTTATTCTTTACAGGGCCGCACGCCATGACCTGCACTTCTGCTAAAATTATCCAACGGCAATACCCGATAATTGGTATGGAGAGTAAGATTGTGGGAATATCTGGAGCCGACAGAGGCTGCCGACCAAGTATGCCCCAACATACCTGTTGCCGATACGTTTCCTCCTGATGCCAGCCGCTCCCCCGTTATGGGGAAGAAAATCGTTCCTCCCGTCTTGTTCGGTCCGCAGTAAAAATTCCACCCCAGCTGGCTGCTATCCCATTCACCGTTATATTCCGCAGCATTATTGGTAACGTTTTTACCCGTTGTAGTGAATCCCGTAAAGGCATTGCTTGGCGGCAGTGAAAAACCTGCCGGACAGGGATCATACACGGTTTTTATCACTGGAGTGTCGTTATAGGTATTATTGTTGCCATAAGCATCAGAATCTGCATTCCATAAATTAACATACGCATTGTCTCCCCATAATTCTTTTTGCATAACGTCGGGTTTGCGGATGTAATTTTTGATACACTCGCTGCCGAACGGAAATGATTCTACCCCATGGCTGGCCGTAGAAGCAATCCCCTCTGCATTATACCATGTTTTATTGTTGCTGCCATAGCCGCTGGCTGGGCGCAGGGGATCTTTGCGTCCCCATTCATAGAAAGTACAGTTTCCGCGGGTAGAGGTGGTTGCAGCTGTTTGGTTGATGGTGATGACACGCGTCTGCCCGTGGGCACTGAATCGTATCCGGCAGGAGCGGGGTGCATAGCTGACTACTTCTTTTTCGCACCATCCCAATTGAACAGGCATCAATTCATAGGAAACATTCTGATGGTTGGTCACTCTGACGGTACGGAATACATCTTCGTCCGTTACCCAAATATGCCACGACCAGAGAATTGTATTCTGGCTGTCTTTAATGGCAATAAGGGCATTTCCCTGCCGGATGCTTTCTTTGCCTACTGTGAAAGAAATCGTACCGCCATTGGCTCCGCTGTTATATTTGATATCGGTTACCAGCGAAGGACCGTCCTGCCAGACCAATTCGGCTTTTGCGGGGATGCAGCCTGCATTGTTAGCGATATAAGGGTCGGTTATGCCATTACCCAGATGATTGATGAACGGACTCAGCGCCCCCCTTATGGAAGCCTTAGAGGTGTATGCCACCTGGTTGGTCTGTCCGTTCTTGATGGCATTGCCATACACCAGAGGGAGCGAATATGTGCCCGGTGCATTTACCACGTAACAGTTTGCCGTATTTTCCACAGCTTTTCCCCCCGTGCTGTTCGACAGGTTGTAAGGAAGAGCTTTTGAGCCTTTCTCTGCCGTTGCCCGGAGAGCTGCCGTATGAGTGCTTTGAGATACGCCGGTCTGGACAGCGGCTGTAACCTCGAAAGGAACGGCCTCCTCGCTTCCTGTTCCACTTGCTGTAAATTGAGTGAGCCAGTCGGGTTTGGCGTCAGTCCATGTCACTCCGTTGTCAACAGAATATTGGGTTGACCATTCCACAGGCTCCGTCACTCCCTGATTGTTTTTCCGGTAGCTGGTAACGCTGTACGTCTGCGTGCCTCCCAAATAATTAAAAGACAAGTTTCCGGAGGAAACCGCCAGCGTGTACCGCCAATTTATTGAAGTGCTTGAAAGCTGGTAAGTTACCGTCTTTCCTTTCTGCCACTCACTGTTTCCGATCTGTCCGGTAAGAATATTGTCGGTTATTCCATCATTGAATATTACCTCGATTACTGCCCCATCGGGTAAGGTCTGCGGAATCATCATGAAGGTTTGTTCCGGGGCAGTAATAACGGCATTGAGTGCTCCTGAAGTGGAACGGTTCAGTGTTTGCGAAAAGTTTTTCGGATTGCCTACGTTGCTCCATGTGCCGGTTTCAAGATTATAAACTCCTGCCGAGTTTACACCTTTAAGCGTAACGCTCTTTACCGTGCCCGCCTTCATGTCACTGCCACATACAAACTTCACCGCCGTCAACGCATGGTGGAAGGTCAGATTGACCGCCGTATTGGTTCCGCCGCTGACTTCTCCCGATGCGGCTACCAGCAAATCCTGCTGTTCTGCTACATTGTCCGGAACCGTGCAGGCAATGGTTGGCGTACCCGCTGTTTGTCCCGAAAGCCGATAGGCGCTGTTATTCTGAGGCGCATAAGCAAAGAATTTCAATTTATAAGCACTGCCCGGCCAATAGTGTATAGAAGCAGGCACCCATAAACTGCCCGTTTTGCTCACCGATACATCATACATATAGCTCGAAGTTTGCGTATTGTTCCAACTGCCCGTATACGCGTAGGCGGAAATGCTGAATACATCATACATATTGCTCGTGGTAACGGGAGCAGAACGGGCAGACAGACCACTGTCAGGCAGGAAGGCAGATACTATGCTATCGGTGTAAAGCGTATGCAGATAGAAAGGTTTTGTGCCTTCTGTGTGCAGGGTGGAAACAGTAGAGCGCGTAGTCCCTCTGCCTTCATCTGCATCAAAGGAAACCCATGTATCCTGAATATCCGTTGTAAAGCTGATACGGTTCCCCTCATGAGATTGTTCCATTTGATCGGAACAGGAGGTCATAAAGACAGATATTGCAAGTAATTGAATAATAATAGAATAGTGTCTAAATTTACGATTTGTCATACATGATAAATTATATACATTACATAATTTGTAAAAATAGGCATTAAAAAGCATTCCTGGAATGGTTTCCAATGTACATTTTACACAGTTAAATGATTGATTAACAGCAATATGAATTTGTACTACCATGTACACCGCTCGTTGCACCCCCTTTGCATGAATTGCGTTTGTCTGGTTTTTATGTAAAAAAGAGCACCAAAAGGCAGGAAGCGTGTCCCCCTTGCCTCTGGTTGGAGATATTGGTACACCGAAGCTGTGCTTGCGTTTGCATGTCTGCTCCAAACCATATTAATCCTTCGGCGAAGAAACCATCATTTGCCGGAAAACTAGATGGCAAGAAAAAAAATCCGAAATAAACAAAGAAAAAATTCAATCAAATGCTTGTTTTTTCAAGAAAAGTATTACATTTGCAACCGATATAATGACAAAATAACAACTGACGTATGAACACATTTGCAACATACTTCTTCTTTTTCTTTTATTACTTTTACTTTAGCAATGAAGTGAAGCGGGAGTTTGTGTATGTACGTTAAAACAAAATGAAACAAACAAGAAACGAATGAATATAACGAAATCCCGCTTCAATACGAAGTCGGGATTTTTTTTTAGACAAAAGCAAACAAAACAAGATGAGAAGAATAGCAATACAAGGAATTGTGGGATCGTATCATGACATTGCAGCCCACAAGTATTTCAAGGAAGAAGATATCGAACTGGTCTGCTGCAACACGTTTGAAGAAGTGTTCGAAGCGATGAAGAAAGACAGCAACGTGATCGGAGTCGTTGCCATCGAAAACACCATTGCAGGAAGCCTTCTCCATAACTACGAGCTATTGCGGGACAGCGGAGCAACCATCATCGGAGAGCACAAGCTGCGCATCAGCCACAGCATCATGTGCCTGCCCGGTGAAGACTGGGGAACGCTTACAGAAGTAAATTCCCACCCTGTCGCACTCGCACAGTGCAGAGATTTTCTCCAGCATCACCCCCAGCTGAAAGTGGTGGAAACGGAAGACACTGCGGCCAGCGCACGCGACATCAAAGAAAAAGGACTGAAAGGGCACGCTGCCATCTGCTCCAAATATGCCGCCGAACTGTATGGGATGAAGATTCTTCAGGAAGGCATTGAAACAAACAAACACAACTTCACCAGATTCCTTGTAATCAGCGATCCCTGGATGGCCGACGAACTGAAGGTGCGCTCAAAGATGAACAAGGCAAGCATCGTCTTTTCGCTCCCGCACAATCAGGGAAGCCTTTCGAAAGTATTGTCTATCTTTTCATTCTACAACATAAACCTGACAAAAATCCAGTCGCTGCCCATCATCGGACGTGAATGGGAATACATGTTCTATGTTGACGTCATGTTTGACGATTACCTGAGATACAAACAATCCATTGATGCCGTAACACCGCTTACCAAAGCACTTAAAATATTAGGAGAATATGCAGAAGGAGAATCAACAATATAAGATTGCGCCGGCCGACCGTCTGGCCAGCGTGAGTGAATACTATTTCAGCCGCAAGCTGAAGGAAGTGGCCCGCATGAACGCGGAAGGAAAAAATGTAATCAGCCTCGGAATAGGAAGCCCCGACATGCCGCCATCAGAAGAAACCATCAAGGTGCTGTGCGAGAACGCCCAAAAGCCAGACGCACATGGCTATCAGCCTACAGTAGGCATTCCGGAACTCCGGCAAGCCATGTCGGAATGGTATAAGCGATGGTATGACGTGGATCTTGACCCGAATACGGAAATCCAGCCGCTCATCGGATCGAAAGAGGGCATCCTTCATGTTACGCTGGCTTTCGTGAACCCAGGCGACCAGGTGCTTGTTCCTAATCCGGGCTATCCAACCTACACTTCGCTGAACAAGATACTGGGAAGCGAAATTGTGAATTACGACTTGCGTGAAGACAATCACTGGCAGCCGGATTTCGAACAGCTTGAAAAGATGGACTTGAGCCGTGTGAAACTGATGTGGACCAACTATCCGAATATGCCTACCGGAGCCAACGCCACAATGGAACTTTATGAAAAGCTGGTGGATTTCGCCCGAAGACACAACCTGGTTATTGTGAACGACAACCCGTACAGTTTCATACTCAACAAAAAACCGATAAGCATACTCAGCGTCCCCGGAGCCAAAGAGTGCTGCATTGAGTTCAACTCCATGAGCAAGAGCCACAACATGCCCGGCTGGCGTGTGGCAATGGCTGCAACCAATGCACAGTTCATCCAATGGATCGTGAAGATCAAAAGCAACATCGACTCCGGAACATTCCGCCCCATCCAGTTAGCCGCTGCCCAAGCCTACCGGAACAGCGCGGAATGGCATGAAGAAGCAAACGTGAAGGTGTATGGGCGGCGCAGAAAACTGGCAGAGGAGATTATGCAGGTATTAGGCTGCAGCTTCGACCGCGAACAGGTGGGCATGTTCCTTTGGGGACGCATACCTGACACGTATGCCGATGTAGAAGACCTGACGGAAAAGGTGCTTCACGAAGCAAGGGTATTCATCACTCCGGGGTTCATCTTCGGAAGCAACGGAAAGCGGTATATCCGCATCTCGCTCTGCGCCAAGGAAGAGAAGCTGGCCGAAGCCCTCGAACGAATCAAACAAATCATGCAATAACAGAAACTTAAACACTCAATAACATATGGAACTCGAATTACAACCCATTGAACTGGAAGGCGTATCAAAGGAAAGGCCTCTGGTGATTGCAGGCCCATGCAGTGCCGAAACAGAAGAACAAGTGATGTCAAGTGCCAGACAGTTGGCCGACAAAGGTATCAAGATATTCCGTGCAGGCATCTGGAAGCCCCGGACCAAACCGGGAGGATTTGAAGGAATCGGGGTGGACGGACTTCCCTGGATGAAAGAGGTGAAGAAGGAAACCGGAATGTATGTAGCAACCGAAGTGGCGACAGCCAAGCATGTATACGAATGCCTGAAAGCGGGTATCGACATCCTTTGGATCGGAGCACGAACTACAGCTAATCCTTTTGCCGTACAGGAAATTGCCGATGCGCTGAAAGGTGTAGACATTCCCATATTGGTGAAAAACCCCGTCAATCCGGATCTGGAACTGTGGATAGGCGCACTGGAGCGCATAAACAACGCCGGACTGAAACGTATCGGAGCAATCCACCGCGGATTCTCTTCTTATGACAAGAAGATCTACCGGAATCTTCCGCAATGGCACATCCCCATCGAACTGCGCCGCCGCATACCCAACCTGCCGATTCTCTGTGATCCCAGCCACATCGGCGGCAAGCGGGAACTGATTGCTCCGCTCTGCCAGCAGGCGATGGACCTCGGTTTCGACGGGCTGATTGTTGAATCGCACTGCAACCCCGATGCGGCATGGAGCGACGCTTCGCAGCAGGTTACTCCTGATGTGCTCGACTATATACTGAGCCTGCTCGTCATCCGCTCGGAGCATCAGAGCACGGAAAACCTGAATAACCTGCGCCGGCAGATTGACGAATGCGACAATGAACTGATGGACATTCTGGCCAAACGGATGCGTGTATGCCGCGAAATCGGAACGTTCAAAAAAGAGCACAACATGACCATTCTGCAAACCGGCCGCTACAATGAAATCCTTGACAAACGGGGCGCACAGGGTTCGCTTTGCGGCATGGACGCTGATTTCGTAAAGCAAGTGTTTGAACTGATCCATGAAGAGAGTGTAAGGCAGCAAATGGAAATAATCAACAAATAATGCGTACTTTCTCTTTCGGGTGGCCGAAAGAAAAAGATACCCAAAAGAAAGGGTGCCGTCTGCACTTCCAAAGCTACTGCGGGAACGTTTCGGACTAAAGTCCGGAACTCCCTCCGCTTCACGCTTTTCCAGTGAAGACAGATTTTTTTCTTTTGGTATCTTTTCTTTTTGCCTTGATGCAAAAAGAAAAGTACATAAACACCCACAAAAACATAACAACATGAGAATACAAATATTAGGAGCCGGGAAAATGGGATCCTTTTTCAGCGATGTACTTAGCTTTGAACACGAAGTAGCCGTTTACGATGTAAATCCGCAACGGTTACGCTTTATGTACAACTGCCTCCGGTTTACAAAAACAGAAGAAATAGAAGAATTCAAGCCGGAACTGGTAATCAATGCGGCAACAGTGAAATATACGCTCGACGCTTTCAGGCAAGTCTTGCCTGCACTTCCGAAGGACTGCATCATCAGTGACATTGCTTCAGTAAAGACGAACCTGAAGGAATTTTATGAAGGATGCGGATTCCGCTACGTATCCACCCACCCGATGTTCGGACCGACTTTTGCCAGCCTCGACAAGCTGAGTGAAGAAAATGCCATCATTATCAAAGAAGGTGACCACCTGGGACGGATATTCTTCAAAGACCTCTACCAGCGGCTGGGACTGAACATTTTCGAATATTCTTTCGAGGAGCACGACGAAACGGTGGCCTATTCGTTGTCAATCCCGTTTGTATCGACCTTTGTGTTTGCAGCGGTAATGAAGCATCAAGACGCTCCGGGAACAACTTTCAAACGGCACATGGCTATCGCAAAAGGGGTGCTCAGTGAAGACGACTATCTGCTTCAGGAGAT
The DNA here is from genome assembly GCA_019550975.1 of Bacteroidales bacterium SW299. GTDB lineage: Bacteria > Bacteroidota > Bacteroidia > Bacteroidales > Bacteroidaceae > Phocaeicola > Phocaeicola excrementipullorum. The sequence goes on along the minus strand of SDWH01000002.1, from coordinate 249,858 downwards.
TCTTTTCAATCCGCGCACTCCGGCACAAGTGGAAGGCATACGCACAGAGCTGAACGAACTGCTCGACATCATCAGCCGGAAAGACTCGGAAGGGATTCATGCCTATCTTAGCAAGATTCGAAACAATATAAAATAAACGACTAACAACAAGCAGAAGAGGCGCATCCGTTATGGAATGCGCCTCTTTTTATTGGATACTGATGGTTCTTTTCTGTTTAGAATCTGTAGCCAACGCCAATTGCAAAACTCATGTTCTTAGGAGATATTTCATCACCATTTCCATCTTCAGATTTACCCGGAGCAATGAATCCATGCTGAGCAGTGAAGTTTACGAGGTAGTGTTCGCCAAGTTCAACACCTACTCCCCATTGAAGCCCTAAATCGAAGCGTTTCCAATCACCGCCTTTATCATCAAAAATCTTATAATCATCACCATTATCCCAATGCTCTTTGGCTTTTCCACCAAGACCAATAGCCAGATAAGGACCTGCATTGATTACAAATTTTGTATTGTCGGTAATATCAAACTTATAAGCAGCCAGAATAGGAATATCCAAATAAACAGGTCTGACTGTTTCTTTTTCACCTGCATATTTCACCTTATATCCTTTGGAAGTAATCATTACTCCCGGCTGAAAATACCAATTTTCATTAAATGCATAATCAGCTCCAACTCCCATTGTGAAACCAGGAAGTGCTTTAGTTTCATCCAATTTAGTCATGTTACTGAAGTTCATGCCAAACTTCACGTCCCATCTTACCTGAGAGAAACCAAATACGGCAACCATTCCCAAAGCTAACGTTAACAATAACTTTTTCATAACTCTAACTTTTTTAATTAGCGGCCAATCCTTGTGATGCCAAATCTTTTTTATTTTTTTAAGAAAAAGGACAAGGACTCTTCATCCGCATAAAACGGAAAAATTCCTTTTTCTGTCTATTTCACAGAAACAAAAATGCTTTCTGTCTGAATACAAAACTATAAATAAGTTTTAGAAAAACAAACACATTCAAGGTTTATAAATGAAATTTATACAAATAAACAAAACACTTCTTATATCGTTTTCCAGCATAAAGAAAAAACAACCCGTCATCTGATTTGAGATAACGGGTTATTTTAATTAAGATGACGGCTCATTTTAATCAAGATGACGGCTCATTTTTTTGCCGGCATCATTTGTCATAATTTTATCTTCTTCGATACGGGTTTCGACTCATTGTGCAGGCGGTCGAGAGCGGTCACCACATACCGGTATTTTGTCTTGCCGTCTTCGTACGGGAGCTTGTAAAACTCGTTATGCGTAATGGCAACGATATGAGAAGGATCGTCAAGATTTACCTTCTCCTTCCGCAGGAAACGGTATACGACATAATGTTTCGCCTCATCCATCTCGTGCTTTGCTTTCGGGGCGGTCCAGAACAGGATGTAACCGTCTGCCGTCCATACCGGCTTCAGTTTTCTCACCTTCTTGGGAGCCTCATCGTCCATGAAGGGCGAAGCCGGCCATAGCGCAGGATATTTATGGTACTTGTTTGCCAGCATGTCGCGATAATTGCCCTTGTTTTCAACCACTGCGGCTGCATACCACTGGCAACTCCCCTGCACCGCGGGAAGCGAGCGCTGCAAATTATATTTGGCAGGAATCTGACTCTGGTTCGGATTCATCAGGTCCGGCTTGGTAACCGTCCGCACCACATCCTGCCCGATGTACAGCGGACGTGCCGCCGCATTCTTCGCCCACCAGCGGATCAGCGTTTCGTAATCGGCCGCGGGGTGACCGATTTCCCAGTAGATTTGAGGTATATTATAGTCAACCCAGCCGTTGTTCACCCACAGCAGCACATCGGCATAGAGATCGTCGTAATTCTGAAGGCCGTTCGTGTTGCTTCCGTTGGGGTTGCTTTTCTTGTTCCGATAGATGCCGAACGGCGAAACGCCGAACTTGACCCACGGCTTGGCAGCACGCACCGTTTCGTGAATCTCCTTTATCAGCACGTTCACATTGTCCCTGCGCCAGTCGCCGCGGTCTGTAAATCCGCGTCCGTATGCCGCAAAGCTCAAGTCGTCCGGAAACTTCTCTCCCGCATTGGGGTAAGGATAAAAGTAGTCGTCCATGTGGATGGCATCGATGTCATAACGGGTCACGATGTCGCGCACAATCTTGCAGATATACTTGCGTGATTCGGGAAGCCCCGGATCAAAATACAGCTGGCCGGCATACTCAACGAACCATTCGGGATGCTTGTTATAGGGATGCAGAGGCGAAAGCGCCGTTGTCCCTTTGGTCTTTGCGCGATACGGATTGATCCAGGCATGAATTTCCATATCACGCTTGTGACACTCCTCCACCATAAACTGCAGAGGGTCCCATACCGGAGAAGGAGCTTTTCCCTGCACTCCCGTAAGGAAACGGCTCCAAGGTTCGTACGGAGATTTATACAAAGCGTCGGCCTCCGCCCTCACCTGAAAGATAATGGCATTGATTCCCGCCCCTTTCAGGTTGTCGAGCTGGCTTTCCAGAGTTTTCTTTATCTGCTCGGCCGGCACCCCCTGAAACTGTCCGTTCACACACTGAATCCACGCGCCGCGGAATTCACGCTTCGGGGAGCCATTCTGAGCATACGCTGCGCAAATGCCGAATACAAACGCCATTGCGAGCCACAAGTTTCTTAGTTTCATCTTTATATTTTTATTGGTTCATACACCTGTTAACGCGCGGCAAAGATAACCAAAATACAGAGAAATCTAAAAAAAGTGGTTATCTTTGCATCTCAATCAAGAAAGAAAAATCATGCCGGAAAGCAACTACATAACCATCAAGGGAGCAAAGGTAAACAACCTGAAAAACATCGACGTAGACATACCGCGCGACAAACTGGTAGTCATCACCGGCCTGTCGGGCTCCGGAAAGTCATCACTGGCTTTCGACACGCTTTACGCCGAAGGACAACGGCGCTACGTAGAAAGCCTTTCATCATACGCCCGCCAGTTTCTGGGAAGAATGGGAAAACCTGAATGCGACTTCATCAAGGGAATCCCGCCAGCCATAGCCATCGAACAGAAGGTTATCAGCCGCAACCCGCGCTCCACCGTAGGAACTTCGACCGAAATCTATGAATACCTCCGCCTGCTGTTTGCACGCATCGGAAAGACTTATTCGCCCGTCAGCGGCAAACTGGTGAAGAAGGACAGCCCCGAAGACATCGTAAACTGCATGCTGGCGCATCCGAAAGGGATGCGCTATACGGTGCTCACGCCCATCCTTCCACGCGAGGGACGCTCTTTCTCCGAGCAGATTGAGATGGACATGAAGCAGGGATTTACCCGACTGGAAGTGAACGGCGAAATGACCCGCATCGAAGATTATGCCTATAACGAAAAAGACACCGTCTATCTGCTGGTCGACCGCATGAGCTGCGATGACAGCAAGGATGCCATGAGCCGGCTCACAGACTCGGCAGAAACGGCGATGTACGAAGGCGACGGTGCCTGCCTGCTGCGTTTCTACCTGCCCGACGGGACAACCGAGCTTCATTCGTTCAGCACCAAATTCGAAGCCGACGGAATAAAGTTTGAAGAGCCCACCGACCAGATGTTCTCGTTCAACTCCCCCATCGGAGCCTGCCCCACTTGTGAGGGATTCGGCAAAATCATCGGAATCGACGAACATCTTGTCATTCCCAACCGGGCACTGAGCGTATACGACGGTGCCGTGCTCTGCTGGAGGGGAGAGAAAATGGGAGAATGGCTCAACGAATTTCTCCGCGAAGCTCCCGCCCACGATTTTCCGATCTTCGCGCCCTACTACGAACTGACACAGGAACAGAAAGATTACCTCTGGCACGGGCCGCGCGAGAAAGCATGCATCGACTCGTTCTTCAAGATGCTCGAAGAAAACCAATACAAAATCCAGTACAGGGTGATGCTGGCCAGATACAGAGGAAAAACGCAGTGTCCCACCTGCCATGGCAGCCGGCTCAAAAAAGAAGCCAACTATGTACGGGTAGGCGGAAGAAACATTTCCGAACTGGTTGAGATGCCCGTATACGAGCTGAAAGAGTTCTTCCGGACACTGCATCTGGACGAACACGACCAAACCATAGCCAAACGCCTGCTGAACGAAATCACCAGCCGGCTCAACTTTCTCGACGATGTGGGATTGGGATACCTTACGCTGAACCGGCTGAGCAACACGCTGTCGGGAGGTGAAAGCCAGCGCATCAACCTCGCCACATCGTTGGGAAGCAGTCTGGTAGGCTCGCTCTATATCCTCGACGAACCAAGCATCGGCCTGCACAGCCGCGATACAGCCAGGCTGATAAAGGTGCTCCGCCAACTTCAGCAGCTGGGCAATACCGTGGTGGTTGTGGAACATGACGAAGAAATTATCCGCGCCGCCGACTATATCATCGATATCGGACCGAAAGCCGGACGACTGGGAGGAGAGATTGTGTATCAGGGAGATATGAAGGACTTGCAACCGGGAAGCAACAGCTACACCGTAAAATACCTGCTTGGCGAAGAAATCATCGAATGCCCCAAGACACACCGCTCATGGAACAATTACGTTGAAATAAAGGGAGCGCGGGAAAACAACCTCAAAGGAATCGATGTCCGTTTCCCCCTCAATGTCATGACCGTGGTAACAGGAGTGAGCGGATCGGGAAAAAGCACGCTGGTGCGCGACATATTCTACAAGGCACTCAAGCGCGAATACAGCGAAGCCAGCGACCGCCCGGGAGAATTTGTATCGCTGGAAGGCGACATCAGGCAAGTGAAAGATATCGAGTTCGTCGACCAGAATCCGATAGGCAAATCCTCGCGAAGCAATCCGGTGACCTACATCAAGGCCTACGATGAAATCCGCAAGCTGTTTGCCGAACAGCCTCTGTCGAAACAGATGGGATATACAGCCGGCTATTTCTCGTTCAACACAGAAGGCGGACGCTGCGAAGAATGCAAAGGAGAAGGAACAGTGACGGTAGAAATGCAGTTCATGGCCGACCTTGTGCTGGAATGCGAATCGTGCCACGGCAAACGTTTCAAGAAAGAAACGCTGGAAGTAAAATATGAAGGGAAAAACATCTACGACATACTGGAAATGACCGTAAACCAAGCTGTCGAATTCTTTACGGAACACAACCAGAAGAAAATTGTAAAAAAGCTCCAGCCTCTTCAGGACGTGGGATTAGGATACATCAAACTGGGACAATCGTCGTCCACTTTGTCCGGAGGCGAAAACCAGCGGGTCAAACTGGCCTACTTCCTGAGCATAGAAAAGGCTCAGCCCACCATATTTGTCTTTGACGAACCGACCACAGGGCTTCACTTTCACGACATCAAGAAGCTGCTCAGTGTGTTTGACGCGCTCATCAGCCGCGGACATACAATTGTTATCATCGAGCACAACATGGATGTAATCAAGTGCGCGGATTATGTAATAGACCTCGGTCCGGAAGGAGGAGAGATGGGAGGCAATCTGGTTGTAGCGGGCACACCCGAGGAAGTTGCCAACTGTGCAGCATCTTATACGGGACAGTTTCTGAAAGAGAAACTGGCGGAAAAATAAGCATCCGCAGAAAGGAGGGGCGCAGAAAAGCTTTCAAAAGAAAAACCTTTCTGCGCCCCGCACGCTGATTTATCATTACATCTTACACTTTCAGAAGACCGTTTTTCAGTTCATCGTCTACTACGGCCATCATGCCTTCCACTTGAGCAAGTGCCAGCATACGTCCGTGGAACGAATATCCCGCATTGTAGCCTTTATCTTCGTCACCCAACATCGTGCGGCCATGATCGACACGCATCGGCAAGCCCGGCTTTTCGGTTTCAAAAATACGGATCAGATCAATCAGATGGCCCCTGCCCTCCAGATGTGAACTCTCAATAAAGTTGCCTCCCGGCATAGCGGCTGTACTGCGCAGATGCACAAAATGGGTGCGCTTTGCAAATTTACGCGCCAACTCACGGGTATCATTGTGCTCGCCCGCACTCAGCGAACCGGCACAGAAAGTCAAGCCGTTATGAGGGTTATCCACTGCATTCAAGAACCAGGCAATGTCCTCTTCATTGGTCACGATGCGCGGAAGTCCCAGAATTTGGAAAGGAGGATCATCAGGATGCACGCACATATTGACTCCGTACGCTTCGCATACAGGCATAATCGCTGCAAGGAAATAACGCATATTTTCCCGCAGGGCATCACGGTCGATGCCGTCGTATAAAGCCAGCAGGCGCTTGAAGATTGCCACCGGATTCTTGTCGCCTTCTTTTATGTTTCCGTTCACAAATCCTTGCGTCTTGACAATAATCGAATCGATCAGTTCGTCCTTTTCAGCCTCGGTTATCACCTTGTCAAGCTCTGCCACCTTGCCCAGCTCGTCTTCCGTGTAATCAGCCTCTGCACCGGCACGCTGAAGAATCTTTGTATCAAAATAAGCGAAACGCACGCGATCGTAATAAAGCGATGTGCTGCCGTCGGCCCAAGGATGAGCCAGATCCGTACGGACCCAGTCGATAACAGGCATGAAATTGTAACAGACGGTCTTAATGCCGCATTTTCCCAAGTTGGCCAGGCTTACTTTATAGTTCTCGATCAAGTGCTCACGCTCAGGACCGGCATACTTGATCGCTTCACACACCGGAAGACTCTCCACCACCGACCAGCGCAGCCCGTACGATTCAATGTACGATTTCAGGTCGTTGATAGCTTCTTCCGTCCAAATCTCACCGTTCGGCACATCATGCAAGGCAGTAACAATCCCCTCCACTCCTATCTGACGGAGCATCGGAAGGGTTATCTTATCCTTCTTGCCGAACCAACGCCATGTTTTTTCCATCATAACTAAATTCCTTTTATATTATATAATGTTTTGAATCAATTGTCAGCCGGCAGCGGGATTCTTCCTCCGCCGAACAATGGCGGCCTTCTTCTTACTGCTGCACGGGCGATACAAAAGTAATGGGTTTTTGCAGCAAAACAAAATCGAAATAAGAAAATCTCTTGCATGAAGACAACCAGCAATATCTGCGCTCCAAAATGTGACAATTCCGGCGGAAAACTTCACCGGAAAATTCAAATGCCTCCAAATATATGCCCATAAAAAAGAATATTCAAACCGAATGTTGTATCTTTGAACATCAATCATCCGACTTTATGAATACTGACAACTTAAAACTGCTTTATCAGAAATACACGGGAAAGTTTCCCGAAACAGCAGAGCCGCTGCCCGGTGCCGGATCAAACCGGAAATACTACCGGCTGAAAGGCTCTTTCCAATGCATCGGCGTTTGCGGCACCTCACCGGAAGAAAATGCGGCATTCATCTACATGTCAGAGCATTTCAAGAAGAAAGGCCTTCCCGTACCTGAAGTTTATGCCGTTTCTGACGACAGGCTCCATTACCTGCAGGAAGACCTGGGAGATACTTTGCTGTTTCAGCTCATACAGCAGGCGCAGCACAAACTAAACGCAGACACAGGCCTGATGAATCTGCTTGAAAAAACCATCCGCCAGCTTCCGGAGTTTCAGTTCAAGGGAGGAGCGGATATGGATTTCAGCAAATGTTACCCTCCCGTATCATTCAGCCGGCGCAGCATTCTGTGGGATCTGAACTATTTCAAATATTGCTTTCTGAAGACAACAAGGCTGGAGTTTGAAGAAAACGCACTCGAAGATGACTTCGAAAGCATGTGCGGCATACTGCTGAAAGCGGCTTCCGAACCGACGTTCATGTATCGGGACTTTCAGAGCCGGAATGTGATGATAAAGGACGGAGAACCCTGCTTCATCGATTTCCAAGGAGGAAGAAAAGGGCCTTTCTACTATGATGTGGCTTCCTTTCTGTGGCAGGCAAAAGCTAACTTTCCAAACAGTGTCCGGCAGCATCTGACAAATGAGTATCTGGACGCACTTCAAACTTACAAGCCCATAGGAAAAGATGAGTTTGCATCCTGCCTGCGCCATTTCGTCCTGTTCCGCACGCTACAAGTGCTGGGAACTTACGGCTTCAGAGGCCATTTCGAACAAAAGGCACATTTCATAGAAAGTGTCCCTTTTGCCATCGAGAACCTCCGGCAACTGCTGGAAGAGGGATTCGCCGAATATCCATACCTCTGCGAAACACTCCGCAGAATGGTGGATCTTCCCCAATTCTGTTACGAACGAAACAAAAAGAAACTGACCGTCACCGTAATGAGCTTTTCCTATAAGAAAGGAATACCCGAAGACACAAGCGGAAACGGAGGAGGATATGTTTTCGACTGCCGGGCGATACACAATCCCGGACGTTACGAACAATACAAGCAGCTGACCGGACTTGACGAGCCAGTCATCCGTTTTCTGGAAGATGACGGAGAGATCACTGCCTTTCTTGCCCATGCAGACGCATTGACAGAGGCACACGTAAAGCGTTTTATCGAACGGGGATTCACCCACTTGTCGGTCTGCTTCGGATGCACGGGAGGGCAGCACCGCTCAGTCTATTCCGCACAGCACGTGGCAGAACATCTATACCAGAAATTCAACGTCAACGTCCGTGTTATCCACAGAGAACAGCACATTGAACAATTCTTCGAATCAAAATAAGTCTTATGAAAGCCATGATATTTGCAGCCGGACTTGGAACCCGGCTCAAACCGCTCACTGATCATACGCCGAAGGCACTGGTCAAGGTCAACGGACGCCCCATGCTCGAACATATCATCCTGAAGCTGAAAGCATCCGGATTTACGGAAATAGTGGTCAACATCCATCACTTTGGGGAACAGATCATCGACTTCCTCCAAGCCAACGGAAACTTCGGACTGAACATTCATATCAGCGACGAACGCGACCAGTTGCTTGATACAGGAGGAGGTATCAAAAAAGCGTCTGCCTTTTTTCAGGGAAACGAGCCTTTTCTCGTACACAATGTAGACATTCTGTCAAATACAGACTTAAGGAATCTTTATCTGCACCATCTGAAAGAAGGATCCGACGCAACATTGCTCGTAAGCCAACGCGCAACAAGCCGTTACCTGCTGTTTGACGGGAACAACGTCTTGAAAGGATGGATCAACAAGCAAACAGGAGAAACAAAGCCCGAAGGGTTCGTATGCACACCCGGACTATACAAAGCATATGCCTTCAGCGGCATACACGTGCTTTCGCCTTCCATTTACCGCTACATGAACGAACAATGGAAAGGAAAGTTTTCGATTATGGATTTCTATCTGCAAAACTGCCAGCATGCGACGCTGAAAGGATTTTTCGACAAAGACCTCCGGCTGATTGACATCGGAAAGCCCGAAACATTGGCTCAGGCTGAACAATTCATCAATACCATGTAACGGCACTTCCCGTATTGCTTCGCTGGTCCCACTTCAGAGCGTCAGTCAGCATGCTCGAATTGGCTCTGATTGAGAAGTTGTACGAAGTGAACGGACCGAACACCAGACCGCAGCTCATGTTGAAGCAGTGCAGGTCGCGCGTAATATTGAGCGTCGTCATTGACATTTCTTTCGATGTAAAGTCATAACCCGTAGAATACGTCATGTTCCAGCGGCTTCCTATCTTGAAGTTACCCGATACGTTGAGCGAATGCGTCAGCGAATAGGGATAACGCATCTTCTTGATGTTGATTTTCTTCGTGCGGTCTTCACGGATACTGTAACTGTAACTCAGACTGATGCTCCAGGGGAATTTGAACGCCAGATAACCGTCCGAGTCGATTGTTGCCGCTTCTGTCTTGCGCATGTTCGACTTGTTGTCGGTTTCTTCCGTTGCTTCCTCATCGCTCTCTTCATCCGCATTGTCCTCTTCCTTTCCCTCTTTCTCCTTATCTTCCTTTTTCCCGAAGAGTTTCTTGAACGTATCGTTGTTCAGCGTATAAGAGAACGAACCGCTATATCCCTGGAAACGGCCGAACCTACCGTATGACCACTCCGTACGGTCGCCCACAACAACATTCCCGTTTTCATCAAACTCATACGCATAAGTGGCGAACGAGGCGTTCATGTTAAAGGTATAGCTTTTGGTGAGCTTCAGACGAAGATTCATGCTCAGGTCGCTCCAGCGCTTGTTGGCTACATCGTATGACAGCGAAGCCCCCAACTGGTCGATCAGGCTGACCTTCTTGTATCCCGTGGAATCCTTGTCGGACCGGAATTTCATTTCAATGTTGTTGTCAACCGAAAAGCTGATGTTTTGTGACATGCCTTTTCCCGGATAGCTGTAGACGGCTCCTTCGTAAGGCGAATACTCTACCGTCTGCACCTCGCCGTTTTCATCGGTATAGGTGTAAGTGTCATAATAACCGTACTTTTTCTTTCCGAAATCCGGCGTATAAGTATAGCTGACAGTCGGCGTAAAGACATGGCGTATCTGAATTTCCTTGCTCTTCATGAACAACGGCTTGTACATACCATACAGCTTGGTGTTCATCTGCAACGAAAGGTTATAGTCCCACACACGGTTGAAGCCGTTAATGGTATCCCTGCGCACATGATCCCTTGAGTTCGGGTTGGGATCGTAGCTCTGCTTTACTTTCCGCAGATACCAACGCTCCGTATAGTTGAACGAAGGCACAATGTTGATATACTTAAACAGGTTGAATGTTGCGGAAATCGGGATGCGGTGCTGCATACCGTTGTCCCACTGGGTGAGCGGAGTCTTGAACAGCAGATTGTCTTTCGTGCTGATGCTGTTCGTCATGCTACCGGTATATTGCAGAGAAATCTTCTCATACCATTTTTCATCTCCGACCGACTTCTTCCGCTTGAACGGGTAGATACGGTTCAAAGAAATGTTCACGTCCGGCAATGTCATGTTGATGGACGAGTCACGGGTGTTTTGCGTAATGTTGAACGTTCCCGATATGCTCAATCCGATTTCGGAGAAGGTACGCGAATAGCTCACACTCGAAGCCTTTGTGTTCTGCGCGTAGACCTGCGGATTATACAAGCTGCTCAGACTTGAACGGTCGTAGCTGCTGGTAGAAAAGTTCACGCTTGCCGAGAACGAACTGTTCGGATTGGCTTTTGCATCCTGCCGATGGCTCCACTGAAGCCTGAAGTCTTTCGACACAGCATAGTCGGGCATGTTCTTTTCACCGGTCTTGGTCACCAGATAGCTGGCATTGAACGAACCGCTGTATTTATAACGCTTGTTATAGTTTGAAGCGACAGAGAGTCCCCACGACCCCTTGGTAAAGATTTCGCCCAACACTTTCAGGTCCATCTTGTCACTGATGGCGAAATAATACCCACCGTCACGCAGATAAAAGCCTCGGTTCATTTCGTCACCGTAAGTCGGCATAATGAACCCCGACGAATAGCTGCTGTTGAACGGGAAAAAGCCGAACGGAACGGCTATCGGCAAAGGCACATCCTCTACGACCAGCTGAGCCGGTCCGAACACCACATTTTTCTTGGGACGCACTTTAGCCATCGAAAGCTTCATGTAGAAATGCGGATGATCGTGATTGTCGCATGTCGTATACTTTCCGTGGCGCATATAGATCTCATCGTCAGCACCCTTCTTTCCCTCTTCCGAGGTCACGTATCCTTCTCCCTGCTGAGTCACGATGTTGTTGATGAATCCCTTTTTCGTCTTGAAGTTATAGCGCATTGTCTTCGACTCGTACGGGGTTTCTCCGTCTTTAAAGACAGGAAGTCCGGTAGCCACGCCCGCCGTATCCTCCACACCGTGCGCATAGACCGTACTGCTGTCCATATTCATGGAGATCACGGCAGAAGTCAGTTCGATATTCTGATAATTCACCTTCCCTTCTCCGTACAGGTGAGCGTATCCCTCCTTTGTAAAGACAATCGAATCGCTCGCCTCATAGATGACAGGCGCATCCAGCGGCTCCTTCTTCTTTGCCGTATCTTCAGCCAAAGAATCAGCAGCCAGCGAATCGAGTGCCAAAGAATCGAGCAACAAGGAATCAGTGCGCACTGAATCCGCCCTCACTTCTTTTCCGGCAGACCTCCGCAGTCTTCTGTTCTTCACGCGCTGGGCCTCGGCGTAAAACGAGCAGAAGAAACCTAGCAGGAACAGGGCTATCAGTAGATATGTTGTTTTTTTCAATGATGTCATTACCGTCTTTTTACACGATGCGCGGTGCAAAAGTAAACAATATCTGCCAAATAAACTTCACCGCTTCTGTTTTTAAAGTATTTTTAGTACACCGCATCAGCCTATAGAAAAAGTTTGCACCACCTGTCGAAACGCTCCACACCGTCCTCGCCGTACTTCGCAATGCTTTTGCGAGCTTTCTCAACCGTTTTTTCCCGGTCGAGATGGGTCTTGGAATAAAACTTGTCGGCAAAGCACACCAACTGCTCTTCCAGCGAAACCGGCACCATCTCCCGATGAGGCAGAGGCAGCTTCTGTTCGTCCATCGCTTCCAGCGTGATGCCGGCACCTGTGTGGCGTTCGCATACCAGCGCGTGGCGAGGATACCCCTCCTCACGCATCAAGTCGGCTCCCAAATATCCGTGACAGATATAAGGATAGGATCCGAAGCAATAAATGTCACTGGCATCCGTCTTGAAAATGCCAATATCATGCAGCAAGGCGGCTTCCTCTACAAACTGCAGGTCAAGCTTCAGCTCGGGATGTGTTTCCGCCATAGCCAGAGCCTTGTCGGCCACCGAACGGCTATGCACCAGCAGGATGTGTTTCAGCTCATTGTTTTCCGGATAATATTTGTCAATCAGCGCCAATGGATTCATGATGATTCAGTTTTTATTCTTATCTTTGTTAAGTGTCACAAAGCTACAAAAATTCCATGAGTAATCCGAAAAGAATCTGCACAATTCTGGCATTAGGCATTCTCCTGCTCCCGTCAGCGCTGACCGCCCAAATCCGCACAGGAGCGGAACAGCTGGAAACGCTCGTCCGGCTTGTCAGCAACAAGCGCGTCACCTTAACGGTCAACCACACCAGCCTTTGCGGCAAAGTCCACCTGGCCGACACGCTGATCCGGCAAGGCATAAACATCGTACAGCTTTTCGCTCCGGAACACGGCATACGCGGGAAGGCCGATCCCGGAGAAACCGTCCGCGACGGAAAAGACACTCGGACGGGCATTCCCGTCGTTTCGCTCTACGGAAAAAACAAGAAGCCGCAACCCGACCAGCTGAGCAAGACCGATGCAGTGGTATTCGACTTGCAGGACGTTGGCGCACGCTTCTTCACATACATCAGCACCCTTTACTATGTGATGCAAGCCTGTGCGGAAAACGGAAAGGAGGTCATCGTGCTCGACCGCCCGAATCCCTGCGACTGTGTGGACGGCCCTGTGCTGGACATGAAATACAGAAGCTTTGTCGGAATGCTTCCCATCCCCCTGCTCCACGGATGCACGACGGGCGAACTTGCCCGGATGATCAACGGAGAAGGCTGGCTGGGACAAGGAAAGCAATGCCGGCTCACTGTCATCCCCGTTGAAGGATGGAAGCACGGGCAGCCCTATTCTCTTCCGGTCAAGCCGTCGCCCAACCTTCCGAACGACCTGTCTGTCGCGCTCTACCCGTCGCTCTGCCCGTTCGAAGGCACGTCGGTAAGCGTAGGGAGAGGAACACTGTTCCCCTTTCAAGTCATCGGAAGCCCTTGCCTGGACAAATGCGAAGACAAGACGCTGGACTTCACATTCACGCCCCGTCCGCTGCCCGGATTCGACAAGAATCCGCTCCACAAAGGACAAACATGCAGGGGAACAGACTTACGGAAAACCGCTCCGCCGAAAGGTCTTACGCTGCAATATGTATTGCAGATGTATCATCTGTACCAAAAAGCCGGCTGTGGCAGCAAGTTCTTCTCCCGTCCCCACTGGTTCGACCTGCTGATGGCTACAGACCAGGTGCGCCGGGACATCATCCAAGGAAAAACAGAGGATGAAATCCGCCAAGCCTGGCAAGAAAAGCTCGAAGCGTACAAGGAGATGAGGAAAAAATACCTGCTTTACGAAGAAGGATCAAACGCTCTTTAAGTTTATCTTCAGCCTGAAGACATGTATCTTCAGGCTAAAGACATGTATCTCCAGACTGAAGATTTACATCTCTAGCCTGAAGATACAGATTTTTCTGCGGGAAGCAAGGATTGGTGCACCGGCACAGAGCCTTCTTCAAGCCATCATTTTACATAGGCGTTATACACATCTTTAAAATACCTCTTCGAAAGGTTTCCCTTTACTCCCGCCTTACGGTAATAGAACATTCCTTTATAGAACTTATCGTAATTGAACATTCCGGAAGGGCTGAAAGGATAGCTATGCAGACTGCCGTCGCTTTGAATATAGACATAGTCCTTTGCCGAAGGACTTGCCTGAAGATCGATGAAATGCTTGCCAAAAATGTCAGCCGGAGATGCCGTCCTGTACAAACGTTTTCTGCGGCTCTCCTGCGACCTCAGAACCCACTTGCTGCTGTCCCTGTATTTGCAGGTAAACGGGAACAGACAGCGTACAGGCGTTTCTCCTACCTTTGCCGGCTCCCAACACATCTTGCTGATGGCATCCGCCACAACGCTGTCCGCACGGATGCCTTCTGGTGCGAAATCAGGCAGACGGGTGAATCCGATACTGCTTGCCGTACCGTCCTTTTCCACCACAAAGCTTCCGGAAACGGAGTACTCCACATTTACCCCTCTCTGCTTCAGCATTTCATCCAACGCACGGAGTGCATCCTTATGAAAGCTCTCTCCCGACAGATAAACCGGATTCCTGTCCGGATTGTACACGATTCCGCCATAATCTTCCGGCATGGCTGCATCCCGCCTATACACGCCGCCTTCATAAGCCTGACACAACAGCCTTCCTCCACTGCCCGGACGGAACACCATTCTGTCCCGCATCACCACATCAACAGTCCGATACCGGTCTGCCGTCGCAGGCTTCCATTTCGGAGATTTTCTCGCTGCACGCTCCAGTCCGCTGCCGAGCCACTCCTCCTTACAGCGGAGCACAGCAAAGTCTTTCACTTTTCCTTCCGACGTAACTGTATATTGCACGGTTACCGTGTCGGCAATGCTGCCTGAAAAAGATTCCGGAACCCGAATCCTGCCGCAAAGCCACTCCATATAGGCCTCACGCCCATCGAAATAAGAAGACCGTATCCCTTTCGCACGGAAAACCGGAGGAGTATGCAGAGAAACCCGCATCATCTTTCCCCGTCTGCCTTCCGGGATATACTGATAAAAGTCGACCCTTACATAACGGTAAGCTTCCTCCATTCCTTGGGAAACGCCGGTGCAACGCGGAGCATTTGCAACAACCCGCTCTATCTCCTGTTCATAAGCAGGATGGAGCGTATTAAGACGACTGGCGAGAAAAACCTTTCCGTCCCACGAAACGCTGAGGCACATCTGTTCTTCTCCTGCCATTCCAAACGAATAGGCTTCTTCCGGAAAACGGATATGCTCCAGCACCCATTCAGACACCTTATCCAGATTCCACGCTTTTTCTGCACCACCGGAACGGCTATAAGCACCGGAACAAATTGAAAGAAACAAAAGAAAAAGAAACCGCCTGAAACAATAGCTGCCCATATCTCCTACGTATTTGATTATCCGACTATCCCCAGGCTGAATATCCGAACGATATCGCCTTTCTTGTAAAGTTAGGAGAAAAATTCAGAACGGTCAAGAACTCCTTTCTTTTCTATCTGACATTTTAACACAAAATAATGAAAAAAAAATGCATTAAGACATCGAGCCGCAACATATGCCAGTCCGCAGCCAAACGTATCCCGCTTTTTCCCTTCTTACAGGACACCGCATCTTAAGCACGCAAGGAGCACCCTTCCTGCCCAGACGCACACCAGTCCAAGCCTTACTTATAATACATCATTCCGTCTTTGAAAGTCAGCGTATGCAGATCCGGCGAATTGATCGGACCGCTGTTTATATCCAGATGCTCCAACGTATTGGACTGCAAAGTAAAAACGGTTTCATACCCGTCGCTCTTTATGTCATTCACATAAAAAGGCTTGTTGAACACAAAACCTCCATGCCCTTTCTTCAAGACGAATACAGTGAGATAAGGGGGCTGACTCATTATATAAATGCCCATGAAAACCAAGGCTATCGTATCATCATCCAAGTTCACCTTATAATAGAAAGACGTCTTTCCGGGACCTTGAGTTTCGTTGCCAATGCATTCCCACCCCAAATCATTGGTCATGGAAAAGACTCTTCTTCCGCCTCGCCTTATTTCGACCACATGAATGTCCCCGGAATCATTTTTCCAGTTCCTGAATTTCATGCAGTTCACAACATACCGCCTTCCGGAACGGTCAAGCTCAAACGTTTTCTGCTTCAGGATATAGGGAGTCACATTGTCATACTTGGCAAAGTGAAACCCCTCCACAAACTTGGCTTTGGTCACGAACAAACCGTCCTCGGTTTCTGAAAAAACAGGCTCTTGCCCATAAGCCCTTATGGAAAGCAACAGAACGAACAGCAGAATCAACTTCGTTTTCATATATCCCCAATAAAAAAGGTTTGCAACGAAAGAAGAACCGATGTTCCCCGCTGCAAACCAACTCTATATATTCATATCCTTATCTTTTCTTCATCCGCTGCATCATCCCGGCCACTTTTCCGCCTGTCACCATCTTCATCATCTTGCGTGTTTGGTCGAACTGCTTCAAAAGACGGTTCACATCCTGAATGCTCGTACCGCTTCCTTTGGCAATACGGGTACGGCGTGAACTGTTCAGGATTTCGGGATGAGTACGTTCTTCGGGAGTCATCGAATAGATAATGGCTTCGATACTCTTGAACGCGTTATCGTCGATATCAATATCCTTGATGACCTTGCCCACACCCGGAATCATGGAAGCCAGCTCCTTCAGGTTACCCATCTTCTTGATCTGGTGAATCTGGCTGAGAAAATCGTTGAAGTCAAACTGATTCTTCTGAATTTTCTTCTGAAGACGTTTGGCCTCCGCCTCGTCATACTGCTCCTGCGCACGTTCAACCAGCGACACGATATCGCCCATGCCGAGAATACGGTCGGCCATACGTGCAGGATGGAACACGTCGATTGCTTCCAGCTTTTCGCCCGTACCGATAAACATGATCGGCTTGCTGACCACCGTGCGGATGGAAAGAGCCGCACCGCCACGGGTATCACCGTCGAGCTTGGTCAATACCACACCCGTAAAGTCAAGCCGCTCGTTGAACTCACGCGCGGTATTCACGGCATCCTGACCGGTCATCGAGTCAACGACAAACAAAGTAGCATCCGGATTGACAGCATCCTTGATGGCAGCTATTTCGTTCATCATCTGCTCGTCCACCGCCAGACGTCCCGCCGTATCGACAATCACCAGATCGTATCCCTTGGCCTTTGCTTCCTGAATGGCATTCAGTGCAATCTTTACCGGATCCTTGCTTTCCAGTTCGCTGTATACGGGAACTTCGATCTGCTCACCCAACACCTTCAGCTGTTCGATAGCTGCCGGACGGTATACGTCGCAGGCAACCAGCAAAGGCTTGCGGTTCTTTTTCGTTTTCAGCATGCGTGCCAGCTTTCCGGAGAAAGTCGTTTTACCCGAACCTTGCAGACCCGACATCAGAACCACTGCCGGACGGCCTTTCAGCTCCAGTTCGGCCGTATCGCCTCCCATCAGGCGGGCCAGTTCATCATGCACTATCTTTACCATCAGCTGGCTGGGCTTCACAGCCGTCAGCACATTCTGTCCCAACGCTTTCTCTTTCACCGTATCGGTGAAGTTCTTTGCAACCTTATAATTCACATCGGCGTCAAGCAGGGCGCGACGCACATCCTTCAGGGTCTCCGCCACATTGATTTCGGTGATCTTGCCTTCACCCTTCAATATCTTGAACGACCGTT
Organism: Bacteroidales bacterium SW299; assembly: GCA_019550975.1. GTDB lineage: Bacteria > Bacteroidota > Bacteroidia > Bacteroidales > Bacteroidaceae > Phocaeicola > Phocaeicola excrementipullorum. The sequence continues at coordinate 232,014 of SDWH01000002.1, read as the reverse complement.
CCAGTCTTTCGCTTAAATTGTCGAACATAATTATATTGTATTGTTTTAATTGTCCTATCAAACGCAGAGCGCAAAATTACAAAAAAATCGGAACGCTCAAATCTTTTTGTTCTGCCATTTCGCTTTTTTCAAGTAAATCAGGCTGATAGTCAGCATCAGAGAATAATAAACCAGCTCAGTAGTAAAGCAAATGCTGACCGGCGCCTGCACCACCATACCGACAACAACAATGTATACGGCATAGAACACCAGGACAAACACCTCCAGATAAAGCGCAGCCTGCGTATTCCCCGTTCCGGAAATGCCGTTGAAATAAATGTTCGCCACCGAAGCGATCAGCATCGCCGCACACACCACATAGAGCGATGACACAGACTCTTCCAGCAATGCCGCCTCATTGGTATAGACCGACAAGATGGCGTGAGGAAAGAGGGCGCAAAGGCCCGCGCAGATTATCATTATCAGAAACGACATCCGGGCTATCTTGCCCAGCAGCGACATGACATGGTCTACGCCGCCCGCTCCGATAAGATTGCTCACCAGCGTATTGGCGGTGGTAGACAAGGATTGGGCGGGTATAAGAAGCACCACATATACGCTCCGGACAATATTGGCGACGGCAAGCTGGCGCTGGCCCAGACGCTCCAACGCAATAAAGAACACAAACCAGATTCCCATCGAGAAAAAATACTGCACCATCGTAAAGCATGAGATATGAAGGATGCGCAGCACCATCCCTCCGTCGAAACGAGGAATACGGCCCAGACCATATTTCCGGTGATCTACCTTGACATACGTATAAACAAGGTAGAATACCAGCGACGAAGCCTCCGAGATGACAGAAGCCAGCGCCGCGCCACGGACTCCCATTTCGGGCATTCCCAGGCGTCCGAACACCAGCGCATAATTGAATACCAGGTTGACCAGCGCCATCACTACCGCACTCATGGTAAGCACCTTTGTCTGCGTAATGCCAATGTAAAGGGCGCGGAACATCACGTTGAGGAAAGCGAAGAGAAACCCCCACATGCGCCACACATAAAACTCGCAGGTAGCTTCGAATATGGCATCGGAAGACACGATCAGACGGATAAGCGGTTCGGCTATAAAATACATCAGTCCCAGCAGCACAACCGCCATAATCAGGCTGAAGGCGGACCCTTGCCACATGATAGGCCCCACAGCCCGGTAGTTTCCTTCACCGTTGCGGCGCGCAATCAATATCTGCGAACCCACACTGAATCCGAACGCCACGGTATAAAAACAGATATAGAGCAGTCCTCCCATGGCGGCAGCACCCAATGCAACTTCGCTTACGTGCCCCAAAAAGGCCGTATCGGTCACATTAATCACATTCTGCGCAATCAGCCCCAGGAAAATCGGGTACGTTACATGCCAGATTTCTTTATTCGAATATGTCGTCATAAGAACAGATGAAAATTTAACGGATAAAAATACATGCAAAGGTACACATTTTATTCCGCTCCACAAAATGCCCCTTTCATGCGCCCGTCATGCCTTCACTATCCGTTTGCCACCTTCCATCCTTCGATTCCCCGAATCTCGTTGCTGAAGTTCACACCTATCTTATATACTTTCCGCGGGTCGGAAGCGAAAGGAAGGGCATAATTCTTCTCTTCTATTTGGCGGAGAGCCTCATCCGATGTGCCCTCAAGTTTGAACTCCATCACGTAGATGTACTTCTCGGTCTGAAGGACAAGGTCAACGCGGCCTTGGGAGGTATGGTACTCCACCTGCGTATAGAAGCCCATCAGCTTGAACACAATGAACAGCACGTTCTGATAATGAAGCTCCAGCTCGCGGGCAAGTTCGTAAGGCGTATCAGCGAAGAAGCTCTGAAGACGCTTCATGAAACCGTCTACATTGCCGCCTCGGACATCCTGTACAAAGTTCATCACTTCGAAGGCTGAGTTTCCCGAATCCAAATGTGCATAACAGGGAAGAAGGAACTTCGTGAATCCCTCCTCTACTTCCTTGTTAGGGAAGCCAAGCTCATACACCCGGAACTCCGGATTGTATCCTTTAATGGTAAGATAGCCGCTCTGATAAAGATAGGGCACGGGGTTGTTGCCCATCGAGTCAATGCCCATAAGCGAATCGGACATAGCGACTTCGTCTGTCAGACGGTGAAGGTTGTAACGGCTCTTCTTCAACAGTTCGACCAGAAACGTAGGCGTACCCGTTTCAAACCAGTAGCTGCCGAAATCCCGGCGCTTCAACGTATTCAGCACACTGAAAGGATTATAGATATCCATGCCGTTCCGGGTAAAATGGTAGCCGTCATACCACTCCTTCAATTTATGATAAGCAGCTTCCTGACTTATGCCGCCAGACTCCGCCAAAGCCACAACATCCCCTGCAAGCTCCGAATGCAGTTCATCTTCCGTTATGCCACAAACACTTTCGTATACGCGGGACATGGAAATGTCTTCCAAATTGTTCAGATCGCTGAACACGCTCACCTTGCTGAACTTCGTCACGCCTGTAAGCAGAGCGAAACGGATATAGCGGTCGCAGCTTTTCAGCACGCCGTAAAAAGCCTTGAGCGTGTTCCGGTAATCAGTCTGCAGGGAATCGTTGCCTATGGACTGGAGAAGAGGCTTGTCGTATTCGTCAACCAGTATCACCGCGTTGTGCCCCGTCTTCTCGGCCGCGCGCTGCACCACCCCCTGAAAGCGCAGGGAAAGCGAGGTTTCAGCCTCTTCCCGGCCGTATTCCTTCTCCCATTTGGTCAGAGCTGCGTTCAAGATGTCGGCCAGACTTTGGGGCGTTTCATATTTCTGCGAGTTCAGGTCGAGGTGAAACACCGGATATTCCGTCCATTCCCGTTCCAGACGCTCCATGGCAAGTCCGGCAAACAGCCCTTTCTTTCCCAGGAAGTAAGCCTCGAGCGTAGACACAAGCAGGCTCTTGCCGAACCGGCGCGGGCGGCTCAGAAAATAGTGCTTTCCGGTTGTCGCCAAACGGTACACCAGGGAAGTCTTGTCCACATAAACATATCCGTCCTCACGGATTCTTTCGAAACTCTGTATGCCTATCGGATAAAGTCTGCTCATAACGCTGCTTGTTTGATGATTCACTTACAAAGATACGTTTTTTTCTTTGATTCTGATCCCCGAAACAGGAAAAAGACAAAAAGTCAGCGTCTTGCAGAATATACGGACAAAAAGCAAGCGATACGGGCTTTTCAAAAACCGTCACTACCGGAAAAAACGGGCAATCCGGGGTGAAATTGCAGCAGATGCCAAACAGAAGCCCCATCCAGAAGCCTTTTAAAGAGGGTGCCGATCGGAAAAACCGTGAAAAACAAGCCGTCATTCCACATAAAACAACGGGACATCCTGCACAAAATGACCTGTCAGACCGAACAAGACACCGGGACATTTTCTGAAACCTTCCGCAGAACGGCAAAAAGAAGTGCCGTCTGATGCCATTTCCCTACAGATAAAGCATCTGAAGCCTCGCCCTCCCACTGGCAAAAGGAAAGGAAATCAGAGGAGAACTCGTCCATAAAGACAGCCCATTCTGCCCGGCGAGCCGTCAACCTGCGCAGAAAAGCCCTATCCACCGACACAATGAAATCCGCCCGGTCATCGCCCATGCGTTTTTTCCAACCTTCCGGCCGCCAGCCCTCAAACAACGGAATCTCAGCAAGCGGAAATGACATTCTGACAATCTGAAAAAGGCGCGGAACACCCCGTTTTAAAACAAAATAACAAACGCAGACAAAATAAGCCCGCATCATTCCGCTTCATAAAAATTTTTTCTTAACTTTGCGGTGCATCAGAAAAAGAAACACTTTAAACAAAAATATTGAGTTATGATGACAATTGACAAATTCAACTTTGCCGGAAAAAAGGCAATCGTCCGTGTAGACTTCAATGTACCCCTGGACGAAAATGGTAAAATCACCGACGACACCCGTATCCGCGGTGCCCTGCCTACCTTGAAAAAAATCCTGGCCGACGGCGGCGCACTGATTATCATGTCACACATGGGCAAGCCCAAAGGTAAAGTCAATGCAAAATATTCTTTGAGCCAGATTGTTGACGCTGTATCAGCAGCTCTGGGCACTCCGGTGAAATTCGCTCCCGACTGCGCCAAAGCTCAAGATGCTGCCGCAGCCCTGAAACCGGGCGAAGTGCTGCTGCTCGAAAACCTGCGCTTCTATCCGGAAGAAGAAGGCAAGCCGGTAGGAATCGAAAAAGAAGATCCGAACTATGAGGCAGCCAAGAAAGAAATGAAAGCCCGCCAGAAGGACTTCGCCAAGACACTGGCTTCTTACGCTGACTGCTACGTAATGGACGCATTCGGTACAGCTCACCGCAAACATGCTTCTACAGCTGTCATCGCCGACTATTTTGACGCTGACCACAAGATGCTGGGCTATCTGATGGAAAAAGAAGTGAAAGCCGTTGACAACGTGCTGAAAGACATCAAGCGCCCCTTCACTGCAATCATGGGAGGCTCTAAGGTTTCTACCAAAATCGGCATCATCGAAAACCTGATGGACAAGGTAGACAACCTGATTCTCTGCGGCGGCATGGCGTTCACCTTCGCAAAGGCACAGGGCGGACACATCGGCAACTCGCTGGTAGAAGACGACAAACTGCAGCTTGCGCTTGACATCATCGCCAAAGCCAAGGAAAAAGGCGTCAACCTGGTATTGGGATGCGACTGCATCGCAGCCGACAAATTCGCAAACGATGCCAACACACAGGTATGCGACGATGACAACATTCCCGACGGATGGATGGGTCTGGACGCAGGTCCCAAGACACGCGAAGCATTCAAGAATGCCATCAAGGACGCAAAAACCATCCTGTGGAACGGTCCTGCCGGCGTATTTGAGTTCGACAACTTCACAGGCGGCTCAAAAGCCATTGCAGAAGCAATCGCAGAGGCTACCAAGAACGGTGCATTCTCACTGATCGGCGGAGGCGACTCTGTAGCATGTATCAACAAGTTCGGCATGGCCGACCAGGTTTCTTACATCTCAACCGGAGGCGGCGCCCTTTTGGAAGCTATCGAAGGCAAAGTTCTGCCGGGCGTAGCTGCTATCCGCGGCGAAGAATAATCATTCTCACTCTATAAGGAAGCCGCTTCAAGCTTTTGAGGCGGCTTTTTTTATGTGCTTTCCGAAAAAGAAGAAGAAGTCTTTTGACAAGCCATTATTTTTTCGGAACTTTGTATTCAATAAAAAAACAAGTCATGCCCAAACTATTATTCCTGCTCTTTTTGCTGGCAATGAATCCATTCCGCATACAAGCCCAAATTTTCCAATACATCACAATGGAAGACGGACTGAGCAGCAGACGTGTCTTTTCTATCCGGCAAGACGAACAGGGCTATACCTGGATACTCACGCACAAGGGCATCGACAGGTACGACGGAAAAAGATTCACTTTCTACCCTCTCCTGAAAGAGGGGATTCCGGTTTATGCCTACCCCAACCAGAACATGCTGCGCACGGGTACCGACAAGACGCTGTGGGAGATAGGAGAAGACGGAACAGCCTTCCGCTACAACGAGCTGAAGGATTCGTTCAAGCTGGCATTCGACTTGAAAAAGAGTTATCCGGAAACCGGAAACAGTCCCGTAAGCACAGCCCATTTCGACGATGACGGAAAAATATGGTTCTGCACCGGGCAAAAGCAGTTTGTCTACCAAACGACAGACGGGAAAAGCTATCCCGTAGAAAACTCCATACCCGAAAGCATTGTCAGCATCACTCAGGCCGGACCGAACCGCTACTTCATGGCTTCGGAACGGAACCTCTATGCTGCCAGACTTGCAGGAAACCGGCTGGAGGGCATCGAAAAGATACAAATAGCCGGAATCAACTACTTCGACTTCATCTACTGCCACAAGGCAAGCGGATGCCTTGTCATCAATTCGCTGCTGAAAAAAAGCATTCTGTACAATCTTCAGGACAAGAGCACGGAAGATTTAAGCAACCTGCTGAAGGACATCAACATAAACAACATCATCCCGGACAGGAACAACCCGAACGAACTGCTGATGGCCACAGACGGAGGGGGCGTGCTGCGCCTGAACATCACGGAAAAAAAGATATCGCAATTCCTTCAGGAGGAACGCACGAGCCTCAACAAAATGAACGGAAATATCGTGAAGGATATTTTCATGGACAGATCAAACCGGATATGGACCGCCGTCTATCCGATAGGAATCACCGTCTACTCAAAAAAGTATCCCTCTTACACATGGTTCACACACACTACCGATTCTGACAACTCGCTCTCAAACAACTGTGTGAACAATATCATGGAAGACAAGGACGGGGATATCTGGTTTGCCACAAACAACGGAATAAGCTGCTTTCTGAACAGCCGGAAGAAATGGGTCACCTACTGCACGGCCGAAAAGCAGCCCCAATACAAAAACCATATCTTCACCTCTCTATGCGAAATACCGTCCGGCGAGATTCTGGCCGGAGGATATATGAGCGGAATCTATGTCATCAACAAGAGAACAGGCGAGGCCATCCTTTACCAGCAGAGCAAAAACAGCAAAGGGGACGAAACTCCCGACAAATATATCCGAAGCATATTGCGCGATCCGGACAACACAATCTGGACGGGAGGATTCTATAGCCTGAAAAGCTACAACGCAAAAAGCGGAAAGAAGCAAGAATATACAACGTCCTATCCCATCACCCACCTGGCAGCGTGTGACACCAGCCGGCTATGGATCGGAACGACAAACGGAGTCTATGTGCTGGACCGAAAGAAGCAGTCGATATATCCTTTTGAAACGGCTGAAAACTTCGGAATGATAAACATGGTCTACACGACCAAAGAGAAAACATTCGTAGGAACATACGAAAACGGCCTGATTGTAATAGACAACGCAACCTCACGGTTTGTCCGCTACCACTCGGGAAACAGCGGCCTGAGAACGAACAATATCTACAGCATCGCTCCGGGACGCAAAGGGACGCTTATGCTCGGAACTGAAAACGGCATCAGCATCTACGACATCAAAAACAGACATTTTTCAAACTGGACCAAAGAACAGGGGTTGATGACGGCAAACTTCAATCCCAACGCAATCGTCCATACGCAGAAGGGAAATGTCATACTGGGAAGCGACAAGGGGTTTGTCATGGTTGCCGACTCCATCAAGCTTCCGTCCGAAATCAAGAACCGGATGGTTCTGTCAGACTTGAACATCATGTACCGGGCTGTACACCCGCAGGAGAAAAATTCGCCCCTGACCCAGATACTGGACGAAACCAGCCGCATAGACCTGAAGTATAACCAGAATACCTTCTCGCTCAACGTGTCGTCGATCAATTACGATACGCAAGAAAGCATCTACTACAGCTGGAAACTGGAAGGCTTCTACGACAGCTGGTCCGCACCGACTAAAAGCGGACTGATCCGCTACACCAACCTGTCGCCGGGAAATTACCGGCTCAAGATCCGCGCCGTTTTTCTCGACAACCAGAAAATCATCGGGGAACGGCAGCTGCAGATAATCGTTGAACGCCCGTTCTGGCTGACATTCTGGGCTTTTATCATTTATGCATGCATCCTCATAATCGCCATGTATGCAGTGATGAAGTATCTTAACATCAGACGTGAAAGAAAGATATCGGAAGACAAAATCACGTTCTTCACACAGGCCGCCCACGACATCCGCACTCCGCTTACCTTGATAAAGGCTCCTCTGGACGAAATCCTGGAAAAGGAAGAGCTGAGCGGAAAGGGACTGGAAAACGTACGGCTGGCCATGCAAGGCACAGACACTTTGACCGAACTTGCCGACAACCTGATCAATTTCCAGAAAGAAGAACTTTATACGACAGATATAGTAACTTCAGAATACGATCTGAACCGCTACCTGCAAAACTATATCTATCAGTTCGACAGCTACGCGCGGCAAAAAGAAATAACGCTGAGCTACGAACCGCTTCCTCAAAGCCTGACCGTTGACATTGATACGCAGAAGATGGATTCCATATTGCGTAACCTGATTTCAAACGCTTTCAAATATACTTCCAAAGGAGGAAGTGTCACCATTAAGGCGGAAACGGGGAAAAACACATGGACCGTAGCAATCAGTGACACGGGAATCGGCATACCGAAAGAGGATCAGAAGAAGCTCTTCAAATACCTGTTCAGAGGAAACAACGCCGCCAACCAGAGCAAATCCGGAGCAGGAATAGGCCTGCTACTTACATATAAGCTGATAGAAAAGCATGAAGGTAAAATTTCTTTTGAAAGCGCAGAGAATGCAGGCACCACTTTCAAACTGACATTCCCCGTCAGAAGCAAGCATTTCCGCCGCAGGCAACAGCAGGCCGTACAGCAGACCGCAGCGCCAGCCTGCGAAAAAGAAAAGAAAGAGCCGACGGAATACCTGCCGGCACAGACTTCTTCCGCCTCGGCAGAAGCTCCCTGCATTCTGGTTGTAGAAGACAATGACTCGCTCCGCCAGTTCATCATGCAGAACCTTTCTGACACTTATCTCACGGAAGGAGCCGGAAACGGAAAGGAAGGCATCGAAAAAGTGCAAGCCCACCAGCCGGATCTGATCATTTCAGACATCATGATGCCTGTAATGGACGGACGGAAAATGTGCCGCATGCTGAAAGACAACATGGAAACCAGCCATATCCCGGTCATCCTCCTGACTGCACTCAGCGGAAACGACCAGATATTGCTGGGACTGGAAACACGGGCCGACCAGTATCTGACCAAACCGTTCGACATCAAGATTCTAAAAGCGACCATACACAACCTTCTGGAGAACAGACGCCTTATACGCCAGCAGTTTCAACAGGCTATAACAGCCCTTCCTTCTGACGAAAGAAGAATCGAACTGCCGAACAGCCTGGACAATGAGTTCATAGAACATGTCACCCGGATTGTGAAGGAGAATCTCGGAAAAGAACTGAACGTCGATATTCTATGCGCTGCAATGAATATGAGCCGCACAAGCTTCTACAACAAGATAAAGGCACTTATCGGAATCGCTCCGGCCGAATTCATCCGGAATATCCGTATGCAGGAAGCAGCCCTGCTGCTGAAGAGCAGGCGCTATACCGTGGCCGAAGTGTCGGATAAGATGGGATTTGCAGATCCCAAATATTTTACAGACACGTTCAAGAAATTTTACGGAGTTCCTCCAAGCACGTACATGAAAAATTAAAAAGAACAAGAATAATATGAACTTCTATCTAAAGTCTTTTCTCATCTTCACACGGATCGGACTCTTCACCATCGGCGGGGGATACGCAATGGTGCCGCTGATTGAGGCTGATTTGGTGGATAAGCGGAAATGGATCAGCAAGGAGGACTTCCTTGACCTGATGGCTCTTGCCCAAACTGTACCGGGAATTTTCGCTGTAAATATCGCCATCTTTATCGGCTATAAACTGAAAAAATTCTGGGGCGCTTTCTGGATGGCGGCAGGAACAATCCTCCCTTCGTTTGCCATCATGCTGGGAATCGCGCTGTTTTTTCGCCAGTTCCAGCACATCGAAGCTGTAGAGAACATATTTAAAGGAATCCGCCCGGCGGTGGTTGCACTGATTGCAGCGCCGACATTCAAGATGGCGAAATCTGCACGCATCAACCGCTACAACGTGTGGATCCCCATCGTTTCGGCACTGCTTATATGGCTTCTGGGCTTTTCGCCGATCTATGTCATTATCCTTACCGGCTTAGGAGGATTCTTTTACGGACAATACCAGCACAGACAAAAAAATAAAGAGGAAAAGAAATGATACTGCTATTTTTCAAGCTGTTCTATACGTTTTTCAAAATCGGCCTCTTCGGATTCGGAGGAGGCTATGCCATGATTTCAATGATTCAAGGAGAAGTTGTCACCCGCTATGGCTGGCTCAGTTCATCCGACTTTACAGACATTATAGCCCTTAGCCAGATGACACCGGGACCGATAGGAATTAACTCAGCAACGTATGTGGGCTATGTGGCTGTTGTCAATGCCGGATATTCACATGCTTTAGGAGTATTGGGGTCAACAATTGCCACAATATCGGTGGTGCTTCCTTCTTTCATCCTCATGGTAGTGATCAGCCGTTTCTTTTTGAAATACCAGAAACATCCCGCAGTTGAGGCTGTATTCTGCGGGCTGCGTCCCGGAGTTGTCGGACTGCTTGCTGCAGCAGCCTTGGTTCTGATGAACGGAGAGAACTTCGGCACAGACACCGCACAAATAATTATCAGCAGCATGCTGTTCATCGTTTCATTTATCGCCTCTTACCGCTATAAAGCGAACCCCATACTACTGATAATCAGTTGCGGAATCATAGGATATTTCATCTATTGACCATTATAGTCAGTCTTCATCTTTCGGAGCCGGTATCATCGGCTCCGGTATTGAAAAGTCCTTATCAGCAAAAAGAGCAGCAAGCCCGGAAATCTGCTTCAGGCGAAGCAGTTCATCCTTGTCCATACCAATATTCTTCATTATCCAGCTGTCCGACATACCGGCTCTCGTCAATTCCGCCACAATGCTTGTCATAAGCTCTACACTGTGTGTGCCACGGGCACGGTTATGACGGATTGTCGAACCCATACGATGCGACAGATCCTTGTCTATCACAACGACAGGAAGCAAGCCTTTTTCTCTTTTATAAATTCGCTTCGAAGTCAGCATCACGCGGTAACGGTGGAATCCGTCGACAATGATATACTTGTCGTTTTCCTTATCATAATAACAGACACAAGGCATGGTAAAGCCATCCTCCCAAATAGAAAGCTCCAGCAACTTCATCTCTGGAGGAGCCACCACGTTCGGATTATAATCATTCGCACACACCTTTTCAACGGGTACAGCAATCACACTGTATACCGGACTTTTATATTCTTTTACGTCCATATATTCTTATATTGTTGCAATATGTAATTTTTCATTTTCGCATCTTCCTTCGTCATGGCAAATCCCATGTACTTGCATGCATAATCGTTGCGGAGAATGCAGAGGCACATCCGCTTATAAGTCGGTATTTCTCGAAACTCCGGAATATCGATGTCATCCAGATACTCCATCATGACAGGATGTTTTGTCGTTTTGTAGTTCGACTTATTGCGCACTTCAATCGGAATGCCCAGATCAACAAGTTTCTGTATGGTTTCGTTGCTCAAACATCCGCCTTTTGTACGCCAGAACTTGATGCTGGTATGCAGCTTCGAGAGGTATCCCCTTTGAGCATCTTCGGGCAAAGTAGACAGCAAGAACTCCATAAAAGACTTCCAGGTATGTCCCTCGGGCAGTTTAATTGAATTGCGTCCCATAGCTCTCGTCCCGCCATATATGCCGGAGAAGTTCACTCCGTTCACGCGTCCGATCATTTTTCCCCACGTGTCTGGGTCAATCACCTTGTATAGCCGCAAGCTCTCAATAGCCTCACAGATAAACGGACTTGCCACCCGTTGGCGTTCAAGATTCACCCCTGCCTGATAATACAAATCATACAGTTTGTTATAATCCCAGCCGAACTTGCCGTTGGCTGTCCATATATCCGTGGTTTTCCAGTCATATATCGGATAAAGGTTGAACACATCGTTCGCTATTTTCGAGCTCCACTGATAATTATGGTAAAGTTGCTGCTTCAAACCTCCATAGATGGTTCTCCAACGGTTATAGCTCTCCTGCGTCCGGATACCGACCAGACATGCAGTTCTGACAGCATCTTTCTGTTCGTGAAGCCACGCTGCAAATTTAAGCTGAAATTCATAATCCCACATGTCCTCCCTGAAAAAGGGAAAATCTTCTGCCGTCAGGACATCCTTTGGCATCTCACGAATCCAAAGCTCCTTTTTTGAAGGATCCCACGGACGCCAGTAGCTCTGATACATGGAAGTACATGTCCTCACCTTGAAAGGCACACAAATGCGATAGACATCCAGAATGTCTTTGTTTGCTTCAAATATCCGGTCTACAAAGTCAATCGTCATTTTATACTGCACCTCATAGTCCATATGAAACACTCCGATCCGCCGTTTCAGATTATGCTTGCGGATGAAATCGATGCATAAGTTCAGCAGAACCCCACTATCCTTTCCACCAGAAAACGAGATATAGATATTGTCAAATTCTTTAAACAAAACGGCCAGCCTCTCTTCTGCCAGTTCATAAACATTTTTCTTCTTCTCCTTCATGCTTTCTCCATTTTCTGATAGAGCCTCCAACTCTTTATCACTTCAAATCCCATATCAGCAAAGTATTGCGCATGCCTAACCATCACAACTGCCTGAAACGTTTTCGAATGATCTTCCAACTTTTTCAGTACAGCCTTCAACAATTGAGGAAACAATTTTTTTTCCAACTTTTCATCCACATAATAATTGTTGATGACAAAATGTTTTCCCCTGATTTCCACAGGCACAAATCCCTGCACCAGCTCTTCCTTAACGGCCACGAACCATACGAATGAGTCGCTCGTCTTAAAAGGATAGTTATTGTTATATTTCAATATTTCGGAATTCATGACCAACGGAGCCACCAGCTGATACAACCGGGGCTCCGTACCTTTCAATAAAACAATCTTTGCCATAAAATGTTATCATAATATTCAGATACAAATATAGTTTTTTTCAAAAATACAAAATCATGACCGGCAAGAAAGGACATGAAACAAATTTTCGAATGAAGAACAGCAGATTTCCGTGCCATTAGCCTCCAATAGAATCTGATCCGGAGAAATAACTTTCAGGACAGGCAATCCATGAAATTCGGTCTGCTGACCGGGCATCAAACAAAAATAATCATGCCGGTTCAGTGCATTCTGAGTCCAGTGGCGCAAGACCTCGTCGGCGGTTTCAAGAACAATGAACTTCTTTCCCTTCACTTCCGGCGAGAATCCGCCATGCATTAAATCGAAACGGATGTCCGGCTGAAATTCAAAAAGAGAATCCATCCGGTTGGCCAGAATCAGATCTTCCGTGCAACCGCATTCCAAACCATACCGGCCGGTCATGAGCCATAGACGGTCGGCAAGAACAAGAGCCTGCTCCACATCATGCGTAGACATTAAAACCGCCTTTTGCTCTGTCGCAGCAATCCGATGCAGCAACGTCATGATTTCTATCCGGCTTACAACATCAAGAAACGCTGTGGGCTCATCCAGCAAAATCAACGGACATTCTTGAACCAGCGCTTTCGCAATCATCACTTTCTGCCGCTCTCCGTCGGAAAGCTGAGCCATGTATGAATCCGCTTTATGCAGCATGCCTACAGCTTCAAGCGACCGGGAAACAGCTTCTTTATCATGCGTGCTCAAACGGCCGAAAAATCCCGTATGAGGCTGACGCCCGAGCGATACCAAATCATAGACAGACAAGCCGCCCGTCTGCGTCTTATCTGTCAGCACAAGACCTATCAACCGTGAACGTTCCTTGGAATCGTATGCATTGACCGGTTTTCCGAACAATGTCAGACTGCCGGATAGAGGAGGCTGGGCCGCTGCGAGCGTACGCAGCAACGTAGATTTTCCGCTTCCATTCGCTCCCAACAAACAGGTGAACTCTCCGCAACAGAGGCGGAAATTCAAATCACGGTGCACCGTCCGGCCCTGCTTGCCTGCATATCCTATGGCAAGCTTATTCCCTTCCACTATAACCTGACCCGCTTCCATCAATTAAAATATTGCAGTTTCCGACGGTTGATAATCACATAAATAACAACAGGAGCACCCAAAACGGGAGTCACGGCATTCAAAGGAATGATGCCCGACTCACCGGGAAGCGCACAAATCAGATTGCACAAAAGGGCCATCGCCGATCCGCAGAGCAAAGTAACAGGCATCAGCGAATTATGATTAGACGTTCCCAACAGCAAACGTGCAATATGAGGTACGGCAAGACCGATAAAGGCTACAGGCCCGCAGAAAGCTGTTGTCACGGCAGTCAGAATGCCTGTAGACAACAACAGCAGGTTCCGCACCCGACGGACGTTGATTCCCAGGTTTTCCGCATAACGAGGCCCCAGGAGCAAGGCATTCAGCGGCTTTATCAGCAAAAGAGCGACAACCAGACCGGCTACGATACAAAGACTGAAGGCAGGAAGCTGGTCAAAAGACACTCCGCCAAAATTGCCGAGCCCCCAAATGACAAAAGACTGTACGTTGTCGGCTGCTGAAAAGAAACTCAGCAAAGAAATTACAGAAGACACAACATACCCGATCATGATCCCTGCAATAAGCAACATCACACCGCTCTCTATCAGAAAAGAAAGAAACAAAATCAAGGCAAGAACGGCCACAGCACCTGCCAGTGCACCCAGAAAAACAGAAAAGAAGCCCGACAGACTGAAAACGCCTGCCGCCAGGCTGCTTCCTCCAGCCATTACGACAAGGGCGACTCCCAGACTTGCCCCCGAACTGATTCCAAGAATAGAAGAATCGGCAAGAGGATTATTGAATACGGTTTGCAGCATCAATCCCGAAACTGAAAGGGCTGCCCCGCAAAGCAAAGCCGCCACACACTGAGGGAAACGTGATTCCCAAACAATATACGCCCAACTCGCTTTTTCCGCCTCGCCGCCGGAAAGAATTTCCCAGACAGCTCTGGCTGGTATATCAACCGAACCGAAAAACAGGTTCGCCGCAACAAGCAAAAGAATGCACAGCGAAAGCAGCATTCCAAACACAAATCCTCTACGCCTGTTCATTCCGCCAACTCTGTAAAATATTTAGTACGATAGCCTTCCAGCAGTTCCGGATGAAAAATGCTTACCATATCTTTCAGCAGCCAGTCGGGATGAAAAGGCGTTTCCTCATAAAAAGGAATGCGACGGCTGTTGCATCCGTAAATCTGCCGGTTACGGAAAGCAAGAAAACGGGAATAAGGAGCGTACTCTGAGGCCAGCTCACTATAAGTCTTGTCATGGGGCTGGTTATACTTTATCAGCCAGTAGTCTGCATACTGTCCTTTATCAAACACGGCTTCGAAAGCCATCGGAACAGAACCGCTGTTCTTCAGGTCTGCAAAAACATAGTCGGCTCCGGCATCAGCCAGCATTTTTCCCGTGGTGCTTTCTCCGCCCGAGATATACCAGACAGAACCGTATTTCAAGTCACAGATAACCGCAGGACGCACTTTTGCTTGAGCAGCCAGCGCTTTCACCCGAAGATACGTTGTTTCGACCGCTCTGAACAACGAGTCAGCGCGTCCGCAACTGCCTGTCAGCAATCCATAAAACATCATCCATTCCGCACGCCCCAGGGGAGAAGCCTCCATGTAATCGGCACATTCAATCAAAGGAATGCCCAGCTTGCCTATTTTGCCATAACTCCCGCTGTTCTCGAATGGAGAAAGCAGTATTGCATCGGGATGCAAATCAATGATCTTCTCCACGTCCGGAGCCAGACTGTTTCCGCAGTCTGCAATTGTTCCTTTTTCGCATCCGTCCTTTATTTCCGGCATATTCATATACTCCAGACCGCATATGCCCGCAATCCGGTGCAGCGCATCCAGTTCCTTAAGCAGGCTGCAATGAACGGACGAATAAACCATGCATCTTTCCAGCGGCACTCTGACCACAGTGGCATTGTCAGGCAACCCTTCCGGCAGCGAATCCCTTTTGTCCACCAGCGCATAGGTGTGCAGCGTTTTCAAGGTATCCCACGGATTGCGCAATACGGCCATGGTGTAATCCGGATAACGGACAATGCACAAGTTGCGGGCATACCTCAACTGCAGCGTGTCACCTGCCGAAACAGAAGAAGTCTTGCTTCCTCTGCCGCAAGCAGCCGAAAGCAAGACCAAAGTTATTATGCAAGCAGCTAATAATACACGTTTCATTCTTCTCAGTCTACGAATATCATGGAATTGGGATTGATACCTCCGGCATCAAACTTTTCTTTAAACGTGCCGCTGGCATCAAAACGATAAACCGTTCCTTCCGACACATAATCGCTCGTACCGATATAGATGTCGCCCGTTTCATCATCCACTTCAAACAGATAAATCGTTGCGCTTGAAAGCTCTTCCGGATTATTGTTCAAGAAAGTATGGTCGGTAATCTTCCCGGTGCTGATATTGTAAGTGAAGAACGAATTTGTCTGGTTATAACTGCTGTCATATTCGGTATTGATCAGATACAAGACATTGTCTCTCTCGGCGAGCTTCGCCGCTTTTTCTATGTCGGTCTTCGTATTGGTTTGTGTATCTATAAGCTGCAGCCAGCTATCTGTTACGGTGGCATAATCACCCCTAGAAATCAAAAAGACCTTGCCGTCACATTCCCACAAGCGTTCGGGATTCACCGTAACAGACACAGTCTGCTTAAGCTGCATCGAGTTCGGATCGATTACAAGCACTTCGCTGTTATATCCCAACACCACTGTGGCAGACTCGTCACGGGTCTGGCTGTCGGCTACATACAGCAAACCGTTGCATTCGACGATGCCTTCATATGCATGGTCAGGCTGCCCCTGATAAACGCCAACCTCATCCAGCGTAACCGCATCCAGCTTGCTCACGCGCCCTCCATACTGAGTTACATAAACATAGCCGTCTTCTGCATCAATATACCGGGGCATGTACTCAAACTCGTGGCGGCATTGCTCCACTCCCGCAGCATTCAGGCGGACCACATAGTTCGAACCGGAAACAACGACATAAATATTATCGTCATGTTCGATCATCGCCGAGCCGGTATCCCCCAGTCCCTTTCCGTTCTGCACCGTATATATGTCGCCGATAAAATCCGCATTGCCGTCGGGAGCATAGAATGCCAGGCCGGAATTGCCCTGTCCGTAGCTTCCTTCATACAGGATGTAAGCCCTACGCCCCGGCAAAGATACTTTCGAACCCGTATCATCCAGGAAATCGTCGTTGTCGTCATTGCAGGACACAAACGATACACCCGTCGCCAACAGGCAAAGCATGCCCATCAAAAAACTCTTTACATTCATAATACTTTATTTTAAGTTTGAAACGTTTGCACACCTCAATCTTGCCATCCTTTCCTCGAGAATGCAAGCATGACTTCGTTTTGCAGGTCTTCTGACTTACTCCGGTATTACCCTGCCTTCCCGTTTTCCCGACAATCAGCGGAAAACAGTGGCTTGCAGCAAACGGGCCAACCGCTTATGGAGCTTACAGCAGCGGGACTGTCCGGGACTTTCACCCGATTCCCTTTTCATCCGCGGCTTCGCCATCCGGAAGCACAAACGGAACAAAACATTGCAAATATAACGATTTTTTTATTTTTAT
The DNA here is from genome assembly GCA_019550975.1 of Bacteroidales bacterium SW299. Lineage (GTDB taxonomy): Bacteria > Bacteroidota > Bacteroidia > Bacteroidales > Bacteroidaceae > Phocaeicola > Phocaeicola excrementipullorum. Next base: position 214,780 of record SDWH01000002.1, on the reverse strand, counting down.
TCCTATTTTTGCAACAAAAAGTATCCATTTCTGACCATACGTCCCATGAGGACAATGCAGCGGAAAGCCGACAGGAAATTTATGCCGGCCTGTAAAAATCTATATCTCTAGCCTGAAGATGCAAATCTCCAGACTAAAGATACATATCTTCAGCTTAAAGATAACCATCTCCAGGCTGAAGACAAACTTTTTCAAGAGCCGGGCCATCTTTCTTGCCAGCAAAGGCCGCACCGGAAATGGATAAAACAGACATTTCACAAACCACAAAAAACTCAAGCCCATGATATTTACGGCAGAAAACATTCTTCTTATCGGCTCCATCCTGATTCTTTCAAGTATCCTTATCAGCAAGACGGGCTACCGGTTCGGAATACCGACCTTGCTGCTCTTCCTCGTTGTAGGCATGCTGTTCGGAAGTGACGGACTGGGACTGCAGTTCCACAGCGCATCCGACGCCCAGTTCATCGGAATGATAGCGTTGAGCATCATCCTCTTTTCAGGAGGCATGGACACAAAGTACGCCGACATCCGTCCCGTACTCAAGCCCGGCATCGTCCTGTCTACGTTAGGCGTGCTCCTGACCACTTTGCTCACCGGAGCGTTCATCTACTGGATTTCGGGATGGGACAACACCAACATCCAATTGCCTCTGCTCACTTCGATGCTGCTGGCCGCCACCATGTCGTCAACCGACTCCGCCTCCGTGTTCAATCTTCTGCGCTCACAGAACATGAATCTGAAGCAGAACCTCCGGCCCATGCTCGAGCTGGAAAGCGGAAGCAACGACCCGATGGCCTACATGCTTACCATCATCCTCATCCAGGTCATATCCAGCGGAAACGACCTGAACTTTCTGATTGTAGGAAAAGACCTGCTGATCCAGTTCTTTTTCGGAGGCGTGATCGGATACGCCGCCGGGCGTTTCTCCGTATGGCTGGTAAACAAGATCAATCTCTCAAACAGCTCGCTCTATCCGATCCTGCTGCTCAGCCTGGTATTCATCACATTCACCGTAACCGACCAGCTCAAAGGCAACGGATACCTGGCCGTATACATTATGGGAATGATTGTAGGAAACGCACGGCTGGCATTCCGGAAAGACATCAGCACATTCATGAACGGACTTACCTGGCTGTTCCAGATCATCGTATTCCTCACGCTAGGACTGCTGGTCAATCCGCATGAAATGCTCGACATAGCTGCGGTAGCAATGCTCATCGGCATTTTCATGATCCTTGCGGCACGCCCGATAAGCGTGTTTCTATGCCTGCTTCCGTTCAGGAAACTGACCAACAAGGCACGCCTGTTTGTATCATGGGTGGGACTGCGCGGCGCTGTTCCCATCATATTCGCCACTTATCCGGTTCTGGCAGAAATCGAAGGGTCGCAGCAACTGTTCAACATCGTGTTCTTCATCACGCTGCTCTCACTGATTATCCAGGGGATGAGCATTGCCAAAACGGCACGGATACTCCACCTTGACCTTCCGGCAGAGAAGGAAGGAAACGAGTTCGGCGTAGAATTGCCGGACGAAATCGACTCGTCGCTCAATGATCTGACCCTGACAACAGAGATGCTTCAGAAAGGGAACAGGCTGGCCGACATGAAGCTCCCGCAGGGAACACTCGTGATGCTGGTGAAACGGGACAACGAATTCATCATCCCCAACGGGCAGCTGGAACTGCATCCGGGCGACAAGCTGCTGCTCATATCCGAAAACAAAAAAGAACAGGCATGACAAGAATAGGACTCTTATCCGACACCCACGGCTATTGGGACGAACGCTATCTGAAATATTTTGACAGCTGCAACGAAATCTGGCACGCAGGCGACATCGGTTCGCTTGAAATCGCCGAACGCCTTGCGGCCTTCCGTCCGCTACGCGCCGTATACGGCAACATTGACGGACAGGACATACGTGTCCGATATCCCGAAACAGCTCAGTTCACCGTAGATGGAGCCAGCGTGCTGATGAAGCACATCGGAGGCTATCCTGGAAAATACGACCCCTCAATACGCAAGCAAATCTTCGCCAACCCGCCCAAACTGTTCATAAGCGGACACTCGCACATTCTGAAAGTAAAATTTGACAAGACGCTCGGACTGCTGCACATCAATCCGGGAGCGGCGGGCATCTATGGGTTCCATAAGGCAAGAACATTGGTTCGTTTCACCGTTGACAACGGAAATTTCTCAGATATGGAAGTCATCGAACTGAATGATAAAAGATAAAAAACTTGTCACTTTCAAAAAACTTTCCGAAATTTGCGGCGATAAATTAAAGACCAAATTATGAAAACTTATCTTGTAACAGGAGCGGCCGGATTCATCGGTGCCAACTATATCAAATACATCCTGGCAAAATACGATGACATAAAAGTGGTGGTTCTTGATGCATTGACTTATGCCGGCAATCTGGGAACAATTGCCGATGACATTGACAACGAACGCTGTTATTTCGTCAAAGGGAATATCTGCGACCGCAATCTGGCCGACCAGCTGTTTGCCGAATACAAGTTTGACTACATCGTGAACTTTGCAGCAGAAAGCCACGTTGACCGCAGCATAGAAAATCCGCAACTGTTCTTGCAGACCAACATTCTCGGCACTCAAAACCTGCTTGACGCAGCCCGCCGTGCGTGGGTGACAGGCAAGGATGAATATGGCTATCCCACATGGAGAAAGGGTGTGCGCTATCATCAGGTTTCAACGGATGAAGTCTATGGCTCGCTGGGAGATGAAGGATATTTCACTGAAGAAACTCCAATCTGCCCGCACAGCCCGTACAGCGCCTCAAAAGCCAGCGCCGACCTTATCGTAATGGCTTATCGCGACACCTATAAGATGCCGGTCACCATTACACGCTGCTCAAACAACTACGGCCCTTACCATTTCCCTGAAAAACTGATACCGCTGATAATCAAGAACATTCTCGAGGGAAAACGTCTTCCGGTTTATGGCAACGGGACCAATGTCCGCGACTGGCTGTATGTCGAAGACCACTGCAAAGCCATCGACATGGTAATCCAGCACGGACGCAACGGGGAGATATACAACGTGGGAGGACACAACGAAAAACAAAATATAGAAATCGTCAAACTGACAATCGCCACCATCCATCGTCTGATGACAGAAGAGCCGGCATACCGTTCTGTACTCAAGAAAAAAGAAATCGGCTCCGACGGACAAATCAATATCGATTGGATCAACGATTCGCTGATTACATTTGTAAAAGACCGCTTGGGGCATGACCAGCGTTATGCCATCGACCCGACAAAAATCAAGAATGAATTGGGCTGGTATCCCGAAACCAAATTCGAAGACGGAATCGTAAAGACAATCAGATGGTATCTGGACAATCAGGAATGGGTGAAGAACGTAACGAGCGGTGACTATCAGAATTACTACGAAAATATGTACAAGAACCGATAAGCCTGCTTTTCGGTAAAAAAAATGAATCAAGGCCTGCCGTCTGTCAAGTGAGAACGGCAGGCTATTTTTTTGCGCATCTGCCCTATGGGCAACAGCAATCCATGAAATAAAAGCAGACAACAAACGCTTTTCAAAATAACGCTATCACAGCAGAAGAACAATCATTTTGACAAGTTTTCCAAAGAAACATATTGCACATTTACAAAATAAGGCTATCTTTGCCAAACATATACAATAATAACAAAACAAACCGAAGTATGAGCTATCTTATAAAACCTGCGAACTACAAGCCATTGCTCGACATGAAACAAACCGAGCTGGGCATTAAACAAATAAAGGAGTTTTTCCAGCAGAACCTGTCATCCGAACTCCGCCTGCGCCGTGTAACGGCACCGCTTTTCGTACTGAAAGGAATGGGCATCAACGATGACCTCAGCGGAACGGAACGCCCTGTTACTTTCCCCATCAAAGACTTGGGAGATAAGGAAGCTGAAGTAGTGCACTCGCTTGCAAAATGGAAACGGCTGACACTGGCCGATTATAAAATCGAACCGGGATACGGCATATACACGGACATGAATGCGATACGGGCAGATGAAGAGCTCGGAAACATCCATTCGCTCTATGTTGACCAGTGGGACTGGGAACGAGTAATCACTCCCGAACAACGCACTGTTGAATTCTTGAAAAGCATTGTCACTCGCATCTATGCTGCCATGCGGCGCACCGAATACATGATCTGTGAAATGTATCCGCAAATCACTCCTTTCCTTGCACATGACGTGCATTTCATCCATGCAGAAGACTTGCTGCAGATGTACCCCGACAAAACGGCCAAAGAACGTGAAAACCTCATTACCGAACGTTACGGTGCCGTGTTTATCATCGGTATCGGCTGCAAGCTGAGCAACGGACAACCGCACGACCTGCGCGCTCCGGATTATGACGATTATACTACGATCGATCCCAAGACCGGCCTGCCGGGACTGAACGGTGACCTGATGGTATGGAACAGCGTATTGGGACGTGCCTTTGAAATCTCATCAATGGGTATACGCGTAGACAAGGAAGCAATGCTGAAGCAGCTGGAACTGGCCGGAAAAGAAGAACGCACCAAGCTGTATTTCCACCGACGCCTGCTGGAAGGAACGCTGCCTCTCACAATCGGAGGAGGTATCGGACAGTCACGCCTCTGCATGCTCTATCTCAAAAAAGGACATATCGGAGAAATCCAGGCAAGCATATGGCCGGAAGATATGCGCAAAGAATGTGAAAAACTGGGCATGCAGCTGATCTAACAACACATTATACCGCAAAATAGAAAAAAACCGACAAACAAACAGAATGCAGAAACACAAGGTCACAAACAGCGTTTTGCAGCCTTGTGTTTCTGCATTTGAATTTCTGTTCTTGCTCCAGTCTGCTTCCGGACTTACCACTGTATCGGAGTTTCTCCGTTCTCCACAAGATAAGCATTGGTCCGGCTGAAGTGCCTGTTTCCAAAGAAACCGTGATAGGCCGACAAGGGAGAAGGATGTACAGATGTCAGTACAAGATGCCTTTGCCGGTCGATAAAGGCACCTTTTTTCTGAGCGTATGATCCCCATAAGATGAAAACAAGATGCTCACGGCTTTCAGCGAGCACACGAATTACCGCATCGGTAAAAATCTCCCAGCCTTTCCCCTGATGAGAGCCAGCCTGATGGGCACGCACTGTTAAGGTAGCGTTCAGCAAAAGCACCCCTTGCTCTGCCCATCTTGTCAAGTTCCCGCTCGCAGGAATCGGCATACCCAAATCGTCATGAATTTCTTTGAATATATTCTGCAACGAAGGAGGGAAAGGAATGCCATCATTCACCGAAAAGCACAATCCATGAGCCTGTCCCGGCCCATGATACGGATCCTGACCGATAATCACGACCTTCACCTTGTTGAAAGGGCAAAGATTGAACGCATTGAATATCAGCCGTCCCGGGGGATATACTGTGGTGGCACGATATTCCTGCCTGACAAAATCGGTCAACTCTTTAAAATAAGGCTTTTCAAATTCCGGAGCCAAAACCCGTTTCCATCCTTCTTCGATTTGTACATTCATATACTGCCAGTATTAAAAGTTTCAGTCCCAAAGATTCAGCCGGTTTTTCTGCGCCTCTTCCAACGAAACGGTACTTACCGTTTTCATACGGTTACTTTCGCGCAGACGCTCATATTCAGCCGCAAGCTCTTCCGCAAAATGTTTTGCCGTATCCGGATTCAGCAAACGCGCCGCAACGGGTGCATTCTGAGAGGCATCTTTCAAATAAACGACCGTACCGCCATAAGCAGGATCAATCTTCAAGGCCGTATGCAGCTTGGAAGTCGTAGCCCCTCCGATCATTACCGGAATATGCAGACCTGCACGCTGCATCTCACCCACTACATGCACCATTTCTTCAAGCGACGGAGTAATCAATCCGCTCAACCCCACAATGTCCACCCGCTCACGGATTGCCGTTTCCACAATCTTTTCTGCCGGCACCATCACACCCAAATCAACAATTTCATAATTATTGCAGGCCATCACAACCGATACAATATTCTTTCCGATATCATGCACGTCCCCTTTCACCGTTGCCAGCAGCACCTTTCCTGCCTTTCGGGCACCTTCCTGCTTTTCCGCCTCAATATAAGGCTGAAGAAAGGCCACGGCTTTTTTCATCGTGCGGGCTGTCTTTACTACCTGCGGCAAAAACATTTTGCCGGAACCGAACAGTTCGCCTACCCTGTTCATGCCATCCATCAGCGGTCCTTCGATGATACTTACCGCATTCGGATACTTTGCCAGCGCCTCATCAAGATCCTCTTCCAGATAATCACCGATACCTTTGACCAAGGCATATTGCAGACGTTCTTCAACTCCGGTGTCTTCCCTCCATGCCTGATGGGTCTGTGCACCTGCGCTTCCCGCTTCGTCCCTCTCCGCTTTCAGCCGCTCGGCAACCTCCACCAGACGCTCGGCCGCATCGGAGCGGCGATTCAGCACCACATCTTCAATACGCTCCAGCACATCAGCCGGAATATCCGTATAGAGTACAGAGGTACCCGGATTGACTATTCCCATATCCATGCCTTCGCGGATAGCATGATAAAGAAACACTGCATGCATAGCCTCACGGATGTAATTGTTGCCCCGGAAAGAAAACGAGAGATTGCTCACCCCTCCGCTGACATGCGCTCCGGGCAAATGCCTGCGTATCCATCCGGCCGCCTTGATAAAGTCAACCGCGTAATTGCTGTGCTCTTCAATGCCTGTAGCAACAGCCAAGACATTCGGGTCGAAAATGATGTCAACCGGATTGAAATCCAACTTACCGACCAACAGGCGGTAAGCCCGTTCGCAAACTTCAATCTTACGCTCAAACGTATCTGCCTGCCCCCGTTCATCAAAAGCCATGACTACCACAGCCGCTCCCATCCGCCTGATTTCGCGGGCATGTTCCAGAAATGTTTCTTCACCCTCTTTCAGCGAAATGGAATTGACCACACACTTTCCCTGCACGCACTTCAGCCCAGCCCGGATCACTTCCCACTTAGACGAATCAATCATCACAGGCACACGAGCCACATCCGGTTCAGAAGCCATCAGATTGAGAAAGTTTGTCATCTCGGCAACTGCATCCAGCAAGCCGTCATCCATGTTCACATCCAGAATCTGCGCTCCGTCTTCCACTTGCTTGCGTGCGATGGCAAGAGCTTCATCGTATTTTTTTTCGTTGACCAGCCGGAGAAACTTGCGCGAACCTGCCACATTGCAACGCTCGCCCACATTCACAAAATTGATTTCAGGAGTAACGTCCAGCAATTCAAGCCCCGAAAGCCACAAGGTTTCCGGCTTGGGAACCGGAACATGCGGACGTGCTCCACGCACCAGCGGCTGATAGGCCGCAATATATTTTTCCGTCGTACCGCAGCACCCCCCTACGATGTTCACCAGCCCTTCATCTATATATTCCTTTATCTCTGCGGCCATTTCTTCGGGAGTCTGGTCGTACTCGCCCAACGAATTGGGGAGACCCGCATTGGGGTAAGCGCTGATATAATAAGGAGCGCGGCGTGCCAGCTGCTCCAGGAACGGCTTCAGCTGCCGGGCTCCGAACGAACAGTTCAGACCGACAGAAAAAATGCCGGCATGCTGTACGGAAGCCAAAAACGCATCAAGCGTCTGGCCGGACAGCGTTCTTCCGCCCGTATCCGAAACCGTGACGGAAAGCATCAGCGGAACCTTCCGCGCCGTTTTCTGCATCGCTGATTCGGCCGCAGCAATAGCGGCTTTCGCATTCAGCGTATCAAATATAGTTTCAATCAGAATTGCATCCACCCCGCCTTCAAGCAAAGCCTCCATCTGTTCGCGATAAGCCGCTTGCAGTACGTCGAAAGTCAAGGCGCGGAAAGCCGGATTGTTCACATCCGGACTCATAGAACAAGTCTTGTTGGTAGGTCCGACCGCACCAGCGACAAAACGGGGTTTGCCGGGCGTGCGGGCAGTATATTCATCCGCCACACGGCGTGCCAGACGCGCAGCCTCCAGATTGATTTCACGGCAGCAGTTTTCCGTGTGATAATCCGACATAGACACCGAAGTGGCATTAAACGTGTTCGTCTCGATGATATCCGCCCCCGCTTCCAGATACTTGCGATGAATTTCTTCTATTATGTCAGGGCGAGTGAGGCAGAGCAAGTCATTGTTTCCTTTCATCATTCCCGGCACATCTTTGAAACGTTCTCCACGGAAATCCGCTTCCGACAAGTTATACCGCTGAATCATTGTGCCCATTGCCCCGTCGAGCACCAGTATGCGTCCGTTTATCTGTTCCTGTATTGTTGGCATATTTCTGTATGTTTTGGAAGAAGAAAATCCCGGTCAACGTTTGAACATACGGTCCATCATCCGCTTGTCTTCTCTCTCTTTCAACGTTTGCCGCTTGTCGTACTGCTTTTTACCTTTGGCCAATGCGACAACCACCTTTGCCAGTCCCTTCTCGTTGATATACAGACGTGCAGGCACAATGGTAAATCCGGGTTCAGCCGAGGTGCGTTCCAGCTTTCGGAGTTCCTTCTTTGTGAGGAGAAGCTTGCGGTCACGGCGGGCCAGATGATTATTGTACGAGCCGTAGAAATACTCGGCTATGTGCATGTTCTTCACCCACAGTTCTCCTTTTGAGAAAAAGCAGTAGGTATCCACCAGGCTTGCCTTTCCCTGACGGATGGATTTGATTTCAGTACCCGTCAGAACAATGCCCGCCGTATAGGTGTCAATAAATTCGTAGTCGAACGATGCACGCTTATTCTTTATATTGACATTATTGTTCGTCTTCTCTTTCATCAGTTCAGTATTACAGTCAGTTTGTTAAATATAAATTCAATCAAGGCAGGAGAAAGCAAGATGACAACAGAAGCTGCCACCGTATAAAGCGTAAGTTTTTCCTCGTCCACCTTCAAGAACCTTCTCGCGCCTTCAAACACGATCAGAATCGTATAAAGCTGCAGAATCCACTGCAAGATCAGGATCGAATAAAAGCTGCACACAATGTCGAGCACAAAAATCACAACCATGGAATAGCCCACAAAAGTCTGAATGTCGCTCCTGGAAACATTCTTCGGCATCCATCGACCGCAAATTCTTTCCACCAGGTAGGCAGCCAGAAAAAAGCCTCCGAACAAAGCAACGGCCACGGCACAGCAGCGCATCAGCGCCCACTGGAAAAGTTCGCCGGCAGCACCGTCATAATGGATGAATGTGCCGGCAAACTCTGCCAGCCCACACAGGCCGATCAGCGGATACACGAAATCCATCTGTACATTCCGGCTGCACATGCCGTCTGTTTCGCCCCAAAATCTGGAGGGATTCGAAAGCAGCAATGCTATTTTTCTGAACAAATCCTTATAATCCATGTTCTATATCTTTCGTTTTCAATCGGTCAAACAAGAAATGAACTACAAAGGTATAAAAAAGTATTCTTTCCAAGAAAAAAGAAGCCGCATCAAACTGAAAACGGCACAGTTTTAAACTTTTTTCAGTTTGACGCGGCTTCCAGATTTTTCACTGGAATGGGATCACTGGTCATCCGAAACCTTAACCCAATCGTAAGAAATAGTCCTGCTGAGTTTCTTGTCGGGATCCATAGTAGGAACACTGCCAGAACCATTGTAGTCTTCGTATTCCACAACAATTTTTTCCGGATCGTTTCCCGAGTTGTTTGCCTGATACTTAGATATCACGTCTGAAAGTCTTACGTATACGGCGTCCGTATAAGAAACCGTGTATTCATCAGCCCAATGTTCTGCATCAGAGCCTTCTTCAGGCGCGGTCGCCCCACTTATCGTATACCGCAAATTAAGAGTCAGCGTGCTTGTATTGGTGTTCTCATTTGCATCATAGTACACTTCCAGACGATGGTTTGCAAGCTCTTCAGTCAGATTTTCATCAGTTGTTCCCGATTTCAGCAAATAGGTCGGTGACAATACCAGAAATTCATTTACGCCCCAAATTCCTCCATTGGCGCTGCTCAGATCAACCAACGACACCGTTTCTTTCTCATCCGGAAGGGTGGTGCCGACAGAAAGACGTTTCAGATAAGTCGGATTCTGCAACAGCGTAATGTCGATGCTCGTAGCTCCTTGCGTAATGTCGTTCTGGTTATAGGTAAAATACAAAAAAGCCAGTTCGGACGTCGGACTATCCATAAGGGAAGTTGTCGGCTGATATTTGAAATCATACATGTCTTGAAAATACACTGCGCCATAATTCCCCACAGCACGGAAATACCCCCAAGTGGTACGCGTACCATCATCGTCATTATTCAGACACGACGTAAACCCCACCATAGACACCATTGCGGCAACCAGAGCCGCCCACTTAAATCTTTTCATGTTCTTCAATTCTGTTTTTATAGTTTTTAGATAATCGTTTATAAAATAAATGCAAACAAAGCGAAAGCACTGCACTCGCCCGGAATTTTTAACATAAAAAAACGGCTCTATTCGCCGTCATCCTGGCTTATCTCCGCAAAATCTCCAATATGCCCGTCTACGTAGCGCGCTATCTGTTCCGTAATCTCCTCCTCTTCACTGATAAACTCGTCCTCAAAGTCATCGAACGCCTCATACTGTTCGTACATGGCCATAAACTCCTCTTCCGTACAGTCTTTTTCCAGATCGGCCCGATGTTCGTCATAAATCTCCTTGGTGGCGTAAATCATTTTCGCAAACTCTTTCAGCCCCATCAGACGCATCGCCTTCGCAAAAGGATTGTCATAGATATAAGGTCCGAAACCGTTCTGTATAAGCTGCACAAAGCCTCCCTCCAGCACTTCCTGTCTGAAGAAATGATAGCTCAGCAGCGCATGCTGCCAGCCGTTGAGCCTGTGCATTTTCTCCGCATCGAAACCTTCTCCTTCCATAACCTTCAGATAGGCATCGATGAACACCTGCAAAAAAGCATCCATCCCTTTCTCCGCCCCTTTGCGCAAGGCCGAGTCACTGATCACAATTCCGTTCTTTTCCATAATCGTTTTTTACTAACATTCGCCGGCATACATTTTCAATCTCCAGGCTGGAGATAAAGAAATCCACGGCAAATATACAAGGAAAATACCATACAGAGAAACGATTTGGCAACCGGACTTTACAAAACAGAGAATTACTAGAAAAATATCATTAAAATGCAACAAAAAGTTAGGTCCGCCTCGTTGCAGAACTGAAATAAAAGGAGTAACTTTGCGTGCGAATTGGGGAAAGCATTCTCTGATCAGTGGTTTACGAACACTTATTTTTATTACTAACTAAACGTAAGGAATATGACTTATTCACACGAAGTTGAACACATGTGTTGTGTCGCAAAAGGACCCAATCACGGTCCCGCTCCGATTCCCGAAGAAGGGAAATGGATTCAGGCAAAAGAAATCAAAGACATCTCAGGTTTGACACACGGTATCGGATGGTGCGCTCCGCAGCAAGGTACCTGCAAACTGACACTGAACGTGAAGGAAGGTGTCATCGAAGAATGTCTGGTAGAAACTATCGGTTGCTCAGGTATGACTCATTCTGCGGCTATGGCATCTGAAATCCTGCCGGGAAAGACTATTCTGGAAGCATTGAACACCGACTTGGTTTGCGACGCTATCAACACTGCCATGCGCGAGCTGTTCCTGCAAATCGTTTACGGACGTACTCAGTCGGCTTTCTCTGAAGGCGGTCTGATGATCGGTGCAGGTCTGGAAGACTTGGGCAAGGGCCTCCGCAGCCAGACAGGTACGCTGTATGGAACAAAAGCCAAAGGCACCCGTTACCTCGAACTGACTGAAGGCTACATCACCCGCATGGCTCTTGACAAAGACAATCAGGTGATCGGTTACGAATTTGTTCACATGGGCAAGTTCATGGAGCAAGTGAAGAAGGGTGTAGACGCTAACGAAGCGTTGAAAGCCGTTACCGGAACTTACGGCCGCTTCAAGCCCGAACAAGGCGCAGTTAAATATATTGACCCACGTAAAGAATAATAGGAGGACACAGATTATGATTAGACCAGTACAGTTTGAAAGTCAAGACCGTCGCATGAAGCAGATTCTTGCTGCATTGAACGAAAACGGTATCAAAGACATTGAAGAAGCTAACGCAATCTGTGACGCGGCAGGACTTGACCCGTATCTGACTTGTCAGGAAACACAGGGCATCTGCTTCGAGAATGCAAAATGGGCTTACGTGGTAGGTTGCGCCATCGCGCTGAAGAAAGGCTGCAAGAACGCTGCTGACGCTGCCGAAGCTATCGGTATCGGCTTGCAGGCATTCTGCATCCCGGGTTCTGTGGCTGACGACCGTAAAGTTGGTTTGGGACACGGCAATCTGGCTGCCCGTCTGCTCCGCGAAGAAACCCAGTGCTTCGCCTTCCTGGCAGGCCACGAATCATTCGCTGCCGCTGAAGGTGCCATCAAGATCGCAGAAATGGCAAACAAAGTTCGCAAGAACCCTTTGCGCTGCATTCTGAACGGTCTGGGCAAAGATGCTGCCATGATCATTTCCCGCATCAACGGCTTCACTTATGTGCAGACTAAGTTCGACTACTTCACCGGCGAACTGAATATCGTGAAGGAAACTCCGTATTCAGACGGTCCGCGCGCTAAAGTAAAATGCTACGGCGCCGACGATGTTCGCGAAGGTGTAGCTATCATGTGGCACGAAAACGTAGACGTATCTATCACAGGTAACTCTACCAACCCGACACGCTTCCAGCATCCGGTTGCAGGTACCTATAAGAAAGAACGTGTACTTGCTGGCAAGCCTTACTTCTCAGTAGCATCAGGTGGCGGTACAGGACGTACACTTCACCCTGACAACATGGCTGCAGGTCCTGCTTCTTACGGTATGACCGACACCATGGGACGTATGCACTCAGACGCTCAGTTCGCAGGTTCTTCTTCAGTTCCCGCTCACGTAGAAATGATGGGATTCCTGGGTATCGGAAACAACCCGATGGTAGGATGTACTGTAGCTTGCGCCGTTAACGTAGCTCTGGCTCTGAACAAGTAATTCTGACTAATTAATCAGCATAATAAATCCCTGTAACTTCTAAAGGTTACGGGGATTTTTATTTCCAGCTGCCGAATAAGGATTCCAACAAGCGTTTGTATACATCACATATAGCCTTGCCGCCGACAGCACGCATAACGGCCTTAGTTTTTCACCCCCGGCAGCATAGTATCAGTTTTTGATAAGAAAGTAGAAGACAATCCAGACACATTCGCCTAACTTTACCCACAAAACACTTAATCTTTATATCATGAGGAAACAAATCTTTTTCTGCGTGATGGCATGTGTGGCAGGATTGTCATGCTCATCACCCAAACAGGCAAACGACGGAAGCCCTTTCGTTTCAGTCAAAGACGGACAGTTTATCCGCCACAACCAACCGTATTATTATGTGGGAGCCAACTTCTGGTATGGCGCTATCCTTGGTTCTGAAGGAACAGGAGGAAACCGCATGCGCCTGACAGCCGAACTTGATTCGCTCAAGTCGATGGGCGTAGACAACCTGCGGATTCTGGTAGGATCTGACGGCAGACGCGGAGTGCCCGCCAAAGTAGAACCCACCCTGCAGACAGCTCCCGGCATATACAACGACACCATTCTGGCCGGACTTGACTATCTGCTGGCAGAAATGCGCAAACGGGACATGCTGGCTGTGCTCTATCTCAACAACTCCTGGGAATGGAGCGGAGGATACGGACAATACCTGGAATGGGCAGGACACGGCAAGGCACCGGTTCCGGCAGTAGACGGATGGCCGGCATACATGGATTATGTGAAGCAGTTCCCGCGATCTGAAAAGGCAAAAAAACTGTTCGCCAATTATGTAAAAGACATCATCACACGTACCAACCGCTATACGGGAGTGAAATATACGGACGATCCCACCGTAATGTCGTGGCAAATAGGAAACGAGCCAAGAGCTTTCTCACCGGAAAACAAAGACGCTTTTGCGCAATGGATCGGAGAAACAGCTGCACTGATTGATTCGCTGGCACCCAATCAGCTCATTTCTACCGGAAGCGAAGGGAAACACGGATGCGAAGAAGATTTGCAACTGTTTGAGAAAATCCATGCCGACGGGCATGTTGACTACATGAACATCCACATCTGGCCATACAACTGGGGATGGGCCAAAAAAGACCGGCTGACAGAATGTCTTGACTCTGCCAGAAAAGAAACAAAAGCATACATCAATGAGCATCTCGCCATAGCACGCAAATACAGCAAGCCGATCGTCATCGAAGAGTTCGGATATCCCCGCGACGGCTTCCGCTTCAACAAAGAAGCATCAGTAACCGCACGTGACGACTACTACAGCTTCATCTTCAGTCTGGTAAGCGAAAATGCCCGCACCGGAGGACTTCTTGCGGGATGCAACTTCTGGGCGTGGGGAGGAAATGCAACATTGTCTGCCTCTCACTCGTTCTGGAAGCCGGGAGATGACTATACCGGCGACCCGGCGCAAGAAGCGCAAGGGCTAAATTCGGTATTCTCGTCCGACACTACTACAATCAGGCTGATCCGGCAGGCAAACGAGGCTGTCGGAAAGTGTTCCGGAGAAAAAGCCGACTGACAAAACGGACAGCATCACCCTCTCCTCTTTGATACATATCAAGAAATAAGGGGAGAATGCAAATTTTCTCTCCCTTTCTGATGACAATTCATAAAACGGCCTTATTTTTGTGCTGTAAAACATATAAACAAACACAAACAAAGCGTCCTTCACACAAGAAGGCAGCATTTTTAAGGATAACAAAACTAAACTTTAGGTATTATGAAAGAGGTAAAAAGTTTGCTCCGCACCATCAGAAAGAATTTGGAATGGAGCGCAAAAGCAATGTACGGTCAGTATGACAGAAGATAAGCTGACTTGAGCAAGAAAAAGAGAGAGGTTTTTTTATAATCAGAAAGGGCCGCTCCGGACAAATGCCGGATGCGGCTCTTTTTTTATTATTCCCAATCGTCCGTACGGAAAGGTATCAGCGGAAGACCGCGCAGATTGGCTACATTTCCGGGAAAATAATCGCGGAAAGCATATCTCACGGCAACAGGCTTCGCCACCTTGTCGCAAGTCACCTTAATCCGGTTCTTGCCGGCCACCTCTGCCCGGGCCGGATAGAACACACGGTCTTCGCCGGCCATCTCGAATCCTTCCATGCCTTTCAACCGGTTGAATCCGTTGTCCGCATGAACAAAATCGAGCATTGCCGCATTTCCTTCCACCGTCATCGACTTGCAGGCTGGGCTGTCGGCCTCGATTCCGCCTACATGATAAGTCTTCACCAAAGCCTGATACGCCAGGCGCTCTCCCACATGCTTCTTGTCTTTCGGGTGAATATTCCATGCCTCGTAAGGCTCTACCAAATCGTTTGTTGAAATCATCGCACTGTTCGGTGTCAGCGACTGGGCTTTATACTGGGCTTCCCTCAACAGAGCCGATCCCGTCCCTTCGAAGCTTCCATACGGAGCCAGTTTCACAAAATAGAAAGGCAGTTCGCCAATCCCCCACTCCTTGCGCCAGAGGTCCACCATTGTTTTCAGACGCTCTCCGTAAGTTTTGTGGAAACCTACGTTCGATTCGCCCTGATACCACAGAAAACCTTTTATGGTATAGTTCTGAAGAGGTTTCAGCATACCGTTATACATCAATGTCGGACTCAGGTAATGCCACCAGTCGTGCGGTTCTTCCTTCCGGATATCGCGTTTAAGGTCTACATCGGGGTACTGCGAAACGATCTCGGCAGGAAGCCATCCTTCCACTTTAGAGCCTCCCCAACTGCAATTGATAATGCCGACCGGAACATCAAGCACCCGATTCATCATCCGCGCAAAAAAGAAAGCCGTAGCACTGAATCTCGGAGCATTTTCCGGACTGCTTACTTTCCAGACTCCCTTGCAGCGGTCGACCGGCTTCAACTGGCCGTTCTTCTCTACCGTAGCCACACGGATTCCTTTCCATTGCGACGAGGAGGCTATCACTTCGTTCGCTCCTTCGATGGGACAGTTGTCAAATCCCGCCAAAGGCATTTCCATATTGGACTGCCCGGAGCAGAACCACACTTCGCCGATCAGTATATTCTTCAGCACTACCGGTTCTCCGTCGGAAATCTCAATGGAACGCGCAGTATAATCCGCTGCAGGGGTAGCGACCGAAAGGATCCATCTGCCTTCTCCGTCGGCCTGCGTGCGGTAAACCTTGTCGCTCCACGAAGGTTTCACCGTTATGTTCCCGTTCGGAGCAGCCCAGCCCCACAAGCGCACGTCCGTCTGCTGCTGGAGCACCATGTTGTCACTCAAGATTTCAGGCAAAGTAACTTTTGCCTCCGCAGCACCCCAGCCACATGCCAGCAGCGCGACTGCAATCAGTTTCTTCATATTATATGTCAAAGTTTTTAATGGTATTGATAAAATCTCTTTTACGCAAATATAAAAATAAATTCTGCCGTCAGGCACATGTTTCCGAAAACATCGGAACACCCTCAGAAACTATTTCTGCAAGGATAACAGAAACGAAAAAAGGATGGCGGAACCTGCTTGACACGTCAACCCGCCATCCTTTTACTTTTCACTTGAAGTTATCTGAAATCCGGAAGCTCGTCACGCGAAACCACGTAATCCTGATTCATCGCGTCCTGCCACCATGCTTCATCGGCATGAAATGAGGTACTTTCCGCCGAATCGTACCACGGCATGAACCACAACCAGCGCGCTCCTGCATTCCACTGTTCGGAAAGCAGGCCGACAGTGGAATCGGTATATTCCGAATAACCGCATTCGCTCAACGTAATCATCTTGTTGCCGAAGTCGTTGGTGAGGATCCGGTATTGTGCAGCGCAGTCGACAGCATCGTTTCCATACAGATCCCGCCCGATAATGTCCACGTACTCATCACCGGGATACCAGTCGGTGTCGTTGGTTTCACTGGTCCATACCCAAATCAAGTTATTCAAGCCTTGCGTTTCGAAATAGTCGAACATTTCTACCCAAAGTTTTTTGAAGCTGTCGGCGTTCTTTCCCCACCAGAACCATCCTCCTGCAGCTTCGTGCAGCGGACGCCAGATCACAGGAATGTTGGCATCGTGCAATAATCTCAGGTAACCGGCAATCTTTGCAAGGTCAGCATGCACGGTATTGTATTCCCAAGTACCTTCTGTAAAGGCGTTGTCAATGTTAAATGCAGTTTCGCTTAGGGTTGAAGTGTAGTTATTTGTATCAGTATCACCTTCAGCTTTTGGAACGTTCCAGTGCCACATGGCGAGCACGATGCCTCCGTTGTCCCACCAGCTTTTCACAGGAGTGATGTCGGAGTAGTCAATCCAATTGGACGGTGAAGCAGCTAAGTGCAGGTAGTCGAAACAGTTCATAGCCGGATATTGCCCGGTCCATTGGTACACTTGTTCGGCATCAGCAGTATTCCAGCTTCCGGTCTGTCCCGATACGCCGTCTACAGCCATTGTGGCGGAAAGGGTACGTGTCTCAAAGTTTTCCACCAAAAAGTCGTACACTTGTTGCGCTTCGGCGGTCAGCGAATTTACCGGTGTGGTATTAAGTCCGGTTGTGCTGAGTGTCAGGCTTACTTCAGGTGCTGGCATTTGGTTGGGGCCTGTTACCAGTCCTGCAGGAACGGTAAGCGTGTAAGTGGCTCCGCGGTTAGGACAGTTTGCCACGATGGTCAGTGTATTGCTTACTCCGATGACATCGGCACTTACTACCGTTCCATTATCGGATATGCTGATTTGGCTGGCATCTTCAGAAGCGAAATAGATGTTCTTGTCGTATTGCAGGGTGACGGTGACATTGCCTGTTTTTACGGTGCTTCCTGTTTCAGGGGTTGCCGAAACGAATACAGGAGCATCTACTTGGGCGATGTCGTGTTCTACGTCGGTGTCGCAGGCGGTTAATAAAAAGGCAGCCGCAGCGAAAGCATATAGTATATGTAGTTTTTTCATAATCGTCATTAGTTAAGTATGGTAACTGATTCGATGGTATAGTTCTTTCCTTTTATAATCAGTCCGCCTGACTGGATTTGGCTTAGAATATTTTCGGTTACGGTCATCGTAAACGAATCGCCTGAGAGTGCAAATCCATCGTAGGCAGGGTCAATAGAACTCCAACTGCTGTTCTGGAAAGCTCCTTGCGCATCTGCTCCGATATTGGAAATGTAGACGGTGATGATAGATCCTACGTGCGCGTCAGCGAAGAGTTCACTGCCTAATTGCACATAGCCTTCCCAATTGCCTGCGTTCACGGCAGGTCCGGCATAGATGACTACGGCTGCTCCGTCGGCGATGCTGATGGTGTAAGGCATTTCGCCATTCGAAGATACGAGCGTCAGTGTAGCCTCGCCGGATACGTCGGCAGGCAGTGAAATCAGAAGGCTTCCATCTCGTACAATATATTGTACGGTGTTTCCGTTCAGTTGTACAGAGGTTAGCTTGTCACTGTTTTCGATGCTTACTTCAAGCAGTGCGCCAGACTTGATGTCTTCTTCAGGCCATGAAGTGATGTAACAACATTGCGGCTTGGTCACATCCAAAGTCGGACAAGCGACGGTTTCCCCGTTTGTCATGGTGACGGTAACAGCGACTTCGCCTTCTGCAGTGGTAACAGGCACTTCTATATCAAGCGTTGCGCTTGGTGTAACCGCAACTGCTTCTCCATCGCCGAATGTAATGGAGGCAATCAGGTCAAGGTTGCTTCCGCTTAATGTTACGCTTTCACCTGCCGAAACAGTTGTTGGAGTATATCCGCTAACTACTGGTTTCAATGTCTCGATAGCTACGGCTACTTGCTTTCCGCTTCCGGTGTTCAGCATTAAGTTGCCGCTTTGTGCCATTTCGGGCATAACGACGGTTGCTTGTTCTTCGGTTTGCGAAGCCAAAGCTACTGGCTCGGCTACGTTGGGGAAAGTCACGTTGGCAATCAATTCCATATTCTTTCCGGTCAGGGTGAGAGTGCTTCCAGCACGGAGTCCGGTGGCAGGGATTGCCTGCACATCGGTCGGCACAGCCATTGTCAGGTTGGCAACCGGCACTTCCACGCCTGATGCAGGAACCATCACCATTTCGCCATCGGTTGCATCGGCAGGGATTTCAAAGCGAAGTATTTCATCGTTTGTTACTACAAATTCTGCTTCACTTCCATTACTGGTCCGTACTTGCTTTACCAGATTCAAGTGTTGTCCTTGTATCTCTACCGTATTTCCCGGTTTGGCATTGTCCAGTTGGCTAACGTTATTAACCGAAGGCAGAATTACCGTCAGTTCTTCTTCCGAATAAATTTGGTTTGGAATCTCTGCCGTATCCGACAGGATGATGAGTCCGCTTTGAGCTTCTTCGGGCACGGTCAGCGTAATGCGTTGGCGGGTATGTTCAATAAAATCGGTATAATCCACTTCCACTTCATCAGCAAAAATCACTTTCTGCATCAGATTCAGGTAATCACCGGTGATAGTGATTGTTTCTCCTGGAAGTACATTAGTCGGGCTGAAACTTTCCAACGAAATAGGCTCTGTATATGTAATCTTGGTTTCGGTCTGTATATCTCCGGCAGGTGTTTTTAAGATAACATATCCTTCCTCTGCTTCTTGCGGAACGGTGACACGGATTTCACGGTCGCTGATGACCTGTATGTCGGTGATATCCGCACATCCGGGTATGGATATAGCCGTCACTTGATTCATGCCGCTACCAATGAAACGGAGTTCTCCTCCACGTGCTACCGGGCACGGGCCGAATACATTCAGGCTGATACCTCCTGTGAATTGGTTGGTATCTACATCGTCACCTTGGCAGGATGTGAAGGATATACCGCTTCCCGTAAGAAGCAACCCTGCCAGGCAAAGTGTTAAGATTCTATTTGTTTTCATTGTTGATACATATTAATAAGGTTAATACATAGGTACGATACGCACGTTGTCGATGCAGATAGTCGGGTTACATGCCGTACCGGTCACTCCTCCGCCATACACAAAGATAGTCAATCCTGTGATATCTGTTGAGGAAAGTGCGTTAATAGCTGTTCCGGATGAACCGAAACGGAATTCAGACAATGGAATGGTCACTGTAGTCCAGCCGTCGGTGGTGTAGCTTCCGGATGACTGCCACGGAATCCAAAGTGCGCGTGGGAAAGTTTCGTTCTGGAAGAAGCTGTTGTTTTGGTTCGAACCGCTTACTTCGCTGTTGGTTGTCAGCATGATTTGCATCGCGCAGGCACTCCAGGCATCTGGAATGTTGACTTCGAACTTGAATTGCAGGTTATCCAAATCATTGAATTCGGTCAACGTATTCAGGTAAGGAGTATCATCGTCTCCATTTGGCCAGTATTCGAAAGCGAAATGGCTGTCGTCCCACGTATTGTTGTCTAAGCTACCTTGGAAAATCAGGTAGTTATTGTCTATCGGGGTGACCTCTGTCAAGATACCGATGGTAGGTGCGTGCCAGCCGTTGTAGTTGTACAAGGCATCGTCGCCATCGTTGTCGAAGTCGAATAATATATTACTTTCCATATAACGGAAGGTAGACTGTCCAGTTCCGTAAATGGAGGTGGCATTGATATAGCCGGTCGATGCTCCTTGTGGAATCACGAAACTGACAGCATTTAAGCTGATGTTGGTGATTTCGGTTACAGGTACATTACCCATCGTAATGGTGAGCGGCACATTCGGGTCATCAATGAAATAGTTTCCGCTGATGGTGACTTCCGTTCCCGGAATAGCGTACTCGTTCGTCATCGCAGTGATTTGCGGTTCAGGCACTTGAATGTTGAAATCATATGCCACTGTATCTTTATCGAGATTGACCAGATACATCTTGTTGGTTACCACGCTGGGAATTCCTGAGGGAACATCTACGATAATCGTATGGTCGGTCATCAGGCTGGTGTTCAGAATGGCTTTCTGGTCGTTGAAGTATAGCTCATACACACTGCGCAGGTTGTCGCCCACAATACAGATGGTGTTCGACAAGTACGATCCTGTGATGAGAGAGTCTGCCACTTCCGGGTCGGGCAAGCGTACATAATGTACGGTAGGCAGCCCTTCGGCTATTTCGTATTTGTCCGGCTCATCTTCGCACGATGTCATCGCCACTCCTGTAAAGAGGATGGTCAATAGAGCCAGTTTTTTGACATATTTTGTTGTTTTCATTGTTTGATTCGTTTAAAAGGATTAATAACTGTATTCGCTGCGTACATCCACATGAATAGGGTCTTCCATCAAGTGCGGGTTGAACACTACGTCTTCGCTTGGGAACGGAAGGGTGAAGCTGGATACGGTTACATTGGGTTTCACTGCGTTCGGATTGTAGCGGTGTTCATTGGGATTGACGGTGAACGATCCTGTTTCGTAGTATTGTTCGTACAAGTCTGATAGGTTGTAGTACACGTCACGACGTTGGTTAGTCAGTTCATTGATGGCACGTTGTGTGTCGTAATACGAGAGACGTACAAAGTCATACCAACGGTCTCCTTCGCACGCCAATTCCAGGCGGCGTTCCCTCCATACATCTTCCCATGTGATGGATGACGGACGTTCGTAGGTGTTTACTGAACGGTGGCGCACTTGGTAAAAGGCATCAATGGCGGATGCGTCGGTTGTAGAGCCGGCATTACCTATTACAGCTTCTGCATAGATAAGGTAAATGTCTGCCAGACGGAGCAGGTGTGTGCTGAGGCTGCTGCGTTGTTGTGCGGGTGATACGCCGGTTGCGGACACGTGATCGTAAGTATCGCCATACAGATTCTTTACCGAATTGGCTCCGGTAGGGCTTTGGTATTGTTGTGGACCTCCTGATGTAGGGCTGAAGCAGAAGTCGATGTAGTTGAATCCTCCTTTGTCGGTCCAGAAATAGTCGTAGGTGTCGCCGCACATCATCATTGTAGCTTTGCGGCGTGCGTCTCCGTTATAACGTGTCGGACTGAGTGCGTTTTCGCCGAAAGCATCCTGCAGGTCTACCGAAGGACCATTATACCCGCCCCAGCAATTGAACTCATCAAAGCCTACAATGGCAAGTTCGGCTTGCATTTGGTTTTGGCAGGTCCATACATCCGAGGATACCCAGTGCCAAGAAAGCAAGCATTCTTCATTGAAGTTATTTGCCAAGCGGAAGATGTCTGAGTAATTTTCCAGCAGGTGACGGCCGGAATTGTCGATGACATCCTTGGCGTATGCCGCTGCTTGGCGAAGGTCTTCTTCGTTGCGTGAACCATTCATACCATAACCGGATTTGGTCAGGTAGACCTTTGCCAATAATCCTTTTGCCGTGTATTGGTCAATACGTCCTTCGGAGTTGGTAGGTGGAAGCAGTTCGATAGCTCTTTCCAGCGTCATAATGATATATTCGTATACATCGGGCACTTGTACTTTGTATTTTTCGTTGTAGTTTCCTGCAGCGATGTCTTCCGAGTTGCTGTGTACGATGGGAACGGCACCGAAGATGCGTACTAAGTAGAAGTAAGCCATGGCTTTCCATACCAAACATTCACCAATGCACGTGTTGATGGTCTCGGGAGAAGCGTTGGCGGTGACAAGACGTTCGCGGATGGTATTGGCATATGCGTTGACCGACCACAAGGAGTTCGACATATCTACCAGTTCTTGGTCGGTACCGTTCACGGTGAAAGTCAGATAGGGTGATGACCCCCAATAATAATTGCCCGAAAGCACTTCGCCGATGCGGAAGAATCCACGTTGGAAATCGAACCAAGGAGAGTTGTAGAGTGGATTGACTCCTTGGATGCACTGTTCATCATTGGCATAAAAATTGTCTACGTTGTAGGTATCTTCTGCCGGACGGTCTAAGAAGTCTTCACAAGAAGTCAGACCTGTCCCGAAGACTGCTGCCAGTGCCCAATATTTAAAAGTATTCAGTTTCATAATTATCGTCATATTAATAAGGTTAGAAAGAAATGTTCAATCCAAATGAGTAAACCGTTGGTGATGGGTAACGTCCGTTATCCAGACCATATACATTCGGACTGGATGTGCTGGCACCGATTTCAGGGTCGTAACCATCGTAACCGGTGATGGTCAGCAGGTTTTGGATATTGGCGTAGATATGCAAGTTATCCAGTCCCCATTTGTTGATGAGTTTGCTGGGGAAAGTATATCCCAATGTGATGTTCTTCAGACGGATGTATGAGCCGTCTTCAATGTAACGGTCGCTGATACGGTCGTTGTCGTTCGGGTCTTGGATAGAGGCACGCGGCGTTTTTGTGCCTGCGTTTGCCACTTTCACGTTTGTTACATCATCGTACCAGTTCCATACGGTTACACCGTTTACGTTCACTCCTTGCGAATAGTCTTTGTTCGGGTCAATCGGAACAATTTGGGCACGATCGTTTACGGCGTTCAACTGATTTTGCCACGGTGAGTTCATGTGGGTCAGTTTCATGGCCATGTAATTATATACTTTGTTGCCATACGAGCCATTCAAGAAGATGCTCAGGTCGAAGTTCTTGTAACGGAAGGTGTTGGTCCATCCGAACGTGAACTTGGGCAGCGGCGACCCGATGTTGGTGCGGTCGTTTTCGTCAATGATTCCATCGCCGTTCAAATCTTTATACTTGATATCGCCTACCCATACGGTATTGGTGCGGTTGAACACGCCATTGGCAGGATAGTGTGCAGGCTTTGGCGAGGTCTGCAGGTCGCGCAAGTCTTCGTACACGCCGTCGCATACATAGCCGTAGAAGTTATAGAGTGATTCGCCCACTTCAGTTACACTCACCACATCGTTCCATTGTCCGTAGCCCACAATTTGCGCGTTGGCTGTGCCGTCCAGGGCGCGGAGTTTGTTCTTGTTGAACGAAATCTGGAAGTCGGAATCCCATTGGAATTCGCCGATGAGCGGATGGGTATTCAAAGTGATTTCCCAACCGGTATTCTCAATGTCGCCGTAATTACCCATTGGAGCGGCAAGTGCCGAAGAAGCATTGCCTGATGTTCCCATATAGGACGGTAGCTGAAGAGACATCAACATGTCTTTTGATACTTTTTTATACCAGTCTACTACCAATCCAATACGGTCGTTGAAAAAGCCTAAGTCAAGTCCCACGTTAACTTGTTCCTGCGTTTCCCATTTTACGCCTAAGTTGGCTATGTTTGTCTGGCGGTATCCTAATCCCAATCCGGTAGGCATACGTGAGATGGATGCACCCCAGCGGTATCCGCCGATATTGGAGTTACCGGTTTGTCCCCAGCCGAGACGGAGCTTACCATTGTTGATAATGTTGCGGACAGGCTCGAAGAATGCTTCATTCGAGAAGCGCCAAGAGGCAGCTACAGCATGGAATCCAGCCCAACGGTTGTCGGGACCGAAGTTTGAAGAACCATCGTAGCGATAGGTATAAGTACCTAAGTAGCGGTCGTCGTAATTATAGGTCAGACGGGTAAAGAATGATGACATTGACGAGCTTCCGAAACCAGAACTGATGGTCGGTGTTCCACTTCCTAAAGAAGGATTGTGTACAGCGTCCGAAGGTAAGTTGGTGTTTTCTACGCGTGTGTTGTCGTAGTTCGAAGCCCACATTTCTTGTCCTACCATTGCCGTAAATCCGTGCTTGTCTATCTGCCCTGTGTAGGTTACGTAGTTTTTCAGTTGCCAAAAGGTGCTGTTATTTTTTGAGATAGAACTCATGTTGCTATCCCGTTGCCAGTTTCCTAAGTCTACTCGCGGCTGGTATCGTTCACCTTTGTTATAACTGATGTCATAGCCGAACTCGGCGTGCCAGGTCAGATTTTTCATCAAAGTTACATCAGCAAAGATGCTTCCGGTCAACTTTTGACGGTAGAGCAGGATTTGGTCCATCATCGCCAAAGCGATGGGGTTGGGATTGGTATATCCTTCGCGCACTACCGATGAGTAGTTCCCGTCGATGTCGTAGATGGGGATGTCGGGTGGCGTGGTCAGAGAGTAATTGATGATACCCTGGTCACTGTCTGCCAACTTCAAGTCGTCTTTGGTCGATGAATACGTGGCGTTCAAACCGATTTTCAACCACGGTTTCAGTTCGGCATCCAAGTTGGTACGGAATGAGTAACGGTTGAAGCTGGAGCCTATCAACGTACCGTCCTGATCCATATAAGAACCCGACACATAATACTTCACTTTTTCGCTACCGCCTTGTGCCGACACCTGGTGTTGGTGTTGCAAGGCAGTACGGAAGATGGCATCCTGCCAGTTGGTTCCTACGCCTAAAAGTGACGGGTCACCGTAAATGCTGCTAGGTTCCAGTTCACCCACGTCCACGAAGTCGTTGTAGAAGCTGGCAAATTCGCGCAGGTTCATCATGTCCAGGCGTTTGGTCTGGCGTTGTACGGCTACCATCCCGTCATACGTAAATTTCGCCTCGCCTGTCTTACCACGTTTGGTGGTAATCAAGATAACGCCATTCGCACCTTGCGCACCATAGATGGCGGTAGCGGAAGCGTCTTTCAAGATTTCCATCGAAACGATATCCTGCGGATTGATGGTAGACAAAGGCGAGATCGTTGAAACCGACCCGTTGCCCAGCGCATCGCCCAGACCGAAGTCTGATCCGGAAGCTCCTCCTCCCTGAACAATCACACCGTCAATGACATACAAAGGCTCTGCATTAGAATTGATGGTTGCCTGACCGCGGACACGGATTGAAGAAGACGAACCCGGAGCACCGGAAGTAGATACAGCGGCCACACCTGCGGCACGTCCTTGAAGCGACTGGTCAAGGTTTGTAATGATAGAACCTTTGATAGCGTCTTCATCCATAGAAACAGAGGCTCCGGAGAGGTCGCTTTTCTTCATTGTACCATAACCGACAACCACTACTTCGTCAAGCATCTCAGAGTCATCCTTCATGACAATATTATAGGAAGTCTGGCTCCCGACCTTAATTGTTTGCGTTGTATACCCGATAAACGAAATTTCAACGGTGGCACCGGGAGCCACGCTCAAAGAAAAATTACCGTCAAGATCAGTGATGACACCGTTGGTCGTCCCTTTCTCCACTACACTCGCACCGATAACCGCCTCACCGGCAGCATCGACAACCTTACCTGTAATCTGCTTTTTTGCCTGCTGCGCAATTTCAGCTTCCGCCGAAGATACAGCCCAAGCATGCGACGCGCCACCCAACAGGAAAGCTGTACAAGCTCCAGCCACCCAGACGCTTCTTCTTACATTTAGCTTCATACTGTGTTTTTGATATGATTAATATTACGTTTACTTGTAGGATAACATGTAAACAGGTTAATAAAGATTGTTTCTTTAAAATACCAGTCCTAAGGTTATCTTATTTTTACAAAGGCAAAAGTAGTAACATTTGCAATAGTGTTATGATACTTTATTATCCATATGTAACACTATCGAAACAACTGCCTTACCAGATATCAGAGGGATTCCTGATGCTGTTGGAAACCCTCTGCATTTCATCAGATTGACTTATCTCAAGAAAAGCGTTCGATGATTTCCATGCACATGCGCCCATTGTGATAAGGGCATTTCCAGAACCCGGCCTTGTCATCTTTCCGATTAACCGTTCCATCGGCATAGCGGCTCCAGTACCACTCTCCGCCTTCGCCGTCTATCAGGTTCTCTTTTATAAACTGCCAGCATTTCAATGCTTTACGCAAAGCGTCTTCGTCATGGAAATATTGATACAGATTGATATGGCCCACCACATTTTCTGCCTGAACCCACCAGTGAAGCTCGCGATCCACTTTCTGTTTGTCCACAAAATTCTCATAAATCATGCTGCCATCCCGGTTCAAGCCTTCATCGGCAGCCTGAGCGATCTTTACTATTACCGGTTCTATTTCTGCCAACAGCCCCTGATCGCCCAGTGCCAACGCCGCTTCATGAATCAGCCAAGAGGCTTCAATATCATGTCCGTAAGAGATAATATGATACTTATTTGACCAATCCTCTTCAAAAAAGAGATTCAAATGTCCGCTTTCCGCATCCAGTATTCTGGTTACAAATACCTTGATCAGGTTGCGCAGCTGCTTTTCCAGACGTTCGTCTTTCCACACGCGGTAAAGATTCGCATACGGCTCCAGAATATGAAGATGCGTATTCATCGTCTTCTTCTCGTTCTCATCCTTATCGCTCAATCTCATGTCCTGGATAGGCTGCCACTCGCGGGTCAATGCTTCTACATACCCGTTCTGCACCGGATCAAAACTGTATTTTTCAATCACCTCAAACAACCGGACCGCATATTCCAAAGCCTCGCGGTCACCGGTGGCGCGGGCATACTCACTCAGTCCGTAAATAGCAAAGCCCAAGGCATAAATCTGTTTCTTGGCATCCGAAGGTGTACCGTCGGCATTCAGCTCCCAGAATATGCCGCCATACTGCTTGTCATAAAAGAAATCCAGCAGATAACGTTTGGCGCGTGTAGCCGTTTCCAGATATTCCGGCTTCTTCAACAGGCGGAAAGCGGCTGAAAAGGTCCACAATATTCTGGCATTCAATATCGCTCCTTTGGGAGCATCCGGATGCAAGCAATTGTTTCCGTCAATGCGTCCGTAAAATCCGCCTTGCTCACGGTCGGTCATCCTATTCATCCAGAACGGTAAAATATCATTCACCAGTTCATCCTTCACTTCTTCACGAAGCGCCTCTAATTTCCTAATCATTTTTCATTGTACGCTTTAAGTTTAACGTTTCGATTATCTCTCTCATCTTTTGTTCGCCCAAGGGGTAGCCTATCACGAACAGCATCGAAATGAATGCCGCAGCAGCAGGCAGCCAGCTTAAAAACATCTTTATACCTTGTATCGTTTCCGCGCTCTGAACGGCATTCGCCTGAAATCCGAAATAAGACAGCAGCCATCCCGTAACGGCCGTACCGATAGCCCAGCCGAATTTCTGACTCATCGAAGAAGCGCTGAATATCAGACCTGTGGCACGGTTTCCTGTATTCATCTCCGAATAATCGGCGCAATCGGCATACATCGACCACAACAAAGGGAAAATGCTTCCGGCACATATACTGATAAGACACTGGAACACAAATATCAAAACCAAGTCATCCTTATCAAACCAATAGAAGACGACGCTCAACACCGTAGCCAGCAACATGGCAACGGCAAAAGTCTTCTTCTTTCCGATTCTGTTGCTTACGGGAGCAGCCAGCACAACGCCGACAATATTTGCCATCTGCCCCACCGACAGGAAAAGGCCGCTCAAGACAAACGACATCCCAAAGAGCGAAATGACATGAAAGTCTTCTTCCACGATAAAATACTTGAAATAATACACCGCAGCGCCGTCACGGATGGAATTGAACACCAGCGACGCTATGCCGGCACCGAAAAGCACCCACCAGGGACGGTTGCGGAACAAGTCGCGCACATCCTCCTTCAGTGAACTTTTCACTTCCCTGATCGGTTTCACCCGTTCTTTCGTCCATGAAAAGCAGCCGAAGAAAAGCAACACACACATCGCCGCTATCACAACCACCGCCATCAGCCAGCCATGCTGCTGGTCTGCCATATCGGAACTGTGCCCGCTGAAGGCGTTCGCCATCGGCATAAAGAGCAGAAGAGCGATGAAACTTCCCAGATAGGCAAACATCATGCGGAAAGTGGACAAGGTCCCGCGCTCCTTCGGATCAGGGCTCATCACGCCCAAAAGGGAAGCGTAAGGAACATTGATCCCCGAATAAACCATCATCATCAGCGAATAAGTAATATAGGCATATGCCAGCTTGCCCGCATCGCCAAACGGCGGCGTGTAAAAAGTAAGTACCCCAATCAAGCCGAAAGGAACGGCCAGGAACAGCAAATAAGGACGGAACTTGCCCCAACGACTGTCTGTTCTATCTGCAATAATACCTATTACCGGATCAAAAACCGAATCCCAAATTCTTGTGACTAAAAACATTGTTCCGACCATCGCGGCAGGAAGCCCGAATATGTCCGTATAAAAAATCATCAGATAGGCTCCAAACAACTTCCAGAACATGGAAGAAGCCATATCGCCTAATCCATAGCCTATTTTCTCTCTAAGTGTTATCATGGCAGTACTTACTTTTATTATTGTCATTTCATGATCGCCAGATTGCGGTCAATCAATTTCTTCAAGGTTTCAACAGATGCCGACGTTGACAGTCCGTCCTCCGGAGTATTCATACAATAGTCAACCAGCTTATCAACAGTAGAAACGGCAACATGCATGCGCGTATCGGAAGATGCATAATAAATATACACCGTACCGTCCTCGTCTGCTATCCAGCCGTTGGAGAACAACACATTTGAAACATCGCCCACACGCTCCTCTCCTTCCGGAGCCATAAAATAACCGCCCGGCGATGCAATCACTTGGGTGGGATCTTCAAGGGATGTCATATACATGTACAGCACATAGCGCAGCCCGGCAGCACATCCGCGGACACCGTGCGCCAGATGAAGCCACCCTTTCGGCGTTTTGATGGGATGCGGGCCTTCCCCGTTCTTCACTTCCTTTATGGTGTGATAATAGCGGCTTTCTATGATTTTCTCTTCCTTCACCTCCGCATGGGTGATATCATCCACCAGTGCCCAGCCGATGCCTCCCCCGCTTCCGGCATCGATAAATCCGTCCTGCGGACGGGTATAGAAGGCATACTTGCCGTCAACGAACTCCGGATGAAGCACTACATTGCGCTGCTGGCTCTTCGACTTCAAGTCGGGCAGACGCTCCCAGGTCTTCAGGTCTTTTGTGCGGGCAATGCCGGCCGTGGCCGTAGCAGACGACAAGTCACCCGCAGGCGCATTGCCGTCATGACGTTCCGCACAGAAAACGCCATAAATCCATCCGTCTTCATGAGCGGTCAGCCGCATGTCGTAAATATTGGTGGCCGGCACCACGTCGTCCGGCATAGTGACCGGATAGTCCCAGAAACGGAAATTGTCTACCCCGTTCGGGCTTTCCGCCACCGCAAAGAAAGATTTCCGGTCAACGCCCTCCACGCGCACAACCAACAGATATTTTCCATGCCATTTGATCGCGCCCGAATTCAGGACAGCGTTTACGCCAATGCGTTCCATCAGGTAGGGATTGGCCTTTTCGTCAAGATCATACCTCCAGAACACCGGCGCATGAGCGGCCGTCAACACCGGATACCTGTAACGCACATACACGCCGTTGGATTCCTCAACCGGCTCATTCTTCCGGGAAATCAACGCTTCGTGCTTGGCAAACAAAGCCTTTACCTTCTCATCAAAGTTGTTCATAGTCATAACTCTTCGTTTTCATTAGTATTGTTGAAATTAATTTTATTGAAATCGTTCAGGAAAAGCGTCTTCGGGCTCTCGTAGAACTTCACGAAGTCAGCTTCCGAAGCATGGCCCGGATAAGGGGCATAGAAATGGTTTTCACGCTCGCGGGCATTGCGCCAGAACAGCACGTAACTTACCGGATACTTCTCTGCCAAAGGCAGCAAAGTCTGTGTCCACCATACCGAATCGGGAATGGTTTCATAACCGGTTTCGGTGACTGCCATCGGCTTCTGATGGCTCACGCTCACCTGCTGCATCACACGCAGCACGCCGTTCATGCTTTTGAGATAGGCATCACGGTCGAACTGATAACCGTCCACCCCGATCAGGTCAATGATGCTGTCGCCCGGATAACGCTCAAGATATGCCGCAGAATCCTGAGGCTCCGTACCCGGAGAATAAGCATAGAGCAACTGGCTGGCTCCCTTTTCCTGCATACGGCTATATGTCATTTCCCAAAGACGCTTATATTCATCGGCCGAGCACAAGTTCTGCCCCCACCAGAACCAGCTTCCGGTATGTTCGTGCCACGGACGGAACAATACGGGAACTTTCACTCCATCTGCCGTCCGGATTGAATTGAAGAAATCGGCAACTGCATCCAGCCATCCCATGAATTTCTCATGATTCGCCCCTCCGGGCAACACCGACTTCACGACCGTGGAGTCAGACACGTCCCACGAATCCTTCCCTGTGAGCGGATTGTCCGCATGCCAACTGAAAGAAACGATTCCGCCCCGCTCATATTGAGCCACCGTTTCCTTGCGGATCCGGTCAAACGGCACTTTGTCGAGGTTCATCTCACCTCCCAGCTCAATACGCCCCAGATCGAACGACATCACGGCCGGATAATCGCCGCACACGCTCTTTATGTCGCTGCGTGCTGAATCGCCCTCCCATCCGATGCCATACACCGGGTCATCGTGGTGACCGATCATAAAGCCGAACTTCGGCACATTCTTCAACTGCGCTTCAAGAAATCTCGCTTCCGGCGTTTTGCTGTTGTCCGTCACAGCAGGCTCTGTCGAGCAAGAGGCGAATGCCGCCAACATCACCGCCCCTGTCATAACCTTCAAGTTCATACTACTTAACTAATAGGATTCAGTAATCTGTTTTCGTTGTCTTTTCGTAAGTGCAAAATTAGACGAGTCGGCGCAAAAAGAACAATACTATTTTAGCCAAAAGCAATACAAGAAACAAAAAGCGGAAAAACGCTGCCGCACATACGCCAATGCGCACCCATCCTTCCGGCAAACCGGAAGCTGCAAGGGAAAAAGGCAGAAACAAGCCGGCAAAAACTCCGTTCCACAACGTGGTTTATATAATCCACAGCGTGAAACATACATTCCACAATGCGGTTTATACAATCCACAACGTGGAATACAGAATCCGACGGCATCATCCTGACTTTTCCGCACGGAAAGCCGGCTTTTGTTCCCTCACCGAACGGAGCAGAAGCCGGCTGCAAACAAAAGACAAACGGTCAGATGAGCACCCGTTTCTTCCGGTAATTCTCACGGAACTCTTTCGGCGAGCAGGATTTCTTCTTCCGGAATATCCGGTTGAAATTCGACAGGTTGTTGAATCCGCACTCATAGCAGATTTCGGCTATCGACATGGTAGAATCCACCAGCAGCCTTACAGCATATCCCAGACGGATGTCAATGATATAGTCCGACAGGCTTTTCCCTGTGCGCAACTTGAAGAAACGGCTGAAAGCCACCCCTGTCATCCCCACCATCTCGGCAAGCTGGTTGAGCCGCACCTCCTCCTGATAGTGTTCGCTGATATAATGCTGCACTTTCTGAATCCTCCGGCTGTTGGACTGCACCTCGATTTTCGCGAATGAGGAGCTTGAGAGCGTGCGTGCCTGGTCTACGAAGAAAGACAGTTCATACAGCAGCGAAAGGAAGCTCAGCACCGCATAGAAACCCTTCTTCTCCGAGAGGGTGTCTATCTGCGAATAAATCTTCATGATGGCAGAAATGGGAAAACAAAGGCCGTTCTTCGCCCTGTTCAGCATTTCCTTCACCCGGTCAAACTGGTTGGTATTGATCAGGCTGTCAAAGAAATGGGACGAGAACTGTATCGTCACCTCGCGGATGTCCGGAGAATGGCAGTCGCCCTGCTCCCAGCAATGCTCAAGATCAGAACTCGTTATCAGCACCAGATCATAGTCGGAAGCGGATTCAACGGAATCTCCCACAATCCGTTTCAGGCCCTTGCCGTGCTCGACGAAGTTAAGCTCAAATTCCTTGTGGCAATGTATCGGATAGGTGAATTCCGTCTTCCTTCTGTCTGCAATATAAAAGCAGTCCTTGTCTGAAAGAGGAGTTATTTCACGGATGATATGCGGCGAATCGTCAAGTTTGTCCATAGCAATATCTTTTTTAACAAAGCGTTTCTCAAAGCAAAATTAAAAAGTTTCCGGCAAGCCGCAAATATTTCATGAGGAATTGATAAAAAAATACCAGTCAGTCACATGCAAAACGCTTATTTTTGCACTTGTAATAATCATCTAATATCATCAATGCACATGAGAAGAAAAATGTATTTGCTCACAGGACTGGGCCTGCTGTCCATGGCTCTTTCGGCCGAAAACATCTGCGTTTCCACGCCGAATACTTCGCTCGTGATAAACGCATCCGAAGGACAGGAACTGAAATTCATCTATTACGGTGAAAAACTATCTGAAGATGACCTGAAGAATATCAGCAGTTCGGGCCTGCCGCAGTTTCCGGCATATCCCGTATACGGAATGAACTGCCCCGGCGAAGCGGCACTGGCCGTGAAACATGCCGACGGAAACATGTCGCTCCAGATGGAAGTGGAAAAAACGGCTTCACGGACCGAAAACAATGCGGTCATTACAACCATAACCATGAAAGACAAGGTGTATCCTTTCTACATCGATGTCTGCTACAAAGCTTATCAGGATGCCGATGTCATTGAAACATGGACCGAAATCAGCCACGGAGAAAAAAAGCCGGTGGCACTGAACCAGTTCGCTTCGGCCTACCTGCCCATCCGCAGAGGAAACGTATGGCTCTCGTCGCTTTATGGCTCGTGGGCAAACGAAGGGCGTCTGGCACAAGAAGCGCTCGAACCGGGCATGAAGGTCATCAAGAACAAGGACGGGGTGCGCAACTCGCATACGGCCCACGCTGAAGTGATGTTCTCGCTCGACGGACAACCGCAGGAAAACTCAGGCAACGTAATCGGTGCCGCGCTCTGCTATACGGGCAACTACAAGCTGAGAATTGACACGGACGACAGCGAATACCATCAGTTCTATGCCGGAATCAACGAAGAGAACTCGGCCTATACACTGGAAAAAGAAGAAACGTTCCGCACTCCGGAACTGGCCCTCACCTACAGCAAAGAGGGACTGAGCGGAGCCAGCCGCAATTTCCACCGCTGGGCACGGCTCCACAAGCTGGCGCACGGAAACCAGCTTCGCAAAATCCTGCTCAACAGCTGGGAAGGCGTGTATTTCAACATCAACCAGAAAGGCATGGACCAGATGATGGCCGATATCGCCTCGATGGGAGGAGAACTGTTTGTCATGGACGACGGATGGTTCGGCGACAAGTACAAGCGAAACAGCGACAACTCGTCCTTGGGCGACTGGGTGACAGACACGACCAAACTTCCGAAAGGTATCGGGGGACTGCTGGCCGACGCCAGGAAAAACGGAGTGAAGTTCGGCATATGGATCGAGCCGGAAATGGCAAACACCACCAGCGAACTCTATGAAAAGCATCCGGAATGGATTCTGAAGGCTCCCCAGCGTGATCCGGTGCTGGGACGCGGAGGAACGCAGGTCGTGCTCGATCTGGGCAATCCGGAAGTGCAGGATTTCGTGTTTGGAGTTGTAGACAATCTGATGACAGAATACCCCGAAATAGACTACATCAAATGGGATGCGAACATGGGCATCATGAACCACGGCTCGAATTTCCTGAACAAAGACAAACAGAGCCACATGTACATCGAATACCATCGCGGTCTTGAGAAAATCTGCCAGCGCATCCGGGCCAAATATCCGGATCTGACCATTCAGGCCTGTGCCAGCGGAGGCGGACGCGCAAACTACGGCTATCTTCCTTACTTCGACGAGTTTTGGGTGAGCGACAACACCGATGCCTTGCAAAGGATCTACATGCAGTGGGGAACGTCTTACTTCTTCCCGGCCATCGCAATGGCTTCGCACATCAGTGCTGCCCCGAATCATCAGACATTCCGGACCATTCCGCTGAAATACCGCATCGACGTGGCCATGAACGGACGCCTGGGAATGGAAATCCAGCCAAAGAACATGACCGATGAAGAAAAAGAACTCTGCCGCAAAGCAATCGCAGACTACAAGACCATCCGGCCGATTGTGCAGTTCGGCGACATCTATCGCCTGATTTCTCCTTACGACCGACTGGGTGTGGCTTCACTGATGTACACTTCACCGGAAAAAGACAAAGCGGCATTCTACTGGTGGAAAACGGAAACATTTGTCAACCAGCACATACCGCGTGTCAAGATGGCGGGACTGAACCCGGAGAAACGCTATCGCATCCACGAATTGAACCGGATCGACAACACCCCGCTTGCGTTCGAAGGAAAGACATTCAGCGGAGCGTTTCTGATGAACAACGGCCTGGAAATCCCATACAGGCACAACGTTGACTATCATAAGCAAAACGACTACGCCAGCCGCGTGCTCTATCTGGAAGCTGTGAACTGAAAAAAGAGAGATGCTGAGAGAGGCTGCGCCAGAAATGAAAGTTGGTTTTCATGTTGGCGCAGCCTCTCTGCAACAAACAGACGTAAACGCATACGGCTCAAGATGCCATCACCACTTCACCGCCTCATTCAGGATATTTCCATCAGCAGCATCCTCGTCCGCAAACGTATGGGCCTTGTACTGCACACACAACATGACCAGCGGCTCTGTTCCATTGTTGCGGACAGAACGTCTGCCTTCGGGAGATACACGGACCACCGTACCTTCTTCTACAGGAAACACTTTGCCATCCACCTGAAACTCTCCCTTTCCGCTCAGAAAGAAGTACAACTCCTCGTGATTCTTGTGCGTATGCAAAAAACCGGTTTCCGTTCCCGGACGGAATGACTGGAACGAAAATTCGCTTCCTGTAGCCTGCAGAGAAGATCCCCCAAACACTTTACCCGGAATCTTCACGTCCGGACCCAGCTGCAATTCATAATCACCCAATTCGTTCATTTTGCCGACACTTATAGCCGCAAAATTCTTGGCCTCAGCCACTTTCTCGATCTGTTTCATAACCTGCTTCTGTTTTATGTTTCTACAGAACAAATATAGAAGCATTTTTCAGCGCATACAATAAGGCACCTGCACCACAATCAGTTACCTGAATGAAACTATTGTTGAATATGAAAGACTTCTATTTTCAACTTTAACTATTTTTCATACAGCATAATGAACCAGCGCCGCCTCCAAAAGAACACCTTCCCCCGCAAAGTCCAAAGCATATCCCCATCCACCAAAGCTATCCGTCCGTCCAGCATCCCACACAACGAACATTCAGCATGATCGAATGAAAGTTGATTTATGTTTCAACGCACTTTTTTGCTCTCAACCAACGAAGAAAATCCTTCCAGATATTCCATCTCCGTCCTGCGGAAAGGGGAGATTTTGTCCAAAGGCAGATACAAATGCGTCCAATTCACCGTTAAATTTCCAGCATAAGACAATATATCCCCATTAATAAACGTAATCGTCCGCCCGACTTTAAATAAACGTCTATCTTTATAGACAAATAGAAAATACAAGCGTGCCTTAAAAAACGACCAAGCCATGAAAGTAAAATTATTGTTCGCTCTGCTCATTACCGGCTGCGGAAATCTGTGGGCATCCCAGCCGGGAACTCATGCAGGCAGCATGAGGGCAGACAATGTATTGTTTGAAATCGGGGAAAAAGACGGCAGTCCGGCAGAGTTTGCCCTTTACCCCAGTCACTACAAAAACTTCCTGATCGACTTTACGGGAGTAAAGCACTTTGCCGTAGGCTATTCCACCCCGGAAAAGAACTGGCCTTACGTTTTGCCCGGTCCCAAAGACAGATGGGGAGGAGGAGGTTATTATGCCGGATATCATCCGCGCCATTTCCCGGTCATCAACTTTCAATTGCCGGAAACGAGAAAGGAAGGAAACTGCCTTCTGTCTTTGTTTTTTGCAGGAGCAAACGGCAAGGAACTTCCTGTTTTGCGGGTTGAAGTGAACGGGCACCGCTTCGAGAAGAAAATAGAGGGGAAATCGACAGACAAGCTGTTGACCGGCGAAGAAAAGCCGGACCTGCAGGAATGGACCATCAAATTTCCTGCCGGATGGCTGGAAAAGGGAATGAACCGGATACAGATGGGAATAGTGAAAGGACGCTGGTGCATGTTCGACTGCATCAGACTGAGCGGTCCCGACGGCATGGACATCACTCCCATCTCTTCTTCGCTGATAACGTCTGTCAAAGCCGCGGACTTTGAATATGAAAAGTCCGGGAAAAAACATAGCCTGCCGATTCTCGTGGACATGGTTCAGTACGACCGTCCCCGGAATCTGACATTCGTTTGCGGAAAGACGAAAGTAACCCGCCGGGTAGAAACTGGGAAAAGCATCCAGCAGATACTGGTTCCGGCTGTGAAGAATCCAAAGAATGAAGAGTTTGCAATCTATGCTGACGGCAAACCGATATACCAAGGAACCGTCAGTCTGGCTCCCAAGCCGCTGCACGAATATGCAGACGACGTGGACATACTGATGGGCACAGGAAACTCCCGGTGGATGTATAAGCCCAGCGTTTCGCTGCCGTTCGGAATGGTACAGATCGCTCCCGACAACGAGGATGAGAAATGGAAGGCGGGCTATGAATATACGATTGAAAATATCGCCGGATTCAATCATTTCTGCGACTGGACAATAGACGGGTTCCTGATGCAGCCCACCTGCGGAGAATTGCAGGTCAATCCGGGACCGGAGGACAATCCGGACGCAGGATACCGCTCGCGGATTGACAAATCGACCGAAAAGGCGGAAGTAGGCAAATACTCGGTGTTCATGACGGACACAAAAATCACGGCAGAGGTTTCGGCAACCGACCGCGCTTCCATCCAGCGCTATACTTTCCCCGCCGGATGCAAGAACCGGCGGGTGCTGGTAGATCTGTATGCTCCCAGCGAATATCCGCACAACCTGCAGGACGCGCATATCACCAAAGTGAGCGACACCGAGATAGAAGGCTACGCGACTTATTTCGGCGCATATACGGGATACACCGCAGAACAATACTATACCATTCACTTTGTAATGCAGTTCGACAAATCTTTTGCCTCAATGGGAGGATGGGTCAATGACCAGATTAAGGCGGAACAAAAATACCTGGGCGCCTGGCATTCCACCCATGAATTTGAAACGGAGCCCAAAATCATGCACAACATCACCGAGGTGTGCGGAAAAGGAGATGTGGGCTTCTTCCTCGATTTTCCGGCGGAAGAGGATGCAAGCACGGTGCAAGTGCGCACCGGCGTTTCCCTGGTCGATGTGGCGGGAGCACGCAACAACCTCCGGCAGGAACTGGCGCTTCCTTTCGGCTGGGATCTGGAAAAGGTGGCAGAAAACGCCCGCTCAATCTGGAATGACTACCTGTCGCGCATCGAAATTGAAACCGATGACTATCTGCAACAGAAAAAGTTTTACTCAAACCTGTACAGAGCCTATTCGGCAAAAGCCTCATGGAGCGATTTCGACGGACGTTACCGCGATGAACGGGAGCAGATCTGCCGGCTTGAATCACCCAATGACCGGGTGGTAAGCGGAGAATACTGGAATACCTTCTGGGACAACCAGCAGCTTTTTAATCTGACGGCTCCGGAACTTTCTTCCATGTGGGCCCGCTCGGCCATCAGCCTGTACAAGAACGGAGGGTGGTTCAACACGGATCCTGCCGGAATCGAACATACCGGCGTTATGGTAGCCATGCACATGGTTTCTCAGATATGGGGAGCATGGCAGAGCGGCATCCGCGACTTCGACCTGAAACTTGCTTATGAGGGACTGAAGAAAATGCTTCTGACTCCTCCCCAACGCCATGAAGGCGGCGGAACGGCAGGTGTGGAAGATCTGGTCCCGTATATGAAATACGGATATATCCCTCAAGGCATGGGGCAGGTATCCAATACAATGGAGTACGCCTACGATGACTGGTGTCTAGCTCAAATGGCAAAATATCTGGGATATGAATCTGATTATGAATATTTCTCCAAACGTTCTGAAAGCTGGACCAACCTGTTCGACACCAAGAGCGGATTCATCCGTCCGAAGGATAAAGACGGAAACTGGATTACTCCGTTCGATCCATATCACACGCCGGGGTTCACGGAAGGAAATGCATTCAACTACACATGGTTTGTGCCTCATAACCCGGAAAAATTAATCAAGCTTATGGGAAGGGAACGGTTCGTGTCCCGTCTGGACAGCGCGATGCAGAAATCTTCGTATGCCAATTTCAACGCTTCGGGAGATGACTTCGCCAACTATCCCATCAATCACGGAAACGAAACTTCGATGGAAGTGGCTTATCTGTTCAACCGTGCAGGCGCCCCCCATCTGTCGCAGAAGTGGGTGCGTGCCATCCAGGAGCAGTATTACGGAACCACTCCCTATGACGCTTATCCGGGTGACGAGGACCTGGGACAGATGAGCAGCTGGTTCGTCATGAGTGCCATAGGCCTGTTCCAGATGGACGGCGGATGTGCGGAAAAGCCTTTCTATGAAGTGACCACTCCACGCTACTCTAAAATCACCATTCACCTGGACGGAAAGTACGGACGTGGAATAGACTTTGTCATTGAAGCTCCCGGAGCATCCAAGGAAAACAAATACGTGCATTCAATCCGTCTGAACGGCAAACGCATTGACGGATTCAGAATAGATCAGCAGGAAGTGCTGAAAGGCGGAAAGATGACAATCGAAATGAAGAATACTCCCAAATACACAAAACAGAAATAAGGAAAGACAACGTATAATAAATAACGAAAAACAATATGAACTTAAGAAATGGCATCTATGCATTGACCTTCTGCGCTTCGCTGGCTCAGGCTCAGACACAAGTAATAAATGAAGACTGGCGCTTCTGCAAAAGCGAACAGACCAGTCCGTCTTCTCTTTCTTCTGCCACAGGCTGGACTACAGTGAACCTTCCGCACACATGGAATGCGGAAGACGGACAGGACGGAGGATTAGGATATCACGGAGGAGGCGTATATTACCGCGGCACCGGATGGTATACAAAAGAAATCCGTTTTAACAGAAAAGATTCTGACAAGCAGATTATTCTGCGCTTCGGTGCGGCCAATTACGACATGGAACTATTTGTAAACGGTCAACCGGCCGGCACGCACAAAGGCGGATACACCGCTTTCGCATTCGACATAACTCCGTTTATACGCTTCGGAGAGAACAACGGAATTGCTGTAAGAGTAAGCAATGCGGCCAATCTTCCAATTCCTCCCCTCCATGCCGACTTTACTTTCTACGGGGGACTGCCACGGGGTATGGAAATCCTGCGCGAAAACAAAATCCATATAACAAACGAAGACTTCGGATCGCACGGCGTGTACATCAAACAGGAGAGTGTAAGCGATACGGAGGCCTCTGTAGCCGTAACGACAAAAGTCTGCAACCGTTCCCGAAAAGACAGCAGGATATCCGTATCCGTCACAATCAAAGACCGGAACGGAAACATTGTCAAAGAAGACATCCGCCAGGTGAAGATCAATGCCGGCGAGATCACTCCCGTGACACAGCGCTTCACAATTGCCAATCCTCACTTATGGAACGGAACGGAAGACCCTTACCTGTACCGCACAGAGATAAAAGTGTCAGCGGGCAAGAAGGTGCTTGATTCTGAAGTACAGCCTTTGGGACTCCGCTACTACCGCATCGATCCGGACAAGGGATTCTTTCTTAACGGACATGCATATCCGCTACGCGGTGTCGCCATGCACGAGGGACGCATGGACAAGGGGAATGCTCTGACTGACAACGAAAGGAAAGCTGACCTGGATATGGTGAAAGAGATCGGAGCGAACTATGTGCGCATATCCCATTACCAGCATGGGGACTTCACCTACAATTATCTGGACTCACTCGGTATCATGTGCTGGACGGAAATTCCGCTGATTGACTACATCATCGACTCAGAAGAATTTACGGCAAACTGCGAAACGGTGCTGAAAAGTCTGATACGCCAGCTGTACAATCACCCGAGCGTAATCGTCTGGGGACTGAGCAACGAAATCACTTTCTACAAGGGGCCTGACCCTCTGCCGCTGACCAAACGGCTCAATGACCTGGCACACAGCGAAGACCCCACACGACCTACAGTACTGGCAGCAATGCACCACGAAAAGGACGTGAACTTCATTCCGGATGCTTACTCCATCAATCCATACTACGGATGGTATTACGGCAAAGCTGAAGACATCGGACCGGTACTTGACCGGCTGCACCAAAAGCATCCCAAAGCCTGTATCGGCATCAGCGAATACGGAGCAGGAGCACATCCGTTCCATCAGCAGGAAGGGCTTTATGTTCCGGCAACTACGGGACACTGGCATCCGGAAAACGTACAGGCTCATTTTCATGAAGTGCACTGGGAGGCAATCAAACAGCGCCCTTACCTGTGGAGCACTTCCATCTGGGCTATGTTTGACTTCGCTTCAGACAACCGTCACGAAGGCAACCAGCCGGGAATCAATGACAAAGGGCTGGTGACTTTCGACAGGAAAATAAAGAAAGACGCTTTCTACTTCTATAAGGCAAACTGGAATCCTTCCCCCATGGTCCACATCTGCGGCAAACGCTTTACCAAACGCGATACGGAATGCACCGCAGTAAAGATTTATTCCAACTGCGACAATGTAAAGCTCACTGTAAACGGGAAGGAAGTGCCTTTACAGAAAGGCAAAAATGCCGTCTATCTGTCTGAAACAATCACTTTAAGCAAAGGAGAGAACAAGATTTCAACCGTTGCCTATAAGGATGGAAAAGAATACAAGGATAATACGGTATGGTATTATGTACCCTTGAAGCAGACAATTCCAGGCGCAGAATAACCTTACAAACATTATTTATATGAAAACGAACTTTTGTCTTACACTGAAGAAATGCAGCCTTGCGCTGCTGCTGTGTGTGGGAGCGCTTTCGTGCACTCCCGAACGAAACGAACAAGGTATCCTGACAGAACATCCGCGCCTGCTGTTCACCCGCGCGGAAGAGCCTGCCGTAAAACGGCTCATAAAAGAAGACCCGCTGGCAGGCGAACTGGCAGATACGCTGAGAAGTCAGGCAGACTCCATCGCGCAACTTCCGCAAATTCCCTACAAATTCGACAAATACGGTAATATGCTATGGACTTCACGCGCCTATGTGGCACGGTTGGGAACACTCGCACTGGCTTACCGGCTTTACGGTGACGAGAAATACCTGAGGGCAGCCAACGAAGCCCTGCTATGGGTATGCAATTTCCCCGACTGGGATCCGAAACATTATCTGGACACGGCCGAAATGACTACTGCCGTGGCCATAGCTTACGACTGGCTGTTTGACGCGCTGCCAGAGGCGACAAAGGAACTGGTGAAAAACTGCATCTACAAGAACGCTGTCAGCAAAGTGCTGCGTGAATATGCCAACGGAGGACCCGGAAGCTGGGCTAAACGCGAAACGAACTGGAACGTGGTGTGCAACACAGGCATGACGCTCGGCGCACTGGCCGTAGCCGAAGATTATCCGCAGGAAACGGACAGCATTCTGAAAAACGCTGCCAAGTACATGCCTAACTGTCTGAAGCACTTCGCGCCCGACGGTGTCTGCTACGAAGGTCCCGGATACTGGGGATATACCAACAGTTACCTGGCTCTCTATCTGAAAGCTGTAACAGACAACGGAGGCGACAGGGGAAACATCGCCAAACTGCCGGGCGTATCAAAAACTGCGCTGTTCTACAAACATACACTGACACCTGCCGGACGTATTTTCAATTTCGCCAACTCCGGAGAGGGGAAAGAGGACTCACCAGCCTTCTTCCTGTTCAGCAAACTCTACAACCAGCCGGAAATAGCCGAATGGTACCGGGAAGAGCTGAAACAAACGCTCCGCAAACGCATTCCGCAGAACCAGAACTTCTATCTTGCCTTGCCATGGTTTAACACTGCCACAGCAACTGCCAGCGACTCGCTGCCGCGCATGGAAGTATATCACAATGACATCAACGACCTGGTCGTATTCAACGGCGACCGGAAGAAGAAAGGCTCCGTCTTCCTCATTGCCAAAGGAGGGGAGCCAAGCCAGGCGCACCAGCAACTCGACTGCGGAACTTTCCTGCTGGAAGCTGACAGCGTATGCTGGACGGAAGATTTGGGAGCCGACGACTATGCCCTGCCGGGATTCTGGGACGGAAGAGCCAACGGAAAACGCTGGGAGTACTTCCGCAACAACAACTTCTCGCACAATACGCTCCACATCGACCGTCATCTGCAACATGCTTCGGGCGAAGCTTTCGTATGCGAAGAACATCCAGATGCTCCCCAACCGTCTGCTACACTGAACATGACCAGCTTATATCAGGACAAAGCCGAATCTGTGTTCCGCACGTTTACGCTGATAGACGACTGTACGATGGAAGT
This sequence comes from Bacteroidales bacterium SW299, assembly GCA_019550975.1. Classification (GTDB taxonomy): domain Bacteria; phylum Bacteroidota; class Bacteroidia; order Bacteroidales; family Bacteroidaceae; genus Phocaeicola; species Phocaeicola excrementipullorum. The sequence continues at coordinate 171,831 of SDWH01000002.1, read as the reverse complement.
TACAGACAAAGTGGAACTGCTGAACGCCAATTCAACCGCTTATTTCAACATTGTGACAAAGGCACAGGTGGAAACAAACGGCAACAAGGCGGTACTGACACGAAACGGAAAACAATTCTATATGGAAATAACCGCACCGGCCGGAGCCGTGTTCAAAACATTCCCTGCTCCCAAGCTGTCAGAAAAAGAATATCCGCTCGAAGGCGTACAGATAATAGAAGCCGCATGCCGTTTCGGAAAAACAGAAGGAGAAATAACCGTGCGGATGAGCAGCCTGCCCAAATAAAGTTAGAGCTCTGTGCCATTCAAAACCTCTTCGAAGGATAAGATTGATCAAACCATGCAAGAAGGCACCGCACTTAAACACGCTGACAATTGCAGTCAGAAGATTTAAGTGCGGTGCCGTTTTTCAGTCCGACATTCAATGCTGCTCTTCCTCTTTCTTGCCGTCCCTATACTCCTGAGGCGTACAATTGAAATGCGTTTTGAAGCAATGGCGGAAATAGCGCAACGAGCTGAATCCGTTCTGAAAAGCAATCTCCGTAATTTGCATCTGGGGATTCGTTTTCAGCATTTCGACCGCCCGTTTCAGACGCGCATTCAGAATCAGTTCATTCGGCGTCATGCTGCTCAGCGCTTTCAACTTGTTGTAGAGAGAGCTGCGGCTGACGGCCAATTCCTGCGCCAACACATTCACATCAAAATCGGGATCGCTCAAATGATTTTCTACAACCTCCTTCAACTTGGTCAGGAACTGGGTATCTATAGGTGAAAAAGCCAGTGCCTGTATATCCACATCATCTGCACTGTCGGTCGTCATTCCTTTGCCAAACTTCTGCTGCAGCAGCTTACGGTTGCGCAGAATATTTGCAATCCGCCCCAAAAGCAAGCGGTTGCTGAACGGTTTCTCAATATAGTCATCAGCTCCGCACTGCCATCCTTCCAACTTATTGTTATCAGCTCCCAAGGCAGTCAGCAATATGATTGGGATGTGGCAAAGATCGAAGTCATTCTTTAACAACGTACACATTTCCGTACCCGACATAATCGGCATCATCACATCACTCAGAATCAAGTCGGGATGTTCGTCTTTGGCACGCGCCAGCCCTTCTTTGCCGTTCATGGCTATCACTACCCGATAAAGCGGTGACAGCAGCGAAATAAGCATCTGAAGCAGTTCTTCATTGTCTTCAACAATCAGAACACACATCTTCTCTCCGGATGTTCCAGCTTCAACCGCTTGCCCGCCGGCGTCTGCATCCGGTTCAACCGAAGGATATGGCGACACGCCCTCGGCAGCGACAGCCTCAGCCTGCATCTCAGCCTCGTCCGGATGTCCTTTGGGCAATGTCACCGTAAAGATACTGCCGTATCCCAGCGCGCTTTGCACATCGATTGTGCCGTGGTGCAGATCAATAATGCCTTTAGCCAACGCCAGTCCAATGCCGCTTCCTGCCGGTGCGGACGACAACGAATTCACCTGATAAAAGCGGTCGAATATATAAGGAAGAGCTTCTTGAGGAATGCCTTCGCCATTATCTATCACTTTCACCTTTACAGCATCCGCCAGTTCTTCGAGAACCAGTTCAACCTTTCCTCCTTTCGGAGTATGCTTGAATGCGTTTGACAAGAGGTTAGTAAACACTTTCCGCAATTGGCGGTCATCACACTGACACAACAGGCTGCCTTCCGGAACGGCAAGCACAAACTCAATTTCCTGCAACCGCGCCTGACTCACAAATTCTTCGTGAATCTGTTTCAGGAAAGGCACCATGTCCGATGTATGCAAATGCAGCGTCTGCTTGCCACGCTCCATCTTGCGGAAGTCCAGCAATTCAGATATCAGTTCGCGGAACTGGTATGTGCTCTTATAAATCTTCTGCAGACGGGTCCGTATATAAGGTGACAAAGCAGGAGTTTGCAGCAGAGCCTCTATCTGAGAAATCATGAGAGTCAGCGGCGTGCGGAATTCATGCGATATATTGGCAAAAAACTGCAACTTCGATTCGATCAGCTCTTTGTTCTTCTCTTTCTCCATCTTTTCCTGAACCAGCGAAGCACGCAGCCGCAGTTTAGTCTGCCAGTTGCGGAGTATAAGCCACACGACAGCCGATACCAGAAGAACATAAATGCTCCATGCCCACCATGTGGTCCACCAGGCACGCTCTACAATAATATTCAGTGTGATAGGAAGCAAGGTTTTGCCGGGAGTGCCTTCGGCTCTTTCCCTCACCTGCAGTTCATGATTCCCCGGCGGCAGATTGGTGTATTTGATCCTGTTATCAACAGCTACATTCCACTGCTCTTCGCCCAGCCGATATTCGTAAAGGTGCTTGCTGACATAGTTATCAGAAGCAAAGGTGATCAATATGTTGTTCTTATTGTATGCAAGCCTGATTTCTTTTACAAAAGGAAAGGCCACAGGCAGAATACCGTCGGACGTATGGACAGAAACCTGCTGCTCGTTGACAGCCAAAGATGAAAAATAAAGCCTGTAATCCGGCTGCGAACGCTGAAACTTGAGGAGCGAGAAAGAAGACATGCCATCTGCCCCGCCCACAAACATTTCACCGTCACGACACCGCAAAATGCCGCATCCCTCGTTGAGAGCAGACAGGTGAAGCTGCCGTTCCATATCAATAAAGCGTTTTTCGCCGGTCTGCGGATGATAAAGCAGCAGCCCTTGTTCATTCGACAAGACCAGGTATCCTTTAGGCGTGTTCAGCAAGTTGTAGCAATAGCGTATGGAACCGATGGGACACCGGTCAAAACATCCGCCAGCCTCGTTGAAGCGATATAATCCGGAGCCATACGTAGCCAGATAAACAGCCCCGTCATTTCCTTCCGCCATCTTAGTGACCTGGAACATTCCCAGCCCGTTCTCGCCATAATTATAAATTGCTTTCCGCTCCGGATGATCCAGATTGATGCGCAAGACTCTGGAGAACTGGGAAACCCAAAGGTCATTACGCGAATCAACCAGCATCGTGATGCCTCCCCAATGTGTATCGCGCTCCGACCGGAAAAGCCGCTGCAGCCCTTTTCCGTCTTTCAAACTGATATATAATCCCTTGTCAGGAGAAAGCAGAAAAAGCGTATCTCCTTTCAGCATTATTTCATTAATGGACTGATTGTGCAGTTCAGGATAGTGAGTCACTTTATTTGCCGGAATGTCAAAACGAAGATAACCTTGCTTATGGGTGCCGATATACAGGCAATCCTGATTCTTGTCGTACTCGATGCATTTCAAGTTGGAAAACACTTCACCGGCAGGGATGTTCCCGTCCAAATAGTAAGAAAACAGTCCGCTCTTGCGGTCAAGACGGTTCAGACCGCCTCCCTCCGTACAAATCCACAGATCTCCCCGCTTGTCTTCTACCATATTGCCCACATAAGCGAAGCTAAGACAATCATTCCGACGCTTGTCGGAAGCATAGTGTCTGAATATATCCGTTTGCGGATTGAAATAATTCACTCCTCCATAATAAGTGCCTATCCAAATAGTGCCTTGCCGGTCTTTATACAGTGAAAAGATTGAAGAATGGGTCAGGCTGCCGGGTTTGGTATCCTTGGCATATCTGGTGACATTCCCCTGCAAATCAATCTTATTCAATCCGTCGAACGTTCCCGCCCATATGCAACCCTCTTCATCTTCTACGAAACAACGCACGTCATCGCTCGACAGTTTGATATCGCTCCGGACTGTAAAACTCTGGTTGTCAGCAGCATTTTCCACTACATACATTCCCTTGCGAAAAGCAGCTGCCCACATTCTGTTCCGATTATCCCCATAAAGCGAACAAATATTGGCATGAGGAATGACACACACTGGGGAGATCTTCTGAAGATTACTGGAACAAAACAGTCCTGTCTGTGTCCCTATCCAAAGCCGGTTGCTTGCATCTGTCCCAATGCAGGTGATGCTCTGCCCCTGAGGCATCCGATAAGAAAAAAGAAACTTCTTGCGACTGATGTCCCAACGGAACAAACTGTCACGGCTGGCCGCCCACACTTCATTTTTGCCGGAATGGATGCAGCTGGCATGAGAAAGTTCCTTGATAAAGCGTTCATTCTGCAAATCATAGCGAACCAGTCTGTTGCTGGAGATAAAGAATACGCTTCCCCGTTTGTCGCATACCAAATCAAAAACGCCGCCTCCTGTAAAAACGCCGTCAGGCTCTTCCGAAGGGCTATAAACGGTCATGGTAGTGCCGTCCCAGCAGTTAAGCCCCTCAAAGGTGCCGAACCACATCCTCCCCAGTTCATCCTGAGAAATAGACATGACAGATATCTGCGACAATCCATCAGACTTGCCCAAGTGCTTGAAATAAATGTTGGCTTGAGCTACCGTTCCGCATAACGAACATAATAAAAGGTAAAAGAAAAAGGTCTTTTTCATCATCATTACAAGTTGCCTGTCATGAAATAACTATGGACTACTGATAAATTATTACAGAAGCCAAAATTAGGAAATCTATCTGAAAAAATGTAAGAAGACAGGACGAATTTGAAAGAATATGAAAAAAGAAATGTGTTAAAGATGCTTACAATGAGAAAAGCAAGCCTATGAACAGTCCACAGAGAATCCACGCACTGTTCACCACTTACACTCGAATCACGCACGTTACATCAACGTGGCGACTGCGGTTGCTGCTGCGTGACACAATGCAGCATTCCACCATATTTATAGAGCTTCGTCACATCTATCTTCACAACCCTGCGCCCGGGATATAACCTGGCCAGCAGCTCTGCCGCAACGCTGTCGTTCACATCGTTGTAGACCGGCATGAGTATGACCTTATTCCCGACATAGAAGTTCAGATAAGAGCCTTTGTAACCCAGCCCCTTCATCTTCTTTTTGGTCAGGGGAAATTCGACGACCTTGTACGGTTCGCCTGCGGCATTGCGCGCACTCACGATTTTGTCATAGTCAGCCATAGAGATACTCTCATACAAGTCGCCAAAATCATCGCGTGCCACGGCAAGGATGGTGTGAGAGTCGAGGAAACGGGCCATCCCGTCGATGTGCGCATCGGTGATGTCTTCATTAAGCGCGCCCTCAAGCCAGACGAAATTGGTGATGCCGAGGTAGTAGCGCAAGCGTTCTTCCATCTCGTCACGACTTATTTCCGGATTGCGGTTGGGACTGACGACGGAACTCTCGCAGGCCATGAGTGTACCCGCTCGCCTTCCGTGAGAGCATCCGTCATGGCCACCCAAACGGGTTCTATCTCGTCCCTGTATTTTTTCCCGTACGTATGGTGGTGAGGCCATGAAAGCCATGTGCCTTCATGTGGGCTGTCCTCGCCCGGCAGGGTGTAAATCCCCATACCGTCCTCCCTGCCACGAGAGTCGGTCGTGCATCCAAAAAATGACAATAGCGGCAACATACTCAATATGCTTAACAGTAATATTTTCTTTCCCATAAACGATCTGTTATCCGTTGGTAGAAAATATATTACAACACGCTCGTTTGAAAAGTTGCACACATTGTTGAATTTTAGCATAAAAAACATGAAAATCATTCATCACATGTACAGTCAACATACAAAGCACAGAGATAGCGAAGCACCGCTATGCGCAAAGAACAATGATTCCCCAGTCAAAACCAGGGCTTATTTACTCTTTAAATGAAAGAGCCGTGACTTATTTCTAAAATAATCACTCCATTGTTTTCACTCTTTTAAATTTTATTTTATATTTGCAATATGTTCTGTAAAAGAACAGAAGAAGCGTTTTAGACATTATCCAAGGTTCAGGAAATCCCCAATTTCAACGATAACGCTGGATAATACAAAATGCTCTGCGGGCCATATCATAGTATGCCATTGATGCGATTGCTTTCTTTTGCGTCAATGACCGATTAATATGGGCGTGGGGCTTTATGTATTGCATGGTTATCGAGTATGGGGATACTTCTGAACGGGCAATACTAAAGTTCCCCACGCTTAACTTATTTATCAACAGCCGAAGGGGAAAAGCTGGCATACGACACAACATAAAAACAACGCGATGACAAACGTTATGGACGGCTTGAAACTGTTTCAAGAAAAAGAAATGTTATGGAAACACACCAACGAACCACAGGAAAGAATGCGGGAAATCAAAACACCGATGCACAGAACAGGCCGGACAGGATTTTCCACAAACTGAAACTCATTCAAAAGAAACCGGATGCGGTCAGACCAGCCGGCAGGCATCTGCATTCCGGAAGCCTTCATCACCAGACTATATCGCAGGAAACGCAACATGGAAGAATTCGAATTTGAACAGGAATTGCTCGCATTACACGACAAGTTGTTCGGCTATGCATGCAAATTGTTCAGCGAAAAAGAAGAAGCTGAAGATTTGCTGCAAGAAACATTTTTAAAAGCTCTTGTAAACAAAAACAAATACAACGAAAACAGCAACTTCAAAGGCTGGATGTATACAATCATGCACAATACATACCTGAACATCTGCCAAGACAAGCAGCACACGCAAAGGAATTCGCTTTCAGACGACAAAATCTTCATGGAAGTAAACAAAGAGGAAGGGCTGCTCATCTGCAACGAATATGACCTGGAAGAAATACATAAAATCATCAGCAAACTGCCCGAAGGGTTCAGTTCAATTCTGACCATGCGGCTGGCAGGATTCAAATACCACGAAATAGCCCAGGAGTTCAACATACCGGTAAGCCTGGTGAAAAACCGCATTTTCTGCGCAAAGAAGAAACTGAAAGAGATGCTTAAAGACTTTTACGACAACTGAATGCGCTTGATGTTTCGGTTTATTTTCATAACTTTGCATGAAAATAGAATGAAAAACAGCATGAAAGACAATAGCGAAGAAATGTTTCCCATTGTTGACGAGAACGGGAACATCACAGGGGCGGCGACACGCGGAGAATGCCATAACGGAAGCAAACTGCTGCACCCCGTCGTACATTTGCATGTATTCAACTCCAAAGGAGAATTGTTCCTCCAGAAACGGCCGCTATGGAAAGACATACAGCCCGGGAAATGGGATACGTCTGTAGGAGGACATGTCGACCTGGGAGAAAGCGTGGAAATGGCACTGAAGCGCGAAGCACGGGAAGAACTTGGCATAGAGAACTTCACTCCCCAGCCGCTGAAGCATTATGTCTTTGAATCAGACAAGGAAAAAGAACTGGTATTCTCATACAAGACAATCTATGACGGGGCAATCGCTCCCAGCCAAGAACTGGACGGAGGACGCTTCTGGCCCATAGAAGACATCCGCAGCTCCATAGGGAAAAAAGTATTCACCCCAAATTTCGAAAGGGAATTTGCGGAAACACTGGCTTTTTAAAGCCTTGCCGATTGGCAAACCCATCAGACTTGTCAGCCCGACCCTGCCGTTCTTACAGGAAAGAACTGCAATATCGGACTGACAAAATCAGGATATGCCCTGATGCAAGCGTCCCATAAGTTTCCAGACGCAATCAATACTCCACTTTGTCTGCTTTTCCTTCCCAGTCCCGGAAAGCCTTGAGCGCCTCTTCCGGAAGCAACACTTCCGACTTCAGCCTGCGGTCTTCCGGCTTCAGCTCCAGCTCCTCATAAATGAAGGCATCATCAAAACCGATGGCCGCAGCATCACGCTTGCTGTTGCCGTAATACATACGGTCGATATGCGCCCAATAAATAGCCCCCAAACACATCGGGCAAGGCTCACAAGATGTATATATTTCACAACCGCTCAAATCAAATGTATTCAGTTTCCGGGCTGCCGCACGGATCGCACTGACCTCAGCATGAGCTGTGGGATCATGGTCAGACGTCACGCGATTGGTACCCACCGCCACAATTTCTCCGTCACGGGCGATTACCGCTCCAAACGGTCCTCCTCCCTCCGCCACATTCTTTACAGAAAGTTCAATGGCCTTACGCATCAATTCTTCTTTTGTCATAATCAATTTCTTTGTAGTGTTACATGCATTTTAAAGATAAACAAAAAAACGGGACATCCAGCCGTCTTTTAAGAAAACTTATCTGAAAAACAGCATAGCCGTTGGACAAAAGGAAAATATTTCTAATTTTGTATTTTTAATCATCACTATTCTGGCCTATGAAAAACAAAATCCGTGTTCTGCTGCTGGCAGCTCTGTCTGCATTTATAAGCGCACAAGCGAAAACAACCCAGGAACTTGAACAGCTTACTTTCGCTGCCGACTCACTCTACTCGCTTGGGCAGATTGATGCTGCACTGGCTATCAGCGAAAAGATAATCCGGCTGGCCGAACAGACAGGCGATGAAGCGGCAATTACAAGCAGCTACACATCACAAGGCGTCTACCTGAGATCGTCCGGCAGAATTGAAGAGGCAGTAAAGGCATACGATACCGCACTGAAACATGCACGGCAGTTGCCCCAAGACTCACAAGAGAATCTGGAGGCGCTGACCACTCTGTACAATAACCTTGCGACCCTGCATCTGGACATGAAAAACGCAGAAAGGGCCGGAAGATATGCCGAAGAAGCAGTGAAACTGGCAGAAAAATGCGAAGACAAGGACTTCCGCTCGCAGATATTCGCGGTATGCTCCTCCATATTCATCAAACAGGAAAAATTCAGTCTGGCAAAAACTTATCTTACCAAAGCGGCCGCCATCGCCCACGATTCGGGACAAACCGATGCGGAACTAAGTTCGCGTTCCTACTACCTGCTGGCACTATTCCGCAGCGGAGCCTCATCCGACGAAATAAACACATACATGGACGAAACGCAGAAGCTCACTCAAAAAGTGCAATCAACCATGACACTGGTCGTCTTTTACCAGATCCAGTTCATCATCCGACAGGCACAAAAGGATTATGCGGGAGCCATAGAAACAGCCGGAAACATACTGCATCTGCCGAACATCGGAGATTATCCTTTCCTGCTTTATGACATTTACAACAACCTCCACCTCACCTACAAGGAAAGCGGCAACTACAAAATGGCATACGGCACGCTGCTCAAAGCCAAAGAGCTGAGCGATTCGCTTTTCGTTGACGAAAAAAGCCGGCAGCTGGAAGAACTGTCCGAAAAATACGAAAGCCAGAAAAAGGAACTGGAACTGCAACAGCTGAACGAGAAAAGAACGCAGGAAAGGCACATCATGCAAGGCTGGATTATCGGGCTTGCATTCATTCTTACCATCGCTGTTTCAGCCGGCATTTATCTGCTGCAAAGACAGAAACTGAAACTGGAGCGGCAAAAGCGGAAAGCAAAGGAGCAGGAAAAACAGTTCGAACAATTGCAGCGGACCACCGAACTGCAAATGACACACGATTACCTGGAGCAACTGGAAGAAGAACGTTCCCGGCTTGCCAAAGAACTGCACGACGGCATCTGCAACGACCTGCTTGCACTGGAAATGAAAATACAGTCAGAATCCGAAAATACCAAAAACGAATGGACAGAAAACCTGAAGCACACCCGTGAAAATATCCGGAAAGTATCGCACGCCTTGCTGCCTCCCACTTTCCAGGCAGCAACCATCGATCAGATTCTGAGAAGTTATCTGAATGACTTGTCTGCCGGCCGATGCAGAATCAGCCTCATCACGCTGCCGGAAGACGCCGACTGGTCGGTGCTTCCCGACGAAATGGCACTGAACATCTACCGCATTATCCAGGAAGCGACGGGCAATGCACTGAAACACGCTTCGGCCTCGGTGATAGAAGTTTCACTCAAATGGGAACTGCCCGATCTGGTGCTGAACGTAACAGACAACGGAAAAGGCATCTCGGAAGGAAGGAAAGCCACCGGACTGCGCTCCATCAAGGAAAGGGCTAAAGACCTGAAAGCCAAACTGCACATACAAACTTCTGAAGCGGGAAGCAGCGTAGAAGTGACGATTCCTATATTCCGATAAAAAACCACGGGAAGCCGTGGGAATTATTTCATCCACTATGGCTATTTTTGTAAAAAATTAGGATATTATAGGAGAATGACATATAGCATAGCCATCATAGACGACCATTCGCTGATTCTGGAAGGACTCAGAAGCCTTTTGAAGGATCTGCCTGACGTTACAGAAATTCTTGAAGCGCATAATGGAACTGAAATGCTGGCTTTGCTGAAAGACAAGGAGTTTCAGGCATGCATCGTAGATCTGGACTTGCCGGACATCGACGGCTTTGCCCTGATAGACGCCATAAAGAAGGAAAAGCCTGATACAAAAATCATTGTATGCACCATGCACGAAGAGGTCTGGATTGTGAACAGACTGAAGCATCCGTCAATCAGCGGAGTCGTATTCAAGTCATCTGCATCCGAACATATCCAGGAAGCCGTGCAGCAAGTAATAAACGACGGAACCAGTTACTATTGCCCGCACTTCAAGAAACTGTATAAGGAAAAACAGGCAAACACGGCCAATATGATCAACCAGCCTCCCACAACACGCGAGCTGGACATACTGAAAAGCATAGCCAAAGGCATGAACACACACGAAATTTCAGAACATCTGTTCATATCCGAAAACACCGTAGAATGGCATCGCAAAAACCTGATGCTGAAATTCGGCGCACGGAATGCAACCGATCTGGTCATCAAGGCCCTGGCTAAAGGATTCCTCAGCATCCCGCTGGAATAAGACAAGAAAAGGCAAAGAGATAAACCATTTATTGTTTCATTAAAACTTTACCGCTATGAAAACGAGCAGTCTATGGAAAGCGGTCGCGCTTTCCGCATGTATCGTCTTGGGAACAGCCTGCGCAAGCAATGACAAAAAGGCTGAGTCTTCCGGCACACCAGAAACAGCCGAATCTGTTTCTCCCGCAGAAAACGGCATACTCGAAGAGGTGCTGGAACTGATTGAGAACGGCATTTCGGAAGTAAAAAAGGATGCCAATCCGCAAAAAGCCATGATGGTCATGAAAGAAACCAGCGAGTCGATTGACAAAGTATGCGAAAAACACGGAACAACGCTTTCCGAATGGAAAAAGACACTGTCGGAAAGCGACCTGCAGAAGTATGAAAAGACAACGGCCGATTTCTTGAACGAATGCAAGAAAATCAAATAAACCAATAACACTCAACCATGAAGAAATTTTTCCAATATGCATTAGCCTGCACACTGGCGTTTACAGCTTATGCGTGCAGCGAAGACGAGAACACCCCCACTCCTCCTCCGTCGAAAGGAGAGCAAGCCGTGGAGCAAGTCATCAATGTGCTTGAAGAAAAGCCGGAACTGAGCCAGTTTGCCGAACTGCTCAAAACAGCCGACGTGTCAGATCTTCAGGAGGAAAAACTGACCGTTTTCGCCGTAAAGAACGAAACCGCAGCATGGAACAGAAGCCGTGCGCTCGCCATGGACTCAACGGCACTGAAACGGCACATAGCCAAAGGAAGCTACACGAAAGACCAGCTCACGGACGGAACCGTACTGAAGAGCATCAATGAAGAGAACCTGTACATCACGCGCGAAGGAAATGCCGTGTCGGTAAACGGAGTGGAAATCGAAGGGGAAGCGATTCCGGCAGGAAACAGCTACATCTATGTAGTGCCGGAAATAATAGAGTCGCAGGCCGAACCGACAGTCCCTCAGGATTCTGTCAACGTAAGCGACATCAGTTACCTGTGGCGGAACACCATGAACAACTATCTGTCCAAAAACTGGGAAGTAGAAGCGAAACTGACAACCGGATACGGAGGATTCACCTACAATAACATTGCGGAACTCTCCGACGAATACTGGAATACGGCATATCAGACCCTGGCGGAAGGAGAAAAGTATCTGGCGCAATTGGCAGAATCAGAAGAAGGCAGAAACCTTTCCGATACCATCAAAGTGGAAAAGGCACTCATACAGACACAGCTTTACGGATATTACGGCAAGTACGTTGACGGAGAGAATGTCTGCACAGCCGACGATCTCATTTTGTCTTGTGAAACCTTAGTTGACCTCTTGCCTGGAGCCATGCGCGATGCAGCAAGCCTTCTGAGCGCAAAGATCCTGCTCTATAATGAACAATATGCAGGAGCCGTCACCTATTCCGAAATGATTCTGGAAAACGGCAACTACGCCCTCGGCGAAAACGAAGTCATCTGGAAAGGATATACCGACGCTTTCGGAAGCAGTGTAGACCCGCTGCTGCTCCAGGAAGTCTATATCATAGCCGCTATCGCCCACTATAAGAATGGAAATGTTCCCAAGGCGCTTGAACTGCTGAATGTCATTGCAGAGCCGCCTATCTCCAGCATAGAAGACATTGACACAAGCATCTATCTTAACCTCCTCAAAGGGACAGGAGAAACTTATCCCTACTATCGTCTGCTGACATCCATGGACATCAGCGTAAGCTATCCGCTAGACTTCGGATTCGACATAAGCAAACACTTGCTGCTGCCTGTTCCGCAAGACGCACTGAACGAAAACACGGGACTCATACAGAATCCCAATTATGACAACTAAACCTCTCTTCTATAAATATTAACAAAGAAAATCCCGGCCGGAGCTGATCCGGTCGGGATTCCTTATATATCGGGGAAAGAAGATTACATCATTCCGCCCATACCGCCCATGCCGGCAGCCGGCATTTCAGGCTTTTCTTCCTTCTTTTCAACGATTACACATTCGGTGGTCAGGAACATGCCTGCGATTGATGCGGCATTCTCAAGAGCCACACGTGTAACCTTGGCAGGGTCAACCACACCGGCAGCATGCAGGTGTTCGTAAACGTCTGTACGTGCATTGTAACCGAAGTCGCCTTCACCTTCACGAACCTTCTGAACAACTACTGCACCTTCCTTGCCTGCGTTGGCAACGATCTGACGCAGCGGCTCTTCGATGGCACGCTTGATGATTTCGATACCCGTAGTTTCGTCCGCATTGTCACCCTTCAGGCCTTCCAGCGCATCGATTGCACGGATGTAGGCTACACCGCCGCCCGGAACGATACCTTCTTCGATTGCGGCGCGGGTTGCGCACAACGCATCGTCTACACGGTCTTTCTTTTCTTTCATTTCCACTTCAGAAGCAGCGCCTACATACAGAACAGCCACACCGCCTGAAAGTTTTGCCAGACGTTCCTGAAGTTTTTCCTTGTCGTAGCTTGAAGTCGTATTCTTGATTTCAGCCTTGATCTGGTTGATACGTTCGTGGATGTTTTCCTTGCTGCCAGCACCGTTCACGATTGTCGTGTTTTCTTTCGTAATCGTAACCTTGTCGCAAGAACCCAGCATCTCAAGCGTAGCCTGCTCCAGTTTCAAGCCCTTTTCTTCGCTGATAACCACGCCGCCCGTCAAGATTGCAATATCTTCCAGCATAGCCTTGCGGCGGTCGCCGAATCCCGGAGCTTTCACGGCACAGATCTTCAGCTGGCTGCGCAGACGGTTTACAACCAGAGTAGTCAAGGCTTCGCTGTCAACATCTTCTGCAATTACCAGCAACGGACGCCCGCTCTGTACAGCCGGTTCCAGAATAGGCAAGAAATCTTTCAGGTTGCTGATCTTCTTGTCGTAAATCAGGATATACGGATGTTCCATCACGCACTCCATCTTTTCAGCGTCTGTCACGAAATATGCCGACAAGTAACCGCGGTCGAACTGCATACCTTCAACGACACCGATTGTAGTGTCAGTACCCTTGGCTTCTTCGATGGTGATTACACCGTCTTTGGAAACCTTGCGCATTGCATCTGCGATCAGCTTTCCGATCTGCGGATCGTTGTTTGCAGAAACGGTTGCAACCTGCTCGATCTTGTCATAGTTGTCACCCACGGTTTCAGCCTGAGCCTTGATTGATTCAACGACCTTTGCCACGGCCTTGTCGATACCGCGCTTCAAGTCCATCGGATTCGCTCCTGCCGTAACGTTCTTCAAGCCTACGCCTACGATCGACTGAGCCAGTACGGTTGCAGTGGTAGTACCGTCACCCGCATCGTCACCCGTCTTCGAAGCGACCGACTTGACAAGCTGCGCTCCTGTATTCTGGAAAGCATCAGCCAGTTCAATTTCCTTTGCCACCGTCACACCGTCCTTCGTGATGTGCGGAGCGCCGAATTTCTTTTCGATGATCACGTTACGTCCTTTCGGACCCAGTGTTACTTTCACAGCGTTAGCCAGTTCGTCAACACCTTTTTTCAACTGGTCACGCGCATCAATATTGAAAAGTATTTCTTTTGCCATAATTCTTCTGATTTTTAAGTTCTTTATCCATTAAAATTAACCAAGCACTGCAAGCACATCGCTCTGGCGCATCATCAAGTATTTGACGCCTTCATATTCGATTTCAGTGCCCGAATATTTGCCGTACAATACCTTGTCACCTACCTTCAAGACCATTTCCTCGTCTTTTGTTCCGTGACCTACCGCTACAACTTCGCCCTGCAACGGTTTTTCTTTCGCTGTATCAGGAATAATGATACCGCCAACTGTCTTTTCTTCGGCCGGAGCCGGAAGAATCAGCACTCTGTCTGCCAATGGTTTAATGTTCATAGTCTTTATATTTAAATTGTTTGTATTTTTGTTTTCCACGTCCCCGGAAGGACGCTAAGCACACTGCCAAAAGTGTGCCACACAGACAAATCTGACAATATGGCACCATATACTGACAAGTTTCACCCCACGACTGACAGTCTTGCTTCCCTTTTTGCAGAGCCGGTTCCGTATCCTTGCCCGCGCCGCACCGCACAAGGAATGGACTTGTGCGGAAAGGCAGGCGCCGGATACACGCCGGAAACTCCGTTCCACATTGCGGTTTCTTCATTCCACAACGTGGTTTGTATGTTCCACAATGTAGTTTATACATTCCACATCGTGAAATGCAGAACCATACAGCCCATGCCGGCCTTGCCGGCCCGCACGAAAGGATTTTCCGCCCCTGCCCCAGCCGCATCTGAGAGCGGTTTGCAAGAACACCTCTCCGCTTCCAAGCGGAAGGCAGCAACCCGCCCGACGGAAAAAGGCGGAGAAAACATCCCGAAAACAATTCGCAAACTGAGGCAGGACAAAATTCAAACAGGCTCTTAAACACGCTCTTAAGTTTTCATGCAAATCTTTTTAAAATCGCCCGGACACTTGCGATTAAATCAAAAAATAATTATCTTTACACCCGTAACTTAACCAAAAGATTTATGAACGCCCGTTTGAGAACACTTGTACTGACAGCAATCGCTTCATGCGGCCTGACCATGGGCGCGCCTTATGCGCACGCATCCAATGCGGCCCAAAACGATTTTGAAGTATTTATGCAGAAAATACGCAACAGCGTAAAAAAGAACCCGTCGATCGACAGCGACCTCGCGAAGTTTAAAGATGACGGCTCGTTTGCAGATGTGGACTACACCAATACGGCCATGACCAACTGGGATCCCATCAAACACATCGAACGCCTGCAAAATTTCGCATACGCCTACACGAATCCCGACAACAAGCATTATCAGGACGAAGCCGTATACGACAAGATTGTCAAAGGGCTCGAATACTGGTATGCGCAAGATCCGGAAAGCGACAACTGGTGGCACAACCAGATTTCGGAACCGCAGAAAATAGGCGTACTGCTGATCCAGATGCGCAGCGGAAAGAAACAGGTGCCGGAAGACATTGAAGCAAAAACGCTCGAACGCATCCTCAAAGACGGAGGCGAACCGGAGAAATGGACGGGAGCCAACCGCACGGACATCGCCCTGCACTGGATCTACCGCGCCTGCCTGACAGAAAACGCCGCCGACCTGAAGCGTGCAATCGACAATGTGTTCAGCCCCGTGGAATACACCACAGGCGAAGGCTTCCAGTACGACAACAGCTACTTCCAGCACGGAACGCAGCTCTATATCGGAGGATACGGCGATGAAATCCTGAAAGGAGTGACTCAGGTTGCATCGTATGCCCTAGGAACAAGCTACGAACTGAGCAAGGACAAAGTGGAACTGCTCAGCAAATTCATGCGCGAAACCTACTACCGCTCCGTGCGCGGACAGAACATGATGTGGGATATCATCGGACGAAGCATGAGCCGCCCGAACGCAACCAAGAAACAGAACACGGCCATATATGCCAAACGGATGATTGACATCGACCCGGAACACGCCGAAGAGTTCAAGAACATCGTGGCCCGGCTGAACCGCAAGAAACCGGCCGACTACAAGACAAGAAACGGACATATACATTATTATATAGGCGACTATTCGCTCTATACAAGCCCTTCTTACGCAATGGATGTCCGGCTGGCATCGACCCGCACAAAGAAGTGCGAATACGGCAACAAGGAAAACCTGAAGACTTATTTCCTTTCATACGGATGTACCTGCATCACACAGACGGGAGATGAATACTACAACATCTTCCCCGTATGGGACTGGCGGCACATCCCGGGCACCACTGCACCTCAGGTAGAAAAGATTCCGATGGACGACAAGGCATGGGGCATGAACGGAACATCCACTTTTGCCGGAGGCGTTTCCGACAGCATCATGGGAGCGACTGCATTTTCATACACCGACACGAAAGAAGAAGTCAACCTCAGCGCAAAGAAAAGCTGGTACTTCTTCGGCGATGAAGTGGTTTGCCTTGGAGCCGGAATCAGTTCAACGACAAACGTACCGGTACACACAACCATAAACCAGTGCTTCCTCGGAGCATTCAACATGAACGCAAAGACGCTTGAACACCCCAACTGGATCATAAACGACAATATCGGCTACCTCTTCCCGCAAGAAGAGAAGGTGTTCTTCACTTCTCAAGAACAGAAAGGAAAATGGAGCGACATCAATACCAGCAAGAGCAAGAAGGAAGAATCGCACCATGTGTTCACGGTGGGAATCGATCACGGTGTAGCCCCCAAGAACGCGAGCTATGCCTACATCGTGGTTCCGAACAAGAAGTCGGAAAAGGAAATGGAGGCATACTACAAGAACAATCCGATTGAAATCCTGTCGAACACAGACAAGATCCAGGCTGTCCGCAACACTGAAGACGGCGTATGGATGGTAACGTTCTTCGAAGCCGGAACAATGAAGCACAAAGACTTGAGCGTAACCGCCGACAAGCCGTGCGTCCTGATGGTGAAGGATCTCACTTCAAAAGCGGCAACCTTGCATATCGCTGACCCGGGACAAACCCAGACCGCCATCAAGGTTACAATAAAGAACGGAAAGAAAGAGCAGTCGGTAACTGCCGACTTTGCAAATACCGGCATTCATGCCGGAGCAACCAAAGCCTACCGGATGGCTTTCTGAGAAACGACTTTCACTGATACAGAAAGGGAGGGTGCCCGCAAGGTCATCCTCCCTTTCTGTATCTTCCGCACGGAATATCAGCCGGTGAGCCGTCCGAACGTCTTTTTGCCCTTTATCTTGCTCTGCCACAAAATACTGAAGCGGAAACGTTCCGGTATATCTTCCGTAACGCTCCGGGCTATATTTTCTTTCCGGTCGGCAACGAACGAAGGAAGCATCCGCCTGAAATCGCGCCGGGCCTTCAATACAGCCTTGAAGCCGGAGGTTTCTCCTTTCAGCAAAAAGGCCAAAGCCGCCACATAGTCAAGTATTTTACGGACAGCCATCACATGGCGCAGCTCCGGCTCAGGAAGATTCTTATACAGCATCAGCAGATTGTTCCTGAAATTGAGGTAGGTCTTGCGGGGACTCTCCTTCTTCAAAGTGGCGCCTCCCACATGATACACCACCGAAGCAGGCACACAAAAAAGCAGATATCCCCTGCTCCGCAAGCGCCAGCACAAATCAATTTCCTCCATATGAGCAAAAAAACGGCCGTCAAGTCCGCCCGCTTCCCGATAAGCGTCCAGCCTGATCATCAACGCCGCTCCCGAAGCCCAGAACACCGGAAGCGGAGTGTCATACTGTCCGGCGTCGGCCTCCACATGTTCAAATATGCGTCCCCGGCAAAAAGGATAGCCGTAGCGATCCATAAATCCGCCGGCGGCACCGGCATATTCAAACCTCGTCCTGTCATTATACCCCAGCAGTTTGGGCTGGCAGGCCGCCACATCGGGATGCCTGTCCATAAAATCTGCCAGCGTGTCAAGCCACCCCGGAGTAACTTCCACATCGCTGTTCAGCAAGACGACATATCGGGCCTCAACACATTCCAGCGCCTTATTATAGCCGTCGGCAAAACCGTAATTACGGTCCAAGGCAATCAGGCGGACAGAAGGAAATTCTTTTTCAACCACTTCCCGCGAAGAGTCAGCCGAAGCATTGTCCGCCACACAGACCTCCACATCCGCTCCCGAAGAAAATCCCACCACCGAAGGCAGAAAACGGCGGAGCATCTCAGCGCCATTCCAGTTCAATATGACAACCGAAACCTTTTTCATAACATCATCCCTTTCAACGCCGTACCGTCTTCATTGAAATCGCCCAGACGCACTTTCAGCAAATGGTTGTCAAGAGCGTCGTTATGCTCCATCTCCACACGGATATAGTTCCGGGTGAATCCGTGCATAGGCATTCCGGCCCGGGCTTTTTCCATCAGCACTTCCGCCTCCCGTCCGATATGCCGCGCATAAAACGCATGCAGTTTCTGCTCCGACAAGGCAAGCAAACGCTGGCTGCGCTCATGCTTTTCTTCCGGAGAAACCACATAGTCTATTTTCAGAGCCTGAGTACCCGGACGCTCCGAATAGCTGAACACATGCAACTGCGTTACATCCAGGCCTTCTATAAATTCATAAGCACGGTCAAAGTATTCGGGCGTTTCCCCGCGAGTCCCCACAATCACATCCACACCGATAAAAGCGTCAGGCATCAGCTTTTTCACCGTATGGATCTTGGATGCGAACAGTGCCGTGTCATAACGCCTGCGCATCAGTTTCAGCACTTCGTCACACCCCGACTGCAAGGGTATATGAAAGTGAGGCATGAAACGCTTGGAACGGGAAACAAAGTCAATAATCTCATCCGTCAGCAAATTAGGCTCGATAGAGGATATGCGATAGCGTTCCATCCCGTCCACTTCATCGAGAGCCTTTACCAGATCGAAGAACGTTTCGCCTGTCGACTTTCCAAAATCGCCGATATTCACTCCGGTGAGCACGATTTCTTTACCGCCTTCCGCCACAACCTGACGCGCCTGAGCCACCAGGTCTTCTATCTTTCCGTTACGGCTTCTGCCCCGGGCAAAGGGAATAGTGCAATACGAACAGAAGTAATCGCAACCATCCTGCACCTTCAGAAAATACCGCGTGCGGTCGCCGCGTGAACAGGAAGGCGAAAAACTCCGGATATCTTTTACGGCTGTCGTAACGGCCTCTCCGTGGGCCTTCTTCTCCAGATTCCCAAGGTAACTCACCAAATCGCCCTTCTGCTCTGCGCCCAGCACCAGATCCACGCCCTCAATATCCGCGATCTGTTCCGGCTTCAACTGGGCATAACAGCCGGTCACTACGACAAAAGCTCCCGGATGCTGGCGCACCAGTTTATGGATAGCCTGCCTGCACTTCTTGTCCGCAACATCCGTAACAGAACATGTGTTGACTATGCATATGTCTGCCCTCTCTCCTCTCCTGGCCGTACGGACGCCGGCTTCCTTCAATATTTTACCTATAGAAGACGTTTCCGCAAAGTTCAGTTTGCAGCCCAACGTATAGTAAACAGCTTTCTTATCTTGAAAAACAGTCGTATCAATCATATTTTCTCCTTTTATATAAGGTGCAAAGGTATATATAATTTTGTGATTCTTGCCACAAAGAAAAAATATTCAATTTCCATTCAAAAAAGGTGTTATAAAACACATTGATTCACAAGTAAATATATTTTACAACATATTTTTTTGAAAAAAAGTTGGCTACAGATGAACAACGTATCCAAAAAGTCCATATATTTGCAGCGTTTTAAGAAAACAACATAAGTATTACAGATTTAAAAGCAAAAGAAAATGAAAAAATTGGTATTTTTGTTCGTAGCTTTCGCTGCTGTTTCTTTCGCATCTTGCGGAAACAAGGCAGCTAACACTGAAACTGCAGCTGACTCTGCAGCAGTTGAAACAGTAGAAGAAGCAGCTCCGGTTGTTGATTCAACAGCAGTTGCAGCTGACTCTACAGCAGCTGATTCAGCAGTTGTTGCTGAATAATCTCGAACAAGAGAGAATTGAAAGTCTGTAAGCTCAGCCTACAGACTTTTTTTGTGCTCGTATGCAAAGGACATGCACAAAAAAAATAACAAGGATGTGTCAGCAAGCAATCTGAACACATCCTTGTCTTTTTATACAGTCTGCTGTCTGCAAACCCGATACAACCAGCTAAAGCTTATTTTTCAGTTCCCCATTCTTTAGCTCCCTGCTCTTTCAGCTTTGCAGTAAATGCTGCCGCCTTTTCTGCGGCTGCCTTTTCATCTTCAGGACTTGCAAAAGCATGCTTGTATCCTTTTACCACATTCCATTCGCCGCGTGTGAAGTCGGGGAAAGCGACCGCAGCACAACCGTTGTCCATCGAAAGCTCGCCCAATTCAGCCAGGCAGCACCATTCTGCCAGGTCATAAACATCCATATCCAAAGGAAGTCCGTTCTGCAGGCAGTAAACAAGACGGCTGTCCATAATGAAGTCCATACCGCCATGGCCGCCCACTTCTTTCGCCATTTCGCCATATTTTTTCAGAATAGGATGCTGATACTTCTCAACCAAAGCCTTCATTTCAGCTTCCGGCAAGAAACTGTGTGCACTCAAGTCGTCAACTTTCGGCTGCACGCCCGATGCGCTCAACTGGTCAGCCTCTACCGCATATCCCTCAACCGGATATTTGTTTGCAAAGCCTTTCGTTCCGGTCAGCTGATACAGGCGGTTATACGGCTGAGGTGTCATAACATTGTGCTGAATTTCGATAACCTTTCCATTCTCCGTGCGGATAAGGGTTGTTGTATGATCGCCGTTGCGGAAATTGTTGCAAGTAGAATCCGTGCGAGCCTCAACCAGTGCCTTGCCCACAACCGACTTGGTATCCATAGCCACCAATGTCTTCATGCGGTCGCCACGATGGATGTTCAGAGCCTGAGCTACCGGGCCAAGGCCGTGAGTGGCATACACATCACCACGATGACGCATGTTATAATCCAGACGCCAGCCCAGCTTGTCATTCTCTCCATTCTTCCAGTAATAGTCCCAGAACTGGTCGAGATTATGAATGTATGCACCCTGCGCACGAACCACTTCACCGAACACTCCATGCTGTGCCATGTTCAGCGTATTCATTTCGAACCAGTCATAGCAGCAGTTTTCGAGGATAAAGCAGTGCTTGCGAGTCTTTTCGCTCAAATTGATCAGTGTCCAGCACTCTTCCAGATTCATAGCAGAAGGAACTTCGATAGCTACATTCTTTCCATTTTCCAACGCACATTTGGCAATCGGGAAGTGATGCATCCAGTCGGCTGCAATATACACAAGGTCGATGTCCTCGCGTTTGCAAAGCTCTTCGTATCCTTTTTCTCCCGAATAGATGGCAGCTTTCGGCAACGAAGCCTTTTCCAAATATTTCTGGCATTTTTCTGCACGTTCCTTTTCATAGTCGCAAAGAGCTACAATCTGAGTTCCGGGAATATAAGTAAATCTTTCCACAGCACCGGGACCGCGCATACCCAAACCGACAAATCCCACACGAACGACTTCCATCTTCGGAACAGTCAGTCCGATTACACTCTTCTGACCTTCCGGACGCTCGGGAGTTTCCACAACAATTGTTCCTTTATCCCAACTCCAGCGAGTTCCGCGCTCGTTCATCTGCACAGCAGTCGATTGCTGTGAAGTGCAGGCGCACAAGGCTGCTGCACAAATTCCCAACATTAAAGCTTTAAATTTTCTCATGTTTTTTATATTTAGGTTAATAAAAATGATTCAAGTCTTTTACCAGCCGGAATGTTCATGTTCGTTCACGGAAGAATCAGCCTTGCGTGTCCGTTCCCCATTATAGAACCACTCAATCTCATCAGCATATTTCTTGCCGCCGGCACGGACTACAGCCTTCAGCGTATTCTTTCCTTCGGCCAGAGTCACATTGTCGAACACATAATGCACATCCGTATAGCCCCGGCGCACACCATCCAGTTTCTGTCCGTTCAAATAGACCTCCGGAACGCCTACGTTAGAGTAGACTGTAACAGAAGTGTTTTTCCGCTCACGGTTCACATTGCGCCGCTGGGTCAGATAGACCACCGGATCCTTGCTCCAGTTCGCCTTGTACCAAAAATATGAATCTTTTTTTGTTTTCCGGTCAAAGGTAATCAATCCTTTTGAATTACGAGCATTAATCCCCCCTCTTTTCCACATCGGAACGGCAAAATCGAACATATTCCACAGATAAGAGGCAATAATATACGGATGTTCCGCTATAACGCCCCATTGATATTCGTGTATTTTTGTCTGGAAACACACAAGGCGGCTGCACACATCCCCAACATTAAAGCTTTAAATTTTCTCATGTTATTTTTATATTTAGGTTAATAATGATTCTAATTTCTTACCAGCCGGAATGCTCATGTTCATTCACGGAAGAATCAGCCTTACGGGTCCGTTCCCCACGATAGAACCACTCTATTTCATCAGTATATTCCTTGCCGTCCGCACGGACTACAGCCTTCAGCGTATTCTTTCCCTCGGCCAGAGTCACATTGTCGAACACATAATGCACATCCGTATAGCCCCGGCGCATGCCGTCCAGCTTCTGCCCGTTCAAATATACCTCCGGAACGCCTACGTTAGAGTAGACTGTAACGGAAGTATTTTTCCGCTCACGGTTCACATTGCGGCGCTGAGTCAGATAGACCACAGGGTCCTTGCTCCAGTTCGCCTTGTACCAAAAATAAGAATCTTTTTTCGTTTTGCGGTCAAAGGTAATCAATCCTTTCATATTACGTGCAGGAATTCCCCCTCTTTTCCACATCGGAACTGCAAAATCGAACATATTCCACAAATAAGAGGCAATAATATACGGATGTTCCGCTATAACGCCCCATTGATATTCGTGTATTTTTGTCTGGAAAGTTTCCGGATAGAAAGACGCACCCCAGTTCAGGGCATCGCCCAACACTTCGGTCTGATGCGCAATATTGGCATCCGCTCCATACTCCGTCAGCATCAGACGCTGCCAGGGATATTTTTTCTCAAGTCCCTCAACCCACGGAAGAATGTCCTGCACCCTCTTTTCATACCATCCGAAATAACGGTTCATCCCCTGTATGTCGGCATTCTGGTTCACCGGATGCTCGGCATGTCCGTATCCGTTGACAGCCGCCGTGAAACGGTCCGGATCTTCCGTCTTGCACAAGTCGTGGAGCGAACGGGTAAGAGCGGCCGTATATTCATGCGGATGATACACCTCATTATGGATGCCCCACACATAGATAGACGGATGGTTGAAGCTCTGGCGTATCAGCTCACGCATCTGCTGGTGCGCATTGTCCCACTCCTCGCCCGTCACGCGGTTGACGAAAGGAATCTCCGCCCAGATGATCAGCCCCAGCGAGTCACAACGGGAATAAATATAGTCCGACTGCTGATAATGCGCAAAGCGTACCGTTGTGGCGCCGACATCCATGATGGCAGCCAAATCGAAGTCATGCTCCCTGTTAGTCAACGCACTTCCAAGTCCCCACCAGTCCTGATGGCGCGTCACTCCATACATCGGATACTTCTCTCCGTTGAGGAAGAATCCCTTTCCGGCCACGATCTCATACTTGCGGAGCCCCAAAGGCTGAACCACTTCATCCAGCACACGCCCGTTGCTGGAAAGCTTCGACACCACCTTGTAAAGATAAGGATCCTTTCTTCCGTTCCACAGGTGCGGACTGTTCATCTTGAAGCTGGAAGCGTAACACTGCATGCCCTGAGGCGTAAGCTCGAACGACTGCACGTGACGTTTCACCAGTTTTCCTTCGGCATCATAAACGGCATTCTCAAGTTCCACCGGAACCGGAGCCAGCGAAGCATTGTCCACCTTCACCTTCACGGTTACCTCCGCCGACTTTTTCGACACATTCTTCTGCGTAATGTACACCCCGGATGAAGCACAGTCGTTTACGGCAATGGCGCACGGTTCGGTTGTCACCAGCCACACCGGACGGTAAATGCCGCCATATACGCCAAACAGATTATGGTTCACCGGTATCACATCCGGACGCGCCGTATTGTCCGCCTTCACTACGATTTCGTTTTCCTTTCCCCACTTGATCTGAGGACCAAGCTCGCATACAAAAGCCGAATAGCCTCCCTTATGCGTTCCGGCCAGATAACCGTTGATATATACCTCGGCACACGAACCGACTCCCTCAAAGCGGAGATAAACCCGTTTTCCTTTCATCGACTCGGGAAAGGTGAAACGCTTGCGGTAATATCCCTCTCCCTGATAAAAAGAGGCAGCCTTGCGCTGCATATCCTGCGCATTCCACGTATGTGGAAGCGTGACCTGCTCCCACTTCCCGTCCCATTTCATGACGGTTTGCAGCGCATTCCCCGAAAAAGGTCCTTTCTTGAACTCCCACCCGTCGTTAAAAGAAACCACTTCGCGGGCAGAAACATGCTGAAACGCACACAAAAGCAAAGCTATCAAGCTCAGAAACAAAACATTCTTTCTCATAGACTGAATCAAACAAAGGTTATATCAGTTATTCAAACAATTTTTTATACTCACAACCTGCCATCAGAAATGCACCCACGCCATAAAACTCTGTCATGTCACGGGTCACTTTTTTCGGATCAGCTCCGATGGGCTGGACATATCCCAGCTTGCCGTCGCTTTCAACGGCACCGACCAGCGCTTTCCATCCCTTTTCTACAATCGGAAGATACGCATCCCGCTCCAGCAAACCGGCATTGATTCCGTAAGCAAGCGCATACACGATAAAGCCGGTGGCGCTTGTTTCCGGCGATGGATACGACTTCGGGTCGAGCAGACTTGCGTGCCAATATCCGTCGGGGCTTTGCAGTTCGACCAAACGTTCTGCAAGTTCCACAAAAAGTTCTTCATAAAACTTCCGCGACGTTTCGTTCGGCGACAAGACCTTCAGGATTTCAGCCAGTCCGGCAACAACCCAGGCGTTTCCTCTTCCCCAGAAGACTTTTTCACCGTTAGCCTCACGCTGGGCAAAGTAACGGGCATCACGATAGAACAGATGCGCATCCTTGTCATAAAGATACTCATAACTGGCTTTGTATTCACGGTTCAGGAAATCCAGGTATTTTCTGTCGCCCGTCAGCGAATAAAGTTTGGCATAAACCGGGGGAGCCATAAACAGAGCGTCGCACCACGACCATCTGTCGAGCGTTTCCACACGGCTATAATCCAGCTTCAGCGAAGTCTGGGCAGGGTTCTCCACAACCCAATTCGCCCTAGCCATGACAGGAGCCACCATCTTCCGGTCACCGTATTTAATATACAGGTCGATGAAGCTTTGTCCGACCGCTATAAAATCCGCATGATACATCCACTTTCCCATCTGAAAGTGATTGCGCCGGCCTATCCGGAGCAGCCAGTCATAATAAGTTTTGTCGCGGTCTTCTTTTTCCGCGATTTCAGCCCAGTCCACCATACCCATATACAGCGGGGCACGCGTCCAGTCCAGTTCGTCTTTAACCGCCCCGCTGTTCGGATGATCGATCTGCCAGTCGGCGACACGTTTCATAATTTCTTTTGTTTCTTTTCCCAGGTTGTCATTCCGCCCCCAGGCCGAAAAGGCTGAAAACAGCAAGCATACATAAATCAATGTTCGTTTCATAGGTTTTTCCTTTTAAGTCAAAAAATTGTTCTTTACAAAAATAAGAATGAAAAGACTCCGACGCAGGTTACAGCATATGATTCTGTGCAGCATTTTATCCTTTCGGATGAATTATGCACACTCTTCGGACGAAAGTGACATATACCTGCATCCTCCGGAGAAGAAGAATGACATTCCACCGGACTGTTTTCCTCGTTCCGTTCCCCATTTCCGGTCCGTACATTCCGGCACGCGCAAGCACATTCTGAAGGTTTTCCGGCAATGCTTCCGCCTCCGCACCGCGTCAAATCCTGCATCTCCAGGCTAGAGATATACATCTCCAGACTAAAGACACATATATTCAGTCTAAAGACATATATCTTCAGGCTAGAGATACAGAAGACTTCGCCGTCCGTTACGGCCGGATGCGCAGAAAGCCCGGGCACACGCCCCGGGCGCATTTTTTCAGAAGCGAATATGCCGTCACAATTTTTTTTCGTAATTTTGCAAACATGTTAAAGTAAGCCTAAAGACATGAAAAAGACAACGCTAATCCTACTTGCCATCCTGTGTACCATCACCATGAAAGCTCAAAACCTCTACTTCAAGCATCTGGGGACAGAGGACGGACTGTCGCAAGTGCGTACACAGGCAATCTATCAGGATGAAACAGGAGCCGTATGGATCGGAACAGCCGAAGGACTGAGCCGCTACAACGGAACCAGCGTCAAGACATACTCTCTTCCGGACAGCCTTCTGAGCCTCTCCTCAGGCGGAATCGACCAGCTGTGCGGTAACAAACAAGGAAAAATCTACCTGCTTTCACAAGGAACGGCAACGGAATTCGACATCAGCAAGGAAAAATTCCGTCTGTTTGCCCAAGACATAAGAAGCATTTTCTGCGAGAAAGACACGCTATGGACAGCATCCAAAGACGGCATCTATTTCTATAAGCAGGAAAGCGAAAAGCCGGAACTGTTCGCCCGATTTGCCGAGACGTCGTATCAGGCCACCCATCTTTACGTACAGAAGGACACGGTCTGGGCACTGAGTCCGATAAAGCTATACGCCATCCCGCGCAAATCTCCTTCCGCGCAGAAAACGCTCGCCACTTTCAAAGGCGACACGCAATGCCTGTATGTCGACAAAAGCGAAAACATATGGGTAGGAACCTGGAACGGAGTGCACCGGCTGTCCCCTTCCCGCAGCATCATCCGCTACGACAGCTCGTCCGGACAAGTATCCCACAACCAGATACGCTGCTTCACGGAAGACAACAAGGGAAACATCTGGATAGGAACCTACCGGGGACTAGACTGCTACCACCCCGGAAGCGACTCGTGGAGCCACTACTCCGACTTTGGAGATTCGCCGAACACACTGAGCCACAACTCCATACTCACGCTTTACAAGGATAAGGACGGAAACATATGGGTAGGAACTTATTTCGGGGGAGTGAATGTTTTCAATCCGGGAAAAGACAACAACTATTTCTACTACGCCAATCCGCTCAGAAAAGACTGGCTCAACTTTTCCGTGATAGGCAAAATGACGGAAGACAACGACGGGAACCTTTGGATATGTACCGAAGGAGGAGGACTCAACTGCCTGGATATCCGGTCGGGAAAGTTCACGCACTACATGCACAAAGACGAAGACCCGCAAAGCATTGGAAGCAACAACCTGAAATCCATCTATTTCCATCCGGAAACAGAAACGCTTTATACCGGCACCCATCTGGGAGGCCTGTACGTGCTGAACGTCCGCACAAAACAGGGACATACCTTGCAGCATACAAAAGGCGACCCGCATTCTCTGCCAAACAACATCGTAAATCAGATACAGCCCTATCAGAAGGGGCTGCTTGTCCTGACTCAAGGAGGGCTGGTGTACATGAACCGGGAAAACGAACAATTTTCCGATGTCAGCCAGAACCCCGAAGTCAGAAAAGTGCTCAGACGCCCGTATGCATACGAAACGTTCTTGCTCGACAAGCACAACCGCTTGTGGCTGGGACTGTCGAAAGGCGGAGTCGTCTGCGTCGACCTTACCACGTCGCACATATCCCAATACCAGTCGGCTCCTCTCTCGCTGGGAGAAATCACCCATATATTTGAAGACCGCTACGGAGATATCTTCGTAGGAAGCGCAGGGGCAGGCCTGTTCCGCTACCAGCGAAAAGAAGACAAGTTCAAGCAGTACAGCCTTCCAAGCGGTTTCTGCTACTATATCGGGGAGGCCAAACAGAACAATTGCCTGTATCTGATTCACGGCAAAGGCGCTTCCCTCTTCAATACGCAGACAGAAGTTGTGGAGAACACCTTCCGCCTTTTCAACCAAAGCTACAACAACAGCTCCTGCCTGTTCAGGGACAGGAAAGGAACCCTTTATATCGGAGGAAACAACGGCCTGGCTGTCCTGAAAAAAGAGAATACCGAACTGAAGCCTCTGAAGCCTCATTTCGACCGTCTCTTCATCTTCAGTCGTGAAGTGCAGCCGGAAAACGGTGACGGCATACTTTCCGCCATATTAGGAAAAACAGACAAGCTCAATCTGAAACACAGCCAAAACAACATCGCAATCGAAATAGCGACGTTCGATTATCTGGAGAACATACACTCCGGATTTGAATATACTTTAAAAGGATTCGACGAAAGCTGGAACCGGATGCAGGGAAACAAAATCACATACACCCATCTGGCTCCCGGAAACTATACGCTGAGGGTGCGACCGCTGACGGCAGGGGATTCTTCTCCTCTGGAGGCCAGCCTGAAAATCCACATCGCGCCTCCATTCTATGCCAGCACATGGGCCTACATTATATATATATGTATAGCAGGAGGCATTCTTTCTGTCATCCTGTCGTTCATAATCCGGCAGACAAGGCTGCGCACATCGCTCGACATAGCAAAAAATGAAAAGAGGCACATAGAAGAAATAAACCAACTGAAAATAAACTTCTTCACAAACGTGTCGCATGAGTTCAGAACCCCGCTGACGCTGATCCTGGGACAACTGGAAACTTTAATCCAGACAGACGAAATCGGCAACAGCGTGCGCAACAAACTGTCGCGCATCTACAGGAACGCGCTCGAAATGCGCAGGCTGATCTCTGAACTGATGGATTTCCGTAAACAGGAACAGGGAGGGCTTGCCTTAAAGGTACGGGCGCTTGACCTCACAGACTTTATACGGAAAGCTTGCCAGCCATTCTCTGAATATGCCCGGGAAAAAGAAATAAACATGAAAGTCAAGGCGCAATCCGAGCCTCTTACAGCATGGATAGATCCTGTTCAGATGAAAAAAGTCATCTCAAACCTGCTCATGTGCGTTTTAAGATACACATCCTCCAAAGGGTGGATTGACGTAGAAGTACAGAAAATAAAGGACGAGGGAATCATTACGGTAACATATGCCGGCACAGAAGTTTCAGAAAAGGCCATCAGACATGTATTCGAGCAGTTTTATCAGGCGGAAGACACACCGGGAAACCTCAATGTAGTCACGGAAATCGGTCTGTCTGTCGCCAAAAACATCATCGAACTCCACCATGGAACAATTGATGTTTCCAGCGAAGAAGGAAACAGCACCCGATTCACCATCACACTGCCGCTAAGAGAAACCTGCTTCAGCCAAGAGGAACTGGCGTATGCAGACGAAGAGCCTGCCGTAATAGCTGATGATAAGAAATCACTCGCGCTCACAAGCATACTGGAAGAAAACGACTATGACAATGAAGCTGATGAGGAAAGCGATGATGCAGATGATGCAAACGACAGCAAGCCTGTCTTACTGCTGATTGAAAACGACCGTGAACTATGCTCCATACTCAAGGACGCTTTTGATGCAACCTACCACCTATATATAGCCAATGACGGACAAAAAGGATGGGAAAAGGCGCACCAGCTCCAGCCGGATCTGATTATCTGCGACGTCACACTGCCGGACATTTCGGGAAAGGAACTGTGCTACAGGATAAAGAATAACGTGGAACTGGCCCACGTTTCCGTCATCCTGCTTACAGGACAAAGTTCGAGCGAACAGAAAATAGAAGCCTTCCGCTTCGGAGCCGACGACTACATAGTCAAGCCGTTTGATGTCAGCGTGCTGCAAGCCCGCTGCCGCAATCTGCTGAAGAACAAGAGCAGACTGATGGCTTATTGCAGCAACAAAGCGGTTCTGGAAACCACAGCAGAAGAAGCCATCAGTGAATCCGACAGAAAGCTGCTTCAGAGGTGTATCGACATCATACGCGAAAACTTTACCAACCAGGAATTCGATGTAACGGCTCTGGCCAATTCGCTCTGCATGGGACGGAGCAAGCTGTATACCAAATTCAAGCAGCTTGTCGGCCTTCCCCCCAACGAGTTCATGGTAAAAATCAAGATGGAAGAAGCCATGGCCCTATTGAAGGAGCATCCGGAACTCAACGTGTCGGAAATAGCCTCAAGACTGGGTTTCTCTTCTCCCCGCTATTTCAGCAAACAGTTCAAGACGTTTTTCGGAATCACACCGCAGAACGTACGCAGCAGAAAAGAAGAATAAAACTCATGGGGCTGTGTCAAAAACAAAAGAACTTCACAGAAATCTCTTTTAACCTGCGGCTTCCTTAACTCCTGCACGGTTTCGGGAGCCACAATTTTTATAACCTCCCTCCCGGAAAAAGTCCGGACAATCCGCAAACTTTACAGTCCAGCATACTGGAAGGCTGGAACGTAAAACATAAAGGCATACAAACAGAAAATCAAAGCCTTTTTCGTCCGAAAACAAACTGCAATCCTGCCGAACCTTCAAAAAACTCATCCGCCTCTCAAAACTGCAGGCATCAAAAAATAAAGCCGAATCTGAAGGTATTAAAAATGATTTGGCTACCCAATGTGACCAAAACGTCCGAAGAAGATGCTAATATCATCCGTAAAGACATTTGTGTACCATAATTCCCATACCGAAATATTTGTAGTATTTAAAATTCATTACTTTTGCAGCACAACAAAAGCTAAAAGTTGAGCACTTTTAAAAATTTCCGCATTTTTTTGCGAATAGAAAGAGTTCGGCCGGCAATAGAAAGACGAGCCTTCTCGCCTACATTTTTTGTTTAACTTAATATCTATTCATCCTTATGAAGAAACGAAGAAATCTTCTAAATCCTCAAAGAAGGATTTTACTCTGCACCTTATGCACACTGTATGGTGCAGGTATGGCAGCAAGTCCTGCAAGCAACGGAGCCATATCCGGATTGAACGATGTGCAAATCATCACACAGAAAGGCAGAACCATCAAAGGTACGGTAACAGACAATTTCGGTCCGGTGATAGGTGCCAATGTCCTTATAAAAGGCACAAAGAACGGAATGATTACCGATATGGACGGAAACTTCACACTAAACAATGTACCCGACGGCGCTATTCTGCAAATCTCCTACATCGGCTATGTAACTCAGGAAATTACAGTGGACAGCCGCAACCTTTATCAAATAAAAATGCAGGAAGACAACGAAACGCTGGATGAAGTTGTTGTTGTAGGATATGGGTCGCAGAAAAAAGTGAACCTTACGGGTTCTATCGGACAAATCGACTCGAAAGTGTTAGAAAGTCGTCCCATCACCAGCACGACGAGTGCTCTCCAAGGTACTATTCCTAATCTTCAGATTACAAACAGCAGCGGTGAGCCGGGACAGGCTGCCTCAATCAACGTACGCGGTACGACATCCATCAATGGAGGCAGCCCGCTAGTGCTCGTAGACGGTGTGGAAATGAGCCTTGACCTGGTTAACCCAAATGACATCGCCAATGTAACAGTATTAAAAGATGCCGCCGCTTCCGCCATCTACGGTGTACGTGCAGCATTTGGTGTAATTCTGGTAACCACAAAGAGCCCGCAAAAGGTTGAAAAGACAAGCGTAAGCTATTCGGGCAACTTTTCTTTCGCCCAGCCTTCTGTCATGCCTGAGTTCATTGAAAGCCAGTCGCAATTCGCCGAATGGATGAATGAAGCCTGTCTGAACGGCAATGTAGCAACCAAATACCGCGCAGACGTAATAGAAAAAATGAAAGCGTATGAGGCTGACCCTGCAAATAATCCGGCATACGAAGTGATTGACGGACAGCTTTACTACTACGGATACTCCAACTTCCGCGACAAGATGATCAAAAAGACATCTTTCACCCAACGCCATAACATCAACATCACCGGAGGAAGCGAAAAAACCCGCTTCTATACTTCCGTCGGCTATCTGGACCAGGGAGGACTCTACAAAGTAGGCGATGACAGCTTCAAACAACTGAACACACGCATCAACGTAGAGAACCAGACCACCAAATGGATGAAACTGGGCTTCAAGGCATTGTATAATTACAGCACCAATGACAAACCGCACACTTACCAAAGCAAAGATATCTGGGAACGCGTGGTGTTCAGCCAGCCAACCGACTTCATCGACGCATGGCAGAAAGACCCGCGCTATCCGGAGCTTGACCAGTTTGAAGGCATGTACATGATGAACAACCCGTATAAGATCTTACAGGATGCCGGAAGAAATAAGACTGACGAGCATGACGTTTGGCTGACCGCTTCGGCAGACTTCGACATACTGAAAGGATGGAAAGCGCATGTCGACTTCAACTATAACCTCAACTATCAGAAAGAATCAGACCACTCGAAACCGCTGACTTTCTTCGACGGTTCATTTGAAACGACCAACGGAGAAACTACGGAAAACTGGTTCGAGATGACCAACTACAACACCAGCTACTATTCGTTCAATGCCTACACGGATTATGAGCACACCTTTGGAGGAAAACATTACCTGAAAGCCATGATCGGTTTCAACCAGGAGCTGACCAAATATTCCACTTTCAGCGGAAGACGCTACAACATACTGAATGAACAACTGCCTACCTTAAGTTTAGGTTCCGGCAACCATGAAACGTCACAGAACGGCTACGAATGGGCTTTGCGCGGCGGATTCTTCCGTCTGAACTACATTTACAACGACCGTTACCTGTTTGAGTTCAACGGACGTTATGACGGTACCTCACGCTTCCCGTCAGACAACCGTTTCGTATTTCTTCCCTCATTCTCGGCAGCATGGCGCATCAGCGAAGAGAAATTCATGAAGAACACCCGTTCGTGGCTGGACAACCTGAAAGTCCGCGCTTCTTACGGTGTGCTGGGCAACCAGATGATTTCTTCCAGTGACTGGAGCGGAAACACACGCTATTATCCGTACATTCCGTTCATGAGCAGCGGAACATCGACAAACTGGATGCTGGGAAGTACATACGCCACCGTAATCAATCCGGGAAATCTGGTCAGCTCAGACCTTACCTGGGAAAAGGTTTCGACCGTAAATGCCGGTCTTGACCTGACTATCCTGCAACAGCGTCTTGATATGAGTTTCGACTATTATGTGCGTACCACATCAGACATGCTGATCAGAACTTCCTATCCGGATGTATTGGGAGCTACAGCTCCTCCCGCCAACTCTGCCGAGCTGAAGACTCGAGGATGGGAACTCTCGATGAAGTGGAGAGACAAAATAGGCCGGGACTTCAGCTATGAACTGGGACTTATATTGTCTGACTCTCAAGCCGAAATTACAAAGTATAACAACCCGACAGGTGACATCTCTACCCACTATGTAGGAAGCAAAATAGGTGAACTCTGGGGATATGAAACAGAAGGCTTGTTCCAAAGTGATGAAGAAGCTGCCAACTGGCACGACCAGTCAAAAATAAAGAATGTGGACTGGGGAGCAGGTGACATCAAGTTTAAGGATCAGAACGGTGACAAAGCTATCACTCCGGGTTCAGGAACATTGTCAGACCACGGCGACCAGGTTATCATCGGCAACACAACACCACGCTACCAGTACGGTATCACCGCCAACCTCACCTACAAAGATTTCTACATGAATATCTTCTTCCAGGGAATCGGCAAACGTGACGCATGGTTCAGCGGAAACGCTTTCTGGCCGGCAGCCACCCAATACTATAACGTACAGAAATGGCATGTGGAAGACTCCTGGTCGCCCGAAAATCCAGATGCATACCTGCCAATTCCCCGCGCTACGGACAACCGTAACCGCGTGGCAAGAACTGACCGTTATTTGCAGGACGCTTCTTATTGCCGCCTGAAAAACCTGACCATCGGATGGAACCTGCCGAAACGCTGGATCAGCAAAGCGTTCCTGACGAATGCTACAGTCTATGTGAGCGGAGAAAACTTGTTCTATATCAGCAAAATCAAAGGTCCGTATGACCCGGAAGCCGTAACAGGAAACGGTGCCATGGTTTATCCGTTTATGAGAACTTATTCTATCGGAGTTAACTTAACCTTCTAAAAACAAACAGAGATGAAACGATTCTATAAATATATGATAATGGGAGCAGCGGCATTGGGAATGGCATCATGCAATGATTCTTTTCTAGACCGTACTCCGACTAATGACTTGAATGACGAAGCCTTCTGGAACACCACAGAAGACCTGGAAGCTTATTGCAACGGAATCTACAACGAAACCGGGAACAACTCAAGCTACATGTTCATGATAGGATATAACAGCGACCCGTGGAGTGTAAAGCTTGCCGGCCCCTATACAATGGAAGCTATGTCAGACAACTTTGCAACGATGGACAGCAACCAGTCATGGGCCGCCACTTTGGCAGCCGGACGTGAAACTGTCGGCAACGGAGGAACAAACTATTGTGCATGGAACTGGACACTGCTGCGCCGTATCAATGTATTCCTCGCCAATTACGAAAAAGTACAGGCAGACGAAACAGCCAAACAGCCTTATCTGGGAGAAGCACTTTTCTTCCGTGCATGGTTCTACTTCTATATGGTGCAGAACTACGGAGATGTTCCGTTGATTACAACCCCGCTGAATACAGACTCTCCCGAACTGTACGGCGAACGTACTTCACGTGCTGACGTAATGAAGCAGGTGCTGACGGACATCAACGATGCCTCCACTTATCTTCCGGCAGACAACTGGGGAGAAAACCGTGTAACAAAAGGTGCGGCATTGGCACTGAAAAGCCGCATCTGCCTGTATGAAGGCACTTACCGCAAGTATCATCCCGAACTGAACCTGACGGACGGCGACTCATTTCTTCAGGAATGCGTAAACGCATACAACGAAATCAAGGATTTAGGCTACAGCATCCACGACACCGGAAATGTCAACGAAGACTATACGGCATTATTTACAACCGATGATCTGTCTACATTATCAGACGAGGTTATCTTCTACCGCAGATACGAAAACGGCATGTTGATGCACCGCATGTGTGGCTATACAGTAAATTTGCGCAACGGGGGTACCAAAGACTTCGTGGATGACTTCTTATACGTTGACAAAGCATCCAACCAGGCACTGCCGATTGCTGTAGCCCCCGGCTATAACAACGACACACCTGAACAGGAATTTGCCAACCGTGACCCTCGCCTGACACAAACCTTCCTTGCTCCCGGAAATGACGCAGCCAAAGAATTGTTTGAGGATGCCAACTTGGGAAAATTCACCTATCCGCGACTTGGCAACATGACCAACTGGCCTTCGCTGACCGGTTATCACACAATCAAATACTATATCCGTGAACAGGACAAGAAAGGATTCGGCAACGAAACTCAGGATTATCCTATATTCCGCTATGCAGAAGTCCTGCTGAACTATGCCGAAGCTATGGCCGAACTGGGTAAATGTGACCAAACAGTTTTGGACGAAACGGTCAACAAGTTGCGTGATCGTGTAGATATGCCTCATCTTACAACTACACCGGTAGCAGACCCCAAGTATGCAAAATATGGCCTTGACAATCTTATCATTGAAATCCGTCGCGAACGCCGTGTGGAACTGAGCTTCGAATTCCTGCGCTATCAGGATCTGATGCGCTGGGCATGGGGCGACAAACTGAAAGACCGTGTATTGGGAATGCGTCTGGAAGATGCGGACTTCAACGATCCGCGTTATGACGGAAATATCACTAAAGCAGGCTCTTCTAATGAAGGTGAGAATCCGGTATATGTATTCGTTGCAGAAGACGGCAAACAATATGTCGACGCATACGGAGGCACAAACTATGCAGCCGACAAGCGTTCATTCGACCCGAATAAAGACTATCTCCGTCCGATACCATTGGATGCCATCAGTGCCAACACGAATCTGAAGCAGAACCCGAACTGGCAATAATAACCCGGCAAATAACAGCTGAAAAGCGGAGCACAATCCGCCCATAACTTCAAGAGCCCGTCCGAATCCGTTCAACCAAAGTTAAATATTGTTTAGCTCAAGGGATTTGGACAGGCTCTTTGATTGTAAAGAAAGTTTATTCTTTTTAAATTCGCCTACACATAGGAAAACAATTAATTATATCATTGCCATGAAAAAAACTTTTTTATTTTTAATCACGGCTCTTTCCTTCCTTTTATCCGGACAGGCCGCAGAAAAAGCAAAACACGTAGTACTGATAGGTTTGGACGGTTGGGGAGCCTACAGCGTATCGAAAGCAGAAATTCCAAACATCAGAAAAATGATGAATGAGGGATGCTATACACTGAAAAAACGCTCTGCCCTTCCGTCTTCAAGTGCCATCAACTGGGCTTCCATGTTCATGGGGGCAGGACCTGAACTGCACGGATATACACAATGGGGATCAAAAGTGCCGGAACTTCCTTCGCGCGAAGTGACCGAAAACGGCATATTTCCTACCATATTCTATCTGCTGCACAAAGCTCGTCCGGAAGCGGAGATAGGCTGCCTTTATGAATGGGAAGGCATCAAATATCTCGCAGATACGCTGGCTCTGGACTACCATGCACAAGCGCCCGACTATAACAAACATCCGGAAGCACTGTGCGGCATGGCAGAGAAATACATCAAAGAAAAAACTCCCGTCCTGCTTGCCGTATGTTTTGACAACCCGGATCACGTGGGCCATGCAGCCGGACACGATACCCCCGAATATTATGCCAAACTGAATGAACTGGATATATACGTAGCACGTATCGTACAGGCTGTCAAAGATGCAGGAATGTTTGACGAAACAATCTTCATCATCACAGCCGACCACGGAGGCATAAACAAAGGCCATGGAGGAAAAACAATGCAGGAAATGGAAACTCCGTTCATCATCTGCGGAAAGAATGTAAAGAAAGGCGGAGAGTTCAGCGAAAGCATGATGCAGTATGACGTCGCTTCTACCATTGCCTATATATTCGGTCTCAAACAGCCTCAAGTATGGATCGGACGGCCGATGAAACAAGTCTTCAAATAACTCCCCTCCCGAAAAGAGGCTTACAAAACATCCTTAAAAACACTTATGAAAACCTACTGCTTACCTCTGATTATCCTACTGATAGCCATCTGTTCAGGAAAACAGGCCTACGCCGAAAGCACAGCAAACAACGATGAGTTTGAAACATTAATGCAGAAAATCCGCAAAGACTTTGCCGCCAATCCGTCAATCGACAAAATACTGAAGGAATACAACGATAAAGACGGTTCGTTTGCAGATGTAGACTATGCCAGTATCCAACGCACCAACTGGCCTCCCCTGGTACATATCGACCGTATCTATGACTTTGTATTTGCCTATACCAACCCTCAAAACAAATACTACAAAGACGATGCACTGTATGAAAAAATAGTAAAGGGACTCGAATTCTGGCACCAAAGAAACCCCTGGTGCCACAACTGGTGGTATAACCAAATAGCCGAACCGCAAAAGCTGGGAGTGCTCCTCATACAAATGAGAACAGGAGCCAGACAGATCCCGGCCGACCTGGAAAAACGGATTCTCGACCGTATCAGGACAGATGGAGGCGACCCGGCCAAATGGACAGGAGCCAACCGGACGGACATTGCCTTGCACTGGATTTACCGTTCATGCCTGTCACGCAATGAGGCGGATCTGAAGAAGGCGCTGGAAAACGTTTATAATCCGATCGTCTATACCACCGAAGAAGGATTCCAATACGACAACAGCTATTTCCAGCACGGGCGCCAGCTATACATCGGAGGATACGGCGATGAGATTCTGAAAGGAATCACACAGGTTGCCATGTACACGAAAGGTACACAATACGCGCTCCCCAAAGACAAGCTGGATATTGTCAGCAAATTCATGCGTGAAACTTATTACCGGACTATCCGCGGACAATACATGCTGTTCGATGCAATGGGACGGAGTGTCAGCCGGCCCGGAGTACCCAACAAATCGGCAACGGCCCTTTTCGCAAGCCGGATGATCGAACTGGATCCGTTGCATAAAGATGAATACAAAGCTATTGTTGAACGGCTACAAGGCAAAAAGCCTGCCGAATATCAGGTGACTCCAAGCCATACACATTATTTCAAGGGCGACTACACATTGCATGTGCGGCCGGCATATACCTTTGATGTCCGCATGACTTCCACCCGCACTTCTCGCCTGGAGTATGGAAATGGAGAAAACCTGAAAACTTACTTCGTTTCCGACGGCTGCACGAACATCGTCAGAAGAGGAAACGAATATGACGGCATTTTTCCCGTATGGAACTGGACACGGATTCCGGGAGTGACTGCCCCTCAGCTTGACTCCATACCTTTTGCTATAAGCGACTGGCAAACGCCGGGAACCTCCACTTTTGCCGGAGGAGTGTCGGACAGCCTTTACGGAGCTACAGCATACGTTTACACGGACAATTACAAAGGAATCAACACTGGAGCCCATAAAGCATGGTTCTTTTTCGATGATGAAGTGGTATGCCTGGGATCGGGCATAAGTTCAACGTCCGAATCTGAGGTCCAAACGACAGTCAACCAATGCCTGGCATCAACAGACGAACCGCTGTATGCATATGACAAACAGATTTCATCTTTGTCCTTAGGGCAAGAAAGAAGCGCCGGCATTGACTGGGCTGTCCACGACAACATCGGATACTTGTTTCCAGAAGGCGGGACAATCTTCATCAGCCACAAAAATCAGTCGGGAAACTGGTATGCCATAAACAACAGCGTCAACCGAAAAGAAAACATACAGAAAAAAGTATTCACGATCGGATTCGAGCATGGAAAGCATCCCCAGAACGCCACTTATGCCTATATTGTAGTGCCGGGCAAAGGAACAGCATCTGAAATGCAGGCTTATCAGAAAGCGGACAATGTTAGAATTCTGTCAAATACAAAACAAATACAGGCTGTCTGCGACAAGGCACTGAACCTGTATCAGGCCATCTTCTATCAGCCAGGAGAACTGGCTGACGGAAACTTCAAAGTAAAGACGGACAAGCCGTGCGCACTGATGGTAAAGAAAATATCCGGCGGAAAACCGGTGCTGCATGTCGCCGATCCAGGACAGACGGGACAAAGCATACGGATTGACATCACTGTTTCCGGGAAAAAGTACTCCATAGAGCACCATCCCTCAACTGATCCGATCTATGCCGGAGCAACAACGGCCTACAATTTTCAGTTCACCGAGAATTAAAACAACATGCCATGCCTGCAAATATAGCCTTCAAGTCAATTCTGGCACTGACAGCCGGTGCTTGCGCAGGAATACAGATTCCTCTTGCCGCACAAAAGCCTCACATCATACTGATTGTGTCCGACCAGCATCGGGGAGATGCCATGAACTGCATGGGAAACCCGTCTGTCATAACTCCCAATATGGATGCACTGGCACAAGACGGAACGCTATTCACCAATGCATACACCTCAGCCCCCAGCAGCACGCCTGCAAGAGCGGGGCTGCTGACAGGAATGTCGCCCTGGCATCATGGGATGCTCGGATACGGACGAGTGGGAAGCCGCTACCGCTATGAAATGCCCCGTATGCTGCGGGAGCTTGACTATTACACTTTCGGAATCGGGAAAATGCACTGGTTTCCCCAAAAGGCATTGCACGGATTCCACGGAACGCTGATAGACGAAAGCGGAAGGGTGGAAACAGAAGATTTCATCAGCGACTACCATTTGTGGTTTCAGATGGATGCGCCCGGATTAAATCCTGATTCCACAGGATTGGGATGGAACGACCATGGAGCGGCCGTATATAAACTGCCGGAAAAACTGCACCCGACAGCATGGACTGCTGAAACGGCTCTGGAAATGATCCGGAACTATAAACACGGAAACGGGCAACCGCTGTTTCTGAAAATATCCTTTGCCCGGCCGCACAGTCCTTATGATCCGCCCCAACGGCTTATGGATCTGTATAACGGGCGGGATGTTCCTGCTCCATACATAGGAGAATGGTGCGAAGAAGAAGCGTACGCTCTTCCGTCCGATCCGGATACGGCAGCACATGATGCTGCATTCGGCAATTTCGGCGAAGAGTATGCCAAAAATTCCCGACGCCACTATTATGCCAATGTCACTTTCGTTGATGAGGAAATTGGCAGAATCATTCAAGCGCTGAAAGAAGAAGGAATGTATGAGAACGCGCTCATCTGCTATGTATCAGACCACGGCGATATGCTCGGCGACCACCATCACTGGAGAAAAACCTACCCGTATGAAGGATCGTCGCATATTCCCTACATCGTCAAATGGCCGGCCCGCTATCATTTTCCCAAAGGCACGAAAGTGGAGAACCCTGTAGAACTGCGCGATCTGCTGCCCACATTCTTAGAAGCAGGAGGAGGATGCGCACCGTCAGACATGGACGGACAATCACTCTTCCAACTCATGAAAGGAGATGCATCATTGTGGCGGCGGTACATCGACATGGAACATGCCACGTGTTACAGTCCCGACAATTACTGGTGTGCGCTGACTGATGGAAAGATCAAATACATCTGGCGTTTCCATAGCGGAAAAGAAGAATTGTTCGATCTGGAAAAAGACCCGCATGAGCTGAAGGACGTAGCGGAAGAAAAGGCTTATCGAGCCAAACTGCTCGAACTTCGCCAAGCCATGGTACAGCATCTGTCCGAACGGGGGGAAGAATATGTGAAGGACGGCAAACTGCAGATCCTGAAACGAACCATCCTGTACAGCCCGCTATTCCCCGACGAGAACCCTGTAGATACAGGCATTTGACAGACAGGCAAACAAGAACACAGAAACACGAAGGATAGAGCCTTATTCCTTTGACCGTAAGAAACTCTGCACCTTCGTGTTTCTGTATCTTTCCAATTCAATGAAGCACGTCACTTTTTATACTTCAGATTGTATTTCATTATCATGTCAAACAGCGTTATGAAAGCGTCCTTCACCTGATTTGAAAGGTTTTCAATCTTAGCCTGAATAAAACTGTAAAGAATCTTCAGCAGCAAATAAACGACCAGACCGGAAGCCAAAGTGATCAAAGCCATCTTTATTCCGCCAGCCATAATCATCAGCGTAGCCTCACCCGACTCCTGCACTGCATCAAGAGCCACCACCAAACCGCCTACCATACCGATAAAGCCCAACATCAGAGCGATCTTGAACAGCAACGCAATCCACGAACAACCTTTCTTCAAACGATTTATCTGTATCTTGGCATAAATATTAGCGGTATGTTCGACCACATCAGGACTTTCGTCAATACGGGAAAGCCCCTGATAGCAAACCGCAGCAACAGGGCCGCGCGTGTTGCTGCAAATATTCCGGGCACCTTCTATATCGCCCTTTTCCAGCGCATCTTCCAACCGGGACAACAGTTTCTTGGCATTGACATTTGACAAATTCAGGAAAATCACACGTTCAATGCTCAGAATCAGTCCGGCCAACAAGATCAGACATATAAGGGACATAAAAAACACATTCCCTTCAACAAACCTCTCCTCCATTGTCTGCAACAGGCCTGCAGCCCCACTCTCCGGCGAATCGGCCACAATTCCTTCCACTTGTGAAGGGACCAAACTCACCGTATCCTGTGCAACTGCAACTATCGCACAAAACGAAAAGACACTTGCCATCGCAAGATTCGCAAACAACCTTTTCATCATTTAAAGACTAAAAAACAGATTAAATATAGCAGTCATATTTTTCCGGTTGCGGAGAGAACGGGATTCGAACCCGTGATACGCTTTTGACGTATACACGCTTTCCAGGCGTGCCTCTTCAACCACTCGAGCACCTCTCCTTGATTTATTGGCATCCGGATCATTCCGCTGAAAGACCAATGGCGAATGTTATGAACACCGCGAATGAATCGCAGTGCAAAAGTATTCTTTTTTTTCTTCATACAGCACATTGCACCTTCAAAAAATGAACTTTCGGTCTAAAATTAATAAACTTTAAGCACTTTACGCTTCAATATCGAATACTTTCAACGCATTTTCAGCCGTTATACGGGCCACAGCCTCTACAGAAAGAGAATATATCTCCGCCACTTTCTCCGCCACCTTCACTATATGGGCGCTCTCATTCCGCTTTCCCCGATAGGGCACAGGCGCAAGATACGGAGAATCGGTTTCCAGAACAATCCTTCCAACCGGCACATGAAGCAATGTTTCGGGCAACGAACTTTTCTTGAAGGTCACCACTCCGTTGATGCCAAGCATGAAGCCCCCATATTCCATCAGACGGGCTGCATCCTCTGCCGTCCCGGTAAAACTGTGAAAAATGCCGCGCAAGGCCGTTTTACGATAAGGCTCCAACACGCCAAACAGTTCCGGATAAGCATCCCTGCAGTGGACGACCAAAGGCATATTCCGCTCCAAAGCCCATTGGATCTGTGCGTCAAAAACCCGCAACTGTTCGCCGGCAAAAGTCCGGTCCCAATACAGATCCAGCCCTACTTCACCTATGCCATAAAACTTTTCGGGAGAATCAAGCCAAAGCTTTACACTTTCCAGACGACTTTTCCAATCAGCATCAACCGAAGTGGGATGAAGTCCGATCATCGGATAACACCTTTCATGCCGATGACAAAGAGCAAGCATAGCCTCAACCGACGTATCGTCTATGTTCGGCATAAACAAATGCGTCACTCCGGCTTCTGCAGCACGGGCCAGCACCAGTTCCCTGTCATCATCAAACTCTTCCGTATATAAATGGGTATGCGTATCAAAAAGACCTGTCATAAACTTTACAATTTACGTTTCATCATGCCGCAGACAAAATCGCGCAGATTGACCTTCAAAGCGGAATCCACCTCCACTTCATCCAAAAGCCTCAATCCTTCTTCATAATAGGCGCTGATCCGCTGATTGCACATTTCCGCGATTCCTACCTTATTATAAATGTCTGTTACCGCCCGAATCTTCTGATCCGGTTCAAAATCGGCTGCATCAATCCATTTCTCCAGTTCTATCCTGTCGCCTGCACCAGCATGTGCAAGCGCAGTAATCAGCATGAACGTTTTCTTGTTGCACAAGATATCCCCTCCTATCTTCTTTCCGAACACGGCAGGATCGCCATAAACATCCAGATAATCATCCTGCAACTGGAAAGCCAGCCCCATTTTTATTCCGAAATCATACAACAGCTGCGCATCTTTTTCCGAAGCTCCTCCAAGAACAGCCCCAATCTTCAATGAGCCGGCAAGCAGAACCGATGTCTTCAACCTGATCATCTCAATGTATTCATCAACACCCACATCTGTACGGGACTCAAACTCCATATCCCACTGCTGACCTTCGCACACCTCAAGAGCCGTACGGCCGAATATACCCATCACCTCTTTCATGCAACCGGCCGGACAATCCTGCATCATGAACTGATAAGCCAGTATCAGCATGGCGTCGCCCGAAAGAATTGCCGTGTTCTCGTCCCATTTTCTGTGTACCGTAGGCTTGTTTCTCCGCATATCTGCCTTATCCATCAGATCATCGTGCAAAAGCGTAAAATTATGATAAGTTTCTATGCCTGCGGCCTGAGGAAAAATCCGGTCCACATCTTCCCTATAAAGATTATAGGCCAGAAGCATCAAAACAGGGCGGATACGTTTTCCGCCGAGTCCCAGCACATATTCAACAGGTTCATACAGGCCTTCCGGTTCATGCATATACGGCAATTTTTCGATATACGAATGAATCCGCCTCAAAAGTTCTTCACTTGACTCTTGTTTCATATTCGTTTTATTTGATATCACTGTCAGGCAAATATAACATAAAACATCGAACAGGCAAATACTGCCGTCAAAAATCATGCAAATAACAAACATTTGCGCTTGACACGAGCAGAGTATTTGAACAATTGCTTATCTTTGAAAATCTTTTCAAACCAAGTTTAAAATGAAAAAAATAATCATCGCAATCGACGGCTTTTCTTCTTGTGGAAAGAGCACAATGGCTAA
Organism: Bacteroidales bacterium SW299; assembly: GCA_019550975.1. Lineage (GTDB taxonomy): Bacteria > Bacteroidota > Bacteroidia > Bacteroidales > Bacteroidaceae > Phocaeicola > Phocaeicola excrementipullorum. The sequence goes on along the minus strand of SDWH01000002.1, from coordinate 127,985 downwards.
AGACCTGGCCAAAGAAATAGGATACATATACATTGACAGCGGAGCCATGTACCGGGCCGTGACATTATACTGCCTGCAGCACGGAATGTTCAATGCAGACGGCAGCATTCAGGAAGAAACGCTGAAACAGCAGATGAAAGACATACACATCAGTTTCCGGCTCGACCCTGCAAGCCAGCGTCCCGCAACGTACCTGAACGGCAAGAATGTAGAAGGAGAGATCCGCACCATTGAGGTTTCATCACACGTCAGCCCCATAGCAACGCTGGGATTTGTACGCGAGGAAATGGTAAGGCAGCAGCAGGCAATGGGCAAGGAAAAAGGGATAGTCATGGACGGACGCGACATCGGAACTGCGGTCTTCCCGCACGCCGAACTGAAAATATTCGTTACGGCTTCGGCACAGATCCGGGCGGAACGGAGATACAAGGAACTGAAAGAAAAAGGACAGGACGTTTCTTTTGAGGAAATACTGAAAAACATAGAAGACCGCGACCGTATCGACCAAAGCCGGGAGATCAGCCCGCTGCGCAAAGCAGACGATGCGCTTCTGCTCGACAACAGCCACATGAGCATAGCTGAACAGAAAGAATGGCTGAAAGAACAATTCAACAAAGCGACTCATGAATAACAATGTAGAAATCGACGAGGGATCGGGCTTCTGCTTCGGAGTAACCACAGCCATAAAAAAGGCGGAAGAAGAGCTGGCGAAAGGAGAAACGCTTTATTGCCTGGGCGATATCGTACACAACGGACAAGAATGCGAAAGACTCCGGAAAATGGGACTCGTCACGATTACTCACAAAGAATTTGCCGGACTGAGAAACGTGAAAGTGCTGCTGCGGGCACACGGCGAACCGCCGCAAACATACGAAATGGCACGCCGCAACCACATTGAAATTATCGACGCCACCTGCCCTGTCGTGCTGCGCCTGCAAAAACGCATCAAGCAGGAATACGACAACACGTTGTCGGGAAAAGAAAAGCAAATCGTCATTTTCGGAAAAAACGGACATGCCGAGGTACTGGGACTGGTAGGGCAAACCGAAGGAAAAGCCATCGTGATCGAAAGCATCGGAGAAGTGTCCAAACTGGATTTCTCGAAAGACATCCGGCTTTACTCGCAAACGACAAAGTCGCTCGATGAATTCCGCGAAATCGTAGCCTACATAAAAGAACACATTTCGCCTGAAGCCACGTTTGAATATTTCGATACCATCTGCCGGCAGGTAGCAAACAGGATGCCAAACATACGCCAGTTTGCTGCCGGACACGACCTGATATTCTTTGTCTGCGGACACAAAAGTTCGAACGGAAAGATCCTGTATCACGAATGCCGGAAAGTCAATCCGAACTCATATCAGATTGACGGACCCGGAGAAATAGACAAGAAGCTGACCGAAAATGCAAGATCCATCGGCATCTGCGGCGCCACATCTACGCCCAAATGGCTGATGGAAGCCTGCAAAAAGGAAATTACGGGAGAATAACTTCTTAGAGCCTGTCGCATATTTGTACGACAGACTCTTAAATTCTTAAATTTTAATCATTTTGACATCGCCCGAAGACAGTTATTTTGTAATTTTGCAAACAAAACATAACACTTATCATTATGGGAACTATAAAATGTATCGGTATTCTTACTTCAGGAGGTGACGCCCCCGGTATGAACGCCGCAATCCGTGCGATAACCCGCTCGGCAATCTACAACGGACTGAAAGTAAAAGGTATCTACAGAGGATACAAGGGCTTGATTACCGGTGAAATCAAGGAGTTCAAGACCGAGAATGTCAGCAACATCATCCAATTGGGAGGTACCATCCTGAAAACAGCACGCTGCCAGGAATTCAAGACACCCGAAGGCCGGCAGATCGCTTACGATACAATGAAAAAGGAAGGCATCGACGCATTGATCGTCATCGGAGGCGACGGCTCGCTGACCGGCGCGCGTCTGCTGGCGCAAGAGTTCGACGTCCCCTGCATCGGACTGCCTGGAACCATCGACAACGACCTTTACGGAACTGACACTACCATCGGATATGATACTGCACTGAATACAATCCTGGATGCTGTGGACAAGATCCGCGACACCGCAACTTCGCACGAACGTCTGTTCTTCGTCGAAGTCATGGGACGTGACGCCGGATTCCTTGCCCTGAACGGCGCCATTGCCGCAGGAGCGGAAGCTGCCATCATCCCGGAATTCAATACAGAAGTAGACCAGCTGGAAGAATTCATCAACAACGGTTTCCGCAAATCCAAGAGCAGCTCAATCGTGCTGGTAGCCGAAAGCGAAATCACCGGAGGCGCAATGCACTATGCCGAACGTGTAAAGAATGAATATCCGCAATACGACGTGCGCGTCACTATCCTCGGACACCTGCAGCGCGGCGGACGTCCGACAGCGCACGACCGCATCATCGCCAGCCGCATGGGTGTGGCAAGCATCCAGGCTTTGATGGAAGGACAACGCAACATCATGATCGGCATCGAGAACGACCAGATTGTTTACGTTCCTTTTGCCAAGGCAATCAAGAACGACAAGCCTATCGACCGCGAACTGGTGAACGTTCTTCACGAGCTGTCAATCTGACATTTGAACGATACACATAACAACAGCACAAGGGGCACAGACGTTTGGTTATCCATTCATCCGTGCCCCTTGCATTGCATTTGCCGGTATCTTCTTACTGCTGCTGTTCTCTCAGCGTTTCGTCGATGGCAGCTATTTTCTTCAGCACAAGTTCCATATCCGCTTTCAAGCGTTCTATTTTCCGGTTGATGTCGGCCACCAGGCTATTTCCCTTCTGAGAAGCCGCATTCAAGAATCCCAGATTGTTTTCGTAAGTCTGAATATCGCTCTTCAGCCCTTCATACGTACGGACAAGACGTTCACGGTCGCGATACAGATTGCCGTCTTTGCTAAGGCCCGCCTTGAAGCTGCTCAGTTTCTTTTCAGCCGCAGAAAGATGCAGGCGGTCGAAAAGTTTGTCCACCAGATTATGGTATTCTTTGTACAGGCGGTCTTTCTCTTTAAACGGAACAAAACCGATTGAGTTCCACTCCTTCATCAGTTCGCGTGTACGTTCAACCGCAGCCTCATCCGTATTGCCCGAACCGTCAAGGGCAGCAAGTTCCTTGATAATCTCTTCCTTTTTCGCAAGATTCTCCAGTTCTTCAGAACGCTGGGAAGAGGTTGCCTTATTCTTCTGTTCAAAGAAATAGTCGCAGGCTCCGATAAACCGCTTCCAAACGGCATCAGAATGTTTCTTGGCTACAGGACCTATGGTTTTCCACTCTTTCTGGAGCTTTGTCAGGATTTCTGCCGTAGCCTTCCAGTCGGTGCTTTCTTTCAGCGACTCAGCCTGCTCGCACAGTGCTTTCTTCTTTTCCAGATTGGAAGCCATGTTTTCTTTGACCATCTTGAAGAACGCAGCCTTCCGGCGGAAAAATTCATCGCATGCCGCACGGAAACGCTCGAAAATCTTCACATTCATTTTCTGCGGGGCATATCCGATGGTTTTCCATTTCGCCTGCAAGGCAAGAATCTCCTGAGTCTTTTCCTCCCAGTCGGCAAACGTAGTGAACTTGTCGTACTCCATGCTTTCAACAATCTCGCAAATCACGGTTTTCTGGTCAAGATTGTTCTGCTCCTTCTCTTTCAGTTCCTCAAAATGCTGCTGATGACGGCGGTTCACCACTGTTGAAGCAGCCTTGAAGCGTGCCCAGATGCTTTCGCGCAGTTCCTTTGCAACCGGACCGACTGAACGGAATTCCTGATGCAGCTTCTGCAACTGGTGGAATGCCGAAATCACATCCGGTTCATCAGCCAGTTTTTCCGCAGCCTCGCACAAATGCGTTTTCTGCTCCAGATTCTTCTTGAAGTCATATTCTCTGAACTCATTGTTCAGCTTCACCATATCATAAAACTTCTCAGTATAAAGCTGATAATTCTTCCAAAGTTCGTTTACTTTCGGGGCGGGCACCTGACCTATCTCGTTCCATTCCTGCTGAAGCAGTTTGAAATCGTTGTAAATCTTTCCGGTATCTTCAGAAGACTCAACCATCGCCTTCATTTTTTCCAGGATATTTTCCTTTTTCAGCAGATTGTCTTCCTTTTCCTTTTCCTGAGCGACAGCGATGGCGTTCCGCTTTTCCTTGATCGACTTCATCACTTCCTTGAACTCCTTTTCATCAGGATCTGAAGCCGGAGAAAAGTCTTCCGGCTTTCCGCCGCTTTCGATGAAAGCTTTGCGAGCTGCCTCCTGCTCGGCTTTATGCAGTTTATAAAAAGTTTGTTTCAGCTGGTCAACTTCCTGTTTGTCTGTTTCACTCATGTTTTCGTTGATTTCCTTCAAGCGCTGTATCACTTCCGATTTTGTCTGTTTCGGCTCATAAGCAACCTGAGGTTCTTCAACAGTAGAAACCGAAACTTCAGAAACTTCAGTTTCCGGTGTTTCAGTTAACGGGCGGTTAGTTTCATTTACTTCCATCGTATAAGAATTTTAAGAATTTTCTTCTTTAAAATATGTGTAGTTACAAATTAAAGCAATTAAATCTGATTTTCATAACATTTTGGCCAAATATTTTTTAGCAGGATGAAAATATTTTTCAAATTCAGCCTGCTTTTATAGCTCAAGGAAAGAAGAAAAACCGGAAACGGGCAGGCGGATTCTGTATCTCCAGGCTAGAGATACAGATCTCCAGCCTAAAGATGCATAGCTCCAGTTTAAAGATACACATCTCCAGACTGGAGATAAAGAATATGCTTTGTTCCTCAGCAAAAATGACAGGGAGCTGCCGCTTAAGGTTTTCGGAGGGTTCCGGCAGGTATGGCCTTCGACTGCTCACGCTGTTCTCTGAAGACCGTAACCTCCTGCGGTTTTGTCCAGTCGGCGGCCTGCACAATTTCCTGCAGGTCTTCGAGCCTGTTTACCGGCTTGCCGCTCAGCCTCAGGATTACGTCATTCGGACGTATAAAGTCGCGCAGCGGACTTCCCATGGCATGCACGGACACAACGTAAACGCCCCGTTCACTGTCCATGCCAGTAGCCGAACGTTCGCCAAGCGTATCGAGTGTCTTCAACCGCAATCCGGACCATTCCCAGACACGGGTTCCGTTTCCTTCAGTGCACACTGCCGGCAATGGCATCGGAGGCCGTGCCGCCAACGCCTTAAGCCTTGGCGAAGTTACGCCGAAATCATCCATTCCGAAATTTTTGAAACCGCAGAGCGAAGCCAGCTCCTCAACGTTTGCCAGCCGGAAGTCACCTTCTTCCGGATTTACAAACTCCGGAACATAAACCACCGAATGTTCGTCCGTTCCGCCGCCCCTTGCCGCACGGTAAGCCGTGCTGTCAGCAAATACATTGTAGTCGACTTCCGCTCCCCAGTGAGATATACCGATCGGGCGGTATGGACTCATCACAAGATTGCGCACAAATACATCTCCGCTGCGGGGAAACCACACATGCGGGTGAAACGTGTTGTTTACCATGATATTGTTCTCTACTACCCGGTAGAACCCTTCACGCAGCTTGATTCCTCCGTTCAAGCAAAGATTGTTGTAGATATGATAATTGCTGGAGCCGTCGTCAAGGTCAATATCCCAGCCGCGGTCACAGCGGAAACGGTTGCAGGCAAGCGTCGTACACGATCCGGCATCCGCCAGGACCAGATCGGGACGAGCCTGCAAGAGCTGGCGGATACGCTTGTTCGAACTGCTCCAGAAGCGGTCGCGCCCCCATGAGTTGAATGCGCCATGATCGCCTGTTTCCAATACGGTATTGAACACATCGTTATAGACAATCCGATGTCCTCCCCATGTGCCTTCGCTGACATTGATGCCCGCACGAGGCACATCGTAGATGGTGTTATGGCTTACAAGGATATGGCTGCACATGGACAGCTCCACGCCTGCCACCTGCTTCTCAAACAGACCGATGTGATGTATCAGATTGTCAGAAACCACACACCGGGAAGGATACTCTTCCGTCTTCGGTCCGGGCGTGAAATCCATTTCATCCGGCTCTGCATTGCTTCCGTAGCTGAAGCTGGGCGAACGGACCGCCTCAGGCTTTCCTACCATGCAGACCGCACTGGCTCCAATCTGTTCAAACAGGCATCCGCTGACAGAAGAGTTGCGGTGATAACCGGAAAAGAAAACAGCGTTTCCCCCCAAGAGGCGAAAATCACAGTCTGCTATGCGGCATCCCTCCGTACCTTCCAGCAGAACGGCACCGCCACGGTAGATGCGCCAGTCCGAACGCAGAAGGGGTTCGTATTCTTCCATAAAAGTGCGTACGGTTTGCGTAAACTTTAGTCCTTGCAAGGTTATGTTGCGCACGGGCCGTTCTTCACAGCCCCTGAATTCCACCAGATGCTTCAGTTGGGGCGTTTCAAACCGGAGCTGTTCCACTTTCTCGCCAGGCAACGGATAATAATAAAGACAGCCCTTTCTGGAATCATAATACCACTCACCGGGAGCATCCAGTTCTTCAAGGATGTTTTCCACCATCCGATTCTGCGGATGCGGTCTGGACGGACGGTTGTTCTGCCACCCGCCTTCCAGTATCAGTTCTCCTTTGCTGTCTTTCCCCGTAATACGGTAATGAAAATCACCCCAGTCGTGTCCGTGCATGGCGTGCAAGTAACCGCCTTCAAAATGTTTCCAGCGTTTCACCCGCTTGGGATCAGCAGCATCAGCCGCAACACCGTTCAAGCGAACCGCCGCAGAGTCATAGTTCGGATAACGCGCCATGGGCCTAAGCTCGCCGTTCACCAGAAGCATGTCCATCATTACGCGCTGATGCACGCGAGCCTTCACGACTCCCCCTTTGTGCGTTTCCCACCGCAACGACAGAGGAACGCCGCTTGTCAGCACAGCCTGCTCACCCGGATATGAACGTATGCAAAGCATCTTGCGCTCTCCCCCGGTATCTTCTGCCGTAAATACCAGCGGATGTTCCAGCTGATAGCTGCCTCCCCGCAGCCAGATGGTCACTTCCGCTGCCGGGACATTTCGGGCCGCGGCCTGCGCATCTTCTATACAACGATATGGAGCATCCATACTCCCGTTTCCGTCCGCACTTCCAGCGGGCGATACATAAAGGCTGACTTGCGCCTCCATCGGAAGGAAGGCAAGAAAAGCTGCCACCTGTCCTACGGCCATGGCAGCTAATCGCCTGAAATACATCTTCATAATATTAGGATCATTATTTTATACGTTTCAGGAATCAAGAAGCTCCCAGGGAAAATCCCCCCTTGTTCCAAATGCATGTAGCCGAAGCTCACGAAAGAAGCACCGTAATGCCCATATACATCAGCATGCCGATAATGTCGTTGGTAATGGAAATAAAGGGACCCGTAGCTATCGCCGGATCAATCTTCAGCTTTTCAAGCGTCATCGGAACCAGTGTCCCGAATATAGACGCAAACATCACGACAGCAAACAGACTGATTGATACAGAATAGCTGACTGTTGCGCTTGCGCCAAAACGGACAAAATTGTAAATGTAGACAAGCATCGATATGATGGTGGCATTGATCAGTGCAACCACCGATTCTTTCAGTATCTGCTTGAATGTGTTTTCTGCATTCAACGAACTGTTGGCAAGACCTTGTACAACCAATGCTGACGACTGGGTGCCGACGTTACCGCCCGTACCGCCAATCAGCGGAATATAGAGGGCCATCTCAGGGTGAGCAGCAAAGGTCGTGTCGAAATTCCCCAGAATCATGGAGTTTCCGATCCCTCCCAGCATACCGATAAGCAGCCACGGAAGACGGGCTGTGGTCTGACGGAATACATTATCGTCCGTTTCCACGTCCTGCGACAATCCGGAAGCCAGCTGGTAGTCGCGTTCGGCCTGTTCGCGCACTTCATCCATCACGTCATCAACAGTGATGCGGCCCACCAGCCTCCCGATACTGTCCACCACCGGAACCGCCACCAGGTCATATTTTTCAATCGTCTGCACAACTTCCTCAACCGGCGTATCCACACGCACCGAGATAGGGTCTTTCTTCATCACGTGCTTCACTTTAGACACAGACGGGCTCGTTATCATCTTTTTCAACGGGAACACCCCCCTAAGCCGCTCGTCATCATCCACCACGTATACATAATAAATTTCATCCATCTCTTCGGCCTGTATACGCATCTCGCGCAAGCACTCAGGCATACTCCAGTTCTCGTTTACGACAACCATCTCCGTACCCATCAGACCGCCGGCAGTGTCTTCATCATATTTCAAAAGATCAACGATGTCGCCCGCCTGCTCGATATCCTCGATGTGAGAAAGCACCTCTTCCTGCTTGTCTTCGTCCATTTCACGGATAATGTCCACGGCATCGTCCGAGTCCATATAGTCGACAAAGCGTTTGGCGATGGTTTCCGACGGCAGGACCTCAAGGAAACGCTTTCGCGCGTCCTCATCCATTTCGATAAGCACGTCGGCCGCAGTTTCATTGTCAAGCAAAAGATACACGAACCGCGCGTCTTCAGGGTCCAGTTCGTTACACAGTTCGGCGATATCAGCCGGATGGAGGCTCGAAAGCACCTCCTTCAACTTGTCTGATTCCTTGTTCTCTATCAGCTCGGTAATCAGTTTGATGTCATCGTTGTTCATCCTGAATGCAAATTATCGTTTGTGTTTACAAATTTTGTGCCCGTCCCGCCAACGCTTCTTCCAGCCTGTTGGTCAGTTCAACAAACTCCTGAACAGACAACTGCTCGGGACGCTTGTCGAAAACCGGATCAGCTGCAAGCGGATGCCCTTTCCCCAATATGGGAGAAATGGAGTTCCGCAAAGTCTTGCGCCGCTGGTTGAATGTGGTCTTGACAATCTGTTTGAACAGTTTTTCATCGCAGCCCAGCTCCCGGGTTGCATTTCGTGTCATGCGGATAACCGCGCTTTTCACCTTCGGAGGAGGATTGAATACATGCTCATGCACCGTAAACAAGTATTCAACCGTATACCATGCTTGAATAAGAACACTCAGAATGCCGTATGACTTGTTTCCCGGAACAGCGGCAATACGCTCGGCCACTTCCTTCTGAATCATGCCTGTACAGCAGGGAATCAGTTCCTTATTGTCCAGCATCTTGAAAAAGATCTGGCTGGAAATGTTATAGGGATAATTTCCCGTAAGCACGAAAGGCTCTCCGCCGAACACTTCCTTCAAATCCATCTTCAGAAAATCCTGTTCAATGATGTCCGCGCCCAACTGAGGAAAATTCTCCTTCAGATAAGCTACCGATTCGAAATCAAGCTCGACCACCTTCACCGGCCTTCTCTTCGGAAGAAGGAACTGAGTCAGCACCCCCATTCCGGGTCCTACTTCCAAAACTGGAATATCCGGACACGCATCCACCGAATCTGCAATATCCTGCGCTATCTGCAGGTCTTTCAGAAAGTGCTGCCCCAAGAATTTTTTCGGTTTTACTAATTTCATTTTGCAGGTTTTAGGGTTTAGTCAAATAAAATTTTCCTGAACGGAATACTATATCAAGCAATGATATTATCTTTGCGTCCTGCAAAGTTAAACATTAATCTTTTTATATACCGTAAATTTTGGAACGAAGTGGCTTAAAAAAAACAATAAATAAGATTCTGCAGATTGCCTTTCCGCTGGTTTTAGGAGCTGCGATTCTGTTATGGACCTATCATGGGTTTGATTTCCGCCAAGTATGGAAAGTGATGAATGGAGGCATGAATTACTGGTGGATGTTGTTTTCACTGGTCTTTGGCGTACTGGGCCATGTGTTCCGCGGATGGCGGTGGAATCTGTCGCTGGCTCCTTTAAACGAATATCCGAAACGCTCGAACAGTGTCTATGCGATCTTTATATCTTATGCGGCCAATCTGGTGTTGCCGCGCGTAGGCGAAGTTTCCCGCTGCGGAGTGCTGTCAAAATACGACGGAGTTTCTTTCTCCAAATCGCTGGGCACTGTCGTGACCGAGCGTTTGATTGACACGCTCTGCGTATTGACAATTACGGCTGTAACATTGCTGCTGCAATCAAGGGTCTTTGCCGCCTTCTTCGACAAGACAGGGACGAATGCCCATTTCTTCACCCATCTGTTTACTTCTACCAATTTCTATATCACACTGGTCTGCATCGCGGCTGTGGGCGTCCTGGCATTCTTCCTGATCAAGAACCTTTCGGTATTTGCGCGCGTAAGGGGCTTTCTAGGAGATATCTGGACCGGATGTCTTTCGCTTCGCCATGTCCACAACCCCGCATTGTTTATCCTTTACACCATCGGCATATGGGCCTGCTATTTCTTTCAGTTCTATGTCAGCATATTCTGCTTCGACTTTTCCGCCGACTTGGGATGGATGGCGGCACTCGTCATGTTTGTTGTGGGAAGCATAGCCGTTGCCGTACCGACACCGAACGGAGCCGGCCCGTGGCATTTCGCTGTAATCACCATGATGATGATGTATGGGGTCAGCAAAGAAAATGCAGGAATATTTGCCTTGCTTGTGCATGGTATTCAAACATTTTTATTAATTTTGCTAGGTATTTACGGACTGGTGGCTCTGCCGCTGACAAATAAAAAACACTAATTGTTTATGAACGAAATCCTTTCTTTAGCTCCGCAAAACGTGTGGAAACATTTCTATTCGTTAACTCAAATTCCCCGTCCTTCGGGACATTTGGAGAAAATCCAGGCTTTCTTGCTCGAATTCGGCAAACAAGCCGGCGTAGAATCATTCCAGGATGAAACCGGAAACATCGTTTACCGCAAACCGGCCACTCCGGGTATGGAGAACCGCAAGACCGTAATCTTGCAGGCACACATGGACATGGTGCCACAGAAAGAAAAAAGCGTTGAACATGATTTTGAAAAAGATCCGCTGCAAGTATATATAGACGGCGACTGGGTTAAAGCCCAAGGAACCACATTGGGTTCGGACAACGGCATGGGAGTTGCTGCCATTATGGCTATAATGGAAGACAAGACATTGAAGCACGGACCGCTGGTAGGGCTGATAACAGCTGACGAAGAAACCGGAATGTACGGAGCTTTCGGACTGAAACCGGGAACGATTGAAGGAGATATCCTGCTGAATCTCGATTCTGAAGAAGAAGGCTTGCTCTATATCGGCTGCGCCGGAGGAGAAGACCTCACGGCTACATTGGAGTACAAAGAAGAAGAAACTGATCCGGAAGACGTTGCGCTGAAAGTAACCTTGAAAGGTTTAAGAGGAGGACACTCCGGAATACAGATCGGATGGGGCCACGCCAACGCCAACAAGCTGATGGCACGTTTCATGAATCAGGTCATTACATACGACGAAGCCTGCCTGGTTTCGTGGGAAGGAGGCAATATGCGCAATGCCATCCCGCGCGAATGCGAAGCAATCATTACCGTTCCCGAATCGGAAGTGGATGATGTACTGGCTTACGTAGGAGAGTGCGAACAAATATGGCGCGACGAATATGACACAATCGAAGACAACTTAAGCTTTACAGCCGAACGCGTCGAACTGCCGAAGTACATGGTTCCCGATGAAATCCGCGACAATCTGGTGGATGCAATCTATGCCTGTCCGAACGGTGTGGAGCGTTATATCCCCACAATCCCGGATACGGTAGAAACATCTTCCAACTTAGCTATCGTAAAGATAGCCGGCGGAAAAGCTGAGATCAACGTGCTGACTCGCAGTGCTCGCGAATCGATGAAAGACTACAGAAACACGGCTATCGAAAGCTGCTTCTCTATGGCCGGCATGCACGTAGAACGTTCCGGAAGTTATTCAGGCTGGGAACCGGATGTAAATTCTCCAATTCTCCATGCCATGAAAGAGTCGTACAAGAAACAATTCGGCGAAACTCCGGAAGTAAAAGTTATACACGCAGGATTGGAATGCGGCATTATCGGTGCAGTAATTCCGGGACTGGACATGATTTCTTTCGGACCAACCTTGGAATGTCCGCACACTCCGGAAGAGCGTTGCAATATCCCGTCTGTCAAGAAATTTTATGAATTTCTGACAGCTACGCTGGAAAATACTCCGGCAAAGGAATAGCGCCAACTTCCATTACATGCCAAATCGGTTTCCGCCAAATAACGCAGAAACCGATTTTTTTATACAAAGACAACCTTAGCGGAAAACACAATGAATTTAGAACGATTCCTCAACGCACAAAAGACAACTTACGAGCAGGCTCTCGCCGAAATAAAAGCAGGAAAGAAGACAAGCCACTGGATCTGGTGGATTTTTCCACAGATGAAAGGACTGGGATTCAGCTATAACTCCAACTACTACGGCATTGATGACTTGAATGAAGCGCAAGACTATCTTAAGCACCCAGTTCTGGGGAAACGGCTCCGCGAGGCAACCGAAGCATTGCTCCATTTAAGCGGAAAAAGCGCAAAAGAAATATTCGGACCGATTGACGCAATGAAGGTACGCTCCTGCATGACTCTCTTCAATGAAACGGCAGATGACTGTTTGTTCAGACAAGTAATCACACGTTACTTTAAAGGCGAAGCAGATGAAAAGACGCTGAATCTCATCGGGAGATTCAACAAGCCCGTCTTGTTAGGCAGCATAGCCGGTGATGTCATAGGCTCATTTTACGAACGGAACAGCACCAAAAAGCAGGATTTCCATCTGTTCTGTCCTTTTTCCACTTTCACAGATGACACTGTAATGACTGTTGCAATAGCCGAATGGCTGCTTACCTCAAACGATCTGTCGCAAATAATGCGCCGTTATGGGCGGAGCTATCCCCATGCCGGCTATGGAGGCACATTCAGGAAATGGCTTCAAGGAGAAATCTCCGGCCCATACAACAGTTTCGGAAACGGATCAGCCATGAGAGTCAGTCCCGTCGGATGGGCCTTCGACACACTGGAAGAAACGCTGAGAGCAGCAAAAGAAAGTGCAGAATACACACACAACCACCCGGAAGGCATCAAAGGAGCACAGGCAGTGGCAGCATGTATCTATCTGGCAAGAAACGGAAAAGAAAAACAAGACATCAAAGAATATATAGAACAGCAATTCGGCTACAATCTTGAAAGACGATGCGACGAGATAAGACCGTCGTACAGATTTGACGTCACCTGCCAGGGAAGTGTTCCCGAGTCAATCATCGCATTCCTTGAAAGCACAGACTTTGAAAGTGCTGTCCGGCTGGCTGTTTCATTGGGAGGCGATGCTGACACAATGGGAGCCATTGCCGGAGGAATAGCAGAAGCGTACTACGGCAGCATACCGGACCATATCAGACAGGAAGCAATAAAACGAATTCCCAAAGAGTTCACGGATACCATGCATAAATTTTATAACAGGTTCATATCCCCCAGGAAGCAGTAAGAAAAAAGCCGCCCAGGCATGAAACAAACTGCCGATGCAAGGATGATCTTTACAAAACGCATCCGCGAAACAAAACGGACATCTTTTTTGTTTAAAAAATTGGAAGTTATAAATCAAATAGTTACCTTTACAAAAATGAACAAACATTAATTATGAGTCATGGAATTTTACATTTCAAATAATAACGAAAAAGAAGGTCCGTTCACTCTTGAAGAGCTGTCTGCAAAAGACATTACTCCTCATACGCTGGTATGGGCAGTAGGATACAAAGAATGGAAAGCGGCAAAGGATGTTCCCGAGCTGAATGACATTATTTATAAAACACCCCCGGCTCCTCCCGTCCAGCAGCCAATGCCGAAAACATGGCTGGTGGAATCCATTCTGGTCACCCTCTTTTGCTGCCTGCCGTTTGGCATTGTCGGCATCATCAACGCCGTAAAGGTAGACACTCTTTACTACGGCGGGCTTTATGAAGAATCGGTATACCGCTCAAACCAAGCAAAAAAATGGATTCTGTGGGGATTCTTCGTAGGACTGGCAGGCGTTCTGCTTTATGTCTTCTTCCTTGTATTCACCATTATCTTTGAACATTATTCTTAAATATTTTTTATTATGGAAACAAACACATGTCCAAAAACATGGATGGCCGAATCCATCCTCGTTACAATTTTCTGCTGCCTGCCGTTTGGTATCGCAGGTATCGTCTTTGCCGCCAAAGTCAGTTCTCTCTATGCGGCAGGCAAATATGAAGAAGCTGAAGCAGCCAGCAAGAATGCAGGCAAATGGACCAAAATCGGATTCTTTGCCGGAATCGTTGTCATCATTCTCTACACGCTCATCTACGGAGCCACACTTCTCAGTCTGCTAAACTCCTGACAAATGAAAGGAAAGGGCATTCTGATAGCATTGCTTGCCGCTGCTTTAGGATTCGTATTCTTTGCCTTCAATCCCGGCACAACAGCACTGTTTCCCAAATGTCCTTTCCTGATGCTCACCGGATTCCGCTGCCCCGGATGCGGCTCACAGCGGGCTGTCCACAGCCTTCTTCATCTTGACATAGCACAAGCTTTCAGCTACAACGCGCTTCTCGTATTGTCCCTGCCGATTCTTCTTCTTTTGGGATATGCGGAACTTGCAAGAAAAAAGAATCCTCTATTTTACAGAAAGATTCACCGTCCCGTTTTTATCTGGAGCTATTTTGTGATCGTTGTAGCTTGGGGCATATGCAGAAACATATTTAACGTATAGCTGCTTTTGAAGCAGCCAGGCAATCAGTCTGCTTTCAAAAACCTTTTAAAACCATAACAATGAATCTTGAAAAAACATTAGTCATTCTGAAACCCAGCGCAGTACAACGCGGACTGGTGGGAGAAATCACTTCACGTTTCGAACGGAAAGGTCTGCAATTGGCAGGAATGAAAATGATGCAACTGAACGACGAGTTGCTGAATGAACATTATGTGCATCTGGCAGACAAGCCGTTTTTCAGCCGTGTGAAAAAATCCATGATGGCCTCTCCTGTCATCGTATGCTGTTATGAAGGCGTTGATGCAGTACAGGTCGTACGCTCCATGACAGGAGCAACCAACGGGCGAAAAGCCGAACCGGGAACCATCCGGGGAGATTACAGCGTCAGCGGACAAGAAAACATCGTACACACATCCGACTCTCCCGAACATGCGATTGTGGAACTCAACCGCTTCTTCAAGCCGGAAGAAATCTTTGACTATACGCCCAACGCACTGCCTTACCTCTACGCCAACGATGAATATTAAAGAGAGAAAAAACAAAAGCCACAGAATGATTTACCTGCAATCCTCCTGTGGCTTTTTTGCTGATTAACACCGTTAAATCGACAGCTCGTTAAGCACGTCAATCAAACTGTTGTCGATAGGCTTATGCTGCTTGATGGCTTCCGCTATGGGCACATAAACCACTTTGTCGTTACGGATACCTATCATCACATTACGCTGCCCCTCCATCAAAGCCTGAATGGAGGCGCATCCCAAACGGCTGGCCAGGATACGGTCGCCCGCACTTGGCGAACCGCCCCGCTGCAAATGACCGAGAATTGTGACACGCACGTCATATTGCGGATACTCCTTCTTCACACGGTCGGCATAATAAGCCGCACCTTTACCCGTAGCACTTTCCGTCACGATGACGATGCTGCTGTTCTTGGTCTTTCTGAAACCACGGCTGATAAACTCCTCCAACTGATCCTTGTCGGTCTGGTCTTCCGGAATAATGGCAGCCTCAGCTCCCGAAGCAATCGCACTGTTCTGCGCGAGAAATCCGGCATCACGTCCCATCACCTCCACAAAAAATATGCGCTCGTGCGAAGTGGCCGTATCACGAATCTTGTCTACACAGTCGACAATCGTATTAAGCGCCGTATCATAACCGATCGTACGGTCCGTACCGCACAAGTCGTTGTCAATGGTTCCCGGCAATCCGATGCACACCACATCGTCATGTTCCTGAGCAAATACCCTGGCACCTGTAAGGGAGCCGTTTCCACCGATAACAAACAATGCGGTAATTTCCTCTTTCTGCATCACTTCGTATGCCTTCTGCCTTCCTTCTGGCGTTTCAAAATCTTTCGAACGGGCCGTTTTCAGAATCGTGCCTCCCCGCTGGATAATGTTGCTTACATCTTCAGAGGTCAGTTCACGAATCTCATCGTGAATCAGGCCTTCGTAGCCCCTATAAATACCTTTGACTTTATAACCGTTGCAAATAGCACTCCGCGTAATGGCACGGATAGTAGCATTCATGCCCGAAGCATCGCCTCCCGATGTCAAAATGCCAATATAACCTTTCTTTTCCATAATTTTCTGAGATTAGTTTCTGTGACCAAGGAACTGCAAATACCACTCCACGCAAAAAGAAAAGGCATCCTTTTTCTGAAAATTAAGGCATTTCACAAAGTTTAAGACAACAGTCTGCATTTCTGTCAGCCAACGGAACTCTTTACTTCAAGGCATAGAACTGTTCGATAAGCGAAGTCAGATTGGCAGTAAACAAGCGGACGGAAATGGCCAGCAGGATGATTCCGAAAAACTTCCGGATGACATAAATTCCGCCCTTGCCCAAAAGACGCTCAATGCGGTCGGTCAGCTTAAGCACCAGAAAAACACATATCATATTCAGTACCAGCGCCAGAATAATATTGACCGAAGCATACTCCGCCCGCAACGAAAGCAAGGTAGTAAACGAACCGGCTCCTGCCAGCAGCGGAAAGACAAGAGGAACAAGCGTCGCCTCTTTAATGGGGCCGATATTCTTGAATATCTCAATGTCAAGAATCATTTCAAGCGACATCAAGAAAATAACGAAAGCACCGGCCACCGCAAACGAAGCTATATCCACCTGAAAAAGACGCAACATCATGTCACCGGCAAAAAAGAATCCCAGCAACAACGCAAAAGCGATAAGCGTAGCACGAATAGCGTTGACCGTCCTTCCCTTCTGCTTCTGATCTAAAATAATCGGTATAGCCCCGAATATATCAATCACGGCAAAAAGCACGATAAAAGCGCTCAACAGCTCTTGAAAATCAAATGCACCCATAAGTCTTATAAGTCTTGAATCAGTTTTGGGCAAAGATAGCACAAATTACAATAAATACAACCAGACAATCAAAAACAAATTTCCCCACGAACTCTGTATCTCTAGCCTGAAGATACAAATCTTCAGACTAAAGATATATATATCCAACCTGGAGATGCACATCTTCAGACTGAAGATACAGAAACAGCCGCGACAAAGATCAAAAACATTATCAGACTGTAAGAAACGATAAAAAAGATAAAAGGCAGCACGGCAAACGCATCCTTGTCAAATTTATGGTTAACTTTGTATGTTAAAACGATAACTTAACAAAGTTAATGAAAATGGAATTTCAAATGTATGACAAGCTGTTGCAGCTACCGCTATTTCAGGGATTGGGAAAGAACGAGTTCACCCAAATCATTGAAAAAGTGAAACTGCATTTCCATAAATACAGCAAGGACGCAATCATTGCAAGAGAAGAGGAGGCATGCAAAAAGCTTATCTTCATTCTGGACGGAGAAGTGTTGTATGAAGCGTATGATCCGGACCAGAAATACATGCTTCAGGAAACCATAAAGGCGCCCCATATCATCGAGCCATACTCGCTCTTCGGGCTGAAGCCGTACTACAGCGCAACTTACTTCGCTTCCACAGAAACTAACGTACTGACCATCGACAAGAAATATCTGCTGATCAACCTCAGGCTCTACGATATCTTCATGCTCAACTACCTCAACATGCTGAGCAGCCGGGCGCAAATGCTCAACAAGAAATTATGGGACGTACGCATAGGAAACACGTACGAAAAAATCATATCGTTCCTCACACTGCGCTGCAACACGCAGCAGGGACCGAAAACATTGTATGTGAAGATGGAGGATTTTGCCGAAATGCTCACCGACACCAGGCTGAACATCTCGACCGCCCTCAATGACATGCAGGACAACGGACTGATAAAGCTCAGCCGGAAGAAAATATTAGTGCCCGAGCTTGCAACGCTGATTGACTTCTGTAAAAACAAAAAGAAAAAGGAAACGAACAAATGAACACCCACAGAGAAAACCCTTTTCTGCACGCATACGGAACACCGCACGAAACCGTTCCGTTCAACCGGATTGAGCTGAATGACTATGAGCCTGCCATCCGTGAAGGAATGAATGAGGAAGACAGGGAAATCGAGCGGATAACCGACAATACGGAACCGCCCACTTTCGAGAACACCATTCTGGCTCTGGAGAATTCGGGCGCACTGCTGGAACGTGTCACCACCGTGTTCTTCAACCTGATGAGTGCGGAAACATGCGATGAAATGGACGCGCTGGCAGAAAAAATGATGCCGGAACTGTCTGAACACAGCAACAACATAAGCCTGAACCCCAAGCTGTTCAGCCGTATCAAACAGGTGTATGCGCAAAAAGAATCGCTAAAACTGACTGCTGAAGAAGAACAGCTTCTGCAAAAGACTTACGACGGATTCATGCGCAACGGGGCAGACCTCTCCGACAGCGACAAGGAAATCTACCGGAAACTGTCGGCCGAACTGAGTTCGCTCACCTTGAAGTTCGCCCAAAACCACTTGAAAGAAACAAACAGCTTCGAACTTGTCCTGACAGACAAAAACGAATTGGAAGGATTGCCGGAAAGCACCGTCGAGGCTGCCAGACATGCCGCTGAGGAAAAAGACAAGAAAGACTGCTGGATGTTTACCCTGCAGGCACCCAGCTATGTGCCTTTCATGAAATACAGCGCAAAACGCGGGCTGCGCAAGAAACTCTACATGGCTTACAACACGCAATGCACGCACGCCAACGAATACAACAACACGGAAATAGTGAAGCGGATCGTAAACATCCGCATGGAAATGGCACAACTGCTCGGATTTAAAGACTTTGCGGACTATGTGCTGCGCAAACGGATGGCAGAGAACAGCGGCAATGTATACAAGCTGCTGAACGACTTGCTGGATGCCTATTCTCCAGCCGCACGCAAGGAAGTGGAGGAAGTTGAAAAATTGGCACGCGAAACGGAAGGCGAAAACTTCATCCTGATGCCCTGGGATTTCTCTTATTATGCCGAAAAGCTGAAAGACCGGAAATACAGCCTGAACGACGAAGAACTTCGCCCCTACTTCGAGCTGGGCAAGGTAAAGCAGGGAGTTTTCGGACTCGCCACAAGACTTTACGGAATCACTTTCAAGGAAAACAAGGAGATTCCCGTTTACCATCCCGACGTTCAGGCTTATGAGGTATACGACAAAGACGGAAGCTACCTGGCCGTACTTTATGCCGACTTCCACCCGAGGGCAGGCAAACGCTCCGGCGCATGGATGACCAGCTACAAAGAGCAATGGACCGACGCTGAAGGCAACAACAGCCGTCCGCACGTTTCCATAACAACAAACTTCACGAAACCCACTTCCGATCGGCCGGCATTGCTGACTTTCTCAGAAGTGACCACTTTTCTGCATGAATTCGGACATGCGCTCCACGGCATATTCGCAAACACCCGGTTCAAGAGCATGAGCGGAACCAACGTATACTGGGATTTCGTAGAACTTCCCTCTCAGATTATGGAGAACTTTGCGACGGAAAAAGAGTTTCTGAGCACCTTCGCACACCATTACGTGACAGGAGAGCCGATTCCGGAGGAACTGATCCGGCGCATAATCGATTCGTCCAACTTCAATGCGGCTTACGCTTGCCTGCGGCAAGTAAGCTTCGGACTGCTCGACATGGCATGGTACACCCGCACCTCACCGTTTGAAGGGGATGTGAAAGCCTACGAAAAGGAATCGTGGACAAAGGCGCAGACACTTCCCCAACCCGACGAAACCTGCATGAGCGTACAGTTCGGCCATATCATGTCGGGAGGCTACGCCGCCGGATACTACAGCTACAAATGGGCGGAAGTGCTGGATGCCGACGCGTTCTCGCTATTTCAGGAGAAAGGCATATTCAACAGCAAAGTGGCGCAGTCGTTCCGCGACTGCATCCTGTCGAAAGGAGGCACCGAACATCCGATGACGCTCTACAAACGCTTCCGCGGACAAGGGCCAACAATCGATGCACTGCTCAGAAGAAACGGAATAAAACAATAACATTATTGATATACAATTATGAAGAACTTAAGATACATCCTGGCTGTAGCAATGCTTCCGCTGATTTTGTGCGGATGCAACCAGGAGGATGACATCATGGAAATATTCGCCAACGGACAGACATGGCACTGGAGTTCCTCTTACACTACATCCGACTGGGAAGATGACAATAAAGGTACATCGTCTTTGACGCAAAGCGAAATCCGTCAGATCAATGAGAATGCTGACGTATATATCATCCAATTCTCTGACGACGGAACGCTGGAAGGGAAAGGCAGCTCTTTCTCATTCACAGGAAGATGGAGCGCAAACGGAAAAGACCAGACAATTTCAATCACCCTTAACCCGAGCAGCACTCCAAGCGGACTCGACAAGACTTTTCATGATGAAATCCAGAACGCCCAGTTCTATCGGGGAAACTCTCGGTTCATCAAACTTTTCAACTCAGAAAGAAACCACTTCATTCAATTTTATCCTTTAGGCATCTGATTTAACCATGAAACAGACAGAACATAAACAGGAAATCTTGGATAAAAGATACATGCGCATGGCACAAATATGGGCAGAGAACTCCTATTGCCAGCGCAGGCAGGTGGGCGCGCTGATCGTGAAAGACAAAATGATCATTTCCGACGGATACAACGGCACGCCTTCGGGCTTCGAAAACGTATGCGAAGACGAACACGGACTGACAAAGCCTTATGTACTTCACGCAGAGGCAAACGCCATCACCAAAATAGCACGCTCAAGCAACAGCAGCGAAGGCGCTACCATGTACGTGACCGCATCTCCGTGCATCGAATGCGCCAAACTGATTATACAGGCAGGCATCAAACGTGTGGTCTACGCTGAAAAATACCGCCTGGAAGACGGTATCGAACTGCTGAAACGGGCTGACATAGAGGTAGTCTACCTGAATCCAGAAAACATATAAAACAAAAAGATATGAAAAACAACAATTCACGGTTCATGCCCTTCCTGCTGGCAGTGTGTCTGGTAGCAGGTATAGCCATAGGCACATTCTATGCGAACCATTTTTCCGGAAACAAACTGGGCATCATCAATACTTCATCCAACAAACTGAACGCGCTGCTGCATATCATCGACGAACAATACGTGGATACAGTCAACATCACAGACCTGGTGGAGGAAGCGATGCCCCAGATACTTTCTGAACTCGATCCGCACTCTTCCTACATTCCAGCCAAAGACCTGGAAGCCGTCACCGCAGATCTGAAAGGCAGCTTCAGCGGAATCGGCATCCAATTCACTATCCAGGACGACACCATCCATGTGAACAGTGTAATAAAAGGCGGACCTTCTGAAAAAGTCGGACTGATGGCCGGCGACCGCATCATTGAAGTGGATGATTCGGCATTCGTCGGAAAAATCGTCACCAACCAGGAAGCCATGAAACGTCTGAAGGGAGAAAAGGGCAGCAAGGTGAAGTTAGGCATCTACCGCCCCGGAGAAAAAGGAACGCTTCATTTTACGGTGGTGCGCGGCGACATTCCGGTCAAAAGCGTTGATGCAGCCTATATGATCACCGACAAGTTCGGTTATGTAAAGGTCAACAAATTTGGAGAAACCACTTATCCCGAACTGTTGGTTGCACTGGCCAAGCTGAATCAGAAGAACTGCGAAGGGATGATTATCGACCTGCGGGGGAACACAGGGGGATATATGGCAGCTGCCATCCAGATGGTGAACGAATTTCTGCCTAACAACCGACTCATCGTCTATACGCAAGGGCGCAAGGCTCCGCGTGAGAACTACACGTCAAACGGGACAGGAAGCAGCCAGAAGATGCCGCTCATCGTGCTGGTGGACGAAGGGTCGGCATCCGCAAGCGAAATATTTGCCGGAGCCATCCAGGACAATGACCGCGGAACCATCATCGGACGGCGCTCGTTCGGCAAAGGGCTGGTGCAGCAGCCGATAGAGTTCAGCGACGGTTCTGCCATCCGGCTGACCATTGCCCGCTACTACACCCCTTCGGGTCGCTGCATCCAGAAGCCTTATGAAAAAGGGAAAGAAGACGAATACGAACTGGATCTGCTGACAAGATACGAACACGGGGAGTTCTTCTCGGCCGACAGCATCAAGCAGAACGAGAAAGAAGTATACCATACCAGCCTGGGACGCCCGGTTTATGGAGGCGGAGGAATCATGCCTGACATTTTCGTTCCTCAGGACACGACCGGAATGACTTCTTATTTCCGCATGGCGGCAAACAGGGGACTGATCATCCGGTATTCGTTCGACTATACAGACCATAACCGGCAGAAACTGCAAGAATACGATACACCGGAAAAGATGGAAGCTTACCTGAAAAAGCAGAACCTGCTTAACCAGTTTGCTGGATGGGCTGAGAAAAGGGGACTGAAACGCCGCAATAATCTCATGATGAAATCAAGAGAGTTGTTCGAGCTCAGCCTGTATGGAAATATAATCTATAACATGTTGGGCATTGAAGCTTATATCGAGTTCTTGAACAAAACAGACAATACGGTGCAGAAAGCAGTGGAAGTGCTCGAGAAAGGAGAATCTTTCCCGCAGGCTCCTGCATCCGAACAAGCAGCCAAAGAAAATGATGAACGAAGAAAAACAGAAGCTGCGTAAGCAAATTGCCGCTCAAAAGAAACTGTACGCCGAAGCACAACTTTCAGAATGGTCTTCCAGCCTGCTGCAAAAGCTGGAAGACCATCCGCGCTTCAAACGGGCGCAAACCGTATTGCTCTATCACTCTCTTCCCGACGAAGTGCAGACACACAAGTTCATCGAAAAATGGGAAAAGAGCAAACGGATTGTACTGCCTGTCATCAAAGGCGATGAACTGGAACTCAGAATATACAATGGCATAAGGAATCTGAAGCCGGGTTGTTTCGGCATCGGAGAGCCGGCCGACGGAACGCTCGTCGAAGAACAAGACATCGAATTGGCTATAATCCCCGGAGTGGCATTCGACAGACAGGGCAACAGACTTGGCCGGGGAAAAGGCTATTACGACCGCACACTGTACAGGCTCAGACACACCTACCGCATCGGCATATGCTTCGGATTCCAACTGCTGGATAAAATCCCGGCAGAAAGCAGCGATCAGAAAATGAACGAGGTATGGACAGAAAACGGGCGTGTCAGCGAAACACAATATCCACTATAACTTGCGAACCTACCTGAGCATTCAAATTGCGGACAAGCATCTCGCGCGCCATCATCAGTTCCTGGCGCACCACAGACGAAGCAAGATGCACGTAAAGCACCTGGTTACGGATATAAAGATTCGTTGTGTAGCGGGTAACGGCCGGTCCCACCACATCTTTCCATGCGTCTACCAGACGATATTCATTCAGCGGCGTTTCAAGTCCCTCCAAACGGAGATACCGCCTGATTATATCACCTAACAGTTCGGTATTGCTCCGCTTCATAAATCCTCCTTCCGTTCCGACACAATGCCGTTGTCCACTTCAAAAAGCTTGTAGTCGCCTTCGATTTTGCGCAATATTTTATCCAGATGGTCACGGTTTGTGTCAGTAATGAATATCTGCCCGAAACTGTCCCCTGCAACCACTTTCACAATCTGCTCCACGCGCGAAGCATCCAGCTTGTCAAATATGTCGTCAAGCAGCACTAAAGGAGTAGTCCGGCTTCCTGTACGCTTCAGAAATTCAAACTGAGCCAGTTTCAATGCAATCAAGTACGTTTTGTTCTGCCCCTGCGATCCTTCGCGCTTAATGGGGAAATCGCCTATTTTCATAATCAGGTCATCCTTATGAACTCCTTTCAAAGAAAATCCCATAACCCTGTCCTTCTGCCGGTTCTGCTGTATTTGGGCAAGCAGATCTCCCTGCGAAGCACACGACTGATAGGCCAGACTTACACATTCCTGATCCTGCGATATATAAGAATAATACGACTGGAAAATAGGTATGAACTCATCAATGAAAGCTTTCCGCCCTGCATAGACAATCTCCCCGGAAGACGCCATCATTTCTTCCCAAACCGACATCAGCTCTTCATCCGGTTCAACCTCCGACTTCAACAGAGTGTTGCGCTGGCTGACAGCCTTGTTGTAACGAATCAAGGCATCCAGGTATCCGCGGTCATACTGCGAAATCACCATGTCCATGAATTTGCGCCGTTCCTCACTTCCGCCGGCAATCAACAAAGAGTCAGAAGGAGAAACCAGCACCAAAGGTATCAGCCCGATGTGGTCGGAAAAACGGCTGTACTCTTTTTTGTTGCGCTTGAACTTTTTCTTTTGGCGGGCTTTCAGTCCGCAATAGAGTTCTTCCGGCTCTCCTCCGTCCGTTTCATAGAATCCCTGAAGGACAAAAAAGTCCTGCCCATGACGGATATTCTGGGAATCGACAGAGTTTGTCGCACTTTTGCAGAACGACAGATAATACACCGCATCCATCAGGTTGGTCTTTCCCATTCCGTTCTTCCCGATGATGCAGTTCATCTTCCGCGAAAAATCCAGTTCCACTTGCTCCAGATTCTTATAATTAAGTATTGATATCCGTTTCAGCCACATATTTCCATCCTTTTACGATACAAAATTAAGAATAAAAGCAGTATTGATAAAAAAACATGGCTCCAAATTTCATTTATAAGTATAAATAAACTACTTTTGCTGACTGAAAATCGAACAAGGAAATAATAAAAAACAACAATAAAAATGACTGAACAAAAGCACACTCACGAACCTATGAATGTGGACGAAGCATTAAGCACTTCTGAAGCGTTCCTGATCAAAAACAAAAACGTATTCTTGGGAGCCATCGTTGCAATAGTGGTTATCGTCGGCGGATTCTTGGCCTACAACCATTTCATCGCTACCCCAAAAGAAATCAAAGCTTCTGAAGCAATATTCAAAGGCGAACAATACTTCGGAATAGACCAATTTGAAATCGCACTGAACGGCGACAGTCTGGGATATGCAGGCTTCGTAAAGCTGGCTGATGAATTCAGCGGCACCGATGCCGGAAATCTGGCAAACGCTTATGCAGGAATCTGCTATGCGCAGCTTGGCAAATACGAAGACGCTGTGAAATATCTTGACAAGTTCAGCGGCAAAGACGCACTGGTAGCACCGGCTGTTTTAGGAACACTGGGAAACTGCTACGCGCAGCTCGGACAGCTTGACAAGGCAGCTTCAACGCTTCAAAACGCAGCCGAGAAGGCAAACAGCATGACACTCAGTCCGATTTATCTGATTCAAGCCGGCCAGATTCTCGAAAAGCAAGGCAAAAATGAAGATGCAGTAAAAGTATATAAAGAGGTAAAGACCAAGTATGCCAATTCTTACCAGGCAATGGATATTGACAAATACATCGAACGCGCTTCTTTGAAATAATACAAAAACATCCTTGATGATAACGATTGAAGCGAAGGACCGGAACAGATTCTGATTCTTCGCTTCAGTCATTTATAAAACAATATTTAAACCACAAACCACTATGGCTACAGCTTATCATAACTTGTCAGACTATGACTTCAATTCAGTTCCGGACGCATCGGAAATGCGTTTCGGCATTGTCGTTTCAGAATGGAACCACAACATAACAGGAGCACTGCTTGAAGGAGCAGTCAAGACACTGAAAAAACATGGAGCCAAAGATGAAAACATCTTGGTATACACTGTCCCGGGAAGTTTTGAACTGACTTTCGGATCAGCCCAATTTGTCAAAAGCGGAAAAGTAGATGCGGTCATCGCTTTGGGATGCGTAATACGCGGAGAAACTCCTCACTTCGACTATGTATGCAGCGGTGCTACACAGGGACTCACCCACTTGAATGCAACTCAGGACATACCTGTTATTTACGGACTCATCACAACCAACAATATGCAGCAGGCTGAAGATCGCGCTGGCGGGAAATTGGGTAATAAAGGAGATGAATGTGCTGTAACAGCAATAAAAATGATTGATTTTGTTTGCAGATTAAGAAAATAGTTGTACCTTTGCAACGCAATTGAAAAAACAACAGTTCATTGCGTGTTGGGCAAGTACCAGAGTGGCCAAATGGGGCAGACTGTAAATCTGCTGGCTTATGCCTTCGGTGGTTCGAATCCATCCTTGCCCACACAATTGCGGAAGTAGCTCAGTTGATAGAGCATTAGCCTTCCAAGCTGAGGGTCGCGGGTTTGAGTCCCGTCTTCCGCTCTTTTTCATAATTACAACAAAATGGGGGCAAGTACCAGAGTGGCCAAATGGGGCAGACTGTAAATCTGCTGGCTTATGCCTTCGGTGGTTCGAATCCATCCTTGCCCACACAACTGCGGAAGTAGCTCAGTTGATAGAGCATTAGCCTTCCAAGCTGAGGGTCGCGGGTTTGAGTCCCGTCTTCCGCTCCACTGAATGGATGTATCATTGCGATGCATCCATTTTTTTTGTATGCACAAGAAAAAAGGAAGACCCAAGCCTCCCTCTTTCAAATACTTAAAACGCAACCAACGCTCAGAAACGTATCTCTCCGCTTCCAAAGCAGATGCGGGCATCACGATCGTAAACCACGCCGAACTGCCCTGGAGCAATTCCCTGCAACGGAACCTCAGACTCCAGCACATAGACTGAACTTTCACCTGCACGCATCAACTTCCCTCGGATAAACTCCGGAGTATGGCGGATTTTGAAACAAACGTCGACCGGAAACGTTTCACCAAGCCAAGGGTCATCTGTAATGAAATGAAAATCGTGCAAGCAGACCCGAGTTCCATATTGCAAAGGCGTATCATAGCCATGTGACACATAAACCACATTGCTGTCAATATCCTTATCAACCACAAACCACGGACCGCCGCCTAACCCCAGTCCTTTGCGCTGTCCGATGGTATGAAACCAGTAGCCACGATGCGATCCCAGAATCTTGCCGGTTTCTTTTTCCACGACCGCACCTTCTTTCTCTCCCAAGAAATGACGGATAAAGTCATTGTAATTAATCCTTCCCAAGAAACAAATGCCTTGACTGTCCCGTCGTCTGGCATTGGGCAGCTTCATATTCAAGGCGATTTCTCTCACCTCGCTTTTCATCAGCTTCCCCACAGGGAAAAGCAGTTTGGACACTTGCAGGCTGTCAATCTGCGCCAAGAAATCGGTCTGATCCTTCACCGGGTCTACAGCGGTTCCCAACCATATTTTACCCTCGCGCTCAAGCGTAGTGGCATAATGCCCTGTAGCCGTCTTATCAAAAAGATGCCCTACCCTTTCTTCAAAACAGCCGAATTTTATAAGGCGGTTGCACATCACGTCCGGGTTCGGAGTAAGCCCACACCGCACTTTCTCGATAGCATAAGTTACTACCCGGTCCCAATATTCCTGATGCAGATCGACCACCTCCAAAGGCAAGCCGTAACGCCGGGCCACGGCATGACACATTTCCAGATCTTCTTCCATCGAGCAGTCTGAATAACCGCTTTCATTATTACCTATACGGATATAGAACAGGGACGGTTTATAGCCTTCCGCACACAACTGATGCACAGCAACAGCACTGTCAACCCCTCCCGACAACAACACAGCAATTTCCATCAATAAAAATCTCCTAAATAAAAAAATAAACCAACGGCAACCGATGCCAATCAGGGCACAGCCCCAAAGATACATGCAAAAACAGAGAAAGGAAACGGGATGTAAAAGTATCTCCAAAGAAAGACCCACTGAAGTTCAGTGGGTCTTAAATTCTCTTTGTGGACCTGGAGGGAGTCGAACCCTCGTCCAAACAAGGAAGCCATACGCTTTCTACATGCTTATCTCTGCCTTCGGTTTTCGTGCATAAGCAAGACCAGAGCCACCCACTTGTGCCTTAGTCCCTAAAATTTCATCCCAGCCGCAGGACAAGACTGAAACTATTCCCGATTTTGCTGCACCGCTTTATCAAACGCTTCGGAACAAGAGCTTTTGAGCGATGTCTCGTTTCCGCCACTGTGGCAGAAATAAAGCTAATCTACTGTACTTCGATTAAGCAGCGAGAGCATAGTTTTCGTTGCCAGATAAAAGTTCAGTAACTGAGATTATAGTGCAAATCACCGACGCACTGCATGCTTACATACCACCTCTCTCGCTGTCAAAACCAAACAAGCCCAAGAGTTCTGTATCTAATATGGGCTGCAAATATATCATATTTTGCTGAAACGGCAAAAGAATCCATAAAAAATTCACCGCAAGGCAAAAGCCTGCGGTGAATTACCACTATCTGCAGCAAAGAAAAATCAATGATGAAACAGACGGATGCCCGTAAATGCCATTGCAATGCCATACTTGTCGCAAGTGGCGATAACATGGTCGTCGCGTACAGAGCCTCCGGCCTGAGCGATGAACTCCACGCCGCTCTTGTGCGCACGCTCAATATTGTCACCGAATGGGAAGAAAGCGTCAGATCCGAGGGAAACTCCCTTCAGCGATTTCAGCCAATCACGTTTTTCTTCACGCGTCAGCACTTCCGGCTTCTCGGTAAAGAACTGCTGCCATACGCCTTCGGCAAGCACGTCGTCGTGTTCTTCACTGATATACACATCAATCGTATTGTCACGGTCGGCCCGGCGGATTTTTTCCACCCACGGCAAATTGAGAACTTTCGGATGCTGGCGCAGATACCAGATATCCGCCTTATTGCCTGCCAGACGGGTGCAGTGGATACGGCTTTGCTGCCCGGCACCGATACCGATAGCCTGACCGTCCTTCACATAACATACGGAATTTGACTGGGTATATTTCAGCGTAATCAGCGCAATCATCAGATCACGTTTGGCCTCATCCGTGAAATGCTTGTTCTGTGTCGGAATGTTTTCGAACAATTCGGGGCCGTTCAGCTTGATTTCATTGCGTCCCTGCTCGAAAGTAACGCCAAACACATCTTTATGCTCTATCGGATTCGGCTTGTATTCCGGATCGATCTTGATGACATTGTAAGTTCCCTTACGCTTGCTTTTCAATATTTCCAGCGCCGCATCGGTATAGCCCGGAGCAATGACGCCGTCAGAAACCTCCCGATGAATAAAGCGTGCGGTTTCTTCATCGCACACATCACTCAGGGCGATGAAATCACCGTAAGAAGACATACGGTCGGCGCCGCGGGCACGCACATATGCATTGGCCAGCGGAGAGAGCGGCAGATCATCCACAAAATAAATTTTCTTCAATGTATCGTCCAGTTCCAAACCGATAGCAGCTCCGGCAGGACTTACATGTTTGAATGAGGTTGCGGCCGGCATACCGGTAGCTTCTTTCAATTCTTTCACCAACTGCCATCCGTTCAGCGCATCCAGAAAATTAATGTATCCGGGGCGTCCGTTCAGGACTTCAATCGGCAGTTCTCCCTCCTGCATGAAAATGCGGGCCGGCTTCTGGTTAGGGTTGCAGCCGTACTTGAGTGCGAGTTCTTTTGCCATATATTTTCAGTTTGATAGATTTTCTACAAAAATACGAAAAATCCCGCATCCCTGATTAAAGCCAGGCGAAAGATTATGTATTTTTGCCTGAAAAAGAATCCTAAATACAAAGAATCATGATAGACGAACTGCTTAAATTCAACGGCTCTTTCGTGGAGAGCAAGGGATATGAAAAATACATCACAAACAAGTATCCCGACAAGAAAATTGCCATTGTGACCTGCATGGACACACGTCTGACCGAACTGCTCCCCGCCGCACTGGGAATCAAGAACGGCGACGTGAAGATGATAAAGAACGCAGGAGGAACCATCAACCACCCGTTCGGAAGTGCCATGCGAAGCCTGATGGTGGCTATCTATGAACTGGGAGTGAAGGAGGTGATGATTATCGGGCATACGGACTGCGGAGTGCAGCACATGGACAGCGAAATAATGCTGAAACACATGCGCGAAAGAGGGGTTTCGCAAGACCACATCGACATGATGGAATACTGCGACGTGAATCTCCGCCAGTGGCTCAGCGGATTCACCGACACGGAAGAAGCCGTACAGAAAAGCGTAGCCATCGTGAAGCATCACCCGCTCGTTCCGAACGACATCTCTGTCAGAGGATTCATCATGAACTCCGTCACCGGGGAGCTTGTGGAAATAAACGCCGAATAGTTCCGCCAAATAAAAAAAGACGCAACGCCCCAAACCGGCGTTGCGTCCTAACCCCTATCATAAAGATTCACAAATCTTTCTTACTTTTCTTCTGCCAAAGCAATTTCAGACGATTCTTGAGGGACATAGTCGGCCTGGAAGAAGCGGCTCGCACGGAGCAGATGGCGCCAGATGCTCACCAGCTCCTGAGATTCCTGCAGAATGTTCAGGTAAACCATGTTGGCCTTCAGATAAGTGCTGTCAGCTTCCTGGATGTGGTTCATCTGCTGCTTGCGGAGAGAAGAAATGCTGTTCTTCAGGTCATCTCCCTCTTTCAGGATCTTATCCGCATCCGTATAGTCGTTGGCAAGAATGCAAGCCCTCGTACGCTCCATCAGGTCGCAAAGACGTTCGCGCATCGGAAGGAATTCCTGCACGTACTCGGCCGGAACCGGATTGAAGTTGTTGTCGACATGCTCCTTGCAAGGCTCACAGATACGCTTCAAGCAGTAGAGCATCTCTTCGCAGCTGTTGCTTCCGAGATGGAACCAGGTATTTTTCTCGATAGCCACGGTCATCGGAAGACGGCGCAAGCCAAGGATTTCCTTGCGGCGGCGCTTCTTCAGCATCTTCTTTTCTTCATCCGTTGCATTCATCGCCTTGCGGAGGCTCTTCAAGTCCTCATTGATAAATCCGTCGGTTACTTTCACATAGTTCTTTTCGGCAAAGTCAACATAAAAAGCAAGCGTATCCTTCACATGTTCGCGAAGCAGCGCAAGCACTTCGGCCTTGTCCTTGCTCTGAATCATGCGCTTGAAAATGTTGTCCTGATCTTCCAGCTTCTCTTTCTTTCCGAACTTGATGTTGCTGCGCACAAGCAGGAATACCGCCAGCACGATGAACAGGAACATGCCGACAAAGCTGGCATAATACATCACAAATGTCACGACGGCACAAATGGTGAAGGCCGTAAATGCAGTGATAAACCAGCCGCCGATAACGGAAAGCACGCCTGTAATGCGGTAGACTGCACTTTCGCGGCTCCACGCACGGTCGGCCAGCGAAGTACCCATAGCCACGATAAATGTCACATAGGTGGTAGAAAGAGGCAGCTTCATGGTGGTACCGATGATGATCAGCAAGCCCGAAAGCACCAGATTGACAGAGGCGCGCACCATATCAAAAGCGGCACCGTTTTCAAGAATCACGTCGTCTTTATTGAAGCGGCTGTTAATCCAGTTGCGCATTCCCGCCGGAATGTTGCGCACCATAAAATCGTTGAAGTTCGTTGCGCGACGCACAATCAGACGGGCAAGTCCGGAAGAGCCGAACATTTCATCTCCCTCCTCCTGGCGTGCCAGATCGACAGAAGTCTTGATCACATTCTGGGCTTTTTTAGAAGTGGCCAGCGCGTAGACCATGACAAGGCCGGCCGCAATAAGGAACACTACCGGAGTCTTGGCAGAAGCCATCAGCGAATCCATCATAAAGTTATGAGGATCAACTCCGGCGCCATTGGCCACATAGTCGGTGTAAGAAGAGAAGCCTGCCAGCGGCACACCGATAAAGTTCACAAGGTCGTTTCCGGCAAAAGCCAAAGCCAGAGAGAACGTTCCCAGAAGGACGATAATCTTGAACACATTCACTCTGCACCAGTGAAGAATCTGCATCAAGACGGTTGAAACGACAAGGCAGGCGCCCACCAGCATCGGCGTATTGTCGAGCACCCACTGCATCGACTCTTTCGTCATGAACGAGGCGCTGGCCAGTCCCTGGATCACGATGAAGTATCCCAAGGCCGTAACCGCTATTCCGCCAAAGATTCCGATTGTCCAAGAAAGATGTTTCTTATAATTAAATGTAAAGATGATTCGAGAAATGTACTGTACCACCGTACCGGCCACAAAAGCGATTGCTACAGAAAGGAAGATGGCCATAATCACAGAAAGTGCCTTTTCCGTATTCATCATGTCACCCAGGCTCAGCATCCCCGTTTCATCTCCGATAATCTTCAGAATCGCAAGAACGAATGTTCCTCCCAGCAGTTCGAACACCATCGAAACCGTAGTTGAAGTAGGAAGCCCCAACGTGTTGAATATGTCAAGCAGCACCACGTCCGTCACCATAACGGCAAGAAAAATACACATAAGGTCGTAGAAACTGAAGTTGACCGGATGGAATATTCCGTGACGGGCTATATCCATCATTCCGTTACTTGAAACAGCACCGACAAATACTCCCAGAGCGGCAATAATGACGATTGTTCTGAACTTTGCTACTTTCGCGCCGACGGCGGAATTCATGAAATTGACAGCATCGTTGCTGACACCTACCAGCAGATCGAACACCGCCAGCATGAACAGGAAAATAACGATTCCTAAATAAAGGGTTTCCATACGTTAGTTTATTGATTCACTATGTTTTTTCTGGGCACAAAGTTAGTCTTTTTTTCTGAAACAGAAATGTTACGCATGTTACAATTGTGTTACAAAATCGGAGGCGGGGGCAAATAAAGGCAGACCAGACGGACATCGGCCAAGGCAGCAGGCCGCACTTCCGCCGTCCGCCTGCAGAAAATATCCCGACAGCCAAACCTCTTCACTCCAGTGATACGATCTCTTCACTCCAGCGATGCAATCTCTTCACTTCAGTGATACGATCTCCTCACTCCAGTGAAGAGATAAAAATGACGGATAATTCCGAGCAAGATGCCGCGTATGGATATCCCAAACAGCCGTTTTCCGGATGCAGGCAACAGGCTGCATGCCAGCAAAGCCGCCGGAAGCCCGCCAACATTTGCCCCCAACCATGCAGCCTCCAGCCTGTTAATAAAAATCAATCAATGAACAAAACCGGCATCCGGATTGTATATATTTTTGCAAAATATACATTTATAATATAACAAAGAACAGACAACATGAAACGAAAGAACGTACTGAATGTTTTGGCACTCTTTGCTGCCTTGTCCGGATTGGCTGCCTGCTCGGAAAAGAACAACGACAATCCACCCACAGAAACCTTAACTCTTTCATTAGACAAAAGCATCACACTTACTGTAGGCGAAGAACATCAGTTGTCGCTCAAAATCACTCCCGCAACCGACTATCAGGTGAATTGGGGAAGTGTCGACGCATCCGTCGCCACCGTTTCCGAAACAGGTCTGCTTAAGGCCGTGGCCAAAGGAGAAACCGAAGTGACGGCAACCGTAAACGGACATACAGCCGTGTGCGAGGTTACGGTGAAGGCTTCAGAAACATCTCAGCCCGAAACTTCCATACGCATCGCCCTCGCCGACTATCCGGATGCAGAATCCGTGGCACGGGCCATAAAGAATGCCGACGGGAAAGGCATTACCGAATACATCCTTTCGGGCGACTTTTCGAAACTGGGCATCGAAACCGTAAAAGACGCCGAGGGATATGTGACGGATGTAAAGAATCCCTTTTTAGGAACCAAGGCCGAAGTGATAGACATGTCGGGCGTAAACGGATGGCCGCAGGTGGAATCCGGCGACCTCAAGACGCTACCCGGGCTTCCCCCTTATGCGTTCAACGGAAAGAACGGACTGAAACGTGTGGTTCTGCCCGATGAAGTGAAAGCGATAGGCAGCTATACTTTCATAAGCTGCATCTCGCTCGAGTCCATCACGGGCGAAGGGCTTGTTTCAATCGGAGAGAACGCCTTTACGGAGTGCCACTCGCTGTCTGCCTTATCCATGCCAAAAGCTGAATCGGTCGGAGATTTTGCGTTCATCAATTGCGAGGCGCTGGAAACTGCCGTCTTCCCCAAACTGCAGACCGCCGGCAACGCGGCCTTTTTCGGGTGCTACAGGCTGCGCTCCGCAGAAATGCCGAAAGTTTCCTTCATCGGACAACGCATCTTCCAGGGATGTGACGCGCTGGCCGAACTGAAGCTGAACGCCTCGGCAGAAGTGCTTCCCAACACGTTTGAGGGGCTCGACACTGCAAGCTGCACGCTCTGGCTCGACCAAGCTCCCGAATCCGGAAACAAGTGGAAAGACAAGGACTGGAAAAAAATAGAAACATACCCGAAAGAATAAAAAACTTTCATATAGCACCGGCTCAATACTTTTCTTATTTCAATTCCAGGCGGGCCGTCATTCCGGACAAAGAATGGCGGTCCGCTTTGAATTTGAAGAAAACCGCGCCGGCATATCCGCCCGGCAAAAAAGGCAGGAATCCGCTTCCGGTTGCAATTTATCAGATTATCAGAAAAAAAACACATTTTTATGTTTCCATGCAACAACTTATCTCCTGAAAATTTGTATTTTTGCAGCCGAATCACTTTTAAAAGAAAAAAGCATGTCAGAAACAAAAAGAATAAAGACCGCTCTGGTATCCGTTTACCACAAGGACGGACTGGATGCCATTTTGGCAAAGCTTCATGAAGAAGGCGTAGAATTCATGTCAACAGGCGGAACCCGCCAGTTCATCGAATCGCTGGGATATCCCTGCAAGGCAGTTGAAGACATCACAACCTATCCGTCAATTCTCGGCGGCCGTGTCAAGACGCTTCATCCCAAAATTTTCGGAGGCATACTTTGCCGCCGCGAACTGGAAAGCGACCAGCAGCAGGTGGCACAATACGAAATCCCGGAAATAGATCTGGTAATCGTTGACCTGTATCCGTTTGAAGACACTGTGGCCAGCGGCGCTTCTGAACAGGACATCATCGAGAAAATAGATATAGGAGGAATCTCGCTGATCAGAGCCGGAGCCAAAAACTTCAACGACGTGGTTATCGTTGCAAGCAAGCATCAGTACCAGCCGCTGCTCGACATTCTGAAGAGCCAGGGAGCTGAAACGACACGCGAACAGCGCCGCTGGTTTGCCGGAGAAGCATTCACGGTGTCGTCGCACTATGATTCGGCAATCCGCGACTACTTCAAGAAATAAAAAACAGGAAAAGGGAGAAACAGACATTCCCTACGGAATGCATGCCTCCCGCTTAACCGTCTTTCATCAACAGTCAACTATCAATCAACAGAGAAAATGGGCTTATTCTCATTTACACAAAATATTGCAATGGATCTTGGAACGGCCAACACCATCATCATCAGCAATGACAAGATCGTTGTCGATGAGCCGTCGGTTGTGGCTTTAGACCGCCGCACCGACAAGATGATAGCCGTGGGCGAACGTGCCAAGATGATGTACGAAAAAGAAAATCCCAATATCCGCACGGTCAGGCCGCTCCGCGACGGAGTGATCGCTGACTTCAACGCATGCGAACAGATGATGAGAGGGCTTATCAAGAAAGTCAACTCAGGACGCCACCTCTTCACGCCCTCGCTGCGCATGGTTATCGGTGTACCCTCCGGTTCGACGGAAGTGGAACTGCGCGCCGTACGCGACAGCGCTGAACACGCCGGAGGACGCGACGTCTATCTTATCTTTGAACCGATGGCGGCAGCGCTCGGCATCGGGCTGGACGTAGAAGCTCCCGAAGGGAACATGGTGGTCGACATCGGCGGCGGATCCACAGAAATTGCCGTGATATCATTGGGAGGCATCGTGTCAAACAACTCCATCCGTGTGGCCGGCGACGAACTGACTGCCGACATCCAGGAATATATGAGCCGCCAGCACAACGTCAGGGTGAGCGAACGTATGGCCGAACGCATCAAGATTCACGTAGGTTCTGCCATTACCGACCTGGGAGAGGACGCTCCGGAAGACTACATCGTGCGCGGACCGAACCGCATTACGGCACTTCCGATGGAAGTACCCGTAGGGTATGAAGAAATAGCCCATTGCATGGAAAAGACAATCGCCAAGATTGAATCGGCCATCCTCAGCGCACTGGAGAACACTCCGCCCGAACTTTATGCCGACATCGTGAACAACGGCATCTATCTGGCAGGCGGAGGCGCTTTATTGAGAGGACTGGACAAGCGACTGACAGACAAGATCAACATTCCGTTCCACATCGCAGAAGATCCGCTGCTGAGCGTTGCCAAAGGTACGGGTGTGGCATTGAAGAATGTCGACCGCTTCTCTTTCCTGATGCGGTAAACAAGATACACAAGAGCTGGAGAATTGAACATGGAGGGCTGCTTCCGCAACATACCGGAACAAACGCTCATCTCCATCTTCAATTCTCCGTTCAATTAGACCTATAGACTGCCCTGATATGCGAAACTTGATTAATTTCCTGTTAAAATACAACCATTGGTTGCTCTTTGTTCTGCTGGAAGTGATTTCGTTCGTGTTATTATTCCGGTTCAACAACTATCAAGGCAGTGTATTCTTCACTTCGGCCAACCGGCTGAGCGGAGCGGTCTATGATGCTGTCAACCACATCACACGCTATTTCAGCCTGGCAGACATAAACAGCGACCTGACGCGGCGCAATGTCGAACTTGAAATAGAACTCGAACGTCTTACCGAGCAGCTGCAACGCTACACGCGCGACACGACTTCGCTCGACAAGCTCCGCCAGGAATCGCTGAAAGGCTACCGGCTGTTCTCTGCACGGGTTACGAACAACAGCGTAACTCATCCCAACAATTTCATAACCATCGACAAAGGCCGCAACGACGGAATACGCCCCGAAATGGGAGTAGTCTGCGGAAACGGTGTTGTCGGCATCATCTATCTCACAGGGGCCAACCACTCCATCGTTCTGCCTGTCCTCAACTCACAAAGCAACATCAGCTGCAAAATCAAAAGGACATCCTATTTCGGCATCCTGAAATGGGAAGGAGGGTCGTCGCAATATGCTTACGTGAAGGACATGCCCAGACACTCAGAGTTCACGCTGGGCGATACAATCGTTACCAGCGGATACAGCGCCGTATTCCCCGCAGGGATTCCCGTCGGCATCATCGACGACATGAAGGACAGCCACGACGGATTGTCCTATCTGCTGAAAGTCAAACTTTTTACCGACTTTGCGAAATTAAATGACGTGCAAGTGATCAGTTCGACAACCGGAACGGAACAAGTACATCTGGAAGACAGCGCACGAACCGCATCCGACAAACAATAGACCGAAAAAAGAATGAAGCTATGCAACATCTAATAAGACTACAATGGTTTGTTCTTCTGGTGCTTCTTCAGGCACTGGTGCTTAACCATATCCATATCGGACAGTTTGCCACTCCATTCTTATACATCTACTTCATCTTGAAATTCAATTCAGGAACGAACATCAAGACCCTCACCTTATGGGCCTTTTTCCTGGGACTCTCCGTTGATATCCTGAGCAATACGCCGGGACTCAATGCAGCGGCTTCCGTGCTCACCGCTTTCTGCCGCCCCCGCATGCTGCGCATCCTCTCTACGCGAGATGTCAGCGACAACTTTGAGCCGAGCATCCGGATAATGGGAATGGCTTCATTTTTCCGCTATTCGCTGGCAACAGTGTTTCTGCACACCGCCACATTAAATGTGATTGATGCCTTTTCATTCGTCAGCTTCAGCACACTGGTGCTGAAAATACTGACTGATACGCTTATAACGCTGGTATGTATCCTATGCATTGATTCGATAAGGAGGAACAGATAGTGGAACGCAACTACAATCTTGAAAAAAGGAAAACGGTAATCGGTGGAGCTGTCGTTGTTGTTGTAGCCATCTTTCTCATACGCCTTCTCTCCCTGCAGATCATGAGCGAAGACTACAAGAAAAATGCCGACAGCAATGCCTTTCTGAAAAAGATACAGTACCCCAGCCGGGGAGTAATCTATGACCGGAACGAGAAACTGCTCGTCTACAACCAGCCGGCATACGACATCACGGTCATCATGAAAGAAATTACGGCACTCGATACGACAGATCTCTGCCAGACACTCGGCATCACTCCAGAGTTTCTCCGGAACCGCTTCAAAGAACTGAAAGACCGGAGGCTCAATCCGGGATATTCGCCCTATACCAACCAGGTGCTGCTCACCCAGCTGTCGGCAGAAGAATGCGGAGTGTTTCAGGAAAAGCTTTTCAAGTTTCCCGGATTCTACATACAAAGACGCACCATCCGGAAATACGCTTATCCGGTGGGGGCACACATATTAGGTGATATCGCAGAGGTATCCAAGTCGGATATGGAAAAAGACGACTATTACATTCCGGGCGACTTTATCGGAAAGCTTGGCGTAGAACGCTCCTACGAAAAACAACTGCGCGGAGAAAAGGGAGTGGAAATTCTTCTGCGCGATGCCAGGGGCAGAATACAGGGAAACTACATGGACGGAAAATTCGACAAGGCACCGGTTGCCGGAAAAAATCTGAAGCTGAGCCTGGACATCGAGCTTCAGGCACTGGGAGAACGGCTCCTTGAAGGGAAAATCGGAAGCATCGTGGCCATCGAACCTTCCACGGGGGAAGTGCTGTGCCTGGTGTCATCTCCCTCATACAATCCACAGCTCATGTCTGGACGAAACAGAGGCAAAAACCACATGAAGATGGCCAAAGACCCATGGAAGCCTCTGTTAAACCGTGCCATCATGGGAACATATCCCCCCGGCTCTACATTCAAGACGGCACAGGCGCTGACTTTTCTTCAGGAAGGGATTATCGCCCCGTCTACAACCTATCCGTGCAACAAAGGATTCAATTTCCGCGGACTGCACGTGGGATGCCACGCACACCCCTCTCCGCTCCCGCTGATTCCCGCCATAGCCACATCATGCAACGGCTATTTCTGCTGGGGACTTTATCACATGATCGGCGCAAAAAAGCAATACGGCTCCGTGCAGAAGGCCATGAACACCTGGCGCGACTATATGGTATCAATGGGATTCGGATACACACTAGGAATCGACCTCCCCGGAGAAAAGAGAGGGTTTATTCCCAATGCAAGCGTCTACGACAAAGCTTACCGCGGCTCATGGAACGGACTGACCATCATCAGTATCGCCATCGGGCAGGGAGAGGTGACCTTGACTCCGCTGCAAATAGCAAACCTCGGAGCTACAATAGCCAACAGAGGATATTTCATCACGCCCCATGTGGTAAAAGAAATTGAAGGAGAATCCATCGATTCGATATACCGCGAGAAAAGATACACCAAAGCCGACCGGTCACACTACGAGGAAGTGGTGCAAGGAATGCGGGCTGCCGTAACCGGAGGAACATGCCGCATGGCAAATCTTCCTGACATCGAAGTGTGCGGCAAGACCGGAACGGCTCAGAACAGAGGAAAAGACCACTCTGCATTCATGGGGTTTGCACCTATGGACAATCCTAAAATCGCCGTTGCCGTATATGTTGAGAACGGAGGATTCGGCGCCGTATACGGAGTGCCCATCGGCAGGCTCATGATTGAAAAATACCTGAAAAGGGAATTATCTCCACAAGACGAACTATTGGCAACAGACATTCAGAACCGGAGGATAGAATATGGCATACATGAGAGGTAGCGTTTGGAAAAATATCGACTGGTGGACCGTGGGGCTTTACCTTGCCCTGGTCATCTACGGATGGTTCAGCATATGCGGAGCCAGCTACAACTATGGGGAGCCGGAGTTCTTCGACCTTGCCACACGGTCGGGCAAACAGTTGATGTGGATAGGCTGCTCACTGGGGCTGGGATTCGTTCTGCTAATGCTTGAAGACCGCATTTATGACACATACGCCTACCTGATTTATGGCATCCTGATTCTTCTGCTATTCGGAACGATTTTCAACCCTCACGAAATAAAAGGCTCACGCTCATGGATCGTGCTGGGACCCGTCAGTCTGCAACCGGCAGAGTTTGCAAAGTTCGCCACAGCCCTTGCGCTGGCAAAATATATCGGAGAATACACGTTCTCCATGCAACGCACACGCAATTTGCTGACCGTTCTGGCCATTATCCTGCTTCCTATGATGCTGATAATTCTTCAGCAGGAAACAGGATCTGCACTGGTATACTTGTCATTCTTTCTCATGCTGTACCGCGAAGGGATGACAGGTGCTGTACTTTTTTCGGGAGTCTGCGCCGTTGTCTTTTTCATTGTCGGCTTACGGTTCGGAACAGAAATGATGCCGGATGAAATGACCTCATGGGGAGAGTTCTCGGTATTGACACTGATTGTGCTGCTCGCCGGAATACAGGCATGGATTTACAAGGGCCGGGGATCCTGCACTCACATGTATATTTTAGGAATAGGCGGAGGGATCATATTGGCAAGCAGCCTGTTCTCATGCTACGTCATACCGTTCAACGTGTGCCACCTGCAATTATGGCTGTGCGGAGCCTTATGCGTGTTCCTTTTCCTGCTTTTTCTGCGCGAACGGCTGCGCAACTATCTGTACATCATTTTCTTTACAGTAGCATCCATCGCTTTTTTCTTTTCTACCGACTATGTTTTCAACAAAGTTCTTGAACCTCACCAGAAAGTCCGCATTGAGGTTCTGCTGGGAATGAAAGATGATCCGGCAGGTGCCGGATACAATGTAAACCAAAGCAAAATAGCCATCGGGTCAGGAGGACTCTTCGGCAAAGGCTTCTTAAACGGAACGCAGACAAAACTGAAATATGTGCCGGAGCAAGACACCGACTTTATTTTCTGCACAGTGGGAGAAGAGCAGGGATTTGTAGGTTCTGCAACAGTCATCCTTCTCTTCATGGCACTTATACTGCGGCTTATCATTCTATCGGAACGCCAAGAAACACGCTTCGGCAGAGTGTACGGCTATTGTGTATTGGGGATTTTCTTCTTCCACCTGTTCATCAACATAGGTATGGTATTGGGACTCACACCCGTAATCGGCATTCCTCTGCCGTTTTTCAGCTATGGAGGCTCCTCTTTGTGGGGATTCACCATTCTGCTGTTCGTCTTTCTGCGGATAGACGCAACGCGCGAGAAATAAGCACACTATTTTCTCAAAAGACGTATGCCGACATCAGCGATCCCCGGAAGCGGATTGTCGCGCATCACATGGATGATATGCAGACTTCTGTTGAAAGAGTCTGTCCCGATAACCAGCGGCTCGTCGCAGACAAATGTGCTTTGATAATACCCGCCCGCACTGCGGTCTTCATTCCACCGCCCGTTTTCATCGGCAAGGTAAAAATGCAGCGTATCTGTTACAGCAGGTAAGGTGTCACTCATAACCTTGGTAGCTTCAAGCCAGATATCCCTGTACGGATACATGTCAGTGTTCCGTATGCCTACTTCAAGCGTATACGCTGCCGGAGGAATCCCTGGAGGGAAGTAAAAATTCAGCGAATCCCCCCGCCCCCATCCGAAATTCTCGGGGATAGCCTGGTAAGTATGATACACCGTATCATTCTGGCACGAAAAGGAAAGACAAGCCAGAAATGCCAGCAAAACAAAGTTTCTGAACTTGTAGAAGAAATAAGCGCCGCATGAATTTGCGTGATACACACTAGGGCCGGCACCACGCAAACTCTTTTCATCAAAATCACCATGCAAACAACTCTCAGACAGTCTGAAAAATGTCTTCGAATCAGGCCTGCACTTCTGGAACTGTTTTATTATCATTGCCTGAAGCATTAGTATTGCCTTCCTTTTCCGGCTGGCGCCTGTTTCCGTCACTCCGCCGGAACTTTCTGCCGTTCCGGTTCTGGCGCGGCTGCTGCGAAGCGTTGCTGTTTCCTTCTGCCACAGCCTGCCTGCCGTCAGCCGGACGGCCTTCACGATGCTCTGCCGCAGCAGACTGTGCCTGAACAGCCTGCGGCATTGCTCCCCCTTGTTTCTGCCGCCCGTCGGAAGCAGGCTTGCGCGCCTGCTTATTCCGGTTCGCATTCGGTTCGCCTGCATTCTGCTTCTTTTCACTCTTTGCAGAAACATCCTTATTCTGTACAGAATTATTTTTCTGTTTTTTCTTCTTTTTCTTGTTCTTGTCAAAACGAGTCAGGCTTTCCTGCTCCAAAAGATCTTTTGAACGGGGGACATCAGACACTGTTGCATTTTCGCCCAGGGTGTCGGGCTTCTCCCCCTTTTTGTTCATGCTGATGACTTCAAACGCACGCCGTGCAGAGATTGTCACCTCATTCGCCAAAATGCCTTTGTCTGTGCTGTATGTCACCTGGTTTTTCAGGATATCAGCCTTGAAGTAATAATAAGTGCTGTCCTTCGTTTCCAAAGTAATCTCTTTGCTTGGAAGACGTTTCTGACATTCCACATAAGCGTCCACTTCGTAATTGAGGCAGCATTTCAGCTTGGCACATTGTCCGGCCAGTTTCTGAGGATTCAATGAAATATCCTGATAGCGGGCGGCACTGGTAGACACAGACACGAAATTCGTCATCCATGTCGCACAGCACAGTTCACGTCCGCACGGCCCTATTCCACCGATGCGGCCGGCTTCCTGACGTGCTCCGATCTGCTTCATTTCAATGCGGACACGAAATGTTTCAGCCAGCACCTTTATCAGCTGCCGGAAGTCCACACGTTCGTCTGCTATATAATAAAAAATCGCCTTATTGCCATCTCCCTGATACTCTACGTCGCCGATTTTCATCTGCAAGCCCAAATTCTCCGCTATTTTCCTCGAGCGGATCATCGTATCGTGCTCACGCGACTTGGCTTCCTCATACTTCTCCATATCCACCGGCTTCGCTTTCCGATAGATTCTGCGGATTTCAGCGTCAGGCTTGATATTGGCCTTCCGCATCTGCAACTTCACGAGCCTGCCTGTCAGCGTCACAGTACCGATATCATGGCCTGGACTTGCTTCGACCGCCACTACATCGCCCTTTTCCAAATGCAACCCGTTGCTGTTCTTGAAATATCCCTTACGCGTATTCTTGAACTGCACTTCCACCATATCCTGCTCCTCCGCATTCCCTGGAATATCAGCCAGCCAGTCGTAAGTGTTCAGTTTATTATTCTGTCGTCCGCAGCCCTTGCAACAAAGCGGGCCGCTTCCGTTTTTAAGCTTGAATTCATTCATATATCGTTATCGTTGTTTCATTTCAATAATCATTTTCAGTGCCATATCAAAGAAAACCATTTTGGGATTCACATTCTGTTCAATGTGGGCTTGAGCTTCTCCCAACAATGCCATTATCTGAAAGATATTGCGTTCGTTGATGAACGGAGAGAACCGGACCGCAAAATGCTCCTCCTCCGCATTCATATAAATCATTTCCTTACGGTGGAAATTGTTGACAAAATTCTCTCTTGCCATCCGCTGGCAATACTCCAGCAAGTTCTTCTGCCGTTCGCGGCCCATCCCGGCAACCTGTTCGCTCCATGATTTGAGCCCGCGGATATCACGGCTGTATGCCTGACGCATCAAACTGACAAAAAGTTCGAAACAAAGCTTGTTCTCGTCGCTCAACTGAATGTTTTCGAGAGCCTTGATCAAACTTCCCGCCGAACGGTGAGCTATATCATGCGCATCCTCCTCCACCAGTCCGCAGCGTTCCTGCAGGAAGCGGACAATGTCCGCATCTTCCAACGGATGAAGATTTATCCGCTGCGTGCGGCTGACAATCGTGGCAAGCAACTGTTCAGGCTGCTCGCTCACCAAAAGAAACACGGTTTTGGCAGGAGGTTCTTCAAGCAGCTTCAGAAGTTTGTTGGCACACTCCACGTTCATCTTTTCAGGCAGCCAGACCAGCATCACTTTATAGCCTCCCTGACTCGATTTCAACGAAAGCTTCCGCTGGATCTCGTCACTTTCGCGCACATAAATCTGCGGCTGCTGGTTGCCGGCATCAATCTTCTCCATCCATTGCTGCAAAGTAACATAAGCGTTCCTCTCCAGCATTTCCCGCCATTGGGACAGATATTCATCACAAACCGTATCTTTACCGCCTTTTCTCTTGACTATAGGAAAAACGAAATGCAGATCAGGATGTGCCAGACGGTCCATCATCTTACAGGCAGGGCATTTGCCGCAAGCGTCTTCCGGATCCGGATGCTGGCAGAGAAGATAGCGTGACAGAGCCAATGCCAAAGGAAGCTTCCCGGTTCCAAGCTTGCCCGCGAACAACAGGGCATGCGGCATTTTGCCGTCATGCGCACAGCCCAACAAAAGTCGCTTCGCCTCATCCTGTCCAACTACATCTCTAAAAAATGGCATATCCCGTCTAAATTACTATAGCTGGACAAAAATAAAAAAAATATTGAACATAATGTGAAAGATATGACGTTTTTATTTCCTTTCTATAACAACGGAGTAAACAAATGCGCAAACCAGCCCACAAAACGTTTCCACGGGCCGCGCTTCCGATACTCTTCGCGC
This sequence comes from Bacteroidales bacterium SW299, assembly GCA_019550975.1. GTDB lineage: Bacteria > Bacteroidota > Bacteroidia > Bacteroidales > Bacteroidaceae > Phocaeicola > Phocaeicola excrementipullorum. The sequence continues at coordinate 83,799 of SDWH01000002.1, read as the reverse complement.
GTCATAACAGTACTGTTCTTTTTGTCGGCCTTGAACACATCTCCCAGTTCGGCAGTAGTGGGCAGGTCAAAGATAAACGCATTGATTTCATAATCACAGCGCAGACTCCTGCTGTTGAGATTTGTACTTCCTACCGTACAGAAGCGGTCGTCCACAATCATCACCTTAGAATGATGGAAGCCTCCGTTAAACACATAAATGTGCGCTCCTGCTTTTCGCAGCCTCTCGGCAATATAGAATGCCGCATCGGGCGTAAAAGGAATGTCTGATTTGCCCGGAATCATGATCTCAACCCGCACCCCGCGTCTGGCAGCCCGCTTAATGGCTTTCCGCACGCTGCGTGTAGGCGTAAAGTAAGGATTGATTATCTGAACCTTATGTTCGGCCACATCCAAGGCAGTGATATAAGCTTTGCGCATAATGTCGGGAGCCACCTTTGGCACACGCTGCACAATGGCCACCTGGTTGCCGAGATGAGAAGAAGCTGTATCTGCATGCAGCGCGCCTGAAGTATAGGGAAAATACCGGCTGCCTTCCACCTGCTGGTGCGACTCCTGATTCCATACCCGAAAAAAAGCTTTCTGAAGCTGTTCGGAAGCAGGCCCTTCAATCCGCACATGCATATCGCGCCACTGCCCCACTTCAGGAAGGCCGTTTATATAATAATCAGCTATATTCATTCCCCCCGTATATCCCGTCGTTCCGTCAATGACCACAATCTTCTGATGATCTCTGCAAAAGATATGGTTCACATAAGGAAAGCGGATAGGATCGAACTTGATGATTTCGATGCCACGGTCGTTCAACATTTTCAGATGCTCCTTCCGGAGCGGGCGGCTGTTTGACAAGTTTCCAAAGTCATCGAACATGGCGCGTATTTTCACCCCCTCCTTCGCCTTTTCGGCCAGAAGGGTAAAAAGCTCCTTTGCTATCGAGTCGTTGCGGAAATTGAAATACTCCAAATGAATATCCTGCTTTGCCTTCCGTATATCCTTGAACAGATGGGCGAACTTGCTCCTTCCGCTGGTAAGGAGAGTGATTTTATTATGCTGTGTCACAGGTATATCCCTGCTATGCAGAAAACGGACAAAAAGAGAATCGGAGGGCAAATAAGCCTTCGATGAGTCTACAGCCGCCGCATTCTGCGCCTGCACACCAAAGACGCACCAAAGAAAGAAAAACGACAACAAACATCTATTTTGATTTTTCTTCATTCCAATTCTGATTCAAACCGAAGCAAAAGTATGGAATATTTCAGAAACAGCAAAAGCACACGCACAAAATACACGCAACTCCGACAAAACAAGCCATTACCCCAGCCAAGACGACCACTTATCCTCCCGACATTCTGACCATAGCCTGCCGCCTGTCCGGACATTACAGATTGCCCAGTGACACGCTCAAGCGAAGCAGTCCCACCACATCCTTGCGGTGATGGCTATAAATAAAATGCAGTGCCGGCTGTATGGAAAGCCAGTTGTTCAACGGAACCAGCCACGTATGCTCCATACCCACTTCATTGCCTTCAAGGTGGTCATGCATGCGGTTGACGGCAAACCCAGCCATCATCTTCCGATTTGAGATGCCGTTAACCGTAAGCCCTGCGCCCCAATAGCCATGCGTTCCTGACGTGTGGCGTGTCATGACGGCCCCCTGCAAGAGCAAACACCACTGCGTTCCCCTCCAATGCAGGAACGGCTGTTCCACCAGTCCCCAAAGTCCCGTTTTCCGGTCAAAAGAAGCTTCTGCGCCTTCCCCTGGAATTTTTCCATACACGTATCCCAGCGTATAATTGGCCGAGTGCTCGCCCTTGGTCTTATATTCATACGAAAGACTGCCGATAGAAAACAATCCCTCGGCAGACGGCCTGAAATGGAACTGCGTATCGAATGTTTCATGAGCCACACCGTTATATACGCTCACCTTGGCGACAAAGCCATCAAAGGGATACACTTCAAGATGACCGCCTATTGCCGACATCGGGAAAGTAGCCACCGGATAGTTGTTTGAAATAATCGGAAAGTCCGCATCGGCCGGCGCCGTAAAGAAGCTGGTAGAAGGGGTTGTAAAATAATCAATGTCGATGTTGCGCAACCCCACAGACAAATACAGCAGGCTTCCAATCCGCTGTCCAATGGAAGCCTGAATCAGACGAAACGGCTTATTCTCATCGGTATAAATATTTGAATATCCCAGCAAACTGTTTTCAACCAGCTTGCCGGCCGCATAAGTAGCTATGGCTGCTCCCTCAAACTGGGCTCCTTTCCACAATGCCACATTCAAATCCGCCTCAAGATAATTCACCCATGCCGTCTTTCCGTCCGACATGTTCCAGTTGCCTTCAGTCATTGCAGTTACGCCCCATGACACGCGCGACTGCCCATAGGAACAGCACACACACAGCAAACAGCTCAATAAAGTTGTCAGCTTTTTCACCTCAAATAATATACGTAAATAATAATAAGAACATAATACCGATTTATCAAAATCGCGCTGCAAATTTATATTCTTTTTTGCAATCCGCATAATTTAGACAAAGACAAAATTAAAATAAACAGAAATAAAGCATATAAACAACTGATAACAAACAATATACACACAGAAGAAAAATAAAAGCAGGCAGCCTATACCCTGATTCCTGACAAGCCTGCATGCAGACACAAAACTGAAGCACCCCGCAGAAAAGTCTGTCTTCAGGATAAAGACATGCATCTTCAGATTAAAGATACATATCTCCAGGCTGGAGATTTACATCTTTAGGCTGGAGATACAGATTTTTCACGGAAAAGTTTCACTTTTCAACAGGCCGGACAACTGGAACCAGCGTATTTTGACCCTCGATGATATAGCGTGTATCCCTTGACATATCGCCGACGGCATACACATGCAGCCTCAAATCTCCGGGACCGAGCAGCTCAGAACGTCCTTTTACCTGTGACAGTTCGCTAATCTGCCGGATTTATTCGATTTTTCCAGTGATATTTCCTAACTTTGCATGCCGAATTTCATAGCACATGATAGACCAAGCCACCATAGACCGTATTCTTGATGCCGCTCAGATCGTTGATGTCGTATCAGAGTTTGTCACACTCCGCAAACGGGGAGTGAACTACATCGGACTCTGTCCTTTCCATAACGAAAAGACACCTTCGTTCAGCGTTTCTCCAAGCAAAGGCGTATGCAAATGTTTCAGCTGCGGAAAAGGAGGGAATGTGGTTCATTTCATTATGGAACATGAGCAACTGTCTTATTATGAAGCACTCAAATGGCTGGCAAAAAAATACAACATCGAAATCAAGGAACGTGAACTGACAGAAGAAGAAAAACAGGCGCACGATCTTCGTGAAAGCCTTTTTGTTGTGAATCAGTTCGCAAACGACTATTTCCAGAACATTCTGCACAATAGCATCGAAGGCCAGCGCATCGGAATGACATACTTCCGCGGAAGAGGATTCAGGGATGACATCATCAAAAAATTCCAGCTCGGATACAGCACCGACTCCCACAAAGCATTCGTGCAGGCTGCCCTGAAGCAAGGATATAAAGAAGAGTTTCTGGTCAAGACCGGACTTTGCTACCGAAAAGAAGACGGATCGCTGAACGACCGTTTTTGGGGGCGTGTCATATTTCCGGTCCATACGCTTTCGGGAAAAGTCGTGGCCTTCGGCGGACGCGTGCTGAACGCTGCCACGAAAAACGTACAGATGAAATACGTCAACTCGCCCGAGTCGGAAATCTATCATAAAAGCAAGGAACTGTACGGAATCTATTTCGCCAAACAAGCCATCGTGCGCCAGGACCGCTGCTTTCTTGTAGAAGGGTATACAGACGTGATTTCCATGCACCAAAGCGGAATAGAAAATGTTGTCGCCTCTTCGGGCACTGCCCTGACATCCGACCAGATCCGGCTGATCCATCGCTTTACGAACAACATCACCGTGCTTTACGACGGCGACGGGGCCGGAATCAAGGCCAGCATACGAGGCATCGACATGCTGCTTGAAGAGGGTATGAATGTAAAAGTCTGCCTGCTCCCTGACGGAGATGATCCGGACAGTTTCGCACGCAAGCATAATGCGACAGAATATCAGGCCTATATCAACGGGCATGAAGTGGACTTTATCCATTTCAAGACCAACCTGCTGCTCGCAGAAACCGGCAAAGACCCGATAAAGAAAGCTGCGCTCATCTCAAGCATCGTGAAAAGCATTTCCGTCATTCCAGATGCAATCGTGCGCTCGGTTTATATCCGCGAGTGTGCCCAACTGCTTGAAATGAATGAAAAGATACTGGTGGAGGCCACCGCCAAACTGATCGAACAGGCTAAAGAGAGCAAACAAAAGGAAACGGAACGCAAGAAACTGCGCGAACAGCGGAATTCCTCCTCGCCTGCTCCAGCCGTACAGGAAGGGGCGAAACCTGCACAAGAAGCGCAAGAATCAACAGGCCAGCCGGCTTTGTCCGACGGAAACGGCATCCCGGCAAACGACGAGATTCCGGCTGACAACTATACGTCGTTCATTCCTGCCGAAGGAAACGAACGGAAAGTCTTTTATGAAAAAGAAGAAGACTTGGTGCGGATGCTTATCCGCTATGGAGAAAGAGTGATGTGCTATGTAGAAAACGAGAACGGCGATGAAACGCCGCTGACTGTCATCGAATACATTGCACAAAGTCTGAAGGAAGACGATCTCCAGTTCCACGATGCACTGCACCGGGAGATCCTCAAAGAAGCGGAAGAACGTCTGCACAATGACAGCTTCGTTGCCGAACGGCACTTTGTAAGCCATCCGAACCAGGCTATCAGCAAACTTGCAGCAGACCTGATCAGCGAACGCTACCAGCTGAGCAAATACCATTCAAAAGGCCAGAAAATAGTCACAGACGAGGAACGGCTCTACGAACTCATTCCCCGTCTGGTTATAGACTTCAAGCTGTCAATTGTAGAAGAAGAGATGAAACACACGCTTCAAGCTCTGACAAAACCGGAGATTGTCAACGACCCGCAACAATACACCCGCGTCATGATGCACTTCAAGGACATACAGCAAACCCAAATCGCCTTGGCAAGAAAAGCCGGCGACCGGGTGGTCAATGCTTCATAAGCCTGTTGAGCACCCCTTTCTCCCACATAACAGGCAGGCCTTCAGAAATACGGGAACGTCCCGGATCACGTCCTTCATTTATAGTGAACTCCATCACTTTTCTGGCTCCGGTCAGTTCTTCATCAATGGGATTGTCCGGCTCATTTACAGGAAATTCTCCGGTTACGGGATTTTCTCCCAAACTGTTGCTGATCATGCTTCCCTTGTAATTCGCCAACACAGCATAACCGGTAGGAGTGCTCGGATCACAGTTCGAATACATATTCACCCATACTTCATACGTGCCTTTCTGCAGACAGGCCTCGTCAAAGAAAATATTCTCACTGTTTATATTGTCAATGTTACATCCGGCATTAGAGTCCACATCCAGGCCTATCGGATCCCACTCAGGCTCTTCGTCCGTATCAGCATATTCCCAGCCCATATATGCCTGATAATTTTCTGAATAATACGGGAAAGGCATACCATAATAAATCACATTCCCGTTCGGTTCCACTACATAAAGATCCACGTCCTTTGCATTGCTGAAACGCAGATTCACCTGAAGCGAACCAGTACCAGCTTCCACATAGCTGACATTTCTGGTCACTTTCGAAGAAACCTCACCATTCTTGTTTACCGTAGTGAATTCAATGGTAAAGTCACCGTCAAGATGCTGGCTGATCATTACAAGCACCTGATATTCATACAAAGATGCAGAACGCACTTTTGCGCTGACTATTTCAGGATTGCTCAAAGGAACCCTGATATAGCCAGTCTGTCCCTGAACGGTCAGATTCACTTCACTCAATTCTTCAGTAGACTGAAGTACCAGAAACGAGCTTCCTCCCGGAAGAGCCGAACCGTCAAAAGTAGCCGACTGAAGCATCAAATCATTCTCCCCAACAGGCAATTCGCCTGCAACAAACTCCCCGCCTGCAACATCCAAATAATCATTCTGCAATCCACTGATTCCGGGGTCATCGTCGCTTCCACACGAAAACAAGAAGAAAGAACACAGCCCCAATACACACATCCGCAGTTTTTCCATGTTTTTCATAATTACATTCATTTACAGCGCCACTTCCCAAATCGCCGTTAACACTGGAGGACACAGGAAATGTTCTTTCCGACAAAAGAAGTGCCCTTAACTATCAAAAGCAAAATTAACGTTTCAAGCGAAAAAAGAAAAGCACGAATATCCCGACTCCTAACTAAGCAGCAGAAACAGGCGACTATCAGAATGAAATATGCAACTATCCGGATAAAATTGACAATCATCACGTTACTACTCCCAACTTCACCCGACACAACGTAAAAAATAAAAATCGAACGGGACAGAATCGTCAAAGACGACCTGCCCCGTTCTTCAAACTTAATATCTATGCAATTCGCCAATTGCCACAACTTGATTTACCAGCCAGGATTCTGATGCCCTTTCAGATTCGGATTGATATCCATTTCTGTCTGGGGAATCGGCCAGAGATAGTCACGTTCACGGACTACACGATCGTATTTAGAAGAAGTACGCATAATATTCTGTACCGGGCCTCCCACTTCTTCAAGCAACCCCCAGCGCCTCATATCGCTGAAGCTATGACCTTCAGCTGCAAGTTCAACGGCACGTTCGTGCTTGATGCGTTTGAACATCTCTTCTTTTGTTGTGACTGACATCCATGCGTCGCCACCATTTATGAGAGGCATACCTACACGGTCGCGCACTTTATTCACGTATTTGGCTGCATTATCCAGATCATCCAGCTCGTTATAGCATTCGGCCATCATCAGATACACATCAGCCAGACGAATCAACGGGAAGTTAATCGGAACATCTTCGCGGTTGTTAAGCAAGCCATTCATATCACCTTCCGGCACAAACTTGCGCCACAGATAGCATAACCATCCGCCTTCCATTTTGACCCATCCGTCAGCCGGTTCCGGAGCACTTTTGGTTATAGCAAAATACATATCTTGCGGCTTATTGTTTACAGCACCCAAGTAATAAGTATAAGGGCAAATAAGCGATACGCTCATTCGGGGATCACGTTCTTCCTCATACATCTCAACCAACGGACCTTCGAATGGCCTGCTTTTCCCTGAGGTTAAGGCAGGCACTCCCTGAATTGTACCTGTCGGATATGCCTCGACCTCCGCCTTATTCAGCGTACAGTAAAATATGGATTCCCTTATTTGTGCATTTCCCGTATAATCCGAACCGGTAAAAGCATTCCAGTCAAACTGGAAAGTAGAATAGTCATAATTCTGTCCATCTTTGGTTTCATATGAGTCGGCCATATTGGTAGATACCATCACATTATGCCAACATGAGCCATAAGTAGAACGAGAGCCCATGTATTTACCCATCGGCATTCCGTAGTCCTGCCCTACTCCTCCCAAATTCTGGATCGTAAAAATCATTTCACTGCAATCATCAGCGCCTTTTCCGTCATCAGCCGGCTTGAACAAGTCCGCATAGCTTGCTTTTGCATCACCCGGAACGGTATACAATGCATATGTTGCATATTTTTCGGCATCAACTTCACCAGGTTCGCCGGCTATTTTCTTAAAGCACTCAAGGGCTTCACCATACTGCTTGTTATAGAGATAAAGTTTGCCTTTCAGCGCCATGGCTGCTCCGCAAGTAGCTCGTCCTTTATCGGCACTCTCCCATTCTTTCGGCAAAGAAGCGATAGCTGCATCCAAATCCTTGATGATAAATTCCCTTACCTCATCCTCGGTGGAGCGCGGCTTCAGCATATTCATGAAATCAGCCGAAACAACCGTAGTTTCATCGTAAAGAGGCACGCCACCCCACAAATCCAAGAGATAGAAATAATACAGCGCGCGCATGAATCTGGCCTCAGCCTTGTATTGAGTCTTCAGCTCGTCAGTCATCTCGCAATTGTCCACATTCTGCAATACGATATTCGCACGGGAGATGCCTTCATAAAACGCCTTGAACTTGTCGCTGACCAGTGATTCAGAAGAAGTGTATGTTCCCCGTGCGATCGCTTCAAATCCATATGGATCACGTCCTGCACCAACTCCTCCCAGACAGTCAAAAGAATACTGACGACCGAAAGCCGCTTCATTCTGCATCAGGCTATAAACTCCCATCATCGCCTGTCTGGCATGATCTTCCGTTTTAAAGAAAGTACCGCTCGACAATTCATCCTCCGGATATACGTCCAAATCATAGCACCCGGTTGTCAGAAACAGACAGGCACCTAAACTCAAAAATAATTTATATGCTTTCATAAACATTCTTTTCAATTAAAATGTAACATTAACGCCGATTACCATATTCTTCATCGCAGGATAAGCCAGACTCGTTCCCAGCTCCGGATCAAATCCTCTGAATGAAGTGAACGTAAAGAAATTCTCCATACTTGCATAAACACGGATTCTGTCAAGAGTCAGCTTGTTCATCCAAGCCTTTGGCAAGGTGTAGCCCAACTGGATATTACGGATTTTAAGGAACGACAGGTTTTCCAGATAGAAGTCGCTGTTCTGTGTATTTCTCTTATCCTGATAATCCAGCAGTCTGGGATAAGTGGCGTCTGTACGTCCTTCGTACCATCTTCCTTCACAAACCTCTTTATTCAGCTGATAACCATATCTTACAGTAGAAGCATTTACAAGGTAGTTCTGCCAATAAGCTTCTCCTCCGGCCTGACCTTGGAACAAGACAGCGAAATCTATTCCTTTCCATGCAACGTTCAGATTCAAGCCGAACTGGAACTTGGGATTCGGGCCGTCGCTCACGATGTCGCGGTCGTTCAAGTCGATGATGCCGTTGTCGTCCACATCCTTATACAGAAAGTCACCCTTCTCAGGCACGCCGAAGGCATCAAATGCGTTCGGATTCTTAGCCAACATCTCGTTTACTATAGCCAGATCTTCGTCTGTCTGAATGATGCGGTCTACCTGCAGCAGATACTGGGAGTTAATGGGATGTCCTTCCCAAATCACATTGGCACCGCTGATGGTCATTCCTCCCTTGTCTTTTCCTTTGTATTTATCAACCATATTCTTCACGTATGTAAAGTTTCCGGTTATTCCGTAAGAGAAATCTCCCACTTTATCCTGCCATCCCAAAGTGAATTCGATACCTTTGTTTGTAACCGTCGCACTGTTCTGCTTGGGGATTGAAGCTGTTCCGTGAACGATAGGAGCCGGCAAATCAATCAGAATATCCTTTGTCCTTTTATGGAAATAATCGAAAGTACCGGTCAAGCGATTGTTAAAGAAGCCGAAGTCAACACCCACATTGGTTACGTAAGTAGTTTCCCATGTAAGGCCGGCATTTGCCAAAGCGATCTGAGCCATACCCAAAGCCAACGTATTTCCGACTGTATAATTGGAAGTCGCATAAGTCGAGATGGCGTCATAGTTGCCTACAGAATTGTTACCCAGCGCACCGTAAGACAAACGAAGCTTCAGATTGCTCAGTCCTTTGTCTACAACATTCGCCATAAACGGCTCCTGATCAATACGCCATGCGGCTGACGCTGAAGGGAAATAACCGGTGCGATTGTTCGACAAGAAACGTGAAGACTGATCCGCGCGGAGGTTCAACTCAAGAAGATACTTGCTTTCCCAGTCCAGATTGATACGGCCAAAGAACGAACGCATCGCCCATTCCGTGCTTGTTCCCGATGCCGTAGCATCGCCGATAGCCGCATCCATCGTGTTCAGACTCAAGTCGATCATATCTTTCTTATAGGCACTGAAATAATGGTTGCGATAACGCTCCTGGCTGGCACCAACCAAAGCGGTCAACCCCAGACGGTCTTTCAGGAAACGCGTTTCATAACGTGCGGTCACATCGCTGAAGAAACGTTCCGTCTTTCCGTTGTAATTCCGAATCCAGGTATCACCTCCAGCCGGCGACGTAATCGTATTGGAATAGAAGTTCCAAAGATCAAAGAACACAGGCTTGAGCGAGCGATACTCATCCAGGAACTCGTATGTATAGGAAGCCGTAATGGAAAGGCCTTCTACCGGCTTCAAGGTTCCGAGAAAACGGGCACGCATATTGGTCTTGCGGATGTTTCCGGCCACAGCGTTCAAACGCCTCAACGGATTATTGGTCTGAGCCTGTGAGGCATCTTCCGTATTGTTGACACTGCCATATCTGCCGTCCGGCGAACGGAATACCATACCCGGGGTTGTGGCTGAAGCATATGTAAACACTTCGCTTACCGCTGTGGTTGCATCATCCTTATCATAGTTGGCGGCCGGATCCATATTAGATACATATCCGTTCACATAAGCGCCGAGAGTCAGCCAAGGCTTGATATCGGCTGTAACATTCACACGGCCGCTGAACTTTTCGAAGCCGGTATTCTCCATGATGCCCGGATTGTTCTGATAACCGAACGAAGAATAGAAACGGATTTTCTCGCTTCCTCCGCTCATTGAAAGCACATGATTGTGAGCAACAGAATTCTGGAACGAATCGTCCAGCCAGTTCGTATTAGGATATTTCAACGGGTCACTTCCCCCGGCATTGCGCCATTCGTCAATCTTTGCCTGACTGAATACAGTAGCCTGCCCTGACTGGAACAATCCTTCATTGATCAGCTCCATATAGTCCGCATAATTCGACACCGGATCCATCGTGCTCGGGATGGTAGGCGAAGTGAACGAAACATAACCGTTGTAGTCAATCTTCATGCTTCCGGCCTTGCCCTGCTTGGTGGTAATCAGGATGACGCCGTTTGCGGCACGCGAACCGTAAATGGCAGCCGAAGCCGCATCTTTCAGCACAGACATCGCCTCAATATCCTGAGGGCTTACAGAGCTGATGCTCGATTCCACACCGTCGATGATGACGAGAGGCGCAGAGTCGTTCAGAGTTCCTTGCCCGCGCACCTGGATGGTTGCATCGTCATTACCGGGCTGGTTGCTTGCCGACTGCACATTCACACCGGCGGCCATACCTGCCAAGGCATGAGAAACGTTGGTAATCGGGCGGCTCTCGGTCAGTTCGTCCATATTAATGGAAGAAACAGAACCGGAAAGGTTCACCTTTTTCTGCACACCATAACCGACAACTACAACTTCGTCCAGTGTCTTTGAATCTTCCTTCAACGACACAGACAACCGGGTGGTCGATGATGTAACTCTGATTTCCTGGCTGTTATAGCCAATATAAGACACCACAACAACACACTCTGCAGGAACTTTCAGTGTGAATTTTCCATCCAGATCAGTAATCGTACCGTTCGTCGTGCCCTTGACAACAACATTCGCACCGATAACAGGTTCCCCCGAACCATCCACTACGGTACCAGAGATTTCTTTCTGCTGAAGGATACTCTCTACAGCATCAACATGGGAAACAGGAGAAGAATCAACGGCTCCCATCACGTTTGTGGCAGCAAAAATGAGCGATGCTCCCAACAACATCCTTTTAGAATAAAGGACTGTCATTCGTTTTTCCGTTTTCATTAAGCATTAAATTTTAGTTGGTCATATAATTCGGTTTCAATTATATCGGGAGCAAATATAAAGAAAGTTTTTAATCTATTCAATTTTAGTCGGGAAAAATTCATCAAATACCTTAATCCATAATAAAAAATCACAAAAAGCAAAAAGGACCACATCCGCAAAAAATGCTCCTGCCGCAAAAGAAGAATAATCGAAATTCGACGGAGGAAGTTATAAACAACAATGTTGTTTATACAAACCACAATGCGGTTCGTACAAACCACAACGTCGTTTATAGAAACCACAATGCCGTTTGCAGATTGGAGGGTGAAAAAGCACGTTTTTCAGAACAGAAAACAGCATTTCCCGGCTTGGAGATACAAAAGGCGCGTTTGCATAATTCAATCATTCTGCCTACATTTAACCGCAAAATTCTATAAAATCAACATCTATGAAAACTAAAAACTTTTTTCTGGCAGTCATTACATTCCTGGCGGCATTTCCGGCAACGCTGGAGGCATATACGGAAAGAAACCTGCTGCAAGGCAAAATCACCCGAGAACAAATCTCAGACTATCTGGTCACGCAACAGAAATGGGTGGACTATCCATCCTATGCAGACCGGGAAGGATGGGACAAGCTGCTGGGCAAAAATAAGGAAACAGTCATCAGAAACGGAGAAAAGCAGCTGAAGCACGAATGGAAGGTGATTACCGCAACCGACTATCTCGAGTTTGAAAGAAGCGGAAACCGCAAGATCATGGAATCACCGTTCGATGCAAACAACTATGCCATCGTACAACTGCTGCTGGCAGAACTGGCAGAAGGAAAAGGACGCTTCACCGACCAGCTGATAAACGGAGTGTTCCACACCTGCGAAATGACTTCATGGGCTCTGTCGGCACATCTCCCCAACCAGCCGTCCGGCCGCTCGCTTCCTTCATACGAATATGATCTGATCGACCTGACAGCAGGAGATTTGGGAAACATCCTTGCATGGACCTATTATTTCATGCACGACACCTTCGACAAAACAGATCCGGAAATCTCCCGAAGGCTTTATCATGAACTGGACAAACGCATCATGAAACCATATCTTGAGGACGACAGATTCTGGTGGATGGCAGTCAACTATAAGGAAGGAAACATGATAAACAACTGGAATCCATGGTGCAACAGCAATGCGCTCATGACATTCATGCTCCTGGAAAACAATCCGCAACGGCTTGAGGCAGCAATCTGGAGAAGCATCCAGTCTGTGGATAAATTCCTGAATTACGTACATAGCGACGGAGCCTGCGAAGAAGGGCCTTCTTACTGGGGACATGCATCAGGGAAAGTGCTGGATTACCTCGTCCTGCTGTCGGACATCACAGGCAACCGCATCAACTTCTTTGAGGACAGCCAGATCAGAAACATGGCAGAATACATATCAAACAGCTATGTAGGAAACGGATGGGTTGTCAACTTTGCAGACGCATCCGCCAAAGGAGGAGGAGATCCCCAGCTGATTTTCCGGTTCGGACAGGCTATCGGAAGCAGCCGGATGAAGCAGTTCGCCGCCTATCTCAAACAAAAGCAGAAAAACAGGATCACGCTTGCAAGCAGAGATTTCTACAGAATACTGGAAGGGCTGAAAGCGGATGCAGAGCTGTCCGGATATGCTCCGGCGCACGAAACACCCGACTTCATCTGGTATCCGGAAACGCAATTCTGCTATATAAGGAAAGGAAAAGCCTTCTTTGCCGCCAAAGGAGGATATAACGACGAAAGCCACAACCACAATGACATCGGAACTTTCTCCCTATGGGTGCAGGACACCCCGGTATTTCTGGATGCGGGAGTAGGCACCTATACCAAACAAACATTCAGTTCGGAAAGATACAAGATATGGACCATGCAAAGCAACTATCACAATCTGCCCGTCGTCAATGGCATCCCACAAAAATACGGAAGAAAATACAAGGCCCAAGATGCAGAAGCCTCTCCCAACGAGTTTAGGCTGAACCTAAAAGAAGCCTACCCTGCGGAAGCCGGAATCAAAGACTGGATCCGCTCGTATCAGCTTAAGAACAACCAACTGGTCATCAGGGACAAGTTCAGTCTTGAAGAAGCCACTGCTCCCAATCAGATCAACTTCATGACTTGGGGGAACATCAGCATCGAAGGCGACAAGGTAAGCATCAGCAGAGAAAACATTTCCGCAACCATAAAGTTCAATCCGGACGAGTTTGAGGCATCAAAAGAAACGATACCGCTTACCGATCCGACACTGTCGAATGTTTGGGGAAAGGAAATCTACAGAATCTCGTTTACGGCAAAGCGTCTGTCTAAAGAAGGAAACTATAAGTTCACGGTCAGTTTTTGACCTTGCAGAATAACGCAACAATTCTGCAAGACGAACGCAGAGGCACGAAGCCACAGAGAAAACGCATTCAAGTTCAATACAAAAGTTCTGCGACTTTGTGCCTTTGTATTCAGAACGGTATCGCCTCAGGTCAGTATCTCGCCCGAATAAGGTTCATGAATTCTTCACGGGTTTTGGCCTGGTTGAAAGCCCCCGTAAAATCGGAGGTAGTCGTGATCGAATTCTGTTTCTCCACACCACGCATCTGCATACACATGTGTTTCGCTTCAACAACCACCATTACTCCCAGCGGATTCAGGGTTTCTTGAATACACTCTTTGATCTGCAGCGTCATGCGCTCCTGAACCTGCAGGCGGTGAGAAAAAATATCCACCACACGGGCAATCTTGCTCAATCCCGTAATATATCCGTTAGGGATATAAGCCACATGCGCCTTCCCGTAAAAAGGAAGCATGTGATGTTCGCACATCGAAAAGAAATCGATGTCTTTTACTATGACCATCTGACTGTAAGGCTCCTTGAACTTCGCCGCATTCAAAACCTCCCTGGGATCCATTTCATATCCGCGGGTCAAAGTAAGCATGGCCTTGGCCACTCTTTCCGGGGTTTTCAGCAACCCTTCACGATTCGGATCCTCTCCCAGCAGCGAAAGGATTTCAGCGTAATGCGCCTTCAGTTTCTCTACCTTCTCTTCCGGCCAGTTTATCAAGCTGTTGTCAATCATCATTCTATCGGTATATTTATTTGTTCGCGCACAATGGACACTTCCTTGAAGACGCCTGTCGCTTTCAGCATACGCATTGCCGAATGAGCTTCCTCCATAGTCTTATAGTCACCAACGCGGCACAACCAGCGTGGAGGCTGGAAATAGGTATAAACCGGCATATCTGGAAATTCTTCCTTCACCTTTGCCGCCACATCATACGCTTGCGAACGCGCCTGGCGGGAATTGTTCCCGGCATACACTTGCACGCGGAATCCTCTGGTCCTCAAAACATTCGGCTGTTCTGACGGTGAAAGTACATAGCGCTTGCCGATCATTCCGGAGATTTGCGCATCCTGATGAACAGTCACAACTCCTTCACCTGCACGGCGAGTCTGCAAACTCTCGATAATATTGCTTTGTGCGTATGCTCCGGCAGCACTGACCAGAAAAGCAACGACAGAAAAGAAAAGATATTTCATAATGTCCGGATTAAAAATAAAAGCACAGAGAAGCAAAAATGCACGCTGAAAGAGCGCCTGTTTCTGCTCCCCTGTATAAAATATAAAACGTTAAAGCTGTTCTGCCAGATTATTTGAAAGCATCGATAATGCCCTTGAAGTCAGCAGCCTTCAGTGCAGCACCGCCGATCAGTCCGCCGTCAACATTCGGTTTTGCAAACAGTTCTTTTGCATTTGAAGGCTTGCAGCTTCCTCCGTAAAGGATAGAAGTATTTTCAGCCACCTCATTGCCATACTTGGCTGCAACCAGCGAACGGATATGTGCGTGGATTTCTTCTGCCTGCTCCGGAGTTGCGGTCTTTCCCGTACCGATAGCCCAAACCGGCTCATAAGCCAGAATAACCTTGCTGAAATCTTCAGCCGACAGAGAGAATACAGAAGCCAACTGAGCTTCAACAACTTCGTTCTGCTTGTTTGCTTCACGTTCTGCCAGTACTTCACCGATGCAGAAAATCGGCTTCAGGTTGTTGGCCAATGCCAGTTTAACCTTTTCAGCCAGGATTTCAACTGTTTCATGATAATATGCACGGCGTTCTGAATGTCCCAGAATAACATACTGAGCACCTGTTGATGCCACCATCTCAGCCGAAACTTCACCGGTATACGCACCAGAAGCCTTGTCTGCACAGTTCTCGGCACCTACGCCAATGATAGCGCTGTCAACGATCGGAGTCACAGAAGCCAGATGGATAAACGGAGTGCAAATAATCACGTCGCAATTCGGCTTGTCTGCGGTCAGCACTTCGTTCAATTCCTTTGCCAAAGCAATACCTTCCTGCAGGTTCTTGTTCATTTTCCAGTTACCTGCTACAATGTTCTTTCTCATTTTGTTTAATTTTAAAGGGTTAGTATTTATAGTCAATGTATCAATCATTCCTCAGGATTCTCATTATCCGCTTTGTCGGGAACTTTTTTCTGTTTCTTCTCCTTCCTCCTGCGATATTTCATCCAAAGCAGATCTATAATTGTCAAAGCCGCCAGCGGAGCCAGAAAACTTCCGGTCACCTCCATCAATTTTCTGGATACGCCCTTGAGCTGTATCTCTCCCAAAGGCAAACGGTCAAGAGGAGCATTGAGCTGATATTCATCAGGCAGCGCATTTGCACTCCATTTATTGAGCACCACACCGTTCTTCAGCAGCATCAGTCCGGGATTGTAGCGGACCATGCTTTTCAATGTTATCTCATCTGCCAAAGCAAACGGATATTCGGCTCCTGTATTTTCCTGCCACGCCGATATCGCCTCATCTGTTGAAGAGGTCACACACAAGAAACGGTAGTCATGCTCCACACTGTAGTCGTAAATTTCATTGATCAAGTCTATCGAACTGTCATCAGCCCGATCCAGCCAGGGAGCTACCAGCAGAAAAACGTATTGGCTGTCAGCCAATATCTCATCAGTCAAATTTGTTCCGTCCTCATATGACATCAATGCAAAATCCTGTATGGGAGGTTCATAACCTTTTTCCTTCAAGACCGTATGAGAATCAACAAAAGTCCAGAGGGAGTCGCCTGGATAGTTATCTATGGTAAAATCCTTTTTCACTCCGTCCTTTTCATACGTAAAGATCGTTTCATACACAGAGGGCTTTTCACCCTCCGGTATTTCCATACCTTTGCGGATATCCGCCCCTATATGATAAGGAAGAAAATCAAACACAGGCAGATAACGGTAACAGAAAATTGTAAAAAACAGAATAAAGATTATGCTGTACAATGATATCAGCCAGTCTACCTTGGTTGTCACAAGCTTAAAGATAAACCTCCTCCATTTGAACAGGCAGACAGCGGCAGCCAGCAGCACCAGATTCTTGAAAAAAGTTTCCCAATTGGTCAGCACTACCGCATCGCCAAAACAACCGCAGTCCGAAATCGGGTTCGCAATAGCCAGCCATAAAGTAAGGGGAGTCATGACCGACATGAAGAGAAGAACCAAAATGGAAGTCGCCCAACGGCGGATTCCAAAAAGAAGATAAACGCCGATGCTGAACTCAAAGGCAGCCATCAAGAAACTCGCCAGATAAGGAAACGAACCGCCGCTAAGACTAAACGCTCCCCATGCGTCCAGATAATCCTGCACTTTATAAACCGTGCCCAACGGATCATTAGCCTTAACGAATCCGGAAAACAGAAAAACAGCCGCCAAAAGAAAACGGCATGTATTTGCTCCAATTACAATTGCGTCATGTATATGTAAATGTTTGCTCGCCAAAGTTCTATCTCAATAAACAATTTTTCTGCACCTGCAAAAATACAGTTTTTTCACGGAGCAGCCAACAAAAATTCCATATAAAAAGCCATCCGGAACGAAGCGTTACCAACTTCATTCGGGATGGCCCACTGAAATATCAAAGTAGATAATTATTTATGAACATCTCAATACTTGCCCGATCCGAAGAACCGTCGTGCGCTTGATGCCATTCAGACGGCACAGCTTGTCAATCGAAACATGATAGATACGCGATATGCGGCCCAACGTATCGCCTTTACGGATCTTATGGTAACGGATCGCAGCCTTTTCAGCTTCATTCGCACCCGACTTGCCCGCTTTCACGGCAGCCAATGCCCTTGTACGCTGGTAAGTGTAACGGTTGGCGCCACGAACGAACAGATAACTGTCGGCTACAATATCCTGATTCGGAAAGTCAAACATGAATTCCGGATTGATCACTTCCCCGAGAAAACGTGTTTCAAAATGCAAGTGAGAACCGGTCGAACGGCCCGTATTTCCGCCAAGACCGATCGGATCTCCCGCCTTCACATACTGGTCCTCATCCACAATCTGTTTCGACAAGTGTCCATAAATCGTTTCCAGCCCATTATCATGACGAATCACCACATATTTGCCATATCCGCGGCGTTCATACTTCACCATACGCACGCGCCCGTCGAATGCAGCACGGATTGTATCGCCGATATAAACTTTTATATCCAGTCCGTTATGCATACGCCGCCAGCGAGGGCCGCATTTAGAAGTAATTTTAGTGTGAGTTGTCGGCATGCAGAAGCCTGTAAGATCTATACGGAAGCTGTCGGGGATTTGCACTGTATTACCATAGGCATGGACGCGGTCATGGCTCCAGTTCGGATAAAGACTATATGCAGGATAAACGGCCTGCTCCGCCTTGATCTGGCGTATCAACGCCAATGAGTCTACAGCTTTCAGTTTTCTGTCGATGGGAGCCTGTCGAGCCAGCAAGTCCTGTCCGCAGACATTTGCACTCACAAAGGCCAAAGCCGCCATCGTCACTGTTCTAATACATTTTAAAATCATTACGTTATAATATTTTTCAGCAAGTATCCGTCGGCAAACTTTTTGAGAAAGTTTCGAACGTCTTCAGAATACCACTACAGGTTTACACAAATCAACTAAAAACGGCGATATTCTCCCCCTCTTTATGAAGGATAGTCTATCATATCCAACAAATTGTTCCAAAGATAATATTTTTCTCTTTGCCCACACCGGATGATTAACTATTTTTTATGTATTTTCAGTTGAAATCAATTCACGAAGCGCAGATTCCTGCTTTACAACATAAAAAAAACAGCCGGCGATATCGCATGATCAAATATTGCCTGAATCTTCTTTCCTCACGAACTTGCCTGCACTCCATTCATAGCGAAGCGGACAAGAACGCAGATAGGCCTTCAATTTGTCTGCCGTCCCCTTATCCAGATAGTCAGGAGTGCTATAGACAAACGAAATGGAAGGGCTTTCGGCGGAAAGTTCCGCTTTCAGCAGATACATGTCGGCATACGAACGCAGATTATCCAACGAGTCCTTTCCCGCCTCTGTCTGAGGAGAAAGATAAAAGTCCGTCTCAAGCGGGAGCTGCAAATAGTCGCCGGCAGGAAGCTCTTTCCAGTCGGAAGTAAAGAAAGAAACCTTGCTGTCAGCAGCCGGTGCCATATAAGTCTTCACCACACAGACAACATTGACGCTGTCGTTCATCGGAAGAAGCTTCATTTCCAATGTACTGGCCGATGTCAGTCTAACCGACAAGTAATCATCTGTCAGCTGGGTCATTTCCGAAATATTGCCAAAACGGTTTTTCACTTCCGCCTTCATGTTGCTTGCCAAAAAGTCTCCGAAATCCGCCCGATTGACTTCCGTCAACAGTGGAGATAATGAATCAGGCAAAGCCACAAACAAGGATTTCAAGTCTTGCGACCGCAATCCGCACGCATAACACAAAATCAATGCAAGTCCTATAACAATACGCTTCATAAACTTTGTTCTAAATCCGAGCCAAAGATACAACTATTTGCCGAACCGCAGCCATCATTTCCCATTTTTCCTTTTCAGAAAGTCTGTGGGACTTTCTCCGAAATAATCTTTATAACAACGCGCAAAATACGACGGAGAACTGAATCCGACTTCATAAGCGATCTCAGCTATCGTCTTCTCCGTAGAAGCCAGCAAAGCCGAAGCTTTCCTCAACCGGACAATCCGAAGCAGCTCATTCGGAGAATAACCGGTCAGTGCCTTGGTCTTTCTGTACAACTGCACACGCCCAAGACCGATCTCGCTTCCAATATTCTCCACATTCAAATCAGAATCACTCATCCGTTTTTCAATCAAGCCATACAGCCTGTCAACAAATCCCTTGTCAATATTGCCCAAGGGCGTTTCCTGCACCGTGGCAGCGCGGTCACTGAAAAAGGATTTCAGCCGCTTATGATTGGCTATCAGATTGTGAAGACGGGTCAGCAGCAACTTCGCGCTGAAAGGTTTCGACAAATAAGAATCGGCGCCACATTCATATCCTTTGATCTTTTGCTCATCCATTGCATATGCCGTAAGCATCATCACAGGAATATGAGATGTCTGAAGCTCGCTCTTCAACCGTTTGCAGCACTCCATACCGTCCATCACCGGCATCATCACATCGCAAATGATCGCATCGGGAACATATTTCATTGCCTGCTTCACCCCCTCTTGTCCGTTAACGGCTTCAATCACCGTATATTTCCCTTGCAAAAGCATACGCACATAGTCGCGTATGTCCTGATTGTCATCAATGACCAGCACCGTTTCCTTATCTTCCGGAATGAACTTATCATCTTGCTGGCTGACGGTTTCCAGATCCGCGTCAAGCACAGCTCCTTCCTTCAGGTTTGTCAGCATCACATTGCGCTGCAATCCCTCTTCCAATGCACCAGCCTGGCGCATCGGTATTTCAATTATAAAAGCCGTCCCCTTTTCTTTTCCGCTTTCTACCCGAATCACCCCTTTGTGCATTTCCACAAAAGCCTTCACCAAAGCCAGTCCGATACCCGAACCGGCATGATGCACATCGATTTGGTAGAAGCGTTCGAAAATGTGCTGCACATGCTCGGCCGACATGCCTATGCCCGTATCAGAAAACTGCATTCTCAGCCAATCAGCCTCATCCCGCCTAAACCGTGAGAGCCTGACGGATATGCGGCCATTTTCTGGAGTAAACTTGAAGGCATTCGACAATAAATTATAGGTAATGCGTTCCAGCTTTTCTGCATCAGCTATCACAACGTATCCCTGCCCGGCCTCATCAACAGACATGTCAAAACGGATATGCTTACGGAACGACAAGGTGCGGAACGCTTCGGTCCACTCCTTCATCTCGCTGCAAATGTCGAACTCGGAAAGATGCAGCTTGAGCTTGCCGTTCTCAAATTTCCTGAAATCCAATATCTGATTGATCAGCCGGAGCAGAACAACAACATTCTTATGTGCAATGTTAAGCAAAGAGCGTTCATGTTCATTCAAGTTACGGCTTTGCAACAGCTGATCCACCGGATCGGCTATCAGCGTCAGAGGCGTGCGGAAATCATGCGACACATTGGTAAAGAAAGCCAGTTTCGCATGAGTTGCCTCTTCCAACTGATGAGAAAGATCAATCAGCTGATCACGCTGTTCCTCCAGCTTCGTCTTCTGGCACGAAAGTTCTGCATTAAGCCTGTTTTTTGTCCAAAATGCACGGACAACGAAAACCAGCAATGCTCCTACAAGCAAAAGAATGACAACACATGCATACAGGAACATGCGCTGGGAAGAGTAACGAAGGAAATAAGCATCTACCTTCTTATTCAGATATTCGATTTTCTTGTCCAATTCAAAGATATGCTCCGTCTGCATCTCCATGACACGGGCGTTCGACTTGTCAACCAATGCAGTCTGCAGTTTGGTATCCCTGTCGTATGGCTTGCCTTCCAAAACCGCCATCACCACCTGCATTACCTTATCCCCGGATGTCGGATAAATGAACGTTGCGTCCAGTTCACCGGAAGCCACTTTCTCCACTCCATACCCTTCTCCCGAAACTGCATCAATCCCGACAAACAACATATCCTTCTGCCGCCCGCACTTCAAAGCCGCCTGATAAGCGCCGATCGCCATGCGGTCGTTTTGGGCAAACACCAGATCAATGTCTTTATGCCGGGCTAGAATCGAATCAAACTTGTCCTCAGCTTTCTGCTGAAAAAAGCCTGCATCCGCTCTAGCCACTACCTCCATTTCAGGAGATTCGGCCAACGCATCCATAAAGCCACGATGACGCTCTTCGGCCGAGGTTGAGCCCCTCAGTCCGGTGATCTCTACCACATGCCCCTTTCCATGCAGACGATTAACGATGTAAAACCCGGCACGCCGGCCAATATCGTAGTTGTCTGCACCTACATAAGCTGTATATTTTCCCGAATGAATCTTCCTGTCGACCAATATCACCGGAATGCCCGCATCGAAAGCTTTTTCAATTACAGGAGTTACCGTTTCAGCTTCATTGGGAGAAACAACCAGCGCATCCACTCTTTCCTTGATGAACGTTTCGATGTCTTCTATCTGAATTCCGCTGTTATCTTTTGCCGAACGAATCTTCACTTCCGTTTCAGGATAGAACAAGGCTTCCCGAAGCATTTCCCTGTTCATCTGTGTCCTCCACTCATCATCACTGCATTGCGAAACGCCAATTACCAAATGTTCTTTTTCATCCGAACAGGCAGCCAGCGCCACCAAAGATACGATAAAGGCTAATACTGTTTTCATGGCTTACTATTTACAAGCCACAAAACTAAAAAAAATAACGGGAAATCTCAAACTAAAATCATTTGCCAGTCAAACTGCTCACCGCAGCGTGATACGCGCCAAGCTTTGTTGCCTTTAACACAGCCTTGCGCGCCTTCCGGTCGGCATCCGGAAGCAGATAATCCCAAAAGCTCTTCATCTTTGTCAATAACTGGGCATCACCTCCTTGGAGCTGCCTGGAATAAGCATCAAAAACAAAATCATGCATTTTTCTGATTCTTTCCATCTTTTCCGCTTCAGGCAATGCGCTTCCCTGGCGATACTCCAACGCCAATGCCGGATTTGCCAAAAGTCCACGCCCGACAGCCACACCGGCAAGACGGGGAAACCGTTCATGTATATCGGAGATATCATCCGCAGAGAGCAAATCACCGTTATAAAAAAGAGGTTTCTCACAAGCGTCATAAAAGGCGGCAAAAGCATCGAGATCAACACTCCCCTTGTATTGCTGCCTTCCCAGCCGCGGATGAAGAATGACGGCCGACAAAGGCAAACGGTTAAGCAAGGGCAGCAGTGCCAGACATTCGTCCGGGCTGTCCCACCCCAGCCTAAGCTTGACAGACAAAGACAATTGAGGAAAGCCTTCCGCAACACCTGTCAGCAAACTTTCAACCTCATCCGGATAAGGCAACATGCCTGCACCATTATGCCGTCTGGCAAGTACAGGAAACGGACACCCCAAATTAAGATTCGCATTGCGGTATCCTTTCTCTACAAAAAGCGAAAGAATATGCTCCGCCTTATCCCTGTCGGAAGCTATAAACTGGGGAACAAGGCTTAGGTTTTCATTGTTCTCAGGCTCAATGTCACGCATATCCTTACGGCGGATCTCTCCGTGTTCGATCCGGACAAAAGGAGAATAGTAGCATTCCACCCCACCGAAAAAGCGAGCATGCGCCCGACGATAAACGGCATCCGTATACCCTTGAAGCGGTGAAAACTGAATTGAAAACCCACCTTGCATCACGCCTTCATTCTTTACTGCCACATCCATAATTTCAAATTCTCTCCAGTTCAAACTCTACAGGCTGTCCGTCTTGGCATTTCACAGTCAGTTCCGTCATGCCTTCCGAAGCCGCCAACGTTATTTTATCCGAATTCCCCACAAGCTTCCAATCGCCATAAAGCACCAAGGACTTATCTTTCGGCCTGCTGGATTCTTTAGTAGTATATGACTTTTCCTTGATATTCAGATCCGGATCACAAACGCTTATCCGAAGCGACGCTTCTTCCTGTTTGTACATAACCATGGTTTCCGCCGGAAGTTCCGAGAACAATCCGTTTTGCCCCAACTTCACGTCTTCAAACACAGCACAAGCTGTAATTCCTGTCGGGATATCCCGGACAATATGCGCTTTGTCATTGCATTGCAGCACTTCATACGAATCCAACGGTGTTCCAGCCTCCAGCTGCTCTTCCGAAGGCTGAATCCAGACCAGATACTCATAAGAAGCCTTCTGAGGAGCACAGCCATGATCAATCCATGCTGAAGCAAATTCGCCCTCTGTCAACGTGCGTTTCTTTTCATGCCGCGATTCCTGTCTGGCTATCTGCACTTTGACATTTCCTTCCTTTATATAATAATAATTGTCATAACCGTCACGCAGACAAAGAGGATGCTTGCCGGTCACATCAAATTCGCCGGAAAAGCCAAGTTCGTTTTTCACATCTCCGTCCACAAGCAAATCATGCGCTCCATCGTCAGTCCATACGCTCTGGAAAAGCGTCGTTTCTGTAGAATAGTCCCGGTTACTATTCGTAATGCCTGATCCCAAAAAGACCATCCGGTTATCAAAACAGAACACAGACTTCCGGGCTACAAAATCGGGCGTAAAGTTTTTCAGTTCACGTTCCATAAGCTTAGTGGCGAACATTCCGTTCTTTCCTTCAAAACTGGAAGCCCCTGAAAAATGCTCCTTCGACTTAAGCATCGTCGTGCCCTTCAACGGACTGTCAAGCATCTCAAAAGGCAAATGAATGGCGGTTGCTCCCGGAAGCCTGTTCCAATCCCAACCGTTTTCATCATAGCCGCTTGTCCGGCGAGAATCTCCTCCCATTATCTGCACGGAACCATAACTCTGGTAACGCCCGTAACGGTTGTCCTTCGTATAAATCTCTGCACCCCAGACATCCGTATTATATCCTTTCAGTGTCACCATCCAGTTATTGCGCCGAAAGACTCCCGCAGCTCCATAATTGTACACGAAGAATCCTTCCGGCGCTTTGGCAGGACGGATTCCCTGCTTCCTGAAATAACGCGCCTCCGGCATATCCTTTCTGCACAGACGCAAATAATCCGCAGCCAACGAACGGTCGAATTCGTGTCCTTCCCCCGACAAATCTCCCGCAAGAGCAAGAGAAGCAAACGAAGCTATATCCTCTTCCCGCATCGAACCGCCAAAAGGATGCCTCCCACTGATTCCGATACCCCATTCGTATTTGTTGCAATAATTTCTCATCGCCAAAAGCGCCGTCTTCAGCACCTGCCGGGGTTCTGCCGCCAACTCATACTGCGTGTCTTTTGTCAGCGCTACAAACGAAGCTACTGCTGCCAAGGCACCGGTTGTATAGGCCGGATAAAAGCCGCCATGATGAAACGTTGTCCCGTCCACCTTTATCCCTCCGATCGTACCGGATGTATACCTCAACGAAGACGCCACCCACCGTGACAGTCCCTTAAGAGCTCTCACACGCTCCCTTTCATCTACAAGCAGCATAGCCGACACAACCTTAGGCTGGAGCAGCGTATGCCAAGTGTCAAGCAGTTCATCCCTCCCCTGAGGACAAGGCTGGCGCGTTTCCTGCAGCGCAGCCCAAAAAGCCAGTGTCGCGACAATGGCATCGCTCTTCTGAGCCTTCCATATTTTATCGCGCATCAGCCAAGCTGTAGTGTAAATATTCCGCACCTGATATCCGTAATGATGGTTTGTTCCCATTCCGCTGCCATAGGCAAACCCTTGATCCATTGCATAATCCCAAACAAGGAAGTATTTATTCTCCGCCTCGCTCGAGCCATTATAAAGAGCATCGTAAGCAAAGCCGGAAAGCATCGTTTCCAAATCATTCCATGACAATTCTCCCTTCGCACGCTTCAACTCATCCGGAGCAACGACCGGAGCGCCGGTAAAGCCGGTCAGCGAACGGCGGATGTTTGCTTTATCAAAAACGTCATACGCTTTCTTCACAAGCTTTTGAGGCGCTTTCTTCAATTCCAGCGCTGCGTCCAGACGGCCAGCCATCATATCCAGTTCTTTCTTTTCTTCCAAAGTCAGTTTTGCAGGAATCGGTATATCATATGCAAGCTGTTCCCATTGCCAGACACGGCACCAATGCCACAAATCGCGAAAATCCAACGCATTGTTATAAGGCATCTGCTGGTCGGGCGTCGTACGGAGATTCATTTTCGTAACCGGAAAAGTAAGCCGGTCGATAAAGACACGCCCTTTTCTTTTTGGTGCAACAATTCTCCATCCGGCTATTTCCTTGTCAGCCTTGTCGCCATGCATATGCTGAAACCCGATCCAACAAGCCCTCCAGCCCGCAGCACACAGATTAAAGCTGAACTGATAAGAAACATGCCCTGCAGGTGAAAGAAACTCAAACCGCAGACTGTCGGTCTGAGGCTCCTCATTATAAATCCACAAGGCTATTCCATAATTTTCCTCCTTGCCTGAAGATAAAGACAGCGGCTCTTTCATGTTCACCGTCAGCACCTCTTCAGGCCCAAACTGCCACTCCATGCTGTTTGCCCCTTCCTTATAGAACAAGGCAGAAGTACTCAAACTGTGTTTCCCGGAAGCCGTAAAGTCTTCCGGAACTTTACCTTCAAAGTCCCATGTCTGCGCATATCCGCATAAAGCCGCTCCCAAACATATAATGGAGCATATAAAAAATTTCCGTTTCATATAACAAAAATATAAAAAGACTGCCAACTTGACAAGCAATCCGAAAAATTTGGTCAAACAAAGTGGGTGTGCCAGGAACCAGCCACGACACACCCACCATTACTTAACATCTAATTCACTCATGAACAAGAATGCCATGAAACGCACCGCATCCTATTCCTCACTATGAATCATAGACATCCTGTTGAGTTTTCCTAAAACCTTTACTATCGCAAATCATTTCCAATAGTCATTCTGCTGCAATTCTCCATTTACATCCAGCTCTTTTGTCGGAATCGGCATGAACTGGTGCTTGGCTTGCGTTCTTGTCACATAATCTTTGGCACCTTGATACTGGTTGCCCGTAGCCCAGCGGGAATCATTGACAGCGGCACCCAGCTTATCGTGAATAGCTTCCACATAGATTCCCCAGCGGACCAGATCATACTTACGGAGCGATTCAAAGCAAAGTTCACGTCCGCGTTCGTCACGAACTTCCTGCTGGAAATCCTCGTAGCTTAATCCAGACAACGGGTCTGTCAGTCCAGCACGGGATCTGACAGCATTGATGCATTCATAAGCCAATGCAGTAGGTCCCTGATTCGCCTCATTTTCAGCCTCAGCCAACATCAGAAGCACATCCGCATAACGCAGAATCGGATAATTCTCCGGTGTCCAGTTTTTTTCCTTTTGCGATGAAGGCTCCCATTCACGGCGGAATTTTCCGCAAGAACGCTGCACAATCTGGTTCTTTTTCCATTTAACTTGTGCGTCTTTGTTATTTATCTGGTAAGGAGCGATGTAAAGATCACGACGTTTATCGCCATCCTCATACAAATCCCAAAGAATAAGTGTCGGTGCATAAAAGCCATAGCTATATCCCACAGCATTACTGCCTTTCTGAATATTGCCTATAACATTTCCGATTCTGCCGTCTGTATAGTTGCCCAGTCCGTCGGCCGAACGGTTCCCGATAAATTCAGCCTCCCACATGCTTTCGTTATACACCTCATCATACTGGTCGGCAGCCAGATTCTTCCAGAACTGTTCCATATCAGGATTCAACTGATGTTTGCCAGACTTCTTCACTTCATTTGCCCAATAAGCAGCCTTCTCATAATCCGCCTTTCCTCCATTGTTGGGATTGCCGGCACGCCACAGGTAAACGCGGGCAAGAATACCCATCACCGTAGTCTTTTTCACATAAGAAGGAGATTTGTCGTAAGCACTGTCGTCTACCATATCTACACATGCTTCCATTTCCTGCACAATCCAGTCCAACGCTTCCTTGTTGGGAGTGGCTTTCAAGGCAGAATTATTCACGTCCTTAAACGACTCCTTCCGGAGGGGCACTTCATGCCAAGCCTGCACCAGAAGGAAGTGATAGTATGCGCGCAAGAATCTGGCTTCTCCCTTTATCCTTGTTCTTACATTCTCATCCATATCTGCTTTATCTATATTGTCAAGCAGCATGTTTGCATTATTAATTCCCTTATACAAAGCCTTCCATACTCCCCATACATGCTGGTTGCTCGGATTGTGATCATTCCCATACACCTGACTGGTAAGCTGGCCGCTCTGACGCTGATAATAGCTCAAGTCATCTATGTTAGAAAGCATACAAGAATAAAAGTTTCCGTAAATAGCCTCAGTCACCAGCGTATAATACACACCGGCCAAAGCCATCGTGCATTCTTTTTCGTTTGTATAGAACGTTTCAGGCGCTACAAAGTCATACGGTTTCGTTTCAAAGAAATCCTCACACGAAACGCCGGTGGCGCACAGGCAGACAGCCAAAAATATATTTCTTCCGTATTTATATATAGTTTTCATAAATCTGTTTTTTAGAATGTAACATTTAATCCAAACGACAATGTAAAAGCACGCGGGTATGCAGACCAGTCAAAACCCGGAGTAAGCACAGAGTTACGGGTAGAAACCTCCGGATCATCACCCGAATAATGAGTAAAGGTCGCAATGTTTTCAGCAGCAAGATAAATGCGTGCGGCACTGATACCCAGACGGTCCAAGACTTTCGGTCCAAAGTTATACCCCAAAGAAATGTTCTTCAGCTTCAGATAAGAACCGTTTTCCACATACAGCGAACTGTATTCAGTCGCTCCGTTCGCTTTGGCACGAGGCATATTGCTTTCCGGGTTTTCAGGTGTCCACCGGTTGGTGTAAGTAGCGAACATGTTGGTATTCTGCTTCGACGACGGATTTTCAAAAACCATACGGTTGGCATTGAGTATGTCATTGCCATAACTCCACTGCAAGAAAATATTCAAATCAAAGTTCTTGTAAGTAAAATTGTTAGAGAAACCGCCCGTATGCTTCGGCTGTCCGTTACCGATCGTTGTTTTGTCGTCATCGTTTATTTCACCTTCGCCGGTCAAGTCCTTGTATTTGGGATCTCCCGGCTGCGGGTTGGTCTGATAGTGAGGAATACCATCCTTGATTGTATATACCGTTTCACCGTTTGCTCCTACAGATGTATTGAAGTCATCATACTTATATGTTCCCTCATAAACAAAGCCATACATTTTACCTGCAGATTCTCCTACCTTGCTTATATAAGCCGGCATCGTTCTATACTTATTGTCCCAGCTGATATAGCTTGTCATATAAGGCTGGCCTGAATTCAGTGCAATAATCTCATTGTTATTGAACGCAATATTAAAATTAGAGGTCCATGTAAAGTCTTTATTCTTGATGTTTGTCGTTTCAAGCGTAAGTTCAAAACCTTTGTTGCGCAGCTTGCCGACATTCAGTGTTGCCGAAGAGAATCCGGAACTTGCAGCAATATCAGCATCCAACAGCAAATCCTTCGTTGTCTTCACATAATAGTCCATCGTCAGATTGATGCGCCCGTCCAGAAAGCCCAAGTCCAGTCCCAAGTCAAACTGCTCCGTAGTTTCCCATTTCAACAATTCGTTGAACATGCTGCTGAGCACGTATCCTTGAGTAAACTCACCGTTCCACGGATATTTGTAAACGTCATCGCTCGTCACAAGATGAGCCATATAATCATAATTGCCGATACGGTTGTTGCCTGTCTGACCGTAGCTGAAACGCAACTTACCGTTAGACAACCAATGCAGATTGTCAGAAACAAAAGCTTCGCGCTGGAAAGCCCAGGCTACAGAGCCTGAAGGGAAATATCCCCAACGATGACCTTTAGCAAACTTGGAAGAACCGTCAGCACGCATGGTCGCGGTCAGATAATAGCGTGAATCATAATTATAATTGATACGCCCAAAATATGAAAACAATTTGTTTTCTCCCTTTGATGAAGAAACCGTAGGATTGCTTCCTTTATCCAGGCCAGCCATTCCGAACGACTCATTGCTGATCTGCTCGGTAGTTATAGAATGAATGTAGCTGGTATTTTTCTGCACAGACATACCGACCAATGCATTGAAACTATGGGACTTCTTGTTCAGCTGATAAGTCAACGTGTTTTCATTCAGATAGCTTCTCGCTTCCCCTTGGTACAGATAGGCATTGATACCCTTGCTCTGCGTATTCGACGGATGCGAATTACCTGTACGGGTCTGCGAACCGTTGAACTCTTCATTCTTGTAGTCGCGCGCCGTATATCCGGCCGTTACCTTCAGCTTCAGATTCTTAATAAGTTCGTATTCCGCACCGACATTAAATGACATATCATTCGTTGTTTTATGACGATATTCATTCCGTGCAGAGAGGACCGGGTTAAAACGGTAGTCTTCGGTCATGTTGACACCTTCATCATACATTTGATTCAGCAAGTCTGATCCAGTCGGCGATACCGGACGGAATGACCATACGCTGTACATGTATGCCGTCGACATGGATGTAGTAGATGTGGAAACAGTCGGACCATCCTGCACATTGCTTGAATAATTGGCATTGAAGTCAATCTTTAATTTGTCATTTACCGTTTGAGTCAAATTTGCACGCCCCTGATAACGCTTGATGCCTGAATTGATGATGACACCCTGCGTATCATCGTATGACAACGAAGTGGTATATTTAAGATTGTTGGCACCGCCTGTCAAAGACACATGATGGCTGTGGCTTAGTGCCGTGCGATAAATATAGTCCTGCCAGTCATACGACGGAGCGTTGCGATAGTCTTCGACAGTAGGATACAAATCTGTAAGATAGTTATTCTGAAAATCCTCACCATCCCCCATAATTTCTTGTTGCAAGGTGACAAATTCGTAAGCATCCATCATCTCAGGCTTATTTTTCACTGTACTAATCTTAAAACTACCATTATAAGTGATGGTAGGCTTTCCAGCACCTCCCTTTTTGGTCGTTACAATAACAACGCCGTTTGCACCGCGTGCTCCATAAATGGCTGTAGCTGAAGCATCTTTCAGGATATCAATCGATTCAATGTCATTCGGATTCAAAGTGCCAAGACCGGAACTTTCCGAGGGAAAACCGTCGATGACATACAAAGGCGCCGTGCTTCCGGTCAGCGAGCCGGCACCGCGAATTACAATGCTGAAATTGTCGCCCGGACCACCGTCACTGGAAGAAACTCGTACACCGGCAATACGGCCAGCCAGATTCTCTGTAATGTTACTTACCGGAGTCTTTACCAGATCTTTCATGTCCGCAGAGCCGATAGAGCCTGTCAAGTCCCTTCTTCTCACGTCACCATAACCGACAGCAACGACCTGCACCTCATCCAAAGTCTGGGCATCTTCCACCATTGTAATATTGAAGCGGGTTTGTTTTCCAACTTTGATCAATTGTGTCTTATATCCGATAAAAGACAACTGAAGCACATCATCCGGCTTCACTCCGCTCAGTTTAAATTCACCAGTCAAATCTGTTATGGTTCCATTGTCAGTCCCTTTCACGACCACACTTACACCGGCAAGCTCACTCAAAGCATCAACAACCTTACCGCTTATGTGACCACCACTCTGAGCCTTTACAGAAAGGCACAAGAACAGACTGACTACTAACATCAAAAAAAACCTGTTTCTCATGATCTTAAATTAAATAGGTTAATAAAAGCGTTTTTACAAAAACATTGTTCTTACTCTCAAAAATCTAAATCATCAACAAAACGCAACTTCCCATTGTTCATTTCCTGAAGAAAATTGCACTACCATTCTTCAGAAGTTTATTATAAACAGCTACAAACATAAAAAATAAACGAAATGTTAATCCTGAGTCTAAAAGGCCAAACCGCCTTGTTTCCAACCTATTCAGAAAGAAAGGAAATTTATAAAGCTATTTTGCCCCGCACCATTCTATATCTCCAGGCTAGAGATACAAATCTCCAGACTGAAGACATATATCTCCAGACTGAAAATGCATATCTCTAAACTGGAGATAAAAAACAGACCGCTTTTTATCCTTTTTATCCGCAATATTATGCCATTTGTCTGCAATCGCCGCAAAACAAGCGCACAGAACAAAGCGATTGACTATCTTTGCAGAATCATAAAAAACGACTTGATGCAATGAAGAAACCAAAACTTTTTTTCTTCCTGCTGACTCTGTCCGCACTTGCACTCAGCCCGATGCGGGCATCAGAACCGGAAGAGAACTTATATCTTACTCCGCAACGGCTGTTCCATATTGCCAGAAGCATAAACAAGAATCTGGTCTGTTATGACGCCAATCTGGTTGGAGGAAAACTGGATACACAAAAGCCGCTGAATGTATACTGGGTAAACCGAGAAGAGCATATGGGAGAAAAAAACGGACTGAGCTTTATCCAGCGAAAAATGGCATACGGATACAAAGTGGTGGCCGAAGGAAACAACACAAGCACGGTAACTCTGACTGCCTATGACGGCCGCAAACTGGAAATTTGCCAGCAGGGGGCGCATTACGTATGCCGCACGACCATCAATGGCAAGCCTGCCGTCTTAAAATACCTGTACGTGAAGGTAAACGACAGGAATCCGCTCAGCGTAGACTATGTGGAGCTTCACGGCGAGTCCGTTTCATCCAAAGAGAAAGTGACGGAGCGGATCATGAACTGAAAACAAAAGCACAAGGACCAGAGCTTTATACGCCAGAACTTCAGGCATATTCCCTTCTGATCCTTGTGCTTCTGCATTCACCAACGTGCCGGCGCGTCAGAACACCCGGCGACAAACGCATGGCTTATTCTCCTTTTACAGCTGAAATCAGTTCGTCAGCGGTAACCAAAGCCTGCTCTCCCGTAGTCATATTCTTCAAAGTCACTTTTCCTTCATTCATTTCGGTTTCGCCCGCGATGGCAACAAAAGGAATAGACTTGCTGTTTGCATAGCTCATCTGCTTCTTCATTTTCGCACTGTCAGGATATACTTCCGCACGGATGCCTGCCCCGCGCACCTTAGCCAGCACCGGCAAAACATAATCCGCTTCCGCCTCGCCGAAATTGACAAACAGCAATTGGGTGGCTTCGGACGCCTCTTTCGGATAAAGATCAAGCTGATTCAGCACATCGTAAATACGGTCGGCACCGAAAGAAATGCCCACGCCCGAAACACCGTCCATGCCGAAAACGCCTGTCAAATTGTCATAACGTCCTCCTCCGCTGATGCTTCCGATCTGCACGTCAAGTGCCTTCACCTCAAAAATCGCGCCGGTATAATAATTCAGCCCGCGTGCCAAGGTCAAGTCAAGTTCAACTTCTGACTTCACTCCCAGACCTGCCACTTTCTTCAAGATGAACTCGCATTCTTCAACTCCTTTCAGTCCGGTTTCACTGGAAGCAAGTACAGCCTTCAATGTCTGAAGCTTTTCTTCATTCGAACCGCCCAGCAGAATAATCGGCTGCAACTTTTCGATGGCTTCTTGAGAAATGCCTTTCGAAGCCAGTTCTGCATTCACATTGTCAAGGCCAATTTTGTCAAGCTTGTCTATAGCTACAGTGATGTCTACAATCTTATCGGCTTCACCGATGATTTCTGCAATCCCCGTAAGAATCTTCCGGTTGTTCACTTTGACCGAAACACGGATTCCGAAACGGCTGAACACCGCGTCAATCATCTGCACCAGCTCTACCTCGTTCAGCAGGGAGTTGCTTCCCACCACATCGGCGTCACACTGATAAAACTCGCGGTAACGTCCTTTCTGGGGACGGTCGGCACGCCACACCGGCTGAATCTGAAAACGCTTGAAAGGAAAAACGATTTCATCACGGTGCATCACCACATAACGGGCAAACGGCACTGTCAAGTCATAACGCAAGCCCTTTTCACAAAACTTGCCCGCCAGCTTGGCTGCATTCCGGCTCAGCAGCTCTTCGTCTGTCAGGGCGGAAAAATAATCACCCGAATTCTGTATCTTGAACAAGAGCTTGTCGCCTTCTTCTCCATATTTTCCCATCAACGTAGAGAGATTCTCCATTGCCGGCGTTTCAATCTGCTGAAATCCGTAAAGATAGAACACCTCACGTATGGTATTGAATATATAATTACGTTTCGCCATTTCTACCGGCGAAAAATCTCTGGTTCCTTTAGGTATGCCTGGTTTTGTTGCCATAATTGATTTCAAGTTTTTGATTTTCCGCACAAAAGTACGCAGAAAAATGCGGATTCCGCAGATTCATGCCGATTTTATTTTAAATTTTCATCGGTTTGATACAACCGATTGAGAAATAAACTTTTAGCGGAGTATTTAAGAAACAGAGGTAACGGTTTGGCGACCATACGAAATTCAGCGATTTGCGGTGCTGTCAAATTACTCTTTCAGATACAAAGGTATAACATTCTCGGAAAAGACAATATCCGTTATCGCGCTTTTGCGTTCTATTTTTGTAAATTATTCATTGAAAGAGAGATAATCTCGCGAATTATAGCTACCTTTACGGTTGAAAACCAAAAGCATAGGCCCAATGGCAAAGATTACTGTTCAAAATACAGACATCAGTGTTGTCAAGTACAACGAAGAAGATTACATCAGTCTTACGGATATGGCACGAAGCCAGCTGCAAGAGCATATAATCTTCCGTTGGCTCAGTCTCAAAAGCACCATTGAATATCTTGGCGAATGGGAAATGCTGTATAATCCCGATTTTAATTGTACCGAATTCGGTACAATTAAAAATGCAGCGGGAAGCAACAACTTCGTGCTTTCGGTAAAAACTTGGATAGAAAGAACCTATGCAATCGGCATCCGTTCAAAGGCCGGTCGCTATGGTGGCACGTATGCACATCGGGATATAGCCTATCATTTCGGTATGTGGATTTCGCCTAAATTCCAATTGCTTCTCGTCAAGGAATATCAGCGGCTAAAGAATAAAGAACAAAGGTTGCTCGGTTGGTCGGCAAAGCGTGAACTATCGAAAATCAACTACCGCATACATACCGATGCCATCAAACAGAACCTTATCCCGACGGAAGTTACTCAGGCGCAAGCAAACATCATCTATGCCAACGAAGCTGACGTATTGAACGTGGCAATGTTTGGCATGACGGCAAAGCAATGGCGCGAAGCCAATCCTGACCTGAAAGGCAATATTCGAGATCATGCCAGCATCAACGAACTTATCTGTCTGTCAAATATGGAAAATCTCAATGCAGTGTTCATCGAACAGGGTATGCCGCAGGGTGAACGTCTTTTAAAACTCAATCAGATAGCCATTCACCAAATGAGCGTATTGGGAAACAGTGATAATGGAGAGAGAAAGTTGTTGAAATAATCATTGCCAATACATTGCCCTTTATTATAGCCTATGTTTCTTAATTGTTTCTCAAGACTCCAGTTATCTGACTTTTTCTGAGGTTCAAACCATTTGGTTCCCGATTCAAGCCATTGTTTGCGATACTCTGCTTGGGACTCAGTAGTATAATCCTCATTACCCCATTCTACACCGCAACATGGGCAAATATCGTACGTCGGAGTCTTTCCATCATCACCCCACGGATTGTGGTTGCCAAGTGGATAGCCACAAATAGGACAAAAATTGTTTCCATCAGTTTGTTTATCGGTCAGCTTCATCGCTTGCCTCCTTTCCTCCAAAGACATATAAGAAACTGTTTAAATTTTCCAATTAAGTATTTTTATCCGCCCCTTTTTGAGTTTGTTTACAAATCGGGCAGGATGCCTCTCTTGCTTTAATTTTGCGGTTATATTGGCCGGCGTATGTTCTGTCTTAACTTCCCGATGCAAATCTGCGGAATCCCTACACCTATCTAAAATTTCCTTCAAGATTTTTACTCGCGCCGGTTCATATAAATCATGACATAATAAATCAGCGTGGCCAGCGAACCCAAAGCAGCCACCACATACGTATAGGCGGCCGACCTCAAGGCGTCTGTGGCCTGGCGGTGATTAAAGGCGTTGGTAATGCCCGCACTGCTCAGCCACACCAGCGCACGGCGGCTTGCGTCAATCTCAACCGGAAGTGTGATCAGGCTGAACAGGGTAGTCATGGCAAACAGGCAAATGCCTATCAGCAGCAGCTGGGGAAATGAATTGACCATCAGAATGCCCGCCAGCAATACCCATGAAACGATGGATGAAGAAAACTGCACCACCGGAACCAAGGCTGAACGCATCTGCAAAGGTCCATAGGCACGCGCATGCTGTACGGCATGTCCGCATTCATGAGCGGCAACCGCAGCCGCAGCCACACTGCACGTTCCATAAACCCCTTCGCTCAAATTGACAGTCTTGTTCGTCGGGTTATAATGATCAGTAAGCATACCCGGCGTGCTGGTTACCGTCACATCGTAAATGCCGTTGTCACGGAGCATCTTTTCTGCAACATCGCGCCCGGTCATTCCGCTGGCTAGAGGCAACTCCGAATACTTTTCAAATTTACTTTTCAATCTGGCCTGCACAATGTAACTGATTACCGCAATGCCGATGAATACAATCCAAATTAACATAGTCTTTTTCTTTTGATTGATGATTTACAATAATATACAGCAAAAACCTTGCCAGAAGATTCCGGCCTTCTTTCTGCCGGCAGAACTGCTCAAAGTTAATCAATTTGCAGATAGCAGAAACGAAGAGATGCCGATTTTTATTTTTTTATTGGACAACTTTACGTAATTTTGTTCATTATTTGAAATGACCATGATAGTTTGCATTGCCGAAAAGCCCAGTGTGGCACGCGATATCGCGGATGTGCTCGGAGCACGAAACCGGAAAGAAGGATATATTGAAGGAAACGGATACCAGGTCACCTGGACATTCGGGCATCTGTGCACCCTGAAAGAACCGCACGAGTATTCGCCCTCATGGAAGACATGGAGCCTCAGCACGCTCCCCATGATTCCGCCGCGCTTCGGAATAAAGCTTATCAATGATCCCGGCATCGAAAAACAGTTCCGGATAATCGAAGGACTGATGCAAAAAGCTGACATGATCATCAACTGCGGCGATGCCGGCCAGGAAGGAGAACTTATACAGCGCTGGGTGATGCAAAAGGCCGGTGCAAAATGCCCGGTCAGACGGCTTTGGATTTCTTCACTCACCGAAGAAGCTATCCGGGAAGGATTCTCTAACCTGAAAGACCAGTCTGAATTCCAGTCGCTTTATGAAGCCGGATTAAGCCGGGCCATCGGCGACTGGACACTGGGAATGAATGCGACCCGACTTTATACGCTGAAGTACGGACAGAACAAGCAGGTGCTGTCTATCGGCCGCGTACAAACCCCTACGCTGGCATTGATCGTAAAGCGCCAGCAGGAAATCGAACATTTCATTCCCAAACAATATTGGGAACTGAAAACGGTTTACCGCGACACGCTTTTCTCTGCCATCGTGCGGAAAAGTGACGAAGAGCTGGCAGAAGAAGCGGAAAGGGAAAAGGAAAACCCGAATGCAAAAAAGAAAGTGCCATCAGCCGACTCCAACCGGGGCATACCGCAGATAACTGACGAAAAAACGGGCCAGGAACTGCTGGAGCGGGTGCGCCAGGCTCCTTTCCGCATCACGGAAATCTCCTCCAAAAAAGGAACGGAAGCTCCTCCCCGATTGTTCGACCTGACTTCATTGCAGGTGGAATGCAACAGGAAGTTCAGTTATTCGGCGGACATGACCCTGCAACTCATCCAGTCGTTGTACGAAAAGAAAGTGGCGACATACCCGCGTGTCGACACGACTTTTCTGAGCGACGATATCTATCCCAAATGCCCGAAAATACTGGAAGGACTGAAAAGCTACACCCAGCTCACGGCACCTCTGGCGGGAAAACCGCTCGTCAAGTCGAAGAAAGTGTTCGACAACTCGAAAGTGACAGACCATCACGCCATCATCCCTACCGGTGTACAACCGCAGGGATTGAGCGACATGGAAACACGTGTATTCGATCTGATAGCGCGGAGATTCATTGCCGTTTTTTATCCTGACTGCAAGTTTTCAACAACAACCGTTATCGGAAAAGCCGACGAAATAGAATTCAAGGTAACCGGAAAGCAGATTTTAGAGCCGGGATGGAAAGTCATCTTTGCGAAAGACACCAAAGACATGCCGGAAGAACAGAAAGACAATGACGACGAGAAGGCGCTCCCGGCATTCACCAAGGGCGAATCGGGGCCCCACGAACCGGCTCTATACGAAAAGTGGACCCAGCCTCCGCGTCCTTACACCGAGGCAACCTTGCTGCGTGCGATGGAAACCGCAGGCAAGCTGGTGGACAACGACGAACTTCGCGACGCTTTAAAGGAAAACGGTATCGGGAGGCCTTCTACACGTGCGGCCATCATTGAAACACTGTTCAAGCGACATTACATCCGCAAGGAGCGCAAGAATCTCATAGCTACACCAACCGGAGTGGAACTGATACAGCTTATCCATGAAGAACTGCTGAAATCGGCTGAACTTACAGGCATATGGGAGAAGAAGCTAAGGGAAATAGAAAAGAAGTCGTACGATGCAGGCACATTCCTCACCGAACTCAAGCAAATGGTGACCGACATTGTATACAGCGTGCTACGTGACAACAGCAACCGGCATGTAACCGTCGCGCAAGATTTTCAGACTCCGCCGGCGACTAAAAAAGAGAATACAGCCAAGCCTCGGACACGATCCTCCAAAACAAGAACCAAGGCAAAGCCTGCCCCTGCACCGAAACCGGCCTCTCTTCCCTCCGACGACAGCATCATAGGAAAGGCTTGTCCCCTGTGCGGAAAAGGCATCATCATCAAAGGAAAGACAGCTTACGGATGCTCACAATGGAAAAACGGCTGTACGTTCCGCCTGCCTTTTGCGCAAGAAGCATAAGACTCATGCCGAACGCACCGGCATCCGGCGGAGAATCTTCGGGAATTGCCATGCAAACAGAAGCGTGCAGCAGATGGCGGCAACGGCATCAGAAATGGCCTCGGAAGCAAACACCCCGCTCACTCCCATGAAATGAGGAAGAATCAAGGCCAAAGGAACCAGCAGAATAACCTTGCGAAGCAATGCTATCAAAATGGATATCCGCGCCTGCCCCAGGGCAACAAACATGTTCTGGCAAGCGCGCTGCAGCCCGAATATAGTCATGCCGGCAAGGAACAGCGGCATTGTCCACCGCACCGTTTCAACCAGACGGTCATCGTCCGTAAACACGGCCGCGACCAAGGTAGGAAAACAAACCATAAGCATCATCAGCACAAAGTTAAACGAAAACATCACAATTACCGCCACGCGGAAACAGTCTTTCACACGCTGCTTGTCGCCATGCCCGTAGTTGTAGCTGGCTATCGGAACAAATCCTTGAGCGAATCCGGTCAGCGGAACGCTGGCAAACTGCATGGCGCTCTGCAAAACAGCCAGCGCACTGACATAAATATCACCGAAACGCTCCAGCCTTCCGTTCAGCACAAAGCCTACAAGACTTTCTGTGCTTGCCATAATAAAAGGTGACATGCCCAATGCAAGCATCGACAGGATCACTCCCTTGTCCGCCTTCATATAACGCTTTTCGAGCCGGAGCGTCGCCCTGTCTGAGGACAAGAAGCCAAGCACCCAGACAGCACTGCACGCCTGAGAGATGATGGTTGCCAATGCAGCCCCCTTTACTCCCATGTCAAGCGCGAAGATAAAGACAGGGTCGAGTATGATGTTGAGCAAAGCACCTACCAGAACAGAGCACATGGCAACGGCGGGCCGCCCCTGGCAATTGATGAACATGTTCAGTCCCGTAGAGATCTCTACAAACACGGTGCCCAGCAAATAAACCGACAGATAATCCACGGCATAAGGCAGTGTCCGTTCGGATGCCCCCGTAAGCAGCAGAACAGGCTCCATAAACACATACGCCATGAAGGAAGTCGACAAGGCAAGCAGTATCAGCAGCACAAAACCGTTTCCCAGGATTTCTCCTGCCCGCACCCTGTCGCCCTGTCCCAATGCAATGGCGGCCAGAGGAGAGCCGCCGGCACCCACGATAGACGAAAACGCCGAAATAAGTATGATGATGGAAGTGGTAACGCCCACTCCCGCCAACGCATCGGTTCCGATTTCCGGTATATGACCTATATATATACGGTCGACTATATTGTAGAGCAAATTGACAAACTGGGCTGCGACTGCCGGGAGCGCCATCTTGAAAACAAGAGGCAACATGCGGTCTGTCCCTAATCGTTCTTCGTATCGGCTGTTCTGACTATTCATACATATTATTTATGGCACGCAAAGTTACTCATTCGGTTCAGAAAATCGGGTTCTCCCGCTTTCCCTGCCCTCCAACAATGTTAAAACAAACTTAAATCTGCAAGCAATAGTTGTTCAGACAGCACAAAATAGCTACTTTTGCAAAGTCGAGTTTACAAAAGTGCAATTTTCTATGAACAACAACACATTCAAAGAAATCAATGAAAGCTTCACCATCAAAGAAGCTATTGATGAAGCAAAACGTTGTCTGAACTGCAAGAATCCTTCCTGCAAGAAGGGATGTCCCATCGAAAACGACATTCCCGGATTTATCCACCAGCTCTCTATGGGTAATATGGGAGATGCGATGGCGATCATAAACGAAAAAAGCAACCTGCCTGCCATCTGCGGACGTGTATGCCCGCACGAAAAGCAATGCCAGGGACACTGCGTGCTTTACGCAAAGGGGAAAGGCATACAGATCGGCAAACTGGAACGCTTTGTGGCCGATTTTGATACGGACATGAATCTGATCCGCGAACGCCTGCCGCAAAAGACACGTGGGAAAGTGGCCGTTATCGGTTCGGGACCGGCCGGACTGACCGTTGCCGGCGATTTGGCAAGGCAAGGATTCAATGTCACCATCTTTGAAGGACAGAGCGAGCCGGGCGGCGTATTGATGTATGGCATACCCGAATACCGGCTTCCCAAAGAAGTCGTAAACAAAGAAATCAAAAAGATTGAAGCGCTGGGAGTCAATTTTGTGCTGAACTGTCTTGTAGGGAAACAGATAACCATCGACCAGATGTTCGAACAGGGCTATGACGCCATCTTTATCGGAACAGGAACTGCCCTTCCGAAAGCGCTAGATGTGCCGGGAAGCAAGCTGAGAGGCATTGTCCAGTCGTCTTACCTCCTCCACATGGCGAGCATCTACAACCAGAATATCGTGCCGCGCGACATGGTTCCGTTGGAAGAAGGCGAAAAGGTAGGCATCATCGGATGCGGAAACGTAGCCATGGATGCCGCACGCACCGCCGTTCGCATGGGAGCCGGAAGCGTGAGCGTTATCTATCACAAGACGGAAGCTGACATGCCTGCCATCCAGAGCGAATACCAGGAAGCCGTAAAAGAAGGGGTTCAGTTCCTGTGGCAGACATCCACTCTGGAATTTCTTGGAAATGAAGAAGGAAAAGTGCGCGCCATCCGCGCCACGACTCCGGACGGAGAAAAAGAAATTCCGTTCGACCGCATTTTCCTCGCAATAGGTTCACGTCCGGCAAACCGCATCGTTTCGACAACCACCGGAATCGATGTCGATGAAACCGGTTACGTCATCGTGAAGGAACGTCCCTATGGCATGACTACACGCAAGGGGGTATTTGCCGGAGGTGACGTGGTACACCGCCCGCATACGGTGGTACTGGCGATGAAGGCTGCCAAACAAGTTGCGGCAGGCATCGCCCAATACGTTGACGCAGTGAAGCTTCTCGAAGCATAAACGCACATTTATTCCATATCTTGCGGGGACGCACGGCTTGTGTGCCCCCGCAAGCCGTTTATCGCCCGTTGCGTCTGATATATTCGGAAATGACCAGAAAGAAGTTCACCCTGGTATAGAACACCAGCAAGAGCACGATGTCGCAATTCACGATGTCTTTCCTCCAGGCCGACAGGGAAAAGCCGTCGGGGAAAAAGGCCATCACCAGCATAACCCCCAGATAAATGAGAAAACCTTCGGCAAAACTCTCCACGACAAAAAGCGCGGGGCTCTTCAAATAAGTGCGGTGCGCCCAGCTTCCCAAAGAAATCTTATAAGTCAAGGGGGTCCTGCACCGGTAATGCCACAAGCCCGCTACGGCCAGAACCGCACCGAACGACAAATTTACAATCACTTTTCCCCATCCGGCTCCCAACAGATACGATACCGGCAGCCAGACCAGCACGAACAGAAGCGCGCTCATCCAGCATGCCTTCCCCCTCAGACGCGGGGATGCTTCAAATTCTTCCGTTTCCATAACACAATAATAGAGGTCAACCATCTGACAAATATAAACAATGCAATGCAAAACGCCAAACTTGTTCATGCCTGAAACGGAAATGTCATCTTATAAACTTATTTTTTGATTTACATCAATAAAAGCGGGACAAAACGCAATTTTATGCTGAAAAACATATTTTGATAAGAAAAAAGCCTTATCTTTGCAGTGTAATTAAAAGAAAACAAGTTCTAGAGCTTGACTAAAGTAGAAAGAAAGTTTTAAGGATAACGTAAAAAACAATAGGTAAAAGAAAAGAGGCCTGCCGCGACGGTCCGCCAAAAAAGAAGGTTTTTTAAGGTATTAATTAAAAAAGAAAGGGTAACAATTATGAAAAAGGTAAAAAACATTTTCCACAAAATCGCTAACGCAGATCCGATGATCTGGGGTTACGTAATGCTGAATGAAACCAACCGCAAATAATTGTTGCGGAACGCTGAGTTCGTCAGCATTCTTATCGAGAACAGGAAGGCCATAAGGCCATTGGTTAATATTACGGTAAAGAGGGTGATCCGGCTAGGGGTCATCCTTTTTTTGTACGGTTCAAGAAGCGCAAGTCCGAAATGTCAATCTGACAAAACGTCATTTCCGGACCGCGAGAATCGCATGCTTCGGGCAAGGGCAAAGGGTTGTCCATAAAACCGCAGGCACAAACGTCCGGAGCGGTTCAAACAGCTTGCATATAGCGAAAAAGGCAGACAAAAGCATATATAAAGAAGGGAGAAACGCATCAAAAAGAAAGATAAAATCCGCAGAAGTCTTCTCCACGAAAGAATGTCAGTTGGCTGAGTCGGAAACAATCCGGAGAAAAAACGCCGGCATCCGGCACCCTGAACCACGGAAACGGAGCGTTTCTTCCGGAATGACGGGACATTTCACACAAGATATATGGTCATTCGGACGAAAATGACGGGACATTTTGCCGCAGATGACGGGTTATTTTCACGGAAAGGCAGGGATGAAAATCCTCTCAGAAGGATTTCCGGAGGGAAAGGCAGCATGTTTCGGGCAGGAAAGCGCCTATAGAAGAGCGTAAATCCACCCGTTGCAGGTCAGCAGATCGGCCGATATGCAAACATTATGAAAGCGAAATGCCGAAGCAAACAGCGATTTGCATCCGGTGCCAAAGGCGGGATTTATCGTCCCGGACAAAGCAGCCGCACGGATTATGAAGATATTTTTGTACCTTTGCCAACCACCTAAAAGGCCAAGACCATGACACACCTCTCGATCGACACAGACAATCCGGAGTTTCAGAATGCCCTGAAACTGAT
The DNA here is from genome assembly GCA_019550975.1 of Bacteroidales bacterium SW299. GTDB lineage: Bacteria > Bacteroidota > Bacteroidia > Bacteroidales > Bacteroidaceae > Phocaeicola > Phocaeicola excrementipullorum. Next base: position 40,893 of record SDWH01000002.1, on the reverse strand, counting down.
CCAATATACCCGCCAGTCGGTTTTCCTTACCGGGAAGGCAGGCACCGGAAAGTCTACGTTCCTGAAGTATGTGTGCCAGAACACCCGAAAGAAATATGTGGTGCTGGCTCCCACCGGAATAGCGGCCATCAATGCCGGAGGAAGCACACTGCACAGCTTTTTCAAGCTGCCTTTTCATCCGCTCCTGCCCGACGACCCCAAATTTGCGGGAAACAAGCTCAAGGATTACCTGAAATACTCGTCCGACCACCGGAAACTGATAAAAAACATCGAACTGGTCATCATTGATGAAATCTCGATGGTACGGGCGGACATCATCGACTTTATCGACCGGATTCTGCGCACTTATTCACAGAACATGCGCGAACCCTTCGGCGGAAAGCAGCTCCTGCTGGTGGGCGACGTATACCAGCTTGAACCGGTGGTGAAAAGCGACGAAAGGGAAATACTGAACCGCTTTTACCCGAACCCATACTTCTTCTCGGCCAACGTGTTCCGGCAGATCGAGCTGGTATCAATCGAACTGACCAAAGTGTACCGGCAGACCGACAAAGTGTTCGTAAGCGTGCTCGACCATATCCGCACCAATACGGCCGGAAACGCCGACCTCCAGCTTCTGAACACACGGTGCAACGTGCCGGAAAACAGGGAGGAGAACGACCTGTATATCACCCTCGCCACACGGAGGGACACGGTTGACTACATCAACGAGAAAAAACTGGCGGAGCTTCCGGGCGAACCCGTCACGCTGAAAGGCGTCATCAAGGGAGAGTTTCCCGAAAACAGCCTCCCCACACTCATGGAGCTGATCGTAAAGCCGGGCGCGCAAATCATTTTCATCAAGAACGACCAGGAGAAGCGGTGGGTGAACGGAACCATCGGAACCATCTCCGGAATATCCGACGACGGCATCCTTTACATCGTGACCGAGGAAGGACGCGAATTTGATGTCCGCCAGGAAAGCTGGAGCAACATACGCTATCACTACAACGAACAGGAAAAGAAAATCGAAGAAGAAGAACTGGGCACCTTCACGCAATATCCCATCCGGCTGGCATGGGCCATCACCGTCCACAAAAGCCAGGGACTTACGTTCAGCCGCGTGGTCATCGACTTTACCGGAGGGGTGTTTGCCGGAGGACAGACGTATGTGGCGCTGAGCCGGTGTACGTCGCTCGAAGGCATCCGCCTGAAACGGGAAATCACCCGGAGCGACATCTTCGTGCGGCCGGAAATCGTAAGCTTCGCCAAGCATTTCAACGACCGGATCGCATTCGACCGCGCCATGAAGCAGGCGCAGGCCGACGTGGAATATGCGGAAGCGGCAAAAGCTTTCAACAAAGGCGACTTCACCGCCTTCCTGAGCTCGTTCTTCAAGGCAATACACAGCCGGTATGACATCGAGAAACCTCTCATACAGCGGTTTATACGCAGAAAGCTGAACATCATCAACCGCCTGAAGGAAGAAAACCGCCGGCTGAAAGAGGAAATGGCAGCACAACGGAAGAACCTGGAGAAGTATGCACGCGAATATTACCTGATGGGGAACGAGTGCATCACAAAGGCACACGATGCACGGGCGGCCATCGCCAACTACAACAAAGCCATCGAACTTTACCCCGGATACGTAGACGCATGGGTGCGCAAAGGCATCACCCTGTTTGATGAAGGGCACACCGAAGAAGCCGGAATATGCCTCAACAAAGCCGTCGAGATACGCCCCGGAGAATTCAAGGCCGTATACAACCGCGGAAAACTGCGCCTGCATACGGGATACATCGAGGGAGCCATAGCCGACCTTGACAAAGCGACCAGCCTGAAAGCGGAACACGCCGGAGCGCACGAATATTTTGCCGAAGCGCTCGAAAAAGCCGGGAAAGAAACGGAAGCAGCCATCCATTACCGCATAGCCGAAGAGCTCAGGAAAAAGAAAAAGCAATAAAGCGCAGGTATTCTGCACTTCAAGGCATCCGTTTCAATTAAAATTCGTACTTTTGCGGATGCGGAAGTCTAATCTTCTGCAACCAAAGCATGCTACTCAAACTTTATTCAAAGAACAACAATCCGGATGACATCCAGCGGGTAGTTGACATACTCAACGAAGGAGGCATCATCATCTACCCGACGGACACCATGTATGCCATCGGATGCCACGCGCTGAAAGAGCGTCCAATCGAACGCATCTGCAAGCTCAAGGACATCGACCCGCGCAAGCCAAAGCTTTCCATCATCTGCTACGACCTGAGCAACATAAGCGAATACGCCAAGGTAAGCAACAACACGTTCAAGCTGATGAAGCGCAACCTCCCGGGACCGTTCACGTTTATCCTCAAGGCCGACAGCAGGCTGCCGAAAATCTTCCGTAACCGTAAGGAAGTGGGAATCCGCGTGCCCGACAATCCCATCATCCATGAAATCTGCCGCGCGCTGGATGCACCGATACTGACCACAACGCTCCCGCTGGAAGAAGGCGAAGACACCGAATACGTGACCGACCCGGAACTGATAGATGAAAAGTTCGGGGACAAGGTCGACCTCGTAATCGACGGAGGAATAGGAGGGCTTGAACCTTCCACCGTCATCAATTGTTGTGAAGATATTCCTGAAATCACACGCCAGGGTAAAGGCGAACTTATAGAATAACCATTTTACAGAAGAAACATTATGTCAGCTACACTACAACACATCATGCTATTGAGCGCTTCTACGAAAATCAATATGGAAGCCGTTCTTGACCGACTGATCGACTGGGGTATCGATGCCGGAAAAAACATCATCGGCGCCATCCTGATCTTTATCATCGGACGCTTCATCATCAAACAGATCAACCGTCTGGTAAGCAAAATACTCAAGAAAAGAAAACTGGAAGTCAGCGTAGAAACCTTCCTCAAAAGCCTCCTAAGCATCTTGCTCAACCTGGTGCTGGCCTTCGCCATCATCAGCAAGCTGGGAATAGAAACCACCAGCATCGCCGCCCTTCTGGCCTCTGCCGGCGTAGCGGTAGGTATGGCTTTGTCAGGCAATCTGTCAAACTTTGCCGGCGGACTGATCATTCTGGTATTCAAGCCGTTCAAGGTGGGCGACTATATCGATACGGAAACAGCCGACGTAAGCGGAACCGTAAAGGAAATTCAGATCTTCCATACGGTGCTCGCCACACTCGACAACAAAATCATTTACGTCCCCAACGGAGTGCTCAGCAGCAGCGCCATCACCAACTACAGCAAGCAGAACATGAGGCGTGCCGAATGGATCATAGGCATAGAATACGGTGAAGACGTAGACAAGGTGAAGGGCGTCCTCGAAGAACTTATCGAAGCCGACACACGCATCCTGAAAGACCCGGCTCCGCTTGTCGCTCTGAAGGCACTTTCGGCAAGCAGCGTCGACATTGTTGTGCGCGCATGGGCCAAAAGCGAAGACTACTGGAGCGTATACTTCGACATGAACAAGAAAATATACGATACGTTCAACCGGAAAGGAATCGGCTTCCCGTTCCCGCAGCTCACTGTACATCAGGCCAAAGACTGACGGACAGCCGAAAACATTTAAAGGTATTTAAAGGGCGGAATGTGCGGAAACCAGACTTTGCACTTCCGTGAAAAAAGATTATCTTTGCGCCCGTAAAAGACAAACGATGGACGAACGGGTACGCTACAACGACTTTTCCGGTTTTCTGGCCGCGCACTTTCCGTACAAAGTACAGAAAATATCGATCAACGCAGGCTTCACGTGTCCGAACCGTGACGGCACAAAGGGATATGGAGGATGCACATACTGCAACAACCAGACATTCAATCCGGCGTATTGCCACACGGAAAAACCTGTCGGGCAACAGGTACGTGAAGGGGTGGCCTTCTTTTCCAGAAAGTATCCGAAGATGAAATATCTCGCATACTTCCAGGCTTACACCAACACCTATGCCGGGCTGGAGGAACTGAAACGCATGTACGAAGAGGCTCTGGAAGTGGAAAACGTAGTGGGACTGGTCATTGGAACACGGCCGGACTGTATGCCGGATTCGCTGCTGGACTATCTGGAAGGGCTGAACAGGCAAACATTCCTGATCGTTGAGTATGGCATCGAATCTACAGACAACCGCACATTGAAACGGATCAACAGAGGACATACATTTGAATGTACAGCCGATGCCGTCAGAAAAACAGCGCAAAGAAAGATTCTGACAGGAGGGCATGTCATTCTTGGCCTGCCGGGAGAAAGCGGCAGGCAGATCATCGCTCAGGCGGAAACGATTTCAGAGCTGCCTCTGAATACGCTCAAGCTCCACCAGCTGCAGCTCGTGAAAGGAACCCGCATGGCGCATGAATATGCCGAACACCCCGAAGAGTTCCATCTGTACAAGGCAGACGAATACATCGATCTGACCATCGACTATCTGGAACATCTTCGTCCCGACATCGTGATCGAACGGTTTATATCTCAGTCGCCCAAAGAACTGCTCATCGCTCCCGACTGGGGACTGAAGAATTATGAATTTACCGAAAGGATAAAGAAGCGCATGAAAGAACGCGATTCATGGCAAGGAAAACATTATAAAAACAGGATACAATAAATAACTATTAGATTCAAATGGAAATTAAAGGAAAAGTTCATTATGTAGGTGTGAACGACCGGACAAAAGCATTGTTCGAGAATCTGTGGCCATTGCCTTACGGCGTATCTTATAACTCTTACCTGATTGCTGATGACGACATGGTTGCACTGGTCGACACGGTGGATGTGGCTTTTTTTGAAGTATACATGAAGAAAATCCGCAGCGTTATCGGCGACCGGAAGATTGACTATTTGATTATCAATCACATGGAACCGGACCATTCAGGCTCCCTCGCTCTCATAAAGAAATACTATCCTGAAATTGTGCTGGTCGGAAACAAAAAGACTTTCGACATGGTTGAAGGCTATTATGGCGTAACCGGCGAACGTTATGTCGTGGGCGACGGCGATTTCCTGAAGCTGGGACACCATAGCTTGCGGTTCTATCTCATTCCGATGGTACACTGGCCCGAAACGATGGTCACTTTTGATGAAACAGACGGCATCCTGTTCTCGGGCGACGCGTTCGGATGTTTCGGAGCGCTAAACGGCGGATGCATCGACAAGAACATCAACACGGACATCTATGAAAACGAAATGCGCCGCTATTATTCAAATATCGTCGGGAAATTCGGCAATCCGGTACAGAAGGCTTTGCAGAAATGCAGCAGCCTGCCAATCAGCATGATCTGTCCGACTCACGGTCCGGTATGGGAAGAAAAGATACCTCAAGTTGTCGACCTTTACGACAAGATGAGCCGCTATGAAGGCGAAGAAGGGGTTGTCATCGCTTACGGAACCATGTACGGAAACACCGAAGAGCTTGCAGAAACCATTGCCGAAGAATTGAGCAAGGAAGGTATCAAGAACATTATCCTTCATAACGTTTCGCATACCCACCAGTCCTACATTCTGTCGGACATATTCAAATACAAAGGTCTGATTGTCGGATGCACTACCTACAACATGCACCTGTATCCGGAAATGGAAGCATTGCTCAGCAAAGTGGCAGGAAGAGAGATGAAGAACCGCATCATGGGCTATTTCGGTTCATACACATGGGCCAGTGCAGCCGTAAAGAAACTGGCTGAATATGCGGAAAAGCTGAAATTTGAAGTAGTCGGCAATCCGGTAGAAATGAAACAAAGCATGAAAGCCGACAATTACGCTCAGGCAAAAGAACTGGCCAAAGCAATGGCCGACCGCCTGAAAGCAGACCGGAAATAAGATATAGCCAGCGTAAAATACAATGTGCCGATGCACGACAAACGCAGAACCCACATGCGAAAGAGTCGGAGCATCGGCACATTAATTTATATCAGCACTATCAATCGGCAGGAATCAGACTCAGATGTTTCTCCCGTCCTGGCGCAGGATGTTTCTCCAGCCATTCTTTCAACATCTGCCGGTGTTCCGCCAATACCTGAGCATAACCAGACTCAACCGCAAGGTTTTGCATCTCGCCTCTGTCTTTATCCATATCAAACAACTGCTCACGATACTTTCCCTTGTCATAAAGCACATACTTGTAATGAGGCGTGCGCACCATCCATCCCAGCGTACCGCTGGTCTGGTTGAAATTGGTTTCAGTCACCACATATTTCTGGTGAGGCTTCTCCGGAAGTCCGCTTTCAGCAATGCCGCGGAAACTCACGCCCTGTCTGCCCGCCGGCATGTCAATGCCCGCCCAATCGCATACACTAGGCATGAGATCAACGGCATTGTTTACCAGCTGGGGCAACACCTTGCCTCCATTCTTGCTTCCCGGAAGGCAGACAATGAACGGGATATTAGCCACTTCTTCATAAAGCACGGTTTTCTGATTCCACTGGTGAGCGCCGCATCCGTCGCCATGATCGCTTGTAAATATGATAACAGTATTTTTCCACAAGTCCTGACGGTCTATTTCATCCACAATCTTTCCGATTTCGGCATCAACCGCCTCCACCAGGCGGAAATACGCATTTCTGTAGCGCCGCCAGTCGTCCGGAGTAAAATCTTGCGAGGGATACAAAGCATAACTCTGCTTCTTCTCGAAAGCGAGCACACTGGCATCATAAGGATTCACGGCAAAATTCGCAGGAAGATTCGGACATTCCTCCAAAGGCGGTTCCTCTACCGTTGCATAAGGCGTATGCTGATGGCGTGCATATTCGCAGATATTATGCGGATTCGTAAAGGAAGCCACAAGGAAAAACGGAGTTTCAGGCTTGCTCCGGAGGAACTCCACGCAAGACTCGGCCAAACCGATGTCCCCGTTCATGCTCAGACGATGAAAGCCGAAAGAATATTCGGAAGGCAGCGAAACGGTATTCGCATGCCACTTGCCTGCATAAGCACAATAATACCCTCCTTCCGTCATCAAGGAACCAAGCGTATGCTCCTGCAGTGAGTCGGGAATCGCTATGCCGTTTTCTATCGTGCCTATTTCGCTCGGCATATAGCCGGTAAACATGGCCGAACGCGTCGGACCGCTCAAGGGCATCCCGCAGTAGGCGTTCTCAAACCTCACGCCATGCGCAGCCAGCCGATCCATATTCGGCGTTTTCACCTCAGCCGTTCCAGCGCAGCTCATGGCTGCAGCCGACTGCTGGTCTGTCATAATATAAATAATATTCGGACGGTTCTGAGCAGACAATGCAACAGGGGCAACCGTCCCGGCCAACAAAAAAAACTTTACATTCATACCTAATACATAAATTTGCCACTAATATACATAATTTCCTTCAGGTATCAAGTCTGAACAAGAATGTTTCATTCCGTTTTCTTCAAGCCGGGTTTCCCGTTCGCCGACATCAAGCCGCGAAGTTCCGCATTCCACTTTAAGCATAACAGGCTTGCCGGCATCAAGCTGCGCCTCAATTGAAACGTTTCCGACAGTCCACTTTCCTTTTCCCGTGCATACGAGCGGGCAAAGATCCGATCCCTTGTCGCTCATCCGGATTACGGTCAGGAAACGCATATTTCTGACCTTTGCGGCATTGCTGAATGAAGCATGATACTGCAAAGGGGTTCCGTTCTTATATTTCTTCTTGAAGTCGACCGCCGGAGAAAAGAACTTGTCGGTCAGTTCCGCACGGAGAGGCACACTGCCAAATACATCGGCGCGTGCAACACTGCGCTCCGTATTCAGCTGCAAAGCCAGCGAATCAGCCAGCGAACTTTTTTCGACCGTATGGAGCAGCATAGTCCACACCGAAGGATTTTCAGCCTGAAGTACATCATACACAACCACGATATCCGGACGGACAAACACCAGATGCCGCTCGTATTTCTTCAATCCCGAATCGCCGAAACCGGAAGCACTGTCCTGGGCTATGCCGTTCTTTTCCAGCAAATCCTTGAACTGGCCGTCCGTCACCGGGCGGTAAGCACGGCTGGCATCGCCGCACACATACGACAGCGAGTGTCCGTGCAGGTGCCTTTTGATCCATCCATACCCCTCATGACCGAAAGCCTGTCCGCATCCGTTCACCAGAATCGTATTATGTGCGCGCGTATGACGGTATGAAGTCAGCGAATGAGGGTCGGCAAACGACGTATAATAACCCGTCGGATAGAAAAGCCGCTCCCCCTTCCGCGCAATGTTGAAACTGTTCTGATTGGCGTGCATGTGCCCCTTTGCGCCAAAGGGAGAAGACCGGAAAAACACAGCCGTATTTTCTGCGGGATGCAGCACATCCGTATGCATGGCTGCCGCCCCTACGCCGACAAAGACCTTATCCTGAGCAACCGTATCCGGCTCCACCGCATCTTTTGCCGTCAGCCTCACATTATCCACAATCTGATACCAGGGCTCTACTTTCGCCAAAGGCTTTTTCCAATAATCAGCCGGACACTTCCCTCCATAAAAAGAGTCTGCCGGCTTCAAGGAACTGAACAGACGGTAAACGGCTTTCGGATTATTCTCCTCGCAACCGATGACCAGCATCTCAGAACGTCCCTTCAGACTTCCTGTAGCTACGCGGTCGTGCATATCTCCGAATCCGGACACAGGCGAGGCCACAGGAGAAAAATAGATGAAATAGTCGGGCAGGTTACGGTACCATCCCGACTTGAAGATGTCTATCTTCCCTATTTTCTTCAAGAGCAAAGCCATGTCAACGATCGCGCTCTGATTCACGCTATAGTATCCTTCTCCTTCAGCCCATCCGCCATCCTGAGTCGACAGGTTCGGAAAGCGGGCGATAAAAAGCTCGTAGGTGTAGCGCAACATTTCTTCAGCAGATTTCAGATGCCCCAGTGTAGCCAAAGCCGCAGTAAAGTTGCCCGTAATCTCCATCTGCCAGAAATGATTTTCCACCTGACGTGCCTCCGTGTATCCCGGCCAGCGCTTCAGCCCGTCCTTCAACTGGCTGTCGATGACCGCCAGTATCCGCTTCTTCACCTTGTCATCCAGCTTATCGTAAAGCATGTCGTATCCCAAAGCCAGCGAAGTCAGCACTTTTGAGCCCAGCAGGTCGTAAGTGGGCCATTGCAGCAGAACATCCGTGCGCTCCAGCAAAGCGTCGAGCAGCTCCGGTTTTCCGGAAAGCACATAGCCTTCAAGCAAGGTTCTGTATATTTCGGTTTCCTCCCCTCCTATCTGGTTCAGCCGGCGTTCCTCGGCAGGGACATCACTCTCCACCGGACCACGATACACAGGCTTGACCGCAGCCTGTTCGGCAGCACGGATCATGCGCTTGTACAACGGATGCGAAGGCGCTTCATGCCGGATAGCGTCCAGATTTCTGCCATAGTTCATTACCCTGGGATGGGCCTGCGGAATATTCCGGACAAAAGCATCGAAAGCGGGTGTGACCGTTCCTTCCGCATCAGCTTCAACCACAAAAGAAAACACTCCCTGAGGAAGCACCTTTCCATTGTCTACAATCTCGTATTTCCAGTACCACACACCGGATTCAAGCGAGCGGTGAGGATTGAAAAAACAATAACGCTGCCCCATGCTCCGCATAGTGGACTCGTCAGAAAACACGGAATCCCGGCTCAAATACACATTGTAAGTCACATCCTTCTTTTCCCAATACCTCACAGAAGGCCACAACAGAGGAGATGGATTTACAGAAACCGTCACCCCTTTCTGAGGGAAAGGCGATTTCCTCCATTCCTCATAAAGATAGTCGGGCAAAAGCCCGGAAGCCAGCCCCCACTGCACCGCCATGCACAGCAAGGCCAATGATAAAACTCTCTTCATACTCATTGCCTAAACATTAAACCACATTACAAATGCCGAAAATACGGCAGACAATCTCCATCTCCAGCCTAAAGACACATATCTTCAACCTAAAGATATATATCCTTAGGCTGGAGATACAGAACAAGTGCTGTTCCAATAGCTTACATAAGGGAAATTACGAAAGGTCCAAGACTCATCCGCAGAAAAACAGCGAAGCCGCCCCCAGGCATCCGGCACGGTTTCCCAAAGAAGCCGCAACAATGCGCGTGTTGACCGCACAGTCGGGAATAGCATATCTGAATGCACTCTCGCTGACTTTCTTTATATAGAAGTCGCCCGATTCGGACAATCCCCCGCCGACAACGACCAGCTGGGGACTGAATATATTGATGAATCCCGCGATGCCGTGCCCCAAAAAGTCGCAATGCTCGTTGAAGCTTTCCACGGCAATTGCATCATTTTCCTTGTACAAACGCACGATCAGTTCACCGTTAATCTCTTCCGACGGCACCGGAGCTCCTGCTTTTTCAAGACGCTCGCGGAAACGGCGGACCAGCGCCGAGGCCGAAGCATAGTGCTCCAAACACCCCACCGATCCACAGGCACACCGCTCTCCGTCTGCAATCAACGGCACGTGTCCAAGTTCGGTACCCCGGTTTGCATAACCGCCGAACAGCTTCCCGTCGATCAGCACCGCACCGCCGATTCCGGTTCCGACGGTCACGAACACGATGTTTCCACAACCTTTTCCGGCACCGAAAGCCATTTCTCCCAGTCCCATCATGTTCGCATCGTTTCCGATTCGCACCGGCAGACCGATTTCCTTCTCTATGATGTCGGCCAGAGGCAGGTTCTCCCATCCGGCCAGATTCTCCGCACCGCCCAGCACCCTGCGTCCCGATGCATCCACAATGCCTGGAGTCCCGATGCCGATGCCTTCAACGCGGATGCCGAGATTGGCCGCCGCATCAGCCGCATCCCTTACAGCCTTGCAGATCTGTCCCGTTATCGCTTCGGCCGAAATGTCAGCATACGAGGGCAAACGCCCCTGGCGGTGAAACGTCCCTTCGTTGTCAATCAAGGCATATTTCACGGACGTGCCGCCCAAATCAATTCCGATTACATATCTCTTTTCCATACAAACTCAATCAAACACGTTCCACCCATATCGGAGAACTGAAAGCCCACTGCTGGTCGCGCTGACGGACACGCACGTAATAATAGTCCGTATCTCTTTCAGGCTCCTTGTCCTCCATGTAATGCTCAATCATATAGCAGCTTTCAGGCATGGCGCGGTTGAACAAGATGGCCTCGCTCAGCCATCCGATCATAAAATGCGAGCGCGAGCCTTCCAGCAGCTCGCCCAGCGAATGCTTGAACTGCTTGCCGTTAAAGTCAGCCGTTATGATTCCGTCCTTCGGCATCTCCAGTTCGAGAATAACGGCCTGCGTAGCCGGAGTCAGCGTATTCGGGTTCTTCGACGTATAGAGCAAAAGCTCCGTCTGACGCTCCGATGCCGAGATGATCTTGTTGACATGCGTATGGAACTCCGTTTCACCCTCCTGCGGAGAAGTAAACGCTGCACCGCGGAAACAAGGAGTGACTTTCAGGATGCGTCCCTTGTCGATTGACAGGTTTCCCTTCCAGGTGACATAACGCTCCTCACGGTTCCAGCCGAATTCAACCTTCACTTTGCAGTGTACGGTATCGCCTTCCGGCATAACCGGAGTCATCGGACCGTTCATCCGCGCAAGCAGCCTTCCGTTCTTGATGATGTCGATATAGTCGATGCAGCTCTGCCCCTCTACATTCAGATAAATGCGGCGGCTGTTTCCTCGCACCACATCTCCCATCATCGCGTCATTCAGCCGGAAGTCAATCTTGATATTGTCGCCCGTAGCGCAGCAAACGTGGCGCGTGCGCAAGGCCTCCCATACCGCATCACGGGTCAACGAAGGAGCCAATACCCCCACACGCCCGTCGCCGTAACTTCCCGGATACCCCGAATGCTGGTCGGTAGATCCTATCAATCCGAACTTATGCCCCTGCTCAAGACCGTACAATATAGTGCCTTCCCACTGGCGCGGTCCCATATCATGCAGATACGGATAATCTCCCTGATCCGTTTCGGCCAGGCCATGACGCGAATACATTTCAACAAACGGAGTCTGATCGCCTTCCGTAAAGAACTTCCAGTTATATCCGCGGTAGCCGGTCTGATACCCCATGTGGTGAGGGGTAATGAAAACCTTATGCCCCTTTGCCTTCTGTTTCCAGTCCTCGATCGACGTACATTCTACAAGCGGGGCATTCAAGTCGTAATTCAAGGCCACGTGGTCGCCATGCTCCATGCTGTGTGCCTCATAGCCTATGAAAGTCAGAAACTCTCCCTCCCTGTTATATTCGTTCGTCATCTTTACATACTTGTCATAGCCTCCCGCCCTCAAGCGTTTGAAAGCGCCGGTATGATAGTCAATGACCCACGACAGACGCGGATCGTTCCTACCCGGAATGTCCGGCCACATCGCATGAGGTGTCACGCTCACAAAATCAAGCTGCCCTTTGGCAGCCTCGAATGCGTCGCGCATATCGCCGTGCCCATACGTCAGGTTGCAATGATTGTGCAAGTCCCCCCAAAACAGCTTCGTGTTTGTAGGCGACGGCATGATTTTCTTTGCTTCCTTGCTTCCCGGCTTGCATGCGCCGAGCAAACTGCCAGAAGCGGCCAGTCCCAAAAACGACCAGCCCGAAATCTCCAAAAAATGTCTTCTGTCCATGATATCAGATTTTATATAATTACTTTTGTCTATGCTGGAATCTTCTGTCACCTTTGAAAAGCACCTTTTCCTTCTCTTCGGGATCCGTATCGCCATACTGCGTCTGAGTTTCTTTCAGTAGCGACATCATTTCCTGCTGAACTTCCGCATATTCCGGATGTCCGAACACGTTGTTCATTTCATTCGGATCTTTCTTCAGGTCATACATTTCCCACTCATCGATATCATTATAAAAATGTATCAGCTTGAAGTCCCGGGTACGTATGCCGTAATGACGCTTTACGCTATGCTCTGCCGGATATTCATAGTAATGATAATAAGCGGCCTTTCTCCATCCGTCCGGAGTTCTCCCTTCATTTTCAAGAATCGGCTTCAACGATTCGCCCTGAATGTCTTCCGGAATATCTATCCCGGCAAGGTCGAGGAACGTAGGAGCGAAATCCACATTCATGCAAATGGCCGAACTGACCGAACCTGCCTTTATCGCCTTCGGATAACGGACTATCAACGGCATACGCTGGCATTCTTCATACATGAAACGCTTGTCGAACCAGCCGTGCTCGCCCAAGAAAAAGCCCTGGTCGGATGTATAGACGATGACCGTATTGTCAAGTTCCCCCTTGTCTTCAAGGTATTTCAGCAGACGACCGATGTTTTCATCCACAGAAACGACTGTCGCCAAATAATCTCTCATATACTGCTGGTACTTCCAACTGACAAGTTCTTTTCCTTTAAGGTTGCCTCTGCGGTACTCTGCTATTCTTCCCGCATAAACAGAATCCCATTTGTGCTGCACTTCCACAGGCATTCTTCTATACACCTTTGACAGACGGTTGGTTGTGTCTTTCAGAAGCTCTTCCCTCGTCATAAGCTTCAAGTCCCAGTCGTCCGTAAAAGTCCTGGCGAGCGACATGTCCTGTTCCGCCGCAGCGCGCCCCCTGCCGGCATAATCATCAAACAGCGTGGCAGGCTCCGGAAAAACCGTATCGTTGAACATCCCAAGATGTTCCGGAGCCGGCATCCAGTTCCTGTGAGGAGCCTTTTGATGGAACATCACGCAGAAAGGCTTCGACGTATCTCTTCCGTCAAGGAAACGGATTACCTTATCCGTGATGATATCCGTCACATAACCTTTTTCCGTGATGTGTTTTCCGTTCTCGTTGAAATCCGGATCATAATAGTCGCCCTGCTCTTCCTGCCCGGTCAGTATACTCCAATAGTCAAAGCCCTGAGGCTCCGAAATCAGATGCCATTTTCCGATAACAGCGGTTTCATAGCCAGCCTGCTGAAGCAGCTTCGGAAAAGTCTGCTGGCTTCCGTCAAAGGTACTGGCATTGTCTGTAAATCCGTTCACATGACTGAACTTTCCCGTCAGCACACAAGCGCGCGACGGTCCCGACAAAGCATTCACCGCATAGCAATTGTCAAAACGGATACCTTCCTCCGCAATGCGGTCCATATTGGGAGTCTGGATAAGATGGCCTCCATAACATGACATTGCCTGTGTTGTATGGTCATCTGTCATGATGAAAATGATATTGGGCTGTTCTGCATGCTCTTTCTGATGGGAAGCACATCCCAAAAGCCCGAGTGTGGCCACACAAAGACTGCCTGATATGTTTTTCATAATTACCGATTTTTCTTAAAAAAAACGAGCGTGCACCGAACTGTGACGGCACACGCTCATCCGTCAATGATTATAAATTGTATTTCAATACCTGTTTCTTGCCGTTCACCTTCACTTCCACTTCAAGCCCTTTCTCATCGAACTTCTTGTTCTTGAACCTGGCAGACATTTCGGGCGCATCGGCACTGTCTTTCATCGGATAGATGACAGTGATGTAGCGTACAGCATCGCCTCCGTCTTTTCTGACATTGAACGAAACATTCATACGCTTCACCTTCTTGCGGTAAGCAGTCGACTGCCACCCCTCTTCTTTCTTCATTGTCATTCCGTCCGGGCCGAAACATTGCAGCTTCATGTTGCTGCCGTTTTCAAACTGAGTGACGAAAGTCATATCCTCACGGCTGTTGGCTATCTTTCCTTTCGGCATCTGATAATGCAGATTCACTACACCTTTGGCACTGCCTGCAGCCTCATCCACAATCACGAAATAAGTGTTGTCGACAAAGAACACCGAACGGCGATGCTTCAGGTTCTTGTAGCCCGGATTTTCTGTCACCAAAGTCTGCACATCTCCATCCGGCTGCCAAAGCTTGGTTACAGACTCTGTCGTTTCCAAGTCCTTGTCGTTCAAGGTCAGCGTATTATGCACCCTTGTCTGGCGGAACCATTTTCTCCATTCCATCACTTCTCCTTCACCGGCGTAAACATACGAACCGGAATCAGGGAACAAGTCTTTTCCGTTGAACCAAAGTTCAAACGTTCCGTTGTCCGGCTGGCAATGCCAGAACCCTTTCGGACCAGCTTTTACAACCATCTGGGTAGCATCCATTCCCCAAGAGTTGCGGAAAACAAAGAAGCCGGATGTCAGGAAACCTTTCGACAGATAAGCGGGCAGTTCGCCTTTCTTTCCCTCCGTTGCAAAATAAAGAATCGCCTTGTTGTCGGGGAAAAGCTTCGCCCATTGCTTGTAGTTCTTTATCATTTCCTTCTTGGTTGTCAGCTTAGCATCGCTGAAACAAGGATTGGTATAGTCCGGGAAGCTGACGTTCATGTAGAACATAATCATATTTTCCACCGTATCCAGATACTTTTTCGGGAACTCGTCACGGAAGCCGTTCATATCTGCCAGATACAGAGCCTTGCAGAAGATATTGATAGCTGCCAGATGATAATGCGGATCAAGTTCAAACTGCCCTCCGTCATCATACACCTGCACACCTATCTCACGATTCAGGATATCTATCCCGCTTTTCCTCCACATCTGAGAATCCTTGAACTCGGGGAAGAAAGTCCCGGCATACATGATGCGCTGCGACTCAAACAGCAGGTGGTTTCCCTTGTCAGAGTAGTGTCCGATAAGGTAGTTCGCATGCTTATAATAATTGAGCAGGAACTCGGTAAGGAATTCCGGCGTAAACGACGGAGAAACGAGGAAAAGCTGGAACTGCGTAGTCTGGTCCTGCAGACGGTTGCTGATTTCCAGCGGACGCCATGCAAAGCGCATGTTCTCGGCATCCCCCTTCAGTTTAGAATCTCCTTTCATTTCAAACTCATCCTTGCTGATTTCCACCAGCGGATTTTTCCTTATCCAGTCGATGTACTGTCTGGTCCATTCTTCCGCATATTTTTCATCACCCGAAATACGGTAAGCCTTCCCCATCGGAGTAAACCATTTGTGACGGTGAAGCTGCCAGCGCAGTTCATTATCCTTTACCGGCCAATAGCGCCAGTCGATGTCTTCTCCGTAATTAAACGAGGGCTGGTATCCCTTATGCGCAAAAAAAGTATGCTGCAAGGCATCGTCCGCCCACTGCTGTTCGGTCTTGCTGATTTTGATGCTTTTCAGATTGATGTCCGGGGTTTTCACACCTGTGCGGGCACGGTAATAATCCAGCAGTTCTTTAGCCGCCTCAGCATCCTTTCCTTCATTATGCAAAGCCTTCACTTTCTCCAGTCCGGGATAATCCAGGTTCAGCAAAGAAAAGACTTCAGTCTTCAGTTCCTGCGCCATAGCCTGTCCCAAAGCAAAGCATGAAACGACAGCCATCGCCACGGTCTTCAAATTCAGTTTCATAATCATTTAAGATCTTTATAGGTTAGTTTTTTCAGGTCCATATAACGCTTCAGTGCCTCCATATAATAATAATCGGCATAATTCAACGGAGTGTCAATCTCAGATCCGTTGGGAAGCGATCCGGTAGAATGCATCAATATAAATCCGCAGTTCTCGCCCGGTTTTGCCAGATAAGCAGGCGATGACAGACTTTTCAGAATCTTTTCGGCATAGTCAAAATATTTCTGTCCGTCGGAAACCATTGTGCTCAGTTCCAGCATTCCGGAAGCGGTAACTGCTGCTGCCGAAGCATCACGCGGAGTTTTCGGAGTGACAGGAGCATCATAATCCCAATACGGAATGGCATCATCGGTCTTCACCTTATCCATAATCATATCGCCTATATGGCAGGCAAAGTCGAGATAAGTCGAGTCACCTGTTTCACGGAAGCAGGAAGTATATCCATACACAGCCCATGCCTGTCCGCGAGCCCAGGAAGAATCGTCGTTCTTCCCCTGATGAGTCTGCTTCCTTTCTACCGTACCGTCATCGTTGTAGCTCACCACATGCCAGCAGGTGTAGTCCGGACGGAAATGATTGTGCATGGTCGTATTGGCATGTTTTACGGCAATGTCCTTATATTTAGAATCGCCTGTCATCTTGCTGACCGTAAACAAGAGATCCAGATTCATCATATTATCGATAATCACAGGGAAATTCCATGCGCCGAAATCCCACGAACGGATACAGCCGATTGAATCATTATAACGTTTGTACAGATTATCCGCCGTTTCAGTCATGACAGCGGCAATGGTGTCATTCGGAGCCAGACGGCGCGCATTTCCGTAACTGCAGTTCACCATGAATCCCAGGTCGTGCGTTCCGCCATAATAGCGGACCGGATTCAACTGATTCGTATACTTGACCGCTTCTGTCTTCAGTGAGTCATTGCCCGTCAGTTCATATGCATACCACAGCGTACCGGGGAAGAATCCGCTTGTCCAGTCATATACATTACAAAGGCGAAGCTTTCCGAGTTTGTCGGCGGCAGGATTTATCCGCAATGAATCTTTAAAAGTAGCGGAATCACGTTCCAATTGACTGCAAAGGAAATCCATTGTATAGCCTGTCCATATTGACCGGGGGAACTTGCCAGTTCCATCAATTTCCTCCGCTGTCTGCATCAGTTGAGCAGAAGCCACATCCAAACTGTTTTTAATCCAACTGTAATCCTCCTTGGGTGCATTCTGACAAGCAGCAAAAGTCAAAGCTGCAGAAGCGAGAATAACAAAATGTCTTTTCATTCGTCTTTTTAAGTTTAATGTTAATAATTGAAGATTCTCCTGTTTCCTTCTATTACAAAGTTAAGCTTTCTGCTGTAAACAACTGACCTCAAATGTCAAAACGACTGTCAGAAAAGCCGGGAGAATCTTCAATTTTGTTGAAATTTATGTCACTTCTGTATTACCAGCCGGGATTCTGCTTGAACTGGGTACACAAGTCCATGTCGCGCTGCGGGATGGGACAAAGTTCGTTTTTGCCTTTCACCGTATAGTTGTAAACCACATAGTTGGCATCCGGCCACCAGTTCATCAACTTGTCATAAGTTTCCTGAATGGTTTCATAATAAATGCCCCAACGTACCAGATCCAGGCGGCGGTGTCCTTCAAACGCCAGCTCATACTTGCGTTCCTTGCGGACAGCCTCACGGAAAGCAGCCTGATCCATTCCTTGTGCAAGGTCATGACTGGTATCATTATAGGCACGGCGGCGCACTTTATTTACTGCCGCATATGCTTCGTCAGTCGGTCCCCCTTTCCATTCATTCAACGCTTCGGCATAAATCAACAGCACATCAGCATAACGGAGCACATACCAGTTCACATTCGACTTATCATCATTAATGACAACATTGGCAGCCTGAGTGTATTTTTCAATATCCCACTTTGCAGGTGTATAATTCTGTTTATACCTTTGTCCGGCATCCGGATTAAGATCATTCTGAGCCGCCACTTCATCCGTAGTACTGGATGTTTTTGTCCACAGCACATAGTCATCATTATACTGATAATTAGCGATCGAAAGAGGACGACGGCAGTCATATCCCGGTGTACCGGCTTCCGGTTCATACGTATAAACATTGTTCGTTCCGTCTGTCGTCATACCAATGCCATCTTCCGCTCTCCAGTCAAGCACAAATGAATGCACCACTTTATCGTTTGCCGCACAACGTCCTCTCGTACCTGCTATCTGAGTTGCTCTTACCCCATTCCACTTTCCGATACGTCCTACAGGATCGCTGGAAGCACTTGCAGTAGGAGAATAGAAAGAGATCTCAATCAAGCTTTCTGTCGGGTCCCAGATACTGTTGCACGTGTTATACCAAAGCTGTTCAAAATCAGCCAGCAAATCATGCTTTCCTGAATTTATCAACTGACCGGCAATATTGGCAGTCTGCTCCCATTTCGAAGTATCCTGGATGGGATATCCAGCCCATGTTGCATAAACTTTTGCCAGCAAACCCATTGCCGCACCTTTTGAAAAACGAAAATCATTACTTTCACGATAAGTGTCGTCCGTAGCATACGGAAGCGTTTCTATAGCATATTTCAGGTCTGCCTCTATGAACTCATATACCTTCACCGGATCCTCCTGCACAAAGGTAGAGGGATGCTGGTCTGACATGGCCGTACTGGTCATCAATACAATGTTTCCAAAACGGCGCACCAACTCAAAGTTATACAAAGCGCGCAAACAACGGGCTTCCGCCAAATAGATAGCGGCAAGATTCTTGTCATCCTCCGACTCAAAGCTTTCCATTTTGACAGACAAACGTTCCAAGAAGTCATTGGCACGGTAAACACCCGTATAAAGGGCCTCCCATGTATTCTGAATATCTGATTGAGTGGTAGGATAAGCATTGGTCGGAACGATACGGAAGTTCTCTGTAGAGCTTCCTTCCACCTGTTCGCAGTCCGTGCCCATATTCAGATAAAAAGACAAGTTCATCCCATAAGTAGCATCAACCGCTCCGGCCTGATATACCCCGAGCAGCACGGTTTCCGCCTCACTCGCATCATTCATATAATTGTTCTTTTCGATGTCCACATAATCCTCTTCATCCAAGGAGCATGACGTAGCAACTGTTGTCAGACAAGCAGCAGCAAACAGCATCGTATATAGATATTTCTTTTTCATCGTTCGATTGTTTTTTAGAATTGTAAATCAAGTCCAACAGTAAAGATACGGCTCTTCGGATAAGCTCCCCAGTCAAGTCCCGGAGTCATCGGGTTGCTGGCTGCCATGCTGACCTCCGGATCGTAGCCGCTATAACCGGTGATACAGAACAGGTTCTGTGCCTGAGCATATACACGCAGTTTGGAAACCTTAAATTTCTTCGTCCATTCGCGCGGGAAAGTATAGCCCAGCGTCATCGTCTTCAGACGCAAGAATGAGCCGTCTTCCACAAAACGTGAATACACATCATTCGTTATATATCCGTCATATTTCGGCACATTATTTGAAGCATTGGTCGGACTCCAACGGTCTGCCACCTCAGCCAGCATATTCTTACGTCCCAAACGAGATTGAGTAGAGAACAGTCTGGTTGCATTATACACATCATTTCCATAGTTGAACTGGAACATGAAGCTGAAGTCCACGCCATAGAAATTAAATGTATTGGTGATACCTCCATACCATTTAGGAAGTGCATTGCCGATTACCGTACGGTCATTTGTCGTAATAACTCCATCACCGTCCTGATCTTTGTATTTTACAACTCCCGGTTCCACTCCTTCAGTGTAACGCTGGTTGTCTGTTACTCCCGGCTTCAGAATCAGCTCACCGGTAGAAGCGCTTGTATAGAAGTCATCGCTCTGATAGATTCCGTCAAACTCATAACCGTAAATCAGGCCAAGCGACTCGCCTACCATCGCTACATAGTCGTAAGCCGTAAAGTTACTGTCGAAACCGGAACGTGCATACATGGCATCCACACCGTCAGCAAGAGCCTTCAGCTCATTGCGGATAAACGAAATATTGAAATTGGTCTGCCAAGTGAAATTTTTCCGTTCAATGTTCGAACTTGTAAGGCTAAGTTCTATACCCTTATTCTGTATTTTACCGATGTTTTGCATCTGAGATTCAAATCCAGTTACATGCGCCAACGACTGTGCAAGCAACAGGTCTTTCGTATTCTTGATAAAGAAGTCGGCAGTAACATTCAGGCGGTTGTCAAAGAAACCCAGATCCAAGCCGAGATTCACAGTAGAAGAAGCCTCCCATTTCAGATTGGAGTTCCTCAACTGCTTCGGCGTTAAAACGGTCACAACCTGATTGCCCACGCCATACTTTGTTGTTTCATAGAGGTCGAGTGAAAGGTAATTAGAAATCCGGTCATTACCAACCAATCCCCATCCGAAACGGAGTTTCATGTTTGAAATCCAGCCAATGCCTTTCATGAAGTTTTCTTCCGAAATACGCCATGCAGCAGAGAATGAAGGGAAATATCCCCACTTGTTCTTTGCAGAGAACCGGGTAGAACCATCGGCACGCATTGTCGCCGTCAAGAGATAACGGTCGTTATAATTATAGTTTGCACGGGCAAAGAAAGAAAGCAGCTTATTGTCCGAACGGCTTGAAGTGACACGGCTCGGGGTAGCTCCTACACCAAGATTGTCGTTTCCTAAATTGTCAAACGGAAAATCCATCGACTGCCCCAACAAGTATTCTGTACCTCTGAATACAATTTCATGACCAAGCATCACATCGTAGCTGTGCTTCTTGATTTTCTGTTTCCACGTCAAGGTATTGCTGTTTGTCCAACTTACCTCACGAGTCATCTGGCTTTGTCCGTATGGACTCTGACCATTACGGTAAGCCTCCTTGGATCCGTCATGGTAAAAGACATCAGCACGCGTATTGGTCGTACGATACGTTCCTGAAACATTAGCAGTCAGCCCTTTGATGATTTCCCATTTAACTGCTGCGTTTCCCGACCACATTTCAGCTTTCCTATTGTTTGTCACATTTTCTGTCTGCATCACAGGGTTCACCTGCGCCAAGCTTTCGCCGCTTTCCAGCAGTTCCGGGTCAATGGCAGTAGCAAGAAACTCTTCGTTCGTCATACGAAGACCTGCAGTAGGACGTGCGGTAAGAATCTGAGCCAACATGTTGAAACGCCCGCTGTCTCCCGATGTACCCTGTCCCCTGCGGTTAGTCATAGAATAGTTCACCTGTGCATTAAACGACAAGCTCTTTGAAAGCTTCTGGTCAAAACGAAGTTTGAAAGTCGTCTTGTCAAAACCACTGTTATTAAAAATACCGTCTTCTACATAACGTGAAAAAGTTCCTGCATACTTGCTCTGATCAGTACCTCCGGTAAGAGATACGCTATGCGACTGCGACCAAGTCGGATTAAATGTTTCATCCTGCCAGTCTACCGGTTCCACACCTATATAATCATCCAACGTCTGATAACGGTAAGGATTGCCATCTTCATCGTTTCCTTCTCTATAATAGGTGTTAAGATACTGTGAGTTGATTTCTCCTTGAAGCTTTACAAACTCATACGGACTGAGCACATCCAGTTTCTTTGAAATATGACGGTAGGTAGCCGATCCGTTATAAGTGACTGTCGGTTTGCTCACCGTTCCCTGCTTGGTAGTAATCAATACCACACCGTTTGCCGCACGTGCTCCATAAATGGCAGAAGAAGAAGCATCTTTCAGCACTTCAATCGATTCAATATCTGCATCTGAAAGGTATTCGATATCATCCACCTGAAAGCCATCCACAATATAAAGCGGAGAAGCGTCGCCCGTCAAGGTTCCCACACCGCGAATGTTGATGTTGAATCCCGAACCCGGCGTTCCGTCAGTCTGCGTGATCTGCACACCAGCCACCTGGCCTGCCAACGCTCCGGCAACCGAGCTGCTCTGATAGCCTATCAAGTCTTCACCGCGGACAGAAGCAACCGATCCCGTCAAATCGCTGCGCTTCATCGAACCATAACCGACAACAACCACTTCATCCAGCAACTTATTGTCCGGCTCCAGACGAACAGTAATATTATTCTGTCCCTTAAAAGTCATTGTCTTTGTCTGATAGCCGATGTAAGAGAAAGTCAGTTTGTCCCCCACTTTCACTTTCAACGTGAACTTTCCGTCCATATCTGTCACCGTACCTCCCGTTTTTCCGGAGAATGCCACTGTAGCCCCTATCAAAGGCATATCCTGCTCATCAAGCACCACACCGTTCAATGTTTTCTGAGCATACACACAGACTGTAAGAAGCAATGCGCAAAGTGTAAGTGCAAACTTCCGGCCTGTTGAATTTGATAAATGTATATGATTCATAATCGTTTCATTAATTGTTTTTATTATAAAGAAAACGGTTTCAAAATCTCCGGCCCTTTCCGGCATCCTGTCCCTTGATATTCTTCACCTACCGAAAACTTCTCGGAAAGAATATGCCGGAGATTCCTTCTGTTTTTTCTTATCAGTTCAAACTCTTGTCAAACCAGATGGCTATAGGACGAATTTCTGTTCCACCATTCACATTATTAATGTTTCCATCAACTGTAAAAGTCATTGTCATCATAAACACGCCATCAGCCCAACCATCGTCATTCCATAAATTCGGATTGACAACAACAGAGTATTTGTTTGAACTTCCTGATGTGTTATCCACATATCCTAATTTCCTAGACAAATTACTACGATCAATATCAGTTCCTCTAAAGAATCCCATGGGATCCTTCGACCCTGTACCTGCACCATAGGTAGTCCACAAATTTGTCAGGAATTGGTTGTCCGCAATAGCACCGCTTTCATGAGGTGTCCCGTCACTTCTCTCACCATTCAAGTTCCAATATTGGGGACTTCTCCGGTAATCTATCAAAAAGTTAGAAGCATCCGCTCCTCCAAGTACCGGCACACTTGAACGACCGCCCAATCTAGGACTTGTACGAAATACGAACGGAGTATATTCTAAAGTGATTCCGTTAACTTCTTTCGCATAATGGAAGAATACAGGTACCACATGCGAGTAAGAGAAATCATCCAATGTAGCCGTTGCTGTCACAAAAATTATCGGCATCTCTCTGGCAAAATTAGCCTCAGTTGTTCCTAAAGTCAGAACCCCAGTGTTACGATCGATACTAATACCTGCAGATTGAAATTTAGCTTCACTACTCCATGTCAAAGTAGCTCCACCATCTGGATTAAAGTCTGTTTTAGGAGCAATAGTTCCCATACTCTGTATTTCGCTAAGACTATGGAAACGGAACTGACTTGCCTCAGTCGTTTCATCCAATCCCAGATTGTTTCCATATCGGATATAAGTGAAGTAACACGGGTGTTCATCCACATGCAGATTCATTGTTCCTGTAATTTCACCGACAAAATTGCTTGCTTTCACTACAACCGTATAATCACCCGGAGTTATTTCATGCATTTGCGCAGCTGAAATCACGCCGGTTTCCGAATCAATAGACAAATAATCCGCCAAACTTTCATCAAGGTTATCAAATGAATAAACCAATGCGGTCGTACCTCCTTCATATTCCGGAGATGCAGTAAACTCAATAAGACGTTGGGCACTCACGTTGCCATAAGACAAAGATATCGGTGCGCTCACCCAATCTACCACTGTAATCGTCAACGCATCTTCTCCAACGTACACTTCTCCTTCAGCA
This sequence comes from Bacteroidales bacterium SW299, assembly GCA_019550975.1. Classification (GTDB taxonomy): domain Bacteria; phylum Bacteroidota; class Bacteroidia; order Bacteroidales; family Bacteroidaceae; genus Phocaeicola; species Phocaeicola excrementipullorum. The sequence continues at coordinate 17,007 of SDWH01000002.1, read as the reverse complement.
GAATACGCATTAGTTACGCTAACATCTACCGTATAAACATCATCAATCACAAAACCATGATCATCGCCAATAGTAATGATTCCGGTTGCTGCATCAATGCTGAACTTAGCCATCGCGCTTTCATCTTCCACACCATTCCTCTTTACTGCAACAATGGCATAGTTCGCACCTTCTGCAGATCCGCGCAAAACAGGAGCTTCGCTGGTAAATCCTCTCATCGGATGTTCTGATGTGCCGTCACCGGCTTCTACATAGCCGTCTGCATAACTTAAGCCGCGCGGAGCAGAAATGACATTCACCTGCAACGCATCCGTATAAATACCCAATTCACTGTTCGCATCAGCCGCACGTGTATTCAACTTCAAGTCAATCGTATATACACCGGGAACCAAATTCGTTTCAGTTGCTTCGTCATGTCCCTTCACAATGGAGATTTCTCCCGTTTCCGATATGGCAAAAAGCGGATTAGCCGTATTGTCATAAATCACATCCCCACGGCGCACGTTGGATATGGCATACCCTGTGATGGTTATATGCTCTGCAGAGTTATCCGTTGTTACTTGCGCTGTCGGCATTTCTGCTTCGCTGTTTGCATCAAGAATATCATTGTAATCAGCGGTCAACAGATTCGGCTCAACTACAATTCCGTCAGGGACAGGCTTCAGAAAATTTACTTCTACAATATCGGGAAACGAATAGGTTGTACCTCCCGATACGCATGAAACAGATATCCGATACACTCCTACAGACAGGTTGTCCGTATTCAGAATCTCTATTGATCCGGACGAAGCATCAATCTGAAAGCTGTCACCTGTATAAGCCTCACCTTCTTCACCAAAAGTAATCCGCGTAATCGCAAAATCAGAAGGAGGAAGTCCCTTATATGAGGGGTTAGCGATAACATACCCCGACATGGACGGCGCTATATCAGTCATGCTGGTATAGTGCAACTGAAAGCCCGACGTGTCGACGGTTTCCGTGTCCTTGCAGGAAGTGGTTGACACCGCCATTAGGACAAGCATCAGGATTGCCAGAAACCCTGATGAAAAGTGTTGACGTTTTAGTTTCATTGTATGGATATTTAGTTAATGAATTATTACAATGTATATGAAAGGTCGAAAGTTTCACCGCCCACCGTCACCTGGAAAGCTGCACTTTCAGGATAAGTCACATCGGCAGGTGCGTCTGTAAACTTCGCCTTAATTTCCGTAGAAGGTACAGCAGTTCCATTATACGGATACAGAATCGTGATGATACGGTTCATTGATCCCGCAGGTTTACGTCCGTTAATACGCAGCCAGTCGCGCACTTCGCCTGTTGTCTGCCCTACCGTTTCAGAAACAGCCACATCACCCTTGTTTGTTGTCATCTCGAAATCCTGTTCATTATATGCAAATGCTTTGACAAGCAGGTTATTCCCGTCTTCAAATGCAGTATGTGCCTGCGCATATTTGGCCTCATCGATGGTTGCATCGCTTTTCTTCGGATTATTGTCTATAACAACATTCTGTCCTGCTTCAGCATACAGATGGAAATTTATGTTGAACTTGTTGTTCACATTTGTTTCTCCCGGTTCGCCGTGCATCTCATCCAACAATACGAAGAACGGCGTTGCTGCACTCTTCACAAAGAATGCCGTGCGGCGGTGATAAAAATTTCCTGCCATTGTTGCACTCCCTATAGACATACCTTGAGGATAAGAAAGGTTTTCCGTAACTATGGCGTCATAAACGCTTGTAGACTCATGCTTCAGCATCTCGCCCAACTGCTGGCTTTCCGGGAAATTGTTGTTTTGAATCGACACCGTATTGTGAATCATAGACTGCCGGTAAGTGCTGCGTTGAGTTCCTTCATCATAAGAATAGCAACCAGCATCCGGAAAGAAGTTGCGTCCTTTATACCACAAACTGAATGTGCCGTTGTCTGGCTGGCAATGCCACGACGCGTCAGGGTTATAGTTGTTTTTCAACACCATCATAATCGGGTCGTTCCCCCAGTTGCGTAACATATAATAGCCGCTGGTAGCATAAGCCTTGCTTGTCCATGTGGGTTGAGTTCCTCCGTGAGATCCTCCCCATGACACATAAAGCCATTCATCATCTTCCGGGAAAAGAGCAGCATATTCCCTCATCCGGTTTCTCCATGAAGTTGTATAGGCACTGGCACGCGTATCATTCCAATTGTCAACCTGATAATTCGGATAGGCCAGGTCAAACACAAACTGCATGGACGATTTAAGACGGTCGACAATATCCCCATACAGAGGGGTAGACGAACCGTTCGCCTGTGCCGCTTCTGCCAAACTGACTACAGAAAGAAAATCAGAAATCGCTGAGATATGATAAGAAGGATCTAATTCGTAATGCACGCCGTCTGCAAGCCATTGCCAATCCATCGCCTCATTGAGCATAGTGCAGCCTTCGTTTGTCCACTCTTGCGAATTTTTGAACTCTGGCATAAGAATTCCAGCAGTAGCCACAGACTGAGCCTGCGTAATGCGGATGTTTCCATCTGAATAATAATTCAGACGAACCATTTCCACATGATCAGCAAACGAATTAAGGAATGTGGTCAACAGTTCAGGAGTAAAATTGTCCGAGTATATATAATAAGGTAGAATATTAACCATCGTCAGCACACGTTCCGCAGTCTGAAGTCCTTTCCACTGATAAGAGTCGTTCTTGTAGTCCGAATCATTGACTCTCGGGTCATCGAATTTCACGTTAGGGCAAGGAAACGCATTCAACCAGCTGTTATACACGTCTATCCACGATTGGATATATGTTTCGTTACGAGTTGAACGGTAAGTTTCAGCTTGAGCTTCCATCCACTGCCAGCGGTGTTGCTGGTAGCTGAACTCACGGCTTGTACCTTCCGGTTCCATATTCCAGTTTATTCCAGCATCTCCATTATCAAAAGAATAATACACTGCATCAGACTGCCCTGCCGTCCCTTCTTCGACAAAAGTTCCCACACGGAAACGATACCCGTTTTCTTCCAGAGCCTGGTCTGCCATCCGTTTCTCTCCGTCTGTAGGAGAAGGAGTTATCAGGTCTACTTCCGGATTGGATATGTTCCGGTTGCGGTAATAGTCTAATAAAGCAAGAGCGGCATAATACTGCTCATCTGCTTCATAGTGCTGTTTCACTTTTTCCAGACCAGGATAATCAAGATTGAGTTTGGCAAACACATCTCCTGTCACCACATCGTTCGGTTTGTTCTCGGGAGTGATTACCGGCTCCGCAATTTCTCCACCACTAAAAACATCCTCATCATCGGTGCAAGCCGTCAAAGCCAAAAACCCGAACAGATACAAAAACTGTTTTTTCATAATAGTTTTATTGGTTAATAAATCATTTAATTCTTATGATACAAATTTAGATTTAATAAAACCTTCATCTCCATCGGTTTGTATTTGTTTTAGACAAATATGTATTCACAATATCAATTTTGTTTTAAAGGCTGTCACTTTTGTTGAAGCAAAATGAAAAATATCATCTTTTATACAAAAAAAACGCACCAATTATACCTCCTATTTCATTTCTAAGACAATATAAAAAAACAACGCCGGAAAAAGTTCAAGGCCTCACAGACAAAACGGCAGAAACGTATTTGCCTGCCACTGACCACTCCATCCCGACGAGAAAAATCCACATTATTATCCCCTCAGCATTAGGCACAATGACAAACATCCATTATATTTGCAGAAAGACTCAACATTTAACTTTAAAAACACACAACCATGAAAAAAAGCTTTTTATTGGGCGGCATCTTCGTCCTTTCACTATGGGGCACTTCATGCCAACAGCCTGCGGCAACCGCCGACTACCGGATTGTACCTTGTCCGCAGCAAATAGACACAACGGCAAACAAGGGTGAATCGTTTGTTTTAAACAGCCGGACGAAAATCGTTTATCCGGAAGGCAACGAAAAAATGGGACGAAACGCACAGTTCCTGTTTGAATACATCAGCAAAATGGTGCATTTGAATCTTCAGACCACAACTGAAGCGAAAGACAACAACGTCATACTGCTGCAAACCGGCCTTGAATCTGATAATCCGGAAGCATACTCACTGAAAGTAACTCCTGACCAGATAATCATTCAAGGAGCCTCGGAAGCCGGAACATTCTACGGAATACAGACATTGCGCAAAACGCTTCCGGCAAGCGAAAAGAAAAGCAACGTGGAATTTCCATCCGCAACAATAGAAGACAGTCCACGCTTCGGATACAGAGGAGCACACTTCGATGTAGCTCGCCATTTCTTTACAATCGAAGAAGTAAAAGAATATATTGACATGATGGCTCTCCACAACATGAACCGCCTGCACTGGCACATCACTGATGACCAAGGATGGAGAATCGAAATAAAAAAATATCCCAAACTGACGGAAGTGGGTTCGCAACGTGAAGAAACGCTGATCGGACATGCGAGCGAAAGGCCGGAGCGCTTCGACGGAAAGCCCTATGGAGGATTCTACACACAGGAAGAAGCCAAAGAAATCGTGGCGTATGCAGCAGAGCATTACATCACAGTCATTCCAGAAGTCGATCTTCCCGGACACATGCAGGCTGCCCTGACTGCTTATCCGGAGCTTGGCTGCACAGGAGGCCCGTATAAAGTATGGACTAAATGGGGAATATCCGAAGAAGTTCTATGCGCCGGCAATGACAAGGCGCTTCAGTTCCTCGACGACGTATTCACCGAAATCATGCAGATATTCCCGGCACAATACATCCATATCGGCGGCGACGAATGTCCGAAAGTGCGCTGGGAAAAATGCCCCAAATGTCAGGCACGGATCAAGGCAGAAGGCATCAGAAGCGACAAAACCCATACAAAGGAACAGTATCTTCAGACATTCGTAATGCAGCACGTGGCTTCTTTCCTTGAAAAACACGGAAGAAAAATAATCGGCTGGGACGAAATGCTGGAAGGAAACGCAATACCCGGAGCAACCATCATGTCGTGGAGAGGAGAGAAAGGCGGCATCCAGGCTGCTCAAAGCGGACACGATGTGATCATGACACCCAACACTTATCTCTATTTTGATTATATGCAAAGTAAAGACAAGGAAAATGAACCGCTGGGAATAGGCGGCTATATCCCGGTCAAGAAAGTATATGAATACAGTCCGATACCGGAGTCACTCTCCGTTGAAGAAAGCAAGCACATCATCGGTGTACAGGCCAACCTGTGGACGGAATATATCGCGACGTTCGACCACGTACAATACATGGTTCTTCCACGCTGGGCTGCCTTGTCAGAAAACCAGTGGACTTGTTCATCCCATAAGAACTACCGTGATTTCCTGAACCGGCTGGAAGCGCTGATGCGAGTGTACAAGGCAGAAGGATATAATTTTGCCAAACACGTTCTGAGCGATCCGGACTTCCCCCAACAGCCGCAGGCTGAAGAAATGGAATAAACATATTTCCCAACAGAAAGAGGTGTGCCGAATGAAAGGCTGATTTTCATTTCGGCACACCTCTCAAAGAAATCTCAGGAAATCACAGACCAGTTTACATTTTTCTTGCGCAGCTCTCTTAGCTGCCTCCATACAATGGCATTTTCCGGACGTTCTCCGTTGGGATCAGAATCAAGCAGTCTTTCGGCTATATCACGCACATATTGCAGAAGCTGGCCATCCTTGGCTATATCAGCGACCTTCAAGTCAAAAGCCACGCCGCTCTGTTGCGTCCCTTCCAGATCACCGGGCCCGCGCAATTTCAGATCAGCCTCCGCAATCTCAAAGCCATCGTTTGTCTGCACCATGATTTCAATGCGCTTCCGCGTGTCTTCCGTAAGCTTATAGCCGGTCACCAGAATGCAGTAAGACTGATCCGCACCCCGTCCCACACGCCCGCGCAACTGGTGAAGCTGGGACAGCCCGAACCGTTCGGCATTCTCAATCACCATTACAGATGCATTCGGAACATTCACTCCGACTTCTATCACCGTTGTAGCCACCATGATCTGCGTTTCATTCCGCAGAAAACGCTGCATCTCTTCATCTTTTTCCGCCGGCTTCATCTTGCCATGCACCTTGCTCACTTTATACTCCGGAAATGCCTCGCAAATATGCAGATAGCCGTCCTCCAAGTTCTTGATATCCATCTTTTCGCTTTCCTGAATCAAGGGATACACTACATAAACCTGCCTCCCCTCCTGTATTTGCTTCCGCATGAAAGCATACATACTGGCACGACGGTTGTCGAACTGGTGAACAGTCTGTATCGGCTTTCTTCCGGGGGGCAGTTCATCGATAACAGATACATCAAGGTCGCCATAAAGCGTCATTGCCAGCGTGCGGGGAATAGGGGTGGCCGTCATCACCAGCACATGGGGAGGCGAAACATTCTTAGCCCACAGTTTGGCGCGCTGAGCAACGCCGAAGCGATGCTGCTCGTCTATCACGACAAGACCAAGCGAAGAGAACCCCACCGTATCCTCTATCACCGCATGGGTGCCTATCAGGATATGCACGTCACCTGTCAGCAGGTCGCGCAGAACCGTTTCCCGCCTTTTCCCTTTAATGCTGCCTGTAAGCAGTTCCACCCGCACATCCATTCCGGCAAGGAAACGCGTGATGGTTTCATAATGCTGAGTCGCAAGAATTTCCGTAGGAGCCATCATACAGGCCTGATAACCGTTGTCCAAGGCTATCAGCATGGTCATCAAGGCAACAAGCGTCTTTCCGCTCCCCACATCCCCCTGCAACAGGCGGTTCATCTGACGGCCGCTGCGCATGTCTTGCCTCATTTCCTTTATCACCCGCTTCTGCGCACCAGTCAGTTCAAAAGGCAGGTTCTTTGAATAGAATGTATTGAAAATCTCGCCCACCCGGCCAAACACCAGACCGCGGAACTTGTTTCTCCGCTCTTTCGTATACCGCAGGATATTCAACTGTACGTAAAAGAGTTCTTCGAACTTCAGACGATAACGCGCCTTGCGAAGAAATTCCGGATTACGCGGGAAATGAATATTATGCAACGCATCAGTCAGCGGCATCAAATGATAGGCGGCCACCAGCGACGGACTGAGCGTTTCATCAAATGCGTCTTCTTTCAGCAGGGCAAAAAGATTCTTCATCAGTTTCTGGACGGCATGTGAGTTCAGGCTGTGACGCTTCATCTTCTCCGTTGTATTATAATACGGTTCAAGCCCCATCTCTCTCAGCTTCAGGTCTGCCGCAGGATCAATGTCCGGATGCGCCACATTGATGCGTCCGCTAAAGACAGTAGGCTTGCCGAACACGATGTACTCTTCGTTAGCCTTATACTTCCCTTCAATGTATTTCAACCCCTGAAACCACACCAGATCTATCACGCCCGTGCCGTCGGTAAAATGCCCCACCAGCCTCCGCTGGCGTCCTTCTCCAAACGTTTCAAAGCTCAAGATACGTCCACGCAACTGGATATAAGGCATATTTCCGTCAATCTCCCGAATCAGATACAGACGGCTTCTGTCTACATACTTATACGGGAAATAATACAGCAGATCCTTGAAAGAACATATACCCAGTTCTTTGTTCAGAACAGCCGCACGCTGAGGTCCTACCCCCTGCAAGAACTTTATGTCGCGTGTAGATAGATCAATCATCAGTCTTTTATGAGTGCCTCCGCCATTTTCAGATCAAAAGGAGTGGTCAGCTTGATGTTCTCCCGGTTGCCCGGAACCAGATACACCGGATGCCCCAATGCTTCGACCACAGAAGCATCGTCTGTGAATTGGGGAACATAATCCTGAGCGTATGCCTGCTTCAAAAGTTTCACTGCAAAAACCTGAGGAGTCTGCACAAGCCTGTAATCGCTGCGAGGAACCGTTTCGCTTCCTCCGTCCGGCAACAGACGGCGCACTGTTTCCACCACATCTATGACCGGAACAACGGCCTCCCTGCTTTCAGCCTGACGATAACACTCCGCTATCACCTCGGCCGATACAAACGGACGCACACCATCGTGTACACCCACCAGACCTTCCCCGTCAGGAATCAGTTCCAACCCGTTTTTCACCGAATGGAAGCGCGTTTCTCCCCCTGAAGCAACCTTATGCGGAACATGAAAGCCATGTTCCGCACACAAATGCTTCCAGCAGGACTGCTGTTCTTCCGGAAGCACCACAATCAGTTCCATCCCCTTGTCCCAGGAATAAAACGCTTCAAGCGTACGCACAAGTACCGGCTTGCCCTTCACAGAAAGAAACTGCTTGGGCACACTGCCCCCCATGCGTACACCTTTGCCACCTGCAACAACTATCAGGTATTTTTTCATCAGGCAAACAGCATTCCCGATTTAACTTCCTGCGCCTTTGACTCTCCCGCAAGCTTTGCCAGCAAAGCGAAGCCAAACTCAGCAGCTGCAGCCGGGCCTTTACCAAGAATGAAATTATCACATGCTTCTACCATGTTGCCTGTATATTCAGCTCCTTCCAGGTATTTGTCGAAACCGGGATAGCAGGTAGCCTTCTTGCCTTTCAGCAGTCCGCGTTTTCCATATACCATCGGAGCCGCACAAATAGCAGCCAACGGCTTGTTTGCAGAAGCAAAATCCATGATCAGTTTGCCCAGTCCTGCATGAGCGTCCAGATTGGCAGCTCCCGGCAGTCCGCCCGGCAATACAACCATCTCCACGTCATCCTCTTTCAGGTCTTCAAACAACATATCCGCAACTACAGGAACAGCATGTGCACCCGCAACCGTCCTGTTTCCCGTAACGGAAACCGTCTTCACACTCAGTCCGCCACGACGCATGATGTCTAACGGCAACAATGCCTCAGATTCTTCGAATCCTTCTGCCAAAAAAATACAAACTGCTTTCATATTCATATGTTTATAAGGTTCTACAATTCTACTTCAGCTTGAAATAATACGTTATTGTTCCGCTTTGGTTGTCCACTCCGTCAACCGCATTAAAGCGTGCTTTTTGGGCAGCCTCCAGCGCAGCCCGGCGCAAAGCCGGATTCACCGTATTGGTACGCTTGTTGATGCTTGTGCGGATAACCGCCCCTTCGGGATTAACAACGATAGTCACCACCACGCGGCCTTCATCCTGGACATTATAGACAGGCACCGGCAATGCGCCTGTACCCAGCGAACGCCCCTGAAGGTCATACACTCCGATTCCGCCGGTTCCCGAAGGCTTCCCTTCGCTGCTGTTTCCTGCCGCACTTCCCTGACGGTGCGTCCCGTGTCCGTCGCCCGCAGCCCCCATCTTCGAGCCTTTGCCGAAAGCCCCGGCTATCTTGTTTGCAGCGGCCTGCGCCATGGCACGTTCCGCCTCGGCACGCTTTTCGGCTTCGGTCTTCTCCTTCGGCTTCTTCACAGCCTCAGTTTCAGGCTCTTTCGCTTCCTCTTTCTTCTTTTCGGTTTCCTTTTCAACCTTCATGGGCGAGTCGTCCTCCTGCGAAATCATCGGACGGTCGTCCACTTCCGCTTCACTTGCCTCTTCCGGGGCAGGCATCACATCCACTTCTGTCAGCGAATAAGCCTCTTCCTCCCCCGTTCCCGATTCCGCATCGCCGAGCATAACAGGCACGCCACCTTCTTCCTGCTCCTGCGGAACAGAAAACTTCAGAAGGAAAAGCAGCGCCAGCACAGCCAAATGAAGCGCCGCCGTACATACGACTCCCGTTACTTTGCTTCGTTTCATTCCGGTCATTTACTCTTGTCCGGCCGCCTTGTGGCCAGCACCATCTTAAAGTGATTTTCGTTTGCAATATTCAGCACACGCACTATTTCCCTATACGGTATCGACTCGTCGGCATAAAGAGCCACATACATTTCCGGCTCCTTTTGCGCGCATTCCTGCAGAAAAGCAGTCAGTTCGTCTACCCCGAGCGGCATTTCATCTTCGTTGCCGAACGCTCCGTAATAGTTGAGGTTCTTGTCGATGATCACCCTCGCCATCGGTTTGGCCGACGTCTGTTCAGAGCCTTGAGGCAGAAGCACCTTGATGGCATTCGGCGAAACCATTGTCGAAGTAATCATGAAAAATATCAGCAGCAGGAAAATGAGGTCCGTCATGGACGACATATTGAACACCGGCGATATTTTTTGTCTTCTTTTCAATGACATACTTCAGAATTTAAGAGTTTGGTTCGTTCAGCAGATCCATGAAAGCCATGGTCTTTGCCTCCATCTGATTCACCACCTTATCTATGCGGTAGACCAGATGATTATAGGCAAACATCACCGCAATGCCCACAATCAGACCGCCCACGGTAGTGATCATGGCCTCGTAAATGCCGCTCGACAACAGCGTGATGTCAATGTTGTTTCCCGCATTCGCCATATTCCAGAAGGCACGCACCATACCGGTTACTGTTCCCAGAAACCCCAGCATCGGCGCTCCGCTGGAAATGGTTGCCATGATCGAAAGCTTGTCCTCCAGTTTCGCCACCTCGATGTTTCCGGTGTTCTCAATGGCCGCCTGGATGTCTGAAACAGGGCGTCCCATGCGTTTGAGTCCCTTTTCTATCATACGCGCGGAAGGCGTATTGGTCATCCGGCAATAGTTGAGAGCCGATGTCATGTCGTCCGACTTCACATAGTCGCGTATGCGGTCCATGAACAGCGGATCATCCTTTGCCGCCTTGCGTATTGTCACCGCACGCTCAAAGAAAATATAGAACGCGATGACCGACATCACGGCAAGCACAATCATAATCCAGCCTCCCTTGCAGGCCATATCCCAAAGATTCATCTGAGGTTCGCCGGCAGTAACAGGCGTGAGTACCGGATTTTCACCGGCTACAGTTTCAACGGCAGCCTGGGCTGCCGCAAGTACAGTAAGCATCATAATCCCTTAAGACAATTTTGTTCGTCACTCTTTTTATGGTTCAAAATACAGCAGACGCAAATCCGTTTTGCACGAAAATTGCTATCTTTGCGTCTACGATATGCAAAGTTAGCAGGTTTTACGAGAAACTTGCCATAACACCCCTAAAAAAGATTGATAAAAAGCAACAAAATATATGCAACCAAACATGAAGTTCGCCCTTTTCGGGAACACTTACCAAGAACACAAATCTGCACATATAGCCAACCTGCTGGACATCCTGCGCCGGAAAGAAGCGCAAATCTGCATCAGCAGCGAATTCTACTATTTCCTGAAGCACCACACACGGGCAGACCTCGGCGGACTGGAAGTGTTTGACGGGAACGACTTCCATGCCGACATGGCCCTGAGCGTAGGCGGAGATGGAACTTTTCTGAAAACGGCCAGCCGGGTAGGGAACAAGGGAATACCCATCCTCGGAATCAATACCGGACGGCTGGGATTCCTGGCCGCCATATCGCCCGACCAAATGGAAGAAACCTTTGAAGAAATCTACCGCGGAAAGTATCTCGCCGAACCCAGACGGGTACTCAAGCTCACCAGCAACGGCCAGGTGCTGAAAGGCTACCCCTACGGACTGAACGAAATAGCCGTGCTGAAACAGGACAGTTCGTCGATGATTACCATCCGGGCCTACATAAACAACGAGCCGCTCAACGTGTATCAGGCCGACGGACTGATCATTGCCACACCTACAGGATCTACGGCCTATTCGCTCAGCGTGGGAGGACCGGTCATGGTTCCGCAAAGCGGCACCATCAGTCTGACCGCCGTAGCTCCGCACAGCCTCAACGTCCGTCCGATCGTGCTGCGCGACGACTGGGAAATAACCCTTGACGTAGAAAGCCGGAGCCATAACTTCTGGGTTTCCGTCGACGGAAGAAGCGAAACCTGCAGGGAAGGAACCCGACTGACCATCCGGCGCGCCGAATACTTCATACGCATCGTGAAACGGTGCAACCACTCCTTTTTCAACACGTTAAGGGAAAAGATGATGTGGGGAGCCGACAACAGACAATAAAAAAACAACGGGAAGCTCCGAAAAACTTCCCGTCATCTTTATCTCTTCACTGCAGTGATACGATCTCCTCACTCCAGTGATGCAATCTCTTCACTCCAGTGATACGAACTCCTCACTGGAGTGAAGAGGTAAAAATATCCTTATTTCTTTATATTGGCCTCCTCAAGCCCGTAATGTTTCTTCGCGTCTTCCGAACGGAGCATCAAGGCTATCACGATTGCGCACAGCCCGAAAAGAGAGAAGATAGCCATCGGAACCGTATAGTCATACCCCGTAATGGTTCCGGAAGCGTCGCGCAAGGTCGCAAAGCGGTCGATCACCCATCCGATCAGCCAAGGCACAGCCATCAGACCGATATTCTGGATGTAAAAAATGATGGCATAGGCAGAACCCAACTGCTTTAAGGGAATGATTTTAGGAACAGAAGGCCACATGGCACTCGGCACGAGAGAAAAAGCGATTCCAAGCACAACCATCACAATCACGGCAAACCACCAGTAGTCGAGCACTGGAAGGGTAAACAAAATATGCACCACGGTAAGCATGACCGAACCGATAAGCATCAACGTAGCCCCTTTGCCGATACGGTCGTACAACGACCCGAACAGGGGGGTCAGCAAAATGGTTCCGAACGGAAGCAAAGCCGGAATCAGTCCGGCAAACGATTCGGGAACGCCATACTTGAAGATCATCAGCTTGGTTGCGAACTTGAGGAACGGGAACACGCCGGCGTAAAACATCAGGCACAGCAGCGTGATCAGCCAGAAGCCCCTGCTGCCGAATATCTGCTTCAGGTCGGCCATTCTGAAGCCTTCCTCTTCCTTTTCTCCCGCTTCCTGACGCACAGCAACTTCCGAAGCATCCTCCTTGCGATCCATCACGCAATATACCATATAAGAAACAAAACCTACACACAGGGCAATGGCTCCGAACAGCACCGGATAAGAAACAGCCCCCATCATCCGTGCGACAGGCAGGCTTACCCCCAGCGCTATCGCTGTTCCGATACGCGCCATAGCCACTTGAAGCCCCATTGCCAAGGCCAGTTCCTTGCCCGTGAACCATTTCACGATTACTTTCGATACGGTAATTCCGGTAATTTCAGCTCCCATGCCGAACACCGCAAAGCCGACAGAGGCAAGCGCCACCTGCATGTTCATTCCAAAAAGCATCGAGCCTCCGAAATCCGTAGACAACGCATACCATTTGATGAGCGCTCCCACCAGCATCAAGCCGCATGACAATGTACCCGTAAAGCGGATTCCCATCTTATCCAGAATCAGTCCGCCGAAGAAAAGCATCAGCAGAAACACGTTTATCATGCCATAGGCACCGGAAAAGAATCCATATTCCGTACTCGACCATCCTTCTCCTTTCGCCACGGCGCTGACCGTCTTCTCCATCTCCGTCTGTATGCCGTCAACCGAATCCATATACTTGAGGTTCATCCCTTCCTCCAGCTTTTCCACCGCCAGTTCAGGTTCTGACAGGGCGCTTGCCGCTGAAAAAAGCTTCACCTTGGTTATCAGACTGTCAGCAGACATCGACGTATCGTCCGTAAAGTACACTACCTTTCCCTGGGTTGTCAACAAATTTTCCAAAGGAGACATCACATCGGTCAAGAAGTAACCGCACATCATTGTAAACGAAACGATCAGCATGGCCGACCAGCGCGCCGTCTTCGAATCGCTCAACTTTTTCTGGATATGTTCTTTCATCTTTTAATTTTATGTTTTAATTTGATATTTATCCTAAAAAAACGCACAAAGATAATGATTTTTCCGGCTTTTTTCTTTCAATTTCCAAATTAAGTTCTAACTTTGTTGTCAATACATAAAAAACGAGATATAAAACGGACTTATAACTCAATTAAAATTTGAATGCGTATGAAAAAAACAAGAATGACGGTTCTGTGCGCCGTATTAAGCGGAAGCCTGCTCTGCACATCCTGCATCGGCTCCTTCGGCCTCTGGAACAACCTGAAAGATTGGAACCAAAGTATCGGAAATAAGTTTGTGAACGAAGTTGTTTTTCTGGCCTTCCACCTCATCCCGGTGTATGAAGTGGCATACATAGCGGATGTCATCGTTCTGAACTCCGTGGAATTCTGGTCGGGCTCAAACCCGCTGGCTGATGTCGGAAAGGTAAAGACCGTGAAGGGCGAAAACGGCGAATACATGGTACGCACCAACGAAGACGGGTATACCATAACGAAGAAAGGCGAAGAAGACAAGCCGCTGGACCTGGTTTACAATGCAGAAAACCGCACATGGAACGCCGTCACCTCTGAGGGCGAAAGCTATGAACTGATTACGATGAACGAAGACGGAACCATCACGTTCAAACAGGCGGACGGCACTCCGATGACTGTATCTCCCGACTTGCAGGGACTCGCCACTGCACGTGCGGCCAGCGGACAATCATTGTTTCTTGCAGCAAGATAAAAAACTTTTCTAAAAAGACACTCCATCATAAAGGCTTTCAAACGAGGTTCAACCTTTCTTTGAAAGCCTTTTTTTGAGCTTAAACCGTAAACATTTATGCGAAAACTTCTGGCACTCATCTTCCCGCTATTCATGTGGATGGGACTCTGGGCGCAGACCTATCCCAAGGCTATCTTTCCGGGCGACTATCCCGACCCCACCATTCTGCGCGACGGAAAGGACTATTACATGACGCACTCACCATTCTATTACGCGCCGGGGTTCCTCATCTGGCATTCGCAGGACCTGGCAAACTGGAAACCTGTCTGCCGGGCCGTGCCGGAGTACGAAGGTTCGGCGATGGCTCCTGATTTGGTGAAGTGCAACGGCAGGTACTACATCTATTATCCTTCAGACGGAGTGAACTGGGTGGTCTGGGCCGATGACATACGTGGCCCGTGGAGCAAGCCTGTCCGACTCGACATCAAAGGCATCGACCCGGGACATGTGGTGGGCGAGGACGGGCACCGCTACCTGTTCACCAACAACGGCTGGGTGACTCCGCTGACGGATGACGGACTGAAAGTGGCCGGAGAAAGCCGGAAAGTGTATGACGGATGGAAATATCCAAAGAACTGGGCTACAGAAGGAAATGACATGTACCTGGAATCTCCCAAGCTGGTCAAGAAGGACGGATATTATTACATGGTATCGGCTGAAGGCGGAACTGCCGGACCCGCAACCAGCCACATGTGCGTGGCCGCCCGCTCGAAAAGCATCTTCGGTCCGTGGGAAAACTCGCCCTACAACCCGATAGTGCATACCTACAGCAGTAAAGAAAGGTGGTGGTCGAAAGGGCACGGCACACTGGTGGATGATGCAGACGGAAACTGGTGGATCGTATACCACGCCTACGCGAACGGCTACCACACGCTGGGACGCTCCACCCTCATCGAACCGGTTGAATGGACATCCGACGGATGGTTCCGCACGGCCCGAACCGCTCCGTCCGACCTTCCGGAAGGACAGGCGGTCATGGAACTCTCGGATGACTTCAGCACCCCCCAGCTCGGCCTGCAATGGACATTCTGGAAGGAATATGCCCCGAACGCTCTGAGCATAAAGAACAACACGCTGGAGATGAAGGGGAAAGGAAAATCTCTTTCAGACGGGCGTCTGCTGCTTGCCACCGCCACCGACAAGTGCTACGAAACACAGGTGGAAATCACAACCGGCAAAGGAAACCAAGGAGGCCTCCTGCTCTACTATAACGAAAAGGCGTACGCCGGAATCGTTTCAGACGGAAAGACCTTCACCGTCTATCGGGGCGAAAAAGAGCCTCTGACAAAGCCCAACATATTCGGAAAAACATTCATCGCCAAAATCCTGAACCAGGGGAACAGGCTGACAATATCCGCAAGCAAAGACGGCAAGGGATGGACTACGATTCAGACTGTACTTGCTGAAAATCTGGATGTATCGTCATTGAACCACAATGTATACAAGGGCTTCCATGCGCTCCGTCCGGCACTTTACTCGGGCGGAAAAGGCAAAGCATTCTTCAGAAACTTCCTCTACCGCAATGCCATTCCGCAGGAAAAGGATATGAGGGCTTATCTGATGGTGTTCCATCGGGACGAAACGCACGGACTCTATATGGCCGTAAGCCGCGACGGATATACCTTCACCGCAGTGAACGAAGGACAACCCGTGCTTGCCGGGGACACCATCGCCAACCAGCACGGCATCCGCGACCCGCATATCTTCCGCGGACCGGACGGTGCCTTCTACCTTGTCATGACCGACCTGCACGTGTTCGCCCGACGGGACGGATATCGTGACACGGAGTGGGAACGGCCCGGCGAAGCATACGGATGGGGAAACAACAGAGGGCTTGTCCTGATGAAGTCGTGGGACCTGATCAACTGGAGCAGAGCGAACATACGCTTCGACCAGCTTTCGGCAGGACTGGGAGAAATCGGATGCGTATGGGCTCCGGAAGTTGCCTACGATGATGAAAAAGGGAGGCTGATGATTTACTACACCATGCGCTTCAAGAATGAGCAGAACCGCCTCTACTACGTATATGTCAACGATGACTTCAACCGCATCGAAAGCATGCCCCAAATACTGTTTGAATACCCGATGGACAACATCTCTGCCATTGACGGCGACATCACCAAAGCAGGCGGCAAATATCACCTGTTCTATGTAGCGCACGACGGAAACGGAGGCATCAAACAAGCCGTTTCCAGCCGGATGGACGGAGGCTATGAATACGATCCCCGCTGGTATGATTTCGAACCGAAGGCCTGTGAAGCCCCCAACGTATGGAAACGCATCGGAGAAGACAAGTGGGTGCTTATGTACGATATCTTCAGCATCCATCCGCACAATTTCGGATTCGCTGAAACAAGCGACTTCATAAACTTCAAGAATTTGGGACACTTCAATGAAGGTGTGATGAAAACCACGAACTTTACATCCCCGAAGCACGGCGCCGTCATCCATCTGACCAAAGAGGAAGCGGACAGGCTGGAAAACTACTGGAAGGAAAACCAACGGAACTATGACCGGACACGGTTTCTGAAAAAAACGGAATAAACTGACAGAAAATAAGGTGCATAAGGCCTCTCATAAAGCGTTATGCACCTTGCTTTTAAGAGGGATATTCAAGAAATAGTATAAAATTAGCCAACTAATTCATTGCGAGTTAGTTGGC
>SDWH01000019.1 GCA_019550975.1 Bacteroidales bacterium SW299 | reverse complement strand
CCTGAAAGATGCCGGAGGGCTTTTTATTTTTGTGCAGTGGAGGACAGGAGTGCCTGCTTCAGAATCCCGGGACCAACGTAAAAGCCTGAGGGATTCCTCAGCCTACATCCTTATTAGATCTTTTTCCACTTCGTCATACCATCTGGCAAGCCTTGTCAGGGCTGCATCCTTATGTCTGCACTGATGATAAATCAATCCTAGCCTCATGGAAAGACAGTACGCTTTCTTTATATCCGGATACTCCCTGAACAGGATATCGGGGCTCAGTAGATTATTAGTGGGGATAGACATATAGGTTTGCGATACGGAATAAGAAAAACTTCTTGTCTGCAACCCCTCTGAGGTTTGCTCTGAAGAGTTTGATTTTAGCGTTGAAAGACTCAGCCATCGCATTGGAGGAACGGTTGTTGTAGAAGTTCAGGATCTCATCATAATGCTCATAGAAGGTAGCGGCTATGACGTTAAATGAGTGAAATCCGGCTTCTTCCACTTTGTTGTACCACCGTGCCATGGACAGACGTGCGGCATCCTTGACCGTGTTTTTGGCAAAGATCATCCGCAGGGAATGGCACAGTCCGTATGCCGTCTTGATGTCCGGGTATTCCTCAAACAGTATCGCGGCCCTCAGCTTCTGCCTGTCTGTCCATCTGTCGGCGGACTTGAACAGGAGGTAACGCGAGCGCATAAGCAGTTCCTTACGGGTGTCCCCATTGGGAAATCTGTACGGGATATACTCCTTGCCCTTTTGTCTGGCTTCCTCCATTTCATCGTTAGCCAGCTGTATGGCATCCCAGCGGTGCTTGACGCGCAACTCCTGTACGGCTTCGCAGGCCAGTTTCTGGATATGGAAGCGGTCGATGACGCGGCTGGCTTTGGGGAATGCCGTCCGGACAATCTTGCGCATGGAATCCGACAAGTCAAGCGTGACCTCCTCGACAGCATTGCGATGCTCCTCGTCAATCCGTTGCAGGACAGTGATAACATCCTCCGCTTTTGTGCCCGCAACGACGGCCACTAAGGATTGCTCACGCGTATGTGCCTCACGGTTGGTAACGAAAGTGTATAGCTCGCCATTGGAGAGCGAGGACTCGTCGATGGCAAGCCGCTGACCGACATTTTCCGGGAACAGCAGCCACTCGGCCGCATGTTCCAATTGATCCCACTGCCTGAAACCGCTCAGCACTTCCTTGTACTGCTTCTCGAACGTATGGCCGTCTATGTGATAGAAATCCTCAAGCGTATGGCAGGTCACCGGGGACGTCTCCATACGTCTCTTTTAAAAAAGCCCCGAACTCCTTGGAGTAACGGGTTCCCTTGGCCACGATGTCAAGGTCTATCGGAATGCTGAAACTCTTTCCCGTGCGGGTATCCGTCCAACGCCTGCGACGGATATTCAGAATCACTTTATGGTCGCGTATCGGGAAGTCCGTCACGCTTACCGCTTCCATAAAGCCTTTGGACTCAAAGTGCACGTCCTCGCTTAGTTCCGGATTCATTCTCTCGTCCAGACTAATATGTATCTCCGTTGAAGTCTGGGATATCCCAACTATGGAGAAGTAATCCAATACCTGTGCAGGCAGTACTATATGGCCAACATGTTCAAATAATCGTTTTCCATA
The DNA here is from genome assembly GCA_019550975.1 of Bacteroidales bacterium SW299. GTDB lineage: Bacteria > Bacteroidota > Bacteroidia > Bacteroidales > Bacteroidaceae > Phocaeicola > Phocaeicola excrementipullorum. The sequence continues at coordinate 82,323 of SDWH01000019.1, read as the reverse complement.
CCGCAAAGTAAAAGAATTAATCTTTAATCTGGAAAATCCCCACTAAATTTCTACTGACCCAGTTTTTGGTTTAACTTTAGAGTGACAAACCAACGTATAAACACGAAAAAAGCGATTACCTGTTTTAGATAACCGCTTGATTTTCTGGTGATCCGCTTGGGGGCGGAACCTTATATTTTTTATCGCTAATAATCAGTTACTTATCTTGCTGTTTATCATTTAGTCCACCTATTTCACCTCGATTGAACTTCTTTGTTCTGCACTGATATACAACTCTTTGTCAGTACTGCAAAGATACGGATTTTTGCTTTGAAAATCAACGAAAATTCCAAGAAATGTTTAACGGAATGCTTCCTGTCTGTTTTTCTCAAGAAGTTCTTCTATATCAGATTCCCGATATAAAATTTTACCTCCAATCTGATAATAGGATAAGATTCCATTATTTCTATATTCTTGTAAAGTGCGTCTTGGTACTTTAAGGTAATTTGCCAATTCTGCATCATTCATATATCTATGCCCATTAAGTGTTGGGTTGTTGCTCTTCAGAATATTTTCGAGTCTTGTTAGCGTATCTTTTAACCTATTGTATATCTGAATAACTTGCTCATTATCTTGGGTAATTACTTTGCTCATAATTTTCTGTTGTGTTTTTCAATGAACTTCTGAATATCTTCTTTTTTATAATAAATCTTTTTCCCAATTTGAGAATAAGAGATTTGGTCTGTATCTCTAAGATTCTGTAATGTTCTTGGAGAAATTTTGAGGATCAGGCAAACTTCTTGATTATCCAACCATTCCCCTATTGTTTTCTGTGAAGAAGCTGTAATCAATTTATCAATGGTATCAAGGAAGTTTTCAATTTCCTTTAATGTCTTTTCATATGTAGCTGTTTCAATTCCAATGATTTCCATATCCAAAAAAGTTGAGTTTGTACAAATGTATTTTGAATATGTATATGATACAAAATGTTGTCATTAGGTGTCGTCAGGTAGCATCAGATGTCATTGTTGGTGGCTGTGTTAACCCGTTTCCAATTCTGTATTACATAGTTTACACTTTTGGTTTACACTAAATATTAAGTAGAAAAAATATACGCCTAATTATCAGCGCCTAATAAGCTTGTTGATCTTTGTCTTAGATTCAGGCATACTATTTTCACTACTATAAGTACATACTCTTAGAGTGCGCACGAAGAGAGTATCGATTTATTCACTTAATAACATTGGAATTATGTCATATATAGATAATGAGATACTCGAAAGACTTATAGGAACCATGGTAGAGGGATTTGCCCGCATTGAAAAGAAACTGGACCAGATGAACCGTCTGAAAGAATGTATGAACGGAGACAGACTGCTTGATAATGTGGATCTGGCAGAGCTCCTTGGCGTGTCACAAAGAACCTTGGCACGTTACAGGCAAGAGGGCAAGATTAAATATTACTCGGTGGAAAAGAACGGGAAATCATTCTATCTTGCCTCAGAGATACAGAGTTTCCTTCTCCAGCGAGGTAAGAACATAGTAAATAATAAGTAGCAAATAGAATAAGTGACCGTATTCTAATGGAAAGATGATACGGTCACTTATGCATTACACTGGGATTGCGGTCATTTTCAATGTATCCAGATTGACATAGACACCGCGATACAGTGTCTTTCCTTCCTTGAACATTCTCCATAATATGTAACATCCGATATGTGCCAGTGTGGAGTTGATGAACAAATCCTGTTTTTCCAAAGCTTCCGCCAGAGAACAGCTTGGTCCCGATTCCTTTTCCTTGATTTTTGCATAGTCCACTTCCTCGGTGATGACATTCATTTTAGGCATGGGAATATATTCCTGTGAAGAAGGTTGGAGAACTTTCTCACGTACCGTCCCGATGATGACCTGTCCTTTTGTCTGGCTGTTCCCAAAATCCATCCAGTATGTGGGAGCCGAATGGTCACTGAAGTTTTCTTTGCGGACTTTCTTCAGGAATTTCCAAAGCGTAAGACGTGAACGTATATTGTCCGTACAGGTTATGATGATATTTGCTGTGCTTTCTCCAGAAAAGTTCCTGGTGGGGAAACATTGCGGTTCTGCAGTCCATGCGTATCCGAAGAAACGGTTGATGCGTGTGACAAGTGATATGGCCTTGTTCAGTCCCAGTTCCGTCTCACAGAAAAGCTGGCGTCCTATATTGGCTTGGCTTACTGTGTCGGGATCGAATACGGTGACATGCAGTCCGGGATGGCCCAATGCTTGAAGTGCCATACTCATGCGTGCCAGATTGGTTATCACTTGTGAGCCGGTACCTCCGGCTCCGATGACGAATACCGTCACCGGATGACGCGGATTGAGCAGGTAGCGGTCGGTAAAATGTATTGGTTAAAATTATAGTGTTATATAACGATAGCCTCCTTTTGATTATACGGCTAGCATCATGTTGCTTGTAGTTAATCCCTATAATCTTCATTTTAATTTTAATCAGTTTACTACCACATTTTTTCAGATGAATTTTCAAGGCGATAGTCATAAAGAAAATTCTCCTTAAGAAAGGAACAAATACGATTATAAAGCAGTATTGGAATTTATCTTTAATGGAATAGATAACTTAAAAAATAATGCAAGTGTCATATTTCTTACACTGATTATTTCGATAAAATGTTTTTTTTGCAAAAAAATGTATATATATGATATTATCTAAAAGGCAGAAAATAATAACAGCCATCATGGCTGGAACTATAGTAGGAGGTGGATTATTTTTCCTTTATATGTTGAGGGCGCATACTTATCTTACTGATGAACCTTCAGCTTGTGTGAATTGTCATATTATGTCCCCTTATTACGCTACATGGATGCACAGTTCTCATTCAATAAATGCTACTTGTAATGATTGTCACGTTCCTCATGAGAACTTTGTAAAGAAATGGACTTTTAAGGGAATGGATGGAATGAAGCATGTTGCAGCTTTTCTGACAAGTTCTGAACCACAGGTCATACAGGCACATCCTGCAAGCTCACAAGTAATAATGAATAACTGTATACGATGCCACCAGCAACTTAATACTGAATTTGTGGAAACAGGACGTATAGACTATATGATGTCTGAAGTTGGAAAAGGGAAAGCATGTTGGGATTGCCATAGGGAGGTACCTCATGGAGGTAAAAACAGTCTCTCTTCCACTCCCAATGCGATAGTTCCACTACCTGAATCACCCGTACCGGAATGGCTTAAGAAAATGAAGAAATAATAAAATAAAACTATAGTATATGAACAATAATTTTAAATCTTGGCATGGATGGTTGTTGTTTGGTGTTTCAATGACCGTTGTTTTTTGTTTGGGACTTGCTGTATCTGCTTTGTCAGAACGCAGGGCAGAAGTGGTAAGCATATTTAATAACAGAAAGAATCCTATGAAGGGTATTGTACCTCAGAATGAGAAGTTCCAGAGTGATTTCCCAAGAGAATATCAGACTTGGACAGAAACAGCCAATACTGATTTTCAGAGTGAATTTAATGGAAACGTAATAGTTGACGTCCTAGAACAACGTCCTGAAATGGTCATTCTGTGGGCTGGTTATGCTTTTTCAAAGGACTATTCAACACCGCGTGGACATATGCATGCAATAGAGGATATACGAGCAACATTACGTACAGGGGCTCCGGAAAGTGAAAGTGACGGCCCTCAGCCATCTACCTGCTGGACATGCAAGAGTCCTGACGTCCCACGTATGATGCAGGAAATAGGTGTTGATTCATTCTATAACAACAAATGGGCTGCTTTTGGCTCGGAGATTGTAAATCCTATAGGATGTTCAGACTGTCACGATTCTGAAACTATGGATCTTCATATAAGCCGTCCGGCTTTGATTGAGGCATTTGCACGTCAGGGAAAAGATATAACAAAGGCAACACCGCAGGAAATGCGTTCTTTGGTATGTGCACAGTGCCATGTAGAATATTACTTCAAAGGAGATGGAAAATATCTGACATTTCCTTGGGACAAGGGTATGACAGTGGAAACAATAGAACAATATTATGATGATAACAATTTCTCTGACTATACACATGCCTTGAGCCGTGCTCCTATTATCAAGGCACAACATCCTGATTATGAAATATCCCAGATGGGAATTCATGGACAGCGAGGAGTATCATGTGCAGACTGCCACATGCCGTATAAGAGTGAAGGCGGTATGAAGTTCAGTGACCATCATATCCAGAGTCCTCTCGCCATGATAGACCGTACATGTCAGGTTTGCCACCGTGAAAGTGAGGAAACTTTGCGTAATAATGTTTATGAACGTCAGCGTAAGGCTAATGAAATAAGAAACCGTTTGGAAGAAGAACTGGCTTCTGCACATATAGAAGCCAAATTTGCATGGGACAAAGGAGCTACGGATAATGAAATGAAACCTGTTCTAAAGCTTCTGCGCGAGGCACAGTGGAGATGGGATTTTGGAGTAGCATCACACGGAGCAGCATTCCATGCACCTCAGGAAATACAGAGAATCCTGTCGCATGGACTTGACAGAGCCTTACAGGCGAGATTGTCTATTTCCAGGATATTGGCAAAACATGGATATACAGACAATGTACCTATGCCTGATATTTCAACCAAGGAAAAGGCTCAGAAATTTATTGGACTGGATATTCCTGCAGAGAAAGCTGCAAAGGAGCGTTTTATGAATAAGACTGTACCAGGTTGGTTGAAAGAGGCAAAGTCTAACGGACGTATTATCTGATATTTATGTGGAAGAATACTTGGGGAGTAAAAGAAGGAATAATGACCTGTGGCGGATTGATAGCCATAGGTCTTATTTTGCATCTATTTACGGGGGCTGTTGACTGGAGCAGTTTTGCTTGGCCACTTAATATATGTATTTTAACAGTGTATGTTGTGGTTTTGATAATGCTTTATATTTTAAGGAAAAAGCTATATTTTGTTCGCTGGACAATGTCATATAATGCAGCTGTACCATCATTGATAGCAGTTGTATTTCTGACATTCCTTATGGGGATGATAAAACAGATGCCGTCTTCTGTTTCTTCGGACGGATTTTCCATATTTAACAGTATGCTTTCTTTTTGGCCTTTCATTCTGGTTTATATTTGGATGACTTCAATAGTGGGGCTAGTTTCTATAAAATATTTGTTCTCATTTCGTGTTGCCAGAATACCATTTCTGCTAAATCATTTAGGGTTGTTTATAGCTTTGGTTTCAGCTACTTTGGGAAGTGCTGATATGAAGAGGCTGACTATGAATACCCGTATCGGTCAGACTGAATGGCGTGCAACAGACATTAACGGGAATTTGCATGAATTGCCGTTAGCCATAGAATTAAAGAACTTCAGTATAGACGAATACCCACCGAAACTGATGCTGATAGATAATTCTACAGGAAAGGCTTTACCATATGATAAACCTGAACACCTTTTGCTGGAAGATGGGGTAAATTCAGGTAAGCTGTCAGAGTGGAAGTTTGAAATATTGGACAGAATAGAAATGGCTGCATTAGTATCAGGAGAAGATACTGTAAGGTATGTTGAATGGCCAAGTACCGGAGCCACTTATGCTGTAAACGTGAAGGCTGTTTCCTGTGATGGGAAACGAACTGCAAGTGGTTGGGTAAGCTGTGGAAGTTTTCTGTTCCCATATCAGGCTCTTCGCCTTGATAGTATTTGCAGTCTGGTAATGCCGGATAGAGAACCCAAACGTTTCTCTTCAGATGTAGTTATATATACAGAAAGCGGAAAAAAACAGGAAAAAACAATAGAAGTAAACAAACCTGCAGATATAGAAAACTGGAAGATTTATCAGTTGAGTTATGATGAAAGCAAAGGACGTTGGAGTGATATAAGTGTTTTTGAACTGGTTTTAGATCCTTGGCTTCCGGCTGTTTATGTAGGAATTATAATGATGATGTTTGGTGCTGTGTGTATGTTTGTCACTGCCCAAAAGAAAAATAATTAGAAAATAGGGAAATATGATGAGTTGGGACTGGTTTATATATTTTGCCATAGCGTCTGTATTGTTCTGGATTATAGGTTCATGGAATGCTTTTAAAGAATTCAAAATACGAGCATGTACATTTACTTTTATAGGACTTCTTGTCTTTGGAACATTTATAGTCTTGTTGTGGTATTCATTGGAGAGACCTCCTTTGCGCACAATGGGAGAGACCCGTCTGTGGTATTCTTTTTTCCTGCCATTTGCTGGGTTGATTACCTATATGAGATGGAGGTATAAATGGATACTTGGATTCAGTACTATACTGTCTGTAGTATTCATTTGTGTAAACATTCTTAAACCTGAAATTCACAATAAGGCTTTGATGCCTGCGTTGCAAAGCCCATGGTTTGCTCCTCATGTCATTATATACATGTTTGCTTATGCTATGCTTGGGGCTTCGGACATAATGGGAATTTATCTTTTATGGATAAAGAAAAATCAAGGCGATGTCAAAGAAATGGCCTTGTGTGATAACCTGGTATATGTCGGATTGTCATTCATGACTCTAGGTATGTTGACCGGAGCATTATGGGCAAAGGAAGCATGGGGACATTACTGGTCATGGGACCCAAAAGAAACATGGGCTGCAGTTACATGGTTTTCATATCTCACATATATACATATGAGGATAGGAATGCATAATAAACGGAAAGCATCCTTGTATGTTTTACTGTTATCGTTTGTGTTTCTGCAGATGTGCTGGTGGGGAATAAATTATTTGCCGTCTGCACAAGGTAGCAGTATACATACTTATAATATGAACTGATTAAACCTTATGATTTATGAGAAGAAGAAACTTATCTATGTTGATAGCATTCTTATTTATAGGAAATGTATCAATCTCTTATGCCCAGGAAGAAAATAACGAAAAAGACAAATTTTTTGTTTCGGCCCAGATTCGTACAAGAGGTGAATACCGTAATGGAGCATTGTATCCGCGTAATGAAAGTGATTTGCCGTCCGGTTTTATAAATGAACGTGCCAGACTTTCATTGGGATATGAACGTCAACGCCTTTCTCTGAAATTCTCTGCTCAGCATGTAGGTGTATGGGGACAGGATGCCTTGGTGGATAAGAACGGCCGTTTCATATTGAATGAAGCATGGGCTGCATTTGAATTTAATGATTATTGGTTTATGCAGTTGGGAAGACAGGCTCTTTCGTATGACGATGAGCGTATTCTCGGAGGGTTGGACTGGAATGTAGCCGGACGTTATCACGATGCTCTGAAAATTGGATATAGAAAAAATGGGCATCAGCTTCATGGTATATTTGCATTTAATCAGAATGACGAGAATGTTATAGGAGGAACATTCTATGATAGCAGCAAGACAAAGCTGTATAAGAATATGCAGACTTTATGGTATCATTATGATTTTGCTTCAACCCCTTTACAGTTTTCAATTATGGCAATGAATCTTGGTCAGGAGGGAGGCGATGCTGAGTCAAGAAAATCTGACACTCAATATATGCAGACATTCGGAACATACATTAAATATGCTCCCGGCCAATGGAATTTATCCGGTGCATTTTATTATCAGTTCGGCAAGAATGTATCATCACGTTCAGTATCAGCTTTTATGGGTAGTGCACGTGCTTCATATAATATAAATAAAAGCTGGTCTGTAAATGTTGGAACTGATTACTTGAGTGGAAATGATAAGTCTGACGGAACATATAAGGCTTTCAACCCATTATATGGAACACACCATAAGTTTTATGGGGCAATGGATTATTTCTATGCTTCTGATTTTATTGGAGGTTATAACCCAGGGCTTTCCGATACTCAGATTGGAGTTGGTTATAAGGTGTCTTCTTCAGTATCGATGGGAATGAATTATCATTATTTTGCTACAGCTGTGAAACTTGAAAATCTGGAACGTTCATTAGGATCTGAAATTGATTATCAGCTGGACTGGAAGATAATGAAGGATGTAAGTTTGTCTTTAGGCTATTCTGTAATGTTCGGGACTTCAACAATGGATGTTGTAAAAGGAGGTAACCATAACAGCTGGCAAGACTGGGGATGGATATCACTGAATATAAACCCACAAATCTTTTGTAAGTGACGATTCCTGTATGAGTTTTGGTGGTAATTATTCTGAATTCAAGTTTCGATAATAAAATGTATATTAAACAGAACGCTCAATTGAGTAAATTACATATAATTTACTGTAAGTAGAAAATAGAAGACATGGCAAATAGTCATGAAATAAAAGTAAATGAGCTATTTGTCAGGTCTTCTATTATAATTGAAATTAATCTTGATATTATATGGGCCTTTTAATTTTAGCCAAGTTTAATTCTATGTTACCATTAGGTATTCTTTTTATTAATCCTTCCTTTTCCATTTTATTGAATTCAGTTGATAATGCAGGTCTTGTAACATTCAAATATTCAGCCAGCTGCGTTAAAGTATGAGGCATCTTAATGATATTAGAGTCTTTAGCCTGCTTTTTAAACAGATATACTAGGATACGTTCTCTAATTGTTTTTCTGGATAAAACATCCAAACGTACAGTTGTACATATATTACATTTTCCGGATACACAAAGAAAACTTCTTAAAATATCAGGACATTCACTGATGAGACGGAATGTGGAATCCTTTGTAGCTGTCAGAAGTATAGACTCTTCAATCGTTTTAAATGTTGCGGGGAATCTGTTGTCTTCTTTAAACAAATGAGGAGTTGCAAATGCACGTGGGGCCACAATATTTTCGATTAGAACCTCATTGCCATTTGCATCAATAATATTGACTTCTAATTCTCCTTTTAATAAGATATATAGCCTGGAACAGGCTTCTCCTTGTTCTGCAATTATTTCATTATTTTGAATCTTGAATAAATTAAAATCAAGTTCCTGAATGAGTCTCTTTTTTATATGAGTATTTAAATCACGGAATAGTGGTATTGAGAATAATATATCTTTATAATAGTCATTAAATTCAATTGTCTCCATAATCTTATTCTTTTTGAAAATGTACAAAGTTAGTATTTTCTGCCGACATTATGAAACTTTATCCGGACTAATATCCAATCTGATTATCAGATTACTGAGGATTATGTGAACATAGTGTTTTATTCATAGATGAAGTTTCATGTATGTATATTATATGCTTTTCAAAAGTTTAGATTTAAAATATTCGCTGAATAAAACATACGGTTAAGAATGAAAATGTATTGGATTGATTATTTCATCAGGTATTTTCTCTAATAAATATCAATGGTGTCATTTTTATTACATCGTATTTTTTTCATCTAAGGTAATTTTGTCGTATAGTTATAGAATATTTTATACCTAGGTAATAGAACAGAGGTTGTTCTTACCTGTAATATTAGGCAAATATTTAAGCATATTTAGAACTTTATGAGAAAAGTAAGTAGGGAAATGGACAGCAACTGGGCATTGGAAATAATGCGCAAAGCTCCATATATAACGGTTAGTTTTACAAGACCGGACGGTACTGCATATGGAGTACCATTATCTTTGGCCAGTAATGGTGATGATATTTGGTATTTTCATTGTGCTCCAGAAGGTGATAAACTTGATGCTATAGCAGTAAATCCAGAAGTATGTCTTTCTGCTGTTACAAAATGCCAACCTACGGTTGGTCTTAAAGATGGAACTTTCACTCTTCAGTACCGTTCGGCTATTGCATTTGGAAAAGCTGAGGTTGTTACTGATAATGAAGAAAAGATTTTGGCATTGAGATTAATTAGCCAACGCTTTCTGCCAAAACACATGGACGCTTTTGAGGAAGCAGTTAAAAGAAGCCTTCATCGTACAGCTGTAGTCAAAGTAGCCTTGTCGGCTCCTCCAACAGGCAAGCGTAAACAATACGATAAGAATGGCGATGAAATGAAGTATGGAAGAATGGAGTAGTAAAATATTAGATTATGAATTTGTTTGATGTTTATTCTATATTCCCTATAAATATTGTTAGGGGTTCTGGTTGTTATGTTTACGATGACAACGGTAATTCATATTTGGATTTTTATGGTGGACATGCTGTAATATCAATAGGGCATTCTCATCCGTACCTTGTAAAATGTATGTATGAGCAGATGCAGAATCTGATGTTTTACTCTAACTCAGTAGTTAATAAACTTCAGGAGAAGCTTGCATATGAATTGGGGGAAATCTCCGGGTATTCTGATTATAGTGCATTTTTTGTAAATTCTGGAGCTGAGGCAAATGAGAATGCCCTTAAACTAGCCTCGTTCCATACCGGAAAGAAAAAGGTGATAGCATTCAGAAACTCTTTTCATGGTCGTACATCAGCAGCAGTAGAGGTAACAGACAATCCTTTGATCACAGCTCCTCTTAATTGCAATGATAATGTATATTTTTCAGGAATGGATATAGCTGAGGTGGAAAGTGTATTGCGTAGTGGAGATGTTTGTGCTGTAATAATAGAAGGTATTTCTGGGGTTGGTGGAATAAGAGTTCCAGAGGATGATTTTCTTAAAGAATTGCGTAAGGTGACTATACAATATGGCGCAATTCTAATTATGGATGAAATACAGTCTGGCTACGGGCGTACAGGAAAATTCTTTGCTCATCAATGGAGTGGCATTAAACCGGATATCATTACTGTAGCCAAAGGTATAGCCAACGGCTTTCCATTTTCAGGTGTTCTGATAAGTGACGTTTTCAAACCTCGTAAGGGAATGCTTGGAACTACATTTGGCGGTAATCATCTTGGGTGTGCTGCTGCATTGTCGGTGATACAGGTCATGAAAACTGAAAACCTGATAGAAAATGCAAATAATGTGGGAGATTATTTCATACACAAACTGCGTTCTATTGAATCGCCATTAATCACTGATGTTAGAGGACGTGGGCTAATGATAGGAGTTGAGTTTGCCATATCTGTGTCAAAGATCCGAGAGATGCTTCTGTTCAATCACCATATCTTTACCGGATATTCTGGTAGGAATATTCTGAGAATATTGCCTCCATTATGTATTACAAAGTCGGAAGTTGATTATTTCATTGATAAGTTAGTATGTTGTTTGGATAAATTAGGATGTAAGAATGATTAAGGAAGGAAAGGTCCCTTACAGGGTTTTTGTTATAGCAGGTAGTGAACCTCTTGGCTCTGCAGGGATACAGGCAGATGTCAAGGCAATATCTGCATGTGGAGGATACGCTGCAGGGGCTATCACATGTGTTGTTGATGAAGACACAGAGCATGTAAAGGATGTTTGTTTAATACCTGTTGATATGGTAGTGTCTCAAATACAGTCTTTTATGGAGGATGTCGGGGCTGACTGTATTAAGACTGGAATGCTGTATTCGAAAGATTTGGTATTGAAAGTCTCTGAGACGATAAAAAACTATGCTGGTATACCGTTGGTGGTAGATCCTGTTATGGTTAGTTCCTCGGGTGATCAACTTCTTGAAGATGAAGCTATTTTTTGTTATAAAAAGAAACTGATGCCACTAGCCACTATCATTACACCTAATATGCGAGAGGCAGAGATTCTACTCGGGCGAAAATTGAATATACATGGGATTCTAGACGACTTGAAGGAACTTTCTATTTGGGGTAATTCTGTGATAATAAAATCTGTGCCATATAAAGATAAACTTGCAGATTATTTTTATTGTCCACAAAATGGTGATTTTAGGGAATATATTAAACCTATAATTAAAACAAAGAATGTGAATGGAACGGGTGATATGTTCGCATCATCTATTGCTACTTATTTAGCAAGAGGATGGAATATTATTGATGCAATAGATAAATCTGAAGATTTTATTCATAAGGCCATAAGTTATGGAGCAAAATTTTCTTTCGGGACAGGTTTTGGGCCGGTTTTTCCATTCTACCAGAATTATACTAAATTACAGAAAGAAAATCTCAGATATAGAATGAATATCTCTCAAGACAGAAATAATAGGTGATATGTTGTTTGATGTTATTAATTATCTAGAGTGTGAAATCTTGATATATAAAATGATTATTGCATAATATTTTAAAATAGATATTGATTTTATGGAACTTAGATGTAAGAAAGTAAAGGATATTGTCTTAGAAAACTCTGCAAGTGCGTCTGTTTTCTTCAGATATGGGATAGACTATTGCAATGGAAATATGAGTTTGGAAGATTTATCTGGAGAAAATAGTGCTAATATAGATGAAGTCCTCCACGATTTGGAAAATATATCACATCAGGGGACACCATTTTATTTATGGCCTTTAGATTTGCTTTTAGATTATATTATAAAGTATCATCACAGGAATACAAAGGAAAAAGGGGCTTATCTTCTTTCTATGATTGAGAATGTGAAGGACAATTATGGAATGGAATATCCTGAATTAAATGAATTGTTTAATCAGGTTAAGTTGTCAATGCACGACTTGGAATCGCATTTTCAGAAAGAAGAGAGTGTGTTATTCCCATATTTGTATGAATTGTTCGATGCTTCACATAATGAAGAATATATAGAGACTATGCATTGTGGAACAATTTCAAATCCTATCAGAGTAATGACAATGGAGCATGAAAATGAAAGGATGCGCTATATGCATTTGAGAAAGATTACAAACGGTTTTAGAGTACCGGATGAAAATCTTTGTATAAATTATGAACAGATGATGGTTGAACTGGAAACGTTTGTGGAGGATTTATTTGAGCATATATTCATTGAAAATAATATTCTATTTCCTCAATTTGAGAAATTGGAGAGAGAATGGGTAAGATGATTAATTATGACGTAAATCCTATTTTTACAGAATGAAATTATGAATACAACACATTTGCAGCTAATTTCCTCTATGATAGAATACTATCGGGGCGATGCTAAACGAATACAACATTTTATCAAAGTATATAATTTTGCTTCATTGCTTGGAAGACAAGAACAATTGGACGAAGAAACTCTTTTTATTCTTGAAACAGCAGCAATTGTTCATGATATTGGCATACGTATATGTGAACAGAAGTATGGAATTTGTGATGGAAAACATCAGGAACTTGAAGGTCCGGCAGAAGCGGAGAAACTCTTGATAAAAACAGGTAATTATACATGTGAACAGATAGAACGGGTTTGTTGGTTAGTCGGTCATCATCACACATATACAAATATCAGTGGAATAGATTATCAGTTGCTTGTTGAAGCAGACTTTCTTGTTAATATATTCGAGGATGGATTCTCTGCTGAAATGATTGAGAATGTAAGAAATAAGATATTTAGAACACAATCAGGAATACAATGTTTAGAAGATATGTATTTGAAAGCTAACAGATTTTATGATATAGCTTGAGAATACTGTTTTTATATTGTAGTAAGATCTAAATGAAGGAATCCCCTGTCTGGGGGATTTTTTTATTTAGTAGTCATTTTTAAGTATATAAATTCTGGTATGTTGAAAATAGCAAGTAATAGAGATATGACATCTGGATCTCCATTGACTGTTTTGATTAATTTTACAGTCCCTCTTTTGTTGGGCAATCTTCTCCAGCAGACATACTCTATAGTTGATGCAGTAATAGTTGGTAAATTTTTAGGTATAAACTCTCTTGCGGCTGTTGGTGCAGGTACTTCTGTGATAACCCTTATATTGGGATTTTGTACAGGCTGTTGTTGTGGTTTTGGAATCCCTATGGCTCAGAAATTTGGTGCACATGATTATTTGACATTGCGTAGATAGATTTTTATTAGTCTGAAGATTTCAGCAGTAATGTCTATAATGATTGCCATAATAACAAGCCTGTTGTGCTCGGATATATTGGGTTGGATGAAAACTCCTGAAAAGATAATGAATAATGCTTATATATATTTGCTCATTACATTTTTGGGTATTTCATTTACTTTCTTCTATAATCTTTTTTCAAGTATTCTACGTGCTATTGGAGATAGTAGAACACCTTTTTTGTTTTTGGCTTTATCAACTCTGATAAATATATTATTGGATTTATTGACTATTCTCTTATTGGATTGGGGTGTAACTGGTGCAGCTATTGCAACGGTGCTTTCACAAGGAATATCAGCCTTACTTTGTTATATATACATTTACAGAAAGTATGATATACTTAAGGGTTCCAAACACGATAAAAAATTTGATTTAAGAATTGCAAGGCAGTTATTGTATATAGGTATTCCTATGGGACTGCAGGTTTCAATAATAGCTATAGGGATGATTATGCTGCAAAGTGCCAATAATTCTCTTGGAACTGTTTATATTGCTGCATATACTTCCGCAATGAGAATTAAAATATTTTTTGTCTGTTTGCTTGAAAGTCTTGGTATAGCTATGGCTACTTATAGTGGACAGAACTATGGTGCCGGAAAACCTGAAAGAATATGGTTAGGAATAAAATTAGCTTTAAAAATAGTAATAGTATATGTTTTAATATTGAATATAATTGTTTGGAGTTTCTCAAAAGAATTGGTTCTGTTGTTTATTGATTCCTCAGAGATTGATGTTATTGAGAATGCAGCTTTGTTCATAAGGATTTCTGCAATATTCTTTATTGTATTGGGAGTTTCATTTATATTCCAACTGATAAACTCCTTCAAATATCTTGCTGTACGTTCGTATCGAAGTACAGTACCTTCGGCATATTCCTTGTTCATTAATTCCCGATATTCCGAATTGTGTTCCTGGAATACTTCAAGCAGCATTTTGGGAGTAGAGTGTTCTCCATAATAGATATTTTTTATAATATCTGCTGTAATAGGTTTACCGTCCTGCTCAAGTTCACGGTGAATTTGAAGGATTTTAGTTCTTATCGTATCAAGATAGTGGTTTATTTCTTGATACTTCTTTTCCCTGCCAATCGCGCATTCTTTTTGCGTATTCCATTTTGTAACATCTATACTTCGCTTGATTTGTACCTCTGCACGTTTTCCGTTTATTGTGATACGCATACAGATTGGTGCTTCTCCATTTTTTAGCAGCTTTGATTTCTTCAGGAAAAACAATACCGTAAAATAGTTTCTTTGCATTGCCATACTCTTCTTTTTTTGATGGTGTAAAAATACATGTTTTGAAAAGAGTTTGTTTTATGCAAAACGCAGAGAATCAGTGAAATATAATCCAATCAGGTGGACTTGTTTTTATGTGGAAATTAAGTCCACCTATTTCACCTCCAGTAAGATGCGGTATTCTGCTTCAATTTGCGGTATGGATAAAAAGAAAAACCGCTGATAATTATTAATTATCAGCGGTTTTCATTGTTTTGCTTTTTGTTTGAGTGATCCGCTTGGGGCTCGAACCCAAGACCCCAACATTAAAAGTGTTGTGCTCTACCTGCTGAGCTAGCGAATCAAACCCTCTTGCTGTCATTTCTGATAGCGTGTGCAAAGGTAGGGACTTTGTTGCAAACTGCCAAATTTTATCATTGTTTTTTATGTGCTTTTGTTATTTTCCTGATGTATTTAAACCTAAATCTGTCGAAACAGGACCGCATTTGTTGTTGCTCATGCTTTACTTCCCTTCTTTTACGGCTTTCTGGTAGCAGCGTCTGCATAAAGGTTCGTATTCCTCCTGTTCTCCCAATAAGACACGTTTGTCATTTTTTACGGTACGGTGCGACAGATAGGCCAGATTGCCGCATTTGACGCATATGGCGTGAACCTTTGTCACTTCATCAGCGATGGCACAAAGGGCAGGTATTGGTCCGAAAGGTATTCCTTTGTAATCCATATCCAGCCCAGCCACTATAACCCGGATTCCTTGGTTGGCGAGTTCGTTGCATACATGTACAAGTCCGTCATCGAAGAATTGCGCTTCATCTATTCCGACGACATCAATTTCTGAGGTGAACAGCAGGATACTTCCTGATGATTCGATGGGAGTAGAGTGGATGGTGTTGTTGTCGTGTGACACCACGTCTTGTTCCGAATACCGGGTGTCGATTGCAGGTTTGAATATTTCAACTCGCTGGTGGGCGAATTTCGCACGTTTCAGACGCCGGATAAGTTCTTCAGTCTTGCCAGAGAACATTGAGCCGCAAATAACTTCAATGCGTCCTCTGCTGGCTGTTTCTTCTTTCATATCTTCTGTAAACAGATTCATTGTATTTTGATTTTTATGCTGCAAAAATACAATTTAACTCTGAATTATAAAGAATTTCAGCTTGTCATGTTTCAGAAAAGTGAAAGGTGAAACATCTGTTAAATATTAGCCGATTTTCATTGATGGATGCATTTTCTTTTTACCTTTGTTCTATAAGACTAGTTTTAGCTATGGGTAGACTATATGTAGTGCCCACTCCGGTGGGAAATCTTGAGGACATAACTTTGCGTGCCATTCGGGTGTTGAAAGAGGCTGATTTGATTTTGGCTGAGGATACTCGCACGTCGGGTATTCTTTTGAAGCATTATGGGATCAAGAATGCCATGCAGTCGCATCACAAGTTCAATGAGCACCAGACGGTTGAAGGGATTGTCAGTCGGATTAAAGGCGGAGAGAATGTAGCCTTGATTTCGGATGCAGGAACGCCTGCCATTTCAGATCCCGGTTTCTTGATCGTGCGTGAGTGTGTAAGAAACGGAGTTGACGTGCAGTGTCTTCCCGGTGCCACAGCATTTGTGCCGGCATTGGTGTCTTCGGGATTGCCGGACGAGCGTTTCTGCTTTGAAGGATTTCTTCCTCAGAAAAAAGGGCGCATGACTCGTCTTAATGCTTTGAAAGATGAAACCCGGACGATGGTCTTTTACGAATCGCCCTATCGTTTGGTAAAGACTCTTTCACAGTTTGCCGAATATTTTGGCATGGAGCGGCCGGTGGCTGTTTGCAGGGAAATTTCCAAGGTGCATGAAGAATGTGTCAGGGGATCGCTGCAAGAAGTTATTGCGCATTTTCAGGAAAAAGAACCTAAAGGTGAAATTGTCATAATTGTAGGTGGTAAAGAAGACTAATTATAAATTCATAAAAACTGAAGTCTATGAAAAAGATTGTGTTATCTGTATGCTGTATGGCCGCACTGTTGGCTTCGTGCAACAATATGGGGCAGAATAAGGATGCGTTACAGGCGCAGAACGATTCGCTGATGCTTGAACTTTCGAACAGAGATGCTGAGCTGGATGAAATTATGGGATCTTTCAATGAGATTCAAGAGGGATTCCGTGAAATCAATGAAGCGGAGAATCGTGTGGATTTACAGGGCGGCACATTGGAGAGCCAGTCGTCGGCTGATAAGATTAAAGAGGATATCCGTTTTATCAGTGACAAACTGAAGTCCAACCGTGAGCAGATAGCTAAACTGGAGGAACAGCTCAAGAACAGCAATTATCAGTCGGCACAGCTGCGCAAGGCTATCAAGAATCTGACCGCTGAACTGAATGCCAAGCAGCAGCAAATCGAAACGCTCCAGGCTGAACTGGCTTCTAAGAACATCCGTATCGCTGAACTTGATGAAGCGGTGATGGATTTGAACAAGAATGTAGATGAACTTAGTGCAGAGAATGAAGCGAAAGCTAAAACGGTTGAGGCTCAGGACAAGGCACTTAACACTGCATGGTATGTGTTCGGTACAAAATCTGAGTTGAAAGACCAGAAGATTCTCAAGCGCGGCGATGTGTTGAAAGACAATGAGTTCAACAAGGATTATTTTACTCAAATCGATATCCGCAAGGATAAAGAAATCAAATTGTATTCCAAACGTGCCGAGTTGTTGACCACTCACCCTGTGGGTTCGTATGAGCTGGTTAAGGACGATAAGAACCAGTTGACGCTTAAGATTACGAATCCCAGCGCTTTTTGGAGTGTATCAAGGTATTTGGTAATTCAAGTTCGCTGATTATTGGACGTTTCTGAAGATCAGGAAGAAATAGAGTTTTGTATTGAGTGAGGGTCCGGCATGAGTCGGACTCTTTCTTTTGACCCTTATGTGTCGTATCGCGCTTTGTCGCATTGTATTCTGTGGCAGATGCCGGAACTGTAACCGAAAGCCGTCACGACCAGAGGTGGCTGTAAAAAATAAACTTACCCAAGAATCTTGCGTTTGCAATCTTGGGTAAGTTTGATATTGGTATGCGGGCATGTTGCGGCATGCCCTTTTGCGTGTTAATAGCCCTGGTTTTGTTTCAAGGAACCTTTAGAAACATTGATTTCTGCTTGAGGTATCGGCAAAACAGTGCGGTAATCATCATATGTGATTTCTCCTGCATACGGATTGTTTACAGACTTTTTGTTTCGCCACATATCCCATGCCATGTGTCCTTCGCCATTCAGTTCCAAACGACGTTCGTCCAGAATTTCGTCCAAAGTAATGCTGGATACATCCGAATAGCTTTCGATTCGTTTCTCGCGCAGCTGATTGATGTATGAGGCTGCGTTTCCGGAATTTGCTTTCAATGCTGCCTCTGCTGCAATCAGGTACATTTCCGACAGGCGGATAACCTTTGGGTTATTCACGTAAATCTCTCCGTTACGTCCCGGATACTTCTGCGAGAAAGTGCCGCTGATGTTTCCATCCTGTTCTGTTGCCACAACTGTGCTGCGGATGTCGCCCGAGTGTTCGTTCAGGAAGGTCTGGAAACTTGTGCTCAGTGCTGCTTCTGCATAGCCCTCTGCGTGGGTATAGTATCCCAGCGAATTGCGTTGTGGATTGTAGAGAGAAGTTACCTGAATTTCAAAGATGCTCTCTGAGGTATATTCGCTGCCCCATACGCCTGCATAGTCATCCCTTTCGTAAAGAGAGTAGACGCCTGAACCGATTACCTCCTCAGCATCCTGAAGAGCAAGCGAGTTATAGTCTGTTCCTCCGCAATTGTCCATGTACAGATACACACGGGCGCGCAGTGCAAGAGCTCCCCAGTAGTTGAAGTGTCCGTTATTCGTTGTGGTAGCAGACTGAAGATAACCTAAGGCTGTTCCTAAATCGCTGATAATCGCTTCGTAAGTAGCTTTCAGGCTGGAGCGTGTTCCTATGTAGTCCGAGTCATGGGTTTCCAGGGAAAGCACGATTCCCGGTTCGTTTTCCCAGTCGTCCACTGTAGAAGGAAGTTTCGCGAACAGACGCGCCAAATCGAAATGGAATAAAGCTCTCAGCGCATAAAGTTCGCCCAACTGAGCGTTTACATCTTCTCCTTCAAGCCCTGCTTCTTTCACTCCTTCCAGCACTTTGTTGACGCGTGCAATGGAAAGATAGAACCGTTTATAGAAGTTGTCTGCCGAAACGCTTCCTGAAGGAGTGGCCTGATACCTGGATACATCGGTTGCCTGATTATTGTTTCCGAGGCACTGGTAGTCGCTTCCTTTCATATCTGCGTAGAGAGTGAAGTCGCCGGCATAACTTCCCCTGTAGTTCGATCCGTTGTCTATGGCGCTTGTCTGGCTTTCGTATACGCCATTTACAGCATACACCAGATCATCATAGCTTTGAATGGCAGTCGAGGACTCCCATGAGTTGGAGGGCTCTTTATCAAGTACATCGCAGGAAACGGCGGCCAGTCCCAGTGCGAATGCTGCTATGTAATGTAATTTCTTCATTGTTTCGTCGTTTTTTAAAGTTCAATATTAATACCGAATACGCAACTTTTCAGCTGAGGTGTATCTGCCTGACGATATCCGTTGATGGCAACATCCGGATCCACATGCTTGGTCTTTGCCCAAATCATGGCAAGGTTGTTGGCACGGAAATACACGCGCAGACGGTTGATGTATTTATTGGAAATAGGGATGTTGTAGCCCACTGTCAGTTCGCGCAGGCGGATATTGTCTGTCGACTTGATGTGACGGCTTGAGAACTGGTCCGAACGTCCGGTGGAGGCTCCTCCGTAAACAGGTTTCGGATTGTCTACAACGTCTCCCGGCTGTGTCCAGTAATTTCCGGCTACATCCGCTTCGGGCACCATTGAACCAAGGCGGTATCCGTCGTGATGCGAGAAATAGCTCGGATAATCAAACATGTCACCTCCAAACTGATACGTGATCAGGAATGAAAGATCGAAATCTTTGTAGGTAAACGTATTGGTCATACCACCCATTACATCAGGCAGCGCTTTTCCTACAATGCCCCACTGAGCCTCGCTATAGTTGGTGGTTGTTCCTTTCGAGTGGTCATTCGGGTCTATCCAGAATTCTCCATATCCCGTTTCGGGGTTCACGCCTTTCCATTCCGGCAGGTAGAAACTGTACATTGATTCACCTTCGCGGTGTATATACATCTGTCCGTCACCATACTGGATGTCTTCTCCGTCCGGAAGCTTTTCTACGATACTGCGCTGATAGGTCAGGTTGAAGTTGGTGTTCCAGGTAAAATCTTTGTGGATGATATTCTTGGAGTTAATTTCAATTTCTACACCATCATTCTTCAGTTCACCCAGATTGTCCCATTTGCTGGAGAAGCCGGTTACGTATGAAGTGGGGACATTGAAGAGCAAATCGGTTGTTTTCTTCAGATAATATTCAGCGCTTAAAGTTACGCGGTTGAACATGTTCCATTCAAATCCTACGTTCAGGTTTTTTGATTTTTCCCATGTCAGCGTTTCGTTCGGCAACTGATACCAGTAGATTGCAGGATTGTTCCCATAACCAGAACCCATATACAGGTCTTTGTAGCCATAATAGTCAGTCGGCAGATTGCCGTTTGTTCCGTATGAAAGTTTCAGCTTGAAGTCTGTAAACAAAGGCATGTCTTCCATGAATCCTTCCTTGCTCAGGCGCCATGCTCCAGAAATAGACCAGAAGTTTGCCCAGCGGTTGTCTTTGCTCAAGCGTGAAGATCCGTCACGACGGAAGCTTCCAGACAGATAATACTTGTCGTCAAAGTTATAGTTCACATTGCCGAAGTAAGACAGCATGCCCGAACCGTATGTGCTGCTGGATGCTTGTGAAGGCTGTCCGTTAGACAATTCAGGCAGATGGTTTGAGTAGTTCTGCGCCACTGTTACGATAGACAGCAGGTTCTGGTTCTCCAATTCAAATCCCAACAGAACAGACAAGTTGTGCTTCTCCTTGAAAGTGTCCGTATAAGTTAAAGTGTTTGAGCTGGTCAGCGTAGAGTTTTCAAATGTATAGCGGGTACCCATGCCGCCTACAGATGCTCCGTTGACCCCGTCGCGGTCCCAATATTCGAAATGTTTGTTGTCGATGTAGTCGTATCCGAAGACTGAGCGGAAGAATATCTTGTCAAGGAAGTGCAGGCTCAGTTCGGCGTTGGTCATGCTGCGGAACATCTTGCTTTGAATCCATTCCATAGCGGTGTCGCTGTCCTTGCCTCCTAACATCAGGTGTGGATTGCTCACCTGTCCGTAACCTGCGTTTTCGTTGTAGGTTCCGTCTTCGTTCTTTACGGGAGCAGTCGGGTCCATGGCGAACAAGATGCCTAGCGGCGAACTTGTTCCGAGTCCTTGCGCCTGGTCATTCTGATCGCGGAAACCGTTCTGCGTTGTCGATGCAATCATCTGTTTTACAGAAAAGTCAGCCCAGTCAGTGATTTTCTGGTCTGCATTGATGCGGCCTGATATACGTTGGAAATCACTGCCCAATACGATTCCTTCGCTTTTGTTGTAGCCGAATCCGGCATAGAATCTCGTATTCTGATTGCCGCCGTTCAACGATACCTGATGGTTTTGAGTAACTGCCGTGCGGTAGATTTCATCCTTCCAGTTCGTGCTGTATTTTCCGGTTGTGTCGTACAGGAAATCACCGACTCCTACATTCTGTGTCGGATCTCCGTTGTAAGTGTCTGCTGCTGTGTATGCGGCATTCTTGTCTGTAAATCCTTCATGCTCCATGTAGTAGTTGGCTACGGCTTCGCGTACGTAATTCTTGTAGTCTGTAGCGTTCATCATCTCGAACTGGTTGACAGCCATTTTGTTCCAGCCCACTTCTCCATTGTAGGATACGCGGGTTTTTCCTTCCTTTCCGCTCTTTGTTGTGATGATTACCACGCCGTTGGCTGCGCGCGAGCCATACAGAGAAGCGGCAGCTGCATCTTTCAGGATGGTCATGCTTTCGATATCGTCCGGATTCAGCGTGCTCAATACGCTTTGTGACTTTCCGTAATAGCTCATGTCATTGTCCGATTTCATTATCACTCCGTCGATGACATAAAGCGGAGTGGTAGAACCGTTGATAGAGCCTACACCGCGGATATTCATTTCACCCATGGATCCCGGGTCGCCAGTAGCTGATGCAATGCGGACACCAGTTACTTTTCCGCTGAGTGCTTTGTCGATAGATTCGCGTGATCCTGATGTTATTTGGTCGGCATGGATGTTGGTTGCTGACCCTGTAAACGAGGACTTCTTTGCAGTGCCGTACGCTACCACCATTACTTCGTCCAGCACCTCTGAATCCGATTTCAGCACTACGTTTACAACCGGCTTGATATCAACTTCCTGCGTCTGCAACCCGATGAACGAAATGATCAAAGTACCGGCCGAACTTGGCACGTTGTTCAGTGTAAAATTACCATCAATGTCGGTAACGGTACCAACTGTAGTACCTTTTACCAATACTGATGCGCCCACTACAGGTAAACCGTCTTCGTCAGATGTGACATGCCCTGTCACTTTCTTGACTTGAGCGTTTACCAGACCTATACCTATCATCAGGCAGGCCATTAACAGCATCAATTTTCTTTTCATAAAAACCTCTCTTAAAGTTTAACTTTACATTAATAAAATTTATTCACTCTAACAGTTTGCAAAAATAGAAATATATTTTCAAACTTTTGTACCATTTTCCAAGAAATGTATCCAAAAAACTGCTTTTTAACACTTTTATCGCGATTTTTCTTCCAAATACACGTTTTGCGGTGAATATTTCTTGCATATAAAATTATTTGGCGCAAATATTGTGTCTGCATGAGCTATTTGAACATTAACTTTTAATTTATAAATAAAACCATTGCATATCCGTTGTTTTTATCTTTTTTCAATCCTATTTTTTAATCAATATCATTATGGACAAAATAAGCTACCGCTTGGTATTCAATCGTAAAAAGAAGTTAAACGCGCAAGGTAAAGCACTGATTCAGGTTGAATTATATTTGAACAAAAGCAAAGTTTACATTTCGACGCACATTTATGTATTTCCCTTTCAATGGGACAATAAAAAGAAGGAAATCGTTTCACATCCGCAAATGGAAGAACTCAACAGAATGCTTGACGAAATGATTCTGAAATTGCAGTGGAAAGAACTTGAACTATGGAAGAAAGGAATGCCTGTTTCGCTCTCGTTTTTTAAGCAAAGCCCGAGCGATATCAATGACGATTCAAACTTGTTTGCCGGATTCGGTAGAAAATGGGTAGAGAACTCAATGAAAAAAGAAAGCACGAAAAAGAATATCCTGACCACATTGGATGTACTGGAGCAATTCGCCCCTTCAGCTTCGTTTGATGACATTACCTATAATTTTCTCCAGAATTTCGAATGTTTCATGCAAAAGGAAAAGGCTTATGGCATTAACACTATAGCCAAACACATGCGCCATTTGCGCAGCATTGTAAACGAAGCAATCAAACGGAACTATATGAGCCAAGGAAGTTATCCTTTTAAAAAATATGTCATCAAAACGGGCGCTAGCAGACACACATTTCTATTGCCCGATGAATTGAAGCGGATAGAGAATCTCGAACTGGCAGGAAAAAATCAAAAGTTGGAACATTCACGCGATGCTTTTCTTTTTTGTTGCTATACCGGACTCAGATACTCTGATTTTACGCATCTTTCAGCCAATAACATTATCCGGCTGAACGGAAAACTTTGGCTGAAATTTAAAACTGTCAAGACAGGCACGGAGGTCAGCATACCATTGTATTTGCTTTTCAACGGAAAGGCAGCCGATATATTGTACAGATACAGAAACAAACTCAATTCTTTTTTCAATCTGAAACTGAATTCTTCTGTAAATAAAGATCTTGCGGGCATAGCAGGACTTGCGAAACTCGGTAAGCATTTCTCTTTCCACACCGCCCGCCATACGAACGCAACCTTGTTGATTTACTTGGGAGCGCAGATAACAACGGTGCAGAAGCTGTTGGGACATCGCAATGTAAAGACGACCCAAGGTTACGGCGAAATATTTTCGGGAACAATTGTCAATGACTTGAAGAAATGTAAATTCTAAAACTTCGAGCCGGCGCATTTGAAAATAGAATGCAACGGCAGACAATATAAAGGAATCGTTTTGAATTCGATGAATTTGTCAAGCATGATTTGAATGAGTGCAATCTGCAATTTAAAATAACGGGTAATCTTGATTAAGATGACGGATAATTTTGATTAAGATGACGGGTAATTTTAAGTGAAAGACCGCGGTCTTTTAGTCAAGATAACGAATAAAATTAATTGCAACGTTTAACCTGTTTCAATCAAGCATATAGTCTGACGAAGAACAGAAACAGAAATGGCCCAAAAGAGCACAAAGCACATGCGAAAACGAAATCAACGAGTTGCTCTTTCTTTGTCTGAAATACGCAAAGAAATGGGTAGAAGACATGCGTACCAACGCTTCCATGGATATCTTTCCAGACTGACTTTCAATAGAAATCCAGTTCTTCACGGCAGAGGCAAAATGCTGTAGTCCAGCAATATACACTATTTTTCAGTTCGGCCGGTACTTTGATCATTTCGTTCATCGGGTTGCAGACGCAGGAAGTTGATATCAAGCCGGTTGTAAACGTAGTGCTGAAATCGGACGATGAGATGCTGGATGAAGTGGTCGTTACGGCGATGGGAATATCGAAAGAGAAAAAGGCGCTGGCCTATGCAGTGCAAGATGTGAAGGGTGAGCAGTTGACCCAGGCTGCAAGCACAAGCCTTTCTTCTGCATTGCAGGGAAAAGTGTCGGGCGTGGATATTACCCCTTCGTCAGGTATGCCAGGTGCATCGTCACAAATTGTGATTCGTGGTGTGCGCTCATTTACAGGTGACAATACGCCATTGTATGTCGTTGACGGAATGCCTATTTCTTCGGCTGCTGATATTGACACGGATGCGCGAAATACAGGAAGTGTGGCTGGCGCGGACTTTGCAAACCGTGCTGTAGACTTGGACCCGAATGACATTGAGAGCATTAATATATTGAAGGGGCAAGCTGCCTCTGCACTTTATGGGATGCGTGCGTCAAACGGTGTCATTGTCATTACCACTAAAAGCGGAAAAGGGGCTTCTAAGGGCAAGCCGAGCGTGACATTTAAGACGAACTTGTCTTTTGACAAGGTTTCTACATTGCCTGAATTTCAGAAAGAATACGCTCAAGGCATGAACGGCGTGTTTGATCCGAACGCTTCGACTGCATGGGGACCCAAAATATCTGAACTGGCCAATGATGCTACGTATGGTGGAAATGTAAGCAATGCCTATACGCAGCAATACGGAATGCACGAAGGAATGTACTATGTTCCGCAGCGGGCAGCGGCCGGATTGGATCCTTGGGCTGTGCCTCAGGCTTATGACAATGCAAAGGAATTCTTCAATACGGGCGTTTCCTGGAGCAACAATGTCAATGTTTCTCAGGCTTTTGACAAAGGATATTATTCTTTCTCGTTGGGTAACAACACCTCAGACGGAATTATTCCGAATACAGGTATGGACCGTTACAATGTGAAGTTGAACGCGACGGCAAATCTGACGAAAAACTGGACTACCGGATTCAGCGGTAATTTTATCACTTCAAAAATCAAGAAGCAAAGCTCGGGTAACGAAGGTATTGTTGCAACTGTTTATGGAGCACCGTCAAGCTATGACTTCAACGGAATCCCTTCTCACATCGACGGGGATCCTTATACGCAGAACAATTATCGTCCTTCAACGTTCAACAACGCTTACTGGGCGACAGAAAACAATTCGTTCGTAGAGCGTTCACAGCGCTTTTTCGGTAACGCTTATGTGCAGTATAACACTGACTTCGGCACTGACAATCACAGCCTCACCGCAAGGTATCAGTTGGGAGCGGATGCCTACAGCACCATCTATTCGGATAATTACGGATATGGTGACAGAAGTTACAGTACGGGATATTCCCGCCAGGATGATTATCAGATAACTGAAATGAACTCTCTGCTTACGGTTACCTATGACTGGAAAATCAGCGAGGATTTTGATTTTAACCTGATGTACGGTAATGAGTGGGTGGATAAAAGCACACGTGTCACCACGGCACAAGGATATAACTTCAATTTCCCGGGCTGGAACAATATCGGCAACGCCACCACTTTCCAGTCGGGACAAAGCACAACGAAAAGACGTACGGTCGGTAATTTCGGAAATCTTTCATTGTCATGGAGAAACATGCTGTATCTGAATGCTACGGTAAGAAACGACAGAGTGTCTTCAATGCCTCGCGGAAACCGTTCGTTTACTTATCCTTCGGTTTCATTGGGGTGGATATTCACTGAGCTTCCTGCTCTTCAGAATGATGTGCTGACTTTCGGAAAGATCAGAGGGTCGTATGCCGAAGTAGGTATGGCAGGAGAATATGTCGAGAACTTGTATGTTGTGCCCGCTTATGGTGGAGGCTTTTCTGCCGGTACGCCCATCCAGTATCCGTTCGGATCGGTAACATCTTATATTCCTTATTATAGGGTTTATGATCCGAATCTGAAACCGCAGAACACGAAATCATATGAAATCGGATTGGACTTGGCTTTCTGGCATGGCCTGGTTTCGTTGAACTATACTTATTCGCGCCAGAATGTCAAGGATCAGATCTTTGCTGTTCCTCTTTCTACCTCTACCGGTTATAGCGAAATGGTGACAAATGGAGGTTCTATCCACACCAATGCCCATGAACTGACTTTGACGGTCAAACCGATAGACAGGAAAAATGTATATTGGGACTTTGGATTTAACTTCTCAAAGATAGATAATTATGTAGACAAGCTGGCTGATGGAGTGCAGAGCATCATGTTGGGAGGATTTGTTACTCCGCAGGTTCGTGCAAGCATCGGAGACAAGTTCCCCGTAATCTACGGTACAGGCTTTTTGCGCAATGAGAATGGAGATATCGTTGTGGATGAGAACGGTATGCCGCAGGCCGGAGAGCCGCAGGTTATCGGTAAGATCTCACCGGATTTCCGCCTGGGATTCAATACGACTCTGGAACTGTACAAGTTCCGCTTGTCGGCTGTGCTTGACTGGAAGCAGGGCGGGCAGATCTACAGCGGCACGTTGGGAGTGCTTGACTATTACGGCGTGACCCAGCATTCTGCCGACATCCGGAACATGGACGAGTTCTTGTTCGAGAAACCGGCAGTGAAGCAGAATGCCGACGGTACATATTCTCCGAATGACATCAAGATTAAAGGAGAAAATGCCTATGCATACTTCAATGCGATGAACTCTATCGATGAAGCCTCTGTTTATGACAACTCTTATATCAAGTTGCGTGAGATCTCGCTGAGCTATCCGGTGTTGGATAAAGATTATCTGAAGATATCAGCAAACGTGTTTGCGCGGAATATCCTCATCTGGTCGCAATTGCCGGGACTGGATCCGGAGGCAACTTTAGGAAACAACAATATGGCCGGAGCTTTTGAACGCTTCTCTCTGCCGGGATCTTCAAGCTATGGCTTTGGATTAACTTTCACTTTTTAATAGACAAGAAATATGAAGATTGCATATAAAAACATAAGAATCTGTCTGTCTGCGGTATTGATGGGCAGTATGATACTTTCTTGTTCTGAAGACAAAATGGACAGAATCAATCAGGACATTGACAATCCTCACAGCATGGATGCCAAGTTTATCCTGACAGATGCTGTCACTTCTACGGCCTTCAGCAATATAGGAGGTGACTTTAATCATTATTTTGCTTCTTATATAGAGCAGGAGGTGGGCGTTTTCAATCAGTTGTATAATGCGGAGATGCGTGTAGCAGAGGTTTATTCTTCGTCTACTTTCAATAATATATGGGGCAACACTTATGCCACTTTGAAAAATGCCCGCATTATTATTGACAAATGTTCGGAAACTGGAACACAGCCTGAAAATTATACTACAAAAGGAATGGGTGAAGTGCTGGCGGCTATCAACTCGGCATTGATAACGGATGCGTTTGGCGATGCGCCTTATTCGCAGGCTGCATTGGCTCAGCTGGATAACGGAAAGCCTCAATACATGACTCCGGAAGTCGATTCGCAGGAAAGCATCTATACGGCAATAAACGATTATTTGGACGATGCGATAGAGGATCTGCCGAAGGGAGACAATCATGGAAGCGGTCCTGTCGGTTCTCAAGACATTCTATTTAATGGAGATGCTCAGAAATGGCTGAAACTTGCTTATGGACTGAAGGCACGGTATGCTATGCGTTTGCTGAATGTTACGGAAGATCAGACAGCTGCACTGAATAATGTGCTGACTTATGTTGACAATTCGTTTCAGAGCGCAGACGAACAGGCTGAGTTTACGGAATATGACGGGAATGTGAACATAAATCCGCTGTTCGACTTCTTTACAAGCCGTGAATATACGGCAGCCAGCACCAGCATGGCGAAAAAGTTGCAGGAACGTCAGGATCCTCGTCTGCATCGGGTGTATGTAGATGCCATCGGTGCCGACGCTACGCTGCCTAGTCCGTATTATTGCAAACAGCTGGATGGTACAGAGGCTAATTTCATGTCGATGATGGCGCCCAACGGAGGCGAAACGTTGCAGCAGTCGCAGGAATATTACAATACTTCTATTTTCCTGATGGCTGCCAGTGCGCCCACTTACCTTATGAGCTATCATGAACTGCTCTTTCTGAAAGCTGAGGCTTTGGTTCGTCTGAACCGTATATCCGAAGCGAAAACGGCTCTCAAGGAGGCTGTTGTTGCCGGAATGTTGAATACGGAAGAAAACGTTCAGAATGCCTTGGCAAATACGGTAGTGCCGGTTCGGCCCAATTCTACATCTGCATTGACAGCGAGTGACGCCGAGAACTACTTTGATACGAATGTATCGCCGTTGTTTGATGCAGATCCGCTGGGAGAAACGATGATTCAGAAATATATAGCTATGTGGGGAGCCAATGGAGAAACAACAGAGGCATACAATGATGTCCGTCGTTTGAAAGCGGAAGGGCGTGATGTATATTCTTTGGAAAATCCGGGAAAATTTCCATTGAGAGCACCTTATGGCAGCGATGAAGTCAGCGCCAATCCGAATGTACAGGAAGCCTATGGAAACGGACAGTATGTGTTTACTGAAAATGTTTGGTGGGCAAAAGGCTCGCGATAAGCAATATTGCCTGTAAATAGAAATAAGAGAGGGTGTGTCAAAATGTATGTTAACGTACATTTTGATGCACCCTCTTAAGTTGTTTGTTGAGTAACATCATGCCCAAAGAGCTGGGTAAGGAGTTGGAAAGCCTCGGTTTTTCCTTGGTCCGTTATGCGGACGATGCGATGGTTGTAAATCCAAACGTGCCTCCCGTCGTGTAAAAGAATCAAGAACTCGTTTCATAGAGGGAAAACTCTTCCTTAAAGCAAACGGAGAGAAGACGGTCGTTTCTTATGTGAGAGGGATAAAGTTTCTGAGATGCTCCTTTTGTGTGAAACGTCTTTGCACTGATGCCGACGAATGGTTAAGGCAACGGATACGCATGTGTATCTGGAACTCATGGAAGAATGTCAAGGGCAAAGTGCCTGTCCTAAAGAAATGGGGTGCTCTTGACTGGCAGGCATATCAATTGGGAAATACTCATCTTGGCTACTGGTGTGTGGCAAAAAGCCGACTAGTAACCTCTATAAAGTCTGATGACGAGTTGCGTAAGGCTGGATGAGCCTGGTTGCATTGCTTCTGTTGGGGCATCTTTTCATTTTGTCAGATAGTCCGCCCGCATCGGCGAGAAGCAGTCTATCAGCATACCGGCTTCCAGACAGGTGCAGCTGTGCGGAACGTCTGGTTCCATATAGATGCCGTCGCCGGCTTCTACGGTCTTTGTTTCACCGCCGACGGTGAATTCAAACTTGCCGCTGGCAACATAAGTTGTTTGGGTATGATAATGTGTGTGTAAAGTGCCTACTGCACCTTTCTCAAATTTCACTTTAACCATCATTACCTGGCCGTCATACCCCATCACCTGTCGTGTTACGCCTTTTCCCGCCGGTTCCCAGGACTGCTTGTCTGAGTAGACGAATGTTTCACTTCGCGTTTTCTTTGCCGTTGCGGAAGACTTGTCGCTGTTTTCCAGATTGGTGGCATGCGTGTTTGTTCCTGCAGCGAGAAACATTCCGATCAGCAATGTACAAAACTTTAAGCTTTTCATAATTGACGATTTTCAGAGTTGTTTGAATGTGAATTGTTTTTTGTGGCTAAAGTTACGAAGTTTTGGCATATGGCGAACGGTACTTTCCGTAAAATTCATGCAGGCGCGGTATTTTATGCGCAGACAATAGTTTTGTGGTGGATTGCATGTTGTAAGACGCGTTGCTTTTCTGCGGCGTGCTTTCAATCAAGTAATTCATAAAAAGTTATTTCAGAAATATATAAAATCAAGAATTTTATTTAAGTTTGCGATTGAATAGTTGAATCACATTGAATGAAAGAATTTGTTATATCTGACGCGCAGACCGAAAAGGCTGTGCTGGTGGGTTTGATTACGCAGACTCAGAATGAACGCAAGACGAACGAATATTTGGACGAACTGGCTTTCCTCGCAGAAACGGCAGGGGCGGAGGTTGTGAAACGCTTTACGCAAAAAATCGACACTCCCAACTCTGTAACTTATGTGGGAAAAGGTAAACTGCAGGAAATCAAGGAGTATTTGGCTGTGCAGAATGAAAGCGAAGACACTGAGATCGGAATGGTGATTTTTGATGATGAACTTTCTGCGAAACAGATCAGAAACATCGAGAAAGAATTGAACGTGAAGATTCTGGACCGGACTTCATTGATTTTGGACATTTTTGCAATGCGCGCGCAGACTGCAAACGCCAAGACGCAGGTGGAACTGGCACAATATAAATATATGCTGCCACGCCTGCAACGGTTGTGGACTCACCTGGAACGTCAGGGCGGAGGCTCCGGTGCGGGCGGAGGAAAAGGTTCGGTAGGGCTTCGCGGTCCCGGTGAAACGCAGCTCGAAATGGACCGCCGTATTATTCTGAACCGCATGTCGCTGTTGAAACAGCGTTTGGCGGAAATAGATACGCAGAAGTCTACACAGCGTAAGAATCGCGGTCGTCTGATCCGTGTTGCGCTCGTGGGATACACGAATGTGGGAAAATCGACACTGATGAACCTGCTGGCAAAAAGTGATGTCTTTGCAGAAAACAAGCTTTTTGCTACTCTCGATACGACTGTCCGTAAAGTGATAATAGAGAATCTTCCTTTTCTCCTTTCGGATACAGTAGGTTTCATACGCAAACTGCCTACCGATTTGGTCGATTCGTTCAAATCGACGCTGGACGAAGTTCGCGAAGCGGATTTGCTGGTGCATGTGGTTGACATTTCGCATCCCGACTTTGAAGAACAGATTCAGGTGGTCGACAAAACGGTAGCTGATATCGGAGCGGGCGGAAAGCCGACCATGATTGTCTTCAACAAGATTGACGCTTACTCTTATATAGAGAAAGACGAGGATGATCTGACTCCCAGGACGAAAGAAAACATTACGCTGGATGAACTGATGCGTACATGGATGGCGAAGCTGGATGATAACTGCATCTTTATCTCTGCACGGGAGAAGACCAATCTGGAAGAATTCCGCGCGTTGCTGTACAAGAAGGTAAAGCAGCTTCATGTGCAGAAGTATCCTTATAATGACTTTTTGTATCAAACTTACGACGACGAACAATGAAGCAATATCGTTCACTTACGGCTGAAGAAATCTCACGGCTGGAAGCGCAGCACTGCATGGCTTCCGACTGGAGTATGGTGAAGGTGACGGATGGTTTCCGTCCTGACCATATACATCATATCCGTTTTTCCGGAGAAATCCGCCTGGGATGCTTTGATAAGGAGTTCAGGCTTGCCGGAGGGATAACCAAACATTCCGGACTGTATTATGCTACATTATATAATGTGGTGGTCGGTGATAACTGCTATATCGAAAATGTGAAGAATTATATCGCCAATTATGAGATTGGCGACAGCACATTCATCGAGAATGTGGATATTATCCTTGTGGATGGACGGAGCCGGTTTGGGAATGGTGTAGAAGTATCTGTGCTGAATGAAACTGGCGGGCGTGAGGTGTATATTCACGACCGTTTGTCTGCACACCAGGCATATATCATGGCACTGTATCGCCACCGCCCCAAACTGATTGAGCGGATGAAGCGGATTGTAGAGGATTATGCCGAGAGGCACGCCTCTGCAACCGGAACGATCGGAAGCCATGTCACGATTGTCAATTCCGGTTATATAAAGAATGTGCGCATCGGAGATTATTGCCAGATAGAAGGTGCGGGCCGCTTGAAAAACGGTAGTGTGAACAGCAACCAGTATGCCCCGGTACATATCGGATATGGAGTTATTTGCGATGATTTTATCATTTCGAGCGGTTCGCATGTGGAGGACGGCACAATGCTTGCCCGTTGTTTTGTGGGGCAGGCCTGTCATCTGGGACATACTTATTCTGCTTCTGATTCGCTTTTCTTCAGCAATTGCCAGGAAGAAAACGGTGAGGCATGTGCTATTTTTGCAGGTCCGTTTACGGTGACTCACCATAAATCGACTTTGCTTATTGCCGGCATGTTCTCGTTCATGAACGCCGGTTCCGGTTCGAACCAAAGCAACCATATGTATAAGTTGGGCCCCATTCATCAGGGTGCGCTTGAGCGGGGAGCGAAAACGACATCCGATTCGTATATTCTGTGGCCTGCGCGTATCGGTGCGTTTTCGTTGGTTATGGGGCGTCATGTCGCTCATCCGGATACGTCGAATCTGCCGTTTTCTTATCTGATAGAAGACAAGAATACCACTTATCTGGTGCCTGGAGTGAATCTGCGCAGTGTTGGTACGATTCGTGATGCGCAGAAATGGCCGAAGCGCGACCAGCGCAAGGATCCTTGCAAACTGGATCAGATCAATTATAATTTGCTCAGTCCGTATACTATTCAGAAAATGATGGTAGGGCGGAATATCTTGAAGGAACTGGCGCGTGTGTCGGGAGAAACATCGGAGATTTATTCGTATCAGAGTGCGAAAATAAAGAATTCTTCTTTGAACAATGGCATTAAGTTTTATGAAACCGCCATACATAAGTTCCTCGGAAACTCTATTATCAAACGTCTGGAAATAAAGTCTTTCGGAAGTGATGAGGAGATCCGCCGCCGCTTGCTGCCGGACACTTCGGTGGGTGAGGGCGAATGGGTGGACGTTTCCGGGCTGATTGCTCCGAAGAGTGAAATTGAGCGTCTGATGGACGATATTGAAAGCGGAACGCTGACCACTGTGGATGAAATTCATGCGCGGTTTGCCGAAATGCATGCCAATTATTACATCTATGAATGGACATGGGCTTATGGTAAGATACTGGAGTTTTATCATCTGGATCCGGATACTGTCACGGCAAAAGATGTTGTGGCTATTGTAAGAAGGTGGCAGGAAGCCGTTGTCGGGCTTGACAAGTTGGTTTATGAAGATGCCAAGAAAGAATTTTCACTGACTTCAATGACCGGATTCGGTGCTGACGGAAGCAGAGAAGAGCAAGTGCGGGATTTTGAGGAGGTGCGCGGAGTGTTTGAAAGCAATCCGTTTGTTACCGCCGTGCTTGAGCATATCAAGGTGAAGACGGAATTGGGTAATGAGTTGATCGACCGTCTGAAGAATTTGCTTTAACAAAGAATTCTGGAGGAAAGTTTATGGCAACGAAATATATAGGAAGCATTCTCCTGTTTTGTTTGTTGGCTTTGGGCGTGCAGGCTCAGACCCGGACGAAAAAAGTGGTTGAACGTCCGGGGTTTGTGACAGCCAACACTTCTGATATAGAGATAAAGAAAATCATACTTACCGCCGAACAGACTCAAGTGGATGCCGTCATGTACGGTAAGGCCGGTACGCCCGTCGTTATTTCTTCCCATACATGTCTGCGTTCGGATAATGCGACTTTCCGCTTGCGTGAGGCAGGGGGAGTTTCTATTGACGGAACGACTGAACCTGAATTGATTCCGGAAAGCGGGCGGCTGGATGTGGTGCTTTCTTTTGCTCCAGTTCCGGTAGGGGTGCATGAAGTGGACTTTGTGGAGCCGGAAGCCGGATGGATTATTTGGGGGGTGCAGCTGAGCCGTGAAGAGCCTTATGTCTATGTCCCGGATTTTCTGACGACTGGAAAGCCGAAGCGGAGCAATGAACTGCCTGAACCCGGATTCTCGGCAGGAAAAGCCATAGTGAACGGCTATTTGTTGGGGTACGAACCAGACATGCGGTTGGCTATGAATCTGGAGTATGCTGACGGCCTGTTCCCTTCTTCATGGAGAGAAGATATCCATGTTCATCATGACGGATTGTTCCATTTTGAGGTAGATCTGCTTCAGCCTACGCTGGCAACCTTATATGTGAATGAGGCAAAAATGGAATTATTTCTCGTGCCTGATGAGGAGTTTACAGCTTATGTCAATCTTCCATTGTTAAGCATGTCTGCCTCACGTTTGCATAAAGACCATTACGGGAAGAAACAGAAAGCCTGGTTTGACGGCGCCGCAGAACTGATAAACTCGGAGCTGGCTGCGGAAGGCGAATCAGAAGCCTTGAAAGCGTATCGTTCGGTTGAGAAAACATTGTTCAGCAATGAACAGATGGCGGAGCTGGTGAAAAAAGACATAGAACAGGTACAGCCGATCTGTAAGAACTTGCTTAAAAATTCAGAATTATCTTCTGCTGACAAGAAAATTCTGAAAGGACTCGAATTGAAGGATATTGCCAGTTATGTTCTGCAAAAGGAAACAGACTTGCGTTCGCAGGCAGCGCGCAGCCGGTCGATGCAGGGGGCTGTGATAGCTTCGCTCGGAAGTAATGTTGCAGGTGCTGACATTTTGCCTCAGATTATTTCTGCGCACAAGGGCCATGCCATATTGATTGATTTTTGGGCTACCTGGTGCGGTCCGTGCAAGAAAAGCATGAAGTCTGTTCTTCCGCTGAAGAAGAAACTTGCTGATGAAGATGTGGTATATGTCTACCTGACTGGCCCGTCTTCTCCTGAAAATACGTGGAAAGATAATTTGAAGGAAATGACGGGTGTGCACTATCGTCTGAATGACGCGCAGTGGAAGTACCTCTGTTCCGCCTATGGTGTGACAGGCATACCGGCTTACTTGATTATCAGCCATGACGGAAAGCTTCAGCGTCGTTATGTGGGCTTTCCCGGCGTTGATGAACTTGAAAAGGAACTGCTTCGTGCCGTTGGGGAATAAACGGTGCGGAATGTATAGTTTTTGTCAGCCAGCGCCCGGTTGATTTTGGTTATGAAGAAAAGAAAAACATGCCGTGGCATTCTCGGTCTTTAGCTTAAAGATACATGTCTTTAGCTTGGAGATATGTATCTTTATCCTAGATATATATATCTTTAGGCTGGAGATAGAGATCCTGTGGAAAAGTTTCTGTTTTCAGGCATAAACTTGGGCGAATTTTTAAGCAGGATTTAAGGAAAAATTTCAATAATACTTTGTAACTTTGCCTCACGATAACTAACAATTAATTCATATTTATTATGGCAACACCAGAATTCAAGTATCAGCCGATGTTCGAAAAAGGTAAGGATACGACTGAATACTATCTGCTTACAAAAGACTATGTGTCTGTAAGTGAGTTTGAAGGAAAACCTATCTTAAAGATTGAAAAAGAGGGTCTTACGGCTATGGCTAACGCCGCTTTTCATGATGTTTCTTTTATGTTGCGCCGTTCGCATAACGAACAGGTGGCCAAGATTCTGCATGATGCGGAAGCGAGCGAGAACGACAAGTATGTTGCTCTGACTTTCTTGCGCAATGCGGAAGTGGCTGCAAAAGGTGTTTTGCCTTTCTGTCAGGATACGGGGACTGCCATCATTCACGGTGAAAAGGGACAGCAGGTATGGACAGGCTATTGTGATGAAGAGGCTTTGTCGCTTGGAGTCTACAAGACATATACCGAGAACAACCTGCGCTATTCTCAGAATGCGCCGCTGACAATGTATGATGAAGTGAACACTCGCTGCAACCTTCCTGCACAGATTGATCTGGAAGCTACCGAAGGAATGGAATACGAATTCCTGTGCGTAACGAAAGGTGGCGGTTCTGCCAACAAGACGTATTTGTATCAGGAAACAAAAGCCATCTTGAATCCGGAAACTTTGGTTCCGTTCCTGGTTGAGAAAATGAAAACGCTGGGTACGGCAGCTTGTCCTCCTTATCATATTGCGTTTGTTATCGGAGGCACTTCGGCCGAGAAAAACTTGCTGACGGTGAAACTGGCTTCTACTCACTTCTATGATAATCTGCCTACTACAGGCAATGAGTATGGCCGTGCCTTCCGTGATGTCGAACTTGAAAAGAAAGTGCTGGAAGCAGCTCACAATATCGGTTTGGGCGCTCAGTTCGGAGGCAAATACTATGCGCATGATGTACGCATTATCCGTCTGCCTCGTCACGGTGCTTCTTGTCCGGTGGGACTGGGCGTATCTTGCTCTGCTGACCGCAACATCAAGTGCAAGATCAATAAGGACGGTATCTGGATTGAGAAGCTGGACTCAAATCCGGGCGAGCTGATTCCGGAAGAATTGCGTCAGGCGGGCGAAGGCAACGCTGTGCGGATTGACCTGAAC
Organism: Bacteroidales bacterium SW299; assembly: GCA_019550975.1. GTDB lineage: Bacteria > Bacteroidota > Bacteroidia > Bacteroidales > Bacteroidaceae > Phocaeicola > Phocaeicola excrementipullorum. The sequence goes on along the minus strand of SDWH01000019.1, from coordinate 45,684 downwards.
CGTCCGATGAATGAAATACTTGCCGAACTCGACAAGTATCCGGTGGCTACTCGTCTGTCATTGAACGGTACGATTATCGTAGGGCGTGATATCGCTCATGCTAAATTGAAAGAACGTCTGGACAGGGGCGAGGAGCTTCCGCAGTATATCAAAGACCATCCGATCTATTATGCCGGACCTGCCAAAACTCCGAAAGGAATGGCATGCGGTTCGATGGGACCGACTACAGCGGGCCGTATGGATCCCTATGTCGACTTGTTCCAGAGCCATGGGGGCAGTATGATCATGCTGGCAAAAGGCAATCGCAGCCAGGCAGTGACAGATGCCTGCAAGAAACATGGAGGATTCTATCTCGGCTCTATCGGAGGTCCTGCTGCAATTCTGGCTCAGAACAACATCAAGAGCATAGAGTGTGTAGAATATCCTGAACTTGGAATGGAAGCTATCTGGAAGATTGAAGTGGAAGACTTCCCGGCATTCATTCTGGTGGACAACAAGGGCAATGACTTCTTTAAGCAGATCAAGCCTCGTTGTGCGGGCAACTGCAAGTGATATTGTAGTTATATATAAATGTATAGGCGGGCGAAATGCCCGCCATTTTTTATTTAGTCCTATGGATGTTCTTCGTTTTTGCAGGAATTGGACACTGCCCATCGCGATGGGAATGGGTGTGCTGATTTATTTTGTTTATGTGAATATTCCCTGGCTGGCTCCTGCCAAGCCTTATGTGTTGAGGGCTGTTGATATCGTACAGCCGATGCTGATATTCTGTATGCTTCTGCTGTCGTTCTGTAAGATAAGCTTTCAGGATCTGCATCCTTGCAAGTGGCATGTCTGGCTGCTGCTGATACAAGGCGGATGTTTCTTGCTTCTCGGGCTGCTGCTTGTCTGTTTCCCGGGTTTCTCAGGGCGGGTGCTGGTGGAGGGTGCCATGCTTTGTCTGATTTGCCCCACGGCTACTGCCAGTGCGGTCATTACGTTTAAATTGGGAGGAAGTGCGGCACGGGTTACCACTTATACGATCCTTGTCAATTTTTTGGCGGCCTTGCTGATACCGTTGGTCGTGCCGTTGCTGAGTCCGAACGCGGGCGAATCGTTCGGCGTATCTTTTACAAGAATTATGGGAAAAGTGTTTCCTATGTTGCTTTGCCCGTTTGTCTTGGCCGTATTGTTGCGTTTCCTTTGTCCGAAACTCCATGCCAGGCTGGCCGGCATGCAGAATGTGTCGTTTTACATGTGGGCGGTTGCTTTGATGCTGGCAATTGCGCTGACGGTGAAGAGCATCGTGCATAGTGAGGTTGCTGTATGGTATCAGATAGGCCTTGCCGTTGTTTCTTTTCTATGCTGCATTGCGCAATTTTATTTTGGCAAGCGGATTGGAAACTGTTATGGCGATTCGATCAGTGCCGGTCAGGCGTTGGGGCAGAAGAATACTGTTTTTGCCATTTGGCTCGGATATACTTTTTTTACTCCCGTAACATCAATCGCTGCCGGATTTTATAGTGTATGGCACAATATTGTTAATTCTTATCAATTGTATAGGCTACGGAAACGGACTGAAAGGTAATGAAAGGCAAAAAACGAATTGCATTTACGTGATATTGCTTGAAAAGTTGTAACTTTGCGAGCACTTTGTAAAGTTGAAGAGTATTTTTATGATTTCGATAGAAAGACTGAAAGTTGAATTTGGGGCAACACCTTTGTTTGAAGACGTTTCTTTCGTGATAAACAAGAAAGACCGCATAGCATTGGTGGGAAAGAACGGAGCGGGAAAATCGACCATGCTGAAGATTCTTGCCGGTCTTCAGAATCCTACTGACGGAACCGTTGCAGTACAGCGTGGCGTAACGGTAGGATACTTGCCTCAGGTGATGGTGTTGAGCGATACGCGTACGGTGATGGAAGAGGCGGAAACGGCTTTCAGTCATATTTTTGAGATGCAGCAGAGTCTGGATCGGATGAACAGGGAACTGGCGGAGCGTACGGATTATGATTCGGAAAGCTACCATCAGCTGATTGATCGTTTCACGCACGAAAACGAGCGCTTTCTTATGCTGGGCGGAACGAACTACAAGGGAAGCATTGAACGTACATTGATGGGGCTTGGTTTCGTGCGCAGTGATTTCGACCGTCCCACTTCGGAGTTTAGCGGCGGCTGGCGCATGCGTATCGAACTTGCAAAGATTCTGTTGAGGCGTCCCGATGTGCTGTTGCTTGACGAGCCGACCAACCATCTGGATATCGAAAGCATCCAGTGGTTGGAGAACTTTCTGAAAACGAGTACGGGAGCTGTCGTGCTTGTCAGCCATGACCGGGCATTTATCAATAATGTGACTAACCGCACCATTGAGATCTCATGCGGGCGCATTTATGATTACAAGGTTCCTTATGACGAGTATGTTGTATTGCGCAAGGAGCGTCGCGAACAACAGTTGCGCGCCTACGAAAACCAGCAGAAAGAAATAAAGGAAACCGAAGATTTTATCGAGCGTTTCCGTTACAAGGCTACCAAAGCCGTGCAGGTGCAGAGCCGTATCAAGCAGTTGGAAAAGATCGTGCCTGTAGAAATAGACGAGGAGGACAATTCGGCTTTGCATCTGAAGTTTCCGCCCGCTGTCCGGTCTGGCGACTATCCCGTGATCTGTGAGGATGTAAAGAAGGCGTATGGAAATCACGTTGTTTTTCATGACGTGAATCTTACAATTCACAGGGGTGACAAGGTTGCGTTTGTCGGCAAGAACGGAGAAGGTAAGTCTACTTTGGTCAAGTGTATCATGGGAGAGATTCCTTACGAAGGAAACCTGAAGATCGGATATAATGTGCAGATCGGCTATTTTGCACAAAACCAGGCACAGTTGCTTGACGAGAATCTAACGGTATTCGATACGATAGACCGTGTGGCGAAAGGCGATGTCCGTTTGAAGATCCGTGATATACTGGGTGCCTTTATGTTTGGCGGTGAAGCCTCGGACAAGAAGGTGAAAGTGCTTTCCGGTGGAGAGCGGAGCCGCCTGGCCATGATTCGTCTGCTGCTGGAGCCTGTCAATCTGTTGATTCTCGACGAGCCTACCAACCATTTGGATATGCGGTCAAAAGACGTTCTGAAAGAAGCGATCAAGGAGTTTGACGGAACGGTAATTGTTGTTTCTCACGACCGTGATTTCTTGGACGGTCTGGTCTCTAAAGTTTATGAGTTTGGCGGAGGTGAGGTTCGTGAACATCTGGGAGGCATCTATGACTTCCTTCAGAAAAAGAAGATAGAAAACCTTGACGAGCTGCAGCTTTCCAAATCGCCTGCGGCTGTAGAGGAGAAAAAGGAAATTCTTCCAACCGAAAGCAAACTTTCGTATGAAGAGCGGAAAGAGCAGAACAAAAAGGTGCGCAAACTGGAGAAACTGGTTGCGGATTGTGAAAAACGTATTGAGAAGCTTGAAGCGCAGGTCGCAGAACTGGAAACGAGAATGTCTACTCCCGAAGGGGCTTCTGATGTAAAGCTTTATGAAGAGCATCAACGGATCAAAAAGCAGATAGCTGAGGCTGAAGAAGAATGGGAGAACGCTTCGCTGGAACTGGAGGGTATGGAAAGGAATTGATTATTTAAAATAAACAGATTATGAACAAGAAAAATTATTTGACCGTGGCTGCAATGACTTTGGCTGTATTGTCAAGTTGCGGCGGACAAAAAGAAGTAAAAAATACTTCGGGCATTGACTTGGCAAATATGGACACTACAGTGTCGGCAGGTCAGGACTTTTTCCGCTATGCATGTGGCGGATGGAACGAAGCGCATCCGCTGACTGCCGAATATTCCCGTTACGGCACATTTGACCAGCTGGCAGAAAACAACCAGAAGCAGTTGCGAGAACTGATCGAAGGATTGGCTGCACAGCAGAATGAGCAGGGTACAACAGCACAGAAAGTCGGCGATCTCTACAATATGGCGATGGACAGTGTCGCTTTGAATGAGCAGGGATACACGCCAATCAAGCCGATGCTTGATAAGATTGCTGCCCTGACCGACAAAAAGCAGATTATTCCGATGGCTGTCGAGATGCGCCGCAACCAAGGTATAGGTACGTATTTCAGTTTCTATGTATATGCAGACCCGAAGAACAGTGCGCTGAATATATTCCAGATGGGACAAGGTGGCATCAACTTGGGCGAAAAAGAATATTATCTGGATACAGACAGCATCACTGAAAACATCCGTAATGAGTACAGGAAATACATCGGCAAGCTGTTTACGCTGGCCGGTTTCTCTGAGGCAGAAGCGCAGCAGAAGGTGGCTGATGTAATGGAAATAGAAACAAGTATTGCAAAGAAGTCCCGCAGTGCAACCGAATTGAGGGATCCGGAAGCTAACTACCACAAGATGTCTTATGCTGATCTGAAGAAGCAGATTCCTGGCATTGACTGGAACGCTTTCATGATCGGACTGGGTATTCAGCCTCCGACAGAATTGAATGTGGAGCAGGTTGAGCCGATTCAGGAAGTTGCACGTCTGATAAACGCTTTGCCGGTTTCAAAGCATGTTTCTTATCTGGAATATAATCTGCTTGACGCCGCTGCTTCTTGCTTGAGCGATGATTTCGTGGCTGCCCGCTTTGATTTCTACGGAAAAGTGCTGTCTGGCCGTCAGGTGAACCAGCCTCGCTGGAAACGTGCGGTAAATTCAGTAAACGGCATGTTGGGCGAGCTGGTCGGACAAATGTACGTAGAGAAATATTTCCCGGCAGCTGCAAAGGAGCGTATGGTGAAGCTTGTCAATAACTTGCAGGTAGCTTTGGGCGAACGTATCGATGCGCAGGAGTGGATGAGTGACAGTACGAAAGTCAAGGCACATGAAAAACTGGCTGCTTTCCATGTAAAGGTGGGCTATCCGGACAAGTGGAAGGACTATTCAAAACTGGAAGTCAAGAAAGATTCTTATTGGGCGAATGTTTGCCGTGCTTCTGAATGGGGATTCAATGATATGATCAGCCGTTTGGGCAAGCCGGTGGACAGAGAAGAGTGGCTGATGACTCCGCAGACCGTAAATGCTTATTACAACCCGTCTACAAACGAGATCTGTTTCCCCGCAGCTATTCTTCAGCCTCCTTTCTTCAATATGGATGCTGACGATGCAGCCAACTACGGTGCCATCGGTGTGGTTATCGGCCATGAAATGACTCACGGATTCGATGATCAGGGCCGCCAGTTCGATAAGGACGGAAATTTGAAAGACTGGTGGGCCGAAGGTGACGCGGAACGTTTCAAGGAACGTGCCCAGGTTATGGTTGATTTCTTTAACAACATCGAAGTGCTTCCGGGACTGCATGGCAATGGCCAGCTGACATTGGGTGAGAACCTTGCAGATCATGGAGGTCTGAATGTGGCTTATCTGGCATTCCAGAATGCAACGAAGGATGCTCCTTTGGAAGTGAAGGAAGGATTCACTCCGCAGCAGCGTTTCTTTATCGCTTACGCCACTTTGTGGGCCGGGAACATCCGTGACGAGCAGATCCGCGTGTATACCAAGTCTGATCCTCACTCTTTGGGCAAATGGCGCGTGAACGGTGCGCTTCCTCACATCCAGGCATGGTATGATGCGTTCGGCATTACTGCAGACGATTCTTTGTATGTTGCTCCGGAAAAGCGCGTGAACATCTGGTAATGCAGAAAATTTCAATATCCCCAACAGGTATCCCGGTGCCGGCAGATGGCATCGGGATATTTTTTTAATGGATGTCCGTGTCCTGCTTCTGGTATAACTGAAGGAGCGGGCGTGTTTTTGTGCGAGCCATAGGGAATGTCCGGCTTTTTTATGTCTGGCTTTTCGTATATTGTGAAAGAAAAGTTTGTCATGTTGCTTTTAATTGGTTACATTTGTCAGCAAATTGAAATGATTTAATATTATGAATTGGCTACAAGATTTATTGACAAACCCCAATTCCATCGCCCATATAGTGGCGCTTTATGCATTTGTCATCACTTTAGGGGTGTTGTTGGGGAAAATTAAGTTCTTCGGCATATCGCTTGGAGTAACTTTTGTTTTGTTTGCTGGAATCCTGGCCGGACACTTTGGCTTTACCGGTAATCCGTCCATTCTTTCATTCCTGCAAGATTTTGGACTTATTCTGTTTGTCTACTGTATCGGTCTTCAGGTAGGTCCGTCTTTTTTCTCATCATTCAAGAAAGGAGGTATAACGCTGAACCTTCTGGCTGTCGGTGTGGTGGCGCTGAATATTGCCGTAGCTTTAGTCTGCTATTATGCATTGCAGGGCCGCATTGAGATTCCGATGCTGGTGGGTATCCTTTGCGGTGCGGTGACCAATACTCCGGGACTTGGTGCTGCGAACGAAGCGTTGCAGCAGCTGCATTACAACGGTCCGGAAATCGCTATGGGATATGCATGTGCCTATCCGTTGGGCGTAATGGGCATTATTCTCTCTACGATTGTTATCCGTTACCTTTGCCGGGTGGATTTGGCTGAGGAAATGAAAGAGATACAGCAGCAGGAAGAAGCAAACCCGCATCTGAAACCGTTCTCTCTTTCTCTGGAAGTTCATAACGAGGCTTTGAACGGGAAAACCTTGTCGCAGGTGCAGAACTTCCTTGCGCGTGATTTCGTTTGTTCGCGCATTATCCAGAATGAACATATGCATACGCCCAATTCTAAGACGGAACTTCATTTGGGCGACCGGATGTATATTATCTGTGCGGAAGATGATGCTGAAGCGATTGTGGCCTTCATTGGTCCGAGAGTGGAGCAGGAGTGGGGAATCACCGACCAGCACGACAAGACAATGGTGTCGCGCCGTATTCTGGTTACTCAGCCCAGCATTAACGGAAAGACGTTAGGTGAGATTCATTTCAGCAGTATGTACGGTGTAAATGTGACGCGGGTGAACCGTTCGGGTATGGATTTGTTCGCTTCGCGCCAACTGCGCTTGCAGGTCGGTGACCGTGTGATGGTTGTCGGTCCGCGGGACGCTATCGAACGCGTAGCCAATCTGCTGGGTAATCAGTTGAAGCGTCTTGACCATCCGAACATCGTGACTATCTTCGCAGGTATTCTCTGCGGTATCATATTCGGCAGTCTGCCTATTGCCATTCCGGGTATGCCTACTCCGGTGAAGTTGGGTCTTGCCGGTGGTCCGCTTATCATTTCTATCCTGATAGGACGTTTCGGCTATAAAGTGAAGCTGGTCACTTATACTACCATGAGTGCAAACCTGATGCTTCGTGAGGTCGGTCTGGTTCTCTTTCTTGCAAGTGTCGGAATCAAGGCGGGAGAGAATTTTGTGCAGACAGTCATTGAGGGCGACGGGTTGCTTTATGTGGGGGTCGGATTCCTGATAACCTTCCTGCCTCTGATTATCATTGGTGCGGTGGCACGTTGGCATCATAAAGTCAATTATTTTACGCTGATGGGACTTATTGCCGGAAGCAACACAGACCCCCCTGCTTTGGCTTATGCCAACCAGACCTCTGGAAATGACGCTCCGGCGGTAGGTTATTCAACGGTTTATCCATTGGCTATGTTTTTGCGTATTTTGACAGCTCAGTTGCTGATATTGCTTTTGGCTGTTTAGAAAAGGAAAGGTGGAGCTATGAAAATGCTTGATTTGGTAAAGTCCAGACATTCGGTGCGAAAATATCTGCCTAATCCAGTAGAGCAGTCCAAACTTGATTACATCATGGAATGTGTCCGGATGGCTCCTTCGGCGGTCAATTTTCAGCCGTGGCGGTTTGCTGTCGTTACGGAGGGCACTGCATTGGAAGCTCTTAAAAGGGCTTACCCGCGGGACTGGATTGCTTCGGTTCCTTGCATTGTCGTTGCATGTGTCAATCACAACGAATCGTGGCATCGTCCGTCTGACGGGAAGGATCATGGCGACATTGATGTGGCCATTGCGGTAGAACATCTTTGCCTTGCAGCCACCGAAGTTGGTCTGGGAACCTGTTGGGTCTGCAATTTCGATGTCCGGTTATGCGCTGAGGCATTGAGCCTTCCGGCCGGAATTGAGCCTGCTGTTTTGATTCCGCTTGGCTATGCTGCCGATTCGGTTATTCCCGAAAAGAAGCGGAAACCGATGGAAGGCATACTTTTGAAATAGAATTGCTGTTGCCGGACTGAGTCGTATCCGACATAAATACAAAGGAAACGGGATTTCGTATGCTCGCAAATTCAGCGTATGAAATCCCGTTTCCTTTATGCCCTGTCTGTTGTTTCAGAGCCTGTTGCTTGAAAGGAATTTCTTTATGGCATCGGTGAAGTCTTTTCCGTAATGTGTTTTTTTGAATTCTCCGATTCCGCTTATTTCTCCGAACTCGTCGAGTGTGACAGGCTTTTGGATGCAGATTTGTTTTAGCGTCTTGTCTGACAGTACAATATAGGGCGGTATAGCTTGTTGGTCGGCAAGTTTTTTACGCAGTTGGCGGAGTTCTTCGAACAGTGCGTCATCTGTCGATGCCGGACGGTCGAAAAGAGTAGCGGCAGGTTTTGCGGATGCCGTATGTTTCTTCTTCTCTGCTGTTTTGGAAACTCTTTCTTCTCTTTTGATAACCACCAGCTGTGCCCGTTCGCGGCCGAACAGGACCTTGCGTCCCGCATCGGTTATTTTCAGGTGATTGTTTTCATTATATGCTACCTCATAGAAGCCCAGATTCAACATTTGCAGAAGAAAATCCTGCCAGTCGCGTGCCGGGACATCCCTTCCTGCGCCGAACGTTTTCAGGTTATGATACCCTTTTGCCGTGATTTCTTGAGTAGGCGAACCTTTCAGAATGTCTATCAGCGTGTGCATGCCTACTTTCTGGTCGGTTCTCATGATTGCGCTGAGAGCCTTCTGTACGATGACAGTGCCGTCAAACCGTTCCGGCGGGTTCTTGCAGACGTCACAGTTTCCGCAGTCATGGTCCATGTTTTCTCCGAAATAGTTCAGCAGAATCCGTCGGCGGCAGATGTCCGTTTCAGCGTATTGCCTCATGCGTTCCAGCTTTTCCCTGTTTATTTCCTGTTGTCCGCTGTCTTCTGCAAATTTAGACAGCATGACGATGTCGCCGAACGAATAGAACAGCAAGGTTTCGCTCGGGAGCCCGTCGCGCCCTGCCCGTCCGATTTCCTGATAGAAGCTTTCGATGCTTTTGGGCAGGTTGTAGTGGATAATCCAGCGCACGTTTGATTTGTCGATTCCCATACCGAAAGCCACGGTGGCGCATACGATTTGCACACGGTCGTTGATGAAGTCGTCTTGTGCTGCTTCGCGTTGGGCGTTGCTCAGTCCGGCATGATAGACAGCGACGCTGAAACCTTCTTTCCTCAGCAGTTCGGCAACCTTCTCCGTTCCGTTTCTGCTCATGCAGTAGATGATTCCGCTGTCGTTCTTGTGCCGCAGGATGAAGTTTGTGATGGTGCGTATTTTTTCTTTCTGCTGGTATCCGCGTTTGACTTCTAGGCTGAGGTTGGGGCGGTCGAATGACGAAATGAAGATTTTCGGGGCGTGCATGTCGAGTTGTCGCACGATGTCTTCGCGTGTAATCTTGTCGGCGGTTGCTGTCAGCGCCACGACCGGAACATTCGGGAAGCTCTCCCGCAGGAGTTTCAGCTGCGTATATTCCGGACGGAAGTCATGGCCCCATTGCGAGATGCAGTGCGCTTCGTCAATGGCAAAAAGAGATATTTTGATGTCGCGCAGGAGAAAGTTGATTTCTGACAGGATGCGTTCGGGCGATATGTAGAGCAGCTTCACTTTCCCTTGCAGGCACTTTTGTTTCAGACGCACATTGGTCGTTTCGTCGTTCATGCTGTTCAGCGCGTAGGCCGGAATGCCGTTTGCCTGAAGAGCCTCCACCTGATCTTTCATGAGTGAGATAAGCGGGGAGATGACGATGGCTGTTCCGTCCATCATGAGAGCCGGGAGCTGGAAGCAGATGGATTTTCCTCCTCCGGTAGGCATAAGGACAAGCGTGTCTTTTTTCTGCATGATGTTTGTTATGATATCTTCCTGCAATGGCCGGAACTGTGTGTAGCCGAAATAGGCTTTCAGGGTATTTAGCATCAATTCTTTTGTCATCTTGTTCGTGATTTGCTGCAAAGGTAATGATTCTTTTATAAAGAGAAGCAACGCTTGGTTTCACTTGTTGTGCAAATGCTGTGCGTTCGATAGATGCGGGAAAAGAGCATTTTGCATTGGAGTAATCTGTATCTCCAGGTTAGAGATATAAATCTCCAGGCTGAAGACGCATATCTCCAGGCTGGAGATACATGTCTTTAGCCTGAAGACAAACTTTCCGGCGAGAGGCTTCGGACTTGCTTATTCTTTCGCCAGCTTTTGTCGCGGGCAATGGCGGCCCTTTCTTCGGGCAGAAATAAATAGGTCAAAAGTTGCAGAATAAAAAAACTTCTGCCATTTTTGTAATTCTATTTTTTTACGAATGGTTTTTAATAAGGCAGATGAAATGGTGGAGCAGGAAAAGCTTAATGCGGATGATGGAGGCGGAGCCGGGAAGCGGTTGCCTTATAATTTGAGAAAGCAGAAGGATAAAAAGCCGTCTTATCGGACTGTGATGCGCGTCAGACTGGCTGACGAACTGTATAGAAAAATTGTTGATATAGTGGAAGGCCAGAAAAAATATCGGGACCCGTATTACACAGCCAAGGATTTAGCCAGAGATCTGCATACAAATTCACGTTATCTGTCGGCTGTCATCAATTCTCGTTTCGGCAAGAATTATTCCTGCCTGCTGAATGACTATCGGATTAAGGAAGCCCTCCGTCTGCTTCAGGACAGGAGGCATGCGGAAAGGAGCATCGAGGAAATCGGAGCGATGGCAGGTTTTACAAACCGTCAGTCATTTTATGCTGCTTTTTACAGAAATCTGGGTGAAACGCCCAATAATTACAGGAAAAGAAATGAAGGAAAAGGATAATGGTTTTGTTTATACGGTAGAGCAGTTCGCTGATTTGCAGCTGCTTCGGTATCGTGTGCCCGGATTCGACGAATTGTCGCTCAGGCAAAAGACATTGGTTTATTATTTGTCGCAGGCTGCGCTTGAAGGAAGAGATATTCTGTTTGACCAGAACGGGAAATATAATCTGCAGATCCGCCGCCTGCTGGAGACGGTCTATACGGATTATGAGGGGGAACGGACGACAGATGAGTTCCGTGCCTTTGAAGTTTATCTTAAACGGGTGTGGTTTTCAAACGGAATATATCACCATTATGCTTGTGATAAATTTGTTCCGGACTTTTCTGAAGGCTATTTCAGACAACTGGTTGATTCGCTGGATGAATCGCGGCTGCCTTTAGAGGAAGGAGAAACCAAAGAAGCCATGTGCGGAAAACTGTTTCCGGTTATGTTTGATCCTTCCGTAATGCCTAAGCGGGTTAATCAGGCAGACGGAGAAGATCTGGTACAGACTTCTGCCGCCAACTATTATGAAGGGGTTACCCAGCAGGAGGCGGAAGCGTTTTATGCGGCGCAGAAAGAACCGGGAAACGATAAGCCCGTGATGTTCGGAATGAACAGCCGGCTTGTCAAAGAGAACGGGCGGCTGAAAGAAGAGGTTTGGAAGGCGGGCGGAATGTACGGTTCTGCCATCGAAAAGATAACAGGCTGGCTGGAGAAAGCGGAAACGGTTGCGGAGAATGATTCGCAGCGCAAGGTGATCCGCCTGCTGATTGAATTCTATCAGACCGGCGACCTGCATACTTTTGACGAATATTCGATCGAATGGCTGAAGGATACGGAGTCGCATGTAGACTTTGTGAACGGTTTTATTGAGAGTTACGGGGATCCTTTGGGCATGAAAGCCAGTTGGGAGTCGATCGTGAATTTCAAGGATCTGGAAGCTACCCGCCGTACGGAAACAATCAGCAGCAATGCCCAGTGGTTTGAAGACCATTCGCCGGCAGACGTGCGTTTTAGAAAAGAAAAGGTTACCGGAGTATCTGCCAAGGTCATTACAGCGGCCATCTTGGGCGGAGATCTGTATCCGAGCACAGCGATCGGAATCAATCTGCCGAATTCCAATTGGATCCGCAGCGTTCATGGTTCGAAGTCTGTAACTATCGGCAACTTGATTGACGCTTATAACAAGGCGGCCCGAGGCAACGGTTTCCGTGAAGAATTTGTATATGGCGAGGATGAGAAGGCGCTTCTTGACAAATATGCCGATCTGACCGACAACCTTCATACCGATCTGCATGAATGTCTGGGGCATGGTTCGGGCAAGCTTCTTCCGGGTGTCGATCCGGATGCCCTGAAAGCTTATGGCTCTACTGTTGAAGAAGCCCGTGCCGATCTGTTCGGGTTGTATTTCTTGCCTGATGCCAAGCTGGTGGAGCTGAAGCTCACGCCGGACACGGAAGCATATAAGGCTGAATACTATTCGTATATGATGAATGGCCTGATGACCCAGCTGGTGCGGATAGAGCCTGGATGCAATGTGGAAGAAGCGCATATGCGCAACCGGCAGTTGATAGCCCGGTGGGCGCTGGAGCATGGAGCTTCCGCCCGTGTAGTGGAGCTGGTGAAGCGGGACGGAAAGACGTATGTGAAGATAAATGACTATCCGGCTCTCAGGGATTTGTTTGGACGGCTGCTTGCTGAAATACAGCGAATCAAGAGTGAGGGAGATTTTGAGGCGGCCCGAGTGCTTGTTGAAAAATATGGAGTCAGAGTCGACAAGGAGCTTCATGAAGAAGTGCTCGCACGCTACAGGAGATTGCACCTGGCACCATACAAAGGCTTTGTCAATCCTGTATACAGGGCGACGACAGACAGTGAGAATAAGATAGTGGATGTGTCCGTAGACTATACGGAAGGATATGCCGAACAGATGCTTCGTTACAGCAGGGAATACAGCAATCTGTGATTGCTTTTGCTTGCTGTTGCCGGAGTGCCGTTGGTTTAACTCTATGATGATATGAATGATATACATGAAACGATAAAAGATATAAAGTCGAAGTTCCGTCTGTTCATGAACGGTACGGTTTCGCAGAGCTTGCGCGACAAGGGAATGAAGTACAAGGTGATATTCGGCATTGAATATCCCCGGCTGAAAGAAATCGCTTCCGCTTATAAGCCGGACCATGCACTTGCCCAGGCTTTGTGGAAGGAAGATATACGCGAGTGCAAGATCATGGCAGGCATGTTGCAGCCGGCCGAAACTTTTTATCCGGAGATTGCTGAAATGTGGATGGATGACATGTCCTGTCTGGAACTGGCTGAATATACTGTGATGACGCTGTTCCAGCGTCTGCCTTATGCTTCGGAAGTCGTGTTCAGGTGGATTGCGGACGACCGTGAGTATTTCCGTTTGTGCGGCTTCCTGCTGATGACCCGCCTGCTGGCTAACGGCCTCAAGCTTGACGAACGTGCCGAGGCGGAGTTTACCGACCAGGCTTTCGCAGCCGTTGAGGGGGATTCTGCATGGATCAAAAGAGCCGCTTCTGCTTCGTTATGCAAGCTGGCTCTGCAAAGCCGTATGCAGGCAAAGAAAATGATGAAGCTGTTGGGACCCCTTCAGAAATCGGAGAAGCCGGAAATGGCTGCTGCTGCCCGGGAAATAAAAAATGAGATAGAATATAGTCTATAATCTTTCTATATTACGCAAAAAAGGTTAACTTTGAACGCTGAACAGTTGAATGATGGAAGAGGATATAAAAGATAAGGTAAAGCAGATACTGACTGATTATTTGCAGAAGAACGGACATCGCAAGACTCCTGAACGTTATGCGATACTTGATACGATTTATTCGATCAAAGGGCATTTCGATATAGACAGTCTGTATATTTACATGGCTGATAAGGAAAAATTCCGTGTCAGCCGTGCAACGCTCTACAACACGATCATTCTGCTGATTGATGCTGGACTGGTGATAAAGCACCAGTTTGGAAACACTTCCCAATACGAACGTTCGTATAACAATGAAACCCATCATCATATGATTTGCACTTGCTGTGGAAAAGTGTCAGAATTTGAAGATGAGAACCTGAAGCAGGCCATCGCTGAAACGAAGCTGAAAGGATTTCATGCGTCGCATTATTCGCTGTATATCTATGGACTCTGCAGCAAGTGCATGGGAATGAAGCGCAAGAAAAATAATATAACGAAAAATACATAAAACAGAGAATCATGAAAGTAGATGTTTTGTTAGGTTTGCAGTGGGGAGATGAAGGTAAGGGTAAGGTCGTTGACGTGCTGACCCCCCGCTATGACGTGGTTGCCCGTTTCCAGGGCGGACCGAATGCAGGTCATACGCTCGAGTTTGAAGGGCAGAAGTATGTGCTCCGTTCCATTCCTTCGGGAATCTTTCAAGGCGATAAGATAAATATCATCGGGAATGGCGTTGTACTTGATCCGGCTTTGTTTAAAGCTGAGGCTGAAGCGCTTGAGGCAAGCGGACATCCGTTGAAGGAACGTCTGCACATATCAAAGAAGGCGCATCTGATTTTGCCTACGCACCGCATCCTGGATGCTGCTTATGAAGCGGCTAAAGGTGACGCAAAAGTCGGAACGACGGGCAAGGGTATCGGACCGACATATACGGACAAGGTGAGCCGCAACGGGCTGCGTGTGGGAGATATTCTTCATAATTTTGCTGAAAAATATGCGGAAGCCAAGGCGCGTCATGAAAAGATTCTGAAGAGCCTGAACTATGAATATGACATTACGGAACTTGAAAAGCAATGGATGGAAGGCATTGACTATTTGCGCGGATTCCATCTGGTTGACAGTGAACATGAAGTGAACGGACTGTTGAAGGCTGGAAAGAGCATCCTTTGTGAAGGCGCTCAGGGTACAATGCTGGATGTTGACTTCGGTTCGTATCCGTTCGTTACTTCTTCGAATACAATTTGTGCCGGAGCCTGTACGGGACTGGGGCTCGGACCGAACAGAATCGGTGAGGTTTATGGTATCATGAAGGCTTATTGCACTCGTGTCGGATCCGGACCGTTTCCTACGGAGTTGTTTGACGAAACAGGAAAGACTATTCGTGACCTGGGACATGAATACGGTGCGGTAACCGGCCGTGAACGGCGTTGCGGATGGATTGACCTGGTGGCTTTGCGCTATGCGATAATGATTAACGGCGTGACCAAGCTGATTTTGATGAAGAGTGATGTTCTTGATGGTTTTGATACTGTCAAGGCATGTGTAGCCTATCGGGTAAACGGCGAGGAAATCGACTATTTCCCTTATGATATCAGCGAAGGAGTGGAGCCGGTTTATGCGGAATTCCCCGGTTGGAAGACGGATATGACAAAGATGACCAGTGAAGATGAGTTCCCCGAAGAATTCAATGCTTATATCACATTCCTTGAAGAACAGTTGGAAACTCCAATTAAAATAGTTTCTGTCGGACCGGACAGAGAGCAGACTATCGAACGTTATATAGACTGATGGTTTTCGAATCAGGAGTAAAAGGTGGCAGAATAGAACGCATCGCCTTTTGCTCCTGATTTGTAATGTGATAACTGGAAATAAACAGAGCGTTTATTCAATGGCAGGATTGCATGTCCGACATCTCGGGAGAGGATACTTGTTCCTTATATTTAATAGACTCATGGTGCTTTTGTGTAAGCGCTGGTATGTTTGTTATAAGTACTGTTGTGCTGAAAGAATAATCGTGTAAATTCATCTTTTTCTTTATTCTCTTTTTTTGAAATATAACTTGATAACCTTCGTATCGTTTATCCGTTACGCTGAAGTTGCCGGCTCGTTGAGGTTGCTTGTGCTGTCGGTTTCTTTTATCCAGATTGTGCGTGACGTTTTTTAAGTTGCTTCTGTAAGTGTTTTTTGTTTCCTGAATGTTATATAATATAATGCAGGAGAAAACACATGTCTATCTTGCATAACTAGTACAATAGGCTGAATGGGAAAATGGAAAATGAGTTTGAAGAAAAATACAGAACTTTATTCCGACGCTATTATGCCGGACTGTCATTCTATGCTGCGCGTCTTGTTGGGGAAGACGATGCGGAAGATATAGTACAGGACGTGTTTTTGGAAATATGGAAGCGTAAGGATACCGTTGAACTCGGCGGTCAGATTCAGTCTTTTCTTTACCGTTCTGTTTATACTCGTGCCATTAATGTGCTCAATCATAAGGCTGTCGTAGAGAATTATACGGCTGAAGAAGCTGAACTGATGAAAAAAA
Source organism: Bacteroidales bacterium SW299 (assembly GCA_019550975.1). GTDB lineage: Bacteria > Bacteroidota > Bacteroidia > Bacteroidales > Bacteroidaceae > Phocaeicola > Phocaeicola excrementipullorum. Next base: position 29,533 of record SDWH01000019.1, on the reverse strand, counting down.
AGCTCGAATATTATCAGCCGGATCAGTCTGAAGTGATCAGGCGTATCGAAAATCGTGAGCTTCGTCAGGAAATTTTTCAGGCAATCAACGGTTTGCCTGAAAAATGCAGGGAGGTGTTCAAGTTGAGTTATCTTTATGATATGAAGAATAAGGATATTGCGGATACGCTGAGTATTTCCTTGCGCACGGTAGAAGCACATATGTATAAGGCACTTAAAATCTTGCGCGAACGCCTTTCGCATCTGCACGGATATTTACTTCTCCTCGTTTTCTTTTCGAATATTTTTAGCCGGTAAGATTTCGGTGTCTGTAAGGTTCTGATGTCTGCATTTTTAAACGATAGGGTCTAAGACAAATAAGGGAATTTCCCAAAAAAGTTCATCTCAGAAGTAAGTGTTTTTCCCGTCCTCTATGTTATAATAGTGTTATCCTAAACGGAATAACTCGTAAAAATAATAAATTAAACGTAATGTGTAACCTTAAAAAGTTCAGTATGAGAAGCAAAAACTCGTGCAATCGCTCGTTGATTCGAGCAATGGTGGTTGCGGCTATGCTCACTGTTCCGACGCAGTTCGTATCGGCACAACTGAATCTTGCTTTGTCGAACTCTACGGTGGGGACGATGATCAAGCAAATTCAATCTCAATCAAAGTATCGTTTTTTTTACGATGATGAAGTGGAGTCGGTTCCTGTTGAGGCTGTGAATGTGAAGGATGCGTCCATCAATGAAGTGCTGGAGAAAGCTCTGGCCGGAAAAGACATTTCATATCGTATAGATGAAAATGTCGTTTATTTGTCAAAGCGGGAAAGTGAATCTTCATCTGTCAAGCAAGAAGGGAAAAAGACCAAACAAGTATCAGGAAGGATTGTGGATGCTAATGGCGAGCCGCTGATCGGTGTGTCGGTGCTGGAGAAAGGAACGACAAACGGAACTATCACCGATTTTGACGGAAACTATACGCTGACTGTTCCTGAGAACGCAACGCTTCAATTTTCCTACATTGGCTATAAATCAACTGAAATGCCCGTATCTGGCCAGGCTTCCATTAATCTGACAATGCGGGAGGATTCTGAGATTCTGGATGAAGTTGTCGTTACTGCATTAGGTATCAAACGTGCGGAGAAGGCGCTTTCTTATAATGTGCAGGAAGTGAAGTCGGACGCAATCACTACGAATAAGGATGTGAATTTTGTCAATGCCTTGAGCGGTAAGGTGGCTGGTGTAAATATCAACGCCTCATCTTCCGGCGTGGGCGGTATCTCAAAAGTTGTGATGCGTGGTACAAAATCAATCATGCAGTCGTCTAATGCACTGTATGTGATTGACGGTGTGCCGATGTTTACCGGACGTTCAAGCGAAGGAGGTGGAACGGAATTCGATTCAAAAGGTAGTTCTGAACCGATTGCGGACATCAACCCGGAAGATATCGAGTCAATGTCTGTGCTGACAGGTGCGGCGGCTGCGGCTCTTTATGGTTCGGATGCAGCCAACGGTGCCATTGTCATCACTACAAAGAAAGGTAAGGAAGGAAAACTGAGCATTACGGTAAGCAGCAATACTGAGTTCTCCACTCCGTTTGTGATGCCTGAATTTCAAAACAGATACGGAACGGGTACCGGGGGCGCGTATTCTATTTCCGGCGACCGCAGTTGGGGAGCTCGTCTGACAGCGGACAGTTATTACGGCTATGATCCGAAAAACGATTATTTTCAAACAGGTATAATCGGTACGGAAAGTGTTTCTCTATCTACCGGTACGGAAAAGAACCAGACATACGCTTCGGCTGCAGCTGTCAATTCAAAAGGTATCGTGCCCAACAATAAGTATAACCGCTATAACTTTACGGTGCGAAATACTACATCGTTCCTTAACGATAAGATGAAACTGGATATCGGCGCCAGCTATGTTTTGCAGAACGACCGGAACATGACAAATCAAGGTGTATACAATAACCCGATTGTGGGTGCTTATATTTTCCCGCGCGGAAACGACTGGGAAGATATCCGAATGTATGAGCGGTATGACCCCGCACGCAAAATTTACACGCAATATTGGCCGGTTGGCGACGCGGGAATGACAATGCAGAATCCGTATTGGATCAATTACCGCAACTTGCGCGAAAACAAGAAGGACCGTTATATGCTGAATGCCGGATTGAGCTATGAGATTCTGGACTGGCTGAGTGTTTCGGGGCGTGTGCGTCTGGATAACTCGACCAACGACTATACAGAGAAATTTTATGCTTCAACCAACGACCAGCTGACCGAGGGTTCCAGCAGAGGACTTTATAGCATCACACGGACGCAGGACAAACAGCTTTATGCCGACTTCCTGGTGAACATCAATAAAACGTTCGGAACAGACTGGTCACTTTCTGCAAATATAGGTGCTTCTATTTCTGATGTTCGTGAGGATGCAGTTCAGGTGCGCGGTCCTATTGCCGACGGTACCGACAAATTCTCCGGAGAGCCTGTCGGATTGACCAACTGGTTCAATATCCAGAACTTGAGCAGTACCAGCACGCGCTTGCAGACCGGTTACCGTGAACAGACACAGTCTATTTTTGCTTCTGCCGAAATCGGCTATAAGAGCACTTACTATCTGACATTGACTGGACGCAATGACTGGCCTTCACAGCTTGCCGGTCCGAAATCAACAAGCAAGTCGTTCTTCTATCCTTCAGTGGGAGCCTCTGTGCTTTTGTCTGAACTGATGCCGAATTTGAATAAGGACTATTTGTCTTATCTGAAAATCCGCGGTTCATGGGCATCGGTAGGTACTCCTTTCCAGCGTTATCTTGCCAACCCGCGTTACGAATGGAACGGCAACCAGTGGAGCATTACTACCCAATATCCGATGTACAATTTGAAACCGGAGCGTACCGAATCGTTTGAAGTTGGTTTGACCATGCGTTTCCTGAAGAATTTCGATCTGGATGTTACTTATTATAATGCAAAGACCAAGAACCAGACATTCAATCCGAGATTGTCTGTCAGCGGTTATTCTGCCATCTATATTCAGACCGGTGCTGTGCGCAACCAGGGTGTCGAACTGTCTTTGAACTACCAGAATACATGGAACAAGTTTACATGGGATACAGGCTTCACTTATTCAATGAACCGCAACAAGATCCTTACATTGGCAGACAATGCCGTCAACCCGGCTACCGGTGAAATATTCTCTGTAGACCAGCTGGATATGGGAGGATTGGGAGAAGCCCGTTTCCTGCTTCGTGAAGGAGGCACGATGGGCGACCTTTATTCGCAGATCGATTTGGCCCGTGACGATCAGGGAAGGATTTATGTTGACCAGAACGGCAATGTGGCGACACAGACTATCAGCGATCCTAAAAACTATATCAAACTGGGAAGCGTGCTGCCTAAAGGCAATCTTGCATGGAGAAACAATTTCAGTTGGAACAACTTCAACCTGGGATTCATGATTTCTGCCCGTTTGGGTGGTGTCGTATTCTCACGTACACAGGCTATTCTTGATTATTATGGCGTTTCGGAGGCTACTGCCGCCGCACGTGACTTGGGTTATGTCGGCATCAACGACGGAGGCCGGATAGCTCCTGAAAATTGGTATAATGTGTTGGCTGCAGGTACTGCTGTCCCGCAATACTATACTTATTCGGCTACCAATGTCCGCTTGCAGGAAGTTTCGTTCGGGTATACATTCCCTAGAAAGATGCTTCGTGATATTTGTGACATCCGCATCTCACTGGTTGGACGCAATCTTTGGATGATTTACAACAAAGCTCCGTTCGATCCGGAAGCTGTGGCTTCTACCGATAATTTCTATCAAGGTATCGACTATTTCATGATGCCTGCATTGCGCAACATAGGTGTAAATGTTAGTTTTAAATTTTAATAAGTAGATAGGTATGAAAAGATATATTTTTAATACATTGATGTGCGGTGCTTTGGCTTTGGGAAGTTTTTCTTGTACTGACAAATACATCGACATCAACTCCGATCCTTATCAGCCGGGTGACTTGAATCCGGATGACTATGCGCTTGGGTCCGCTATGAGTAATTTGGCTGGGACAGTGATATCGGATGATAATAATACGGCGCAGTTTACCGACTGTTTGCTGGGAGGTACTTGTGGCGGATATTTTGCTGACTCCGGAGCCTGGCCTTCATCAATTGGAAACTTCAATGCAACGAATGACTGGACTCGCGTGTTTTTGATAAGCGACCGGATTATCCCGCAATTGTATCCGAATCTCAACACCGTGAAACTCGTTTCCCAGACAACGGAGAATCCTGTTCCGTATGCGATAGCTATGGTGATCAAGGTCGCTGCAATGAGCCGTGTTACAGATGCGTATGGAGCGATTCCTTATTCTCAGATTGGAGAAGAAGGAAAGATTACAGTGCCTTATGATTCGCAGGAAAAGGTGTATGATACGTTTTTCAACGAATTGGACAGCGCAATCGTTACGCTGACCGAAAATAAGGATGCTGCTTTGGTTCCGAGTGCAGACTTTGTATATAGCGGAAACGTTCAGCAGTGGATTAAGTTTGCTAACTCGTTGAAGCTGCGTCTGGCGATGCGTATTTCTTATGCGAACCCGACCAAGGCCAAGGAAATGGCGGAAAGCGCAGTCAAACACGAATTTGGAGTGATTGAAGAGAACGAAGACAATGCTGCATGGCATTATTTTGGAACTATTACCAATTCTTTGTTTACTGTTATTAACTATAACGGTGATGAAAGCCGGCCTTCGGCAGATATCGTCTGCTATATGAACGGTTACAAGGATAACCGTCGTGCCAGCTATTTTAAGAATGAAGACGGTGCCTGGAACCAGAACACGTTTGTGGGGCTTCGCCGCAGCATAGACCGTGGTTCGTCTGCAAGCCAATATTTCTCAAAATATTCGGCAATAAACATCTCTGCCGGAGATCCGGTTCAGTGGATGAATGCAGCAGAAGTTGCTTTCCTTCGTGCAGAAGGTGTGGCGGTGTTCGGCTTTGATCTGGGTGGAACTGCACAGAGCTTCTACGAGCAGGGTGTACGTCTGTCATTTGAGCAGTGGGGAGCTACCGGTGCTGACGAATATTTGGCTGATGACACGAGCGTGCCTGAAACTTATACAGATCCAGCCGGAGCTAATTCATATTCCAGCACAATCAGCGACATCACAATCAAATGGGATGAAAGCGCTACCGTTGAAGAAAAGCAGGAACGCATCATTACGCAGAAGTGGATTGCCAACTGGATGCTGGGCAATGAGGCGTGGGCAGATTATCGCCGCACGGGATATCCTCATCTGATACCTGCTACTGCTACAGGAAACAAGAGTGGAGGCGTGGTTGACAGCAACCGCGGAGTGCGCCGGATGCCTTATCCTACAGAAGAAAACACCAATAATCAGGAAAACGTTCAATATGCACGTGACAATTACCTGAATGGTCCGGACAATATGGCTACTGATGTATGGTGGGCTTGCAAAAAGTAAACTTGAACCTTTAAAATTTGAAGATTATGAACAACTATAAAAAACTGATCAAAAGCTTTGCGCTGGCTGCGTTCGTTGTTCCGGTTGTATCGTCATGTTCAGACTGGACAGATGTGGAGAGCTTGGACTATAACTACACTCTTCCGTCGGAACAGGATCCGGAAGCTTATAACGCATACTTGAACTTGCTGAGGGAGTATAAGCAGAACCCCCACAAGATATTGATAGCGAAGTTTGACAATAGCGGGTATACTGTAGGAGGACAGGGCGACCGTATTTCTGCGCTTCCCGACAGCACGGACTTTGTTGTCTTGCAGGCGGCAGACAGCCTGAACCCGGTTACAGAGCAGGAAATGGCTGAAATACGCGAGCAGAAGGGCACCCGCACTTTGTATGCAGTCAGCTATACTGATGTAGAAGCTGCTCTTCAGGCTATTCTGGACAGAGAAGAAGCTGAGAACGACGCTTCTCAAGAGGAGTCAGAAAGTCAGGCTGAAGAAGGAGGTGAGGCAGAACAGCCGGCAGAGCCGGAAGCCGACCGCTTTACGGAAGTGTGCAATCAGTATGTAGACAGCCTGTTGGCTTTGTATGACAAGTACGGATACGATGGCATTCAGGTAGTTTATTCAAATCCTGCATCACCGGTAGGTATGCCTGAAGCAGAGAAAGCACAGCTGCAGGCACGTCAGGCAACATTCTTTGGAAAAATCAAGACGTGGGCGGAAAGCCATCAGGATGCTGTATTCATATTTGAGGGATACACGTCCAATATAATGGACGCTTCCATTTTCAGTTATGCGGATTATATTGTTATCCCGATGCTTGACGCTGTTTCTTCGGATGATGTGATATGGAATGCCGAAATGCAGTTGACCGAAGGTGTGCCTGCCGACCGTATCGTTTTCGGAGTGACAATACCTGATCTTGCTGATGAAAAGGCAACGGACGGCTATTTCAACGGGACAAATGAGGATGGAACTAAGGTTTATGCAGTGATAGGTGCTGCTTATGCAGTGATATCTTCACAAGGTACTTTTGAAAAGGCCGGTCTTTGCGTAGACAATGTAAGGGATGATTACTTCCAGCGCGAATATACTTACGGGCATATTCGTCAGGCGTTGCAAATCATGAATTAGTCAAATTCTAACGGATAAAGAACTATGAAACTGAAAAAACTGAATATAATTGCTCTCGCTTTTGCATCAATTGCCGTTTGCGGATGTAAGACAAACGACGAATTGAATGAGCATCATTTCGACAACAAGCTCTTCGTGGATATGGAGAACCCTGTGAATGACTTTGTTTTTAAGGAAGGAGCAGAGGCTTCAACAGCATCTCGCGATTTGTATTTGGCTACGGCTCTTGAAGCTGCAACAACTGTTACAGGACGTTTCGTTGCAGCTCCGTCAAAAGTGTCTGTATATAATTCTCTTTATGGAGGAATGGCTTTGCCTTTGCCGGAAAACAAATGTGTGATAGAATCACCGGTGGCTACTATTGATGCCGGTGCGACAAAGTCGAATCCGGTAACTGTATCTTTTGTTAATTTGGAAACATTGAACTCTGATTCTACTTATGTAATGCCTGTGGAAGTGACTGATGTAACAGGTATAGGCTTGCTTGATTCAAAGAAAGTTTCCTATTTTGTGTTCAAGGGAGCGTCATTGATTAATGTGGTGGCGGACATTTCTCAAAATTATTTCCCTGTTAATTGGGCTAGTCGTGATTTGGTGACTAATATGTCTGCAATTACGGTTGAGGCATTGATCCGTGTCCGTGATTTTGGAACGGTAGATGGCTTAAAGGGGCAGGCCATGAGTACTATTTTTGGAATTGAAGGTACTTTCTTGGTTCGTATTGGAGATAGTGGATTCCCGGAAAATCAAGTACAATTGGTAAATCCAAACGGAAACTTCCCTGAAGGGAACTCAGCATTAGGACTTCCAACGAATGAATGGGTACATGTTGCAGTTGTATGGGACGCTACTACAGGAGATCGTATTATTTATACAAATGGTGAAGAGGTGGCTCGTGATCAAGAGGCGGCTGGACGTGTCAGCCTGCTAGGTGGCAGTAACGGTTGCTTTATCGGTCGTGCTTATAATGATGAACGTTGGCTGGAAGGTGATATTTCTGAAGTGCGTATATGGAATGTGCAGCGTACGCAGGAAGAAATTGCTTCTCATTTTTATGAAGTGGATCCTGCAAGTCCGGGACTGGTGGCTTATTGGAAGTTTAATGAAGGTGCTGGAAAAGTCGTTAAGGACAATACAGTCAATGGCAATGACATCACAGCTAATGAGGACTTGACGTGGACAAATGTTGCATTGCCTGAGCGTGGAAACTGATTTATTATCTATTTTTATAATTTGAAGTATGAATATGACATATACTATCAAACGAAGCCTTTTAGCATTGCCGTTGGCGGTGCTGGCATTGATGACTTCATGTGAGGAAGATGCTATCGTAAGGTCGGATAGTGTTTCACCGTATGCAGAAGAAATACAGCTTAAAGGGAAATTGATTGACGGAACTACCCTTCAAAATAATTCGGTAGTAGAGATGCGCAACGATCAATATTCCACAGACATTACGTTTCGTTTATCTACACGGCCGAAAAAAGGAGTTGATATAAAGATTCAGGTGGATGAGGCTTATGCCCAGACTTATAATACAGCGCATGGAACTGACTTTGAACTGTTTCCGTCTGCAAATGTAAGTTTTGAGAATAATGGTGCTTATGTGCTTGCTCCGGATGATCAGACTTTGCCGAATATTGGCGTTACATTAACTGCCTTTGAAGGTATGAAAGAAGATCAGACCTATATTGTTCCATTAGCCGTTTCGACGACTACCGAGGGTGTTATATTGCCGGAAGATGCCAGACATATGGTATTTCTTGTAAAGGATTATCGGAGTATGCCCACCCCGGATAAAGGAGCAGATGCGCCTAAAAATGTCGTTTATTTTGAAGTGAATGATGTAAATCCGCTTAATGCTTTGGAATTTGTGACAGCGAGTGGAAAGTATTTCTTTGACCATGTTGTGCTGTTTGCTGCTAATATTAATTGGAACGCTGAAAAGCAACGGGTGTACGTGTCTAACAATCCCAACGTGCAGTTCTTGTTGGATAATAATGAGGAATATTTGCAGCCGCTCCGTAAGGCTGGAATGAAAGTGATTATCAGTATTCTTGGAAATCACGATGAGGCAGGTGTGGCTCAGCTTTCCGATATGGGGGCTCGTGAGTTTGCCCGTGAACTGGCTGCTTATTGTGATGCTTACAATTTGGACGGTGTGGCTTTTGATGATGAATATTCATCAGCTCCCGATTTGTCCAATCCGTGGTTCGCAAGAAGATCGTATTACGCTGGTTCGCGATTGATGTATGAATGTAAGGTTGCAATGCCTGACAAGATTGTGTCACTTTATAATTTAGGTTATATGTATTCGAATGAACTTCATGTTATCGATGGTGTTACACCGGGAGAATATTGTGATTATGCGGTTGGCGACTATGGATTGGTTGCTCATCCGGGAATCGGGATGACATATAAACAATGTGGTGGAATGTCTGTGGAATTAAATAAACGATATACTGCGAGTGATATTGAAAGTACAGCGAGAAATAGAAGGGATACATATGGGTATTTCATGTATTTTGCATTGAATCCTGATAAATACGGAACACAAATATCTTATTGTAATGCTGCTTGTAAAGGATTATACGACGAGGAGCTGGTTTCTCCGACTTATTATTACCCAAAGAACAGCAATGTGCGGACTTCTCTCAGTGAGTTAAATTAATAACAACTTCTAAAAGATAAAAAATGAAACAATTTAAATATTTAGCAATAATGTTGTCGGCAGTTCTTGCTTTGTGGAGCTGCTCTGATGATGACAATGATCCTACGGCAGATGTTGCTGGAGTATCCTCAATATCATTGTCGTCTGACACAATCCAAGTAACAAGTACAGGAGGGACAGCAACTGTTACTGTTACAAGTGAAAGTGACTGGCGGCTAGCTGGTGTCAGTGATTGGGTGCATCCGTCTGTTACAGAAGGAAAGAGTGGTGCAGAAGTCACTTTTACCATTGATGAAAGCCCTGCAAATGAGGCTAGAACCGCATTGTTTAAGTTCTTTTGCGGTTCGAGCGTAGCTCCTTTATTGGTGGAGTCTAATCCCAATTACGTATTGTCATTTGATGGTGAAAATGTTATTGAAGCGACAAATGTAGGAGGTGATGTGATTGTTAGGCTCAATACAAATATTGCTGATTTGTCTGTTGAATGTGGTGAAGATTGGCTAAGCTTGGCTAAGATAACGAAATTTGGAGATGAACGTATCGTTTTGTTGGATGTGTCAGAGAATGCAACTTTCCTTCCCCGTTCTTCTTCTGTTAAGATTTCCAGTCCGTTGGTGGAACAGATAGTTGATGTGACGGTAGAACAGGCTCCTACAGAAAAATTTGAGTTAACGAATGATTTGATGCAGAATAATCAGATAACGTGTGATCTTAATGCACAAGATTTGCAGTTTAAGGTGGTTACAAATCTGGTTTTTGAAGCTCAGGCGGATGCTGGAACTGACTGGATTGGAGCTCCTGTTGTATCTGAACCTCAGGTGGGAGATGACGGATTGTCAACTTATACTGTAACTTTTAGTGTTGAGGAAAGCAGCGTATTCCGTACGGGGAATATTATTTTTACGGATCAGAACGAAGATACCTATCAAATATCCGTTATTCAAAAAGATCCCAATATGGTCTTGTTTGATATTCCAGATAGTAATTTTGCAACATTCTTGTCAGGAAAAGGATGGATTGCTAAAGCTGGAACGCAATATTATGTGACAGATGAAGGGAAAAATGCGACGGAATTAAATCATGATGATTGGAGGAATGGAATCCGTAATTTAACAGGAATAGAGAATTTCCCGAATTTAACAAGGATTAAGATTGCTGCTGATAATACCCGTTCAGGAATGACAACGGTTGATTTGTCAGGCCTTCATAAGGTTGAATCATTTAGTGTGCAATACGGATATCGTATCACTTCATTTAATTTTGGTGATAATCCGATCAAAGATTTTGTATTTAGTACGTCAAGTTCTTCTTATACTTACGCACGAACGATGATTTATATCGGCGAGCATCTTGAATCTCTTGATGCGGGAATGGGAGATAGATATAGTAGTGACATGGAAGTATTGGATGTTTCAGGATGTCCTTCGTTGAAATACTTGAAAGCAACAACTTGTGGCGTGAAGTTTAAGACCATTATTCTAAAAGAAGGACAAGTCATTGATAATATAGAAAAGGGAGATGGTGTAACCATTGAATACAAATAACCGTTTCTTTTCTCCATAGTATAATTTGAGTGGCTCTCTCCGTTGCGGGATTATCCGTTGGCGGAGAGAGCTTTTCTGTGTCAGTATGGCTTTTTTATCTTTTGGGGCATTGCATTCCGGAGAGCAATTTCAGGCAGTATAAATTTTGGAATGCCGCAATAAAATCTTTATCTTTAGGCTGGAGATATAAATCCTTAGACTGGAGATGTATATCTTTAGCCTGAAGACGCATATCTTTACATTGGAGATTGAGGATGTTTGGTGGCGTTGCAGAAAAATAATCTTGCCGGAACATTCCGGTAAAACTGTTAAATATACGGGAGCATATAAGTGTTTCTCGCTTTCAGTCTGTTTTTTATATAAACCTAAAAAACACATTCAATGAAGAAATTCCCGATTTCTTTGATATTATTTATGGCGGGTCTGACCGTTGCCGGCTGTAGCCGCCTTTCGGAAGAAACAGAAGAGAGTTATGCGAAGTTGGTCAATCCGTTTATTGGAACCGACTTTACCGGGAACACCTATCCGGGGGCTCAGGTGCCTTTCGGCATGGTCCAGTTGAGTCCGGACAACGGACTGCCCGGCTGGGACCGTATTGCCGGCTACTTTTATCCGGACAGCACGATTGCCGGATTCAGTCATACGCACCTTTCAGGAACGGGAGCCGGTGATTTGTACGACATCTCTTTCATGCCCGTCACCTTGCCCTGTCGTGAAGCAGAAGCTCCATTGGGCATCCACTCGAAATTTTCACACGAAAACGAGCAGGCATGGGCGGGATATTACCAGGTGAAACTGGATGACTACGGCATTAACGTAGAGCTGACAGCCACTCCCCGCTGCGGCGTCCAGCGGTATACTTTTCCGGAAGCACAGTCGGCTGTCTTCCTAAATCTGGCCAAGGCGATGAACTGGGATGCCACGCAAGATTCGCATATAGAAATCATCGATTCGGTCACTGTGGCCGGCTATCGTTTTTCCGACGGATGGGCACGTAACCAGAAAGTGTATTTCTGCACTCGTTTTTCCCGTCCGTTTGCCGGTGTGGAACTTGATACGGCAGCTATAGAGAAAGACGGGAAAAGGATAGGGACAGCGACGGTTGCGCGTTTTGATTATCCCACGCGCGAAGGAGAACAGCTTACGCTTGTGACGGCTCTTTCCGGAGTGAGTATGGAAGGAGCATTGGGCAATCTTCGGGCAGAGGGATCAGGGAATGATTTCGATGATTACCTGGCAGACGCTGAATCCGCATGGAACAGCGCGCTTGCGAAAGTCAGGGTGAAGACCGACGTTCGCGATGAGAAGGCGGTTTTTTATTCAGCCTTGTATCATAGTATGCTTGCACCTACGATATACAGCGACGTAGACGGCAAGTACTATGGACCCGACGGAAAGGTGCATCAGACCGACGGATGGGTGAATTACAGCACCTTTTCGCTGTGGGATACTTATCGGGCAGCCCATCCGCTTTTCACGCTGACACAGCCCGAGCGTGTTAACGATATGGTCAAATCGCTGCTTGCCTTTTATGACCAGAACGGCCGTCTGCCGGTGTGGAACTTTTATGGATGCGAAACGGACATGATGATAGGCTATCACGCTGTGCCTGTCATAGCGGATGCCTACCTGAAAGGTATCGGTGACTTTGATCCGGAAAAGGCTCTCGAAGCCTGCGTCGCGACAGCCAATCTGGACAGCTACAGAGATATCGGCGTGTATAAGGAAAAAGGATATATTCCCTATGATCTCCATGATCCTTCGGAGGGAGATAACTGGTCATTGTCGAAAACGTTGGAATATGCCTTTGACGATTACTGCATAGCGGAAATGGCCAGCAAAATGGGACAGAAAGACATTGCCGAAGCGTTTTATGCGCGTTCGAAAAACTACAGAAACGTTTACAATCCCGCTACATCCTTCATGCAGCCGCGTGACAAGGAAGGAAACTTCATTGAGGATTTCAATGCCGAAGACTATACTCCGCATATATGTGAGAGCAACGGATGGCAATATTTCTGGTCGGTGCAGCATGATGTCGAAGGGCTGATGGCATTGACAGGCGGGAAAGAACGGTTTGTCCAGAAGCTGGACAGTATGTTCACATTTCATCCGACGGATGCGGACAAACTGCCTATCTTCAGTACGGGAATGATCGGCCAGTATGCTCACGGCAACGAGCCGGGACATCATGTGGCCTATTTGTACAATGCGGCAGGACAGCCTTGGAAGGCACAGAAGTATTTGTCGCAGATTATGCGCACGTTGTATACGAATACTCCTGACGGCTTGTGCGGCAATGAAGACTGCGGGCAGATGTCTGCATGGTATGTGTTCAGTTCAATGGGCTTCTATCCGGTGAATCCGATATCAGGAAAATATGAAATAGGATGTCCGCTCTTTCCGGAGGTTTCCTTGCAGCTCGGCGGAGGCAAGTCGTTTGTTGTCCGCGCTCATAGAGCCGGCGGTGCGAACTGTTATATCCAGTCGGTCAAACTTGACGGCAAGCCGTATACGGAAAGTTACATAACTCATAAGCAGATAATGGAAGGCGGAATGCTGGAAATCGAGATGGGAAGTTCGCCGGGACAAGTCTGGTGGTAGCGGACATATCCGGTTGAATGACAGAATAATGTTTTTTAACATGTTTGCTGTAAGTGTTTTGTAATCAGAATCTGTTTTCTTTGTGAAACAGACAGGGCACGTTTGAGCTCGGATATTTCGTCGAAGGATAATGGATATATATAATAGGTAGAAGTCTTGAGGTAAAATGAAAAATGTTGATTATGAAATGATCATTCGTTATTTTAACGGGAAATGCGAGGACGATGAACGTCGGATGATTGTCCGATGGGCAAATGAATCGGACGAGCATGCCCGCCAACTCTTTGAGTGGGAGGAAATGTATTTTCTCGGGAAGCGTGCGGATGGTTTGGAGAGGGAGCGGATTGAGCGGGCTGAAAAGCGCCTTTTTGAACGGATCGGGCAGGACAGAAAAGAACGCAAGGTGTTTGTCCTTCCCAAATGGACGAGATATGCGGCTGCTGTCGTGCTGATTCTGTCGTTGTCCGGACTGGCGGTCTGGTATTTTGACGATACGTATCAGGGCAAATGGCAGACGGTCGCCACGGCAGACGGTGAGGTGATTGAAGTGGTGTTGTCGGATAGCAGCCATGTGTGGCTGAATGAAAACTCGGTGCTGGAATACCCGGAGCAGTTCACGGACGAATGCCGTAGGCTTAAACTGTGTGGAGAGGCTTACTTTGAAGTGACGAAAGACAGGCACAAGCCCTTTATCGTTTCGGGCGAGTCGATGGACATACAGGTGCTGGGTACTAAGTTTAATTTCAAGAATGCTCCCGGATGCCGGATTGTGGAAGCCTCGCTGCTCGAAGGTGAAATACGGGCAGAGGGAAAACACGATGAGGGTGCCATTACGCTTTCGCCGGGGCAGAAAGTTGAACTGAACAAGGGTACCGGACAGATGAAAGTGCTTGAAACGGATGCGATGCTTGATGCTGTGTGGCACAGCGATATGGTGCGTCTGGTCAATGCGGATATCGTAAAGATTGCCGGACTGCTCGAAGAAATATATGACGTGAAGATTATTCTGTCGCCTGATATGGAAAAGATTTCTACCTATTCCGGCGAGCTGAAGAAGAAAAGCACGGTCACCGGAATGCTGGAGCTGTTGAGGCATACGCTTCACATCAAATACAAAGAGCGTAACAATGTGATTTTTATTTCGTCAGAATAGACATTAATCTAAAAACAGGAATATTATGAAAAATGCAGTTGCGGTTGTTGTTTTGGGAATTTGCGGAAGTGTCTTTTGCGCAACTTCCTGTTCGGACAAACAGACAGAAAAAGACTATACCGTATATGTAAATCCTTTTATCGGCACGGGCGGACATGGGCACACTTTTCCCGGTCCGGTCACTCCGCATGGTATGATCCAGCCCGGTCCGGACACACGGATCGACGGATGGGATGCCTGCTCGGGATATTATTATGAAGATTCCACTATTAACGGCTTTTCGCATACGCATGTCAGCGGTACTGGCTGTGCCGACTATGGTGACTTTCTGCTGATGCCTACTGTGGGAGAACAGCAGTATGACCCGCAGGATTACAGCTCGCAGACCTTGCCTTACGCATCTGCCTTTTCGCATGAAAATGAAGTGGCTGTGCCGGGATATTATTCGGTGTTTCTCGACCGCTATCAGGTGAAAGCGGAACTTGCGGCAACTCCGAGGGCCGCCATTCACCGGTATACTTTCCCTGAATCAGACAAATCGGGCTTTATTCTTGATCTCGACTATTCTATCCAGCATCAGACAAACCTCGACATGCAGGTGGAGGTGGTGAGCGATACGGAAATCAGAGGGCACAAGCTTACCGAATACTGGGCATTTGATCAGCAGCTCAGTTTCTATGCCAAATTCTCGAAGCCTTTTACTTATACAATTGTCCGGGATACGCTGGCCGACCCGAAAGGAAAGATGCAGCCGCGCTGCAAGGTCCTGTTGAACTTCAAGACAGAGAAAGACGAGCAGGTGCTTGCCAAAGTGGGCATTTCTGCCGTGGATATGGACGGAGCGCAGAAAAACCTGGAAGCGGAGATACCGGACTGGGATTTTGAAAAGGTACGGAGTGACGCGCACGATGCCTGGAATGGCTGTCTGTCGAAAATAGATGTATCGGCAAAGAACGAAACGGACAAGACCATTTTCTATACGGCTATGTATCATGCGGCTGTCAGTCCGAATCTGTTTACGGATGTTGACGGACGGTATCTCGGCATGGACCTGAAAGTGCATCAGGGTGATGCCGGTAAGCCGGTATATACGATATTCTCTCTTTGGGATACATTCCGGGCTTTGCATCCGCTGTATTCGATCATTGATCCTCAGCTGAACAATGAATTTATCAATTCGCTGCTTCTGAAGAACCGTGAAGGCGGAATTTTCCCGATGTGGGATCTGGCTTCCAACTATACCGGTACGATGATCGGATACCATGCCGCTTCTCTCATTGCGGATGCTTATGCAAAGGGAAATGCGGACTTTGATTTGCATGATGCTTATAAGGCTTGCTTGAGAGCGGCTGAATACGATACGACAGGAATCAAATGCCCTGCCGCTGTGCTTCCGCATCTGATGCCTATGGCCAAATATTATAAGAATGCGCTCGGTTATATCCCGTGCGACCTTGAGAATGAATCGGTGGCAAAGGCATTGGAGTATGCTTATGACGATTATTGCATCTCGGTTCTTGCCGAGGCAGCCGGAGATTACCGGAACAGCGAGAAGTACCGCAAGTTTGCCAAGGCCTATACGCTGTATTTCGATCCTTCTACCCGTTTCATGCGCGGGGTAGATTCAAAAGGCAATTGGCGCACTCCTTTTAATCCGAAAGCATCGAATCACCGGAACGACGATTACTGTGAAGGAAATGCATGGCAGTGGTCCTGGTTTGTTCCGCATGATGTGGAAGGGCTGGTTGAACTGATGGGCGGAGAAGATGCCTTTGCCGGAAAGCTGGACTCGCTGTTTACGGCAGACTCTACGATTGAAGGAGAATTGGTTTCTGCCGATATCAGTGGACTGATCGGGCAATATGCGCACGGAAATGAGCCGAGCCATCATGTGATTCATTTGTACAACTACATTAACCGTCCGTGGAAAACGCAGGAACTGGTTGACCGTGTGCTGAAAGAGCAGTACCGGAATGCTCCTGACGGCTTGTCGGGCAATGAAGACTGCGGACAGATGTCTGCATGGTATATCCTTAATTCGATGGGATTCTATCAGGTTTGCCCGGGAAAGCCGGTTTACTCTATCGGGCGCCCGATTTTTGACAAGGCGGAGATTCGCCTGGAGGACGGAAAAGTATTTTCTGTCGTTACGGAGAACAATTCGCCTGAGAATAAATATATTGCATCTGTTCTGTTGAACGGACAGCCTTTAAACGAACCTTTCCTGAACCATCGGGATATTGCTGAGGGCGGAACGCTTGAGATTCGTATGACCGGCCAGCCCACCCGATGGGGAGTCAAACCTGTAAAAGCTGAGTAATTATGAAAAAACATTTGTTGTTGTTTGTGTTTGCCTGCGTCGTTGCATTGGTGCAGGCAAAGGATTATGCGGATTATGTGAATCCGCTTGTCGGAACCCAGTCGACGTTCGATCTGTCGGCGGGAAATACATATCCTGCCATTTCTCGTCCGTGGGGAATGAACTTCTGGACTCCCCAGACCGGTAAGATGGGTGACGGCTGGCAGTACACATATACTGCTACCAAGATTCGCGGTTTCAAGCAGACTCACCAGCCGAGTCCGTGGATAAACGACTACGGCCAGTTTTCTATCATGCCTATGGTCGGGAAAGCAGAGTTTGATGAAGACAAGCGTGCCAGCTGGTTTGCCCATAAAGGGGAAACGGCGAAGGCTTATTATTATAAGGTATATCTGGCCGATTATGATATTGTGGCCGAAATGACACCTACCGAACGGGCCGCCATGTTCCGCTTCACTTTCCCTGAAAATGAGCATTCCTATATCGTGGTCGATGCCTTCGACAAAGGTTCTTATGTAAAGATTGATAAGGCGAATAATCGTATTTGGGGATATTCTACCCGCAACAGCGGAGGGGTGCCTGCGAACTTCAAGAATTATTTTGTGATTGAGTTCGACAAGCCGTTTACTTATCAGGCGACTGTGGCCGACAGCATTGTTCGGACGGGTGTGCCCGAATCACAGGCTGACCATGCCGGTGCTGTCATCGGTTTCCGGACGCATAAAGGGGAAGTCGTGCATGCGCGTGTGGCTTCTTCATTCATCAGTTATGAACAGGCGGAGCAGAACTTGAAGGAACTGGGAGCGGATTCTTTTGACTGCTTAGTCGAAAAAGGAAAAGATGCCTGGAATAAGGTATTGAGCCGGATTGAAGTGGAAGGCGGAAACCTGGACCAGTATCGTACGTTCTATTCTTGTCTGTATCGTTCGCTGTTGTTTCCTCGGAAGTTTTATGAAATAACCTCTGAAGGAAAGGTAGTGCACTACAGTCCTTATAACGGACAGGTGCTTCCGGGCTATATGTATACAGATACTGGTTTCTGGGATACGTTCCGCTGCCTGTTCCCGTTGTTGAACTTGATGTATCCTTCCGTGAACAAGGAGATTCAGGAAGGGCTGATCAATGTGTATAAGGAAAGCGGATTCTTTCCCGAATGGGCAAGTCCCGGACATCGGGGCTGCATGGTCGGAAACAATTCCGCCTCTGTTTTGGTGGATGCATATTTGAAAGGTGTCAAGGTGGATGATGTGGAAACCCTTTATAAGGGACTGGTTCACGGAACAGAACACGTGCACCCTGAAATATCTTCAACCGGGCGGTTGGGCTGCCAGTATTATAATAAGTTGGGCTATGTGCCTTATAATGTCGGCATCAATGAGAATGCGGCCCGCACGTTGGAGTATGCATATGATGACTGGTGCATCTATCGTCTGGCTAAAGAATTGAAGCTCCCTGACAAGGAAATCAAACGCTTTGCAGAGCGGGCCATGAATTACAAGAACCTGTTTGATCCGGAGAGCAAGCTGATGCGCGGCAAAAACGAAGACGGCACCTTCCAGGCTCCGTTCTCTCCGCTGAAGTGGGGCGATGCATTTACCGAAGGGAACAGTTGGCATTACTCGTGGTCTGTATTCCACGATCCTCAAGGTCTGATTAACCTTATGGGAGGAGATGAGGCATTTGTAGCAATGATGGATTCTGTATTTTCTGTACCGCCTCTTTATGATGACAGTTACTACGGCTTTCCCATTCACGAGATTCGTGAGATGACCGTAATGAATATGGGAAACTATGCGCATGGCAATCAGCCTATACAGCACATGATTTATCTGTATAACTATGCAAGGCAGCCTTGGAAGGCGCAGTATTGGTTGCGCCAGGTTATGGACAGAATGTATTCTGCCACTCCTGACGGCTATTGCGGGGATGAGGATAACGGACAGACTTCTGCATGGTATGTATTCTCAGCGCTGGGATTCTATCCGGTTTGTCCGGGTACAGACCAGTATGTCATGGGTGCGCCTCTGTTCAAGAAGGCAACGCTCCATTTTGAGAACGGCAACAGCATGCAGATTGATGCGCCTGAAAACGGCTCTTACAATTTCTACATTGAAAAGATGAATGTCAACGGAGAGGAGTATACGAAAAATTACCTGACTCATTCCGTCTTGCAGAATGGAGGACGCATTGAGATTTCCATGAGCAGCAAGCCCGACATGTCACGGGGAACGGCCCAAGAAGACCTTCCGTATTCTTTCAGTAATGAGATGAAATATTGATTCGCGATGAAATATTGGCATGCAGATATGAATATGAAAGAGAGAAGGAGTCCCATTACGTGGGTGCCTACGGCTTATTTTGCAATGGGACTTCCTTTTGTCGTGCTCAATATGGTGACGGTGTTGATGTTTAAAGGATTGGGAGTGGAAGATAAGCTGATAACTTTCTGGACCTCGCTGATCCTGCTTCCATGGACATTGAAGCCATTGTGGAGTCCTTTTCTCGAACTGTTCAGGACAAAGAAGTTTTTTGTGGTAGCTACGCAGCTGATTACTGGCGTAACGTTCGGTCTGGTTGCATTTTCGCTTAATCTGCCGCATTTTTTCAGTATAGCCATTGCCTTGCTTGCCGTCGTTGCTTTCAGCGGAGCAACTCATGATATTGCTTGCGACGGAGTTTATATGAGCGAACTCTCTTCTTCTGATCAGGCCAAGTATATCGGTTGGCAAGGCGCTTTCTATAATATAGCGAAGATTATAGCAACAGGGGGGCTGGTTTATCTGGCTGGCTATGCCATCGAATCTTTCGGCGGAAACGCGCAGAACGGAGAAATGCTTTTAGATGCAAGCCGTAAAGCGTGGATGCTGATAATGGCAATTCTGTGCGGAGTGATGGTCTTGCTTGGGATTTATCATTATTTCATGCTTCCGTCGACCGAAACGGGCAGAAAGGGCTCTCGGACCGTGAAGCAGGTGGGAGCAGAGCTTGTTGCTGTCCTGACAGATTTTTTCCGCAAAAGTCATATTGTCTATTATCTGTTTTTCATTATTCTGTATCGTTTTGCCGAAGGCTTTGTCATGAAGATTGTGCCTCTGTTCTTGAAGGCAGAAAGAAGCATGGGAGGTTTGGGACTGACGGAAAAGGAAATCGGATTGTACTATGGAACATTCGGCGCGGCTGCGTTCGTGCTGGGATCCTTGCTTGCCGGCTATTATATTTCGGCAAGGGGGCTGAAGAAAACCTTGTTCTCACTTTGCTGCATTTTCAACCTTCCTTTTGTGGTTTATGCTTTGCTGGCAACGTTCCAGCCTGAAAACGGATTGCTGATTTGCGGTGGAATCGTCTTCGAATATTTTGGATATGGATTCGGGTTTGTCGGATTGACTTTGTTTATGATGCAGCAGGTTGCTCCCGGAAAACATCAGATGGCACATTATGCCTTTGCTTCCGGAATTATGAATCTGGGAGTGATGCTTCCCGGAATGATGAGCGGATGGGTGTGTGAAATGTTGGGAAAATGGTTTGACAGGCCGGGCGGTTATGAACCGTTCTTCATTTTTGTTTTGATTGCCACGATACCTGCGTTTCTGATGACCTATTTTGTTCCGTTCAAGTATGCTTCTGACGGTACGTTGTTGGAGGGAGAAAAAGAATGATAATCAATCGTTAAAACAATAAGTATGGAAAAAATGAACATGCCTTGGGAAGAACGTCCGGCAGGATGTGCGGATGTAATGTGGCGTTATTCGGAGAATCCGATTATCGGAAGATATGACATACCTTCGTCAAACAGTATTTTCAACAGTGCAGTGGTGCCTTTCGGCAACGGCTTTGCCGGAGTGTTCAGATGTGATAACAAGGCGGTGCAGATGAATATCTTTGCCGGGTTCAGCAATGACGGCATTCACTGGAAAATCGAGCACGATCCGATCAGTTTCAAGCCTGGAAATACGGATATGATTGAGTCGGACTACAAATACGATCCTCGCGTGACATGGATCGAAGACAGATACTGGATTACGTGGTGCAACGGCTATAACGGCCCGACCATCGGATTGGGATATACGTTCGACTTTAAGGAATTCTATCAGTGTGAAAATGCTTTTCTTCCGTTTAACCGGAACGGAGTGCTGTTCCCTCAAAAGATAAACGGGAAATATGCGATGTTAAGTCGTCCGAGCGATAACGGACATACTCCTTTCGGAGATATTTATATCAGTTACAGCCCTGACATGAAATATTGGGGAGAACACCGTTGTGTAATGAAAGTGACTCCTTTCGAGGAGAGTGCATGGCAGTGTACGAAAATAGGTGCCGGTTCTGTGCCCTTTCTGACCGAAGCAGGCTGGCTGCTGTTTTATCACGGAGTGATTACGACCTGCAACGGCTTCCGTTATGCCATGGGAGCTGCTATTCTGGATAAGGAAAATCCTGAGAAAGTATTGTGGCGTACACGCGAGTATTTGCTGGGGCCGGCTGCACCTTATGAACTGCAAGGGGATGTGCCGAACGTTGTCTTTCCATGTGCAGCCCTTCAAGACGGGAAACGGGTGGCTGTATATTATGGGGCCGCTGACACGGTTGTCGGACTGGCATTCGGGTATGTTGACGAAATCATTGATTTTGTGAAATCGCATTCAATTATCTGATAATAATCTTGCAGCATGAAGAAACATGTATTGCTGGCCTTTCTGGCTGTTTGGTTCGTGGGAGAGCGGCTGGCCGCACAGGAGCCGGCTGACTACGTTGATCCGTTTATAGGAACAACGAACTTCGGAACATGCAATCCGGGTGCAGTCTGTCCCAATGGAATGATGTCTGTCGTTCCGTTTAATGTAATGGGGTCTGATGACAACAGATATGATAAGGACGCCCGCTGGTGGTCGACTCCTTATGAGTATACCAACAGTTATTTTACCGGTTTCTCACATGTAAACCTGAGTGGAGTGGGATGCCCTGAACTGGGTTCCCTTCTCTTGATGCCGACAACCGGGGAGCTGGATGTCGATTACCATCATTATGGAAGCAAATATGAGAAAGAGAGTGCATCTCCGGGGTATTATACCATTTCCTTGACCAAATATGATATTCTTGCAGAGGCTACTGCTACACCGCGCTCGGGACTTGTCAGGTTTACTTTTCCTGAGGGCAAGAGCAACATACTGTTGAACCTTGGCGAAGGCCTGACGAATGAAAGCGGCGCTTATATGAGGAAAGTCAGTGAAACCGAGGTGGAGGGAATGAAGGTGCTTGGTACGTTCTGCTATAATCCGCAGGCTGTTTTTCCTATTTATTTTGTAATGAAAGTGAATAAAGTTCCGCAAGCTTCGGGTTATTGGAAGAAACAGCGCCCGATGGTTGGGGTAGAAGCCGAATGGGATAAGGATCAGGGGAAATACAAACTTTACACGAAATATGCAAAAGATATTGCCGGAGATGATATCGGTGCATGGTTTGCTTTTGATACGGAGAAGGGGGAACAGATAGAGGTTGCGATGGGAGTGTCGTTCGTAAGTATAGCAAATGCGCGTGAAAATCTGGAAAAAGAGCAGCATGGCCGTCATTTCGAAACTGTCCGCGAAGAGGCGAGGAAACGTTGGAATGATGATTTGGGACGTATCCTGGTGGAAGGAGGGACAGAAGAACAGAAAACGGTTTTTTATACGGGACTGTACCATGCGCTCATCCATCCGAATCTTTTGCAAGACGTGAACGGACAATATCCTCAAATGGAAGGGGACAAGATTCTGACCTCAAAAGGAAACCGGTATACCGTGTTTTCGCTTTGGGATACGTATCGCAACCTGCATCAGTTGATGACCTTGGTTTATCCTGAACGTCAGTTGGATATGGTGAGAAGCATGGTTGATATGTATCGTGAACACGGATGGTTGCCCAAATGGGAGCTGTATGGGCGTGAAACACTGACAATGGAAGGTGACCCGAGCATTCCTGTCATTGTGGATACCTGGATGAAGGGACTGCGTGATTTTGATGTTGATCTGGCGTATGAGGCAATGTATAAGTCGGCTACGTCACCGGGAAAAGAGAATCTGTTGCGTCCCGACAACGATGATTACATGAATTTGGGGTATGTGCCTCTTCGTGAGCAGTTCGACAATTCTGTTTCTCATGCGCTGGAGTATTATATAGCTGATTATGCATTGGCTGCATTTGCCGAAGCTTTGGGCAAGAAAGAAGATGCCAAGATGTTTCGTGAGCGTTCGTTGGGATACAGGCATTATTATTCGGAAGAATACGGAACATTCCGTCCCATTTTGCCTGATGGCAGTTTTTATTCTCCATTTGATCCCAGCCAGGGTGCCAATTTTGAACCGGTTCCGGGCTTTCACGAAGGAAGTGCATGGAATTATACGTTTTATGTGCCTCATGATGTGAAAGGGCTTGCCAGGCTGATGGGAGGAAAAAAGAACTTTGTCAAAAAGTTGCAGATGGTTTTTGATAAAGGGCTTTATGATCCGGCCAACGAACCGGATATCGCATATCCTTATTTGTTCAGTTATTTTAAGGGAGAAGAGTGGCGCACGCAGAAACTGGTGAAAGAACTTCTGGCCAAGCATTTCACGACAAAGCCTGACGGACTTCCAGGAAATGAAGATACGGGTACAATGTCGGGATGGGCTGTATTCAGCATGATGGGCTTTTATCCGGACTGTCCGGGTGTACCGGAATACACGCTGACTTTGCCTGCTTTTGATAGAGTGACGATAAAGCTGAATCCCCGTTATTACGGAAAAGAGAAGCTGGTTATCGAAGTAGCCAATCCGAAAGCAAAAGGAGATTATATTAAAGCTATCCGCTTGGGAGGCAAGAAATGCGGATATCGTATCTCGCATCGTGATTTGATAAGTGCCGGGCATCTCAGTTTCGAGAAAAAGCCTTAACATCCGGCAAACAGCTGCATTGGGAATTGCGGCAGCCTGCTTTTGATCGTCGGGGATATACAAAGCCTCTGTCTGATTGTCTGGGAACGAATTGACGCTCACAGCCAGTCAGATAGGGGCTTGCTCTATTCTTTGCATCAATCTTTGGATTTTTGTTCTTGTTTTTATCATTGAATGAATTTTTTATCGTACTTTTATCGTCGTTTCCCTATGTGTGTAAAATTGAGGAAACCTATTAGGCTGTCTAACAATATAGTTTTAAATGATTGCAATGAAGTTTCGTATAGTTTTTCTTATATGCCTGTGGGGATGGATGGTTGGGAACAGTTCTGCCGCAGATCTGTCGTCTGTGGGTTTTACCCATGTTTCAATCAATGAAGGACTATCTCAAAGCACCATTTTCTCCATTGTTCAGGATTTGAAGGGAAATATGTGGTTCGCCACTTACGACGGACTTAACAAGTATGACGGATACGACTTTACGGTCTACCGTCATTCTTCTGATAATCCGGAGTATAGCTTGGCGAATGATATCGTGCGTGTTCTGGAGGTGGATGATGACGGTAAGATTTGGGTTGGAACGCAGAAAGGTTTGTCGTGCTATGATGAAGAACAGGACTGTTTCCGGAATTTCAGTCTTAAGCCGGATGTGCCGATGGTTGTGTCTGGTATAGTCGAATTGCCGGAGAAGAAACTTCTGGTCAATGCAGACTACCATGTGCAGCTTTTTGACCGTGCTTCTTGCAAGTTTCTGGAAAATGCTCTTCCAGAGTCATTAAGGAATTTGAAGGTTGCTTCTGTCAAGCTTATTGGCGACAAGGTTTATATAGGTACATACAGTCAGGGCATTTATGTTTATCATTTCAGGACCGGTATGGTCGAACGTTTTCCGCATTTTTATGCGGAAGTGCAGGTGCAGGACATGCTTCAGTCAAATGACTCGCAGCTTTGGATTGCGACGGAAGGTGAAGGCTTGTATGCCGTCGATCTGAAAACCGGAGAATTACGCCATTATTTGCATGAGGCAGGAAGTAAAAATGGCTTGAGCTCAAATTATGTCCGTTCGTTGTCTTTCGATTCGGAGGGCCGTTTGTGGGTCGGTACTTTCAATGACTTGAACATTTATGTTGACAAGACAGATTCGTTTGTTTCGTATACCAGCAGTTCGGTAGATCCCAGAAGCCTAAGCCAACGTTCGGTGAGGTGTATATTCAAGGATTCGCAGGGAGGCATGTGGCTGGGAACTTATTTTGGAGGGCTTAACTACTATCATCCGCTGAAGAACCGTTTTTATAATATCCGTCATGTTCCTTATCGGAATTCGTTGAGTGACAATGTCGTGAGTTGTATTGTAGAAGATGAGGACAGCAACCTGTGGATCGGAACCAATGATGGGGGAGTGAATTACTACAGCACAAAGACGGGCCAGTTTGTTTATTATCCGTTGAATACCGGGAAAACATTGTTGTCTAATATGGAGTCGAACAATGTGAAGGCCATTTATATCGACGAGAGACGTAATCGCGTGTATATAGGAATGCATGCCGGGGGACTGAAGATTCTGGACCGTGTTACCGGGCGGATTGACTATTTTAATATTTCTCCCAATGTTCCCGGTGACATTTATTCGCTTCTTCTTTATGAGGATGGCCAACTGCTGGCCGGAACGCTCGAAGGGCTTTACCTGTTTGATATGGAGCGCAGGACATTTGCGCTTGTGTCTTCGGATTCAAAAGGCAATTCAATTCCCCGGATGTCGGCTTTTGTCCTGTTTAAGGATTCATCCGGAAGATTGTGGATTGGCGGAACCGACGGGCTGCGGATATTCGGGACTGAGCATGAAGGAGTGAAGGGACTTTATAGCATGCCGTTGCCTTCGCCAGAGTTCTCGGCTGTTTCTGAAGTGCAATGTGTCTTTGAAAGTGCGAAGAAGGAAATATGGATTGCTACACGTTTGGGGCTGTACCGGTGGAATGACGAAAAGGAGGAGCTTGAACATTATACAACGGATGACGGACTTCCGAACAATGTGGTTTATGGTATAGAAGAAGATTCATATGGCTGCATTTGGATAAGCACCAATAAAGGCTTGAGCTGCTTCAATCCCAATACGGGGCGTTTCCGTAACTTTACGGCCAATGACGGGTTGCAGAGCAATCAGTTCAACACATATTCGCATTGCCGGACGAAAAACGGCATGCTTTACTTTGGCGGGATAAATGGCATTACAGCGTTTCGCCCCGAACTGCTGCTCGATAATCCTTACGCTCCTTCTCCTGTCATTACCGGGCTGCGTGTGTCAAACCGGAAGATTATGCCTGGAGATGATACGGGCATTCTTTCCAAAAATATCTGCGATACTAAAAGTATTGTGCTCGATCATTCGCAGCGGATGTTCACGCTGGACTATGTGGTTTCAAACTACATTTCCGGACAGCATAACACGTTTGCCTATTGTCTGGAAGGTTATGACGGTGAATGGTTCTATAGTCAGGATGTGCGAAGTGTCACGTATACGAACCTCCCTTCCGGGAAATACCGTTTTCTTGTGAAAGCTGCAAACAGTGACGGAAAATGGTGTCAGAATCCGGTTGCCTTGGATATAACCATTCTTCCGGTCTGGTATTGTACGTGGTGGGCATGCCTTATGTTCGTTCTTGCCGGTATGCTTCTGCTCTATTGGCTGTTCAAGCATTGGGAGGACCGTAAAAACATGCAGATGAAACTTGAAATGGAACGCCAGGAGAAACAGCATCAGGAGGAGATCAGCCAGATGAAGTTCCGTTTCTTCATTAATATATCTCATGAGCTGCGGACACCGTTGACATTGATTGTTGCTCCGGTGAAAGAGATGCTGACGAGAACGACGGACAAGTGGTTCCGTTCGCAACTGCAATATGTGGAGAAGAACGCAAACCGTCTGCTGTTTCTTGTCAACCAGCTTATGGACTATCGCCGGGCGGAATTAGGTGTCTTCAAATTGCAGGTGGGAAAGGTGAATGTTTACCGCCAGGTAAAAGAGAACTATCTGTATTACGAGAAACTGGCCAGAAGCCGCGGGCTGAATTACACGTTGCAGTCTGATTTGGAAGGCCGGGAGCTGCTTGTCGATTCCCAGTATCTGGATCTGATTGAAAACAACTTGTTGTCCAATGCTTTCAAATATACGCAGGAAGGAAGCATTACGGTTCGTCTGACTTTGTCGGGAGCAGATATGCTGCTGGAAGTGAGTGATACAGGCATGGGGATTCCTGAAGGAGTGCAGGGGCGTGTATTTGAACGCTTCTTCCAGCTTGAGAATACCCATATGGGAAGCGGTATAGGGCTTTCGTTGGTTCACCGCCTGGTGGAACTGCATCACGGGCATATTGAACTGACGAGCAAGGAAGGCAAAGGAAGTGTCTTTTCGGTTTATTTGCCCCAAAGTCCGGAAGCCTATTCGCCCGAGGAAATGAAGAAGGACGGAGAAGGTGAAACGGCAAAGCAGGTTTATTCCGTTAATTCAAAAGCGATGTTTTTTGCCGACACGGAAAGGGAAGCGGATAAGGCGGAAGAACCGGGAGAAACGAAAAAATACGGAAAGGTTCTGGTTGTGGAAGACAATGAGGACATCAGAAGATACTTGCGCGAAGGCCTTTCTGAACAATTTACGGTTGTTGAGGCTGGAAACGGGGAGGAGGCTCTGCAAAAGCTGAAGGAAGGTGATCTGGATCTGGTCATTACTGACGTTATGATGCCGGTGATGGACGGTATCAAGCTTTGCCGGCACATCAAGCAGGACTTGTCTACCAGCCACATTCCTGTGATTATGCTTTCGGCCAAAAATGACGTAAGCGACAAGATGGAAGGTTTCCAGATAGGGGCGGACGATTATATTTCCAAGCCCTTCTCGTTGTCGCTGCTGGTTTCTAAGGTTCAGAATATGATGCGTACACGCATCCGCATGAAAGAATATTACAAGAAGACCACTGAAATCCAGCCGGAAAAAATCACGTTCAATGCGATGGACGAGGAATTGTTGACCAGAGCAATGAATGTAGTGAAAGAAAACATGGATAACTCGGGCTTTTCTGCTGAAGATTTTGCGAAAGCGATGAACATGAGTCGCTCGAACCTTCATTTGAAGCTGAAAGGAATTACCGGAGAGTCGGCCGTTGAGTTTATTCGCAAGATTCGTATGAATGAGGCGGTTCGTTTGCTGAAAGACGGGCGATATTCCATTGCTGAGATCAGTACGATGGTAGGCTATAATACGCCTTCTTATTTTGCCCAGTCGTTTAAGAAGTATTTCGGTTACATGCCGAGCGAGTATTTCAAGCGGAACAAATGACATGAATGGAATATAATAAGTAAGTGTGCGAAATGAATGATATTGTCAGAAATACAGATTTTTACATAGATGAACGCAGATTAAAAGCAGACAATCAGCACAATAACCTGCGAAATTCGCGTTAATCTGCGTTTCTGGACAGGCAGATTTTGTATAAACTAATTCTCAACATCTACTTATCAAATTTTGTTAGCATTATGAAAGTGAAATTTATTACAAGCGTATTGTTCGCATGCGCCCTGGCCTTTCCGCAGGTAGGCAGGGCACAACACACCGAGTTTTGTCCCGGAGAAGTGTGGAGCGACACGGAAGGCAATCCGATCAATGCTCATGGTGGAGGTATTCTTTATTATGAGGGCACTTATTATTGGTATGGAGAATACAAGAAGGGAAAGACTGTTCTTCCGGAATGGGCGACGTGGGAGTGTTACCGTACGGATGTGACGGGAGTAAGCTGTTATTCTTCGAAGGATCTGTTGAACTGGAAGTTCGAGGGCATTGTGCTTCCTGCCGTAAAAGACGATCCGAACCACGATTTGCATCCTTCAAAGGTGCTGGAGCGTCCGAAAGTGATTTATAACAAGAAGACTAAAAAGTTTGTGATGTGGGCGCATGTGGAAAGTGCCGATTACAGCAAGGCGTGTGCCGGAGTCGCAGTGTCCGATTCTCCGACCGGCAGGTTTGAATACCTGGGAAGTTTCCGTCCCAACAATGCCATGAGCCGTGACCAGACGGTGTTTGTGGATGATGACGGAAGGGCGTATCAGTTCTATTCTTCAGAAAACAATGCAACGATGTATATCAGTTTGCTGACAGATGATTATCTGAAACCTTCGGGACGCTTCACTCGGAACTTTATCAACAAGTCGCGCGAGGCTCCGGCTGTGTTCAAGCATGAAGGAAAGTATTATATGCTTTCTTCCGGCTGTACAGGCTGGGATCCCAATGTGGCAGAACTGGCTGTCGCTGATTCGATTATGGGGGAATGGAAAGTAATCGGGAACCCTTGTATCGGAAAGGATGCCGACAAGACTTTCTATGCACAGAGCACTTATGTGCAGCCGGTTGTCGGGAAAAAGAATGCTTACATCGCCATGTTCGACAGGTGGAACAAGACGGATCTGGAAAATTCGCGTTATGTATGGCTGCCTGTTGTGATCAGCGGAGAAAAAATTACGATTCCCTGGCATGAGAAATGGGGAATGGAGGTATTTGATGCCAAATTGAAATAGGCTTTTACTATAAGTAAATGTGCAAAATTAAATGAAACTGTTAGAAACACAGATTTTCGCAGATTAAAAGCAGATAATCAGCGCAATCATCTGTGAAAATCCGCGTTGATCTGCGTTTCTGAACAGACAATTTTGTATAAGCTAATTCTCAACATCTACTTAGGGAT
>SDWH01000018.1 GCA_019550975.1 Bacteroidales bacterium SW299 | reverse complement strand
AGTTAAAAAAGTCTGTAAATGGTAAAGTCACTCCGTCTTCAGATTGTTCACCGGGTTCTCGCGCGTAGCACTCCGGCCAATGAGCCATACCGCCACCAGCGAAATGAAGGATATGGTCAGAAAGGCGGCCACCGGAACCCACCATGGGAAACAGCTTTTAAAAGTAACGATCTTGTCTATCTGCATGATTCCGAACCACATCAGGGGAATGGCGATTATCAGACTGACAAGGGCCGAACTGAACGAAAAGTGCATCAGCCGGCTCTGCTCGCTGAGCGGACTGGAGCCGAACACCTTACGTATCGCCATATCGCGCTTGCGCTGGGCTATGAAGTAAACGCTCATGGCCGTAAGTCCCAATAGGGAGATAAGCAAGGCGGCAAACGTGAACACTCCGATTACCTTACTCACACGAATAATATCGGAATAGGAATCCAACAACAAATCATCGTACCACCTTGACTCAAACGGAACTCCATCGATCATTTCCGAATAAAGTGCATCAAGCCGCTTCTTGTGGGCCTCCAAATCTCCGTCATATGTTTCTATCAGTACGTCCCACGGATAGGCGATACTATCGGACGGGAAAATCTGGAGCAATATCGGACAGGGCTTCTCTAAAGCCGAACGGAGTTGGAAGTCGGGGATGCGCCCGGCGATGTTCAATTTCCAAGATCCCTCGGCGTTCATTACAGAAGAAGCACTGTCATCCAAGGCAAGTTCCTTGTAGGCACGGCGGCTCAAATAATAACTTGAAGGTGAAGGAGACAGGCCGTAGTCTTTTTCCAATGGTATATGAAAAATGGAAAGGAAAGACGAATCGGCCACAAAAAGTCGGAAATCTATAGGAGCTGACCTACCCTTCACGTTGAACTCGGAAAGCGAGCTATTACCCCCGTCCACTGGAAAGCCACGCGTGAAGCAGACGTTCTTTACAAACGGAAGCCGGCGTGCCTCATCACGGAAACGGGCGAGATTCTTTGTTTCGCTCATATTGGGAAAGCAAAGCACATGCCCGTAGCTATATCCCAACGACTCATCAAGGATTCGGAAGAACTGAACCCCAAGATAGAGCGCGCAAGAAAGGAGAGCCGTCGTGAGTCCGCACTGCACGACATAAAGCAAACGCAGGTACACCGTCTTAGTCTTCCGCCTGAACGTGCCCTTCACTACATCCATCGGGTTGTATCTTGAGAGTATTGTGGCCGGGACGAATCCCGACACCGCTGAAATCAGCACGATTCCCACCACATACCAGAACGCGGTTTCCGGAGTCAGGTCACCCACGATGTCCAGCCTCGTCTTCAGTTGCTCCATCACATACGGCTCTGCAAGCACAGCCAGAAGAAAGGCAGCCACAAAGGCTACAACAATCATTACCAACGACTCTAACATCATCCGCCAAAAAATGCAGTCCGGAGTCGAACCGAGCAACCTGCGCGTAGCCATTTCCTTGGCGCGGTACGAAGTCTGCGCCACACTCATGCTCACATAGTTACATACAGCCATTAGAAGAACCAGCAAACCTGCCACAGCCATCACCGTCATCACCCTCCGGCTATACTGATTCATGTTCGTACACTCCATTTCGGAGAAATACACATCACGCATCGGCACCCAACAAGCCTTTGAGTACGTTCCGTAGAGATAAGGCCAGGCAAACGTCTTGAGCCATGCCAGCATGTCAGCATTTTTGGCGTTCGGATCCACCCCTTCGGGCACATGTATGAAAAGATTCGCCCCTCCGAAGTTCTGCATGCCAGTGTTCTCGATGGCGGCGGCAGTATTAATGTATTTCATTGTCTCAAAAGGAAACACCATCTCTGTTTCCGAAGGGAAGATGGAATTGCCTATATCCTCCATGATTCCCGTCACAGTATAGACATGTCCGTCAGTGAAGTTCATACGGATGGACTTCCCCAACGCGTTTTCCTTTCCGAAAATGCGATTGGCCGCCGAGCGCGAGAGCACTACGCTGTAATCATCGCACAACACTTGGGCAGGGTTCCCTTCCAGTAGCGGGAAACCGAAAAATGTAAAAAAGTTATCCTTTGCCACCAGTACTTTCACATCGTATTTCCTCCCATCCACATCTGCATACTCATCACCTATTCCCGCGCAATTCGTGCTCACGCACCAATCCTCTATTTCTGGATAGCGGTTTGCTAAACGCTCGCCCAGCACATAATGCGCACCGAAGTATTCCTCGGAAGCGAACAGGTAAGTATGGTCCACATCCTTCAAATCCTTGTCTACGGTAAGCTGGCGCATCACCATGTCGGCGATGAGGAACACAAACATCAGCGAAATGCTCAGCCCCGCCACATTGACAAACGTAAAGAGCTTGTTGCGCTCCAAGAATGTAAAATAAGTCTTCATGTTTTCTTACAGTTATCTCATCGTATATTCTGTCGTTTTTTCCTTTCACACCTGTCCGCACATCTCGCCGGAAACGAGCCGTGAAGTCCGTCAAGATGAGCGGTCAGTTTTTTATCTTCAGGCTCCATTCATTTCAGAACAAGCACCTCGTTGTCCTTATAGCCTTCGTAGCCGGAAACGATAACCTTTTCACCTTTTTCCAGTCCTTCGGTCACTTCGTAATACTGAGGGTTCTGCCGCCCGATGCGTATCTTGCGCCGGTAAGCCTTCTTCCCGTCTTTGTCGACCACGAATATCCAGTTTCCTCCGGTCACCTGGAAGAAAGTCCCTTTCGGGATGAGCACACTTTGGGTAGGCTCTCCCAACTGAAGGTCGATATAGTAAGTCTGCCCGCTCCGGATGTTTTCCGGACGCTTTCCCTGGAACACGAAATCGGTGCGGAACCGTCCCTCACGCACTTCAGGATACACCTTGCGCACCTTCAGGCTGAACTGCGATCCCTGACGCTCGAATGTGGCGGGAAGCCCGTTGGTCACCCGGTCGATATAATGCTCGTCAATCATCGCCTCGATCTTGAAGTCCGAAAGGTCATTGATCTGTCCCACCATCTGTCCTGCGGTGATGTTCTGTCCCAGTTCCGCGTCGAGCAGTCCCAGCTCCCCGTCAATCGGTGCGCGCACCTCCAGCTTGTCCTTGCGTTCGCGGATCAAAAGCACGTTCTTCCGCATGTTCTGCAGATTGTCTTCCATCTGATCCATCTGAATGGTACGATAAATGGAATCCTGCACCAGACGCTCCGTCACCAGTCCGTGCTTCTTTACGGAAACCTCATAGTCTTCCTTTGCCTGCAAATATTCCTCCCGGCTGATGAGCCGCTCCCGATAGAGCCGCTCGTACTGGTTGAACGTGCGGAGCTTGCGGCGCGCATCCACGTCGAGCTGCACCTTTTCGGTTTCGTTGTTCAGCTTGTCCTGCTGCATGGTGACCTGCGTGTTTCGGAGCAGGTTCTGCTTTTCGGCCAGTTCCGACTCGGCATTCAGAATCTGAAGATCGAGGTTCGAGTTGCTCAGGCGGAGAATCACGTCACCCTTTTTTACGTGGGCACCTTCCTCCACCACCTTCTCGCGTACGATTCCTCCCTCCTCGGGACTGAGCTGCACTACCGAGATGGGCTGCACCTGCCCGTTCACCCGGATATAGTCGTTAAACTCTCCATAAGTCACTTCCGCAATGTTCAGCGAGCGTCCGTCCACCTTCAGTGTAGAAGCATGATTGCCGAACACAATCCAAAGCAGCAACGCCAGCACTACCCCTCCCCCTGCGATATAAGGGATGTGCTGCTTTCTGATACCTTTTTTCTTTTCCAGTTGAATATCCATAATGTAAATAGTTGACAGTTTAAGGTTATGTTTTCAGTTCTCAACGTTTAACCGACAATTGATTATCTCCTCTCCCTTGTAATAGTCCACCAGCCTGCATTTCAGCACATAGGTGAGCTTGCTCTGCAAGAACAGCGTTTCGCTTTCGAGAAGCGTGGCGGCACTGTTCTGCACATCGAGCGAAGTCATCAGCCCCTCCTCGAACTTGCGGCGCGTCACATGATAGGCCAGCGAGTCGGAAGCCACTTTCTTTTCCATCTGCACCGTTTCTTTCAGATAGCCTTCACGGTCCTGCACCGCCTGAAGCACCAGCTTCTGAAGTTCGGTTTTCTGCTCCTCGTACTGCTCGCTGGCTATGCGGTAGTTGTTGCGTGCCTGGCGCATGCTTACCGCCCCCGAAAAGCGGTTGAAAAGCGGAATGCTCATGCTCACCCCGAAATATTGCCCCAGGTTGTTCCGGAACTGCCTCCCGAAGCTGTCGTACCCGTCCTTGTGCAGCTCTTTGTAGTAGGAAGAAGAAACGCCTCCGAAAAGCGTAATCTGAGGCAGGATGTTCGCCCACGAACCTTTGCGCTGCATGAGAGCGATTCGCTTGTTCATTTCCGCCTGATGCAAAGTGGGATTGGTGCTCAATGCCGCACTCACCACATCCTCCGGAGAATCGGCCGAGAGCTTCACGAAAGAAAGAGGGCTTGCATCAAGCAGGCAGGTATCAAGCACCAAAGGCTCTGATGCCGGATAATTCATCTTCTGCTTCAGCGTCAGCATGGCCGTTTCAAACAGGTTACGCTGGCGCGTCAGATTATAAGCATCAGTGGCCTGCTGGGCTTCCATCTGCGCCACATCCGCCAGTCCCTTCAGTCCCAGCTCTTCCTGGCGCCGGGTCTTGTAGAGCAGCGAATCGCTTTCCGCCAGCTTCTTCCGCGCCAGACGCTCCGTTCCGTAGCAATAGAGCGCATCGATGTAAGCCTGAAAGGTTTCGAGCGCCGTATTGTCGCGCGCTTCCTGAAGGGCGGCCTTTCCCAAAAGGACGGCGGCCTTCGATCGGCGCAGCTCATTGACCAGGCTCCCTCCGCGAAAAACGGTCAGCGACCCCTCCAGCGTGTATGAGTTGTTGAAAGTGGACACATTATTATAGGTATTGGTTTCGGGGTCTACCGAACGACCGAAATTGTACTGCACTCCCGTGCTTCCGCTCACTCCGGGCAGAAAGCTCCCGATGGCCTGCAGCCGGTCGAGTTCATAGTTTTTCGCCTCCAGAAGGCGCTGCTTCACCGTATGGTTATGTCCGACGGCGTATGCCATGCACCGGTCCACACTCCACACTTCCTGCGCCTCACCATGAAGCGCGAAGCATCCGGCCACCGCCATACAGATAAATTTCACGTTGCTTGTCATATTCATGTCTGAAATCAAAAATATAAAAAAGTCATTCATCCGATATTCATGAATCAAAGTCCGTGCCAAAACAGCAATCATCTGAAAAACAGCACATAGCAGTAAGAGGCATTCCGTAAAAGTGTCAAAAATTTATACACTGCGTGTAAAATAATTTGTCACTGCTTCCGTTTGAGGCGCAGACTTTTTTCCATAAATTTGCATCACATAAAAACAGACAATACACACCATGGCAAAACAAGGCACACTTCTGATTGTCGACGACAACCAAAACATACTGACCTCGCTCCGCTATCTGCTGGAAGAACATTTCGCACAGGTACTCACCCTCAGCTCGCCGACCACACTCCCCACGCTGATCAGGCAAGAACCCGTCGACCTCATTCTGCTCGACATGAACTTTTCGTCGGGCATCAACAACGGAAACGAGGGCCTTTACTGGCTCCGCGAAATCAAACGGATGAAGCCGCAGATACAGGTAGTGCTGTTTACGGCATACGCCGACATAAACCTGGCAGTCACAGGACTGAAAGACGGAGCGTCGGACTTTGTGGTGAAGCCCTGGGAAAACGGCAGACTGGTGCAGACCCTGCTCGAAGCATACCGGAAAGGAAACGGAAAAGACAAGAAGAAACAGCTCGCCCCACAGATGCCGGACGAGGGAGCAATGTACTGGGGAGAGTCGGAAGCCGTCAAGCCGCTCCGCATGCTGGTGGACAAAGTGAGCGCCACCGATGCCAACATCCTCATCACCGGCGAAAACGGAACAGGCAAGGACATGCTGGCGCGCGAAATCCACCGCCTCTCGAACCGGCGCAACGGACCGATGGTGACGGCCGACATGGGAGCCATCACCGAATCGCTCTTCGAGAGCGAACTGTTCGGCCACGTGAAAGGTTCGTTCACCGACGCACACGCCGACCGCATCGGCCGATTCGAGGCAGCCAACGGCGGAACGCTCTTTCTCGACGAAATTGCCAACCTGCCCTACCACCTTCAGGCAAAACTGCTGACCGCCATCCAGAAACGAAGTTTCGTGCGGGTAGGAAGCAACCGTCCACAGCCTACCGACATCCGCCTGATATGCGCCACAAACCGCGATCTGGACGAGATGGTGCGCAAAGGAGAATTCCGCGAAGACCTGCTCTTCCGAATCAATACCATCCATCTGCATATCCCTGCCCTGCGCGAACGGAAAGAAGACATCCTTCCGCTGGCCGGACTCTTCCTGAAACGGTATGCCGCGAAATACGGACGGAACTTGCAAGGATTCGATGAGGAAGCCCGCAAACTCCTGCTTTCGTGCCCGTGGTACGGGAATATCCGCGAACTGCAGCATGTGATAGAAAAGGCGGCTATCCTTTCGGACGGGGACGAAGTGAAGACCGACGCCTTGCAGCTAGCCCCTGCGCACCACCCCGAACCGGACCGGAAAGCGCAGACAGAAGAAGACATGCAGACCCTTGACGAGATGGAGCGAAGCCTCATCATAAAAGCCATCGGCAAGTGCAGCGGAAACCTGTCGCAGGCCGCCGCGCAGCTGGGAGTAACAAGACAGACCCTCTACAACAAAATGAAACGGTATGGCATCTAGACATCTATTATCGGCGGGAACGCGCATAGCGCTTCTGACAGCGGGCACGGCTGCACTCACACTGGGCGTCTGCACCCGGAGTCTGGCATATATGGCCGGAGGAAGTGCCATGTGCCTGCTCTCCTTCATCATCTTCCTGGTGATGAGGCACCGGCTGAAGGAACGGAGCTGGCTCATGCTCGAAGCCATCCGCAACCGCGACTATTCGTTCCGCCTCCCCATGCAGGGACTGGCAGAAGGAGAGCGCATCCTTCAGGACACGCTCAACCAGTTCGGCGAGATGATGGCCGGGCAGAAGCAGCTCATGGAACAGCAGGAGCACTTCTACGGACAGATTCTGTCGGGAGTAAGCACGGGCATCATCGTGCTGAAAGAAGACCATTCCATCATGCAGAGCAACCCTGCGGCAGCCAAACTGCTGGGACTCCCTGTGCTGGGCACGCTCGGCCAACTGGAACGCTACGGGAAAGATGTCCCGGAAACGCTCTGCCGCCTGAGCTCCGGCGAACGGTGCAACCTCCATCTGAACACATCAAAGGGCGAAATCCAACTGGCGGTCCGCGCCTCGGAAATGGAGCTGGGAAACCAGACTGTACGCATCCTTACGCTGAATGACATACGAAGCGAAATGGACAGCAAGGAGCTGGACTCATGGATCAGGCTGACCCGCGTCCTGACACACGAAATCATGAACTCCATCGCCCCGATCTCATCGCTCAGCGAAACCTTCATGAAGCGCGACGATGTGATACACTCTTCTCTCTATGAGGGCATACGGGCCATCCGCGACACTTCGGCGGGACTGATTTCGTTTGTCGACAGCTACCGGAAATTCTCGTCCCTGCAAAAGCCTTCGCCCGAGCCGTTCTACGTCACGGAGTTGGCGGCGCAGATTGAGGAGCTTCACATCATCCCCGGACACATTACGTTCACCAAACTCATCGAGCCTTCGGAACTGATGCTCTACGCCGACCCGAACCTGATCCGGCAGGTGCTGCTGAACCTGATAAAGAACGCGGTGCAGGCAATCGGCGACCGGAAGGGACGCATCCACCTCCGCGCCTATTCGTCTACGGCCGACGAGCATGTGTTTATCTACGTAAGCAACAACGGTCCCGTCATACCCGAAAACGAGGCTGAGGAGATTTTCGTGCCTTTCTTCACCACCAAGAAAGAAGGGAGCGGCATCGGGCTGTCACTCTCGCGGCAGATCATGAAGCTTTCGGGAGGAACCATCACGCTGCTGAAGTCAGGAACCAACGGATGGAACACAACTTTCGTCCTGGAATTTGAATGAGGGGAAACCAAGCGATTCAGCCGAATGCAACTTCACAAGTCCAACTTCATTGCTCACGCCGCATAAAAAAGCGGACGTTCCGCAGAAAAATCTGTATCTCTAGCCTGGAGATGCAAATCTCCAGCGTGAAGATATATGTCTTCAGCCTAAAGATACACGTCTTCAGGCTGAAAACAAACTTCTTTTGCGGGAAGTTCCCGATTTGTTCCGGACATCCGGACGGACGCAATGGATTTCGCACCAGAACACCCGGGCATTCTCTCTCAGTAAAAGGACGCTCCCGGACTTGCGCGTTTTCAAAAGATTCACTACCTTTGAAAAAACCAAAAAAAGACACTGCATTATGATCACTTTTCCTAACGCCAAAATAAACCTCGGACTCAACGTGGTGGAGAAGCGTCCCGACGGATACCATAATTTGGAAACCGTATTCTATCCCATCAACCTCCAGGATGCCCTCGAAGTGAACCGTCTGGAAAATACCGGCGAACCTTACAGACTACGTGTAAGCGGAAGCACGCTCGACGGATCGCCCGAAGACAACCTCGTGGTCAAGGCATACACACTGCTCAGCGATGCCTACAGCCTGCCTCCCGTAGACATCCACCTGTTCAAGCATATCCCTACAGGGGCAGGACTGGGAGGAGGCTCGTCCGACTGCGCTTTCATGATCAAGACACTGAACGAGAAGTTCCGACTCGGAATGAGCATCGAAGAGATGGAAAAGCATGCCGCACGGCTGGGGGCGGACTGTGCCTTCTTCATCCAGAACCAGCCGGTATTCGCCACCGGAACAGGGAACGTGTTCGAGCGTGTCAGCCTCTCGCTGGCCGACTATACACTGGTGCTCGTCAAGCCTGACATCAGCGTTTCAACGCGCGAAGCCTATGGCGGAATCCGTCCGCGCCGTCCCGAAACATCGCTCAAGGAGATTATCCGCAGGCCGGTGGAGGAATGGAGGGACTGCATGAAGAACGACTTTGAGGAAAGCGTATTTGCCAGACATCCCGAAATAGCCGCCATCAAAGACAAGCTCTACGACATCGGAGCAACCTATGCCTCGATGACCGGATCGGGATCGGCCGTATACGGACTGTTCAGAAACAGGGTGGAAAACGTGAGCGAACAGTTCGCAGGATGCTTCTGCCGCCAGCGCGAAATGATCTGACGCTCCCGATTCATGGAACACGCATATACCGACCGCATTCATCGGTTCAACCGCAGCGCCGACGGCATTTCCCTGCCGCCGGCTTTCACGTTTCCGTTTTTCTACACACCGCACCCGCTGGTCGTACAGGCTGCCGGGGAGGTGCAGGCTTACCTCTCCGCACGCACGGACTGGGCGGAGGAGCTGGCAAAGGGAAAGATGTTCGGCGTGCTCGTAGTGGAAGACACCAAGGGAGAAGCAGGATTCGTGGCGGCCTTCTCGGGCAATCTGGCCGGAAGCAACCTGCACGCGTATTTCGTCCCTCCCGTCTACGACCTGCTGCGGCCTGAGGGATTCTTCCGCACCGAAGAGGCGAACATCTCCGCCATCAACCGGCGGATTGAAGAGATGGAAAGCTCGCCCGAATATCTTGCGCGACAAAAGGAATATGCCGAATGGCAAAACGAGGCAGCCCTGCGGCTGGCCGGCGCACGCCGGCAGTTGAAGGAGGAGAAGCAGCGGAGAGACAGACTGAGGAAACTGGGAACTGACGAAACAACGGAGCAGGATCTGATACGCGAGAGCCAGTTTCAGAAAGCCGAATACAAGCGGCTTGAAAAAAAGCTGAAAGCGGAAGAGGAAACACTGAAGACTGCTCTCGACGAACAGGAAACGGAAATACTGCGGCTGAAGCGAGAAAGGAAATCGCGCTCGGCAGCTCTCCAGCTCAAGCTCTTCGCACGTTTCCGGATGCTCAATGCGCGGGGCGAAGAAAAAGATCTGCTCGAAATCTTCAGGGACACGCCGCAAGGAATACCTCCCGCCGGAGCCGGAGAATGCGCCTTGCCCAAGATGCTCCAGTTTGCCTACCTGCATCGTCTGCGTCCGCTGGCAATGGGCGAGTTCTGGTGGGGTGACTCGCCCAAGGAAGAAATCCGTATCCACGGGCATTTCTACCCCTCATGCAGGGGGAAGTGCGGACCAATCCTGCGCCACATGCTTGAGGGGCTGGAGGTGGAAAAGAATCCGCTTCAGGAAGATATCCACCGCACGACACTGCTCGAAACCGTTTATGAGGACGAATGGATCGTGATTGTAGAGAAGCCGGCCGGAATGCTTTCCGTGCCGGGAAAGGACGAAATCGGCTCGGTACTCGAACGACTGCGCGAACGTTATCCGCAGGCCACAGGTCCTCTCCTCGTCCATCGGCTCGATATGGCCACTTCGGGACTGCTTCTGGCAGCCAAGACCAAAGAGGTACACCAGAAGCTTCAGGCACTCTTCGAAACGCGCAACATGCGGAAAAAGTATGAGGCCATACTGGAAGGAACTGTGGAAACGGATGAGGGGTGCATCGAACTGCCGCTCTGCCCCGATCCGACCGACCGACCCCGGCAAATGGCAAGTGCCGAACGCGGAAAGCCTGCCGTAACACGCTATCGGGTGAAGAAAAGAGAGGGCGGAAGGACATGGGTGGACTTCTATCCGCTGACCGGACGCACGCACCAGCTCCGCGTACATGCGGCTCATCCTTTGGGACTGGGACACCCCATTGTGGGCGACGAACTCTACGGACACAGGGCAGAGCGGATGTATCTTCATGCGGCTTCCCTCGAATTCGTACATCCCGTTACAGGAAAGAAGATACAGGTGGAACGGGAAGCGGATTTCGGATAAAAGACCGGGAGCCGGCAGGCAAAAGACACAACCGGCAGTCTGACAAGACAAACTCCGTGGCGGTTCCGCTTCCCCTCCGGCAACTTCCGGCCATGCATTTCCAACTCAGAACGACAGACGCATGGTTGCACGTACTCCCCGGCGCTGGATGTCCGGATTGTCGAGGTAGTTGAGCCTCCACACATAGTCTAGCCGAAGGAACTTGAAAATGTTCTCGATGCCCACGCTCACTTCCATGTAGGGTGCTCTGCCCATCGTTCCCGATCCGGCGGGAAAGGCATACAGCCCCTCCCCGTTCTTCATCGGATTGTTTTTGTCGGTCAGATGTCCCCACAGGCCGCGGAAGCAGAACACCTCCCTCCACTTCAGTTTCTTGATGAGCGGAATGCGGTTGAAGAGGTTTCCGTTCAGATAATAAGTAAGGTCCCACGACATGTATTCGTCGTTGATGAACTCCATGGCATTCATATTGGTATATGCTTCCGGCTGGATTGTGTAGGTCAGGTTGGCATTCGGAATGATGAGCAGCGGATAAGGCACCTTGCTCCACACCTTTCCTGCCTTCGCTATCAGGTCGGCATAGCCGAACGCCGAGAACCAGAACCGCTTCTGTACGCCCAGCTCCGTGCGGTGATAGTTGAACGACGAGCCCAGCAACCCTTTCCGGGCCATGGTATGGCTGAGGTTGAAGATCAGCGCATCATAGGTGATCGGCACACGCTGCGTGCGTGTCTGGTAGAAACGCTCGTTGCGTC
Organism: Bacteroidales bacterium SW299; assembly: GCA_019550975.1. Lineage (GTDB taxonomy): Bacteria > Bacteroidota > Bacteroidia > Bacteroidales > Bacteroidaceae > Phocaeicola > Phocaeicola excrementipullorum. Next base: position 79,115 of record SDWH01000018.1, on the reverse strand, counting down.
CGTAGCGGAATTTCAGTTCCAGCTCGGTCATGTCGTAGCGGCCCACCGGATTGAGGCTTCCGTCTGCCCCGATACGGTTGAACTCCGCATAGGGAGTGGCGTACTCCCTGAAGTTGCGCACCACAGCACCGTAAGATATTCCGTTGTAATGTTCGCGCGTGTAAGTCAGCTCCGCCCTGCGCAGGTAAGTGGCACGCGTGTCCTTCTTGCGCCGGATGGCCAGCATCACGTTGTCTTTGCTGGTATACATATAGTTCTGTCCCAGCTTGTTGATGTCATACATATACTCGAAGCGGAGGGAATGCATCGGATATTCCAGGCGGAAATCCTTCCGCGGGTTAAACGAATACTCTACAAGCGCATCATACTTCATCTTCTTGTCCCTCGTGCCATAGGCAGCGTATCCCTCGAAAAACCAGTGTTTGTTGAAGACAGGGGTGGTTCCTCCGCCCACACGGAAGCGCGCCCCTTCGATGGCATTCCCGTTGATGGTGCTGTTCATCGGTCCAAGATCAAACTTGTTCTTCTCCGGATTCTTGTCGGTAGGAATATAGCCCGACACCAGTATGGAAACCGCTTTCTCCATGAAGTAGAACACCGGAACCGAACGGAACTTAGCCATCAGCTTTTCTACGGAGTTAGGGTTTTTCTTCTTCAGTTCGTCAGGCCGGCTGGCTTCCCAGAAATCGTTTCCCTTCTTGTAAGCGTCGTCAGCCACAATCACGGGAGCGTTTTCTGAGAACACGCGCGCCCGCTCCTCCGAAGGAGGATCGAACGAATGGTGACTGTAGGCATTCAGACGCTGGGCGTAAAACCCGTTCGACTTCTCGATAATCTTGAAGTTTATGCGGATGTCGTCTTTCGTAATGATACGGGTGCCGTCTGCCGCGCGCTCGAAGGTCTGTTCGATAGTCATGCCCGACACAAAATTCAGATTGATGTCCTTCGGTACGTTCAGAATCGCCCGCCGAACAAAATAAGTTGAATCGAGAGGCACAAACAGATGTCCCGTGAACCCGAACGACTCCGAGTTGAAAGGCACGAAGCCCAGATCGACCACCGGCTTGCCTTCCACTTGCAGCGTATCGAGAAGATAATACTTGTAAAACGCCGGACCGATAGTGGACAGAGGACTCACGAAACGCTGGAGAAACAGGGGTATGTTGTTCTGGAAGATGTCCACCTCCTTGAAAGCTTCATCCAGGAACTGCTGCACACCGTCGCGCGAGAACACCTCGTCTACCCCCGACGACTTCGCTCCCACCACCACACGCTTTTCCGATTTCGGTGACTTGCGCCAGTAGACATGCTCCAGCTTTTCCTTTTCCGAAACGGGCAGAATTGTGGTGCCCACCTCAAGCGTGTCTACAAAGTCGGCCACGAAATCAAACTTGCCCGTCTTCCCGTCAGCTCTTTTTTTCGGAACATAATCGTTCAGGGCAAACACGATACGCTCGTAACGGTCGTAGCTGAAATAGTCGCGGTTGCGCGGATCATTCCCGTCGCGCGCGTCAATCACCTTGCGCACAAAAGCCACGGCAGGATTGTCCCTCCTGCGATAGCGTTCACGCTTCGGCTTCACGATCACTTCCTCCAGTGCGATGCCCGAAGGCACCAGCCGTACATGCAGGTTGCCCGACTTGCCCGGTTCTACTCGCACCTTTTTCGTGTCGTATCCCAAATAAGAAACTTCAAGCACGGCACTCTTCTTTGAAGCGGTGAATGAAAACCTTCCGTCCGCATCCGTCATTGCCCCTTTTCCCGTCGATTCCAACTGCACGGAAGCATACGGCAGAGGCTCTCCGCTCACCGAATCGGTTACAATGCCTTTGAAAAGCGCAGTCTGCCCGAAGGCGGACACCGCGGCGAGCAAAGAAAGCAACAAACATATTGTTCTGATTTTCATTCTATTCTTCATTTAAAATCCGGTCGGTGAGAGCGGAGTGAAACCATTATATTTCTTCGCACAATCTCTTGCAGAAACGTCCATGCTTGGCCCGCATGTATCGGGCAAGAGCTGACATGACTACCACCTCGAACACGAAATACAGCCAAGGCAGGTCGATCAGACATACGGTATAGAGCACGATTGCCCGGGTATTGAACGTAAGGACATTCGTCCATTTCATCAGCGGAAGCGACAGCTCGCGAAACCTGTCACGGAAAGCCTGCGGAATGTTCTCGGTCGCCCCATACTTTTCGCGCAGACATTTCATCAGCCGCTGGAAGTTTGGAGTCTGTTTCTCCTGCGTCCGGGTATAGTTGACGTATGTCTTCAGAAACGCTTTCCAGAGAAAGTTCCCTTTCCACGGGGTTTCATCGTAAAGCTTCTGCTGCTGCACGGAATTATCAAGCTCGCTTCCCGCCTCTCCTTTCAGGAAAAACAGATGGACCTGACGGTAATAGTCGGCTATCCCGCACTGGCGGCTATGGCATCCGAAACCGGAATACAGCACCAGGACAAGCAGCAGAAGCGTGGCGATCCATGTGTTCTGAGGAGTGTCTTCAAGTCCCATCCAACTGAACTCAAGCGTGTGATGGTTATAGAACCGGCAAACCAGTGACAGGTAGATGGGTATAAACCATACCTCGCTCGCCGCTCCGTCGAGAATCCGTCCCAGACGGGTCTTTTTCCCCGTCATACGTGCTAGCTGCCCGTCGGCACTGTCATAGAAATTGGCCCATGCCAGAAGCATGACTGCTGCCACATTCATCCAAAGCCCTTCCCAGCCTTCCGTACGGTAGGAACCGCGGACGAAAAAAAGCGACGAGCCTGCCCCGATGATCATTGAAAGTACGGTAACCGCGTTAGGATGGACACCCAGACGCTCGAACAGAAGCGCCCAGCGGTAGCCTATGGGACGCGTCCATACTTTGTCGAGCCACTCTTCCGTGTCGTTCGACTTATAAGTTGACTTTATATTTTCGTTCGACATATCACAATACATTTAAGTTATTTCCCGCCCGAAGAAAGAAGGAATCTCTCCTTCCATTCCCGATAATATGCCGGCTCTTCCAGCATCAGTTCTCCGCTCTCGTCAATGAAGAGCTGCACCGTATCACCCTCAGCACACAGCACTCCGTCGCTCTCGCGATACACCCGGTAATGATAGTCCAGCCGGGCACCCGGATGATGCACATAGGCCGTATGAATAACCGCCCTATCGTTCAGAGCCAATGGTGCCAGATACTTCACATGCAGGTCGTAAACAGGCGCATAAATTCCCTCACGCTGCATGTCGGCATAACCAATTCCGGGATACCGTCTTCCGAACGACTCGCGTCCGTCTTCAAAATAAGTGACAAAAGAACCGTGCCACACCCTACGCATGGAATCGATTTCGCTGAACTTCACCTGCACCCGGCAAATATCCTCAAGCGTTTTCACGTGTAGAGCCCTCCGTTGATTGATACCACATTGCCTGTGATGTATCCAGCCTCGGGCGAGGCAAGGAATCCCACAAGTTCGGCCACCTCTTCAGGTGTTCCGAAACGGTTGGCGGGAATGGTCTTCTTCAGTGCCGCCTCGTCCAGCCCGTCTACCATATCTGTCCGAATAAACCCGGGAGCCACAGCGTTGACCGTCACGTTCTTCCGCGCCACTTCCTGCGCCAACGCCTTTGTAGCCGCGATGATTCCGCCCTTTGCCGCCGAATAGTTCGTCTGCCCCGACAATCCCTTGAGTCCGCTCACGCTCGCCATGTTGATGATGCGCCCGTATTTACGGAACATCATCGGCTGAAGCAAAGCCTGCGTTACGTTATAAAATCCGTTGAGCGTAATGTCAAGCACCCTGTGCCAGTCCTCTTCGGGCATGAGCGCCAGAATGTTGTCGCGGCGAATACCGGCATTGTTTACCAGCACCTCGATGTATTCGTCAGGATGACGTTCTTCCCATGCCTCAAGCGCTTCGCACACCTGCTTTCTGTCGCTCACGTCAAATTTAAGCAGCTCTCCGTCCTGTCCCGCCTCGCGTACCAGTTGGAGCGTCTTTTCAGCCTCGTCCGTACGGCTCGCGTAATTGACGAGAACCTGATAGCCCATCCGGGCCAGTTTGATGCAGACAGCCCGTCCTATTCCCCGGCTGCCGCCCGTTACCAATGCGTATTTCATAATTTTCATTGTTTTATATTCTTCAACTCCTAAAAACCAGCTTGCGCAGTTCTTCTCTTCCGATAATCTCCGCACAAGTCAGAAGCGCAGTCATTGTCACTCCATGCAGTCCGTGCAGCATCAGATTCTGTCCCGTAAGCAACAGGTTAGGAACGGGTGTACGGGGAGAAAGCATCGTCATGAGAGGAGCGTTGAAATCCTTGCGCACACCGTAAGCCGAACCTTCAGGAACGGACGTATAGTCGCGGTAAGTAAGAGGTGTACTCACATAGCACCCCTCCACCATATCCCTCAAGCCGGGTATCACTTCATCGGCCAGCGCAATGCACTCGTCGGCCATCCGCTCTTTCAAACGGAGATACTCCTCGCCTCTATGACCTACAACCGTGTCTGTCCACCGCTCACACTGTCCCCAGTTCATCGGAGTGAGCAGATCCACCTGACGTGCATACCCGCTCCCGTCTTCGGGAACACGGCAGCTCACCAGCACTCCGCCTACCGCTTCTGCTTCCTGATAAAATGTCCATACGCCCGGTCTGCTGTATACATAATGGTTCCAGTTGAAATAACGGAGCACATGAGGCTTTATGCAAAGCGAAACAGTACACATCCCGAACGTGTTCTCCAAACGGCCTATCCGGCTGCGGAACACCTTCTTTATCCTTTCGCTCCGCTTCACCCAGCCGCACGTGACTGCCGGATGCACATCGCTCACGAAAACGTTTCCTTCATACACCCGCCCGTCGGAACAGACAGCCTGCACCAGCTTTCCACCCTTTTCCACAAGCTCAACCACTTCCGACCGGCAAATAATCTCTCCGCCGTACGAACGGATAGTGTCGGCCAGCGAACGGACAATCAGTGAAGAATCGCCCTTCAGCCTCCAACTGCTCTCGATAAAGCTGCTGTTGCCATGTACGAAAGTGAACAAGGGCAAGGACTCCTTGCGCAATTCCATCTTCAGCGAGGCACCGCTCAGCACATCAACCAGCAGAGGATCGCAGAACTTTTCACTCAGATACGAATAAGCTCCCACACCAGACATCGGAGAAAGCAGGTCTGCCTCACCGGCCGACATGCCCGGGGACAGGAACCGCTCTTCTCCGGCGCGGCGCAACAGAGAAGCATACTCGCAAAGCGCACTCCGTTCTGCCGGAAAGTCTTCAGCCAGCATCCGGGCAAACTCATCGAATCCCTCCGCAAACACAAAGTTCCTTCCCCCGACAGATATCCGGTCGAAACAGAAGTCAAGGCGTTTCCAAGGCAGATCAAGCAACCCGAGGTAACGAAACGGAGCGTAAAGCGACTGACCTTCGCCAAGCCCTCCCACATAGTGGAATCCTGTGTCGTACCACATTCCCCTGCGGCAATAGCTCTGCATGCAGCCTCCTGCCTGCGCCCCTTTCTCGAGCACAAGCACACTCAGCCCGCTCCGAGAGAGAATGGAGGCGCACTCCAGTCCGCCCAAACCGCTTCCGACAACTATCACATCATACTTCATAGTTCATGCTTCCGCAATCCTTTTTTTTCACAGGTCCACTGCCATGCTGCCCCGGTATTCCATATAGGTCTTTTCTTCATCCTCCAGCAAAGCAGACACGGCATACCCTTCGTCCGTCTTCTCCAGACTGACCGTCAGCTTCAGTTCCGAACAGCTTAAAGGATCGGAAACAGCCGTCAGCCTGCATTGCTTGACAGAGGAAATAAACACCTTTACACCGACAAGTTTCATGACACACTCTCTGAGCATTTCGATGTGGCATACACCGGGACACACCGGATTGCCGGGGAAATGCCCCCGATACACATCACATCCGGGAAGGAGCCGGAGGTAGAACACCCCGTGAGCAGCTCCCATGTGAAGTGCGTCAATCTGAAAATAATTACCTTCGAGCTTCATGACTGCCAAGGTTTGACAAAAATCTTCATTTGAGTTTCGGCCGCCATGCGGTCGCCCACCCGTGTTACACCCTGAATGAGAGTCACTCCGCCGGCATCCGCCACAACCGATATCGTCGTATGCAAAAGATCACCTGCGCATGGACGGAAATGGCATTTGAACCTCTTCACCTCACCGATATAGCCCAGCGGAGGATTCTCAACGCCCTCTGCCAGTGCCTTGTAGCCAGCCAATGCCGAAGCGGACTGAGCGATATGCTCAATCAATCCCACTTCGTCAAGCCGCCCGTCCTCATCCATAAAGTAATTGTCCGGACGAACCAGCAGACTGACCTCGGCTCCGTTTTCTTCGGCCTCCAGCAGTTCGTCCACCATCATCACAGGAGCACGCTGCGGAATGAGCTTTTCTACTGCAATTCTTTTCATGCCGGCAGATGCGACTCTATATAGTCGTACAAATTGTTGAAAGTCTTGATTTCACGCAAGTCGGCCACCGGAATCTTTATCTTGTAGGTCTGCTGGATAATGGCCACCAGATCGACCAGACTCAGGCTGTCGAGCGAAAGCGTTTCCTTCACATTGGCTTCCGGCTCAAAAGCATCCTGTTCAACTTCAAATTCTTCCGACAACAAAGCATTTACTTTTGATACAATTTCTTCACGTGTCATAATTTCCTATTTTTACAGTTGATATTTAGAAACTGTTTTGAATTTCTCCAAAAAGTTTTTCTTGGCTTGATGTGTTCGTTTTCGTGTGTGCTTTGGACTATTTTTTGATCTTTTCCGCTTCTGTTCTTCGTCAGATAGCCCGCTATCTTCCTCATCACACAAACGGAAATGCCTCAAAAACTCATCCCAAATCAGCACACGATAAATTCAAAACAGTTTCTTATTTTGCACATCGCTATTAAAGCATATTTTTCACTATCAGCGTAGAGTTTGTCCCTCCGAATCCGAACGAATTTGAAAGGAACATGTCGAAATGCGCCTCCTTCGTTTCGGGCAGGACATTGATCTTTGCCGAATCTTCGTCCGGATTCTCAAAATTGATGTTCCCGGCGATAAACCCGCTCTTCATCATCAGCATCGAATAAATGATTTCGCTGGCACCCGCCATCCACATCTCGTGTCCGGTCTGGCTCTTTGTCGATGTAACCGGCACCTTGACGTCGCCGAACACTTGCGCGATGGCCTCTGCCTCCCTGCTGTCCCCGATACGCGTGGAAGTGGCATGCGCATTGATGTAGCCGATGTCTTGAGGACTTATCCCTCCGTGCCGCAAGCATAGTTCCAGCGAACGTGCCGGCCCTGCCACATTTGGCGTAGAGATATGATCGCCGTTGCTCGAAAAGCCCCAGCTTACCACTTCGGCAAGAATAGGAGCACCGCGTTTCACGGCATGTTCATAGCTCTCCAGAATCACAGTCGCAGCCCCTCCCCCAGGAACCAGTCCGTCACGGTCGCGGTCGAAGGGACGGCTCGCCCTTGCCGGCTCGTCCTCACGCACGGAGAACGACTGGATTCCGTCGAAAGCCGCCACGCTATACATGTTGGCTTCCTGCGCACCTCCACACACCACACACTCCTGCAGACCGTTGCGGATAAGCAAGGCACCCAATCCGATGGAGTGCGATCCGGAAGCGCAAGCCGCCGAAGCCGTCAGATTAATTCCCCTCAGCTTGAACAGGCATGCCAGATTCATGGTGACTGTGGAGTTCATCGACTGGAATATGGCACCGCTTCCGCACGCCGCCGTATCCTTGAACTCGCGGAACTTGTCGAGCGCATGCATGGTGGCCTCAGCCACCGAATCATTTCCGTAAATGATGCCGATCTCATGCGAAGCGATGTAATCCGCATCAAGCCGGGCATTTTCCAGAGCCGCACGCGTAGCCATATACGCATACTGAGCTTCTTCCGGCATGAACTGCCTTTGGTTGCGCGGAACAAAAGGCTTCAGGTCCGGATGCGGTATATCGGCGCACAATGCCGAACGAAACCCCGCGTCCTTCCGTTCACGGCTGAATACGATACCGCTGCGCCCTGCATATAAAGAGTCGCGCACCGCATCAAGAGTCGTCCCCAGGCACGACCAGATGCCCATTCCTGTTATCACTACTTTTCTTTCCATAAGTCAAAATCAGAACCTCTTTAAACCTCCCCGAAAGGGAGGCTTAAAGAACCTTTCAATATAAAACAATAAAACAATTCCAGATTCAGGATGCCGAAGTCTGGCAAGCCTCCTCACGTGAAGAGCCGGGAGCGCTGCAACCGATCCTCTTCCGATAACACCTCCTCCGTTTGACAAGCTTGGGATTCAGAGGTTTCCATTGTGAAAGCTCCTTCACGTTGCTTTCCAACTGCGGGCCGGTTTCAGCCCATTTATAATGCAGCCTGTTGTAAATCGGAATAAGATCGTCGAAGAACAGCGCATTCACCCCCAAGCCCTGATAGTCGGGCCGCACGGCGATAAGCAAGAGTTCCGCTTTTTCATCGTGTTTCCATTTCAGAGCCTTGAGCAAATGATACCATCCGAAAGGCAAGAGTCGTCCGCGGCTTTTGCGAAGAGCGGACGAAAGGCTCCCCATCGTAATGGCCACACCCACCAATTCCCCCTTGTCATTCTCTATCACCGGCAGCATCTCCGGATTTATCAGCGGGAAATAACGGTCAACATACAGATCAATCTGTCGGTCGGACATCTCGGTATATCCGAACAAAGGCGAATAAGCCTCATTGAGCAACTGGAACACCCTGCGTCCATATCCGTTGTCAATATCTTTCTGGTTCAGCTTGCGCACATGAAGTCCGAACATCTCTTTCGAAAGGCGAGCCACCCGCGCATATTTGGCAGGGACTGTTTCGGGTATATCAATGCGTATCTGAACCCAGTCGACCTCCTTCTCATACCCCAAAGCCTCCATATGCTCCGGATAATAAGGATAATTATAGATGGTGATCATCGAACCTGTCTGGTCGAAGTCATCCACCAGCATCCCCTCCTTATCGAAATCAAATATCCCCATCGGACCCTGGATGTACTCCATGCCTCGCTCTCTTCCCCACTCTTCCACCGCAGCAAGCAAGGCCTCCGAGACATCGCGGTCGTCAACAAACTCGATAAAGCCGAAGCGCACATTCCGTGTCTTCCATTTCTCGTTGGCATGGCGGTTGATGATTCCGGTGATGCGACCCACAACTCTGCCCTCCCCATCATATGCCACAAACGGCTGCATCTCCGAGAATTCAAGTCCCGCATTCTTTTTGGGATCAAACGTATCGCGCACATCCGATTCCATATCGGGCACGTAATACGGACATCCCTCATAAAGCCTTTCCGGAAACTTGATGAAATCGTCCATTTCATGCTTGGACTGAACTTTCTTTATTCTCACATCTTTCATAATGCCAGCGAAAATACCGAACATCAAGATAATCTACAAATTTGCAAAACCTTTGAAACAATTTTGTAGAATTACGGAACAAGCCCGGCCGGAGGAAGAGGAAGGCAAGGCCCGTTTCCTCCCGGTTATGCCCAAGACAAAACAAAATGAAAACTACCGGACACAAAGATGGCGGTAAACGGCCGCCGAGATGTCCGCTATGATCCGCTCCGTATCTTCTGCTGACTCCTCCGAGTCTTTCACAAACACGGCTATCACATACCGTCTTCCGTCGGGCAAAGAAACGAATCCGATATCGTTGGTTCCAATCAGCTCGCCCCTCGAATTGCGGTCGCCCGTACCCGTTTTGTGCCCGACAACCGCATCCGTACCTTTCAGCGGCTTCTTCAGCCTGTTTTCTCCGGTATGGCATGTCACCATCGTTTTCTTTATGAACTGCTGATACGAATCTCCTGCAAGCCGGCGGACAAGAAACACCTCCAGCAGGCGTGCGGCAGAAAGCGGCGTGCTCCAGTTGGCGTAACACAGATCCAGATCGCGGTGCATGTCATCCTCCGTAGCGGAAATGGAGAATCCGTCAATGCCCAGCGAACGGATATACGCATCGGCAATTTCCGTTCCTCCTATATAGTCGAACAAGATGTCGCAGGCATTGTTGTCACTGAGCTGCAAGGTATAAGTCAGCAGTTCGCTGACGGGAAGAGACACGTTCCCTTCCGGATGAGAGTCCCTGAGCGGACTGTACGTGTCGGGCTTCAACTGCTCTTTCTTCACCAGAATCTCCGCAGAGAGCGGCAACCCCTTCCGGTCCATAAAGTCTGCCACCGCAAGTGCCTGATGAAACTTGAAAACGCTCATCATGGGATAGCGTTCCTCATTGTTGACGGTTACCGTATCCCTCCCGTCAATGATGACCGCCACACCCACCCGGGCACGTTTCCCTTCAATTATACGGGCGATATCCTCGTGCAACGTTTCTTCTGCCACACACTGCACACAACACGAAACCAGGCAGACCAGCAATCCGAAAAATACTCTTTTCATATCCATAAGCTACAGAAAACAAAACAAAGGCAGGCCCGATGCGTATCACAAATCCGGGTCTGCCTGCAAAAATAAGGGTTTCAGCCGCTTATTTCAAATAAGTGCGGTAAAAACTTTCAATCTTGTCGAAGGGAATCTTTTCAAAATTATCGTAAAGATCCGTATGGCTCGCTCCCGGAACAATAAGCAGTTCCTTGTTGCTGCCTTTCAGCTTCCTGAAAGCGTCTTCGCTGAAATAGCGCGAATGGGCCTTTTCGCCATGAACCACGAGCACGGCGCTGCGGATTTCATCACTGTAGGCCAGGATAGGCATATTGAGGAACGACAGCGCAGAAGTCTTGTTCCAGCCCCCGTTCGAGTTGAGCGAACGCTTGTGATAGCCGCGCGGAGTCTTGTAGTATGCATGATAGTCCTTCACGAACTGAGGAGCGTCGGCAGGCAGCGTATCGGCCACACCTCCGGCAAGCGCATACGTGCCGTTTCTGTAATCGTCCGTACGCTGGGCATTGAGCTGTTGGCGAAGTTCATAGCGTCCCCCGGCATCCATGGCATCAAAATAACCGTTTGCCGTGACGCGGCTCATATCATACATCGTAGAAGCCACCGTAGCCTTGATGCGTGTGTCGATGCCGGCAGCATTGAGCGCCATGCCTCCCCATCCGCAGATGCCGAGTATGCCGATGCGTCCGGCATCCACATCCTCACGGGTAGAGAGATAATCGACCGCCGCACAGAAATCTTCCGTGTTGATGTCGGGCGAAGCCACATAACGGGGCTGTCCCCCGCTCTCACCCGTAAACGAAGGGTCGAAAGCGATGGTCAAGAAGCCGCGTTCTGCAAGTTCCTGTGCATACAGTCCCGACGCCTGCTCCTTCACCGCTCCAAACGGACCGCAAACGGCAATTGCCGCCAGTTTTCCTTCCGCATTTTTCGGCACATACAGGTCGGCCGCCAGTGTGATTCCATAACGGTTGTGGAAAACCACCTTGCTGTGATTCACTTTGTCGCTCTGCGGGAACACCTTGTCCCATTCCTGAGCCTGATTCAATTTTTCCTCCATCATTTTATTTTCATTAAGTTGTTTTTCTTGCGCAGAAAGGCTTGCCGTCCCGCACGCACAGAGCAGCAAAGCCGCACATAAAGTACCAAACGGATTTCTCATACCGGTATCTTTTAAAGAATCAGAAAGAATAACGCACCCACACGGAATTTTCACCGATACGCTTCACACTGTCCAGCTTGAGGAGAGTGGTTGGATACGAAGCGTCTTCAATGCCGTCGAATACAGCCGTCATGCCTTTGCGTCCGTCGATGCCTGCACCTATCACCACGCTTACCTCGTCCAGCAGACCTGCCTTCAGAAAAGCTCCGTTGATATGGCCCCCGCCCACAACGGCCAGCCTCTTCACCCCGAAATGCACGTTCAAGAGTTCGACGGCTCTCGAAAGATCCGCTTCTCCCCTGCCTGTTGCAATCCACGATATCCCTTGCCGGCGCAGCACTTCAAGATACTCCCTCGGCACATCCTCGCTGGTTATGACGAGGAACGGGCGTCCGTCAGCTTCGGCGGCCGGCCACTGCAGCCTTCCCTTCGAATCAAGACCGATGGTATAGCCGTCGGCTTCGGCAGCTTTCCAGACAGACTCCCCGCCCGCCGGTGTGGCATCGGAAGGAATAAAGGAATCCGGCAGAGCATAGTGCATCTGCATCGTAACCCTTCCTGACACGTCTGAATCGCAATGCAGTTCGCGAAGAGCATCGTAATACTCATCTCCGCCGATACGCTCGGTCATGTCGCAGTCAATGCGTCCGTCGACCGATGCCATCATGTGGCAAACAATGTATGGTTTCATACGCTTAACACTTTTAGATTTACAAAGGCAAAAGTAGCGCAAAGAATCCAAAGCCACATTGCTGTAAAGCTCAAATATAGTTTCTGAAAAGTTCACCTTTCACGCGGAAACAGCGGTGGGAGGAACACCGTACTGCTTCTTGAAGGCGGTTGAGAAATGAGAAGGATTCTTGAAGCCCACTTCGGCATAAACGTCCACAATCCGCCTGCCGCCCTGCTTCATGAGTTCGTAAGCCACTTCCAGGCGTTTTCGTATGAGCCACTTTTCCGGAGTAAGGTCGCTCAGCTTCTTGAAATCGCGCTTAAACGTGGCAAGGCTGCGCCCCGTATAGTGAGCCAGATCTTCTACCGTAAACTCATACATATAATTCTTGTTCATGAAGTCGAGGATATCAATTTTCCACGATTCGTTGAAGTCGAACAGCAATGCCGCAAAACGCCTGTCGATATGCAGCAAAGCCAGCAGCCCTTCCTGCAGCTTCAGATGCATGAAATCGTCCTGCGGCTTTTCATCGGCGTCAAAATAAGGCGCCATCGAAGCAAACAGACTGGCAATCTCCGGCGTTTTCGGGAGCTTTACCGCCCGCACCTCCGGCTTGGGCATATCCGCCGCCTCCTGATACCGGTTGAGCCTGGCATACATTTCACGGAGAAAGCTGCGGGTAAAGCTCAGAAAGATTCCGCAGTAACGCTCACCCCCGCAAGGCTTCTTATACATGGTGATATGATGGTCGCGCGGAATGAAAACGCATTCCCCTTTTCCCACATGGATCTGTTCTTTCCCGTTGTCAAGCACCATCTCGCCCGAATAAACATAGTTCATGGCATATTCGTGCGAACGGTGGATACACGCGCTCGCATTATCATAGAAAAAGCTGAAAAACACATTGTTGTAGTTAAAGATTACCTTCATGGGATCATCCTGTGCATCTGTCTGTTTCATATTTCCGATGTTTTCTGCAAAAATAGAAAATTTAAAACCTGAACGAATCTTCCACAAGGTTAAATTATACTATGCGGATAAACCTTGGGAACTGCCGTCTGTCAAAAGGACAAAAGCGCGCTAAACCAGCAAACATGATTATCAACCCTTTAAATGAAAGAACAATGAAAACAAACCGTTTATTTTTAGCTTTGGCCTTCGTTGCAGTATTGGGCGGAAGCAGTGCGTTTGCACAAAACACGGATGGCGAGAACAACAAACCTGCCGACAAGCAGCGCAAACGTCCCACTCCGGAACAGATGATGGAATTCCAGACAAAGCGGATGGAACAGAGCCTGATGCTGGATGACAAGACCGCGGCAAAGTTCACCCCGCTTTACAAAGAATACCTTGAGGCGATGAAGGAATCCCGCGCACTCCCAAAGAACGCAAAGGATGCCAAGGAAGCCAAAAAGAAAGAACGCACCGACGAAGACATCATGAAGGCTCTGGAAGACCGCATGGACAGACAGCAGAAGATGCTTGACACGAAAAAGAAATACTTCAACGAGTTCAAGAAGATTCTGACCCCGCGCCAGTTGGAAAAGGTGTTTGCTCCGCGCCCGGAGGGATTCCGTAAAGCACCGGGCAAACCGAGAGCAGGAAAAAGAGCAGACGTTAGGCCTTGCCCCCTCTGCCCTCCCTGCCATGAGATAAACAGACACCATGCCGTCTGTCCTCCTTGCCAGAAGTAGTCCACAAGGATATCTCATCGTTTCCATAAGATATGCCGGCATCTTTTTCTGCCGGCCTTCAAAAAGAATGAAGCTTTCCGCAAAAAAGGCTGTATCTCTAAACTGAAGACAAACTTTTCTGCGGGAAGCTTCAACTTTGTCTGTCCGCCCGGACTTGCCGGGTTTCCAACGGACAAAACAGAAATTCCATATCAGATTCGCGCGAACTGCCTGCTTCCAATCTATCGCTTCATCGCATAGCGCGCAAACATCCAGACAACCGCATATCCGACAAGAGGAACAAAGAAGGCCAGATGCATGGCGGCATGGTCGCCTATCCATCCCATAAACAACGGACCTACGGCTCCTCCCACGGGCGACATCATCAGAAAAGAAGAAGCGCGTTTGGTATGGCTTCCGAGTCCTTTCAGCGAAAGAGCAAAGATGGTCGGAAACATAATGGCCTCAAATGCGTATCCGCAAAGCAAAGCGGCCAATGACATATGGCCTGCATCAAGCAGGACAACCAGCGTGGTGCATACAGTTCCGGTTGCGCACCAGAAAAGCATCTTCTCGGCGCGTACATGGCTCATAATCCAGCTCCCGACAAAACGCCCCACCATAAACAGTCCCAGACCTCCGAACGAGAGGATGATGGAGGCATCGCGCGAGCTCATCCACTGCTTGTCGGTCACATAATTGATGAAGAAGCTGTTAATGGAAATCTCCGCCACTTCATAAAAGAACAGGGCGGTCAGGCCGAACACGAAAAGCTTGTGCGACCACAAGCTGACTTTGCGGCCGGCATGATCCACCTCCACCTCATGCCTGATTTCCGGCAGCCTTATCCGTGAAAAGACAACGGCAACCAGCAGCACGACAACCCCCATGACCGTATACGGAAGAGCCACGTTTCCGGCCTTCATCGTCCCGTCGTCCGAAAAGAGAAGCAGGCCGGTAAGAATCGGCGCAAAGATGCAGCCCATTCCATTAAACGACTGGGCAAAGTTAAGGCGGCTCGCCGCGGTTTCCTTCGCCCCCAGTTCCGTGACATACGGATTGGCCGCCGTTTCAAGAAACACCAGCCCGCATCCGATGACGAACAGGGAAAAAAGGAAAAAGTTAAACGACATCCAATGCTGGCCGGGTATGAACAACAGCGACCCGACACCATAGAGCAGCAGGCCGAACACGACTCCTTTCCGGTAGCCGAGCCGGTTGATGAAAAGCCCGGCAGGAATGGCCATAATGAAATAGCCCATATACATGGTGGCCTGAATCAGCGCCGAGTGAGTCTTGGATATTTCCAGCAGTTCCTGGAAATGCTTGTTCAGCACGTCAAGAATGGCATGAGCGAATCCCCACAGAAAGAACAAGGAAGTCAGCAATATAAACGGCAACAGGTACTGCCTGTCGACAAAGGCTGTCCGCTGGTTTTTCATGTCCGCACGCATTATAATAAGTAAGGCAATAAGTCAGGCAAGTCGCCAATAATTACATCGGGCAACGATTCGTCCGTTTCTTCATTGCCCCATCCCTCTCCTTTGAGCCATGCAACCTTGCATCCGACTTTCTTGGCAGGCACAACGTCTTTCGAGAACGAATCGCCCACCACCAGCACATTTCCGGCAGGAAAGCCCATCGCCTCCACTCCCAGACAATAGATTGCAGGATCGGGCTTGCGCACTCCCACGACGGATGACTCGATAATGTCCGAAAAGAAGCCGAAAAGGCCAAAGTCCTTCAGGATGGTCTGGATGTTTCCGTAGAAATTAGACACCAGCACCAGCCTGTAACGCCTGGACAGCGTTTCCACAACGGGACGTGTGCGCTTCAGGACTTCGAGAACATAATCATAGCAGCTTTCGGCTATGCAGGCAGCGTATTTCTTAGCGTCGGCATCCTCTCGGGAAAGCTTTCCTCCATCCACCAGAAAGTCGATCTGAATACGGGTCTTGATGCAGAGCACATCGCGGAAATTGTGTTCAGGCTTTACGAGCGGCACACGTGCCAGGGTACGTTCACCATGCACGTAGGCTTCCCGGAAACTCTGCTTGTCAACGGGAACCTGAAATTCCTCGTATTTGCTCCACAATACTTCCGCCCAATGGCGGCTGTTGGTATCGATCGTGCCGCCGTAATCAAAAATCACACCTTGGATATTATTCAGTTTCTTGTTCATTTTTTTCCTTTATTTTACCGGTTCCGTTGCCGATTTTCATCAGCATCACCCCTACTATAATCCAAAACAATTCACGCACACGGGTTATCAGGCTCGTATAAATGCCGAACGCACTCGGAATGGCCAGCCCTCCCGTGGCAAGCGCAAAGCCCCCCTCACGTGTTCCCAACTGCATGGGCGAGAAGAAAAGCAGGTTGGCGAAGAGTGAGGTAAATGCCATTATCAGAATGCAGTCGAAAAAACTGACATCTGTGGTCAGAATATTCAGAATGAAATACACCTCCAGGCACCCCACGACACGCGCCGCATACTCAAGTCCCAGCGAAATATAAAACGTGCTCCTGCGCTGCTTGTGAAGCTCGGCTATCTGCGAGTCGATGCGCTCCAGGGTTTCCTTCTGCTCCTCGCCGAAGCGTTTCGCCCATTTCCCGACGAACGGCACATGGGAAAGCATCCTCAACGCGCGCACTGCCATGCCGTTCCGGTAGCCTTTCATGAAGAAATAAATGGCAAGCAGACAGAATCCGACCACAACAGCAAGCATTATTCCTATCCCCCAATTCAGCGGAGCGACAAACACATACAGAACAGACGACGTGAGCCAAAACCAGAAATGCGAAAAGATATGCATCATCACATAAAGTATCACCGAAGACGTCGCCTTGCTTACCCCCACATACGGGCTAAGCTCCATGATGCGGTAAGGCTCCCCTCCCATCAGTCCGGACGGAGTGGCATAGTTGAGGGCAAATCCGGATATGGTCAGCTTATAGACCTTCCAGAAAGAAACCCTTGCACTCTTCCCGTCGCAGATAATCGCATACCACGACCACGCATTGAGATAATAGATAAACACCCAGAGCAGAATCACCGCGGGAAGCCATCCTCCCGCCCGGCGGATATTTGCCCAAAGCTCTCCGTAATCCATGTCGAAGGTGAAAAGCATCACTACAATGGCAAAGATCCCGAAGATGTAGAATATATTGCGGAATTTTTCTTTCATAATCCTGCGTATTTGTTATAGAGAAAGGCGCACATCGCCTCGTGACGGTGGCGCATGTATGTAAACAGAGCGGTCATCACGATGATTTCAAACACGAAATAAAGCCACGGTTCGCCGATAAGCAACGAAACGTAAAGCGCAATGGCACGCGTATTGAATGTCAGGATATTCGTATATTTCATCAGCGGAAGACTCATGCTCCGGAACTCGTCGCGAAGCTCCTGAGGAATATTGTCACCGTATTTCTGCTGCACCAACGCATAGAAGCGCTGGAAGTTCGGAGTCATCCGCTCCTGCTTGCGCGTATAGTTTCCATAAGAATACAGAAACAGCTTCCACCAGAAATTATGCTTCCAGGGCAGGCTGTAGAACAATTCCCTCTGCTGCTTGAAGTTGTCGAGCTCGCTCCCTGCCTTTCCTTTCAGGAAGAAAAGATGGATATTCCGGTAATAGTCGGCAAGCGTACACTGCTGGCTATGGCAGAATATGCCCGAAACATAAGCCAGAAGCCAGATATACACGCCCCACACCGTTCCGTTCTCGCTTCCGATGCCAAAGGGCAAAGGCTGGAAGGTGAGCCGCAGGCAGATGGCAGCATAAATGGCAAAGAACCACAAATCACCGGCAAATCCGTCGAGCATACGCCCCCAGCGCGTCTTTTTCCCTGTCATTCGGGCCAGCTGCCCGTCGCAGCTGTCGTAATGATTGGCCCACATCAGCAGGATAATGCCTATGACCGTATGCTTCATGTCGGGAAAGTAAAACATCACTCCAGCCGAAACGCCGAGGATGATCGAAAGCACTGTCACTACATTGGGGTGCACCCCGAACCGGTTGAAGAACAAAGCCCACGCATAACCGATGGGGCGGTTGAAATGAATGTCAAGAAACTCTTCTGTATCCATCGACTTGAACGAAGCCTCAAGTCCTTTCTTTTCTGCGCTCATCTTTATTTGCTGTTCAGTTTGGAAATGATACGATTATAAATGCATTCGGCTATCTTAGGCGCAGCCTCCCTGCGGCAACGCGCGAAACTGGGCCAGTCATTAAAGTCAATGATTCTTATCTCGCCGGCAGACGACACGACACAATCTCCGCCGTAAATGGGCACATTGAGTGCCTCCGCAGCACGGTTGGCATACGCCTTCAACTTGTCAAGATCAAGCGGGAAACCTCTCGCCTCGCCGTTGATGGCTTCAAGCCCGAATTTGCTGTGCGACTGCTCGGTCGGATAAAATGCATAAAAGAAGTCGGTATGCTGCACACCGTAGAACTTCACCAGGTCGCCTACGAGGTGCTCGTTCACCACCGCAACCGGTATGTACCGCGCACGGAAATCGGCCATCACCACTTCGGCCTCTTCACGGCATTCCACATAAACCACATCTTCCTTTACCATGGCATGCGAATCGCCTCTCTTTATCCAGCAAGGATAAATGTCCGGCGTAAACTCGCCGCCGGTAGGAATGATGAAACTTTCCGGATGGGGCACGCCGCTGGCAATAAGCCGCTCCGTCATTTCCCGACGGACACAATTGTCGATTCCAAATCCTGAATTGACTACCAGCGCTCCGTTTTCTTCCAGCTCCTTCAGCCTGGAAATCGTAGCCCTGTCACGGGCCATGTCAAAAATGAAGTCTGCCTGGATGTGCTGAGCCACAAATTCTTTTTCAGGGAACAATGTAACTTCGCATCCTCTCTTCGCCAGCTCTTCTGCCGTTTCTCTGAAAATAGCCGCATCATTCCCCACATGATTCGGAGAAAACTCGTTTCCTCGGCTCACGCCTACAACCCGAATCTTTTTCCCATTCTTCTGCATGGTTATCGATTATTTATCTTCTTCTTTTTTCTTATTCGTTTACAAGTCTGTCACTTGCCGTTCAAAAAAGCCTCTGCCTTCACGATGTCGCCGGCATGATCCACGTCCAGTATCTTTGAAAATGGATAAGCCTCCAGCTTCAGGCCGTCTGCAACCAGCTGGCGCTGGAAATTACGCATCCGGGCCATCCCGTGACTGATACAATACTCCAATGTACCGATTGCCTTCGGTGTCAGACAATAAATGCCTCCCGAAATATATTTTGTGCCGGGCATCACCGAATCATAGAATCCGGTTATCGACAGGTTTTCGTCTGTCCCGATATACAAAGGCTTCTCGTCATCGATATAATCTGTGACGGCCATCATCCCGTCTTTGCCGGAAGCCTTGAAAGCCCGGATAAATTCCGAGAACTCGTCTTCCCGGAAAATGGTATCGACCGTAGTCAGACAAAAGCGGTCTTCCCTGAGATACGGGCTAAGTTCATAAAAGCTGTGCATGGAACTGGGTGTCGTCTTTACGATCACCCTCAAAGGGACTTCCGACTTTTGTTCCAGCTCGGCCAGATGAGCTTTTGTCAACGGCACTTCATTGTTGATTATAACGACCACTTCGTCTGCCCCGTTCTCGGCAAAGACATGAATCAGGCGGTCGATCATAGCCGTTCCGTTCAGCTGCACCAGCGGTTTGGGCAGCTTCACTCCTTCCTGTGAAAGCCGGGATCCTTCCCCGGCTGATATTATCGCAAACTTCATATCAATCTTCTTCCGGTACATCAAGCTGTTTCAGCTTGTCGCTGTCGTCTTTCTTCTCGTAATATTGCTTGCGCAACGGACGCGCAGAAATCTCTTTCTCCAGAACCCGGTTGCGGAACACGTCAATAGCCAGATATACAGCCTGACGGAAAGAGTTCTCCGATGCGATTCCCTTTCCTGCTATGTCATAGGCCGTGCCGTGAACCGGAGCGGAACAGACAACCGGAAGACCCGCCGTGAAGTTCACTCCGTCTTCCATAGCCAGCGTCTTGAACGGAATCATTCCCTGGTCATGATACATGGCAAGGATGCCGTCGAAACGGGAGAAGCTGCCCGAGCCGATAAGGCCGTCGGCCGGATAAGGCCCGAAGCACTGGATTCCCTTCGCCACCATCTCGGACAGGGCGGGTGCTATCACCTCCTTTTCTTCGGCGCCGGTCAAGCCATCGTCACCGGCATGAGGGTTCAGGCCCAGAACGGCAATCCGCGGCGAATCAATTCCAAAGTCCACTTTCAGCGAGCGGTGAAAAGCCATGATCTTTTCGGCCAGCAGTTCTTTGGTCAGCGTCTTCGGAATCTCACGCACCGGAATATCTTCCGTGGCTAGCGCCATGCGGAAATCCCGCTTCACCAGAACGGTCAGAGCTTTCCGTCCGCCGCCGACCCGTTCCTGAAGAAAAGCGCCATGGCCCGAAAAGCCGGACGAATCGGCCTGCACGGACTGTTTGTTTGCAGGCGCGGCAACCAGCACGTCGAACAAGCCTTCCTGGTATTCCTCCACCGCTTTCTCAAGAGCGGCAACGGCAGCCTTGCCCGCTTCGGGCGTCGGTTTCGAAAGTTCAACCTTCAGCTCCTCATTGATGCAGTTCACCACATTCACCCGTCCGTCCTGCACATCCGCAGCCGTATTGACGATGCTGAAGTTTGCAGGAATGTCCATCGCCTTCCGGTGATAGGCAGCCACCTTGGGAGAGCCGTAAATAACCGGCGTACAAAGCTCCAGCATCGCCGGATCAGAGAATGTCTTGAGAATCACCTCATAGCCGATTCCGTTGATATCTCCGTGGGTAATACCCACTTTAATTCTTTTACCTTCCATATTTAAATTCTTGTATTACTCTGAGTCAATGTTCTGCCGCTTTGCCGTAGAAAGCATTCCGCAGGCGGCAAATATGTCTTCCCCTCTGGAAGCCCGGATCGTGGAAAAAATCCCGTGCCCCGTCAGATAGTCGCGGAAAGCCAGCATCGTTTCCGGTTCGCTCCCTTCAAGGTCTGCACCCGGAATGGCGTGGAAACGGATCAGGTTGATCCGGCAGTCCAGCCCGCGGAGAAGCTTCACCAGCTCTTTCGCATAGACCATGCTGTCGTTCACTCCCTTGAACATGATGTATTCGAACGAAAGGCGGCGCTGCTTGCTGAAGTCGTAGCGGCGCAGCTCTTCAACAATCTCGGCAATCGGATAAGCCTTTTCCGCAGGCATCAGTTCTTTTCTTTGCGCCGGGAACGGCGAATGGAGGCTGATGGCCAGGTGGCAGTCGCTCAAATCAAGGAAACGCCGAAGCCCCTTGCGCAGGCCGACCGACGACACCGTAATCCGTTTCGGACTCCATCCGTATCCATAATCCGACGTAAGCACATCCAAGGCACGAAGCACCTCGTCGAGATTGTCAAAAGGTTCGCCCATGCCCATAAACACGATGTTTGTCAGCGTGTCGCGCTCGGGCACGGAATAAATCTGGTTCAGAATCTGGGCGGCGGTCAAATCTTGCGCAAACCCCTGCTTTCCGGTCATGCAGAACTTGCAGTTCATCTTGCATCCCACCTGCGAAGAAACGCACAAGGTGGCCCTTTCGTCTTCGGGTATGTAAACCGTTTCCACAAAATTCCCCTCCGAAACAGAGAACAAGTACTTCACCGTCCCGTCGGCCGAACGCATCTCGTGAACAGGAGCGCTGCATCCGATTTCATAAGACGCTTTCAGCAGTTCGCGGTTCTTCAACGAGAGATTGGTCATTTCGTCAATCGAAGAAACCTTCTTTCCATACATCCACGACGCTATCTGACCGGCCGTAAATTTGGGCATGCCCAAACCGAGCACAATCTCTTTCAATTCATCCAACGTTCTCCCTAACAGAGGAGTCTTTGTCATAGTCGTTCTGTTTTAATTCACGTATATGAACATCTGCATTTCCGGCCAAAAAAACAAGCCGTCATCTTCATCAAAACAAGCCGTCATCTTGATTAAAATGAGCCGTTATCTTAATTAAAATGAGCCGTTATCTTTTCAGCACCTTGGGAAGGCCCTGCAAATGCAGACATTCAATTTCATATAATTAGCGTACAAAGTTAGAGAAAAATAAGATAATTCCCTATCTTTGTCTGTATAAAATGTATTTAACATGAAAAAAACGATTACTTGTTTTCTTTTCTATCATACTGACAACCAATTCAATAAACTTCTGAACAGTTTATTGTCGCACCCCTATATAGACCAGATATACCTACTTACGGGGCAAAAGGAAGCGGCCGAAGCTGCCTGCCCTCAGTGCCGGACGCTCCCGCTGGATTCGTTTGAACACACCGGAACCATGCGCCAGATAGCCCTCCATGCAAAAACGCCCTATACCTTATTATATACGACACTGCAGCCGCTCGAACTGGGCGAGCAGGCACTCGAACGGATGTGCGACTACCTGAGCGCGCCGGAAAGCGTGATGGTCTATGCCGACCATTACCAGATTCTCAACGGAGAGAGGCAGCCTCATCCCGTCATCGACTACCAGCCGGGGAGCGTTCGCGATGATTTCGACTTCGGCCCGCTGATGCTCTTCAAAACCGACGCGCTTGCAAAGGCATCAGACCGTATTCTCTCCCAGCCCGAATATCAGTACTCGGCCCTGTATGCCTTGCGGCTGGCATTGTCTGAACAAGGCGAGCTTACCCATATCAGCGAATATCTCTATACCCGCGCAGAAGACGACGCCAGAAAGTCGGGCGAAAAACAGTTCGACTATGTGGATCCCAGAAACAGGGCTGTCCAACTGGAACGCGAAACGGCTTTCACCTATTATCTGAAAAACATAAGGGCCTATCTGCCGCCAGCCGGAAAGCTGATAGCTCCGGAAGAAGAAGACTTTGCATGCGAAGCGTCAGTCATCATTCCGGTACGAAACAGGGAAAGAACCATAAAAGACGCCATACGCTCGGCACTCGGCCAGAAAACAACCTTCCGCTACAACGTCATCATCGTCGACAATCATTCGACCGACGGAACCTCCGGATGCATTGACGAGTTTGCCGGCGACCCGAGGGTGATTCACCTGATTCCCTCACGCCACGACCTCGGAATCGGCGGATGCTGGAACATGGCCGCCAATCATCCGCAATGCGGACGCTTTGCCGTGCAACTGGACAGCGACGACCTGTACAGCGGACCGGACACCTTGCAGCGCATTGTCGACAAGTTCTACAAAGAGCGTTGCGCAATGGTCATCGGCTCTTACCGGATGACAGACTTCAATCTGGAAACCCTGCCTCCGGGAATCATTGACCATCAGGAATGGACCGACACGAACGGACACAACAACGCGCTCCGCATCAACGGTCTGGGAGCACCCCGCGCTTTCTACACTCCCCTGCTCCGACAGATACGGGTGCCAAACACCAGCTACGGAGAAGACTACGCATTGGGGCTGGCCTTTTCACGCGACTACCGCATCGGACGCATCTATGACGTGCTTTACCTCTGCAGGCGGTGGGAAGGAAACTCCGACGCCAACCTGAGCATCGACAAGGTCAACCGGAACAACAGCTACAAGGACAGTCTGCGCACGCTTGAAATCCGCCGCAGGAAAGACAAGGTGTCACGACCGATGTCATATTTCTACCCTGCAAGCAATGTATCGGGAGAAACGTTTTTCGCCTCCCAGTTCGACAAATGGGAACTGGCGCGGAACAACCACGAAGCGCTCAGCCGCATACACGTACGCCATTTCAGCCTGAACGGAAACGACATCCAGGTACAGTTCAACCCGGCAAGAGCCGTGTCCTCCTTCGCAAAAACAGACCGGGCATCGGTCAACGCGCGCCCGTGCTTCCTCTGCATCAGCAACAAGCCGGAGCTACAGGACAGCATCCGCATCGAACTGGACGAAGCCTTCAGCCTCCGGGTCAATCCGTACCCCATCCTTCCGGGGCACCTCACGCTCTCAAGCGAGTGCCACGAATGGCAGACACTTGCAGGAAAAGAATCGCGCCAGCTTCCCGGAAGACTGACAGACTGGCTGGAGAAACATTTCGAAAAGGGATATACCGTATTTTATAACGGAGCAGGATGCGGCGCTTCGGCACCCGACCACTTCCACTTTCAGGCAGTCCGCCAAAAAGATGTGCCTTTCATCCGCCAATGGAACAGACTGCTTTCCGGAGCCACCCAATGCGGATACGAGCGTCTGGAAGACGGCAGCTCGTGCATTGCCTACGCGATAAACGGATATATATGTCCGGTGCGCGCTTTCGTGACAGACAAGGGAACAAATTCCAGCAGCAGACTGATATCAGACTATCTGCGGACACTCCCCGTACACGAGGGCGAAACAGAACCCCGCTACAACCTGTTTGCATGGAAAGACGAACAGCATGGGTTTGTCACCGCTTATTTTCCACGCTCCGTCCACCGCCCGCAATGCTACTATGCCGAAGGAGAAGCCCAACTTCTCATCAGCCCGGGGGCCTTGGACATGGCAGGCATCGTCGTTGCCGCAAGAAAAGAAGATTATGAAAAAATTACAGAAGAAGACCTTCTGAAAATCTATCAGGAGGTATCACTTTAAGCTTATGAAAGAACCGGAAATAAATGTAGGCATCGTCAATGCCCTCGAAATAAACTTCACGCTGAACGCCAAATACATAGCCAAAGGAGAAACCGTAGAAGGGCAACAAAAGGTAAGTTTCGAAGAAGGAGGCATACTGTGGAACGGAAACGTGTATCAGGAACTGACATTCACACCATTGGAGGAGAATGCCTCATTCTCTTTGTACGATGTCACCATCGGCATCAACTTCCATTGGGAACAGCAGGAAACGCAAACGTTTCTCGGATCGCTCCGGCTGACAGTTGACGAAGGCAAAATAACTGCAATCAACCAGGTGCCGGCAGAAGAGTATCTGACCAGCGTCATCTCGTCGGAAATGAACGCCGCTTCCGCCCTGGAGTTTCTGAAAGCCCACGCCGTAATATCACGGAGCTGGCTGCTGGCACAGATAGAGAAGCGGAAATCGCTCAGCAAGAAGCACGACGGCTTTTTCTCGTTCATCAAGACCGACACGGAATATATCCGGTGGTACGACCGTGAAGACCATACGATCTTTGACGTATGTGCGGACGACCACTGCCAACGGTACCAGGGAATTACCCGCGCTTCAAACCGCAGTGTGGCCGAAGCCGTGAAAGCAACCCGCGGACAGGTGCTCATGTACAAGCACGCTATCTGCGACTCCCGGTTTTCAAAATGCTGCGGAGGAGCAAGCGAAGAATTCAACTATTGCTGGGAAGACAAGTCGTATCCTTATCTCACGGCCGTGCGCGACACGGAAAAAGAATCACACCTGCCCGACCTTACCGATGAAAAGGAAGCGGAACACTGGATCAGAAGCACTCCCGAAGCGTTCTGCAACACGCATGACAGCAGGATCATCACACAGATACTGAACAACTACGACCAGCAAACCGACAATTTCTACCGGTGGAAAGTGCGCTACACGCAAGAAGAACTGGCTTCTCTGATCCGCCGGAACACGAAATGCGACTACGGATGCATCATCGACCTGATACCGGCAGAGCGGGGAAAGTCCGGAAGAATCAGCAAACTGAAAATTGTCGGGACAAACAAGACGCTGGTCATCGGAAAAGAATTGGAGATCCGGCGTGTCCTTTCTGAAACGCATCTGTTCAGTTCGGCATTCGTTGTCGACAAGGGACCGGAAAAGGAAGGCGTTCCCGAATGGTTCGAACTGACCGGCGCCGGATGGGGCCACGGAGTCGGACTCTGCCAGATAGGAGCTGCCGTAATGGGCGAAAAAGGCTACAACTATAACGAAATCCTGCTCCATTACTACAAGGGGGCGGACATCAGAAAACTGTATTGAAAACATGAAAGCACGCATAAAGAGCATTTCTCCCTGGGCATGGGTGCCTACCCTCTATTTTGCCGAAGGACTTCCGTATGTAGCCGCAATGATTCTCTCGCTGGTGATGTACAAACGCATGGGAATTTCCAATACGGACATAGCCCTCTATACCAGCTGGCTCAACCTGCCATGGGTTATCAAGCCGCTTTGGAGCCCGTTCGTCGATTTGCTCAAAACCAAACGCTGGTGGATTGTCAGCATGCAGCTATTGCTAGGGGCCGGACTGGCGGGAATCGCCTTCACCATCCCGACCGACCGTTTCTTCCAGCTCACATTGGCCGTATTCTGGCTTATCGCTTTCAGCTCCGCCACACACGACATCGCCGCCGACGGATTCTACATGCTCGGTCTGACCAGCCATCAGCAAGCATTGTTCGTGGGCATCCGCAGCACGTTCTACCGTTTTGCCACGATAGCAGGCCAAGGGCTTCTGATCATGCTGGCTGGATTTCTCGAAAAGACAAGCGGAAGAATCGACTATGCATGGAGCATCACATTCTTTATCCTTTCCGGCATGATTCTGGCTCTGTGGCTCTACCACTCGTTTCTTCTTCCCCGCCCGGCAGACGACTGCCCGGCACAGGCCGGAATACAGGCACGCAACATCCTCTGCGGATTCGCCGAAACAATCGCATCCTTTTTCCGCAAGAAACAGGCTCTGGCAGCCATTCTTTTCATGCTGCTCTACCGGCTGCCCGAAGCGCAGCTGGCCAAGATGGGAATCCCCTTCCTGCTTGATCCGCCCGAAAAAGGAGGACTGGGAATGACTACCGCACAGATAGGATTTTCGCAAGGAACACTCGGGATCATCGGACTGACCTTAGGAGGAATACTTGGAGGAATAGCCGTGTCCCGACACGGACTGAAACGCTGGCTATGGCCGATGGTATGGGCCATTTCCCTCCCCGACATCGTTTATGTATACATGAGCTATGCCCTTCCTTCCAGCCTGTGGATCATCAACAGCTGCATATTCATCGAACAGTTCGGCTACGGATTCGGATTCACCGCCTACATGCTTTATTTGATTTATTTTTCAAAAGACGGGAATCACAAGACTTCCCACTATGCCATTTGCACGGCCTTCATGGCACTGGGCATGATGCTTCCGGGCATGATTGCCGGATGGATGCAAGAAACTTTAGGATACCGGCTTTTCTTTGTCTGGATCATGGCCTGCACGCTCGCCACTTTCGGTGTAACCGCCTTGCTGAAGATTGACCCGAAATTCGGAAAGAAATGAAAACATTCAAACGTTCTTCACCATATCCTTTACAAACTGAATGAAGTTGAGAGCGGTATCCGCTTCTTGCCCTTGGGCGGAAACGAAACAGAAATGGCGTTTGAAGCGGAAACCGTCCACATCGACAACCCGGAACTCTCCCGAACGAAGCTCACGGTCGACAGCAAACACCGAAACGATTCCCATGCAGTCACTGTAACGCAGAAACGACTTGATGCTCTCCGTGCTGCCCAAATACATACGCACGTTCAGTGACGAAAGTTTCAGTCCTTTTTCCGACAAAGCCATTTCAATGGCGTCAAGCGTTCCCGAACCGCGCTCACGCAATACCAAAGGCATACGGACAAATTCCTCCAGCGACAGTTCCTCAGGAACATTCCACTTGCCCGAACAACATGCCACAGGAACCAGCTCATCACACAGGAACGGTTCGTAACGGAGATTAGGAACGCGGAACACTCCTTCCACCATCCCGACATCAATGCTGTTTTCCTGAAGCGCATTCTCTATATGGCGGGAATTCATGTCGATAAGCGACACATTTATTTTCGGATACCGTTCTGTAAACCTTGCCAGCACGGGCGGAAGCACATAACGCGAAATGGTAGTGCTTGCCCCCAGCCTCAACTCCCCGGCACACTCGTTGTTAAGCTGATGCATATCGTACTCAAGCTTGCGGTACTCGGCAAGAATCCGTTCGCAATGCTCCATGAGCACACGCCCAGCCTCGGTCAAAGAGATTGTATTTCCCTTCCGGTCAAACAGACGCACCTGATACATGCTTTCCAGTTCATGCACATGCCTGGTCACGGCCGGCTGGCTGACAAACAGTTCCTGCGAAGCCTTGGTGAAGCTCAGATTCTTCGCCACACTATAGAATGCCTTCAATCGGAAATCAGACATGACTCTCCCGCTTAAAGTTCATCAGCACGGATGCCCAGCGACTGAAGCACAGCGTATCCCAGCATCTCAAACTGCCATCTGGCAGAAAGCTGCGACGGCGGATTCATGCCGAACAGCGTTGCTTTATCTTTCTTCTCCCACTTGCTGACCTCATCGGCTGTCTTGCTTCCATAAGCTGGTTCATCGGGAACAACCCCAACACACTGCGCTTCTTTCGACTCGCCGATAATCCGGAGCGACTCGATGAACAGATCTTCACGCGAGGCCATGCCTGAAGGCTGGAAACTATAGATGGAGAACTCTCCCAACCGGCTTTTGAAAGCCACATCATGCAATTCCTTGCCTAAATCCGACGGTTCACAGAAGTTCATCCGCCTGGTGCTTCCGTCATAAATAAATATGACCTGTATCTCATTTTCTCCGGGCTGCACTCCGGCATCCAAAGCCAGGCATTCAAGCAGCAGTGACAAATCCGCTTTCGGAAGTTCACGATTCACCAACGGCGCAAAATGGCGCGCCATATCATTTCCTACACGATTCAGGCAGGCAGCGTCTATCAAAAGGACATTCGGGGCAAAAGTTATTTTTTCCATACATCGCATTTTTGAGCGGATAAAGATACAATTATTTATGAAGATGGGCAAATCTGCTTTGCAAACCCACGCAAACACGCACCGCTCCCTAGAGTTTTAAACGACAGGCTTTTAGTCCCAACGGGCAAAATGTGCATCCATTTTTCCAGCAACCGGCCGAAACAGTTTCATCTCTTTCCCGAAAATGAAGTTAAAAAAACGCCTGCCATCCCGCAACATTTTCAAAAACGTTCAAATAATATTTACAAAAATCTCACATTACACAGAAAAACAAATACTAAAAATCACAATTTATTCATTTATTTTGACATATTGCTTGTTAATATTTTTCTAAGAAAGAATATTGTCAGATAAAATATATTTGTATATTTGCAACAACTTAACTACTATAAATTCATTATTGCATAAAATTAAGTCTAG
Source organism: Bacteroidales bacterium SW299 (assembly GCA_019550975.1). Lineage (GTDB taxonomy): Bacteria > Bacteroidota > Bacteroidia > Bacteroidales > Bacteroidaceae > Phocaeicola > Phocaeicola excrementipullorum. Next base: position 50,041 of record SDWH01000018.1, on the reverse strand, counting down.
ACAAAATACTATAAAAAACAGTATACTGTATCAATAAATCAGAGTGTAAAAACTAAAGTTTAACTTCAAAACGACACGAGCATGAGAAATTATGTACACATGTTTAGAGAGTACCCACGAACGACCATCCTGTGGAGTATGCTCTTTGTTTCCACGTCTGTCATTGCCGGCACAAATCCAATCCCGGCAGAAAACCAAGCCGTTGCAGCATCAAAGGTGCAACAGCAATCCAAGAAAGTTACGATAAGCGGCGTTGTCACCGATGCAAAGGGGGAAAGCATCATCGGGGCCTCAATAGCAGACAAAAACAATCCGCGCGTCGGAACGATTACCAACATGAACGGTGAATATATCTTGACGGTAGCGGAAAACACAGAACTTACCATAAGCTACATCGGCTACAATACCATTACAATCAAAGTTGTCCCGGGGAAGACAAAATATGACATCAAGCTGGAAGAAAGCTCGCATGAACTAGACGAAGTTGTCGTTGTAGGATACGGTGTCCAGAAAAAGGAAAGCCTGACGGGAGCTATGGCAACACTGAAACAGGAAAAGCTGGCTGACATCACCACGCCTAATGTCGAGAACATGCTGAACGGCAAGATTTCAGGCGTATACGTTGCTCCCGGTTCCAGCCAGCCCGGCTCAAACGGAGCCGTACAGATCCGCGGACGCGCCACGTTGAGCGGAAGCACCTCGCCCCTGTGGGTTATCGACGGCGTAATTGTGGGTGAAGATCCCGGTGTGCTGAACCCTTCAGACATTGAAACACTTACAGTGCTGAAAGACGCTGCATCAACCGCCATCTTCGGTTCGCAAGGCGCAAACGGTGTCATCGTGGTCACTACAAAAGCCGGCAAAGTGGAAAAAATGACTGTAAACGCCTCCGTTAAGCTGGGTATAAGCCGACTGACAACCGGCAACATGAAGATGATGAACGGTGCGGAACTTTATGACTACTACGCTTCGTTTCCCAATCAGGAAGACATCACATTCAGCCGTTATAATTCGGACCTGCGGAACGCTGACTTCAGCTGGTGGGATCTCGCCTCACAGTCAGGTTTCACTCAAGACTATAACATTTCGCTTTCGGGAGGCAACGAAAAGATACGCTCCTATTTCTCACTGGGATATTACGACGAATCGGGCGCAGTAAAAGGATACGACTATACACGCTACAGTTTCCGCTACCGCACCATATACCAGCCCGTCAAATGGCTGACAATCAAGCCTAACGTTTCAGGGTCAATGATCGACACATACGATGCGCAGTATGACGTAACGTCAATGTACACCATGTTCCCGTGGGACAGCCCGTATGATGAAGAAGGCAATCTGGTGCCGGACCGCTACAGCGGCTGGGTAGACTCGTCAGATACGAACTACCTCAACGCGCTTGCCAACGGCGACCATACGGACTACAAGACTTACGAGTTCTCCGGAAACTTTGACTTTGACATCAAGTTCACAGACTGGCTGACATTTACTTCTGTAAACAGCTACCGTTACAGAGGCTACTACTATTCGCAATACACAGACCCCAACACAGACAGCGCTTCGGGTGTTCAGGGACGTGTGAGCGAATACCAGAGCAACTCCACGCGTTTGTACACCAACCAGTACCTGACTTTCAACAAGCTTTTCGGCAAGCACTCCGTACAGGCATTGCTGGCCTATGAGTTCCTCTCTACGCGCGACAAAGCCATTTCGGCTACTGGTACGGGACTTATATCCGGCGTGGGCGTGCTTGACGCTACATCTACTCCAGAAGCCGTAGGCGGAAGCCTGACTGAATGGGCCAAACAGTCTTATTTCATGAAGGCCAACTATGCTTACGACGGCAAATATCTGGCTGAAGCCTCAATCCGCCGCGACGGCGCGTCAAACTTCGGAGCAAACAACAAATACGGTAACTTCTTCTCAATCAGTGCAGGATGGAACATCCATCAGGAAAGCTGGTTCAATGCCCCATGGGTGGATATGCTGAAGCTCCGTGCTTCTTACGGTTCGGTAGGAAACATTCCCTATGCACGTTATCCGTCGTATGACCTTTATTCTGCTTCCGCAAACTATAACGGAACGCCTGCCCTGCTGATCAGCCAGGTAGGAAACAGCAACTTCACATGGGAAACAACCTACACCGGCGGAATCGGTATCGATGCCAACTTCTTCAAGAACCGCCTGCGCCTGGTATTTGACTACTATAACAAATATACGAAGAACGCTCTGTATCAGGTGCCTGTATCCGGCCTGACTGGCGTGACCAGCCGCTGGCAGAATGTGGGCGAGGTCAGCAACAAAGGTATCGAACTGACCATCGGAGGCGATATCGTCCGCACGAAAGACTGGTTGTGGAGCGTAGACCTGAACTTGGGGCACAATGTCAACACGGTAGAGAAGCTGTACGGTGACGACCCGGATCTGACGATCATAGGCGGAGGAGGAAACGACACGAACATTGCCGGAGCCGCAGACAAAGTGCTGAAGGTGGGATACGGAACCGACTGCTATTACCTGCGCGAATGGGCAGGAGTTGATCCCGAAACCGGATCACCGCTATGGTACGTGAACGATGAAGAAGGCAGCCGTGAAACGACAAGCAACTACTCGGAAGCCAACCAGGTGATAACCGAATCCACTTCGCCCGACCTGTTCGGCGGATTCAACACGTTCGTGCAATGGAAGAACATTGACCTCAGCGCTTCATTCGGATTCTCCATCGGCGGCAAGATCTACAACTATGCACGTCAGGAGTACGACTCCGACGGAGCTTATACCGACCGCAACCAGATGAAACTGATGGACGGATGGAGCCGCTGGGAAAAACCGGGCGACATAGCCACCCACCCGCTGGCAAGCTACGGAAACGACAGCAACTCCAACAGCGCATCAACCAGATACCTGGAAGACGGAGATTACCTGAAGCTCCGGTCGCTGTCTATCGGATATAACCTGAAGCTGCCCAAATATTACATCCAGAACATGCGCATCTACTTTATGGCTGAGAACGTGTTCACCATAACAGGATTCTCAGGCATTGACCCTGAAATTTCAGCATCTTACGACGAAGATACAGGCACATACAAGTCGATAGGTACGGCCAATATCTCGTATCCTACTACCCGCAAATTCATGTTTGGCATCAACTTAACTTTCTAAACAGCGATTTTATGAGAAACAACATATTTACTTCAATAGTTCTGACCTCGGCCCTGATTGCCGGAGGTTTAAGCTCGTGCGACCTAGACCGTTTCCCCACCAGCAGCGTGGCATCCGAACAGGTCACATCAAATCCGTCTGAAACATTAAGCAGCCTGATTGACGGAGCATATGCGCAGTTAAAGACATGGTCCGACCCGATGCACCGCCTGGGAGAATACGCAGGTGACAATATGATGATCCGCGGCTCATCCACCGACGATTTCTACGAGTTCATCACATTCTCGCGCACTCCGGACAACTACCGCCTGCAGAATTTCTGGGACTACGGCTACAAGGCCATTGCCCAAGCGTCAAACATCATCGACATGATAGGCGAAACCGAAGATGCTGAAATCCTCAGTCAGTTGGGCGAATGCCACTATATCCGGGGCATGATGTATTTCTACCTGTGCCGTGCGTTCGGCCGCCCTTATTACCAGAGCCCGGAAACGAATCTGGGAGTGCCCATCGTCAACGGAACGCCTGATGACATGGACAACCTGAGCCTGCCCGACCGGTCTACGGTGGAAGTAACCTACCAGCAGGCCATCTATGACTTGCGAATAGCCGAAGCGACACTGACCCGCGACGACGGCCCTGCCTATGCCTCCAAAGAAGCAGCCCAAGCCATGCTTTCGCGCATCTATCTGTATATGAGCGGCACTTATGAAAGTCCGAACACAACCTATGCAGATTCGGCACGCTATTATGCCGATGCAGTAATCAACTCCGGACAATACACGTTGGCCTCACGCGATGACTATATGAATTCGAGCCGGACAACTCCGGAGAACTACTCCGAAGACATATTCGTCGTAAAACGGCTTGCCAGCGAATTTTCAGGATATGATTACTACTATACTGTCGGTGGGATGTACTCGAACATCGGAGGAATGGGCTGGGGAGAGATGTACGCCAGCGCCAAATACCTTGAGCTGCTGGACGAAACGGGCCGCAACGACTGGCGTCCGGATCAGGAAAACATCGTGGATGTCCGCGCCGCCTTCATCGAGCCGCAATACGAGCAGGATGACGACGGAAACTACACGGAAGTGTTCCGCTTCATCACTCCCAACTCGGCCAATACGGGATATATCTACAAACAACTGACGGTGAACGCCGATCATACGTCATGCACGGAGGGAGAAGAAACTTACACGCTGACTCCCACTGACGGAAGAGATTCCGATGAAGAATACTACACCATCAATTACGGCGGCGTTTCATACACGGGAGTCATTGACTATTACATCACTCTCAACAACGGCTACCCTGAGTTCTATATCACGAAATGCTCGCGCGAGGATGGTCTGGATTCACAGCTCCATTCGCCCATCATCTCCCGTCTGGACGAAATGTATCTTAACCGTGCCGAAGCCTATGTGAAAATGGGAAACATCAATGAGGCAATGAACGATGTCAATACCATCCGCGGGCGTGCCATTACGGGAGGCGAATACGATGCAAGCGAGTTCAATGCAACCACGGCATCGGAACTGGTCGACAAGGAACGCCAGCTGGAACTTGCATATCAGGCAGAACGCAGCTATGACGTGTTCCGCAACGGTGATTCGCTGGTTAGAAGGTATCCGGGTCCGCACAATGCGACGGAAGACATCCCGGCTACGGACTATCGCGTGGTTTACTTCATCCCGCAATCAGCTATCGATGCCTATCCAAGCGGCTCTACACTGACTCAGAATCCGACAAGCAACTGATGGCATGAACGATGACACGGCAACGAATGCACTGATTTTTGCCTGCAAAACATTCCGACACAGCGGATAAGGCTGTATTGAAAGGAATGTTTCTACGCAAAGTCATGAGATCAAAGGACGGTCTGCATCCGAAAGCAGACGCTTCCCCGCGATTTCATGACTTTGCCTCTTTATGGCTAAAAGCCGGAGAGTTCCGGAAAATCTGCATCTCCAGTCTGAAGACTTTATTGGAAAATTTAAACGACAGGCTCTAATATCAACACCATCCAGATTGGCAACCGTTGGCATAAATGTTTTATCTCTATTTATGCCGATAACAGGATAGTTACGACCGGCCGTATTCCTTTCGTCACACCACTCGATATAGTCCCCGATCCGGCCCCATTTTACACTGCCACTTCCCATATCACACCTCCTCTTTTCCATGCTGTTCCATAAAGAATCGTTTCTGCTGTTCGATTTCTCGGCGCAGTTCCTCTTCGGTAGGCATATATGTCATATACTTAGCGGCAAAAATCTGATCGCTATCGTGTAACACTGAATATTTTGCTATGGTGTTGTCCGTATCTGTACAAAGTAACACGCCGATGGTCGGATTGTCATCTTCTCCCTTAACCAAATCATCGTACATACGGATGTACATATCCAACTGTCCGATGTCCTGATGAGTCAGCTTATGGGTTTTCAGTTCAAAGATAACGAACCGCTTCATCTTGTAATTATAGAATACAAGGTCGATATAGAAATCAGCCGTATCGGTCACAATGTGTTGCTGCCTTTCTACGAAAGCAAATCCACGACCGAGTTCCATGATGAACTTCTCAAGGTTGTCAATTAGTGCCTGCTCCAATTCTGATTCTGAATAATTAGTATCCCGATGGAATCCCATAAATTCGGCCACCATCGGATTCTTTATATATTCCAACGGATCTGTTTGACCGACATAAGGTACGGGCAGAGTTGAACTCTCTCTTTGAGCCGCAAGCCGTCGTTCATAATATTGGGTGGAGATATTCCTGTCAAGATCATCCACGCTCCACATATCTTCAGCAGCTGTCTTCAGATACCATTCCCTTGCTTGCGTATTGCTGACGGAAAGAAGCCTGCGGACATGTGACCAGGTAAGATTTTGCACACGCGTGTGCAAAATCTCTACATCCTTGAATTCCAAATAGAATTTTCGGTAATATGCCAAATTGCGCCTACCATAACCAGTCCCGTATTCAGCAGCAAGTCTAACAGCAAGAGCCGGGATAAGTTTTTGTCCGTATGTCGCCCTGCTTGCTCCATGTTGCTCCTCTTCCACGATACGCCGTCCGATGTTCCAATAAGTCATAATGGCTATTTGGCCAGTCGCGGCATAGGCTTGTTTTCGTCCTTGCTCTATGATGGTTCTAATATCGGAAACAAAATTCTCGGTTATTACATTGGTCTGCAGTTTATTCTTTTCCATATCCCAAAATTTTGAAGGCGTTTACGAGTTCGGTTTCATTTGCATCCCATCTTTTCTTCAGCTCGTCAAACTTACGACTCATCTCGGTGAGGGCCGATTTATAATCAATTTCCGTATCGCGGTCGATAAACTCGATATATCTGGAGGGTACAAGCGAATATCCTTTTTTCTGAATCTCGCCACGGTGTGCAGCATAATATAATTCCGGTTCGGCATACTCGGCGAAATTCTCGGTCTGCCAACCAAAATAGATTTGGCAAACTCGCTCTATTTGATTTTCCGATAGCCGGACATATTTCTTTTCATAGATGTTTTCACTCCAAGTACGGAGATCGATGAACAGGATTTCACCCGTGCGGTTACGCAGTTGTCTGCCGTGCCACGGACCTCCTTTCTTGTTATTGTTCAAGATCCATAGTGTAACGGATATATCAGTAGAATAGAACATGTTGCGTGGCAGGACGATGATGGCCTCGATTTTGTCGTTTTCAATCAACTGTTTGCGTATTTCAAGCGTGTCGCTGTCGTCCAATGCTCCATTGGCAAGTAGGAATCCTGCAATTCCGTGATTGACATCCAGTTTGTTCAGGATATGGAGAATCCATGCGTAGTTGGCATTGCTAGTCGGAGGGACACCATAACCTTTCCAGCGGAGATCCGTTTCAAATTCTCCATATTCGGCATATTTCTTCAAATTGAATGGCGGATTTGCCATGATATAGTCGAATTTGAGGTCTTTATGCTGGTCGTCGGAGAAAGTGGATACAGCTTTGTCTCCCAAATGGTAGGATATACCGCGGATAGCAAGATTCATCTTTGCCAGACGATAGGTCGCCGGTTCGGATTCCTGTCCATACACGTTGACCGCTTTGGTGTTGCCGCCATGTGCTTCAATAAACTTGGTTGCCTGCACGAACATACCGCCTGACCCGCAGCACGGGTCATAGACCGTACCGTCGAACGGCTCGATGAGTGAGGCAATAAGCTCCACGATAGAATGCGGCGTGTAGAACTCACCTTCCTCCTTGTCGGCATTGATTGAGAAAGCCTGCAAGAAATATTCATATACACGTCCTATGAGGTCATGATCGGTGAACTTCTTGGGATCTATCTTGTTAATCTCGTCCACCACACTTTTCAAGACACCCGGTTCAAGGGCCGTTTTCGTGAAAATCTGCTGTGGAAGGGCGTTCTTCAGTTTGGGCTCATTGTCGTCCAGCGTCTTTATGGCTGTATCGAAAGCAATGGCCATTCCGGTAGGTGCCGTAAGAATCAGCTTGTCCCAAAATGTTTCGTCGGTCAGGAAAAACACTCCGTCCTGCATATACTGATTGGGACGGGACAGCTGCATTTCAACAAAAGCCTCGTCGTGAATGCCTTGAACCTCTATAATCTCATGCCTGATTTTATCCTTTTGCTGCTTGAAGCGTTCCCCGATGAATTTCAAAAACACAAGAGTCAGCAACAAATCGCGCTTGTCGGTCATAGCAGCACGCCCTCTCAAACTGTTGCGACAGTTGAAAAGTATGGTTTCTAAGGACTCCTCCTTTGTTATTTTTGTTTGTTTCTTGGCCATCGTATTTACTCTATTAGTTTGGTGTTTAACCTAAAAGCATTTGCATCAATCTCCATTTGGAAAATCTTAATGTCGGGATTCAGCTTTCGGGCAACACGGATTATTTTTGATTTTTCTTCGACATCCATATTGATCCCCAGATAAATGGATTCGAAACACTCTCCTCCAATTTCTGGGAATGCCCTCATTTCTTTCCAGTCAATCGAGCCTTTATCATCATTTTGCCACGGCAGCAACTTCATATATGCCGGCCATGGCTCTAATATAAATAAACGCACTTCTTGTTCATGCTCCCAAACTTTTGCTTTGGTGGATATTTGATAATGGAAAAAGTCTTTTACATCCCTAAAATAATCGGGCTTCTCTACAATGTCTTTATATTGTACCTCCACTTCCGAGCAGCCGATCATGACATTGCCATACATACGAGAAAGACACTTTCTGACTTTTTCCATATCCAGACCGATGCAGATGCCTTTATGCTTGCTATAATAGCTCCACATCAAAATTGAATCATATATCTTAGAAAGACTGCATATCCGTACCTCTTCTCTGGTTCTACGAAATGGATCCCTTCTCAATTCTTCAATTATTTCCGGAGTCCATTCTCCACATACTTCTTTTGGAACATTGGAGAAATCAATTAACGAGGGATGGCAATCAAACGGGTCATTTAATTGCGTAGCGTTAGTGAATTGAAGATTGCCATAATGCAACATCATCACCCCACCGTTAAAATCCAAGTACTTGTACAGTTTTGCTTCTCCCATAAATTTATTCATTCGGTTCTCAGCAAGTCATCCACAGACACATTCAGAACTTTTGCTATTTGGATCAGCATCTCCACATTGGGCTGCGTTGTATTTGTAACCCATTTAGAAATTATGGCAGGATCCTTATCCAATTGTTCCGAGAGCCATTTATTGCTCTTGTTTTTCTCTGCGAGAACGACTTTGATTCGATTCAGTAATTTGCGCTCCATATTATATCTCCATTACGTGGTTACAAAGATAGGCATATTTAGAGAATATAATTGACCAGGAAGGTTAAATGTTGCAATTCGCCACAAAAAAGTGAGCAAAACATCAATTGTAGTTACATATGCTTTCTTTATTGGCAGTTTTGTGCCAGGTCTATTTGGTAAACCAATTACTTTTTGTGGGAACTTTGCGGTATCAAATTATAAAGATTATTGAATATATAATTTGATAATCAAAAAGATATATGATGCTATTTGGTTCAAGCGTGGAACTGCGTGCCATCTCCACGTTCTTGAAGGTCCTGAGAAAACCCGATGCACATTGGCAAATAGACAGCAGACCCACGCTATACAGCATGGGAAACGCCAACGTCCATCCTTGTACATCATAAAATTTTCTCAGGTTTTCAAGAACAAGAATGAAGCATGACGCTTCTCACAAATATTCTTCCCACAAAATAGCAAGCCGCAGACGCTTCCGCCTGCTTACTGGCTCAAAAGCAAATAATAGTTATGAATTAATCAAATACTGATCGCTTTTTATGTACAGATAATTCCCCTCCACAAACTCCCTGATTGACATTCCGAAAGCACAACAGCACAAATTCCTGACAAATTCATACAAAACCGCCTCTACCGCTAACCGCACATCCGAACAAATCTCCTCTTTCAGAAGCCATTCCTTAACGGATGCAAACGGCAACCCCGCTCAGAGCACCCTGAAACGGGGGAGCGGAAACGAAAATCCCGCCAAAAACAAGCGGTCATCTTGCCCAAAATGTCCCGTCATTTCATGGAAAACACCCCGTTAGCTTCAGCAAAATGTCCCGTCATCTTTCCACGAAGGCCGAAAACAAGGCTTTGGAATGCCTCAAACGGCTTTTCCGCTTCCCGAAACGTTTCAAATCCGGACATCTGCAAAGTGTCACAACGGAACGATTCTGACTGATCAGCTAAACATTTTGCCACAGATTAGCGGAACCAGCAACAAAACAAAAGCATCTTGGCATAAGAACAAACTTTTCGGATTGCACAAGGTCCTTTTCCGTCCGATTTTCAATGCCGTACCCTAACCTCACCCGAGAAAGACAAGCCTCACGCATCCCGATTGACACTCTGACAAAATGAAAGCGGCCCTTTTCCTGACATTTTTACAGGATATATCCCAACCGTCATGCCATTTAGTCATACAAAGGGCGTTTTATCCCCATGGCAAATTATTTGATGAAGAATCTGTACAAAACAGGATAACAAAAAAAAGAAAGGAGATTACTTATGAACTTTAACAACTTTACAATCAAATCGCAGGAGGCTGTGCAGGAAGCGGTCAATCTGGTTCAGAGCCGCGGACAGCAGGCCATCGAGCCTGAGCATTTGATGGCAGGGGTGCTGAAAGTGGGAGAAAATGTAACGAACTTCATTTTCCAGAAGCTCGGCATCAACGGCCAGCAGATTGAAACCGTGCTCGACAGGCAGATAGCTTCCTTGCCGAAGGTGTCGGGAGGAGAACCCTACCTGAGCCGCGACGCCAACGAAGTGCTGCAAAAGGCAGTCGACTACTCCAAGCAGATGGGCGACGAATATGTGTCGCTGGAAGCACTGCTGCTTGCATTGCTGAATGTGAAAAGCACGGTTGCTACCATACTGAAAGATGCGGGGCTTACCGATAAGGAGCTTCGCGCAGCCATTCAGGAACTCCGCCAGGGACAGAACGTAACCTCACAGTCGAGCGAGGATACGTATCAGTCGCTCAACAAATACGCCGTCAACCTGATTGAGGCAGCGCGCAACGGAAAGCTCGATCCGGTTATCGGACGTGACGAAGAAATCCGCCGTGTGCTCCAGATCCTGAGCCGGCGAACCAAAAACAACCCGATTCTGATCGGAGAGCCGGGTACGGGTAAAACAGCCATTGTGGAAGGACTTGCCCAGCGTATCCTGCGGGGGGATGTGCCCGAGAACCTGAAAAACAAGCAGCTTTACTCGCTGGATATGGGCGCGCTGATTGCGGGAGCCAAGTATAAGGGCGAATTTGAAGAACGTCTGAAATCGGTCATCAACGAAGTGAAGAAGTCTGAAGGAAACATCATCCTGTTTATCGACGAAATCCATACTTTGGTCGGAGCAGGCAAGGGAGAAGGCGCAATGGATGCGGCCAACATTCTGAAACCGGCTTTGGCCCGCGGCGAACTGAGGAGCATCGGAGCCACTACGCTCGACGAATACCAGAAGTATTTCGAGAAAGACAAGGCGCTCGAACGCCGTTTCCAGACGGTTATGGTAGACGAACCGGACACGGCAAGCTCCATCTCTATCCTGCGCGGACTGAAGGAACGCTACGAGAACCACCATCAGGTGCGCATCAAGGACGAAGCCATCATCGCCGCCGTCGAGCTGAGCAACCGTTACATCACCGACCGTTTTCTGCCCGACAAGGCCATCGACCTGATGGACGAGGCGGCAGCAAAGCTCCGTATGGAACGCGACTCGCTTCCGGAAGAACTGGACGAAATCGAGCGCAGGCTGAAACAGCTGGAAATCGAACGCGAAGCCATCAAGCGCGAAAAGGATGAGGCCAAACTTGCTCAGCTGAACAAGGAGATTGCGGAACTGAAAGAGCAGGAAACTTCGTACAAAGCCAAATGGCAGAGCGAAAAGGAACTGGTGAACAGAATTCAGCAGAACAAGAAGGAAATAGAGCAACTGAAGTTTGAAGCCGACCGCGCGGAACGTGAAGGCGACTACGGGAAAGTAGCCGAAATCCGTTACGGAAAGCTGCAGGCGCTGGAAAACGAAATCAAGAGCATACAGGAAGACCTGAAAAAGAAGCAGGGCGACAATGCGATGATCAAGGAAGAGGTAACAGCCGAAGACATAGCCGATGTGGTATCGCGCTGGACGGGCATACCGGTGAGCAAGATGCTTCAGAGCGAACGCGACAAGCTGCTGCATCTGGAAGACGAGCTTCACAAGCGTGTCATCGGACAGGACGAGGCCATCGAAGCCGTGGCAGACGCAGTGCGCCGCAGCCGTGCGGGACTTCAAGACCCGAAACGTCCGATCGGTTCGTTTATCTTCCTCGGAACCACGGGTGTGGGTAAGACGGAGCTGGCAAAGGCCCTGGCCGAGTACCTGTTTGATGACGAATCGCTGATGACGCGTATCGACATGAGCGAGTATCAGGAGAAACATACCGTTTCCCGTCTGATCGGTGCGCCTCCGGGATACGTAGGATACGATGAAGGCGGCCAGCTGACAGAAGCCGTACGGCGCAAACCCTACTCGGTCGTACTGTTCGATGAAATCGAAAAGGCTCATCCGGATGTGTTCAACATCCTGCTTCAGGTGCTGGACGACGGACGTCTGACCGACAACAAGGGACGGACGGTGAACTTCAAGAACACCATCATTATCATGACTTCCAACTTGGGAAGCTCATACATCCAGAGTCAGTTTGAGAAGATCAACGACAAGAACCACGATGAGGTTGTGGAGGAAACCAAGAAAGAGGTGATGGAAATGCTGAAGAAAACGATCCGGCCGGAGTTTCTGAACCGTATTGATGAGATTATCATGTTCCAGCCGCTGGACAAGGAGCAGATAAAACAGATTGTACGCCTCCAGATCAACGGCATACAAAAGATGCTTGCCGACAACGGCGTAACCCTGCAGATAGCCGACGAAGCCGTAGAGTTTCTGGCTACAGCCGGATTTGATCCGGAATTCGGAGCGCGTCCGGTAAAGCGTGCCATCCAGCGTTACTTGCTGAACGACTTGTCGAAGAAGTTGCTGGCACAGGAAGTCGACCGTTCGCAACCGATTGTGGTTGAACGGAGTGCTGACGGACTGAGGTTCCGGAACTGATTCTCTTTTATCATAAAGCCACGGAGTGTCCCGCAGAGTGAAATCATTTCTCTGAGATGCTCTGTGGCTTTTGTATTGTATCAGGGTAAGGGATGGTCAGCTGAAGCAGCTCCTCCATGGAGCCGTTAAACACATTCAGGTCTACTTTTTCACGGATTCCCGGAAGCTTTCCCATATCCGTATGCTGCCAGAAACGCCACGGACCGTCATATTCTACCGAATCCACATAATAATGGGCAATCCAGTAAGGATAAGAATTGAACAGCGAATCGCTGAGATAACGGGTCTTGAACTTATAGGAAGTATAGAGAATCGGCTTCACCTTATAGTACTGCTCAATGCGGCGGAGCCAGATGGAAAGATCGGTCCGAAGCTTTCTCTCGTCTTCTCCCCTCACCTCGATATCAAGCACCGGAGGCAAATCGCCCGGTTCAAGCTTGACCGAACGGATAAAGAAGTCAGCCTGGCGCAAGGCATCTGTCTTGGGATTGTAAAAATGATAGGCTCCGCGAACAAAGCCGTGCCTGCGTGCTTCGTCAAAATTACGCACAAAAGCCGTATCGCTGAAGTCGCCTCCCTCAGAAGCTTTCATAAAGACAAAACGGACAGGAAAAGGGGCCTTCTGAAGTTTCTGCAATTCACCCCAATCGATTTGCCCCTGGTGATGGGAAATGTCAAAGCCGTGTATGCTGAAACCGTAAGGAAGACAAACGCCGTAGGCCTTCATGCCATAGCAAGGCTTCCAGCGGTATGAATAAGGCTCAATGAAAAAGTAATAGAAACCGATAAGAATCAAAGCGGCAACCCCACCCATTGCAAGGTAGTAAGTCCACCGAGGCAGACTCCAGCTGCGCTCTTTTTTCTTCTTCCTGCGGGGACGGGCTTTCCCCTTCGGAGAAGACGGACGCCCGGAAGAAGACGACTTCTTCACGTTCCTCTTTCGCGAAGCCTTTCCTTGAGGCCGGCTGACCACCGTTATGGGCGGTTGTTTAATCATAGTTCGTCAAGTTTAAATGCCGAAAGAACCGTTTCGGAAATATACGAAACTGCCTCCGCCGCAAACAATAATTACGTCGGGCCGCAAAGCACAACCCGACGTAATCAACCATATTATCAAAAACAGCAAAAATCATCAAGCCTGTTCCAACTGCAATGTCTTGGTCGGCTCGTCACATACTTCAGTAGGACCGAAGTACTGGATCGGACCCGGGTAAACGTAAGCCGTTTCTTTTGCCCACGTATCGCGTGCAGCAGCGAAAGCCTTGAACGGAGCACCGTCCAGTCTTACCAGCGCTTTCTGAATAACCGGCTTCATTTCACCGTGACGGCGTTCCATGTTCATCATCATCGTGATAGGCACACCGCCGGCAATCCATTCTTCTGCAGGAGCGGTCAGATTGCGTACTGACGACATATAGCCTGTCTTGCCGTTTGCAATCAGCTCAGATGCAGTGTAACCCAGAGCATAGCAGTAGTCGGCGTCAAAGTTAGACGGAGCGGCGCAACGTCCTTCATAGCCGAAGAAGTGGTGCTGTGCCGAGAACTTGCCAACATATTTGCCTTCGGCCTTCCATGCAGCAAGCTTCTTGCCTACCATTTCAGACAACAGTTTTTCTGTTTCAATAAGCGAAACCTGAACGTTTCCGTGCGGGTCGCGGTCAAGCGTCAGCTGGCGAGCCACTCCTTCCGGAAGCGAAGCGTAAACAGCGGCATTGTCTGCAGACAATTTGCTGATAATGTATTCACGCTGCTTGTTCGGTTCGATTGCGGCATATTCATCTGCATGGACAGCCAGGAAATCATTCAGTTCGGCAATCAGCTTCTTCATGGCCGGGATGAATTCAATCAGACCTTCCGGAATCAGCACAGTACCGAAATTGTTTCCTGCTGCGGCACGGGCAGCAACAGCATCAGCGATATAAGTAACGATATCGTCCAGCGACATGTTCTTGGCCTCAACTTCTTCAGAAATCAGACAGATGTTCGGCTGGGTCTGCAACGCACATTCCAGTGCGATATGAGAAGCAGAGCGTCCCATCAGCTTGATGAAGTGCCAGTATTTACGTGCAGAGTTACAGTCGCGCTCAATGTTTCCGATAACCTCTGCATAAGTTTTGCAGGCCGTATCAAAGCCGAAAGAAGTTTCAATCATTTCATTTTTCAGGTCACCGTCAATAGTCTTCGGACATCCGATAACCTGGATGCCGTAGTTCTTGGCCGCATAATATTCAGCCAGAACACAAGCGTTGGTATTTGAGTCATCGCCTCCGATAATGACGAGCGCCTTGATGCCCAGTTCCTTCAATATTTCATAGCCTTTTTCAAACTGGTCTTCCTTTTCCAGTTTGGTACGTCCTGAACCGATAATATCAAATCCGCCCGTATTGCGGTATTCATCAATGATATCAGCAGTCAGCTCCATATATTTGTGATCAACCAAACCGCCAGGTCCCATCAGGAAACCGTACAGCTTGTTTGCCGGATTCAGCCGTTTGATTCCGTCAAACAGTCCGGAAATCACATTGTGTCCGCCGGGAGCCTGTCCGCCGGAGAGAATAACGCCCACATTCATCGGAGCATATTCTTTGTTTTCCCCTTCAACAAATCTGATCAACGGCATGCCGTAAGTGTTCGGAAACAGTTTCTTGATTTCTTCCTCATCAGCTACAGAATGAGTAGGTTCGCCTTCCTGAACCTTAACAGCACCTCTCAATGCTTTCGGCAATTTAGGCTGATAAGCAGCTCTTGCAATTTGTAATGCGCTTTTTGTCATAATTGTATCTATTATTTATAAAGGTGTATAGAACTAAAATTCATCCCTGCAAATTTCGTATTTTTTTTGGATATATGAAAGAAACCCGGCCATTTTAGGCCTCACCGGCTGTATTTTCTCCCTCAAGCTTCGCTTTGATTCTTTCTATCAGATGCATCCCTCCCAGCAGCTTAGCGTTTTCATGCGTAATGAACGCCTGCTGGAACAGACGGTCGAGCGTATCTTTCAAATTGGGAATAAATGTCGCCTTATCTAACTGCAACGACTTTGGAAGGGTGGCATTGTCAAACCATGCCTTCAAGTCCTCCACTTCCTTTTTTGTATAAACCTCATCTATTTTCTTCATGTCACTATACATTAGAATGGATAACCAACCGCAAAATGGAACGTAAAGTCCCGCTTGAAATCGGGAGAAACAATCGGATAACGGTCTTTTCCGGTATACATCGGATTGACCGCCTTCATGCCGCCGTCAAAACGGAGAATCAGAAAATCCAGGTCAAAGCGGATGCCTAAACCGTATGCCACAGCCAACTGCTTGTAAAAGCGGTCGAACTTGAACTGTCCTTCGGGCTGCATATCTCTGCTCCGGATGGTCCAAACATTTCCGGCATCGATGAACGCTGCGCCGTTCAGCTTCCAAAACAAATGGGTGCGATATTCCAGATTCAAGTCAAGCTTGATATCCCCCGTATGATTTACATAATCAAGGCTGTTCGCATCTCCTCTATACCCGCCAGGCCCCAGCGAACGCACGCTCCATCCGCGCACGCTGTTGGCTCCCCCGGAAAAATACAGCTTTTCAAACGGAAGACTCTTCGAATTGCCATAAGGAACAGCCACTCCCACCCCCACATGGAACACCAGCGAATTCCGATAGTCAATCATAAAATTCTTCGCGTAATCGATATCCATCTTCACGTATTGGGCAAAGTCAATGTTCCCCATCTGGAAAGCCTCCCCGTTTTTCGGATGACGGTTCACTATTTTGGAAAAAGCATAAAGCAGGTTTCCCGACTCTTCTATGTTGAAACGGATAGAATACGAATTGCGCTGCGCCGTTTTCATCGAAGCGGCTCCCGAACTGTTATAGGTATAAGTATACCCCATCCGCACAATGAAAAGATCCTCATAGCTGTAACGCAGCAGCGGATTCCGCTGGTCCATCTCATCAAGATAGCTTCTAAAGGTTTCCGAACGGTAGGGCATATAGATATAATTGAGGTCGAACACGTCAAAACGATGGCTTGCCCTCCGCTTCGACCATTTGTAGCTCCATGCCGCTGAAGCAACCGTACGCTCAAACTCAGGGCGGATCTGCCAGTTGTATTTCACCGTAACTTCAGACGTCGCACGGATTCTCCGCTTGAAGTCTGACGAAAGAAAAGGAAACATAAATTCGGGGAAGTTCAGTCCCGCCTCAACGGCATACTCCATATAGTTGCTGTTGGCATAGCCTTCCAGGCCGGTTATTGCCTCATACGCTCCACGGATCTTGATGGAGAAGGTTTCCGACCCTTTAAAAAGATTCCGGTGCATATAAGAAACCGAAGCAGCCGCTCCAAGATCACCGGCGGAGTTGGTTCCTTCGATTTCAAAAGCAACCGATTTGTTCTTGTTCCTGCTCAGAGTGACAAACGCATCCAGACAGGCGGAATCAGACTTTGCGTCTTCTTCAAACCGGATGTTCGAATATTTCAGAATGTTCAACCTCCCCAATGCATTGTAAGTAGACTGCACATTCCTCAACCGATACAGGTCACCTGTCTGCAGGCGGTTATAATCCGTAATGACACGTGGACGAAGATACAGCTTGTCCTTATAATAAAAGTTCACTCCGCCCGACCGGACAGAATCAAGTCCGGCAAGTCCCGTCGTGCTCAAATCCGAGAAATCGGAGTCAAAGATAAAATTGACATCACGGATATGATACTGCTTGTGAGGTGCCGGAGTGTCTTCTTTCTTTCTCCGGTAGGGAGCAAGCTTCAGCGTCAGCCCTACCTGTTTCGAATAAAGCGTAGTGTCAGCCTGATAGGTAATAAAGTCTTTGTTGAATCTGAAATATCCGCGGTTCTGCAAATATTGGGTAATACGCTGCCGCTCCTGATCGAGCACGTTCACGTCAAAGCGCATGCCCGGAGCAAGCATCCGATGAACAGAATCCGCTCTGAGGTACTCAGCGATGCGGTAGTCGTCAATATCATAGGCAACGCTTCCCACCGTATACGGTTCCCCTGCACGTATGACATAATGTACTTTCAGTCTGTTCCCCTTACGCACTTCAACAGCGCCAACCTGCGCGCCCATATACCCCATGTTGCGCACGGCCTGCTCCATCTGCTCGCGCGTTTCTTCAGTCAGTTCCGGATCATATATGCGCGGCGCATCACCCATCCGGTATAAAAGCCTGTTGATCCATTTGGTGGAATCTCTCCCCGCAGCGCTATAGATGTACATAGGAATCTTGACCAGGCTGAACCATTTGGCGTTGGAAGTCTGCCGCACGTAAGCACGCATCTCCGACGGCTTGACCTCCTTGTTGTCTGATTCGATCTTCACCGCATCCAGCAGATAATGCCCCTCAGGGATGAATTTGCTGACAGAGCATGCGCTCAGACCCAGCAAAAGCATCAAAAAGATTGAACAATGGCGCAAGGCAAGCTTCATACAGATACGGTTTTACGGATTTACACGCAAAAGTAGAAAAAAAACCAATGCCATCGGTAATTTGACATGAAAATAAAAACAGCAAAGCATCTCAAGCACAAAGGACGAATGTTCCGTTAATTTATCCGAAATCAAAACAAAACCCGTCTGTTTTCACCAAACATATACAATATTCAAAAATATCTTCTTAGCTTTGCCGCAAATTTACTTTATCAGAAAACAATGCTGAGCAAAAATAAGATCAAATTTATCCGTTCGCTGGAACTTAAAAAATACAGAAAGGAAGAAAACGCGTTTCTGGCAGAAGGACATAAGCTGGTAGGCGATCTGCTGGGACACTTTCGGTGCCGGCTGATAGCGGGTACCCCGGAATGGTTCAAGAAGAATCCCGACCTCCGCACACAAGAAACGATTGAGGTCACCCGGGAAGAACTTGCAAAAGCCAGCCTTCTCAAAACCCCACAGGATGTGCTGGCCGTTTTTGAAATCCCGCAAGCAGAAACCGACGCTTCCGTCATCGAACATTCGCTTTGTCTGGCTTTGGACGACGTGCAGGACCCGGGAAATCTGGGCACCATCATACGCATTGCAGACTGGTTCGGCATCGGCCATATATTCTGCTCACCCGGAACAGCAGACGTCTATAACCCAAAGACAGTGCAAGCCACCATGGGCGCACTGGCACGGGTCAAGCTCCACTACTGCGACCTGAAGGCACTGGCCGGCTCTCTGCCGGAAGGAACTCCGCTGTTCGGCACTTTTCTTGACGGAGAAAACATCTACGAAGCCCCATTGGACGGTCACGGACTGATCATCATGGGAAACGAAGGCAAGGGCATCAGCGCCGAAATCTCGCGACTGACAAACCGGCGGCTTCTTATTCCGAACTATCCGCAAGGGAACGCTACCAGCGAATCGCTCAATGTAGCCGTCGCCACAGCAATCGTATGTTCCGAATTCCGCCGCAGGATGTTATAAAACGGTCATCCGGGATACAGCCGGAAAGTCCATATCCACGACATTGAACGGAGAAAAATGATACGCATACAAGGAGTGGGAAGACCGGCACTCAGCCGAATCCCATTCCGACAAAAGACGTTTCCGGTAAGCATCGAAACTTTCGCCGGACAAAGGAGAAGTGCATTGAGGCGCCACTATAACAAAGCCGCCAATCCATTCTGTACGTTCCGTTTCACACGCCAACGGCCGGACCGCACTCACAATGTGGGACACTTCGTCCACCTCCACCAAAGACAGGCCGCACACCTCGCTTCTGTCCCACACCCACAGACGATGAACAGCAAAACGTTTCATAAAGCCATCTGTCACCGCCGTGTCAAAGGTCTGGGAGCTTCTCTCTGCACAGAGTCGGCCACGAAACGCCGGCTCTTTTCCAGGACATTGGCCTGGTGTGTCCGAACCAGCCTGATGTCAGTCAGCAGCAGGTCGCCCCTTTCATCTTCCTTGCTGACATAATAGATGAAACCGCTCACATTTTTAAATTCAAAGGCTGAATCCGGGCGCAGATACAGACGCTGCACACCATTTCCGCTCACGACACGGGTCAGCCCCTGCACACTGTCGTTGTCGAAACTCACTTTCAGTCCCATCACAGCTTCTCCTCGCTGCCCGTTACGCGGGAAAAAAGAGAACTTCGCTTCAAGAGCAAGCATATCTTTCGGCTTGAACGAAGTGTCAGCCTTCAGGTCAAACAGCACCTTGTTGGTATAAGGAGATGACGTAAGCCAGTATAAAGGACGGTCTTGCCAGATATCCACCGTATCTCCCGACATGGAAACCGCGATTTCACCGTTCTGGCGCGAAGTTATGAGCTTCATCTGCTCGCCGTCTTCTTCCAGCCTCTTCTTCAGATTGTCGTAGATGACAGAAAGTTCCTTGCCGTTGCGTGAGTACCAGACCATCGACGAGTCAAATTCAGCCTCAGTCACATGATGCTTTTCAAACACATAAGCAAAATAAGCGTTCTTCTTATAATTGTCAGTATAGGGCAATTCAGAACTCATTGTCTTCGCTATCTGGTAATCATACAGCAGATTCTCCATTGCCGCAGGCTGAATGATGTCGCCGGGTATTTTATTTCCGCATCCCGCCAGACAAAAGGCCATTGCCCCTCCACAGAACATTCTGAAAAACCGTCCAACCATAGCACTCTTATTTTACCTGTTTCTTTTCCGGCGAACTTTTAGTCATATCATTCAGATAGCGGCTGTAGAAAAGCAGCAAGGCGATAATGCCGCAACTGATGGAAGCGTCGGCAAAGTTAAATATCGGACTGAAAAATATGAAATGCTCCCCTCCTACAAACGGCATCCAGTCGGGCCAATAGGTGTCAATGATGGGGAAATAAAACATGTCAACCACTTTTCCGTGCAGCCAGTCGGCATAGCCCTGCCCCACCGGAACCCACGACGCTATCTGCGTATGTGTGCTGGCACTGAAAACTTCGCCATAGAAAACACAGTCAATGATGTTTCCCACCGCGCCGGCAAGTATCAGCGAAAGACAAACGATGTAACCGTTCTTCACTTTCTCCGACTGTCTGACGATACGCGTCAGATACCATGTGATGAGAATGACAGCGACAATGCGGAAAAGAGTCAGAAAGATTTTGGCAAATATCTCAAGTCCGAAAGCCATTCCGTTGTTTTCCGTGAAGTAGATGTAAAACCAGTCGGTTATACGAATGTGCTCGTGCAAGAACATATTCGTTTTCACGGCAATCTTGATCACCTGGTCTATAACCAGCACCGCCGCCACAATAAGAGCGGCCAATCGTCCTTGAGTCAGGAATTTCTTCATTTTCTATTTCTATCAGTCCAAGCAATAACGGAAATTGAGAATCGGAAATGGCTTTCATTGTCCGATACATTTCCGATTCCCAATCCTCCTGTTCAGTTTAACATTATTTCTTTCCGTTCTGTTTCGCCTCGATGCTCAAGGTGGCATGAGGAACAGCGCGAAGTCGTTCAGCCGGAATCAGCTTTCCCGTTTCGCGGCAAATGCCGTAGGTTTTGTTTTCGATACGCACCAGCGCCGCCTGCAGATTCTGTATAAACTTCAGCTGGCGTGCAGCCAAACGGGTTGTTTCTTCTTTCGACAACGTATTGGCACCTTCTTCCAGTACCTTATAGGTGGGGGAAGTATCGTCAGTGTCATTGCCGTCTGTATTCATAATACTGCTTTTCAGTTTCTCATAGTCGCGTTCAGCGAGCTGAAGTTTTTCCATGATAATGGCACGGAACTCCTCAAGTTCAGCGTCAGAATACCTCGTTTTTTCAGCCATAGTGTTCTAAGTTTTTAAGTTAATAATAGTATCCTTCCGGACTGCGCCGGAAGGATGGGTTCATATTACAGTTTGGTTACATTTACGCGCAAAGTGCAGTCGTCCAGTTCCAGTTCTGTGGCCTCAGACACCTCGTCCGCCAAAGTCAGCGAAGCAGCCAGCACTTGGTTGCAAATATAAGTATTATATTCATTTACCGCATCATCTGTCAGCGAATTTTTCGACAACACGACTTTTATCTTGTCGGTAATTTCAAAGCCGCTGCTCTTGCGGATATTCTGAATGCGGTTGACAAGCTCACGCGCGATACCTTCACGGCGCAGGCCTTCGGTCACGGTCACTTCCAGCGCGACGGTCAGCCGTCCTTCGTTGGCCACCAGCCAGCCGGGAATGTCTTCGCTGTAGATTTCCACATCCGAAACAGCCACCACGGCCTGAGTTCCGTCGATATCAAACGTATAGCTTCCGTTGCGTTCAAACTCGGCTATCGCTTCCTGCGACATGCCTGCCACTGCCGCGGCTACAGCCTTCATCTGCTTTCCGAACTTCGGGCCAAGCTTCTTGAAGTCGCACTTCACCTTCTTCACAAGCACTCCTTCCGCTCCGTCCACAAACTTCAGTTCCTTCACGTTCACTTCATTCAGGATCAGTTCCTTCACTGCTTCGATATGGCGTTTCTGCTCTTCATCCACCACCGGCACCATGATGCACTGCAGCGGCTGGCGCACCTTGATGTTCACCTTGCGGCGCAACGCCAGCACCATTGAAGTAACGTCCTGCGCCATCTGCATACGCGCTTCAAGCTCACGGTCGATCAAGCTTTCGTCGGCAACCGGGAACTTGGCCAGATGAACAGACACAACATTGTCGCGTCCGGTTACACCGACCAGATCCATATACAGGCGGTCGGCATAGAACGGAGCAACAGGAGCCATCAGCTTGGCAACCGTTTCAAGGCAGACATACAGCGTCTGGTAAGCAGACAGCTTGTCGGCCGACATGGCGCTGCCCCAGAAACGCTTGCGGTTCAGGCGCACGTACCAGTTGCTCAGATTGTCGTTCACGAAATCCGTAATCAGACGGCCGGCTTTGGTAGGCTCGTAATCGTTCAGGCAGTCGTCGACCTGCTTGATGAGCGAATTCAGCAGCGACAAGATCCAGCGGTCGATTTCCGGGCGTTCAGCCACGGGCACGTCTTTTTCTGCATATGTAAATCCGTCGACATTGGCATAGAGCGCAAAGAACGAATACGTATTATATAATGTACCGAAGAACTTGCGGCGCACTTCATCCACTCCGTCGGCGTCAAACTTCAGGTTGTCCCACGGAGCCGAGTTGGTAATCATATACCAGCGCAGAGGGTCGGAACCGAACTTCTCGATGGTACTGAACGGATCGACCGCATTGCCCAGACGCTTTGACATTTTGTTGCCGTTCTTGTCGAGCACCAGTCCGTTGGATACCACATTCTTGAACGCCACGCTGTCGAATACCATCGAAGCGATCGCATGCAGCGTAAAGAACCATCCGCGCGTCTGGTCCACGCCTTCCGCAATGAAGTCGGCAGGATAATAGCTGCGCGAGTCAACCAGTTCCTTATTCTCGAACGGATAGTGAAGCTGCGCATACGGCATGGAGCCCGAATCAAACCACACGTCAATCAGGTCAGCCTCGCGCTTCATCGGCTTGCCGCTCGCCGAAACAAGAATGATTTCATCCACATACGGACGATGCAGGTCAATCCTGTCATAGTTTTCCTTGGCATAATCTCCGGGGACAAATCCAAGCTTCTTGTAAGGGTTCTCCTTCATGAAACCTGCCGCCACCGACTTTTCTATTTCATTATACAGTTCCTCGACCGAACCGATACATATTTCCTCGCCATCCTCGCTGCGCCAGACGGGAAGAGGAGTTCCCCAGTAGCGCGAACGGCTCAGGTTCCAGTCGTTCAGGTTTTCAAGCCACTTTCCGAAGCGTCCTGTTCCGGTAGATTCCGGCTTCCAGTTGATGGTTTTGTTCAGTTCGATCATCCGCTCCTTGCAGGCAGTCGAACGGATAAACCAGCTGTCGAGCGGATAGTAGAGCACCGGCTTGTCCGTGCGCCAGCAATGCGGATAATTGTGCACATGCTTCTCTATCTTGAACGCCTGGCTGTCCTGCTTCATCTGCATACAGATAAAGAAGTCGAGTGACTCTGCTGCCTGAGCCGCCTTCTCGTCATATTTCCCGTCAACCGTAAATTGGGGGTCATACGCATTCTTCACCCAGCGGCCCTGATATTCCTTATATTTGTCAACATTCACACATTCGTCCACAAACTTCCCGTCAAGTTCGTCCAGCAAATAGAACTTGCCGGTCAGATCGACCATCGGACGGGTTTCGCCCTTCTTGTTGATCATGAACAGCGAAGGGATGCCTGCCGCCTTCGCAACGAAAGCGTCGTCCGCACCGAATGTCGGAGCGATGTGAACGATACCCGTACCGTCTTCGGTTGTGACGTAATCGCCGGGAATCACGCGGAACGCTTTTGAGGCTGCGTCGTGCCAGTTGCCGTTTTCGTCAAGCTCCACCGGCTTCACCCACGGAAGCAGCTGTTCGTATTCCATTCCAACCAGATCCGGCCCCTTGTATTCGCCTACCACCTTAAACGGAATCAGCTTGTCGCCCGGCTTGTAGTCCTCGAGAGCCATGCCTTCGGCCTTCTTGTTGAAATGCGTATAGAGCAGATCCTTGGCCAGCACCACGGTCATCTTTTCGCCGGTATAGCCGTTGTAGGTCTGCACGGCCACGTAGTCGATTTTCGGACCTACGCACAGAGCCGTATTCGAAGGCAATGTCCACGGCGTGGTTGTCCAGGCGATAAAGTAAGGTGTCCCCCACTCCGCCATTTCCGGCTTCGGGTTCTTCATTCTGAACTGAGCCACCACGGTCAGGTCCTTCACGTCGCGGTAACAGCCCGGCTGGTTCAGTTCGTGCGAGCTGAGCCCCGTTCCCGCTGCCGGCGAATAAGGCTGGATGGTATATCCTTTATACAGCAGCCCTTTCTTGTAAAGCTGCTGCAACAGCCACCAGAGGGTTTCGATGTAGCGGTTGTCATACGTGATGTACGGATTGTCGAGGTCCACCCAGTAGCCCATCTTATGAGTCAGGTCGGTCCATTCCTTCGTAAACTTCATCACATCCGTACGGCAATGCCTGTTATAGTCGGCCACAGAAATCGTCTTGCCGATGTCCTCTTTCGTAATGCCGAGCGCCTTTTCAACGCCCAGTTCCACCGGAAGCCCGTGCGTATCCCATCCTGCCTTGCGCTTCACCTGAAACCCTTTCATGGTCTTGTAGCGGCAGAACGTATCCTTGATCGTGCGCGCCATCACGTGATGGATGCCCGGCATACCGTTTGCCGAAGGAGGCCCTTCATAAAACACGAACGAAGGACACCCTTCGCGTTCCGTCATACTTTTCGAGAACACATCGTTTTCATCCCATTTCTTCAGCACTTCCTTGTTCACGTCCGAAAGGCTGAGCTGGGAATATTCAGTAAATTTCTTGCTCATATAATCAGTTTTATTCGTATCCAAAACAATATCAGGATATATCTTTCCCAATTTAGGCTGCAAATTTATATGAAAAAAAAGTTATATGAAAGAGATTGTAAATGAAATCTTCCGTTTTTGCGGACAAAGGAAAGCCGCCGGACGCAAACGGAAAAACGGCGGAAGAACGTCCGCCGTCACACCCGCCCCGGCCCGCTCCTTCGGCAGACTCCACCCCCGAAAAAGATGACGGCTTATCTTGATGAAGATAACGGCTCATTTTAAGTGAAAGACCGCGGTCTTTTAATCAAGATGACGGGTCATTTTTTACGGTCTGATTGTTCCCTGAAAACCAGGAAGTTTGTATCTTTGACTCCGCCAACATAAAAAAGAGAATCATGAACAGCCTTTTTCCTGAATTATTCGATGAAACCGCAGGCACGGAAAGCGGCACACCGCCCGAACTTCATACCGGATACGACCTGTCAGACCTGTTCGAGCGTCTGTCCCAGTCCGACTTCAGAAGCAGGTTCATGCTGAAGCCGGCAGACAAAGAGTACATCAGCAGAAAGGGAATGGACACCATCCGCCGCCATGCCGAGGACTTTGTAAGAAAACGGCTCGCCCCGGCCTTCATACCGAACGACGGAAAGCAGACGCCGATGCGAGGGCATCCCGTATTCATCGCCCAACACGCCACGGGGTGCTGCTGCAGAGGCTGCTTCGCCAAATGGCATCACATTCCGGCGGGCAGAGAACTCACTCCCGACGAACAGCGGTATGCAGTGGAAGTGCTCATGGAATGGATACGCAGGCAGCTCGACGGAAAAGCCGGCAGGCGGAAATAAAGGCACCGCTTCCGCTCTGCCGGCTCTTTTCCCGGCCGGCCTGCTTACTTTCTTGTTTCTATCACGCAGTTGGCCGGAGCCTTGATATTCTCGTCGAGCGTGACCGAACCGATAGAGTCTGCCACAATGCGCCCCGAAGTCGGGTTTTTAATGTTTGTAATAGCACCGCGGATATCAGCGTTCAGCGTCGAATATTCGAAAGCGCGGTCGCATGCAGGGTCGAAGGTACAGTTCTCCAGAATCAGATCGTGCGCATAGCACAAAGGCTGCTCGCCCGAGATATGGCAGTTCACCAGCCGGAGATTCCTTGAATGCCAGCCCAAGTACTCGCCGTCGAGTTCCGAATCATAGATGGTTACGTTTTCCACTTCCCAGAACGCGTCCTTCGTGGTGATCTTTGCGTTATGAATTTCCACATTCTTCACATACTGGAAAACATACTTGCTGTCGCTTTCCAGGCCGTCTACATAAATGTCGCTGCTGAACATAAACGGATAAGTGCCGTCATGAAGCTTCAGATTTTTCACGCGGATACGGCTGCAACGCCAAAACACTTCGTCGGCATTATTCATCACGACATTCTCTATGTTGATGTCGTTCATCTCGCGAAACATTTTGGGTGCGTCAACCACCGTATCCTTCATAGTCAAATGGTCGGAATACCACAAAGCCGAACGTCCTCCTACGGCAAAATAGCAATTGTCGATAGTAAATCCGTATACATGCCAAAACGGATAGTTCCCTTCAAAACGGCAGTTGGTTGCCACGATATTGCTGCATTCCTTGATGGCCGATTCACCGGCAAGTATGGTTACATTATCCAGATGCAGATTGTGCGAAGCGAACAGCGGGCGTTCGCCTCCGAATTCTTTGTCTTTAATGAGTTGCATAGTCATTCCCTATTGATAATTAAAAAAAGAGATAATACGTCTATTTTTATCTACGTGACAAAATTACAACGTTTCTTCCAATTCAAATGTAAACAAATTACAGAAGATGTTACCTCGATTACGGAACGGCCGCACAACATCTCTCTGCTCTTGCACAGCCGGAATATTTTGAGTAACTTGCGGAAGTTTTCACAAGCAAAACCATTCATCACCATGATTAAAGAAAAAGTTTCACTGAGCCAGACCGTCAGACTCATCACCTGGATTGTCATCCCGATTATCGTCATTTTCGGCCTGCTGATTCCCATCCGCGATTTCATGCACGCCACGAATCCTACCGCACAGACGCTCTGCGGCTTCGTCATCCTCATCGTGCTCCTGTCGCTGTGCTCCATCATGCTGTATGCGCCGAAAGAAATCACGCTCGACGACTCGGCCCTCACACTTGCAAGAGGAAAAGGGAAGCTGCGCATCAAGCTGGCAGACATCGAGGAAGTGCAGAGATACGACCCGCGCAGCACGGGCAATATCCGCATATTCGGCATCGGCGGGATATACGGCTATGTGGGACGCTATTACAACCGCGACATCGGCTACTACACATCGTATGTAGGCGACTACTCCCAGGCCTTTTTCATCCGCACCGGAAAAGGAAAGAAATACCTCCTGAGCTGCAACAATGCAGACCGTGTTGCAGAAGAGATAAAAAGGAGGCTGGCAAAGCGATGAACGTCCGCCGGCATCCTGCGCCAACGAATGCGGACACAAACAAAAAAAGGAGGCGCACCGGCCTCCTTTCTTATGTACACCCTCAGGGATTCGAACCCTGGACCCACTGATTAAGAGTCAGTTGCTCTACCAACTGAGCTAAGAGTGCATTGAGAGGTTCCTGGCGGATTCGAACCGCCGTGCACGGTTTTGCAGACCGCTGACTAAGCCACTCATCCAAGGAACCGGACTATGTTTCACTTCGCCATTTGAGAGAGGTTCCTGGCGGATTCGAACCGCCGTGCACGGTTTTGCAGACCGCTGACTAAGCCACTCATCCAAGGAACCGGATATTCTCGCATATCGTTTTTCTCAAACGCGTTGCAAAGGTACAACTATTTTTTAATTCCGCAATACTTCATGAAAGTTTTTCGTTCATTTCTCCGCTTTTCAGCATCATTCTTACGGAAACAAGCCCTCTCATACCGCATTTTCCGATGCGCGATGCAGCCCGAAACGTTCTTATCCGATGATATGGGGAACAAACTCCGAAAGATTGCCGGTTATTTCCGTACGGTTCTCGCGAATCCCGATTCCGGCAGGCTCTCCGCCCACAACCCACGATCCGATGACCGGATAACGGCCGGAATAAGCCGTCGGCTCCACATACTCCTGATAAACATACGCTCCCTTATTGTAGTCGCCTTCCGTTTCGGCCAGACGTACCCGCTCTTCCCAATTTCTGATTTCAAGCACACTCACATTATGCCCTTCGCGCGAATACACGGGCTTCTTGCAGAACAGACCGCTTCCGGGGCGTGAAAGATAGCAAGGAAGGACGTAAGGCGAATCCGGAAACAGATCGAAAAGCACCTTCAATATGGCTTTGTTCGACATCAGCAGCTTCCAGATCGGCTCCACCCACTGCACATCGGCCAGGCAGCCGTCGGCACTCTCATCAACCATCCACTCCCACGGATAGAGCTTGAAGCAGCGTTTCACCCGCTCGCCGCTCGGATCATAGAAACACCCGTCGCGCAAGTCAAGCGAATTCATGTCAAGCACCCGTGTAGAGAATCCGGCTTCCATGGCCGTGCTCGCCAGATATTGCAGCGTGCCTGTATCTTCATGGTCATCCAGCGCGCCTGCAAAATGAATCTCGCTTCCCGCAGGAAACATGTCTTTCCACGACTGCACCAGGCCCTCGTGTATGCCATTGTACTGATCGCTTGCAGGAAACAAATCTTCCTTCCATTGCCACTGGATAACGGATGCTTCAAGCAAGGATGTCGGCGTGTCGGCATTGAATTCAAGAATCCGGGGAACGCCCGACTTGTCGACAAGGAAGTCAAACCGGCCGTACAGGCTCAGTTCGTCTTCATCCCACGAACGGCGGATCCGCTCACAGATTTCCGGCGGGAGCTGCAAGATGCGCTCCATAAACTCAGGCTGGTCGTTCAAGATATACTCCACCGCATCGCAATACATACGATAGGCTTCCGCCGTAGCCGTTTCCAGCATCTCCACTTCGTTTGAGGACAGGCGATAACAGGCTTCCTCGCGCCAATAGTCACCATGAAAGTCAAAGCCCAGCGCTTCGATCTTTTCCCGGTATCCCGGTCGGGGTGCTACAAAAACACGTTCCATTCACTCCCTCCCCTTATGCATGAATACCCGACGAACGGCGGCTCGTTCCAAACACACGTCCGCTCGACTTTGACTTGGCCGATGACGAAGGGGCCACCTTGACATTCGAAGGAGGGTTCACTCTCGTACCGCTGGCATCAGTCCACGATCCGGACTGGGGATAATAATAATGTGTGCTCGTCAGTCCGTTCATCGCCGAAGGCATCAGCGCCCAGCGCATAAGCATTGCATTATAAATCCAGCTGTTGCCCTGCGAATCACGGTATTCTTCCTTATCCTCCGGATTCTCAGGAAGTTCGGTTTTCTGCGTGCAGCCTGCCAGTGCCATGAGGCACATCGCCGCTATCAAAAAATGTCGCTTGTCCATATACTTTGTTCTTTGCCGCCAAATATAGCACAAAAAAGCGAAAGAAGACACACACCGGCAACCATAACATCATAAATTTCCGTATTTTTGCAATAACGAACAGTAACTAACTCTAAACCACAGAAGACTATGACAGAAAACAGCACATCTAATTTGTCGAAGGTCTTTTTCACAAGCTTCCGCTGCAAACCGGACGAAGGCCCGGCCGACAAGCTGAAAAGACTGATAAAGGCAGCAGGATTCGACCGGATAGACATGGACGGAAAATTCGCTGCCATCAAGATGCACTTCGGCGAGCTGGGCAATTTGAGCTTTCTCCGGCCCAACTACGCACGCGCCGTTGTAGACATGGTGAAACAACAAGGCGGCAAACCGTTCCTCACCGACTGCAACACCCTTTATCCGGGAAGCCGGAAAAACGCCATCGAGCACTTGTATTGCGCATGGGAGAACGGATTCACTCCGCTTGCTGCAGGATGCCCTGTGATTATCGGCGACGGACTGAAAGGAACAGACGACATCGCAGTTCCCGTAGCCGGCGGAGAATATGTGAAAGAAGCCAAGATCGGCCGTGCCATTATGGATGCAGACATCTTCATTTCGCTGACGCACTTCAAAGGACACGAAATGACCGGATTCGGCGGAGCAATAAAGAATATAGGAATGGGATGCGGATCAAGAGCCGGGAAAAAAGACCAGCACTGCAACGGCAAACCCATCATAAACGACGAACTTTGCCGGGGATGCAAGAGATGTATGCGCGAATGTGCAAACAACGGACTTGTTTTCGATGAAGAGAGAAAGAAAATGTCCGTGAATGCAGAGAACTGTGTAGGATGCGGACGATGCATCGGCGCCTGCAATTTCGATGCCATCGACTTTGCGCAAAACGCCGCCATCAAGGAACTGAACTGCCGGATGGCCGAATACACCAAAGCCGTGGTCGACGGCCGGCCGAATTTCCACATATCACTGGTATGCGATGTTTCACCGACATGCGACTGTCACTCGGGAAACGACACGCCTATCATACCGGACGTAGGCATGTTCGCCTCATTCGACCCGCTGGCTCTTGACCAGGCATGCGTGGATGCCTGCCTCAAACAGACACCCCTGCCCGGAAGCCAGCTCACGGATGAAATGGCGGCTCCGCATTTCCATGACCGGCACGACCATTTCTGCAACACCAATCCGAACACCGAATACCAGACCTGCCTGGCTCATGCAGAAAAAATCGGACTCGGAAACAGGAAATACGAGCTGATAAACGTAAAATAAAACAGCAAAGGCGCAGAGCATCGCCGGCATCATCAAACGCCGCTTATGCTCTGCGCCTTTTATCTTCGTTCGAAGCAGTCCGGCAATGTCAGTCCTCCGTTGCCGCTTTTTTCATTTTAAGCTCATAAAGGTCGCTGCGGCGGTCGCGCAAATTACGCACGCTTCCGTAGGTATGCAGCTCGCTCAGCAAATCAAGGTCAACATCCGACACAAGAATCATTTCCGTGTTCGGAGTCGCTTCGGCACGCTTTCCGTCGGTAGGGAAAGCAAAGTCACACGGTGTAAACACACCCGACTGGGCATATTGGATGTCCATGTTGTGCACGCGCGGCAAATTGCCCACGCTGCCGGCAATCACGACAAAGCATTCGTTCTCGATGGCGCGGGCCTGAGCGCAGACACGCACACGCGAATATCCGTTCTGTGTATCGGTAAGGAAAGGAACAAACAGAATCTGCATGCCCTGGTCGGCCATCAGACGAGAAAGTTCGGGGAACTCCACATCATAACAGATAAGCACGCCAATCTTCGCGCAGTCCGTATCAAAAGTCTGCACACGCTTGCCTCCGCTCAGGCCCCAGCTCTTCACTTCGTCGGGAGTGACGTGAATCTTCTCGTACATCTCGTATGTTCCGTCGCGGCGGCAAAGGAAACCAACATTATAAAGCCCGTTATCCTCCTTCACATACGGCATGCTTCCGGTAATGATATTGATATTGTGCTTGATGGCCAGCGTGACAAAACGGTCGCGCACTTCCTCCGTGTACTGAGCCAGTCCGCGTATAGACTGCGCTTCGCCCAGGTTGTTGAACTTGGCCATCAGCGGAGCGTTGAAATATTCGGGGAAAAGCACGAAATCGCTCTTATAGCCCGAAACCGCATCAATGAAGAATTCAACCTGCTCGAACACATCGTCAAGCGTCTGGTATGAACGCATCTGCCATTGAACCAGTCCGACACGCACCGTCGTCTTCTTGTCCACGTATGAATCTGTGGGAGGCTGATAATAGATGTTGTCCCACTGAAGCAGCGTGGCGCAATGCTTTGACTCTTCATCATTAGGCAAATAGTTGCGCATCACCCGGCGGACATGAAAATCGTTTGAAAGCTGGAAAGTCAGCACCGGATCATAAATCTCGCGCGAGCGTACTTTCTCGATGTATTCTTTCGGACGCATCTTGTCGGCATACTTGTAATAATTGGGGATACGCCCGCCGAACATGATTGCCTTCAGATTCAGCGTTTCGCACAACTCCTTGCGATATTCATACATACGGCGGGCCAGACGCAGGCCGCGGTACTCGGGATGAATGAACACTTCGATGCCGTAAAGGATATTCCCCTTCGGGTTATGCGTGTTGAAGGTTTCGTTTCCTGTCACTTTCGCATAGGTATGATCGCCTTTCACCATGTCGTAGTCGACGATGATAGACAGCGCACAGCCAACGATCTTACCGTCGACAACGGTCACAATCTGCCCTTCCGGAAAGATGTCGATCAGTTTCTGGATCTGTTCACGTGTCCAGAACACGTCTTTGTCCGCATAGACACGGGTGAACGACTGGGCCAGCTGGGCATAGTCGTCCATCTGAAGGTTGCGGACCTCTACTTTGTTGATTTTCGTAATTTTATTTTCCATTTGTATATCTGACAATTACTTCATTCCCCTTGCCTTGAAAATACGTTCCTTTGCCTCGTTGATAGCCTGCATCTTCTCTTCGGCAGCCTTACGGATGTCGTCCCCCAATGCAGCCACCTTGTCCGGATGATGCTTCAGCACCAGCTTGCGGTAGGCGGAACGCACTTCGTCGTCAGTTGCCGAAGGGGATACCTCCAACACTTTATAGGCTTCGTCAAGCGAGTTTCCGCCCAGGCTGAGCATCGAGTCCACATCCTGCATATTGAGCCTCATATACACGGCCACTTCCTTCAGGGCATCTACTTCCTGCACGCATACATTGCCGTCCGCCTGAGCGACTTTAACCAGGAAGTCAAGCAGTTGCAGTCTTTGTTCGTAAGTAAGATTAGCCGCGATCTGCGCTCCACAGTCACGGATGGTATTTTTAAAAGCCAACGGGTCTGTACGCTCCATCTGCTTGCGCTGCTCGAACAGATTCAGCAGGATGCGCTCCCCTTCGTCAACGGCAGCTTCTCCGAAATTCATGCGGAGGAACTGGCGCACATATTCCATTTCGCTATGCATAATACGTCCGTCCGCACGGATAATGTATGAAGACATGACAAGCATGGAAAACAGAAAACTGTTCCGCTGCCCCATGTATACATTATCCTGTGAATAACCGTCCTGCGCAGCCTGCGCATCTCCGGCCTTGTCAAACAAGGAGCCGATGGCAAATCCGGCCAAAGCCCCAAGCGGTCCCATCGTCATGAATCCCATGATACCGCCAATCCATTTTCCGTATTTCATAACCTGTTTATTTAGATATCCGTTTCATTCCACTCCAAACAGCGTGCATACCTGAGCCTGGCTCACCTTGACCAAATCGGCCGGAGCCAGCTTCACCTGCAGCCCGCGTATGCCTGCACTTACATATATATAAGGATAGTCGTTGCACGTATGATGAATATAAGTAGGGAAATGCTTCTTCATGCCGATGGGAGAACAGCCTCCGCGAATGTATCCCGTAAGCGGCAGCAGCTCTTTCACCGGAATCAGATCACATTTCTTATTGCCGGACACTTTGGCCGCCAGCTTCAAATCAATTTCATGCTCTCCGGGAATTACACAAACGAAATAGCCAGACTTGTCGCCATGAAGCACCAACGTCTTGAACACCTGTTCGATGTTTTCCCCCAGCGTGGCTGCCACGTGGATGCAGCTCAAATCATTTTCGTCCACTTCATACGGCACCAGCTCATACTTTATTTTGTCCCTGTCCAGCAACCGGGCAGCATTTGTCTTTGCAATCTTTTCTTTTGACATCGTTCTTCTGTTTTTTATTTCTTTGACCATTCGAGTTCTTCCTTCAGGAACTGGGAAGTATATCCCTTCCCCGATGCGGCCACTTCTTCCGGAGTGCCGCAAACAAGCAGCTGTCCTCCGCCTTTTCCGCCTTCCGGACCCATATCGATAACATAGTCTGCCATTTTGATGACATCCAGGTTATGCTCTATGACAATCACCGTATTGCCCTTGTCGACCAGACGGTCAAGCACGCTCATCAGCACACGGATATCCTCGAAGTGCAGTCCGGTTGTAGGTTCGTCAAGAATATACACCGTTTTTCCCGTATCACGCTTTGAAAGCTCTGTGGCCAGTTTCACGCGCTGGCTCTCTCCTCCCGACAATGTAGTGGAAGGCTGCCCCAGCCTGATGTAGCCCAGCCCAACTTCCTGAAGCACCTTTATCTTATTGAGTATCTGAGGAACGTTTTCGAAGAACTCAACGGCGCGGTTGATGGTCATGTCAAGCACATCGGCGATTGACTTTCCTTTGTAACGCACTTCCAGCGTTTCGCGGTTATACCGCTTGCCATGGCATACTTCACAAGGCACAAACACGTCGGGAAGAAAGTTCATCTCGATCGTCTTGTACCCGTTTCCGCCACAAGCCTCACACCGGCCTCCCGATACATTGAAAGAAAAGCGTCCCGCCTTATAACCGCGGATTTTAGCTTCGGGCAGACCGACAAACAAGTTGCGGATGTCAGAAAACACGCCGGTGTACGTAGCCGGATTCGAACGGGGGGTACGCCCCAGCGGCGACTGGTCGACATTAACCACCTTGTCAACATATTCCAGCCCCTCGACGGCATCATACGGCAAGGGATCCTGCAACGAGCGGTAAAAATGCTGCGACAAAATGGGCTGCAACGTATCGTTGACCAGCGTAGACTTTCCGCTTCCCGACACTCCGGTCACGCAGACCAGCTTTCCCAGAGGAAACTCCACGTCCACACCTTTCAGGTTATTGCCTTTCGCCCCTCTCAGCCAAACGGACTTGCCGTTGCCTTTCCGCCGCTGGGCGGGAACCTCAATCTTCATCTTCCCGTTCAAGTATTGCGAAGTCAGCGTGTCCTTCTCCAGCATCTCCCGGGGCGTTCCGGCAAACACCACTTCACCTCCCAGACGTCCGGCTTTCGGGCCCATGTCCACCACATAGTCGGCCGCCAGCATCATGTCCTTGTCATGCTCTACGACAATAACCGTATTTCCCAGGTCGCGAAGCTCCTTCAGCGAATTGATAAGACGGATATTGTCGCGCTGGTGCAGACCGATGCTCGGTTCGTCGAGGATATACAGCACATTCACGAGCTGCGATCCGATCTGCGTGGCAAGGCGGATGCGCTGGCTCTCTCCTCCCGAAAGGCTGACGGAAGAGCGGTTGAGCGACAGGTAGTCCAGCCCCACGTCAAGCAAGAATTTCAAGCGCGTGCGTATCTCCTTCAGAATCTCGGAAGCGATGATCCGCTGCTTGCTGTCGAGAAATTCTCCGACATGGCAAACCCATTCATAAAGGTCGCTGACATCCATCGAAGCCAGCTCATAAATATTCTTGTCATGGATGCGGAAATGAAGCGCTTCCTTATTCAGACGCGCCCCGCGGCATTCCGGACATACAGCCGTCTTGGCAAACTGGTCGGCCCATTTCTGCTCGGTAGCCGAAGCATCCTTGTCCTGCATCATCTGGATATACTTCACGATTCCTTCGTAAAGGACAAAATAGTCGGAAGTGGTATGGACAAGCGAACTTTTGATTTTCAGACGCTCATCACAGCCATACAGTATTTCATTGACGACATCCTCAGGCAACTCGCTCACAGGAGTCTTCAGCGTAGCCTCATAACGCTCCAGCAGAGCCTCGATCTGCCAGAAAATCATCGTATTCTTGTACTTTCCCAAAGGCGCGACGGCTCCTTCGTACACCGAAAGCGAACGGTCGGGTATCACCTTGTCCACATCAATCAGATTCACATAGCCCAGTCCCTTGCAGCGCGGGCACGCACCTTGAGGCGAATTGAACGAAAAGTTATGCGGAGCAGGCTCGCGATACGAAAGCCCCGTCACCGGACACATCAGGCGTTTGCTGTAGTGCCGCACACTTTCGGTCTGCGCATCCAAAATCATCAGCAGTCCGTCCCCCTGCTGCATGGCAGTTGCCACGCTCTGCTTCAGGCGCGTTTCATCCTGTCCGTTCACCGCCATCTTGTCTATCACCACTTCGATGTCATGGTTCTTGTAGCGGTCGAGCTTCATCCCGTGAACGATTTCTTTCACCTCTCCGTCCACACGCACGTAAAGATACCCTTTCTTCCGCACCTGCTCGAAAAGCTCCTTATAGTGTCCCTTGCGCGTACGGACCAGCGGAGCCAGAATGAAGATTTTCCGTCCCTTATAGTCGCGGTGTATCAGATCAAGAATCTGCTCTTCGGTATATTTCACCATTTTTTCGCCCGACAGGTATGAATAAGCCGTTCCGGCACGGGCAAACAACAGACGCAGATAGTCATAGATTTCGGTGGTTGTTCCTACGGTAGAACGGGGGTTCTTGTTTGTTGTTTTCTGGTCGATGGAAATCACCGGACTCAGCCCGGTAATCTTGTCCACATCCGGACGTTCCATACCTCCCAGAAAATTCCGCGCATAAGCAGAAAACGTTTCGATATAGCGCCGCTGCCCTTCCGCGAAAATCGTATCGAAAGCCAGCGACGACTTGCCGCTTCCGCTCAATCCCGTAATAACCGTCAGGCTGTTACGGGGTATGGCCACATCAATGTTCTTCAGATTATGTACGCGTGCCCCTTGCACGTCTATCGTTTCCGTTCCTTCAATCATATCCTCAGTCTGTCTTTTATATCCGTGCAAAGATAGAGATATTTCAGAGCACCCGTATCAAAAAGTCCGGTGTTTTTTATCGTTCCGCATTTGCTTTTGTCCGTTTTCTTCTCCTCTCCGGAATTTTCCGCCAAATGCCAGCACATATTTTACAGTCCAGCGCGCAGGGCTGACGCATTAAAAAGAATATTGATTATTAAGTACTTATTATTCAGCATATACTGATTTTATAGGTAAAAAACAGCCTTTTTATCTGGCTTTAGTATATCTCTAAATATCAGATACTCTGAATATCAATGACTTTAGTAATGCGTCAGCCCTGGTCCAGCGCGTGAACCGTACGGTCCAAGTGCTGGACTATACGGACCACATGGCTGAACCGTACGGTTCACCTGCTGAACCATAGAAACCGGGCCGTATGCGGCACAAGTCCGCTGCCATCTCCCCCGATTGATTTTATCGTTTTTTTAATGCTATTTCCCCGGATATATCAGGTTTTCTTGTCAAGATAAAGAACTTTTTTGTACTTTTGCCCCATGACAAACCATTACAACTGAAAATGAAGTTTATACATATACTGTGCCTTTCGCTTTCTCTCACAGCAGGAAGTATCGGCGGAACGATAAAAGCCCAAACCGGAAACGGATATTTCCTGCACACCGTGGCCAAAGGACAAAGTCTTTACTCGATTGCCAACACGTATCACATCAGCGTGGACGATATCGTGCGCCTGAATCCCGGGAGCGACAAACAAATCCGCGCAGGAGAAACACTGAAGATTCCGCAGTCGGGAAACGGCTCAAATGCCGGAAAAGTGGTATTCCATACCATCCAGTCGGGAGAAACTCTCTACCAGCTTACCGTAAAATACAACGTGACGGCGCAAGCCATCTGCGAAGCAAATCCCGGACTGAGCGCAAGCAACTTCCGGACAGGACAGGTTGTATGCATTCCGGCACAAGAAAGCGCATCGGTCCCGACGGCGAAGGAAACCGCCCCTCAGCGGAAAGCGGAAGAGCAGGAATGGAAAGAGATGCACAAGGTGGAACGCAAGGAAACCATCTTCAGCATCTGCCAGAAATACGGAATCACCCAGGACGCGCTGATCGCTCTCAATCCCGACCTCAAAAACGGGAAACTGAGGCGAGGCACATTCCTGTTCATCCCCTACCCCGAATCGGAAAAGAATAAGAACGGAAACCTGCAGGCGGCGGGACCGGAACCCACCAACGAAGAACTTTTCAGAGAAAGCCAGCCGGTCGCCCAAAAGATGAATGTGGTTAAAGCGGCTGTCCTGCTTCCGTTCACCGTCAAAGAGAACGGGACAGACAAAAGCAATCCCCGAATGACCGAGTATTACGAAGGGCTGCTGCTTGCCGTAGACAGCCTGAAACGCCAGGGAATATCTTTCGACCTGTACACCTACAACACGCAGGGAAGCAAGCAGGTGATGACTTCCATACTAAACAAGCCGGTGATGAAGACAATGGACATCATCTTCGGTCCCGTAGCCCCCGAAAACATCCCTGTCGCCACCGAGTTTGCAAAGAAGAACGACATCCGGCTGGTCATCCCGTTCGAGCCCAAAGTAGACCAGGTGTTCAGCACACCGCAGATATACCAGGTCAACACGCCCCAGTCATACCTGTATTCGGAAGTATACGAACATTTCATACGCCAGTTCAGCCGGTGCAACGTGATTTTCCTTGATCCGGCAAACGGCGACAAGGAAAAGGCCGACTTCATCACCGGGCTGAAAAACGAACTTCGGAACAGCCAGGTGACATTCAAGCAGATCCAGCTCGGCAGCGCAATCGATCCCGACAAGGTTATCGGGGCAATGGACACAACCCGAACAAACATCTTTATCCCTACGTCGGGACGCAGCTCGGCTCTCACCCGCCTGCTTCCCCATCTTACGCTTGTCCGCCGCGAACATCCCGGCTTTGACATGCACTTGTTCGGCTATCCCGAATGGCAGACATACACGCAGGAGCATCTGGCATCATTCTACGAGCTGGACACATACTTCTATTCTTCTTTCTACACCAACAACCTCTTCCCCGAGGCTGTACGCTTCACCCAAAGCTACCGCAGGTGGTACAGCAAAGACATGGCCAACAGCTATCCAAAATTCGGAATGCTGGGATTCGACACCGGCTATTTCTTTCTGAAGGGACTGGCGCAGGAAGGGGACGGACTGGAGAATAACCTGAGCAAAGTAAAGGTTGTCCCCATACAGACCGGGTTCAAGTTTGAACGCGTAAACAACTGGGGAGGGTTCATCAACCGGAAAGTCTTTTTCGTACACATCACCAAAGATTTCGAACTGATTAAACTGGATTTTGAATGACTGCAATGAAAAGACATATACTCCTGCTCTTTCTCACAGCAATAGGGTGTGCTTGGATTCTGCCGGCGAAAGCCCAGCTGCAAGACGAACGACACAACTTTTCTATCGGAATCAATGGAGGCGTCAACGTAAGCTCGGTCAGTTTCCAGCCAAGCATCAAGCAGAGCAAGCTCATCGGCCCGGAATTCGGCGTTACCGCACGCTACATCTCTGAAA
Organism: Bacteroidales bacterium SW299; assembly: GCA_019550975.1. Classification (GTDB taxonomy): domain Bacteria; phylum Bacteroidota; class Bacteroidia; order Bacteroidales; family Bacteroidaceae; genus Phocaeicola; species Phocaeicola excrementipullorum. The sequence continues at coordinate 10,867 of SDWH01000018.1, read as the reverse complement.
AATACTTCAAGATGATCTGCGGCATACAGGCCGAAGTGAACTTTTCGCAAAGAGGATGGAAGGAGGTGATTGAAGACGGAACGGAAGATACCTACCACCGCAACATGAACTACGTGGAAATTCCCCTGCTCGCTCACCTGGCCTTCGGAAAAGACAAGGGAAACGGCGTGCGCTTTGTCCTGAATCTGGGTCCGCAGATAGGGTTTCTCATCAGCGAAAAAGAAATCAAAAGCGCTTCGTGGAATCCATCTAACCGGCCGCAAGGAACAAACGAACAGTATGACAAGCCGGCCGACAGGAAGTTCGACTATGGAATTATCGGAGGCGGAGGCCTTGAAGTGCGCACGGGAATCGGGCACTTCATCCTTGAAGCACGCTATTACTATGGCCTGAGCGACTTCTACAACAACTCTAAAAAAGATTATTTCGGACGTTCGGGACATTCTTACATCGGCGGAAGACTTACGTACCTTTTCGATCTGAAAAAATAAACGCAAGCGGATTTCCCTCTCCCGCACAAGAAGAGAGGATTTGTCAATTCATATTTATTCTACAGCAAAACAAGTTTTCATTATGATTAAACTGATATCTTGGAATGTAAACGGACTTCGCGCCTGCTGCGACAAAGGATTCCGTGAAGCGTTCAAACAGCTCGACGCTGACTTTTTCTGCCTGCAGGAAACCAAAATGCAGGCAGGACAACTGGATCTGGAATTTGAAGGATATGCCTCATACTGGAACTATGCCGAGAAAAAGGGATATTCGGGCACTGCAATTTTCACCCGGAAAAGCCCGTTAAGCGTAACTTATGGACTGGGCATCGACGAACATGACCGCGAAGGGCGTGTCATCACACTTGAAATGGAAGACTTTTTCCTTGTCACCGTATATACTCCCAACTCGCAGGACGGACTGAAACGCCTGGACTACCGCATGACCTGGGAAGACGAGTTCAGGGCTTATCTGAAACGGCTTGATGAACAGAAGCCTGTGCTTGTATGCGGGGACCTGAATGTGGCGCACAAGGAAATAGACCTGAAAAACCCGAAAACAAACCGTATGAACGCCGGATTTACGGACCAGGAGCGCGAAAAGTTCCAGACATTGCTCGACGCCGGATTCATTGATACATTCCGTCATTTCTATCCCGAACAGACCGGCATCTATTCATGGTGGTCGTACCGGTTCAAGGCACGCGAAAAGAATGCAGGGTGGCGCATCGACTACTTTCTGGCTTCTGCACGACTGGCCGACAAGCTGGAAGGAGCCAAGATTCATACCGAAATCTTTGGCTCTGACCACTGCCCCGTAGAAGTGACTGTCAATATCTGAGCCATGAAGAACAACGGTTTCACTCTGCGCAAACGGCTGAGAAGCTTCAGATTCGCATTCAACGGAATCCGGCTGCTCGTAACCTGCGAGCACAACGCCTGGATTCACTGCTTCATAGCAGCATGTGTAATCATCACCGGCTGTATCGTGAAACTGTCAGCAACCGAATGGATTGCCATCGCAATGGCTATCGGCATGGTTCTGGCGGCAGAAGCTTTCAACTCCGCAATCGAAGCACTGGCGGATGCGGTTTCGCCCGACTATAACGAAGCGATCAAGCACACAAAAGACCTGGCAGCCGGAGCAGTACTGCTTCTGGCTATCGCCTCGGCTGTCATCGGACTGATTATCTTTATCCCCAAACTATTCTAAAGAAAATGAAACATCTGCTTTTATTCGTGGCTGCCCTTTGCATGGCAGTTTCCATGTTCGGACAAAAAATTGAAGTGACCGGAAGCCGGAAGGCTGTGCGTACATCGGGAGATGTGGGAGCCGTGCTGCTCCCGGTGGCAGGCCTCACCGCCATACTGATCAATAAAGACTGGGAAGGGCTGAAGCAGGGAGCCTTTGCCGGAATAACGACGCTAGGAGTTACTTATGCGCTGAAATACGCCGTCAAAAAAGAGCGCCCGGACCGCAGCGACATGCATTCATTTCCCTCCATGCACACGTCTGTATCATTCGCCGCCGCGTCGTTCATCCAGCGCCGGTACGGATGGAAATGGGGAATCCCAGCTTATGTCGTATCAACCTACGTGGGATGGAGCCGCGTGTACGGAAAGAAACATGACTGGTGGGATGTAGCCGCCGGTGCTGTAATCGGCGCAGGCAGTTCCTACATATTCACACGCCCCTTCGCCAAGAAGCACGACCTTACCATCAGTCCCGTAGCAGGTGACGGTCATTGCGGCATCTACGCTTCACTCAAGTTCTAGCCCTCAGGGTGGTCCACTCCATACCCGAAAAGCGCAAAGTCGCCCAAACACGGATCACCGGGAAATATTTCCGACAAGGCTTCCGTTATCTTCCGCGCATTGTTCAATGAAAAGACCTGCTTTTCTGTCAGCCCCAACAGAAAAGCCACACGGCATACGTGCGTATCAAGCGGAATGACCAGCTCGGAAGGCGACAGCGTTTTCCAGATGCCGAAATCCACGTCCGAGTTCCTCCGGATCATCCAGCGGAGAAACATATTGAGCTTTTTCTGCGGACTGCGGTCGGAAACTTCAAGAAAGGCACAAAGCTTCTGCATCGGATTTCCGGTGAAATCCGACAGAGCATCCTCCAGCGTCCTTCCCGACGCATACACTTCATAGAGCTTCTCAAAATAAAGACGGAATCCAGCATAAGAAATCATCCGGTAAAAGCTTCGCGGATCGGAACCTCTGAAATCATCTCTCCACCTTCCCGACAGCACATATTCCAACGGACTATGCCCCATCATCCCGTCCAGCCGCTCGGATACCCTCAGAATCTGCCTGCGATTGCCGAAACTCAGCACAGCCGTAAGCAATCCGCTGATTTCAATATCCTCTTTCCGCGAATACCGGTGAGGAAACTGCACCGGATCAGAAACAATGAACGCGGCCTGATGATATTGCCGCGCCCATTCTTTCAGTTTTTTCTCCGTATCATTATCCATCAATTGAAATAATAGAGGAAAGTGGCGATTCCTTCCAGCGCCTTCTTTTTCTGATCCTTGATTTCAATAGAGAACTTGATTTCTGCTTTTGCCACACCGCGCAGGTTAACCAACGAATGCAGTTCGGCTACCAAACGCACACTCTGTCCGGAAAGCACAGCCTGCCCGAACCTCATCTTGTCCATTCCATAATTAACCATCATCTTCAGGTTATTCACCTCGATAATCTGATTCCACAGATAAGGAAGCAGTGAAAGCGTCAGATACCCGTGCACAATCGTGCTCTTGTAAGGGCTTTCCTTCTCCGCGCGTTCCACATCCACATGAATCCACTGGTGATCCAGTGTAGCGTCAGCAAACTGATTAATACGCTCCTGGGGTATCTCCAGCCAATCAGAAATTCCGATTTGTTTACCCAGCAATTGCTCAAACTCTTCGTACGAATTTACAACCACTTTCTCCATATAATCTTATTTTTAGTCACAATTTCAAGACAAAGATAATCAAATCTATCCTTATTGTAACGGATAATTTCTAAATAAAATATCTTATTTTTCCTTATTCTTTGAATATTTTTCGTATTTTCTCTTCATAAAATAAAAGTAAAGAGTGCAGAAAACAGAAAAAACAAAGATTGAGCAGCCCCGACAGGAACAAGGGCTTACCACCTCGCCATACGGGAAGGCGACCCGTGCCACGAGCATCCCAGACAGAACACTTCTGAAAGGTCATACCCATCAAGAGTTTCTTCCGGATTTTTCGGAACAACCGTCCCGTCTGAAGTTACATACACCAAACGGCGCTCACCCTTTTCATTCTTGACATAGACCGACGGGATCTTACATTGCGGACAAAGCTTCTTCTTCATATTGACAAATTAAAAACAAGGCTGCAAAATTAAGGAAAATCCGCACAACCGCAACCATCCAACGAAATTAAAAGCGTACAAATGCAACCCGGTTGTTATTGCGGTACGACGCGGACAGGATGATGACAAAATTCCTACCTTTGCATCAGAAAACAAAAAAGAACTGTCGATATGTCACACGAAAACCATCATCTGCACGAGCATCACCACCATGCTCCCGCCTCACTCAGCACAGTGTTCATCCTGTGCATCATACTGAATCTTCTGTTCGTCCTCATCGAAGCAGGAGTGGGTTTCGGATACAACTCACTGGGACTGCTTTCGGATGCCGGACACAACCTGAGCGACGTATTCAGCCTGCTGCTTTCGCTGTTTGCCATCCAGATGGCGAAACGCCACGGCAACAAACATTTCACCTACGGATACAAGAAAAGCACCGTGCTCGCTTCGCTGGCCAACGCCATCATCCTGCTCATAGCCGTGGGATGTATCCTGATAGAAAGCATCTACAAGCTCCGCAACCCCGAACAAGTGTCCGGAGCCGCCATCTCATGGACAGCAGGGGCAGGCATCCTCATCAACGGAATCACAACGCTGCTCCTCATGCGGAACCAAGGACACGATCTGAATGTAAAAGGCGCTTTCCTGCACATGGCGATGGACACGCTGGTTTCATTGGGGGTGGTTATTTCAGGCATTGTCATTCTTCTCACGGGATTTGTCATCATCGACACACTGATAAGCCTTGCCATAGCCTGCATCATCCTCGCATCAACGTGGAAACTGCTGAAGGAAAGCCTCTATCTGTCGCTTGACGCTGTGCCCGACTCCGTAAACCTCGACGAAATAGGAAATGCCATAACAGGCATATCAGGGATTGAAAACTGGCATCACCTCCATGTATGGGCTGTAAGCACAACAGAAAACGCGGCAACCGTGCATGTCGTCATCAAAGACGTGTCACAAATGAACGACATCAAACAACAGATCAAACACGCGCTGGCCGTAAAAGGGATCAGCCATTCGACCATTGAGTTTGAGTTTCAAGGCTGCCCGTGCTGTGACAAAGAAAACGGCTGCTTCGAGAACTGACAGGACGGACACAAAAAGGAGGTGCGCTGCAAAACGGACTGTCATCCGTTTCCAACGCACCTCCTTTTTTATGCAAGCTTCTTTATTTCAACTTTACAACCAATTCACCGTCCACTTCGCTTGTTTCAATCTTGTCTTCTCTCAGCAACCAGCCCAAGCCCAGGAACAAATCCTTGTCCGCTTTCAGTTTGGCTTCTTTCTTCAGCTGTTTCTGAGTTTTACCTTCAGTACCATTCAGTGCTTCCCAGATCTGTCCGGCAATAACACCTGCTTTTTCTTTCAACATAATTTTTTGCTTTTATATATTACAACAATTATTTTGTGTCCCGGCAAAAATAGCTAAAAAAAGCGGTCTTTGTTTCTGAAAACAAAAAAAATTTAATAAAAACGTGCGATTTGGCCAGATTATGTTACAATTTTCCTTCCTTTTCAAGGAAATCGCCCCATATCCGGGCTGCTGTTTCTATCATTTTCGGACATGGCCGCTTAGCATAATATGCGGGAGTTCTTGCTTCGGGAGTCGGAACAACCGGCTCTTTTTTCGATAGCCCGAGCAAATCGGCGCAACGCATCGAGCCGCATTCGGACTTGAACTGCGCCGCCAGTTCCTGAACCAACGCATAATTGGCGGCCTTGCCTGCCCTGTCTGCTCCCTCAACGGCGCAACGCTCCAGCCCCGCCAGCAGAAACATGCCGCAGGCCGCCCCGCAGGTTTCACGCATGCGCCCAATGCCTCCCCCAAAAGAGGCAGCCATATGCAGTGCCTGCTCACGGGTAAAGCCGTACATGTCGCCATAGGCAGCCACAACCGACTGAGAACAGTTATACCCCTCCTTAAACAAGGCGACCGCTTTCTGTATACGTTCTTCCTTTGTCATCATCATCCGCTATTTATATGGCAACATTATTTTCAGGCTTTCCTCCAATAAATCCCTTCAAATTGCTCACCGCCAGGTCCATCAGCCGCACGCGGGCTTCATAAGTAGCCCACGCTATATGAGGAGTGATAAAACAGTTCTTCAGCCGGAAAAGCGGATTGTCTGCGTGAGGCGGCTCCGATACGAGCACATCAAGGCCAGCCGCTGCAATTGTTCCGCCAGCCAGCGCTTCGGCCAAATCCTTTTCGTTTATCAGGCCTCCCCTGCCGGTATTGATCAGTATCGCCGTAGGCTTCATCATTTTCAGACGCTCGGCATTGACCATTTCCCTTGTCTTTTCCGAAAGCGGACAATGCAGGCTTACGATGTCGCACTTGCGGAACACCTCATCAAGCGAAGGACATTTATGCACGTCGTGCGGCAGCTGCATGGCAGACTTGCGGGTATATACATGCACATCCATGCCGAAAGCCGCAGCGATGCGCGCCGTTGCACTTCCTGTATGGCCGAAGCCTATGATTCCCATTTTCTTTCCGGCCAGCTCATGCAAAGGAGCATTCCAATAACAGAAATCTTTCCGGCTGCTCCATTTGCCTTCCCTGGCCTCATCCGCATAGACATCCACACGCTGCACGATATTAAGGATATGCGAAAAAGCCATCTGAGCAACCGAATCGGTGCTGTATGCCGGAATGTTGGTCACCACAATTCCAGCTTCACGGGCAGCCTCAACATCCACCACGTTGTATCCGGTAGCCAAGACCCCGATGTATTTCAGTTCCGGCAACGAACGGAGTGTTTCCGCATCCAAAACCACTTTGTTCGTCAGAAGCACCTCTGCCCCTTTCGCACGTTCCATCAATTCGCCGGGGGCTGTACGGTCGTAAACAGTCACATCACCCAGCTCTTTCAAAGCGTCCCATGACAAGTCGCCCGGATTCAAAGTATATCCGTCCAATACTACAATCTTCATAAACTAATTCTTTATCTAATTTAAGTAAGTGTGCAAAATTGAATGATATTGTCAGAAACACAGATTTTCGCAGGTTAAAAGCAGACAATCAGCGCAATCACCAGCGAAAATCCGCGTTAATCTGCATTTCTGAACAAACAGGTTTTGCATAAACTAATTCTCAACATCTACTTATAAAACTCCAATTAAAACAAGTGTTCATTTCTTATACCGTTCGCCCCATAAAGCAACCATACGGTCATTGAGCTTGGCTTCCGCCGGATTGTCCTGCGCATGCCAAAGGCGGGCCTGCTTCACTTCATCCGGCAAGAATTGCTGCTCTACAAAATGCCCTTGATAGTCGTGGGCGTATTTATAGCTTTTTCCATAGCCCAACTGTTTCATCAGCTTGGTAGGGGCATTGCGCAGATGCAAGGGAACCGGGAGGTTGCCCGTCTGCCTGACCAGTTCCAGAGCCGAGCCGATGCCCATATAGGCCGAATTGCTTTTCGGACTCGTGGCCAGGTAGACCGTAGCTTCAGCCAGCGGAATCCTCCCTTCCGGCCAGCCGATCTTCATCACGGCGTCAAAAGCAGCATTGGCCAGCAGCAGGGCGTTAGGATTGGCCAGACCGATGTCTTCCGAAGCGGAAATAACCAGCCGGCGGGCAATGAAAGCCGGATCCTCGCCTCCTTCAACCATCCGGGCCAGCCAGTAAAGGGCCGCATCCGGATCACTTCCACGAATCGACTTGATGAAGGCAGAGATGATGTCATAATGCATTTCGCCGTCCTTATCGTAGGCCAAAGGGTTCTGCTGCAGACGGCTGACCACTTTCTCGTCGGTGATGACAATCGGGTCGCCTCCATCGGCTTCCACCACCAGCTCCAGAATGTTCAGCAACTTTCTGGCATCTCCGCCCGAATAGCGGAGCATCGCGTCGCTCTCCTTCACCTCCACGTGCTTTTCCTTGAGCACTGCATCACGCTTCAGCGCATGATCGACCAGTTCCAGCAGGTCGTCTTTCTCCAATGGTTTCAGCACATAAAGCTGGCAGCGCGAAAGCAGCGGACGGATCACCTCGAAAGAAGGGTTTTCCGTGGTGGCTCCTATCAGCGTCACCACACCCGTTTCAACCGCTCCCAGCAGCGAATCCTGCTGCGATTTGCTGAAACGGTGGATTTCGTCGATGAACAGAATCGGGCTCTGCTGCGAAAAGAAACGCCCGTTGCGTGCCTTTTCAATCACGTCCCGCACATCCTTCACACCCGAAGTGACCGCGCTTAACGTGAAAAAAGGAACTTCCAGCCTGTTGGCAATAATCTGCGCCAAAGTGGTTTTGCCCACCCCCGGAGGCCCCCACAATATGAAAGAAGAAATGCGGCCGGCATCAATCACTTTCCGTAAAACCGCCCCTTCACCTACCAGATGTTTCTGGCCTATATAATCATCCAGCGTCTTCGGACGCATTCGTTCTGCTAATGGTTGCGCCATAACAAGTGTCATTTAAACAATGTTCAAAGATACGGAAAGTTTCGGAAGTTTGCGTATAGACATAAAAAAAAGGCGCTTTTCACAAAGAGCCTTTTTTTAAAGTTTTCAATAGGTATTAGTTTTTTTTCTTAAGGTAAAAAGATTGTTTTCAGGATAACGTCACAAAGATGCGGTGTTTTTTTCACCTGACCAAATAAAAAAACATGTCATAAAACACATTTTGTATTTTTCTTTCGTTTTTCTTTGATTGGAGTTTTTAACTACCGCATCCGATTAGTCCAGCAAAAATAATCAATTTTTATTAAAACAGACAGCAGGCGCCGAAAAAAGTTGGGCAAAATATCCGGCATGCGGCCAAAGTTTCTTCCGCACTTTCTTTCAGCGCAAGCCGACAGACGTTTTAACATTTTTCATAAAATCCATGCCAGAATCCACAAAACTCCGACCCGGACGGCCGACAGAAATACGGTTTCCGCTGCTCCGAAAAAGCATTCTTTCCGCACAAAAGCCATCCGAAGCCTCCGGAAAGTTCATCTCCAGACTGAAAACATACACCTCCAAACTGGAGATACAGCTTTTCACGCAACTCATCCATTTTTCCGACAGCCGCCCGGAAGAAATCTCCCCGCAGTCCTCTCTTTTTCAGATAACGCCCGCCGGCTTCGTGCCAGGCAGAAGGCCCCGCATCCCGGACAAGGCCCCGCCGCTCCCGCATAAACTCCGCAAATCAAAAAGCTCTCCGGATTTTCCGGATATGTCACATTTTTATATTACCTTTGTATTATGATTAAACGACAACCTACAACAGCTATGACAGAAATAAACGCAACAGAAAATTCAGAGAAAAAGAGCCTGAATTTCATCGAACAGATTGTGGAAAAAGACTTGCAGGAAGGAAAGAACGGAGGAAAAGTGCAGACACGTTTTCCGCCTGAACCGAACGGATACCTGCACATCGGGCACGCCAAGGCCATCTGCCTCGACTTCGGCATCGCGCAGAAATACGGAGGCGTATGCAACCTGCGTTTCGATGACACAAACCCCACCAAAGAAGACATGGAATACGTGGAAGCCATCAAGGAAGACATCCAGTGGCTCGGATTCCAATGGGGGCACGAGTATTACGCCTCCGACTATTTCCAGCAGTTGTGGGACTTTGCCATCCGTCTGATAAAGGAAGGCAAAGCTTACGTCGATGAACAGACTTCTGAAGAAATTGCGGCACAGAAAGGCACTCCTACCCAGCCGGGAACGGAAAGCCCATACCGCAACCGCCCCATAGAAGAAAGCCTCGAACTGTTCCAGAAGATGAACAGCGGAGAAATCGAAGAAGGGAAGATGGTTCTGCGCGCCAAGATTGACATGGCCAATCCGAACATGCACTTCCGCGACCCGATTATCTACCGCGTGGTCAAAACTCCGCATCACCGCACAGGCGACAAATGGAAGGCATATCCGATGTATGACTTTGCGCACGGACAAAGCGACTATTTCGAGGGAGTAACCCACTCGCTCTGCACGCTGGAATTCGTGGTTCACCGGCCGCTTTACGATTTGTTTGTCGATTGGGTGAAAGAAGGAAAAGACCTTGACGACAACCGCCCCCACCAGTACGAGTTCAACAAGCTGAACCTGAACTATACGCTGATGAGCAAGCGCAACCTGCTTATTCTGGTCAAGGAAGGACTTGTGGACGGATGGGACGACCCCCGTATGCCTACCATCTGCGGATTCCGCAGGAGAGGATATTCGCCGGAATCCATCCGGAATTTCGTCAACAAGATCGGCTATACCACCTACGATGCGCTGAACGACTTCGCGCTGCTGGAAAGCGCCGTGCGTGAAGACCTGAACGCACGAGCCACACGCGTTTCGGCGGTCATCAATCCCGTAAAGCTGGTTCTGACCAACTACCCGGAAGACAAGGTGGAAGCGATGGAGGCTGTCAACAATCCGGAAGACCCGGACTCCCCGACGCACACGATCGAGTTTTCGCGCGAGCTGTGGATCGAACGCGAGGACTTCATGGAAATTGCTCCCAAAAAGTATTTCCGTATGACCCCGGGGCAGGAAGTAAGACTGAAAAATGCATATATCGTAAAATGTACAGGCTGCAAGAAAGACGAGAACGGAAACATCACGGAAGTCTATGCAGAATATGACCCGAACACCAAGAGCGGCATGCCCGAAGCAAACCGCAAGGTGAAAGGCACGCTCCATTGGGTAAGCTGCAGGCATTGCCTGAAAGCGGAAGTAAGACTCTACGACAGGCTCTGGAAGGTGGAGAATCCGCGCGACGAAATGGCTGCTATCCGCGAGGCAAAGAACTGCTCCCCGCTGGAGGCGATGAAGGAGATGATCAATCCGGAATCGCTCAAAGTGCTGACCGAATGCTATGTAGAAAAATACCTGGCCGACGTCAAGCCGCTTGACTATCTCCAGTTCCAGCGGATCGGATACTTTACGGCAGACAAGGATTCCACACCGGAACATCTGATTTTCAACCGGACCGTTTCACTAAAAGACACGTGGAGCAAGCTGAATAAATAAGGAAACTTAAAAAAAGCGCACAGGCCGAAAATAACATTTCGCCTTGTGCGCTTTTTTCT
>SDWH01000017.1 GCA_019550975.1 Bacteroidales bacterium SW299 | reverse complement strand
GCAAAAAAACTCATAAACAAAAGCAGAAACCGACCAACCGCATCCGAAATTGCGGCCGCCTCAGAATTCGCATCCATCCGCTTCTCCTTTTCACCCCGACAAAGAGTCATGTCTGCCGCGGCATTTTTTATATTCCACAACGTGGAATATACGGTCCACAATCTGGAATGTACATTCCAAAGGCTGGAATGTACGTTCCACAACGTGGAATATAGAACCGTTCACGGCATTCGGAAAATACATGCACAAACAAGCAACAAACATTTTCACAGAAACTGCTTCATATATGTACGTATTTCCTTGCGTCCGGCCAACAAATGATTCTCTACCGTTCTTTTGGAGAGATTCATCTTTTCCGCAATATCCGCAGAACTTCTCCCCCGGAAGTGACTCTGCATGTATACTTCACGACGGCGTACGGGCAGCTCCGAAAGCTTGCGCCACAGCAGACACCTCAACTCATCCATAATAACACGGCTTTCTGTCCCCGCACAGAAGCTCTCTTCCGCCCCGCCTACATATTCCATCACCTCCTGCCTCTTGTAAAACCTCCTCAGATAGTCTGTAACCAGATTCCGGGCTATCGTATAAAGCAATCGCTTGAGCGTGTCTTCACTCAAAGGCCTGCCAGCACTCCAAAGGCGGAGAAAAGTGTCTTGCACCAAGTCTTCCGCATCCTCTTTCCTGCCTATCCTGCCATAAACGTAAAAGAAAACATCATGTCTGTATTTCCGATAAGCATCGCCCACCAAACCACTAAATTCTGTCATTGTATCATTCATGGATTTATCTTTGAATATTTATATATGCTCCACAAATATAAACCTCAAGGTTATTTACAGAAAAGAATAAAAATCCTGATTGATACAACTACACGTAACAAAACTCAAACCGCGTAAATCTGCTGAAAATCAAACAGATAATTCAAAATTAATCTGTATCATTCAATAATATAAGACTCAAACCGGGCCCGACAGGCACAACAAACTTCAAGGGCATCGGAAACATCTTAAAAACAAGATCTCCCGATGCCCTTGAAACCGGCCGTTGAAAAACAGCTTGTTTATTCAGCCTTTTCTTCGCTTTCTTCTTCTACAAACTCCGTTTCTCCGTTGGCTACAAGCAGATTGTACCACTGTACAAGTTTCTTGATGTCACTTGTATGCACACGGTCACGGTCGTAATTCGGAAGCACCTCTGCCATGAAAGCATGGAGTTCTTCGTTGGAAGCCTTCTTGTAATTGAAAGAGATCTCGCCTCCATTTTCCTTTTTCTTGATCGACTCAAGAACTGTGCCCAGCGGAACTTCGTCCGCATCGGTATACATGGCGATATCTCCCAACGAAATCACCTTGTCGCTGCCATAAATAGGCATTCTTTTCTTCTCAGCACTCACCGACTCAACAATCAGCATATTTTTTGCCTGTGATACCAACTTATACAAACCGGGCTTGCCGGAAATTGCCAAAATAGTCTTTAACATAGCTCGTCTAAATAATGTCTTAAAAAAATTAGTTGTCTTTCGGTTGACAAAAATACAATCCTCAGACGAAATACACAAACTATCCGATGTCTTTTCTGCCGATGAGCGCAATAAGAAGGTTGTCAATCTGGGGTTCAAGAGAAGAAATCCCGTCATTCAAGATAACAAAGTCCGATTTCTTCCTTTTCTCCTCATCTCCCATCTGCGCCTTCATCCGCGAAAGCACCTGGCGTTCGCTCATTCCGTCACGCTGCATAACGCGGCGGATACGCAAGGCTTCCGGAGCATATACCATCACGGTCTTGTCGACTCCTTTGTTGAATCCGGACTCAAACAGTATGGCGCTTTCCATACCCACCAGACGGCATCCCTCGCTTCGCATTCTCTCCGCCCACAAAAGGAAATCATCAAACACGCAGGGATGAATGATCGAATTGACTCTCCGGGCATTTTCTTCACCGGCAAACAGATAGGAGGCAAGCAACGGCTTGTTGAGGGATCCGTCCGGAGCATAGACACCGGCTCCCAGCAGTGCCGTCAGTCCGTCACGTATTTCCGGCGAATCTACAGTCAGCATCTTTGCCCTGCTGTCTGTGTCATACAACGGCACTCCCCGCTTTTCAAGCAGAGAAGACACATACGACTTTCCGCTGCCTATCCCTCCCGTTATTCCCAGTTTAATCATCTATAGAATCTGCTTTAAGATCTTCGGGCTGCTGCTCTATCAGATAATCCACCGCAGCCGGAACAATGCGGATATGATTGACGAAATCCGGCGACTTCTTTACCGACAATTCAATCTTGTCCGACTTGTTTTTTACAAGCTCTTCGTAAGAAACTCCAATAAAGAAATCGTTTTCCGAGACAAGCTTGAAGTTTTTCAGGCCCACTTGAAATGTCACACGGACTTTCGAAGGAAAGGTGCGCAACACCTTTCCCGGAGGAAAGTTCAAGCCAACAACCGGTATTTCAATCGTTTTTTCTGAATACATGTCTGTGCATACCGTCAGATCGGCCGATGCAGGCACGAACTTGACACCGCGGATCTTCTGCAACGGAAGATGACGCCTCACGGTATCCGTGATATTCTCTATCGTGAAAGGAGCGGTGTAGGCAACAGAAAGAGTTTCAAGCAAGTTTTTCGGCGCGTAGACCGTTACGGAATCCGGAGAAAGATACATATTGCTCACATAATACTGCATCCCGGCCAGCACGGTTCCGTTTATAGCGACAGGCACCTGCTTAGCCTCCCCCTGCGAATAAATAAAGTCGATCGTATCGGGATGCACAGAAACGATCCGCGTGGTATTGTTCAGTTGCGAGGATATTCTTTTCATGACTTCAGCCGTCGGGATATGCACGCAGCCTCCCTTATCCTTATAATCGTCGAAATTGAACACCACAGGAAAGAACGTGCGCCCCAGCATGTAGTTCAAAAGCACAGTTCCCCTGTCCTCCACCTTCACTCTAAGCTGTCCGGGGATTTCGGAAGTCATTACAACATCTTCCGGAATCCCTTTCAGGCGCAAGGGTATTTTGAATTCGGCACGATATTCGTCGTTCATTGTCTGCAGAAGCCAGAAGCAGAATGACACGAACACAAAAAACAAAAAAATCAGAAACTCCCTGCTCTTGTCGCTTAGCAGGAAGTTTCTGATCCTTCTGTAAACAATTGGAATATATCTTCTTATGTTCTTCTTGGCGAACATCTTAAGTCAGACTTAATTTATTTGGAAGCCTGCGACTGCGCGTCAGGGTAAATCGAGTTCTTGTCGATTTTAATTTTTACGCTCGGAGCGATTTCAACGATCACAGCGTTGTCTTCTATTTCTTTAATCTTGCCATAAATGCCGCCGGCCGTAATTACAGACTGACCCACCTCAAGACCTTTGCGGAACTTCTGTATTTCCTTCTGCTTCTTGTTCTGCGGACGAATCATAAAGAAATACATGATTACGAAGATGGCTACCATCATAATGAGGAAAGAGTAGTCGGCTCCCCCCTGTGCCTGCAACATAACAGTTAACAAATTCATACTTTTTCTTGATTTAGATTTTGATTAATACTATTCTCAGTTCTTTGTCAGTTTATTGTCCTTCTTCAACTGCTTCACGATGCCGTCAAGCGTACCGTTGATGAAAGCCCCGCTTTTAGGCGTGCTGTACAGCTTGGCAATCTCAACGTATTCGTTCAACGAAACACTGATCGGTATGTTCGGGAAGCTGAGTATTTCGGCCAGAGCGATCTGCATGATCACCATATCCATCACCGCCACACGGTTCAAATCCCAGTTCCGCGAATTTTCGCTTATCAGATGGCGATAGTAATCCGCATTCAGAATCGAACGGCGGAAAAGACGGCGGGCAAAGTCCTGATCCTCCTCATCCTTGAATTCCGGAAGCAGCTCCTGCTTTTCCCCGTTCTTCGGATCAAAGCGCTTGATGGTTTTCAGCACAAACGTATCCACAATTTCCTTGTCATCGTTCCAATACAGACTCTGGTCTTCAAGCACATCATCCAAAGCCTGATTGTTGAACACCATCTTCTTGTAAAGCTTTCTCCACAGTTCGCGGTCTTCATCATACGAAGAGGTTTCGCTGGCCATATATTCCTTATATATATCGCTCTGCATAATCTGTTCGCAGAGGCCTTTAACGAATTCACTTTCATTCTCCCATGTCCGTTTTTGGGAAGCCATAAACTCATTCAGCTGAACATTTGATTCGAGCTGCGCGATAAAACGGTTTTCAACGAATTTCATGTTGGGCGACAAGTCTTCCTTCGTAGGAGCCAGTTTGTGTTTGGCTGCATCAATTCGTTTTGCAGCATACCGCGTCACCTCAACCATCAACAAGAGAAGATAGTTGTACAGATCATACGCTTTCGACAAGCTGAAAAACAATTCTTTCTCAGCCGTATCCAAGTTTTTACCACCATTCTGATAATATGCGTATATTATCTGAACTATCTTAAGACGAATAAGAACTCTATTAATCATATTAATTATACAAATTTCAGGTTTGCAAAAGTAATCAAATTTCTCAAACCAGACATCACTGCAGGGCATATTTTTTCTTTTTTTTAGAGATTTGTTTTTTTTATCCTGCCAGCCCTTTGCAATTTACAAAAAAATCAGCAATTTTGAAGCGGTTTTATAAGTATTGTGAACTATGGAAGAACTGAAAAAGAAAACAACAGCTAGTGAAGCAGACAAAGAAATCGTCTTCTCCAAAGCAATCAAAGCGGGGAAACGCATTTATTATCTTGATGTCAAGAGAAACAGAAAAGATGAAATGTTTTTAGCCATAACCGAAAGCAAAAAAATCGTACTCGGCGAAGGAAACGATTCTCAAGTGAACTTTGAAAAGCATAAGATCTTTCTTTACAAAGAAGATTTCGAGAAATTCATGGACGGATTAAAGCAGGCCATTCAGTTCATCGAACAGGAACAGGGTCCGGTTTACGGGCAGACACACATAGCCGACACAAACAATTTGGGAAAGAATGCGCTTACGCCAGACGCCAATGAAATAAAAATAGACATTGATTTCTAATTTTTCGGGGAAAAGTTGGTCAAAAAGGAGAAAAAGGCTATCTTTGCACCGCTTTTAAAAAATCATCGTGTGCAAACACACAGTGTGATGGTGAATTAAGCAGCAAATCAACTTAATTTAGAGTAACACAAAAATTTTAAGTAATGAAATCAATTGAAGTAAAAGGTTCTTTAAGAACAGAAACAGGAAAGAAAGCAACTCACGAACTGCGCAAGAACGATTCTATCCCATGCGTGCTTTACGGATCACAGAAAGATGAAAACGGAAATATCATCGACACACACTTCGCCGTAACAAACGAAGCCGTAAGAAAACTGGTTTATACTCCGCATATTTATGTTGTAGACCTGAACATCGATGGCAAAATCGTCAATGCAGTCATGAAAGACATTCAGTTCCACCCGGTAACTGACAAGATTCTTCACATCGACTTTTATCAGATTGACGAATCCAACCCGATCGTAATGGAAGTTCCCGTTCAGCTTGAAGGATTGGCTGAAGGTGTGAAAGCCGGCGGTAAATTGTCACTTCAGATGCGCAAGCTGAAAGTTAAAGCACTTTATAACGTCATTCCGGAACGTCTGGTTATCAACGTTTCTAACTTGGGACTGGGCAAAACAATCAAAGTTGGCGAACTGAGCTACGAAGGTCTGGAACTGCTGAACGCAAAAGACTCTGTTGTCTGCGCAGTTAAATTGACTCGTGCGGCTCGTGGTGCACAAGCTAACGCTGGCAAATAATAAAAACTGACAATCCTTTTCAATGAAATACTTGATAGCCGGACTGGGGAATATCGGTGAAGAATACCGGAATACCCGTCACAATATAGGATTTATGGTATTGGACGCCCTTGCTAAGGCGTCCAATATTGTTTTTAGCGACAAGCGATACGGCGCAGTGGCAAACATGTCGGTCAAAGGACAACAACTGGTCCTGCTCAAACCTTCCACCTACATGAACCTGAGCGGAAATGCTGTGCGCTATTGGATGCAGCAGGAAAAGATTCCGCTGGAAAACCTGCTGGTAGTAGTGGACGATCTGGCACTTCCCTTCGGAACGCTGAGGTTGAAAGGAAAAGGAAGCGATGCCGGACACAACGGACTGAAGCACATCGCCGCTACATTAGGGACTCAGAATTACGCCCGCCTGCGCTTCGGCATCGGAAACGACTTTCCGAGAGGAGGACAGATAGACTATGTGCTCGGACATTTCAGCGAAGAAGACATGAAACTCATGCCCGAACGGCTGGAAATGGCTGGCGAAGCCGTCAAAATGTTTTGCCTGGCAGGACTGAACAATGCAATGAACCAATTCAACAACAAATGATTTTGTAAGAAAACTATGCCTGAAGCTAGAATAGACAAATGGATGTGGGCTGCACGAATTTTCAAGACACGGACAATAGCGGCGGAAGCATGCAAAAAAGGACGTGTATCCATAAACGGAGCCCAAGCAAAACCGGCAAGGATGATCAAGCCTGGCGATGTAATACAGGTAAGAAAACCGCCGGTAACCTACTCTTTTAAAGTGCTGCAGGCTATCGAAAAAAGGGTAGGTGCCAAACTGGTACCTGAAATCATGGAGAATGTAACCACTCCAGACCAGTACGAACTGCTGGAAATGAACAGAATCAGCGGATTCGTAAACAGAGCCAAAGGGACAGGACGCCCGACAAAAAAAGACAGGCGCGACCTCGACGAGTTCTTCACTCCCGAATACAGCGACAATTTCGATTTTGACTTCGACTTTGAGGACGAAGAAGACGAATGATCAGATATTGAAGCAGAAGGGCCGTATCATTTTCTCTGCCTGAAAATGATACGGCTCTTTTGTTATCAATAGAGATACCCCCTTTCAATTTAGTCAAAATAGGACCGGGAAAAACAAGCGCAGGCGCTCATTCTTCGTCCACATCATTCTTTCGCTCCTCCGGCTGGTTTACAGCGAAGAGCGCCGCCAGATTATCTTTTTCTCCCACAACCCAAAGAATATCACCTTCATTAAGCGGAAGGTTCACATCGGGCTTATGAAGGGAATCTCCGGTGGTCAGCTCGATACCGACAACAAGGCAGTGATACTTGTTGCGCACGCCGCACTCTCTGATTGTATGTTTGCAGAACGGAGAACCCGCCACTATGACAAACTGCTTCAGATACATTTCACGCTTCTCAAAATCATCATCCGAATGATAGTCTGAAACCTTTTCTGCCTGAGTCGTAAAAACAGACAACTGATCATCTGTCCCTATGACCTGCAACGTATCGCCCGGATAAATCCGGTTTTCTCCTCCCGGTATATTCAACCGGTGCTTTCCGCGGATAATAGAAGCCACATGCACCCCGTATTTCTTCCCTAAATCCAGCTCCTTCAGCGTCTTGCCGCCCCACAGCGAATCTGCCGGAACAGCGAAGTCAGACAAGTGCAAGTCCCTGTCGAGCAGACGGCCCGCATATTCCGGACGCTTCTCTCCCAAATAGACCTTATGGACATCTTTCGAACGAAGATTCTGCACAAAAGTCCGCTCCAACCCGATCGACTGCTTTTTCAGGAAACGCGAAAAGATCATCAGTACAACCAGCACCAGCGCTATACCGACAACCAAAGCCGTCGAAGTCTGGAAAAGATACTCTACGATATATACAACAAACCCGATGCCAAGGATGATGCGAAGCAATATTACCGAAATCAGCGGCGCATGATTGTAATGGTTGTCAGCCCACAATGCCTTGAACTCGATGGAGTGGTTCTTCTTCATGATCATGGCCCGCAAAAACGGAGCCACCAGCACGATTGTCACGGCAGCCCCCGCCACCTTTCCCCAAAAGTCGCCCAAGGCGGAAACAAGCAGGGGAAGGAACAGATTGAACGACAAGACCATAACAGCCACACACAAGACCGAATAGACCAATACGATACGAAGAATAGCCGTCAGCAGCTTCTTCCAGTTGTTCTGATGGTTTACGGTGCTGGTTCCTGCGGAATAACGGCGGAGAAGCTCTTTCCAGAACCGGGGCAGATGAGCGTCCACCAGGCGATAGGCAGGACCGGAAAGCCGTATCATATAGGGAGTGAAGAAAGTGGTGATGACCGAAACGGCAACCACGATGGGGTAAAGGAAATGGCTCGTCACATTCAGGCTCACTCCAAGCGACGCGATGATGAATGCAAACTCACCGATCTGGGTCAGACTGAACCCGCACTGAACGGCAATCTTCAACGGCTGTCCGGAAAGCAGCACGCCGCCCGTACCGAAAACAGTCTGGCCGACCAGAATCGCCAGCACGATTACAATAATCGGGCCGATATACTCTACAATCATAGCCGGATCTACCATCATCCCTACCGATACAAAGAAGATGGCTCCAAACAAATCCTTGACCGGATTGACCAAATGCTCAATACGCTCCGAATCGATGGTTTCAGACAAGATAGAACCCATCACAAAGGCACCGAAAGCCGGCGAGAAGCCTACTTTGGCCGCAAGAACCACCATGCCGAAACACAGCGCCAAAGACACGATGAGCAATGTTTCGTTACTCATCAGCCTGCGTACCCGGCGGAGGAACAGCGGAATCAGATAAATGCCTACCACAAACCACAGCA
The DNA here is from genome assembly GCA_019550975.1 of Bacteroidales bacterium SW299. Lineage (GTDB taxonomy): Bacteria > Bacteroidota > Bacteroidia > Bacteroidales > Bacteroidaceae > Phocaeicola > Phocaeicola excrementipullorum. The sequence goes on along the minus strand of SDWH01000017.1, from coordinate 84,816 downwards.
CCAGAAAGAAAACCAGCTTGACAATGCTGTAGGCCATCTCCCCTCCTTCAAAATTCTTGCTAACCGCCAGCGTGGTCAGCATCACCATCAGCACGATCGCCAGAATGTCCTCAAGCACCAGAATGCTTAACACGATGCCCGCAAAACGCTGTTGCCTCAGGCCCATGTCGTCGAACGCCTTGTAAATGATGGTGGTCGACGACATCGCGAGCATACCCCCCAGAAACATACAGTCCATCTGCTTCCAGCCGAACAGCCATCCCACAAACATCCCGATCAGAATCATGCAGAAAATGATGGTACAGGCGGCGATTACCGTTGACGAACCTGATTTAAGCATCTTCTTGAAACTGAAATCCAGCCCCAGCGCAAACAGAAGAAAGATGACGCCGATTTCAGACCATATCTGCATGTTCACCTCATCCGCAACCGAAGGCGTAAACTGGAAATGCGGACTGCAAAGGAAGCCGGCCACGATGTAGCCCAACACCAAAGGCTGCTTCAGTTTCTTGAATATGAGGGTGGTAATTCCGGCACAAATCAGTATCAATGCCAGATCGCTGATAAGAGGAGTCAGATGGGACATAATTTCTGCAAGGTTTTATTTTTGCAAAAGTAACGATTTACGGCCAAAACCTTTACAGATATTTTGTATTTTTGCGGCAATGCAGAAAAAGAATCAAAATGGATAAACAGCAAACGATAAAAAAGACATTTCCCGTACTGGAAATGAGTTGCGCCGCCTGTGCAGCAAGGGTGGACAAAACACTGAACAGGCAGCCGGGCGTATGCCGGGCAAGCGTAAACTATGCGGCCGCCACCGCAACCGTCGAATACGAGCCGGACCTCTGTTCGCCGGAGAAGCTGAAAGAGGCTGTCGTTGCCGCAGGATATGACCTGGTCATTGAAACAAACGAAGACAAGCGCAAGCAAGAGGTGGAAGATGCCCACGAAAGCAAATACAGAAAACTGAAGTTCCGCACCATATGGGCCGTCATCCTGTCGGTTCCGCTGATGATTATCGGAATATTCTTTGCAGGAAAGCCTTATACAGACTACATCATGTGGCTGCTTGCCACGCCGGTTGTATGCTGGCTGGGAAGAGATTTCTACATCAATGCATGGAAACAGCTGAAACACCGCACGTCAAACATGGATACGCTGGTAGCGAACAGCACGGGAATAGCCTACCTGTTCAGCCTGTTCAACCTGTTTTTCCCTGAGTTCTGGCTGGAAAGAGGAATCGAACCGCACGTCTATTTCGATGCTTCCAGCGGCATCATTGCCTTTATCCTGCTCGGACGGCTGCTGGAAGAACGGGCCAAAGGAAGCACGTCGGCAGCAATCAGGAAGCTGATGGGACTGCAGCCGCAAACAGTTACCCTGCTCTGTGCCGACGGAACGCAAAAGAAAGTGAAGGTGGAACAGGTGAGCATCGGCGACCGCCTGCTGGTAAAGCCCGGAGAAAGGATTGCCGTTGACGGAACTGTAACCGAAGGCACCTCGTATGTAGACGAAAGCATGCTGAGCGGAGAGCCGGTGGCAGTGCTGAAGGACGAAGGAGCCAAGGTATTTGCCGGCACCATCAACCAGAAGGGCAGCTTCCGGTTTACGGCTGAGAAAGTGGGAACGGAAACCGTACTGGCACACATCATCCGCATGGTGCAGGATGCTCAAGGGAGCAAGGCCCCCGTACAAAAGCTGGTCGACCGCATCGCAGCCGTTTTCGTGCCGACAATCATAGGCATTGCACTTCTTTCATTTGCAGGCTGGCTCATATTCGCTCCTTCCAACGGATTCACGCACGGACTTCTGGCCGCCGTGACCGTACTCATCATCGCCTGCCCCTGTGCTTTGGGACTGGCAACCCCGACGGCCATCATGGTGGGAATAGGAAAAGGAGCCGAACTCGGGATTCTGATAAAAGATGCGGAAAGTCTTGAAACGGCCCGCAAGGTGAATGCCATCGTACTTGACAAGACCGGCACCGTGACCGAAGGAAAACCGACCGTGACAGACTTGTCCGGAAGTCTGGAGGAGGACGGCCTGAAAAACATTTTCTACAGCCTCGAGAAGATGTCCGAACATCCCTTGGCCGAAGCGATCGCCGAACGGCTTCAAGGACAAAGCCTTCCGATCGAGAACTTCAAGAGCATCACCGGAAAAGGAATAAGCGGAACCGTAAACGGGACGGTCTATTTTGCCGGAAACTCCCGCCTGCTCGCAGAAAACCACATCGCCGTTTCCGGCGAACTGAAGAAAGAAGCCGAAAGGCTGGAAAGCGAAGCGAAAACAGTCATCTGGTTTGCCGATGAGAAACAAGCTTACGGACTGGCTGCCATCACCGACCGCATCAAGACAACGTCACAGGCGGCCGTCCGACAATTAAAGGATATGGGCATTGATGTCTATATGCTGACAGGCGACAATGAAGGAACCGCACGCTACATAGCCCGACAGGCAGGCATCACTCACTTCAAGGCAGGCGTACTCCCCGAACAGAAAGCTGCATTCATCAAATCGCTTCAGGCAGAAGGGAAAATCGCGGCAATGGTGGGCGACGGAATCAATGACAGTGCCGCCCTGGCGCAATCCGACCTCAGCATCGCCATGGGACGCGGAAGCGACATCGCCATGGACGTGGCCAAGATGACCATCATCTCGTCCGACCTGAACAAGATCGCCGATGCCATCCGGCTTTCAAGAATGACGGTGCTCACCATCCGCGAAAATCTGTTCTGGGCATTCATCTACAACCTGATAGGCGTTCCGATAGCAGCCGGCCTGCTCTACCCCGTCAACGGCTTCCTGCTCAACCCGATGATAGCCGGAGCGGCCATGGCAATGAGCAGCGTAAGCGTGGTGACCAACAGCCTGCGCCTGCGCAAGAAAAAATTAGGCAACACGGCCGCAAGGCCCGCAGCCGAGGCAAGACACATTGCGCCCGAAAAAGAAAAGGAGGATGCAGAACCTACAGCCGGGAAAATAAGGCAAGTCTACTCGGTAGACGGAATGATGTGCAACCATTGCCGCACCCGTGTGGAAAAAGTGCTGAATTCAATCGAAGGAATCTCGGCCAAAGTTACGCTCACTCCTCCCGAAGCAACGGTAACATTTGCGAACGAGAAACTTCCGCTGGAGCAGATTCAGAGAACAATTACAGAAAAAGCAGGCGACTATACACTGAAAGAGATATGACCAAACTGATGCTGATGGTTTTTCTGGGAGGCGGCATCGGCAGCATGCTGCGGTATGCCGCCCAACTGCTGTTTGCCGGACGCATCACGCCCGGTTCGTTCCCATGGAGCACATTCGCCGTAAACCTGGCAGGCAGCTTCCTTATCGGACTGTTCTATGCCCTGGCCGGGCGTTTCAATCTTTCCGCCGAATCGAAGCTTTTCCTTACAACCGGCATATGCGGAGGCTTCACCACATTCTCCACCTTCAGCTACGAGGGAGTCAGCCTGCTCAGACAGGGACTCTACGGCACATTCTTTGCCTATGTCGCGGGCAGCGTAATTTTCGGGCTGGGCACGGCCTTTGCCGGAGCGTACTGCGGCAAACTTTTCATGGGCAAATAAACCGCCGAAAACTTGTTGGGAAAAACTCATCGACTTGTTGGGAAAGATTGATTGACTTGTTGGGATATTTTAAATGACTTAACGGGACATTTTTCGCGCCATACGAGAAATAACTTTTTACGGCGTTCCTTTTGATTTTGGACAAAAAATTGTACTTTTGAAAACTAACATTATATCAGACACAAATGAGCAACAAACAAACTTTTATCCTTGCCGCCTTTTCGGCTGCGGCCATCTCACTTGCATCATGCAGCAGCGACGACTATAATCCCATCTATCTGGTTGAAGCGGAAACTCAAACCGCGCTCGAAGGGAACCAGCTGCAAATCAGCATATTCAACAATGAAGGAGAGAAATACCTCATCCGCGGAGGGAAAGGAAACTATACGGTTTCCATAACCGACAAGAGCATCGCCGACTTCCGCTATGACGGGGACACGCTGACTTACCTGCCCGTAAGCGCGGGAACCACAGAATCCATCATTGCCGACCGGTCGGGAAACAGTTATCAGTTGAGCGTAAACGTAGGGAATCCGCAGAGCATATTCACCGTAACAGGCATCGACGCCACTGTAATCGGAGGGGAACTGACACAGAACCAGACACAGGCACTGCAGAACGAAATCACCCAGAACAGTCCCGTAAAAATCGGCGGACGCTTTGAACTGACCTATGCCGACAAGGAACTGTCTTCGGGGGACATCAAAATCTATCCCGAAGCGACAGGGGGATACAGCGTGGGAATCTTTGAGCAGAGCAGAAAGTACAACGAGAATACGGGTGCCGGACAGGTCTGCATCGAAGCGACCATGGCAGGAACCTCGGCACAAACCTACACTTTCTTCGTGACTTATCTCCAACAGAAAACATACAGATTCCAGGAAGACGTAACCAACCAATACAAGGGAACTTATCCTGCGCTGGAAGAGGCATACCGGATTTATGAACTGAAGGTGGAACAATAAGAAAGAAACGACTTTGGAGAGCCACCGCATCAAACTGCAATCTTTCGACCTGTTCGACCGTATCGAACGTATCCACCGCCAACCGACTGCAAGCCCGGAGAATATCCGGGCTAAATATATCCTGCTCTACAAGGTGCTGGAAGAAGCCGCCTATGAACTGACGGCTGCTTCTACCCTGAACTTCGCCAACCTTTTCTCACGGATCGACTATATCGGAAAGGAAAAGAAGATGACCCCTTCCGACCGCTACGCGATCCAGACCATGAGGCGCAACTGCAACAAGGCGATGGGCGACCGTTTCCAGCCGGACATGAAAGAGTATCTCTATGACCTCCGCGCGCTGGTACGCTTCGTGTCGCTGGGATTCGAAGAAGATATTCCCGCATCACTGCTGCCCGAAATCCCCCACTCCAACCGTCCCTATCCGGGAACAAGGCTTTCGCTCGTTCCCTACATACGAGCGTATGTGACCAGCTGGAACGATTCGCAAATCTTCGCTTCCTGCGACAGCGAGGAAGAGCCTTTCATCATTATCAATTACGAAAAAGCGGGATACGAAGGCGACCAGCTCTATATCCGGGAACTCCTGAGGGAAAATCTGCCGCTGAACCTGCTTGACGTAAAGGTGGACGAGGAAAACCATTATATACCGAAACTCATAGTCGCTTATCCCGACTACCTCATCGATGTCAGCGCACTGTCAAGATGCTTCCGCGAATACGGACACCATCCGCTGAACTACTTCATGGACAAGATTCTGCCGAGAGCCAACTCGGCTCCCATTCTGATGGGTAACCTGGCCAGCCAGCTGCTGGACGACTTCATAAACGAAAACCCGGACATGCCTGTCAGCTATGCCGGCTCGGTAAACAAGTTTTTCTCTTCCGCCGCGCTCGACTTCTGCACATGCAGCCTGCCTGCTGATTTTCACGCCCAGGCACAAAGCCAGATGATGAACATCCGCTCGTTTATACATGACATGCTTCCGCGCAACATCTCCGGCTTCGACAGACAGAACACACTGCTCGAGGCTTCGTTCATCTGCGAACGCCTCGGACTGCAGGGACGTGTCGACATGCTTCAGAAGGACTTCAAGATTCTCATCGAACAGAAGGCCGGAAAACGTGACGAACGGAAGAACCGGCATAAGGAAGAACACTTCGTCCAGATGATGCTGTATCAGGGCGTGCTGATGTATAACTTCGGACAGCAGGCAAAAGACATGCAGACTTTCCTGCTCTATTCAAAGTACAAGGACGGACTGATCCTGGAGCATTTCTCTGAAAAACTGTTCCGCGAAAGCATACGCCTCAGAAACTGCATCGCAGCGCAGGAAATGAACTTCGCGGAAGGAGGAGTCACCAAAGTCATCGAGGGCCTGAGCACCGACCTGCTCAATGAAATGCAGACGCACGAAAGGCTCTGGACTGACTTCCAGGAGCCTCAGCTACAGGCTGCCATCAACACGCTGAAACGCTGCACTCCCCTTGAAAGGGCGTACTTCGACCGCTTCTTCACGTTCGTGTCGAAGGAAATGCTGCTCAACAAGACGGGAGGGAACGACGACCCGTCCAGGGGATTCGCAGCTACATGGCACAATCCGACAAAAGAAAAGATGGAGGCAGGAAACATCCTGACAGGACTTACCGTGGCGGACAAGAAGAAAAGCAGCCCGGAAAAAGGATATGACTGGCTGGAGCTGAACATACCACAGCAGGAGGATGACTTCCTGCCGAACTTCAGAGCCGGCGACATGGTGATTCTTTACTCCTGTCAGGGTGAACCGGATGTGCGCAGCCAGATTCTGATGAAAGGAAACATCGTAGACCTGTCGCACGACAAGCTGACATTGCAGCTGCGCAACGGACAGCAGAACAAGGACATCATCGGAAACGAAAACGAAACGTACTGCATCGAGCACGACTCTTCCGACATGTCGCCGGCCAACGCACTGAAAGGCCTTTTCCAGTTTCTGAATGCTACCGACTTGCGCAAGCAGCTGCTGCTGGGCAGAAGAATGCCAACATCAGACCCGACAAAAAAGCTGAACGGGCATTATGGGGCTTTCGACAGCCTGGTGCTGCAGGAAAAGCAGGCCAACGACTACTTTCTGCTCGTAGGTCCTCCGGGCACGGGAAAGACATCGTGCGCTCTCAGATACATGGTCGAAGAGGCACTGACAGAACCGGAAGCTTCTATCCTGCTTCTCTCATACACGAACAGGGCTGTAGACGAAATATGCAGCATGCTCACCGAATCGGGCATCTCCGGAAAAACGCCCTTTATCCGGATAGGCCATGAGCTTTCATGCGACAAGCGTTTCAGGACTTATCTGCTGAAGAACAGCCTGACTGACTGCCCCAAACTGGCGGACATCAAACGGAAAATAGCGGAAACGCGGATTTTCGTCGGCACAACAACTGCTTTCGCAAGCCGTCCGCATTTCTTCAACATCAAACGCTTTGAAACCGCTTTCATCGACGAGGCCTCACAGATTCTGGAACCGGACCTTATCGGCCTGCTTTCGGCACGCCACAACGGGAAAAATGCCATCGAAAAGTTTGTACTGATAGGCGACTACAAGCAACTGCCTGCCATAGCGCTTCAGAACGGAACGGAAGCTGCAGTCACAAACCCGCTGCTGAATGAAATCGGACTATATGACTGCCGCAACTCTCTGTTTGAAAGGCTGTACGGCCAATGCCCTGCGGACTTCAAGAATGTGCTGCAAAAACAAGGGCGGATGCATCCGGACGTTTCTGAATTTCCCAATCATGCGTTTTACTTCCACGAACACCTGGAGCCCGTCCCGCTGGAACATCAGAAGGAAGCATATCCCTATAATCCGTCAGCTGGAACCGACAGCGCCACCGAGCGTCTGCTGATGAACCGGCGCATGATATTCATTCCGGCCGGCACTCCCGAAGAATCGGCCACGCTTTCAGACAAGACAAATATCAACGAAGCACGCATTGTGGCTTCTGTGCTTGAACACGTATATCGGCTTACGGCAGACTCGTTCAATCCCGACAAAACAGTCGGCGTAATCGTTCCTTACCGGAATCAGATTGCCATGATCCGGAAAGAAATCAGCAAGCTCAACATACCGGCATTGTCCGGCATATCAATCGATACGGTAGAACGTTACCAGGGAAGCCAACGTGACGTCATCATCTATTCGTTCACTGTCCGAAACTTCAGCCAGTTGAATTTCCTGACTTCAAATACGTTCAGCGAAAACGGATTCCTGATCGACAGGAAACTGAACGTAGCCATCACGAGAGCCAGAAAGCAGCTCATCCTCACGGGAAACCCGCAAATACTCGGAGCAAACGTCACTTTCTATAAGCTGATGGAATATATCCGAATGCATAACGGATACATCGAAGCTTCGGTCAGCGAATTCCTCGAAGGCAGGTTTCTGCTGCCGGAATACGACCGGCAATGGGATTTGAAAGACTCCGCCTATAATCTTCCGGAAGAAATGAGCTGCCTCTATGCGGAATACATCGGAAACGGACAGGGACAGGAAACCACGGAAACGGATACGGAATGCAGAGAATCTACTGCCTACGGACGCATAGACTTCCGAAAGGTGCCGCAAGCAAGAATACACGACTGCATACGGACCTACAACCGCTATTATATGCGCAAACAATACATGGCGGCAAGGACTGCCTTTGAGATTTGCGGAAACTGGCTGCGGCAGGCCATCAGAAACGTATCCGGACGGACTGTGTTCTGCGACTTCTCGTTCGAAGCGGGTTCTTCTGCACTCGCTTTCGCCGAAACCTGCCGGAACATCCGACACTGCGACCTGAACATGCTTTGCATTTATCCGGCGGACGAACTGGCACAAACGGCGAAGCTTTTCCTTCAGAAGCTCTTTCCGGAAGCAAACGCAAGTTTTCCTCCCAGCCTGTCAGCCGTAAAGAATGAGTTCTGGACAGCCCACTCAAGGCTTTCCGAACTGATAATCTTCCACTTCGGGAATGTCTTCGACAGGATATCCGAGGACGAAGCCAGAGGTCTTGCACTGCAAATAAACCAGCTGGTGCATTCCAGACCGCTTAATCACTATGCGGTATTTTACAGAGATGATGCAGGAAAGCGTGCTCATACGCATCCGTACAGAACATTCTGCAAGCATCTGACCAAAGAACTGCATCCGCTTCAACCGCAAATGCCTTTCTACGGCAGACTGATTTATCCGCAGAACAAAGACATACGGACTCCAGCCTGCGAGGATTTCTTATACGAAGTCAGAACAAACATACAATAACTTGCCACATGAAACAGATGCAAAACAAACGTGCCGTCATCATCGGCGCCACTTCCGGAATCGGATATGAAACAGCCGTTCGCCTGGTAGAGAAGGGATGGACTGTAGGTGTAGCCGGAAGAAGAACCGAAAAGTTGACAGAAATACAGAACATGGCTCCGGAGAAGATTCATACAAGAAGGATTGACATTCGGAATCACAATGCAGGCGATGAACTGCTGGCATTGGTCAATGAGATGGGAGGAATGGAACTGTTTATCCAATGTGCCGGAATCGGATTTCAGAACAGGGAACTGAAAGCTGAAACTGAACTGGAAACGGTAGGGACCAATGCCGAAGGATTCATCCGCATGATGGATGCGGCCTTCCGCTACTTCACGGAAAAAGGCGGCGGACACATCTGCGCGGTCAGCTCAATAGCAGGCACCAAAGGACTGGGAGCAGCACCGGCTTATTCGGCAACAAAACGTTTTCAGAACATTTACATTGACTGCCTGGAACAACTGGCATATATGCAAAGATGTCCGATAAAGTTCACGGATATCAGACCTGGCTTCGTTGCTACCAGCCTGCTGAATGACGGAAAACATTATCCGCTGCTAATGGACGCGAAAATGGTGGCCCGGAAAATCGTATCTGCAATCGAACGCCGGCGCCGCGTGGAAATCATCGACTGGCGGTATAAAATACTGGTATTCTTCTGGCGGATGATTCCCCGCCAAGTGTGGAAAAGGCTTCCTGTCAGCAACTGACTTCATGACAAAACACGTTCTTTGGCGACAATGAGGTGCAGGCGACGGTAAACATAGATAAAAGCCGGAACCAGAAACAGGTTGGCAAACAGCCAGGCGGTCGGATCGCCGAAACATACGCCCCAGAAGCCCCAAAGAGGAACAACCACCACACTGACCAATACGCGGGCTACCATCTCGGATACGCCGGAAAACATGGCCAGCTTCGTATAGCCGGCTCCCTGAATGGAATAGCGCAAGATACTCAACGAACCCAAAAGAATAAAGAATGACACATTAATGTGCAGAAACAATGCCGTATCGGCGATAATCTCTGTTTCATCGGGAGATATGAAAAGAAGTGCAAACTTCTCGGCAGCCAGCCAGATTACTAAAGCCACAGCCAGCGAATAGACAACCATCATCAGTGCAGCCGACTTGATTCCTGCCCAAATGCGGTCAGGCTTGCCGGCACCATAGTTCTGTCCCGAATAAGTTGCCATAGCCATACCCAGACTGTCAAGCGGACACATCACAAACATCTTGATACGCATGGCCGCAGTAAATGCAGCCATACAAGCTGTTCCCAACGCATTGTTCGCACTTTGCAGCATGATGCTTCCAATGGCGGTGATAGAAAACTGAAGTCCCATGGGAACTCCGATATAAAGCAACTGCTGCGCCAGCTCCGGGCGGAAACGGCGGTCGGAGCCTTGGGGCTTGAGCACATCAAACTTGCGGTACATATAAAAATAACAAAGCACAGCTGAAACGCCCTGAGAGAAAACAGTAGCAATGGCAGCTCCTGCCACTCCCCATTCAAGCACCAGAATGCAGAACAAATCAAGCAAGATATTCAGTACGGCTGAAAAAAGCAGAAACCAAAACGGAGTCTTGCTGTCGCCAAGCGCACGTATGATGCTGGAAAGAAGATTATAGAAGAATGTGCAGGGTACACCGGCAAAAGTTATCAGCAGATAGATATAGGCTCCGTCAAATATATTGGCAGGAGTACGCATGGTACGCAGAATCAAAGCACACAGCAGGCTGGTAATTACGGCTATCAGCACAGACATCACAGCCGCCAGCTTCAGACTGACAGACACGTAACGGCGAAGAGTGACATAGTCGCGTGCGCCGAATTTCTGGGCAACAGGAATGCTGAATCCGCCGCAGCATCCGTTGCAAAAGCCAAGAATGAGAAAAACTACCGAAGTGCTTGCACCCACAGAAGCTAAAGCATCGATGCCAAGAAACTTGCCGACAATAGCAGCATCAGCCAGCGAATAGGTTTGCTGCAAAACATTTCCTAACAGCAAAGGAAAAGTGAAATTCAGAATCAAAGGCAGGCTGGGACCTGAAGTCATTTCTTTTGTAGTCTGTGTCATAACATTACCCGTTAAAGTCGGGCAAAGTTACAGCAAAGCTTTAAAACGGCAGGATGAACAGCATGTTAATTCGTGCTACAGCAAATATTTTCTTGCTTTATGTCAAGAACAAAAAAACTGTTCCCCGACTCACGTCGAAGAACAGCCACAACACAAACACAAAATAAAACACGACAAAACTACTATGCATTCGTACTATTCTCTCCCCTTGCGGGAAAAGACGACGCATCATATATATTCACACACCTATAATCCGCCATAAGTACGCCGCATTCATAAAACGTGTAAAACACGTCTTATGTTTTACCAATTTACAAAATATAAATTACATAATACCTTTTTCACGCAGATGAACCTGCCACTTCCATGCAGAACGCAACGTGTCTTCCAGTGTAGCCTCAGCCTTCCATCCCAACTCCGTGTTGGCATAAGCCGGATCAGCCCACACTTTCACGATATCCCCTGCACGGCGGCCCGTTATCTGATAGTTCAATTTCACGCCAGTAGCTTCTTCGAACTTATTGATCAGTTCGAGCACAGAAACTCCGCGTCCGGTACCTACATTGAACACCTCAACTTTGTCTTTCTGCTTGTCTTCCAGGATACGGTTCATGGCAATCACATGAGCCTTGGCCAGATCCACTACATAAATATAGTCGCGGATGCAGGAGCCGTCAGGAGTATCATAGTCATCACCGAACACGCTCAACTTTTCGCGGATGCCCATTGCGGTTTGAGTAAGATACGGAATCAGGTTCTGCGGTACGCCGTTAGGCAATTCGCCGATCAAAGCTGTAGGATGCGCACCGATCGGGTTAAAGTAACGAAGCATGATAGCATGGATCGGAGAACCCGAAGCAACTGTATCACGGATAATTTCTTCGTTAATCTGCTTCGTGTTGCCATAAGGAGATTCAGCTTTCTTGATCGGAGCATCTTCAGTTACAGGCAGCTTGTCGGGCTGGCCATAAACCGTGCATGAAGAAGAGAATATGATTCCCTTTACGTTGTGCTTAGGCATCAGTTCAAGTATATTAATCAATGATACCAGGTTGTTGCGGTAATATAACAGCGGTTTCTGAACAGACTCGCCGACAGCTTTGCTGGCTGCAAAATGGATGATGCCCTGAATGCCCGGATATTTGGCGAAAACGTTGTCAAGCCCTTCATAATCCAGACAGTCAACTTTTTCAAAAGCCGGACGAATACCGGTAATCTGTTCGATACTGTCTACGACATCCGCACGCGAATTAGACAAGTTATCCACGATTACTACATCGTATCCGCTATTTTGCAGTTCAACTACAGTATGCGAACCGATATATCCAGTTCCGCCAGTTACAAGAATTCTTTTTTTCATGACCAAAGTTTTTTTTGTATATTGTGTATTATAATGAGTTTTTTATTTATGTTAGAGCAAATATAAGAAAAAGGATTGAGAAAACCGCCTGATTAATAAAAAAAGTGAGTTGAATATAGTTTATTTAAGTTTCAGACAGCGTTTCAATCCTCCCTCTGTTTTTCAGGCCATTCAGCCAAGCCCGAACAATACGGCAAGCCCCTTGTCTACACCGGAGAACCCCATAAAGGCCATAGCCAGCAATCCCGCGGTTATCAATGCGATAGACATGCCTTGCATTCCTTTCGGTATGCTCACCAGACTGAGCTGCTCGCGGATACCGGCAAACACAATCAGTGCAAGAGCAAAGCCCAAGGCCGTGGAGAAAGCATAGACAACACCTGTAAGCAGATCAAAGTCCTTTTGAATGACCAGAATCGCCACGCCCAGGATGCAGCAGTTCGTAGTGATCAGCGGCAGAAAGACTCCCAAAGCCTGATACAGCGCAGGGGACACTTTCTTGAGAATAATCTCCACCATCTGCACCAGTGCGGCTATCACAAGAATAAAGGCTATCGTCTGCATATAAGCAAGTCCGAACGGATCGAGCACAAACTTCTGTATCACATACGTGACGATAGTCGACAGGGTAAGCACGAAAGCCACCGCCGCTCCCATTCCCATTGCCGTCTGCACTTTCTTCGATACGCCCAGAAACGGACAAATGCCAAGAAACTGCGACAGGACAATGTTGTTTACAAATATTGCGGTAATAAATATCAGTACGTATTCCATAATGCAACGTTTTTAAGTCAGGATTTTCTCAAACGGTTCACGATGGCTATCAGATAGCCCAAAGCTATGAAAGCACCCGGAGCCAGCACAAAAATCAGCATTCCATAACTTTCGGGAACAATCGCCAGGCCGAACACTTTGCCCGTGCCGAGAAATTCACGCACGCTTCCAAGAAGAGTCAGAGCGACGGTAAAGCCCAGGCCTATGCCCAGCCCGTCGAAGAAAGAAGCCACCGGACCATTCTTGCAGGCAAAAGCTTCGGCACGTCCCAGCAGGATGCAGTTGACCACAATCAGGGGAATGAACAAGCCAAGCGTAGCATACAGTCCGGGCACATAGGCCTGCATCACCATCTGCAGTATCGTTACAAATGCGGCTATCACCACCACGAAAATAGGAATGCGGACCATATCCGGCACCAGATTCTTGATGGCAGATATCACCACATTCGAGCAGATAAGCACAAACATCGTGGCCAGTCCCATCCCCATGCCATTAAGAGCAGACGATGTGGTTCCCAGCGTAGGACACATACCCAGTAAAAGGACGAATGTAGGATTCTCCTTAATCATCCCATTGAGCAAGACTTTCAGATTATTCATGGCTGCCTCCTTTCTGTTCTGAAGTTATCGGATCATGGCCTTCCGACGGCTCGGCATACAAAGTCGCTCCGCTCGAAGCATCCGCTCCCTTGCCGGTTCCGGCACCGCCTTCCGACGGCTGCGTCGCTCCGCTCGAAGCGTCTGTATCTGCTTCCGTTTCTACAGGCTCCTCAACCTGGCCCGAAGCTCCGCTTGAGGCATCCACCTCTCCTTTCATATACACAGCGTATGCGTTGTTTACAGCCTGAAGAAAGGCACGCGAAGTAATGGTAGAAGCAGTTATGGCATCAACATCTCCGCCATCCTTTGTTACCTTGAGCGGAGATTCTCCCGGATTCTTCCCCGTGATGTCACCCTTTCCACCTTTCTTGAACCAGTCGGCAGCTTTCGATCCCAGCCCCGGAGTTTCCGAATGAGCCAGCAGCGAATAGTCGATGATGTTTCCTTCGGCATCAAACCCGACGAGCACCGTCAGGGCACCTCCGAAACCGCCGGCCGAGGCTTCTACCGCCGCACCGATAAAGTTTCCGTCTTTCGTAGCGCGGTATATCTTATACATTGTCCCTCCGACTTCCACCTCTTCAGGCGATTCGGCAGGGTTATTGTCAAAGCCGGGCACGACCAGAGCGATGGCATCGCTCAGCGCCTTGGCATTGGCCTGGGCAATAGGACCTGCGGTCACATTGTTGACCCAGCCCAGCAACGCCCCCGCGACCACAGAAAAACCGGTCAGCGACAGGAGCATGTTTTTCAGTGAGGAATCAAGCTTTTTCATTTTTTCACTACCTCCCCAAAACGTTTAGGTTTACAGAATGTATTGATCAGCGGAGTGAAAGCGTTCATGATAAAGATCGCGAACGACATTCCTTCCGGATAAGAGCCGAACAAACGGATAACCACGGTAAGAAAGCCGATGGCTATGCCATAGATTACCATCCCCTTACGGGTCATGGGAGAAGTCACATAGTCGGTTGCCATGAAGATGGCTCCCAGCATCAGTCCTCCGGTAAACAGATGAGCCCAGGGCGAGGCGTAAGTCGTCGGGTCAGCCAAATGCATCAGCCCCGTAAAGACAAACACCGTTGCCAGAATCGACACCGGAATGTGCCAGGTGATAATCTTCTTCCAAAGCATATAGGCCAGGCCCAGCAGCAGGGCAAGCGCGCTTATCTCGCCGATGCATCCCGGATTGTTTCCCAAGAACAGATCCAGGCTGTCCGGCAGCTGGGCCAACGCGCCGGCATTGCCATGAACCGCCTGCTTCATCAGCGAAAGCGGAGTGGCGGCAGTTTCGGCGTCGGTATAGCTGGCAAGCTGGCCGGGCACAGGCCACGACGTCATCTGCACGGGGAACGAAATAAGCAGAAAGATACGTCCCGCCAGAGCCGGATTGAAAGGATTGCAGCCCAGTCCGCCGAACGTCATCTTGGCTATGCCGATAGCCACCAAAGCACCGACAACAATGATCCACAAAGGGATGTTTGAAGGAAGATTGAATGCCAGCAGGATTCCTGTCACCGCAGCCGACCCGTCCATTATCGTGGTCCGCTCACGCTTCAGAATGAACTTCGTTATTGCCCACTCAAAGAATATGCACGCCATGACTGATGTCAGCGTAACGATTACAGCTCCCAGCCCGAACATATAGAATGACACCAGCAAGGCAGGCACCAAGGCTATGAGCACGCCGTACATATTTTTCTGTACGCTGTCGCCGCCATGCACGTGGGGAGATAAAGATACGATCAATTTATTTGCCATAAGATTCTTCTATTATTTTTTCGCATTGCGTGCGCGGATGATTCCGCCCACCTTTCCTTTTCCCAGCCGGATATAGTCGAGCATCGGACGGTGGGAAGGACAAGTAAACTGACACGACCCGCACTCGATGCACGACATTATCATTTCGTGTTCCACACGCTCCCAGTCGCCATGCGCCGAACACGTAGCCAGCAAATAAGGCTCCAG
Organism: Bacteroidales bacterium SW299; assembly: GCA_019550975.1. Lineage (GTDB taxonomy): Bacteria > Bacteroidota > Bacteroidia > Bacteroidales > Bacteroidaceae > Phocaeicola > Phocaeicola excrementipullorum. The sequence continues at coordinate 69,165 of SDWH01000017.1, read as the reverse complement.
CCCCATCGGGCACGCGCTGACACACTTGGCGCACCGTATGCAAGGCTGCGGAGCCGTCCGTCCGGCCTCTTTCCGGTTCATTATCAAAACGCCCGAACTGCCCTTACATACAGGGACATCAATTGTGGCAAGCGCCTTTCCCATCATCGGACCGCCTCCGATAACCTTTCCCGTATCTTCCGGAAGTCCGCCTGCCGCATCAATCAGCAGGCTCATTGGCGTGCCGAGCCGCGTCAGGAAGTTAGAAGGTTCGGCCAGCGATTTGCCGGTCACCGTCACAACACGTTCGATCAGCGGCTTGTTCTTCTGCACCGCTTCATACACGGCGAAAGCCGTACCCACATTCTGCACCACCGCCCCGACATTGACGGGAATTGCAGGAGGTGCAGGAACCTGCCGGCGGATGACGGCATCTATCAGCTGCTTCTCTCCTCCCTGAGGATACTTCACTTTCAAGGGAACGACCTCTATGCCCGGATAGCCGGCCGCCTTTTCAGTCATAATCCGGATTGCGTCGGGCTTGTTACCTTCAATCCCTATATAAGCCTTGTCCACTTTCACGGCCTTCATCAGGATGCTCACCCCTACCAGCACTTCGTCTGTCTTTTCGAGCATCAGCCGATGGTCGGCGGTGAGATACGGTTCGCATTCAACGCCATTGATTATCACATACTCTGCCTTGCATCCCGGAGGAGGAGTGAGCTTGACATGAGTCGGGAAGCATGCGCCGCCCATACCGACCACTCCCGCATTCTTTATCTTTGCAACGATTTCTTCAGCCGAAAGGCTGCATTCCCTGACCAGCGCAGAGCTTCGGTCGATGCCTTCCTCCCATTCGTCGCCTTCCACATCAATGACAATGGCAGGCTTGCGGTAACCGCTCGCGTCAACCACATTATCGATTCTGTTCACTTTTCCGGAAACCGACGAAAAGATTGCAGCCGAAACAAAGCCTCCCGCTTCGGCTATCTTCGTGCCTACCTTCACCGCATCGCCTTTCTTCACGACGGGCACAGCCGGAGCGCCGATGTGCTGCGACAGAGGAAAGACAGCCTGTCCGGGAAGCCCTGCCTCACGGATGGCCTTGCCTGCCGACAGCTTGTTTTCCGCCGGATGAACTCCGCCTATTCTAAATGTTCTCACAGTTATTCTTGTTTAAATTCTTGATTCAGTTTACTTGCGCTTTTTCTGCCTGGCCGGGCGCGTCTTCTGCCGCAGCCTTCGCTTTGCGCGGAGGGAAATTAACCGCAACAATCGCTCCCTGCGGACATTCCATCTCGCACTTGCGGCACGACTTGCACTTGGCCGGATCGATGTACGCCAGGTTGTTCTCCAGCGTAATGGCCTCAAAAGGACAAACCTTGACACATTTTCCGCAACCGATACAAGCCGACGCACAAGCCTTTCTGGCTACAGCCCCTTTGTCTTTGTTGACACAACGGACATACACCCGCCGGCTGTTCTTCCCCTTCGGCCGAAGCTCGATGATGCTGCGCGGGCAAGCCTTGACACAGGCTCCGCAAGCGGTGCACTTCGCTTCGTCCACTTCGGGCAAGCCCGTTTCAGCGTTCATCCGGATGGCTCCGAACTGGCATGCCGCAACGCAATCGCCGCATCCCAAACAGCCGAACGTGCATCCGGTTTCCCCGCCGTAAGTCGAGCTGGCCACCGCACACGAGCGCACACCGTCATATACCGTCAGCCTGGGACGGTTGGCACATGTCCCGTTACACCTCACTACAGCCACCTTGGCTTCTGCGGCCACAGCTTCCAGTCCGAGGATAGCCGCAATCTTCTCCATTGTAGCCTGCCCTCCGACCGGACACAGTTTTCCCTCCAGCGAACCGGCCTTCACACAAGCTGAAGCGAATCCGGAACATCCCGGATAGCCGCATCCGCCACAATTGGCCTGCGGCAACACTTCAGCAACCTTGCCTATTCGAGGATCTTCATACACGGCAAACTTCTTGGAAGCCACATACAAGACGACCGCAGAAACCAGTCCTATAGCGCCCAATGAAATCACTGCCACCAAAATCAGATTCATAGATAGTTAGTTTATTAATTGATTATTGACTCTAAGGTAAAAACGAAAGTCCGCTTCAGACGGTTCCGGAAGAAATAAAGCCCTGCATAATAAGGCGCAAGCATCCCCAAAGCCACCAAAGCCGACAACGGCTCATTGCCTCCACTGAAATTCATGGCCGCAAACAGCGAAACAAGCATAACCAGAAAAGGACAGACAAAAGCCCATGCCACAGCCTTCAGTCCCAGCGACGACGCTCCTTCAATCATAACCTGCTGGCCTACACGACATTCCATCTGCTTGTCATTGATAACGTCGACCGACTTCTCTTTCGCATCGGCCGCGCTGCAATGCCCTCTCACGCCGCATGATCCGCACGCAGATGTCTGCACGATTCTTACCTTCAGGCAAGAGCCATTTATGTTTTCCACAATACCGAGATGTTTTATCTTGTCAGCCATTTTGCAAACCGTACATTACAATGCAGGAGCAAATGTAACATAAAAATTGTTTCGTTGGTAACGTTCACGGAGAAAATCGAATTAAAAACTGCTAAAACAAGCGGAACACGATGGACAATATGCCAAACAGCAGATTACTTAAATATGGAATCGGCAGAAATACAGGCCCCGCTTAATACGCCGGCAGGCCCAAGCAGAAACCGGACAAAAGCCAGACAGAATCTCTGCCTTTCCGGCGCAAAGCCGGTCCTTGCGCAAACGAAACTGGAAACCACAATGTGGAATGCAGAAACCACGATGCCGTTTATACAAACCACACCGCGGAATGCAGAAACCGCATTGCAAAACATATTGTCCAACAAGAAAAAACAAACAAAACACCATGGCAGCGAAGTATACGATGCAGGAGATGAAGAATCTCAGGAAAGAAGGAGAAACCTTGCTTTATCCGAAAATGGTCATGCAGGATTGCTGCGGAACCGACGAACTGGCCAGAATGATAGCCGGAGAAACCACGTTCAGCACGGGAGAGATACGGGGAATCATCGGCCAGCTTGCCCAGAGAATGGCCAGAGAAATGGCTGGCGGACACGCGGTGAAACTCGAAGGAATCGGCACGTTCACCCCCTCGCTGACTCTGAAAAAAGGCAAGGAAAGGGAAACGCCCGATGGAGAAGGGACACGAAGAAATGCGGAAAGCATCGAAATAAGGTCGGTAAACTTCAGGCCGGCAAAAGAACTGGTTCAAGAAACAAGCCTGCACTGCCGACTGGAACGGGCGCCGAAGAAGTCGAAGCTCCATGTTTCTGAATATACGCCCGAGCAACGGCTGGATATGGCAAAGCGGTTTCTCTCCGAACATGCCATGATGACCGTAAGCGACTATGCCAGACTGGTGGGGCTGAGCCGGACCACAGCCAGCAAGGAACTGCGCAAATGGCTCGAAACAAACAGAAAAGACATCGGAACCAAAGGGAAAGGCTCCCACCGGATTTATGTAAAGGCTCCCGGAGCAGAAGGAAAGCAGGCATAAAAAAGGGAGCGGCGGCATTCAAAAAGCCAGGCGCGGGGACACAGCGTTCATGCACAAAAGCTGAACACACGGTTCCCGGACCTGGCCTTTCAACTACGTCGCTCCCCTAAAAAGACTTATACGGCTCTTCAGCAGAAAGACATTCAGTTCTGAAGTCCCGGATTGGCATCGATGGCGTCTTGGGGAATGCGCAGCGTATAGCGCGAGTCGTTCTCCTCCAGCACATACGATTTGCCGCCGATTTCCTTTTCAATCCTCGGGCGCGAAGTGCGTCGCAGATCAAACCAATAATGGCCTTCGAAAGCGAGTTCACGCATGCGCTCGTCCAGTATTTCCTGAACCAGCTCCTCCTGGCCCATCGCTTCTGCCGCCTTCGCTTTCTCTTCATAGCCGGCCTGCGTGTAGCGGTTCTTCACCAGCTGGAGCAAGCGTTCGCGGGCTTCGGGCAACTTGCCAAGGCGCGCAGCCGCTTCAGCCGCATTCAGATAAAGCTCGCCGGTGCGGAAAGAGCATTTGTACTGCGATTTTCCTCCCCTCACCGAAATGTAATTGCCGTTATCGTTTTGCGAGAAGTACGTTGCCCGGCGGAGATCCTTCCCGTTTTCATACCGCTCCACAAAAGCAGGAGCCACCTTTATTGAAGGAGCATTCGATTCGCCGCAGATAATCTCGTAGGCGTTGATCATTTCGGCCGAATCAAATTCGCCGGGAAGCTTCGGCGTTTCTCCGCCCGAAGCGTTCAGGTCAACCAGGTCAGCCTTCACTTTCAGTACCTGTTCCGCAGCCTGGTATGCTTTTTCCCATTCGCCCATATAAAGGTATACCCTCGATTCAAGAGCCTCGGCCGCCAGCGAAGAAAAGCGGTAAATATACTGGGTTTCCCATATATCCTTGCTCATCAGCGTCTTCGCGCGCGCTATGTCCGAAAGCACCGCATCATAGATTTCTTTCACCGTGACACGTCCGGGCGTTCCCTCCAGATCCATGTCCCACTTCAAGGGAACGGCCTTGCTTTCGGGTCCTCCCGCTTTCGTATAAGGCTCTCCGTAAAGATTGACCAGCAGGAAATGCATGTATCCGCGCATCATATAGGCTTCTCCCACCAGCTGGTTCACGTCTTCAGGGCTTCCGTCAGCAATTTCGTCCTGCTTGGAAATGATTGCATTCGCATAATAGATGTTGCTGTAATAATCCGACCAGCCGAACTGGCGGGTGCTTGCTCCCGGATTCACATCGTTCCAGATTTCGATATCCTGGTAGATATTGACATCATAACTGCTGCTGGCAGATACGAAAGCGGCATCAGTGCGCAGCTCACAAACGCCCCGGTCGCTCATTTTCTTGTCGTAAGCCGTGGCAAGCAGCGCACGGTAATCTTCGAGCGTGCTCGGAATGACCTTCCCTACCGGCTGTATATCAAGATAAGAGTCGCAGGCAGGCAATGAAAACAGGCATCCGGCCAAGAATGCTGTCTGGTATAGTTTCTTCATCATAATGATCATACGTTAAAAGTTAAGATTCAAATTAAAAGTCACAGACTTCGGTATCGGTGTGGAATACAGGTTGCCCATCGATTCCGGATCCATATAATTGCTGTAGTCACTGCTGATGACAAACAGGTTGCGCGCCTCGATCGCAACGGTTGCGTCGCCGATGCGCAGCTTGTGAGTCCATTCGGAAGGAAGGCGGTAAGCCAGGCGCAGGTTCTGCAAGCGGGCGTAGTTCAGTTTCTTCACCCAGATATCCAGCGAATTATAGATGTCCCTTCTCGAATTGAACAGGTAATAGTCGGCCGGATTCGTTCTTTGTGTTGCCAGCGCAGGCAGCGTGCCGTTCGGATTTTCCGGCGTCCAGCGGTCGAGAATATCCCGGTTTACGTTGCGCCCCAGGTCAAAGTCTGTGATGGAATAGCTGGGAGAAGTGCGAACATGCGCCCCGAAGTTGAACGAGAAGTTGATGTTCAGCTCCCAGTTCTTGTACGACAATGTATTCAGGAATCCGCCCGTATACGGCGCGTCTGTCGTTCCTGCATAGGTATACATATCCCTCTGCTCTTCCACGGTAGCTCCAATGTTGTATGAAGCGTCACCCGCTCCGGTATCCGTCATCTTGAACATTTCTTCCACGGTCACGGCATTTCCCTGCTTGTCTTCCAGCAGAATCTGCCCGGTTTCCTTGTCGATTCCTTTCGTTTTCAAGGCAAAAATCGCTCCTACCGGATAGCCTTCCAGACTCGGCGTTGTCTGATCTTTCTCCGTAATCACTTTCAGCACCTCGTTCTGGTTGTATGCAAAGTTGAAGGTCGTGTACCATGAGAAGTCTTTCATTGCAATGTTCCGTGTCTGCAGGTTCACTTCCACACCTTCGTTGCGCATACTTGCCCAATTTATGGTCATGGTGCTGAACCCGTTTTCAAGAGGCAGCATTTTCGATCCGATCAGATCCGTTCCTTTCCGGTGATAATAGTCTACGCTCAGGTTGATCGCCTGGTTCAGCACAGAGAAGTCCAGCCCCACATTATACGTGGCGGTCTTTTCCCATCTCAGCTTGCTGTTCGGCGCACTGTTGATGGCAATGGACTGCTCGCTTCCAAATCCGGGCAGCAGACTCACATTGTCGTAAATGCCTACAAGGAAGGGCGACGTGTTCTTGTCGATGTTTCCCTGCAGACCGTATGAAAAGCGCAGGGCCAGATTGTCCAGCCATTTCGCTTCCTGCATGAAAGTTTCGTTGGAGATTCTCCACAGAGCACTGGCCGAATAGATGGGAAGGAAGCGATACTTCTTGTCCACCCCGAAGAGGTCAGAGCCATCCAGACGGACGCTGGCCCCGAACGTATAACGGTTCATGAGCGTATACGAACCATTGGCGTAGAACGAAGCGAAAGCATTCTCCTGATAGCTTTTGCTTTTCAGCTTCCAGTCGTTTGCACGGCTCTCGTCGGGGAACACGATGTTCTGGAACGTCAACGTCTTCGGATCATAGCCATACCCGGTTGATGCCGTGTTCTCCAGCCAGTTCTTGCGGATTTCCGAACCGGCCATCACCTGCACGTCATGAATGTTTCCGAACGTATTCTTGTATTCTCCCTGAAGCTTCCAGGTTATCTGCGAAGTCGTGCTGGATGTATTCCGCAGCATTCCTCCTTCCGGTATGAGGTAGATGCGCGTACCGTTCTTATAGTAAGTGTTGTTTTCACGCTGGTTGCGCATGTTGTATGTATTTTTGCCCACATACTCCTCTTTCGCAAGCTGGTCCCACTGAACGCCTACCTGCGACGACACCTTCCACTGGTCATTGAAGCGCAAGTCTACATTGAAGATCGAGTTGATGGCAGTAGTCACCGACTCGTTTCCGGTATTGGCCCGCTCCTCAAAGATATTGAATCCTTGCTTCTCGTCACGCTCGCTGCCCTCCAGCACATCGTAGTCGTACAGATAATTTCCTTCCTTGTCGAACGGCTGGAAATAAGGGCTGGCTATACGCGAATAATACACCGGATTGATCAGTCCGTACGTATCCGACACGAAAGAAGTGTTTTTCCGCCGGTTGGCAAACACCGAGATGCCCAGCCTCAAGATCTTGTTCACCTGATAGGAAGTCTTGCTGGTCAGATTGAAACGCTTCATGCTCACGCCCGGCACATTTCCGTTCTCTATGGTATATCCCAGCGAGTTATAATACGTCACCTTTTCGGTTCCGCCCGAAATGCTGAAGTTATATTCCTGCGTAACGGCATCACGGAAAAGGATGTCGTTCCAGTCTGTGTTTATTCCCCTCAGCCGGTTGATCGCCTCCTGCGTTTCAGGGCTCAGCGCGTCCCATCCCTGTTCGCGGTAGAGCGCAAGCTCGTCGTTCGCCTTCAGGATAGCGGCCACCTCGCCCTTTTCCCTGAATACGGGATATTCTATAATGTCCCACATCAGGAAAGGTTTTTCTTTCATAAGCTGCAGCTCCAGATTTACCTTTTCATCGGCATTCAGCAGATTCAATCGCGAAGTGTCGAGATTCGGCGTATAGGTCAGCTTGGTATTGAAGTTGACGACAGGCTTGCCGGTCCGTCCTCTCTTCGTCGTGATTATGATGACACCGTTTGCCGCACGCGCTCCATAAATGGCCGTAGCGGCTGCATCTTTCAAGATAGTGATGTTCTCGATGTCGTTCGGGCTCAAGCCGGCAACAGACGACTGGCCGATATTGACAATATCGTTGGCATTGTTCGCGTCCATGGCCGGGATGTCCGTTCCTTCCAGCGGAATGCCGTCCAACACCCAAAGCGGGTCTTGGGTTCCGTTCAGCGAGGCCGTACCGCGGATACGTATGCGGGCCGGCGCTCCCGGAGCGCCCGAAACGCTGGTCACCGACACACCGGCAATCTGACCGGCCAGTGCCTGGTCGATGCTTGTAGAAGCTCCCACCATCGACTCGGTCACTTCCACCTTTGAAATGGCGGCCGTCAGTTTGCGCCGTTCCAGCTCCTGATATCCCGTAACCACAACGTCTTCCAACATATGCGACATTGGCTGCAAGATTACCCGATAATCGTTTTTGCCTTCCTTCAGCTTTATATGCAGATCTTCAAATCCGATATACTTGAAACCTAATCCAGTCACCTTATCCGGCACAGACAGAGAAAACTTTCCGTCAATATCGGTTATAGTAGCTACAACCGTCCGGTTATCACCCACTCTCTTCAGCTCCTCTGCAGGCACATAAACAGATGCACCTACCAGCGGCTGGTCATCCTCACCGGAAATCACCACTCCGGTCACAATACGGTCGCCGGCATACGCCCTGGCGAACAAGTTGATCAGAAGGCATAATGAAATGCCAAAAAGTTTTTTAGTCATAAATTTATCAAGCAGTTAAACAAAAAAAATAATCAGTTGATACCCAACGCCGTATTGATGCGCAGAATCATATCCTCATAATGATAGCGCACCGCCATATCCGATGTTCCAAGGCGTTTCTGCAACAGTTTCTTGATACGCAGCAATTCTCCGCGCTTCACCGATATCGCATCCGAGATCCGCGTAAGCTGGCTTCCGTAGAAATTAAGCACGCGGGGAGCACCCATCCGTTCATCGCTCTCTCCATTTGAACACTCTGCTTCACCGCAAGCAAACAGGCAGTGGCCTCCAGCCAGCTTCTTGTTGATTTTCACGGCCTCCGGTTCGGCGGCGGCAGTCATCAGGGCATCGAGGAAATTCTTCTGCAACGAACGTTCCATCACATCCGGATTTCCCCCTCTCTCAGTCACTCCAAACAAGCTTCTATGAAGTTCATCCATCATTTCAACCACGGTAAACGCATCCTTTCCGTTTTCATACTCATTCTCAATCATACGCATCAGCCTGTTATTCCCCAGCAAGTCCCAAAGAATATATGCCTGGGCATTCTTCAGAATCTGTGCGGGCGCGTTTTCCTGCACTCCGTTCGGCGTGTCACGAAGCAGGTAGGTATATTGCCCCACTTCCGTGTCAAAGAGCCATGCCGGATAAGTCAGCACCTGATCAATCAGAAAACGAAGCGCCTCTTTCTGACGGCTTTTCTCAACAAACGTGTAAGTCTTCACTCCGTCGCCTACCGTCGTGTTCTCGATATAAATGCCGCCGATATTGGCCAGCACATGATACAAATAATTGTTCCATTGGTTTATGACGGCATAATAAAGCCGGGAAGCGTCCTCGTATGTCTGGCCTTTTTCTCCGGTTGTCGTCCATTTCAATATCTCCGGAACGATTCGTTTCAGGTTAGCGATTCCATACAAAGAAGAACGCACCGGATCATCTCCCAAGTCTTCATTCTGCGCACGGGGATCTACTGCATCCCTCACGTCCTGCGCTTCGCTGTATTTGTAGAGCTTGCCGGTATATTTGCCCAACAGGTCATACAACAGATCCTTTTCTTCTTCCGGAGAGTTCTTCCCGTACCAGCGGTAACCATACTCTATCGCAAACTTGTCATAAGGACCGATATGAGGCGAAAGCACCTTTACGCCATCTCCCGGCTGCGCCACATAATTGAAACGGGCGTAGTCCATGATGGAAGAAGATGTTGAGTTCATCCGCGAAGTGAATGTGGCAGACCGCAAAGAATCGGTCGGGAAGGCAGCCGACGCCATCATGTTATGACGCAGTCCCAAAGAGTGGCCCACTTCATGACAAGCCACAAAACGGATAGCGTCGCCCATCAGCGAGTCCGGCAACTGTACGTTTCTCGCTGCCGGACAAACGGCTCCTGTCTGCACCGTTATCCATTCGCGCACCATCGACAACACATTATGCCACCACATAATGTCAGCTTCAAGAATCTCTCCCGAACGCGGGTCCAGTATCGACGGTCCCATCGCATTCTTCTTTTCAGATGCCGCGTATGTCACCACAGAGTAGTTCACATCATCTGCGTCAATAGCAATGCTGTCTGACATCTCCCTGGCCTGAATCGCATTCTTGAATCCTGCCTGCTCAAAAGCAGCCTGCCACTCCTCGATTCCTTTCTTTATATAAGGACGCCACTGATAAGGCGTAGAATTGTCAATATAAAAAACAATCGGTCTGGCCGGCTCCACCAACTGGCCGGAAAGATAAGCCTCGCGGTCTTCCGGCTTCGGCTCCAGCCGCCAGCGAGTGATGAAATGCTTTTTGTCCGTTCCCTGCTGGCGGTCGCTGAAACTCAACAGCGGATTTGTGAAATACCCCACCTTCTGATTGTCAAAACGTCCCTGCATCGGCACATCCGGCAATAACAGCAACGACGAACTTACCTCAACCGTCACATAAACACTGGTTGTCCCCTCGGTCACCTTGGTTGTCAGTTCGGATGTGGCGACCACATTGTTCGCAAACGACTTGACCGACAAGATCCGCGAAAGATTCTTGATGGCAGAAGTTCCCAGATTAATATTGGTAAACACATTGTTGATGCTGGTTTCCGTGCCGTCGTAAATATCATTCACCTTAATGACCACCGCTGTAGAATCTTCATTGACAGCTTCAACCTTAAAGCCCGCAATCAGCGGAGAAATAAAATTGTCTTTCACAGACTGGCTGATCGCATCTTCGGGAGAAACAAGAGGAAGCGGACGGCGCTGGCGAAACATGAGCTTGTTGTCCGCCTTATTCCACTCGATACTTACCATTTGATTTTCATAGTTTACTCCGCGATTCACCCCCGCCTCGTTCAATTCGGAAGGTACACGCTGCAATTTGTTCACCACCAGCATTTCTTTTCCGAGCAAGGAAACCGGAACCTCAAAATAATAGTCATTCCCTTTCTGGTACACCGAAAACATTCCTTTTGAAACCTTGCTGCCTTTCACAAGATCCTCGTAGGGAGATGCCTTCTGTACCTGTTCCGTCGACTCCTTCTTTTTCTTCTTAAACCACCTCAACTGACCGGCTGCAACTGTGGAAGGAAATGCAAATCCTTCCGCCATGCCAACGACCAGCGTTAAAATTACTACCTTACAAACTCTCATATCTTTAGTTTTATTAAAAAGCCCACAAAAATATAACATAGGAAGCAGACAATTTTCATTGTGAACAACAACAAAGAAATATTAATATATTTTACGAAAATACAATTTATGCCCAAACAGGCGGCAGAATGTTTAAAAAAGGAAAACAGCATCCTCATGCTGAGCTAATTCCACCGAAGTTCTCCACGAAGAGAAAAGCCGGAGCGCTACTCTTCCAAAAGGGCAGAGGCACAACACTCTACCCGCAATTCCTCACAGCACACCGCTGCCCATAAAGACAGCAACCTCAATGCTGCAATGATTGTGCGCATCCTGAATTATCTGCATTGATTCAAAGCCAACAAGATTCCGTACCAGACATTGAAAAACAAGAAACCTGCCGGCAGAGTTAAATACGCATTCATTTAACTCCACCAACGGGCAACCCTGTATTTTATGCCTTCTACGCTTAAGAAGCGTTTCACGCACTTTTTTATCAAACGACTAATCCAGCTTCAGCACAGCCAAAAACGCCTTTTGAGGCACCTCCACCGTACCGATCTGCTTCATGCGCTTCTTTCCGCGCTTCTGCTTTTCGAGCAACTTGCGCTTGCGGCTTACGTCGCCTCCGTAACATTTGGCCGTCACGTCCTTACGCACAGCCTTGATGGTTTCGCGGGCAATGATTTTCGAGCCGATGGCCGCCTGAATAGCAATCTCAAACTGCTGGCGCGGTATCAGTTCTTTCAGTTTTTCACACATCTTGCGTCCCAAATCATAGGCATTGTCAAAATGAGTAAGCGTAGAAAGCGCATCTACCGATTCGCCGTTGAGCAGGATATCGAGCTTGACCAGCTTCGACGGACGGAAACCAGCCTGATGATAGTCGAATGAGGCGTATCCCTTTGAGATGCTTTTCAGCTTGTCGTAGAAGTCAATGACAATTTCTCCCAGCGGCATCTTATAGTGCAGTTCCACACGGTTGCCCGAAATATAGTCCTGACGGACCAGTTCGCCGCGTTTGCCCAGACACAGCGTCATGATAGGCCCGATGTAGTCGGTAGTCGTGATGATGGAAGCGTCGATATAAGGTTCCTCGATACGGTCTATCAATGTCGGGTCAGGCATTCCGCCCGGATTATGCACTTCCTGCACGCCGCCCTGCTTGTCATACACCATATACGACACGTTCGGCACGGTAGTAATGACACTCATGTCGAATTCACGGTCAAGACGCTCCTGAATAATCTCCATATGAAGCAGTCCCAAAAAGCCGCAGCGGAAACCGAATCCCAAAGCCAAGGACGATTCCGGCTGGAAAGTCAATGAAGCATCGTTCAACTGGAGTTTCTCAAGCGAAGCCCGAAGATTCTCGTAATCATCCGCCTCTATCGGATAAAGACCGGCAAACACCATCGGCTTCACCTCTTCAAATCCGGCGATTGCTTCCGCACACGGACGGTCGACGTGCGTAATCGTATCGCCCACCTTCACTTCCCTCGAGCTTTTGATACCCGAAATGATATAACCTACGTCCCCCGTACGCAACTCCTTCCGCGGAACCATGTCCATCTTCAGCACGCCCACCTCATCAGCATCATATTCCTTGCCCGTGTTGAAAAACTTCACATGGTCGCCCGTGCGGATGACTCCGTTTTCTACCTTAAAATATGCGATGATTCCGCGGAACGAATTGAAGACCGAATCAAAGATCAATGCCTGTAACGGAGCATTCTCGTCCCCCGTCGGACAAGGGATGCGTTCCACAACAGCTTTCAATATGTCTTCCACCCCCATTCCTGTCTTTCCGGAAGCACGGATAATGTCTTCCCTCTTGCAGCCCAGCAAGTCGATGATTTCGTCCTCCACCTCATCGGGCATCGCACTGTCCATGTCACACTTGTTCATCACCGGAATGATTTCCAGATCGTGCTCAAGTGCCATATAAAGATTCGAGATGGTCTGAGCCTGCACACCCTGCGAAGCATCAACCACAAGCAATGCGCCTTCACAGGCTGCTATCGAACGAGAAACTTCATACGAAAAGTCCACATGCCCCGGAGTATCAATCAGATTCAGAATGTACTTTTCACCGTTGTAGATATATTCCATCTGAATGGCATGACTTTTGATTGTGATGCCTCGCTCGCGCTCCAGATCCATGTCGTCGAGCATCTGACCTTCGGTTATCTTAATCGTTTTCGTGTACTCCAGCAAACGGTCGGCCAACGTCGACTTGCCATGATCAATATGGGCAATAATGCAAAAATTCCTTATATTCTTCATATATAGTATAGCAACATTCTAATTTTAGCGGCAAAGGTATGAAAAAAATGAGATTTTTATGTATGTTTGCCAACGAAACTAATATTCATACATATGAAAAAGAAATGGATTACCCCTATCATTATCGCAGCAGTCCTCATCATGCTGGTTGCGTGGTGTGCGTCTGCCTATAATTCGCTCGTCACCCAGGAAGAGGTTGTCAACACGGCATGGAGCAACGTGGAAAATCAGTACCAGCGGCGTTCTGACCTTATTCCCAACCTGGTGAACACAGTAAAGGGATATGCCGCACACGAAAAGGAAACGCTTGACGCTGTGGTGTCTGCGCGTGCCAAAGCCACACAGACACACATCGACATAGACAATCTCACGCCTGAAAGCATGGCAGCCTACCAACAAGCGCAAGGCGCGGTGGGAAGTGCGCTGAGCCGCCTGCTCGTCACCGTGGAGAAGTATCCGGACCTGAAAGCGAACGAAAACTTCAAGGAACTTCAGGCGCAACTGGAAGGAACTGAAAACCGCATCAGTGTAGAACGCCGGAAATTCAACGAAGCGGCACGCGGATTCAACACCACCATCAGACACTTCCCCAAAAACATCATTGCAGGCATGTTCGGATTTGAAAAGCATCCTTATTTTGAAGCAGAAGAAGGAAGCGAGAAAGCTCCCGAAGTGAAGTTCTAACCAGCAGGGATTATGAAACGGTTGACATTCATCGGACTGTGGTGCTGCCTGTGCGTGTGGTGCTGCCTTCCTCTTGCCGCAAAAGAATATACGGTAAAGGAGATACCGATGGTGCATCTGCAGAACAAGATGCGCTACGTCAGCAACCCCGACCGCGTATTGTCGGATCATGCTGTGGCCGTCATGGACACCATGCTCTATGCGCTGGAACAACAGACAGGCATCCAAGTGCTTGCAGTGGCCGTAGAACAGATAGCGGGAGGCGACTGTTTTGAGTTCGCCTACCAATTAGGACGCACCAACGGTGTAGGACAAAAAGGAAAAGACAACGGACTGGTGGTGCTCCTGGTCACCGGCGAACGCTGCATCCAGTTCGCCACCGGCTACGGACTGGAAGGAATTCTCCCTGACGCTCTCTGCAAACGCATACAAGACCGCTACATGCTGCCGGCATTCGGCAAAGGCGACTGGGACGAAGGAATGGTTGCAGGCATACAGGCCGTGAGGCAGGTGCTGGCAGACGAAGAAGGCGCACCGACTCCTGCCGAAGAAAATTCCGACAACGTGCTGCTGCTTGTCGCTTTAGCATTCTGCTTTGCCGGCGTTCCCATCCTGCTGTGGTTTACTATCCGCCAGCGCAGGAAATGTCCGAAATGCCGTCATTACAAGCTGCGCCAGGTGTCTTCGCGCACCGTTTCGCGCATCGCCGGAATAAGGACAGTAGAAACAGTATACCGCTGCGCCCACTGCGGATACATACACCGGGTACAGGAGCAGAAAGACGACAATGACCTCGGCCACCGTGGAGGCGGGGGCGGTCCGTTTATCGGAGGCCCGTTCTTCGGAGGTTTCGGAGGCGGACGCGGCAGCGGAGGAAGCTTTGGAGGAGGAAGTTTCGGAGGAGGCGACTTCGGAGGAGGAGGAGCCGGAAGCCGGTTCTGAAAGGAAAGCAGATAAACATTATTACTACAAACAACTTTAAAAACGTGAATACATTTGGAAATATATTCCGTCTGACCAGCTTCGGCGAATCACACGGAAAAGCAATAGGAGGCGTTATCGACGGATTCCCCGCGGGAATAGCCATTGACATGGATTTTATCCAAAACGAACTGGCGCGCCGGCGTCCGGGACAATCAGCCATCACCACGGCACGCAAGGAAGCAGATGCCGTAGAGTTTCTTTCCGGCATATACGAGGGCGTATCTACAGGATGCCCCATCGGTTTCGTGGTATGGAACACAAACCAGCACTCAAACGACTACGACAACATGAAGGAGGTGTTCCGCCCTTCGCATTCCGACTATACCTATACGCAGAAATATGGAATCCGTGACCATCGGGGCGGAGGACGCTCGTCGGCACGCGAAACCATCGCGAGGGTCGTTGGCGGAGCGTTGGCCAAACTTGCCCTCAGGCAGTTGGGCATCCGCATTACAGCATTCACCTCACAAGTGGGTCCGTTCAAACTCGACAAAGACTACACGGCCTACGACCTCGAACGGATCGAAGACAATCCGGTGCGCTGCCCTGACCAGGAGCTGGCAAAAGAAATGGCAGACTATATCTTCAAGATCAAAGGCGAAGGAAACACCATTGGAGGAGTTGTCAGCTGTGTAGTGAAAGGATGTCCCATAGGACTGGGCGAACCGGTGTTCGGAAAACTCCACGCCGCTCTGGGACAAGCCATGCTGAGCATCAATGCGGTCAAGGGATTCGAGTATGGCCGGGGATTCGGCGACATGGAGATGAAGGGCAGCGAACAGAACGACATATTCTATAACGACAACGGGCATATCAGGCTGCGCACCAACCGCTCGGGAGGTATCCAGGGAGGCATCAGCAACGGAGAAGACATCTATTTCCGCGTAGCATTCAAGCCCGTGGCAACCGTGCTGATGGAACAGCCAACAGTAGACATCAACGGAAACGAAACCATACTGAAGGCCCGCGGACGCCATGACCCGTGCGTGCTGCCACGCGCCGTACCCATCGTGGAAGCCATGACTGCCATGACTCTGCTCGACTTCTACCTGCTGAACAAGACCACACATCTATAATTACCATGGACATCAAAGAATACATCAGAGAAAACGAAAGCCGGTTTCTGGACGAGCTTTTCAGCCTCATCCGCATTCCGAGCGTCAGTGCCGAACCCAAACACAAAGAAGATATGCTGGCGTGCGCCGAGCGCTGGCGCCAACTCTTGCTTGAAGCCGGAGCGGACGAGGCGATGGTCATGCCTTCGCAAGGAAATCCGCTGGTATATGCCGAAAAGCGGATAAGCCCCGACGCGCCGACCGTACTCATCTACGGACATTACGACGTGATGCCCGCCGAACCGCTGGAACTTTGGAAGAGCCGGCCTTTTGAACCGGAAGTGCGTGACGGGCATATATGGGCGCGGGGAGCCGATGACGACAAGGGGCAGTCGATGATACAGGCAAAGGCGTTCGAATACCTGGTCCGCGAGAACCAGCTCAGACACAATGTGAAATTCATCCTTGAAGGAGAAGAAGAAATCGGATCGCCGAGCCTCAACGCCTTTCTGCATGAACATAAGGACATGCTGAAGGCCGACGTAATCCTGGTATCAGACACAAGCATGCTGGGAGCCGACCTGCCGTCGCTGACCACAGGGCTTCGCGGACTCGCCTACTGGGAGATTGAAGTGACAGGGCCGAACCGCGACCTACACTCGGGACATTTCGGAGGTGCTGTCGCCAACCCCATCAATGTGCTATGCGGACTGATAGACCAGATTACGGACGAAGACGGACGCATCACTGTCCCTCATTTTTACGACGATGTGGAGGAAGTGTCCGAAGCCGAACGCGAAATGATTGCCAGCATTCCCTTCGATGAGCAGAAATACATGGACGCTATCGGAGTAAAGGCTCTGAAAGGTGAAAAAGGCTATTCCACGCTGGAGAGGAACAGCAGCCGCCCGTCGTTCGACGTGTGCGGAATATGGGGAGGATATACGGGAGAAGGTTCCAAGACCGTGCTTCCCTCGAAGGCGTATGCCAAGGTATCGTGCCGGCTGGTTCCCCATCAGGACCACGAAAAGATATCAAAGCTGTTTGCCGAACATATACGCTCGATCGCTCCTGAATCTGTAACCGTAAGCGTAACTCCCATGCATGGGGGCGAAGGCTACGTCTGCCCGATCAGCCACCCGGCTTACCGCGCTGCGGAAAAAGGATTCGCACAGGCTTTCGGAAAGAAACCGCTGGCCGTGCGCCGCGGAGGAAGCATCCCCATCATCAGCGACTTTGAGCACATTCTGGGCATCAAGACCATCCTGATGGGATTCGGCCTGGAGAGCAATGCCATCCACTCTCCCAACGAAAACTTTCCGCTCGACATCTTCCGGAAAGGGATTGAGGCCGTAACGGTATTCCACCGGGAGTTCGACAATGCTATCCGGCAATGAATTCCTGAGCAAAATCCTGCTCGAACTTATTGAACCCTCCGGGATAGATACGATTGATCTTGTCAAACACCGACGATTTGTCTGCCCGGTTACGCAAGTCCCTGATGAGTTGGCCGAACAATTCTTCAGGGACTTTCTCTACCCAAAAGGTTGTCAGCGCATGAGCCAGAATGTAGGCATAGCCTTCGTCTGTCATCTGGCTTTTCATGAACATGCTGAGATTGCAGTCCACAAAATCTTTCAGCGTCACTTCGCCCAGCATATACATGGTGCGTATCCTGCCAATTTCATAAGACGTAAGCGCATGCTTCAGCCTGCCTTTCTTGATTTCGCAATGTTCGAAATACTCGGCAAGCCCTTCCATAAGCCATGCCGGCGGACGGTTGTCCGTCACCTGCAGCGTGAGGTGATGGCTCAGTTCGTGGTAAATGACAGACAGGCTGCGCTTCTTTCCCTTCTCCCTGCCAAACAAGATTGCTTCTTTCCGCTTCTTGCTATACACTCCGTTCACGCTCTGCAAGGGCATCTTCGGAGACATGCCTATGCTGACAGCGTATTTCATGGCATCTTTGCGGCGTTCGAATACCGTAAGTTTCATGGACAGTGTATCGGGCAGCCCGAAACGGCTATAAAAAGCCACCTCACACTTCAAAAACGCTTCAATCTCTTTCTGTTCCTTCTCCTCAAGCGGGTCGCCTGCATAATCCACATGGATGTATTGCGCTCTGGCAGAAGAAGCCAGAAGGAAAAGGCACAGCAGCCATATCCAGTTCGTTTTCATAAAAATTCGGAAAGGTTTCATTTCTTGTTCTTCAAGTATTTCTTCTGCTCGCGCTTGCTCATCTCCTGCATGATAAGGGCATCGTCGGTGACCGCCTTGTAGGTCTTGTTTTCTTCCATGCGGACATCTCCTTCGCTTGTCCGGAACACCGGCATATAATGCGAGTAAGGATAGCCCGACGCCAGTCCCCCTTCAAACTTGTTCTCGTCGAGAAAGAAGAAAGAAACCGATACGCCGCTTGGTCCGGCCACCCCGACAGGCTCTCCGGCAAGGACTTCCGTACCGGGATCCACAAGCTTCTTCTCCAGCATCAGATAGGCGGCAAAGGTATAGTCGGAATGATACACCAGCACCTGCCGTTCGTTGTTGGTCATGCACACCGTTCCACCGCGAACGGCATAGACGGTATCTCCCTGACGGACGGAAAAGTTCAGCGTCTTGAACGGCTCGCGCAGATCCGTTTTCCACGACACCTCCGCCCCGTTCTTTACCGGAAGCGCGTATGGAAAGGCTACGTTGAACTTTTTCGGGAAACGCCCGCGGAAATAGGAATAGTAGGTGGCATTCTTGAAGGGATTGTCGAACGCTTCGTTTTCGCGGATTGTGAAGATGGTGTTTTTCCCCGGCGACAAGTCATACGACGTGTCCTGCTGGCGATACAGATAGTAGTCACAAAAATCCTTGTTGTAATAGTTCAGTTCCTGATTGCCGTTGGTGCTGTTGATCTCCCATTTAGACTCGACAACATCAAACGGCATCCGCATCAGGGATTTGAGCGACTGGGCTGAAACAGAAGGCAAGGAAACGGACATCAGGAAAAAAGCCGCTGCCGCCTTGAACCGAATATTTTTCATAATAAAATCTTTTTCTGACTAACAACCGCAAATATAAGAAAATATTATATAACGCATCGCCCCGGAAATCAAAAAACATTTCCGTTCATCCGTTTTTCCTGCCCTCCAGCTTCTTCCACCATTTGGTATAGCGGCGGGTCAGCCTGTAGAAGACATACGTCCCGGCATAGAGCCAGACGATGCTGCAAAACAACTGCCATCCTCTGTGTCCTTCAAGCAGCGGATAGAACGTGAGGAAACATACAAGCTCCAGCACCACCAGTGCGGCGAGATAGGACATTACCAGATAAACCGCCGCCATCACTTTCGAATAATTGCTTTTCGGTTCCATAAGCCTCGGAATATTTTACAGGGTCAGTTCATTTTCTTCCTTGTTCTTTTCAGTGCCAGCCGCGGCATGCCATGTCATCTGACGCGGCACCAGACGCGCCTTGACAAGCCAGACGCAGAGAACGGTCAGCGCTACCCCCGCCAGTGCAAGTCCCGCAGCCCCATAAGTCCCGAGCGACTCGGCCATGGTTTCGTCCGAACCGCCCGAAAGGTGATAGAGCAGCACCGACGAGCCGTTGTTGATGAAGTGCATCAGCATCCCCGGCAAGAGGCTTCCCGTGCGGCAGTACATCCATCCCAGCGCAACTCCCGTGAGAAACGCAAAGAAAATCTGCACCGGATTGCCGTGCATCAGTCCGAATATCAGCGACGAAAGCACGATCGCCCATGCCGGATTCTTCCATATCCGCATAAGATGCCCCTGTATGGCTCCACGGAGCAGAAGCTCTTCGACCACCGGCGCCAGGAAAACAATCGAAACGATGCCCGCCGGATGGTTCATCGACATTTCAAACACAGCCTTCAGATTGTCGGGAAGCCGGGTCAGTTCGGTTAGATAGTTCGTCCAGAACCCCATGCCGACAATGAATACGGCTGCAACCAGCATCACCTTGCCTGCATTGGGGAAGTTCAGCTTCAGGTCATCGCGCCTCACATAGCCCCACACCAGCAGATGGACCCCCACCGCCAGCGTTGCGAGCAGCTGGGCCCACACGCTCAGATTGAAGAAAGCAGGGTCCGTGACCGGAGGCATTTCAAGCGTGCGGTGCGCTATCATGTATCCGCCATAAAACAACCACCCGATGCCGAAAGTATATGCAAGATAATAGATCAGAAGTTTGATTACACGTTTCATATGCCACTTTTGATTTTTATGCGTTTCTGAAACACAAAGATACAAAGAAAGTTTATAAATCCCATCACATATCAATCTGACATTTTGATTTTCCGGCCGGATGAGAATCGGATATTCAGGAGCGGCGTCCGCCTCCACCCTAAAAAACACGCTCACGGCAATCTGCCCGAAAGCGAAATGCAAGCGTTCCGGCACCGCAGGCAGACAAACGGCAGAGCTACCTCCCCGTTACGGAACACTGTTTCCTCCTGCCCTCTTCATCCCGACAAAAAGACAGGCGGAAGATGACGGCAGACAGAAGGCAACTGGAAAAAATCCGCCGCAGAATGCCGTCCGAAAACCCGTTTTCCTCACCGATTTCAGCGGATGACGGGACATTTTCAATCGCATGACGGGACATTCCATGCAAAATAACAGCTCATTCTTGGCAAAACAAGCCGTCATTTTCCGGCCGATTTCCTCTTTTTGACTGGTCACGAAGGGGGAAAACCAACGAAAATCAGGCTTCAGCACCCTCCGGAAGGAACGGAACGGAAACAAGGCCGGTCGTCAGAAAGAGCAATAACCGGACAAAAAGAAAGCACAGGGCACAATTACCCGACCAAAAGTCAATCCAGCATTCCGCACCGCACAGAGGCTTTTCCTTTCCCCACCCGTAATTCTTCGACGGAAGTCCGGTTTCAGCGGATTTATTCTATCTTTGCAGATACAAAAGAAGACCGACGCTATGAGAACAGGATATCGGACAGAAATGCTGCTGCTATTGCTCGGAACGGCAGGCTCAGCGCAGACAAGCCGCAAGAACATCTATCACGACGGATGGACAGACCTCAACAAGAACGGCAATCATGCTAAAGCCATCAACGCCCTCCAACGCTGGGCTATACCAATGTATACGCATCCATCCTCGACGTGGTGCGCGACCCGCGCTGGGGACGCACGCTTGAATGTTAGCTCAGGGAAGAATACGGGTTCGACGGATATGTGGCAAGCGGCAGCCTCACTCCGGAAGACCTGCAACTGCTCGACCGGCACATGGAAGTATGAATAAAATCTACGGTTGATATGACAGAAGAAGAAAAGATAAATATTAAGGAACAATTCAATTACATTGTCAAAAACGGCATCGCTCCCATTTTGAAATACGCAGGGTCTAGGAAGAAAGGCAATAATTTTCATGCTCATGCAGGAGAATTAGATTGGTGTATCAATATACAAAAAGACGGGTGGGGATTTAATCGCTATTTCAATCAATGGAATTTTACAATCAATATTGGTGTAACTTGGAGCGATTATGCAATCTGCTTGTTTAACAAAGTCAGTGATTTCCCTTTGGAAGGTTATTGTCCGATAAGAGCTCGTATAGGGACTATTATGGGTAAAGGTGATTATTGGTTCAAATTGCGCCCTCATCAGGATTGTTCACCGGTAAAAGATTTGATTTGCTCCACAATAAAGGAGAAAGTTCTGCCATTATTAAACGACATCAAATGCTTGAATGATTTATGGAATTTTATAGAGGACAATCGTCCATGGCACACTTTCCTGATTAAGCTGTTTCATGTCAAGTCCAAACAAAAAGTCTTTAGTGTTACTCCAATTGACTTGTATGTGTTGTGTCTTGCGACAGGAAAAACGAAAAAGGCAAAACTGTTGAGAAGAAAAATGGAGCGACGAAAGGCAAACACTTCACTATTAGACAAAATAGACGAAATGTATAAAAGCAGGGGGATTAGCCCATAATCCTTTAAATAAGAAAACGCCCGACTTCACATTTTTGGGTGTAAAA
Organism: Bacteroidales bacterium SW299; assembly: GCA_019550975.1. Lineage (GTDB taxonomy): Bacteria > Bacteroidota > Bacteroidia > Bacteroidales > Bacteroidaceae > Phocaeicola > Phocaeicola excrementipullorum. The sequence continues at coordinate 47,170 of SDWH01000017.1, read as the reverse complement.
TCGGGCGTTTATTCTGTAAAACATTGATTTTCAATGTTTATTGCGGTGCGTACGGGACTCGAACCCGTGACCCCATGCGTGACAGGCATGTATTCTAACCAACTGAACTAACGCACCATTAAGTTTTGATCTTGCTGCTTTCTCTCTCGATTGCGGTTGCAAAGGTACAACTATTTTTCGTATCTGCAATATTTTTGGCATTATTTTTTCCGGAAAATCACTCTTTTCTTTCTTCCCGCAAACAGCAAGCCAGCTTTTTTGTCAAAACAAACGGATTTAAATCAAACTTTATGTCATAAATATTAGCACATTAATTATAATTCGTTATTTTTGCAACCATATTTATTTTAATAAGGAAAGTCGACCAACTATGAAGGTAGCTATCATAAAATACAATGCCGGAAATCTGTTTTCTGTAGACTATGCGCTGAAAAGACTGGGCATAGAACCAACGATTACAGCAGACAAAGAAACGCTGCGAGGAGCAGACAAAGTGATTTTTCCCGGAGTAGGTGAAGCAGAAACAACCATGAAGCATTTGAAGGCAACCGGACTGGATCAGCTCATCAAAGACTTGAAACAACCGGTACTGGGAATATGCCTGGGCATGCAGCTGCTTTGCCGGCACTCAGAGGAAGGAAACACAGACTGCTTGGGGCTGTTCGACATTGACGTGAAAAAGTTCCAGTCGCAAAGACACGAAGATAAAGTTCCGCACATGGGATGGAACACGATTCAAGACACAGGCAGCGATTTGTTCAAAGGCTTCGACAAAGAAGAGTTTGTATATTTCGTGCACAGCTATTATGTACCGCTCAACGCATATACGGCTGCAACCACCCAATACATCCTTCCATTCAGCGCCGCATTGCACAAGGACAATTTCTATGCCACCCAATTTCATCCGGAAAAGAGCGGAACGGCGGGGGCAAGAATATTGGCCAACTTTCTGAATCTTTAAACAACCACCTAAAATCCGCACAACATGATTGAACTGATACCTGCCATTGACATCATCGACGGAAAATGTGTCCGCCTTTCCAAAGGAGAATACGACTCAAAAAAAGTCTACAACGAAAATCCGCTGGAAGTGGCAAAAGAATTTGAAGCGAACGGCCTGAAACGTCTTCACGTGGTAGATCTGGACGGAGCTGCCTCAAAGCATATAGTCAACTACCGGACACTGGAACAATTGGCCGGACACACGTCACTGACTATCGACTTTGGAGGAGGAATCAAAACCGATGACGACCTGCACATCGCTTTCGATTCGGGAGCACAAATGGTCACGCTTGGAAGCATTGCCATAAAGAACCCGGAACTCTTTGAAAGATGGCTCAAGACATACGGAAACGAACGCATTATCTTGGGAGCAGATGCAAAAAACGGCAAAATTGCCGTAAGCGGATGGAAAGAGGAAAGCGAAACGGAACTGATGGATTTTCTTGCCCGGTACATCACCAAAGGAGTAAGCAAGGTCCTTTGCACAGATATCAGCCGGGACGGCATGATGGAAGGCCCCGCAACCGACCTCTACCGCGAAATCATGCAAGCTCATCCTGACATCCACCTGATAGCAAGCGGCGGAGTGAGCAACATTGATGATATATACAGACTAGACGAGGCGGGAATCCCTGCCGTCGTGTTCGGAAAAGCAATTTATGAGGGACGGATCCGGCTGAAGGAACTGACCTCTCTCCTATTATAATATAAAACCGGCCATGCTAGCAAAACGCATTATCCCATGCCTGGACATCAAGGATGGACAGACAGTGAAAGGAACCAACTTCGTCAATCTGCGCCAGGCAGGCGATCCGGTGGAACTCGGAAAAGCTTACAGCGCACAAGGTGCCGACGAACTGGTTTATCTGGACATAACAGCCAGTCATGAAGGCAGAAAGACCTTCACGGAACTGGTCAAACGGATCGCTTCGGAAATTGACATCCCGTTCACCGTAGGAGGAGGGATTAACGAACTTGCCGACGTAGACCGGCTTCTGAATGCCGGAGCCGACAAAGTATCGGTCAATTCAGCCGCTATCCGTTCTCCGCAGCTTATAGACGAAATCGCCAAACATTTCGGCTCGCAAGTGTGCGTCGTGGCCATTGATGCCCGACAAACCCCACAAGGATGGAAATGTTATCTCAACGGAGGACGGGTTGAAACCGAACGGCAGCTTTTCGAATGGGCGCACGAAGCCAACGACCGCGGGGCTGGAGAAATACTTTTCACCAGCATGGACCATGACGGAGTGAAAACAGGATACGCCAACGAAGCCTTGGCAAAACTTTCTGATTTGCTCACAATACCTGTCATCGCATCAGGAGGAGCCGGAAAAATGGAACACTTCCGCGACGCTTTCTCAAAAGGAAAAGCCGATGCGGCACTGGCTGCAAGCGTTTTTCACTTCGGAGAAATTCCAATACCCGAACTAAAAAAGTATCTTTGCCGTGAAGGCATCAACATAAGAATATAATTAAAAAAAACAGAACATATATGATGGAACTAGATTTCGATAAAATGGACGGCCTGATTCCGGCCATAATCCAGGACAACAGCACACAGAAAGTACTGATGCTGGGATTCATGAATAAAGAAGCTTACGAAAAGACTGTCGAAACAGGCAAAGTAACCTTTTTCAGCCGCACGAAAAAACGCCTCTGGACCAAGGGGGAAGAAAGCGGAAACTTTCTGAACGTCGTGTCCATCAAAGCCGACTGCGACAACGACACCCTGCTGGTCATGGCAAATCCGTGCGGACCGGTCTGCCACAAGGGAACGGATACATGCTGGGGAGAAAAAAATGAGCAGGACATCATGTTTCTGAAAGAACTGCAAGACTTCATAGACAAACGCCACGAAGAAATGCCTGAAAACTCATACACAACCAGCCTTTTCAAGTCGGGCGTAAACAAAATGGCACAGAAAGTTGGCGAAGAAGCCGTGGAAACAATCATCGAAGCATGCAACGGCACAGACGAACGGCTCATTTATGAAGGAGCAGATCTGCTTTACCACCTGATCGTGCTGCTCACCTCGAAAGGCTACCGCATCGAAGACCTGGCACGGGAACTGAAAGAACGCCACAGTGCAACCTGGAAAAAACATTGATTCGGGTGTGAATATGGAGAACCAGACAATCATATCGTATAAAAATGTAGAAATCGAACTTCAAGGCCAGATTATCCTGACAGGAATCGACTTCGAACTGAAACAAGGAGAATTCGTCTATCTGATCGGAAAAGTGGGAAGCGGAAAGTCTACATTCCTCAAAACCATCTATGGAGAAGTAGAGATAAAGCAGGGCGAGGCCAACGTGCTGGGATACGACATGCAGAGCATCAGACAAAAAGACATCCCCTCCCTCCGAAGAAGGCTGGGAATCGTTTTCCAGGATTTCCAACTGCTGACAGACCGGACTGTGTATGAAAACCTGAAGTTCGTTCTGAAAGCGACCGGATGGAAAAACAAGATGGAAATCGAAAACCGGATTCAGGAAGTGCTGACACAAGTAGGCATGGAAACCAAAGGATACAAAATGCCAAACGAGCTGTCGGGAGGAGAACAGCAGCGCATTGTCATTGCGCGGGCGATACTCAACAGGCCGGACATTATTCTCGCTGATGAACCGACCGGCAATCTGGATGCGGAAACCGGACGGAAAATCGTGGAACTGCTGAAAGAAATATGCAGCCAGGGATCGGCCATCATCATGACGACCCACAACCTGAATCTGCTGAACGAATTTCCAGGGAAAGTATACCGGTGCGAACAACACCGCTTCAATCCAATGCACAATTCATAAAAAAGACAAAGCAGGAAATGATTTTTACCCGAAAAAACCGGCAATCAGCAATTTATTCGTAAATTTGCGGCAAATTATATTCACAAACAATTAAATTCGAAACGTAAAATGAAAGTTTTAAAGTTTGGAGGAACATCGGTAGGTTCTGCACAAAGAATGAAAGATGTTGCCAAATTAATTACTGACGGCGAACAGAAAATTGTAGTTCTTTCCGCCATGTCGGGAACAACCAACACACTAGTTGAAATTTCGGATTATCTGTACAAGAAAAATCCAGAGGGCGCGAATGAAATCATCAACAGACTGGAGGCCAAATACAAACAGCATATTGATGAGTTATATTCTACGGAAGAATATAAACAGAAGACCCTGGAATTTGTCAAAGCTGTATTCGACTATATTCGCTCATACACCAAAGATATCTTCACTTTGTTCGAAGAAAAAGTAATCCTGGCTCAAGGAGAAATAATCTCTACGAACATGGTTACCAACTACCTGTGCGAACAGGGAGTGAAAGCCGTACTGATTCCGGCGCTTGAGTTCATGCGCACGGACAAGAACGGCGAACCCGACCTGACTTATATCCGCGAAAAGCTTGACGCGCAGCTAGAAGCGAACGCCGGATATGAAATATACATTACACAAGGATTCATCTGCCGCAACGCTTATGGAGAAATCGACAACCTGCAGCGCGGCGGAAGCGACTATACCGCCTCACTTATCGGAGCGGCAATCAATGCTTCTGAAATCCAAATCTGGACTGACATCGACGGCATGCATGACAACGATCCGCGTATCGTGGACAAAACGTCGCCGGTACGCCAGCTTCATTTTGAAGAAGCTGCAGAACTGGCCTATTTCGGAGCAAAAATCCTGCATCCCACTTGTGTACAGCCAGCCAAATATGCAAATATCCCTGTACGCCTGCTCAACACGATGGAACCGTCGGCTCCGGGAACGCTGATTTCAAACGACACAGAAAAGGGAAAAATCAAGGCTGTTGCCGCCAAGGACAACATCACGGCAATTAAAATCAAGTCAAGCCGTATGCTGCTTGCACACGGATTCCTCCGCAAGGTCTTTGAGATATTCGAAAGCTACCAGACAGCCATTGATATGGTCTGCACTTCCGAGGTGGGTGTGTCGATGTCGATAGACAATACCAAACACCTGAATGAAATCGTAAACGACCTGAAAAAATACGGAACAGTTACGGTAGACGATGACATGTGCATTGTCTGCGTCGTGGGTGATTTAGAATGGGAAAATGTCGGCTTCGAAGCCAAAGCGCTTGATGCCATGCGCGATATTCCGGTGCGCATGATTTCATACGGAGGCAGCAACTACAATATTTCGTTCCTGATCCGTGAGTCGGACAAGCAACGTGCACTCCAGTCATTAAGCGACGTGCTTTTCAATCACAAATAAACCACTCACATGATGTGACATGCGGAGCGGATGAAACGGTTGACTGCCGCATCATCCGCTCTTTTTGCAAAGCCTCCTTTTCAACGGCAAGAAATTACGCCGGACCAGACACAAAGCAACGGAGCCAATAAAATATCCGTTTTACTGCGAACAAGCGGCAACGCGTTCTGACTTATAGCAATACATTATACAAAACAAGTAAATTTAAAGACATATGAAAGGAACATTCCCCGTAAACAAATTCCGCGAACTGGAAACTCCGTTTTATTACTACGACACGAACTTGCTGCGCAATACGCTCAAGACCATCAGTTCCGAAGCCGGGAAATATGGCAAATATCACGTGCATTATGCCGTGAAAGCAAACGCAAATCCAAAAATCCTTAGCATCATACGCGAAAGCGGACTGGGTGCCGACTGCGTAAGCGGAGGAGAAATCAAGGCGGCCATCAAAGCCGGATTCCCTGCCGGCAAGATTGTCTTTGCCGGAGTGGGCAAAACAGACAAGGAGATTAACCTTGCACTTGATTACGATATCTTCTGCTTCAACGTAGAGTCTGTTCCCGAACTGGAAGTCATCAACGAACTTGCAGCAGCTAAAAACAAGACGGCGCGCGTCGCTTTCCGGATCAATCCGGACGTAGGAGCACACACACATGCCAACATCACAACCGGACTGGCGGAAAACAAGTTCGGAATCAGCATGAAAGACATGGATTACGTCATCGACCGTGCGCTGGAAATGAAGAACGTCAAATTCTGCGGGCTGCACTTCCATATCGGCTCGCAAATCATGGATATGGGGGATTTCATCGCTCTCTGCAACCGCATAAACGAACTTCAGGAGAAGCTTTATGCACGCCAGATCATTGTAGAACACATCAATGTGGGAGGAGGTCTGGGTATCGACTATATGCATCCGAACCGACAGGCTGTCCCTGCTTTTGCCGAATATTTCGAAACATACCACAAACACCTGCGGCTGCGTCCGCAACAGACGCTGCACTTCGAACTGGGACGATCGGTTGTAGGCCAATGCGGAAGCCTGATTACAAAAGTAATCTACGTAAAGCAAGGGACAAACAAACAGTTTGCCATCGTTGATGCAGGCATGACGGACCTCATCCGCCCGGCACTGTACCAGGCATACCATAAAATCGAAAACATCACATCGGAAGAGCCCGCAGAGGCATACGATGTCGTGGGGCCGATCTGCGAATCATCCGATGTATTCGGAAAGGCCATCGACCTGAACAAGGCCCGCCGCGGCGACCTTTTCGCCATCCGCTCGGCCGGTGCCTACGGGGAAATCATGGCATCAGGATACAACTGCCGCCCGCTGCCTCAAAGCTATACATCCGATGAACTGGTATAATCCCGGCATCATCTGTTATTGTCATTGAACAGTTCAAAGGTAAATTTGCATCCTACAGATGTAAATTTACCTTTTTCATTTCCGATAAAGATACCGGCATCGAATATATGCGTGGCAAAGCCGTATCCGAATTCCAAATAAGGATTCAGATGAGGCATGAAAAGAACGCCCGCATAGATGCGCTCCTTCTGCACAAACGAAAGCAGCTTGCTCACTGGATAAAGAAGAATAAACGGAGCCTCATAAGTAAAGTTTCCCCGTATATAATGGCTTGAAGCGTTATACCAGCGGCCGTCAAGCGTCTGAAAAGTTCCTCCGATGTCATCATTCCACCCCTGAGGAAGATTCAGATTGGAGAAATGCGCATAATCGACGAAATACATATCCGACTGGTCTGTAAACATACCCCCACCTACATGATACGAAAGTGAGCGCACATTGCGCAAACGGATATTCTGCTCAATGGAAAGTTCTATCCGCTCGTATGTTCCCGAGTTCTTCAACAGACGGATGCCCCTTTCATAGTCCAGCATGAAAGTCGGATAAAGAGAGCCGACATTGATTTTCCGCTTTCCGTTCATATAGTAATACATGCCCGGAGTCCATTCCACACGGATGCGGGGAGCGAAACTGTTGTATTTGGAACGGACCCGCGTTTCCACTTCCGGCGTGCTTTTCGTATAACGCCAGTGCATCGAAAGTCCGGTCCACAGACGAAGGCCGTTGACAATCTCGAAGTTGTGCGACACGTCCACATAGATATCCTTGAAATAGTCAAGTTCAAGTCCGTCAAAAGAAAACGTACTGTCAGGCATCTGCTCCAGCTGGTCAAGCACCACACTGCTGTAAATCCGGTTACCGTTTCCGGCATGAAGCTCAAAGGCACCGTGTCTTGCCGGATTGTACACATACTCCACATCCACCTTTCCATACAATTCCTTCTTCGTAAAGTTGAAGCCTATTTGCGGAGCAATACGCAGAAGCTTGCCGTCATGAAACAGTTTATTGTACTTAAACACTTGCCGGTAGGAGATTCCATTGCGGTGGCTGTAGCTCACGAGCAGGGGATTGATGATAGGCGAACAGGATATGTTGCCCACCTTCGAGAGGTCTACGTTATAGCTGCTGATGAGGGCATCTCCGATCTGCCCCCAGAATACAAGGCTTTTCTTCAGCGGCCCTTCGGCTTTAGAGGAATCAGCCTTGTGCGTCCGCAGCCTGTAATCCAAGCTTTTGTACAGCGAATCCTCCGCCGCTTCCAAAGGAATGGGACGGATACGGTCGAACGAATCTCTCAACATGACCAGACTGCTAGTGTCAGAAGTCAGCGTGTAAGAAGCGGTCAAGTCATAATCACTTTTGTTTTTCCGCGGTATAATTTCTTCGCCCGGCTTGCGGAACACTACCTCCGTATATTTCATCCATCCCGTATAGCGCATTTCAAGGTGATTGCGGAGAAACTTGAAATGCAGGTCAAGATCCATCACAGCCGGCAGATACCTGGTCTTTTCCGTATTGCCCATTTGCATCGCTAACCGAAATCCAACCAGATCATATTTCCCCGACAAATCCAGATAACGGATGGTCCAGTCGGCCGACGAAACCCATATCACCCCTTCAACCAGCTGCGTGCTCTTGTACCGCGGAGTAACCCTGATCTTGTAGACAGGTCCGCCAGCCTGATACACCACATCCTCCAACGCATAGCGATAATGCATCCGCGCTTCACGATTGAACGGCGATATAAGGCGGTCGCCCATAAGCGAAGGCGCATAGATATTGAAGCGCATATAGTCGATGATGTCAAAAGCCTCTCCGCGCACGCTGGGAAACGTGGTAGACACAGCCCTCACCTTCCGGTCTATAATATTCGGAGCCGTGAAATGCAGGTCGCTGACCGATTCATAAAGATACTCCTTCACGCCCTTTTCAAGGCGGAACATCGACGGCAAATATTTGATTATCCGATTCTGCTTATGCACTTTCAGGTTGCCTTTAAGATACAACTCGCTCTTATAGCTTTTCACCTTCGAGGCATGTTCCGCAGCGGCGTCAAATATATGGTTCAACACCGAATCGGGTGTAATCCGGGAATTATTGTTCCCGCTGCCAAACGTTCCCCCTCTCGCCGGAACGGCAATGAAGCCAAACGCCAGCGCTGCCACCAAAGCCAATATGTTAAAAATTCTGATTCGGCACATAATCAGTGACAAATATATAACAAAGCCACATTTTAAAGGCATTTTTTACAATGAAAAAAGAATATTTTAAAGATATTCTTACTACCTTTGTGCCATATAACATGGTTTTGTAACATCTTATGGTAAAAAAGGAACTAACAGAAACTGAAATTGCCGAAAGCATACCCGATTTATGGCAACCTTTGACGCAAGCTCAAAAAGAGTTGCTCGCAAAGAACTTTACAATTCAAAAATACAAAAAAAACGAAACGATTTATTGCGAGGGGGAAACGCCGGAAAACTTGATGTGCCTGCTGAGCGGAAAAGTAAAAATATACAAAGACGGAGTAGGCGGGAGAAGCCAGATTATCCGCGTCATCAAGAACAAGGAGTATTTCGCCTATCGGGCGTATTTTGCCAAAGAAAATTTCGTAACTGCCGCGGCTGCATTCGAGCCGTGCACCATCTGTCTGATTCCTATGCCTGTCATTGTCGAACTCATACTCGACAATGCCCAGCTGGCCATGTTCTTCATCAAACAACTGTCGAAAGATTTGGGCATTTCTGACGAACGGACAGTCAACCTTACCCAAAAACACATTCGCGGACGTCTGGCTGAATCGCTGCTGTTCCTGAAAGAAACATACGGTGTAGAAGAAGACCAATGCACGCTCAGCATCTACCTCTCAAGAGAAGATCTCGCCAACCTGTCGAACATGACAACGTCCAACGCCATACGCACCTTGTCGAACTTTGCGTCGGAAAAGCTCATCACCATCGACGGCCGTAAAATAAAAATCATCGATGAAGAAAAGCTGAAAAAAATAAGCAAGATCGGCTGATACATCCTTCTTCAGACAAACCATCAGAACACATAAAAACGAACGCAAAGGCACAAAGCCGCAGGAAACGCAAACAAGCTGTTCCAGTAAAAATACGCCGAACTTTGTGCCCTTGTGTCCGAAAGCCGCACCTGCGTCACCGGCCTTCGTCCAATGCACACTGGCGCAAAGCCTTGCAAAGCTGGTCGGGGCATGAAGTTTCTTTGTTTCCGCAACGAATCCCATCCAGGCGCCTGACCACTTCATCTACAGGCATCCCTTTGACCAGCGCACTTATTCCTTTCAGATTTCCATTGCAGCCTCCCGTATAACGGACATCCTTCACGATGCCGTTTTCTACTTCCACATCAATGCATGTGCTGCAAGTTCCCTGAGTTTTATAGCTTATCTTCATCTCTGCCAATTATACGATTCAACATTTGTCTTTGCCAATCACGAACCGGAATATGACAAAAGCTGCTTCAAATCATTTTCACGCGTTTGAAACAGCTCCTGCCTATCGGTTATCCAACAAAAATCACTCTTCGTCTTCTTCCGGCTTCATGTTTGTATAAACAGTCTGCACATCATCAAACTCTTCCAGGCGTTCAACCATCTTATTGATTGTTTCGCGCTGTTCCGGAGTCACATCTTTCTGGTCATTGGGAATGTACGTAAACTCACCGCCGACATCCTCAAAACCGCTTTCCTCGAGATGCTTCTGTATGGCAGCATAACTCTTCGGATCGCCGTAGATCGTGATAGTGCCTTCTTCCGGATCCTCGTCATATTCATCCTCAACGCCGTAATCGATCAGGTCCAGAATCAGTTCTTCCATATCAATGCCTTCCTTCTTCTTGAAAGTGAACACACACTTATGGTCGAACAGGAAAGCCAAAGAACCTGTGGTACCCAGGTTTCCGCCGAACTTGTTGAATACAGAACGCACATCGGCAACCGTACGTGTCGTGTTGTCTGTCAGCGTATCAACAAACACAGCCACACCGTGAGGGCCGTATCCTTCGTAAGTCATTCCTTTGTATTCGCTCTGATCCTTGCCCATCGCATTCTTGATGGCACGCTCAATGTTGTCCTTCGGCATATTCTCGCGCTTGCAAGTGGCGATAACCGAACGCAAAGTCGGATTGTTTTCCGGTTCCGGTCCTCCAGCCTTCACTGCAATAGCGATTTGCTTGCCCAGACGAGTAAATGTTTTGGCCATGTGGCCCCATCTTTTCAGTTTTGTAGCTTTTCTATATTCAAACGCTCTTCCCATTGGATTTTATTTTTTATTATTTTTTGAAGTTATAGTTTCTTCCGGTTGTTTCAGCTGCGGGCCACCGTTTATCTCAGTTTGGCATCCAGCTTATTTTCAAGATTCTGAACCAGTTTCTGCATGAACTTGTCGATCTGCTTGTCGTTCAGAGTCGCGTTTTCGTCCTGAAGCACGAAACTTACGGCATAGCTCTTCTTGCCCGCTTCCAGATTCTTGCCCTCATAAACGTCAAACAGTTCCACGCTCTTCAGCAGCTTCCTGTCGGTTTCGTAAGCAATCTTCTCGATCTCCGCAAATTGCGTTTTCTTGTCGATCAGCAGGGCCAGGTCACGTTTCACGGCCGGGAATTTGGATATTTCCTTATAAGCAACCGCATTGTTTCTGACAGCCTTCATCAGTTCCGTCCAGTTCAGGTCGGCATAATATACTTCGTTGTCGATGTCGAACTTCTTCTGTATCTTCTTGTGGAGCACGCCCAGCGTAGCGAGCAGCTTTCCTCCGCGCGTATGCACGGACAAGGCAGCCGAATAAATATCATCCGCCAGATTGCCGAACACCACAGCTCCGAAGTTTACACCCAAACGGCGGAAGATGTTCAGCACATAAGCCTTCAGTTCGTATACTGAAGAATCTTCGTCCGGATGAGCCCACGAATTGCTAACCCGCTTGCCGGTCACCCACAGGCCGAGATGGAATTCTTCAGAATAAGGAGCCAATGCCTTTTCAGGATTCCTTTTCTCTGCATGATAATGGTAGCAGTTTCCAAACTCGAAGAACTTCAGGTCCGCATTCTTGCGGTTCGCGTTATGGCAGATGCTTTCCAGTCCGCCGAAAAGAAGGGTAGCGCGCAGCACGTTCAGGTCATTGCTCAGCGGATTCATCACATGAACCAGGTTTTCCGGCCTGTAAGTTTCCAGACCCTCATAATAAGCGGAAGCCGTCAGCGAGTTGTTCAGAATCTCATTGAAGCCGCAACCGACAAGCTGTTCCGAAATCAGGTTCTGCAGCTTGTTTGACTTGTCGTATTCGCCTTTTACGTTCAGGCTCGACTTCAACGCAGTCGGAATCTCCACGTTGTTATATCCATAGATACGCAGAATATCTTCAACCACATCGCAAGGGCGGTTTACGTCTACACGGTAAGGAGGAACCAACAACGACAAGCCCTCTTCCGTTTCCCCGGCAATTTTCATCTCAAGGCTCGATACGATACGTTTGACCGTATCTTTCGGAATATCTTTACCGATCAGCCCGTTTACATAGGCATATGTCAGCTCTACGGGGAAGTCGGCAATCGGAGCCGGATAATTGTCCTTGATTTCAGAGGCGATTTCTCCTCCCGCCAGTTCTTTCACCAGCAGAGCTGCCTCCTTCAGGGCATAAATCGTGGCGTTAGGATCGATGCCGCGCTCAAAGCGGAACGAAGAGTCGGTGCTCAGTCCATGACGGCGGGCGGTCTTACGCACCCAGGTAGGATGGAAATAGGCACTTTCGAGGAACACATCTTTAGTCTGTTCGGTCGTGCCCGAATCCAGTCCGCCGAAAACTCCGGCGATGCACATCGGCTCTTCCGCGTTGCATATCATCAGGTCACGGTCGGAAAGCGTCCGCTCCACCTCGTCCAGCGTAACGAACTTGGTTCCTTGGGGAACGGTCTTGACAACAATCTTGCCGCCTTTTATCTTGTCGGCGTCAAAACAGTGCATCGGCTGTCCGTAGGCATGCAGAATATAGTTTGTGATGTCCACAATGTTGTTGATCGGACGCAAACCGATTGTACGCAATTTCGTCTGCAGCCACTCCGGACTTTCCTTCACCGTAACGTTTTTAATGGCGACTCCGGCATATCTCGGACAGGCTTCGGCATTTTCTACAACAATGTCGATATCCATGTCATGGCTGTCTACCTTGAAGGCATCCACCGACGGGCGTTTCAACGTAGCCTGACGCCCGTTCTGAATCAGCCAGGCATACAGGTCGCGGGCCACGCCGTAATGCGAGCAGGCATCGGCACGGTTCGGCGTGATATCCACCTCCAGCACGTAGTCGCTTTTTATGTTATAGTAATCTTTGGCCGGCGTTCCCGGAACAACGTCTTCCGGAAGCACGATGATACCTTCGTGGCTCGTGCCCACTCCTATTTCATCCTCGGCACAGATCATTCCGTTTGACTCCACGCCGCGCAGCTTGGACTTTTTGATGGTGAAGCATTCATCGCCGTCGTAAAGCTTGGTCCCGATTGTAGCAACGACAACCTTCTGTCCGGCAGCCACATTCGCAGCTCCGCACACGATCTGAACAGGCTCTCCCCCACCCAGGTTAACGGTTGTAATGTGCATGTGGTCAGAATTGGGATGCGGCACACAAGTCAGAACTTCTCCGACCACAAGGCCCTCCAGACCTCCTTTTATTGATTGTATTTCTTCTACCCCGCCGGTTTCCAGACCGATGGATGTAAGAGCGGCTGCCACTTCATCGGGAGTCAGGTCAAAATCGACGTACTCTTTCAGCCAATTATAAGAAATGTTCATATCTGTAACGTTTTATATAATTCACGATTGATGCGCAAAGTTACAATATTTCTCCGAATAAACGAAAAAAACGCACAAATTGAAGCAGGCAAATTAAAGCGGACTGAAACCGCTGACATTCAACAGATCCGATTTCGCAGAAGAGTGCAGGCTGCTTTGCGGGCAGACAAACTTAAAACGTCCGGTACAATTATCTGTCTTCAGCTTGAAGACATGCATCTTCAGGCTGAAGATTTGCATCTCCAGGCTAAAGATATAAATCTCCAGCCTGGAGATAAGGAATCGGTCCCCACAAAGGCATATTCCGGACACGGCAGCCCGCAAGAAACGGCACAAAAGCAGACACAATGCTTCATGCCGCTTGCCGCAATGCCGCTTGCCGCAATGCCGCACTGCGCCTTGCCTCCGGCTCAGGCAACAGCTTTTCAGTAGTATGTTTCGTGATACGTGCCGAAGTGCAAGATTCCGTTCCGATAAGAAACGGTTATTTTGTCTTCACGGGCCAGCCAGCCGACGGCACACGCCAGTTCGAGCGGATTCAAGCCCGTATGTCTCAGAAGTTCTTCCCAAGAAAACGTATTGTCATGCAGTGTACGCCATACAATACCTGCATTTTCTCCAATCGTACTTTTATCCATAAGCTATGCTATCAAAAAGATCCTACATTGCAGTGCACCATGCGATAGATTCTGGGCGACATGCCTTTATGTGCCTTAAAGAATTTGCCGAAGTTCGAAAGGTTCGAGAATCCCAATTCGCAGACAATTTCTTTGATGGAAGCCCGGGTATGACAGAGCGTGTATTCTATTTCCCTTACGGTCGTTTCGTTTATCCACTCTGTCGGTGTTTTTCCGCTCGTCTTCTTGACGATGCAGCACAAGTATTTGGGAGTGATACACAACCGTGAGGCATAGAACGCCACGCTGCGTCTTTTCCCGTGATGGGCAAACAGCAAATCCATGAAGCGTTCATACAGAACGTCACCGCTGGACTTATAACAATATGTCCCTTCGTCCAAATGATTCAGGCGCATCAATATGCGGTTTTCTTTCGCCAAGGCTTCAACGACAGAAAACAATTCGATGGCTTCCATCCCGGTCGTTTCTTTCAGACCATAAAAATCAATGTTCCCTTCGCTTTTCTGTATCGCATCGAGAACCGTCTGTTTCTTCTGTTCCATTTTTCTATATGATTGATTGTCCATACACTGTAGTTTATGTTCTTTCTTTTCGGTGATAAGGCATCAGCAGCACCGCAAAGGTGCTTCCCAGGCAAATCCATATCGTAGATCCGGTGATGTCTTTCATAGCCACCAGCGTGGCTTGCAGCGAAACCTGCCCCTTCATCAGAACGGATGCCAGGCGGGAAGCTTCTACCTCGTCTTTCCCTTGCTGTTTCCCCAAACGGGATGCCTGCATGAACCGGGCAGCGAACTGCGGACTATCGCTCCGGACATCCTGTGCCAGGCGAGTGATATAGTGCTGCTGCCGTTCCTGAAGCCAGTTGCCATACACAGAAGTTCCGACAGCTGGAGCTGCCACATTGCGTACCGCCACCATCAGAAACAGCCACGTAGCGAAATAGCGTACGGGCAGATGCTTCATGGCAAAAGCGCAGGTCACGGAATACAGCACAAGCATACCGGAGTAATGAAGCAGTGTCGGGGGTATGATATGTCCGTACACGCCCATCGTCTGGTAATGGAAATACATATACAGATTGGCACCCAGCATCAGCAGAAAGCCTGCAGCATAGATGTAACGGAAATGCACGCCCCGAAACACGCATACCAGCATAAAGACGAGTCCCGCCACGCAGCCCAGAATCGCCCAGCAGGAAACAGCGGCACTCTCCAGGTTGCCGGAAGCGGTAGACATTTTCAGATAGGTGGTAACGAACAGGGTGCTGCTGTTGACCAGCATCAGCAGGAGAAAAATGCCGATGCCGTACCACGTGTAACGGTAGCGGAAGATGCCCAGCTCCAGCACCCGTTTCTGACGCACAGCCGCAGAAAGCCACAAGAACGCACCTCCGCCGACAAGCATCACTGCCCATGCCGCGCGCATCGACCGGTGATCGAACCAGTCATAGGTTTTTCCGAATACCATGATATAGCAGAACGCTCCCATCGCCACCGTCAGCAACAGAGCGTCCGGCAGCAAACGCCACGGCAAATGATAGCGGTGCGCAGGAGCCGGACAAAAGGTGAACGACACCAGAAATACGGCGGCCAGCATCATGCCTGCCACCAGCAGATAGGTGTACTCCCAGCGGAACTCGTATGCCACCCATGCCGACACGTAGTTGCTGAACTGCACGATGCAGAGGATGTAGCAGTAGATCACAGGCATCAGCAACGTCCGGGCATGGTCGTTCTTAAAGGCGTTCTCCGGCGAATCCGGCTCATACTCCATAATCCCCAGGCCGCGAGGCAAAGTCCTGCAATGCCGGCCGCCTTTTTCATCGTGAATCTTTTTCCGGATTCTTGTTTTCGGGTATTCGCTGTTGTTTCCATATAAATCGTATCTATTTGTTTTGTTTTCAGAACATCCAATATTTTGCCGCCTCACCGGGTAAAACAGTCCAGACTTCCAGCGAGTTTCAGCAGGGCAAGCTGGGCCATGTTACACTGACAATGCGCCTGCACACAGGCCGACTGTGCGGCACGGAGCCGCATCTCGTCTTGCAGCAGTTCCGTCATGGACGCCACTCCTTCCCTGTATTTTTCTTCAGTAACGGCATATACATCTTCCGCCTGACGGTAACTGTCTTTTTGGGTGCGGAAAACCTCCAGGTTATGACGGAGCAGCCGCGATGCGTCAGCGTATTCCTTCTCCAGCTGCTTGCGCTGCATATCAAAGAAAGTTTCCGCCTGCTGCCTGTCGTACCGGTACTGGCGCACTTTCAGCCGTTTGTCATTGGCGTCGAATATTGGGATGTGCACCGACAGAGCAAGGTACGTGTTGCCGAACCAGTTGTGGGTTTCGCCCGACGTATGAAAATAATGGTGAAGCTTTTCCTGATAGCCTACTGCTCCCAACTGTCCGCCCAACGAGATGGAAGGGATATATCCGGCACGTACCGCCTTGATTTGCCGGTCCGCCAGTTTTTGCCTGGCAGACAGCAACCGCAGTTCCGGCAGGGAACGGCTGATGCCCGCCGTATGAAGCAAGGCCACCTCAGAAGGCATGGAACTGACCTCCAGCGGCGCCTCGGGAGGAAGGTCGAGCAGGAAACGGAGCAGATTCAATTGCTGTTCGTGAAGCGTAACGCACTGGTCGTGCTGCGCCGCAAGGCTTTTCAGACTGATTTGCACACGGGTCAAATCTACCTCCAGCACAACTCCGCCCTTATACAGTTCTTCAGCAATGGTGCAAAGCTTCTCCATCCGGCGGATATTTTCGTCCAGCAGATTTTGCTGTTCCAAGGAAGCTTGCGCCAAATAATAAACATTGCCAATCTGTACGGTCAGGTCTTCCACGGCTTTCTCGTACGACAAGGTACTGATTTCCTGCACCGTGCGGGCAACCTTCGCGGCTGAAAGCACCGTCTTGTTATAGAGAGGCATACCGAACTGAACCCTTGCTGTCATGGCATACTGCATACTCTGGATTTTCTGCCACGTCGGATCGTCGGGAAAATCATTGCCCAGCAGTGTGCCGGTGGTCACATTGGCAGGTTTCATCAGGTAGTCCGCCATTCGAAAATCAGCAGACAATACAGGAAGCAGCCGGGAACGGCTTTGGGTTAAAGCCGTTTTGCTTTTCAACACAGACAACCGGCTGTTTTTCAACGAAAGGTTGTTGCGGATCCCTGTTTCCACACATTCTTTCAACGAATACGTCTTTGTCTGCCCGTAAACATCCGGCAAACAAAAGAACAAACATACCAATAAAAGCAGATACTTCATGACTTTACATTTTCTTGTTGTTTGCAGGCAAAGTTAGTCCGGTTTACAGCTGCAAGGAAGTGCAATTTATGGGAGCAATTGTGCAATTTCAACGATAAAAGAAAATATAAACGATGAAAAATAACGGATATATCAATCTTATTGGTTAATTTGCGTACAAATAAAAAAAACTCGTCATGGAACAGACAGCCTATCAGATGCTGGACATCGGACAGCTTTTGGCAAATGATGCTACCGTATCGCAAAACAAATACGGCTTCTTCTTATGCCGGAAAGGAGAAGCCGACATACTGCTGGACAATCACAGCTTTCACATTGAAGCAGGCGTACTGTGCCTCTACACCCCTTATACATTTATACGCATCATACGCCATACGGATAATATCGAAGGATGCCTCATGGAAGGAGAGCTGGATACAATTCAGTCTGCCTTGTCAAACATACCCGCGGCAGAACGTTTCGCCATCCGCTCTCATCCCTGCGTGAAACTGGGAACGGCAGAATGTCAAAGGCTGGAGCAGGCTGTGGAGATGCTGGCTGCACGCACCGAACTGCTTCGGAAAGCCGAGAAGCCGCGTTCTGTCCGATTGCTTCATACACTGGTGCAGGCTCTGCTGCAAGCCCTTTGCCTTGAGGTGCTCGAAATTTATTTCAACTGCACGACAATAGAAGAACTTCCCCAAAACCGTGAAGAAAAGATATTCAACCGCTTTCTTATGTCTGTCTTCCGCAACTGCAGTGAAGAGCGTTCCGTAACCTTTTATGCAAGAGAGCAGCACCTCTCGCCCAACTATCTTTCCACAATTGTCAAAAATCAGTCAGGACGCACCGCTATCCAGTGGATAGAAACATTCACCCTGCTGCAAGCACAACACTACTTGCTGCAGACCAGACTCAGCATCAAGGAAATTGCCTATCAGCTGCACTTTCCCGACCAGTCGGTCTTCGGACGCTATTTCAAGAAACACTGCGGAGTTTCGCCAACCGATTACAGAAACAGAAAACGGATATGACAGACTGCCGACAGTCAGTGAAGTTAAGAAACAAAATCCTATCTTTGCATACATAATTCCACAAACACAAAGGAAAGCCGGCAGCATTAGAGCCTGTCCGTTTAAATGCCGCTCAGGTTATTGGAAAATTTAAAACAACGGCTCTTACGTAACAGAAAAATTTAAACCAACTAAGTTTGTATATAAAATAGTTAAAACATGAAAACAATCCGTCTGATCTATCCACAATGGCAAGGAGGAGATATCACCCGCTGGATTCCGGAAATAAGCGATCCCGGCCTTGCGGCACGCGGTTATTTTCTGGGTGCGCAGATATTGGATTTTCTCGTTCCAGGACAAAAACAAGAAACGTTTACCGTTCCCGTAACAACTGAACTCATTGAGCGAAAAGTGACAGAAGGCATAATGGACCGTGACATTATCGCCATACAGACACAGGCCGCTCTCGATATCCTGAACATTCAGAATCCCGACAAAATTGTCACACTTGGAGGAGAGTGCTCGGCAAGCGTTGTACCATTCACTTACCTGGCAAACAAATACCCCAACGACGTAGCCATGATCTGGATTGACGCACATCCCGACATCACACTCCCAGGGGACGCCTACTCGGGATACCATGCCATGGCCGTAACCGCATGCATGGGAATCGGTGACCGGAAAATTCTTTCCAGACTTCCGGCTCAGATAAGCCCGTCAAAAATCCTGTTTGTCGGACTCCGCGACTGGGAAAGGGACGAAATAAAAGAAAGACAAAAGCAATACGGCATCAAACACCTCACACCGGAAGAAACGAAAGAGAACAGCGATGAAATACGCAAATGGCTGAATGCGTGCAACGCATCCAAAGTCGTCATCCATTTTGACATGGATGTGCTCGACCCGGCAGAAATTGTCGCGGCAATAGGCATTATACCCGGCGGAATGAAAATGACGGAAGTGGTGCGCGTCATAAATGACATTGCGAAGGAAAAAGAAGTGGTCGGACTCACCGTAGCCGAACCCATGCCACGTACAGCCATACGCATCAAACAAATGCTCGAACAACTTCCGCTGATACAGGAATAAAAAAGAGGTGCGCCTTCACACCTGGCGCACCTCCACTAAAATTATGTTTACAATTAACAGAGTTTGCGAGAACCGTCGCTGATGACCACATCATAAACTTTCGGACTGCGGCCGAATTTTTCTTTATATCTTTCTTTAGCCGTAGAAATGAATGTTTCATACAGTTCGTTCTTCACGAGATTGATTGTACAACCACCGAAGCCGCCGCCCATTACGCGCGATCCGGTTACACCGCAATCAAAAGCAACATCATTCAAGAAGTCAAGTTCTTCACAGCTCACTTCATACAGTTTGCTCATGCCATGATGCGTTTCATACATTTTTTGTCCGACCGTTTCATAGTCGCCTCTTTCCAATGCATCACAAACATCGAGCACACGCTGAATTTCTTCAATCACATATTCAGCACGCATATAATCCTCTTCCGAGATCTGGGCTTTCACCTCATTCAGCATCTCCATGTTGCAATCTCTCAGATACTCTACATGCGGATGAATCTTCTGCACGGCAGCAACGACATTTTCACAGCTCTGACGGCGTTTGTTATAGGCAGACGAAGCCAACTCATGTTTCACTACAGAGTCAACCAGAACCAAACGGTAGCCATCCGGTTTAAACGGGAAATACTGATATTCCAACGAACGGCAGTCCAAACGGATCAAATGGCCTTCCTTGCCAAATACAGAAGCAAACTGATCCATAATGCCACAGTTCACACCACAATAGTTATGCTCTGTAGCCTGTCCCACCTTAGCCAGTTCAAATTTATCAATCTTATTGTCACCGAACAGATCGTTCAAGGCATAAGCATAAGTCGATTCCAAAGCGGCAGACGAAGACATTCCCGCACCCAGAGGCACATCACCGGAGAATGCTGTATTGAATCCCTTCACATCTACTCCGCGCTTGATCATTTCACGGCACACGCCAAAGATGTAGCGTGCCCAGCTTGCGTTGGGAGCGTCTTCCTCATTCAGTCCGAACTCAACATAATCCTTCAGGTCGATTGAATAAGCACGAACTTTGTCTGTTCCGTTCGGCTTGATTTCAGCAACCATGCCTTTGTCCACTGCTCCCGGAAAAACGAAGCCACCGTTATAGTCAGTATGCTCACCAATCAGATTAATACGTCCCGGAGATGTGTATACTGAACCCGTCGTGCCGTCGAAATGTTTGATAAAACGACTTCTTACATATTCTATGTCCATAATGATAAAAAATTAAAGGTTAATATTTCATATAAAACAAAATGACGGAGTCCGGAATAACCGTCCGTCCCCCATCATTTCATATTTTTCAATCCACCGGTATGTCTTTGTTCACATTCTTGCATCCCACCAGTCCGTAGAACAACAAGTAAGCCAATGCAAAAATGATTACCCAATAGCTGTTCATGAAACCGGCCACATCAGCCAGCCATCCCTGAATGACAGGAAGTATACCGCCGCCGCAAACCAACACCATAAACACTCCGGAAGCTGCAGCAAGATATTTGCCCAATCCTTCAACCGCAAGGTTGAATATTCCTCCCCACATAATGGAAGTACACAAGCCAACAAGCACCAGGAACATCGCGTTGATAGGAACTTCAGCCATACCGAACGACAAGCCTCCCGTTGAGCTTTGCTGCAACACCGGCAAATTCACCAATGAAGCGGTAGAAGAGAATATGGCAAGGAATACCAATATCAGACCTAATCCGGAAGTGAAGATCATCATAACGCGGCTCGACACCTTAGCTCCCAATGAAGCTCCCAGAAGACGGCCGACAAGCATCAGCAACCAATACGTGCCGACAACAAAACCGGATATTGTGGAACTGATTCCAGCTCCTCCTTTTTCTACAGGGTCCGTAAGGAACAGGTTCAATGTGCCCGGCACGCCAACCTCAATTCCGACATACACGAAGATGGCAATGGCACCCAGCACAAAATGACGGAATCTAAGCACTCCTTTTATCAGCACGCCGATAGGCTCGGATGATTCAGACGTCTTCGGTTCGGGAATCTTCACAAACAGAAGAACGAAGAAAGCAAACGCGAATACCGCCATCGCCGTATACATGACAGGGAAAATCTGAGAAATGGTAGCCTTTTCAACCGAACCGGCAATCAGAATACCTACGAACATCGGAGTGATGGTAGCCATTACAGAGTTGAACGATCCTCCGACCTGAATGAGCTGGTTACCCTTGTTTCCTTCACCGCCCAGTTTGTTCAGCATCGGATTTACAACCGTATTGAGCAAGCACATGGAAAATCCCGACACAAAAGCTCCTATCAAATAAACGGCAAAAGCGGAAGACGGGCTGGCATGTCCGGAAAGATACTGTATGCCCACACCGATAAAGCCGACGGCAACTGCAATGAGGGCGGTCTTCTTATACCCCACCTTTGTCAATAAAATACCGCTGGGGATTCCCATTACCGCATATGCAATGAAGTTACCTAAATTACCCAACATTCCAAGCGCGTTGGATACAGAAAACTGATTTTTCAATACGATTCCCATTGGGGCAGCAAGATTAGTAACAAATGCAATCATACCGAAAAGGAAAATCATAGTGACGATTGCGATGACCTTGCCATTTTGCTTTTGTTGATTCATGATTTGTTTAAGAATTTAAGTGTAATGAATTTTGTTTTATAATCAAAAGGAAATTATTTTTCAACTCCGAATTTATAGACGGTTACCTGATGGTACATATCCCCGGCGTCAAGAACAACGGAAGGGAAATGTCCTTTATTTGGTGAGTCCGGAAAATGCTGTGCTTCGAAACAGATTGCACTGCGCGCCGGGAAAGTGGCCCCGTGATAGCCTTCAAAGCCATTATGCCAGTTCGCCGTATATACCTGCACTCCCGGTTCGGTCGTGAACACCTCCAGCGAACGCCCGCTCACAGGCTCCACACATTTTGCAGCAAAGACCAGTTCACCCGGTTCTTTTTTATTCAAGACATAGCAATGGTCATACCCCGCTCCGAACACCAGCTGCTGGAAAGGTTCATTGATGCGGCTTCCTACCGTATGCGGCGTACGGAAATCCATCGGCGTACCTTCCACCTTTGCAATCTCGCCGGTCGTAATGGAAACTTCATCCATCGGCGTATAGAAGTCCGCATTCAAAGTGAGGACATTATTGTCTACAGTAGGAGTAGGATTCGCCAAACCAGCAAGACTAAAGAACGCATGATGTGTCAGGTTTACAATCGTCTTTTTGTCTGTTGTGGCATTGTAGGTCAGTATCAGTTCATTCTCGTCGGTGAACGTATAAGTCACAGTCACATCCAAATTTCCCGGAAAACCTTCTTCCCCGTCTTTTGAAAGGTAATGCAGCGTAAGGCTTTGCCGGCTGGTCTGTTCGGCATCCCACACCCGGCTGTGAAAGCCGGTCGGTCCGCCATGCAGCGAATTGGGACCGTTGTTAATTGCCAACTGATATTCTTTTCCGTCAAGAGTAAACTTTCCCTTGGCAATGCGGTTGCCGTAACGTCCGATAAGCGTACTCAAAAAAGGCTCATGACTGTTGATGACATGATCAATGCTGTCATGTCCTTGAACTACATTCGCCAGCTTGCCGTCTTTATCAGGCACCATTACCGCCAGCAGTGCACCCCCATAATTCGTAACGGCGACCTCAGCCCCCGAATTGTTCGACAAGATAAACAAGTCTGTTTCCTTTCCCTCTATTACTTTTTGAAAATCAGACCTTTTTAAACCGCTTAAATTGTCTTCTTTGTAAAATGTGTCATTCATATATTAAAAATCTTTTATTCACATATCCAAAACACTATGCAAATAAAAAGATTTTCTTTATAAAACCCAAACTTTTCTACTAAAAGATGAACGGTTATTTGTTTAAAGAAAGTAAATCGGCCACAATAAAACTGCTTCCTCCGACAAAAATGAAGTCATCCGGAGCTGCCTCTGCAAGCGCCGCACTGTATGCACTCCCGACATCTGAAAAAACGTTTCCCTTCAATCCGTATCCGGAAGCCAACTCTTCAACCTTTTCAGCCGGAAGCGCTCTTTTCACACTGGCCTGCGTAAAATAATACTGCGCATTCCTGGGAAGCATCGACAGCACTCCGGTAATGTCTTTATCATTTACCATCCCTATCACAATGCGCAACGTACGACAACGCTGCATGGCAAGCTGTTTCACCACATAAGATATGCCGCCCACATTATGACCGGTGTCACACACCACAGCGGGCTGCTCACGCAGCTTCTGCCAACGCCCCATCAGCCCCGTCAGCTCGCAAACCTGCGAGAAACCCTTCCTGACATCCGCATCACCGATCCGATAGCCCGACTTGATGAGCAGGCGCAAAGCTGCCAGCAAGGTATTCGTATTCTTTTCCTGACATAATCCGCGAAGCTCTCCCTTCAGATTCTTATAATATCTGGTCTGATACAGATAAGCACCGTCATCGGCACGCTCCGTCTTTTCCAAAAGCTGCTCGTCTTCCGCAAAAAAAATGGGAGCCTCGACCGCTCTGGCTTTTTCTTCGAAAACCGGCCTTGTTTCAGGTGTCGTTTCCCCTATCACTACGGGAATCCCCGTCTTGATTATTCCTGCCTTTTCCGCAGCAATCTTGGGCAGTGTATCTCCCAAGAACTGCATATGGTCGAAACTGATATTGGTAATGACACATAAGTCGGGACGAATAATATTCGTGCAGTCCAGTCTTCCACCCAACCCCACTTCGATTATAGCCACGTCTACTTTCTCACGGGCAAAATAATCGAATGCCATGGCGGTAGTCAGTTCAAAGAAAGAAGGATGCAAAGGCTCGAAAAAACTGCGATGCTTTTCCACGAAATCCACCACAAATTCTTCTTCTACCGGCCTGCCGTTTACACGGATGCGCTCACGGAAGTCTACCAAATGCGGCGAAGTATAAAGTCCAGTCTTGTAACCGGCAGCTTGAAGAATGGCCGCCAACGTATGCGAACAAGAGCCTTTACCGTTCGTCCCCGCCACATGAATGGTGTGGAACCGAGCATGAGGATGTCCCAGATGCTCGTCAAGAGCAAACGTATTTTCCAGTCCTTCCTTATAAGCCGCCTTCCCGACCTGCTGAAAAAGCGGCGCGCTGTTATATAGATAAGCGATTGTTTCCTGATAGTTCATTATGTAAGTTGATTAAGTCAAAACACCATTGATACAAACAATAAAAACATGAAGTTATAAACCATTTATTCCTATTCGAGTTCCAGAAACATGTCTTTCAGATTAATAACCACACAGTCAAACGGATTAATCAGATCCATCCCGATAATGCCCATGTCTTCTGCCGGCTTCGTGCCATGATTCTTAACATCCACAATCAAATCAGTCAATGTCACAGGTTTGCCCCCGACCTTTATTTCAAAAGCGGGAATACGCAACACCTCCCTCTTGTTTAGGCGATTGAAGCTGCCGCCTGTAACCGTTTCACGCTTGCCGGCAGATTCAAGCGCAGACTTATGAGTTTCGTAATATAAATAATTCAGCCCGGCAGTTGAGCAGCCAGTGTCAAAATGGAGCAACAATTCCTCGCCGTTTTTTTCTGCTTTTAATTTCAATGTCCGGTCCATCTTTATCAGATTACGGCCAGAAGAAGGCAAATCAGACGCAATGGCAGGAAAAACGACCTCTTTCCTCTTCGGACAAATCCGAATCTCGTCAAACAATCCTATAAAATCCATACCCAGAACGGCATCCACTCTCAAGACAGAATCCAACGCATTAGGCGGCAATAAGGTAACAAGCGAATTGTAAAAACTCATTTCTCCTATCTTCATGCTGTCCAGCACTCCCATTTTTCCAACCATGGAGCCTGGAACATCGGGATTTATCATCACCGAATCATTCAGAACACGCACTCCCATTTCTTTTGCCATACGCTCAGACACGGCACTTGTCCCTGCTCCCGTATCAAATATAAAACGATAAGTTTTCCCATTAACCACAACCGGCATCAGAATAATTGTGCCCCGCCATCCCTCAGGCTCAAAATCATCCGGCAACATCACCCTTTCAATGCCGACAGGAATTACTACATCTTCTTGCGGACGGGATATGCTTGGAGGAGGCACGTCTTTCAACCGACTATAAAAAGAATGAATGCTTTCAAGCGCTGTACACATTTCTTCTCCACCGCCCTGCCGTTTAAGCTGTCCCATAATATCCTGCGCATCTTGTGCTGCCTCAGCATACATTCCTTCCATTCCTTTTAACATGCAAGACAGGACAGCCATATTAACGGCATTCTGACCTCCAATCTCAGGCTGATGGCTCACCAGCAATTTTTCGATACTTTCCAAAGCCTCATCCGGACGATTAAAATAATATCCGATGAAGGCTTCCGACATCAGTTTCAAGAAATCAGCCTGCATAGAATCCTTCACTGCCGGATAAGTTTTTTCCAACTCAAACCAATCCGAGCGGTTCAATATGACTCCAATGCGCTCGTCTGCAGATTGAGAGAAAGATGAAACAGACACAAAAACCAGCAGCAACCAGACGATTCTCTTCATACAACAAAAAAATGAAATTACCACCAATAATAACCGTTCGGATACCTTACACCCTCCACGCCAAAGCTAATGGAACTGCTTTCACCCAACTTGAAATTGACCATGCCGCCTAAGCGGTCGGGAGCAAAATCAGGCAGCGGATAATACAATGCTGATCGTTTGGGCATGAACGACTTGTTTCCATAAGCATAAAGGCTGACGCGCTCGTTCACCTTAAAGGCCGCCACTGCCGCAAAGCCCACGTTGCGGTAATCAATGAAGCCCCAATTGAAATTGTTGGCATAAATACCTGCCGCCACACTCAGTCTGTCCGTCACGGGAACGGCATACATAAACGCCGCGTTCTGGCCGAAACCGGCACCGGACGGTGCATATCTGCTGGGACTGAACGTTACATTCAGCCCGACGGAAGCATTGAAGCCTTTATGAAGCTCCCATGCCGTATAAGCATAATCAAAAGGAGTTATACCGTACATGCTGAACGGAACAGTCCCTGCGGACAAAACAGGCGCTTTCAGAGGAACACTGAGCGTATCGCTTTCCAATCTTTCCCGAGCGGGCAAGGAATCTGCCTTCACACGCGTAACGGATTCCTGCGCATTCAGACAAACCGCAAACGAAGAAATGACAACCATCAATAAAAACGTTCTCATAAAACAGGTTTTGTAACACTTTTCAAAGATACGAAATATTCCCCAATGATGTTTTTCCGCATCCGGCATTTTAATATTATTCAACGGAGCCGGAGCCTGCGACAATAAATACGGAATCTGCACATAAACAGAAACCGCCTGAACAATCTCGGCTTTTGCACCAAGGTTCAGGCGGTTTTTCGCTCCATATTCGTTCAAACATTTAAGACTCTTTCCGTTCTCAATCGAACAAGCTTTTGAACTTTTTGAATATCTTTTCCTTCAGACTCATATTCGGCTTAAAATTCTCAGCTTCCTGCCATTTTTCAAGAGCCTGACGTTCTTCTTTCGTCAGGTTTTCAGGAATATATACGCTTACATTTACCAGCAAGTCACCTTTCCCCGTACTGTAACCGTAACTGTTTATGTTCGGCAGTCCTTTTCCGCGCAGACGGAGCACCTTGCCGGGCTGTGTTCCCGGTTCAATCTTTATCTTTGCCTTGCCTTCTATAGTGGGTATCTCAACAGTACCTCCCAATGCTGCGGTCGGCACACTCAGCAACAAATTGTAGATCAAATCACTTTCGTCACGAATCAGTTCCGGATGATTTTCTTCTTCAATCAGCACCAGCAAGTCGCCCGAAACGCCGTTGTGCTTGCCGGCGTTTCCCTTTCCGTTGATAGTGACCTGCATGCCTTCAGCCACGCCCGCAGGAATCTTCACTGTCACAACCTCTTCGCCATAAACGATGCCCTCACCGTTGCATTCCTTGCATTTGTTCTTGATAATCTTGCCTTCTCCCCCACACTGCGGGCACACGGTCTGAGTCTGCACCATACCGAATATGCTCTGCTGCGTGCGTGTCACACTGCCCGTTCCATGACAAGTAGGACACGTTTCAATGGCTCCGTCGCCTTCAGCTCCGGTGCCATGACAGTGAGAACAGGGTACATATTTTTTCAGTTTGAACTTCTTTTCTACTCCCGTAGAGATTTCTTTCAGTGTCAGCTTTACTTTCACGCGTAAATCAGAACCGCGGAACTTGCGCTGACGCGCCTGAGCGCCTCCGCCGCCGAAACCGCCAAACCCTCCATGACCGCCGAATATATCGCCAAACATCGAGAATATATCATCCATTGACATTCCTGCTCCGCCGAAGCCGCCGAACCCTCCGGAGCCTGCCGCTCCGTCAACGCCGGCAAACCCAAACTGGTCGTATCTGGCACGTTTGTCAGGATTGCTCAACACTTCGTACGCTTCTGCCGCTTCCTTGAACTTTTCTTCAGCCTCCTTGTCTCCCGGATTTCTGTCCGGATGATACTGAATGGCTTTCTTGCGGTACGCCTTCTTTATCTCATCTGCTGTGGCGGTCTTTTCCACGCCCAACACCTCATAGTAATCTCTTTTCGCCATGACTATACAGATTTAGACTTTCTACCTTAATTACTGTCCTACAACAACTTTCGCGTGACGAATCACTTTATCATTCAGCTTATACCCCGTCTGCACACAGTCGAGCACCTTTCCCTTCTGTTCTTCACTCTGTGCCGGAACCAAGGCTATAGCCTCGTGATAATCGGTATCAAAGTCCGCACCTACAGGCTCCATCTTCTCCAAGCCTTCCTGATGAAGGTTTTTCAAAAACTTCTGATAAATCAGATTCACTCCGTCATATATTGCTTTCACATCCTCCGTCTTCTCCATATTCTGCAAGGCCCGTTCCAGATCATCCAGCACCGGAAGCACAGCATTGATAGCCTTTTCACCTCCATTCTTTATCAGTTCGGCCTTTTCCTTCATCGTACGCTTGCGGAAATTGTCAAACTCGGCGGAAAGGCGCAAATACTTGTCCTTTTGTTCTTCAATGGCACGCTGCGCCTTTTCCAGTTCTTCCGTCAGTTTTTCTTCCGGAGTCAGTTCTCTTTTTTCTTCTTCCTGTTCCTCGCCCTTCGCCTTTGCTTCTTCCATATCAGCATTGGCAGTTTCTGCTTCCTGAGTCTGTGACTTCAGTTCCTCTTCGTTCTGTTTCTGATTTTCCTTATCCATATCTATAGCTTTTTTATATCTGATTTAATGTTTATCCTCCGCACAACAAATTCCGTGCCTCAAGAGGAGATGTCCCCAAAATTGCGGCAAAAATAATAAAATTCTGTCACACTGACATAAAAACAGGACATCCGCTTTGTTGCAGCCTTGTTGCACCAATTGAAACAAGATGATGGAGAACACGCTTCATGATGTCATCTTCATTTTGCGGGAAGCAGCAAAAAAAGAACGGGAAGATAGTCTTTCAATGCTGCGTATAATAACTTCAGCGCTTGTCCGATACGGTAATTCACTGTCTGTACAGAAACATTCAATTCTCCGGCAATTTCTTTGTAAGTCATATCCTTGAAACGATGCATAACAAAAGACTCCCTATAATTGTCTGGCAGATTGCGAATAGCCTCCCTCAATTTACGACTCAAATCATCTATTTCGCACAAATCAGATTCTTCCAAAACATTCTCACAAATTTCCTGATAAAACAAGTTTCTGCATTCTGCTTCACCTGCTCTTGCTCAATACGGTTCAGCGACTTCCGATAAACCGTCCGCAACAAATATTTTACCAATGAAAAACGGATAATATTCTCTTCGCGGTGCTCCCACAGCCACAGCATAGTGTCTTGAGCTATCTCTTCGGCTATTTCCTCACGAACGAATTTGCAACCGTAAGCAAAAAGCAGAGGATAGTATTTTCGGAAGAGAGCGTCAAAAGCCTTCATATCCCCTCTTTTCAACCTGTCCAGCAGAATCGAATCCATTATATGCTAACACTTTATTCATTTCACATTTATTGCGGCAAAAATAATCTTTTTAATTCTAAAAAGAGATTTTTCTTTTCAAATCTTATTTCATCGGCAATTACCAAACCGGCCGTGTGTTAATTAAGTTTAAACTCTTAGTTTCCTTTAGTGAGTTTCCTTTCCGGGCTGTCATTTAAGAAAAACAGCTTATGAACAGACAAATGTCAGACTTGGAACAACAGTTAATTGATTACTACAACAATAAACTCAACGAAGAACAACGGCGTAAAATTGAGTCATGGATTAACGCTTCTGAAGAGAATCGCCAGACCGCGCGCCGTATATTCTCCTTTATGTTAGCCATAGAGGTACAACGCATGCACAAAAAGACAAACACTGAAGAAGCACTGGCGAAAACAAAAAATAAGATAAAAAATAAACGAAGAACAATTTGGCTGCGGTGGACACAGCGGTCTGCCGCTGCCTTACTTATACTGCTAACTGTTTTCATGCTATGGCGGCATCCCCAGTCAAATGACCAAGACACGACAGCAGAAATAATTGAAGTCCAAACAGTTTCCGGAATGACAATACGGCTGACACTACCCGATTCTACATATGTCTGCCTGAATTCGGAATCAACCTTAAAATATCCTTCCCGCTTTGTAAAAGGTACCCGATCAGTCTATCTGTCCGGAGAGGCCTACTTTGAAGTGGCTAAAGATCCGCACCGCCGTTTCATTGTACACACTCCACAACAAACCGCAGTAGAAGTCTACGGAACCCACTTCAATGTCGAAGCCTACCCCAATGCTCCGCTCATTACAGCCACGCTGACCGAAGGCAGCATCAAATTCCGCTATCAGGAAGGAACGGAAGTGAAATACATGCCATTGAATCCGGGACAAAAGGCAATCTACAATACGGCCACCCAGGAAGTATCACGTCACCCAACCTCAGGCATCTCCGAACTAGCCTGGACTGAGGGAAAAATTATCTTCGACAACACCCCTTTGCAAGAGGCTCTGCATATGCTCAGCAAACGGTTCGGGACAGACTTCATCGTGACAAACCCGGACCTATGCAACAACAGATTTACCGGTTCTTTCAGCACAGAACAGATAGAAAAGATTCTGAAACATTTTGAAATATCCTCGGAAATTCATTGGCGGTATTTGAATTTGAATAAGAAGGATGCCAGCCAAAAGAAAAAGACAATAGAGATTTATTAAATACTCCTTTGAGATTATTAACCCTAAATATCATTGCCATGGAATACAAACCACCATAATGAAATGCGGGAAAGCTAAGCCTTCTCCATGAAAAAATCGTACAGAAAAACTCATTTACACTTAATTTCGTAATAACATCATGAAAAACAATCGTAATCTACACATGAAAGGAAGATCGCCGCACACTTCCGGCCAAAAAATTCCTTTAGCAATGAAACTGCTCTTCTTCTATCTGTTCTGTTCCGCAGGCATTCTACCCGCGGCAGGGAGCTATGCCCAAAGTGCCCAAATCACGCTTGAAGCAGAAGAAGCGACAGTAGCCGAAGTGCTCAAGCAAATCGAAGAAAACTCAGATTTCAACTTTTTCTACAACAATGCGCACGTAGATCTGGAACGCAGCGTTTCCATTTCTGCAAAAAACAGTGATATCTTCACAGTACTTGATGAAGTGTTCGCCAACACAGATGTGCATTATACAGTGCTTGACAAAAAAATCATTCTGTCCAACAAAGCGGAAAGTCAATCGACAACCCAGCAGAAAAAAGTGATACAAGGAAAAGTGACTGACGCCAACGGAGAAGCCGTTATCGGAGCTAATGTCCGCGAAGCAGGAACAAATAACGGTGTCATTACAGATATGGATGGAAATTTCAAGCTGACTGTATCGAGCGGAAGCGAAGTGCAAGTCAGCTATATCGGATTTGCAGACAAAACATTCCGTGTCAAAGACGATACAAGCAACTACAACATCACTCTGGAAGAGGACAATAAGATGCTGGATGAAGTGGTAGTGGTAGGCTATGGCACACAGAAAAAGGTAAACTTGACCGGATCTGTGGCCTCCATCAGTACGGACGAGATCAAAGACCGTGTACAGACCGATGTCCTTTCATCCATACAAGGTACAGTGCCCGGAGTCACTATCATCTCACGACCGGGATCAACACCCAGCATCAATTTCCGAGGCCGAGGCAATTTAGGCACTTCGGAGCCGCTCTATGTAATAGACGGAGCCATCGCCGACGCAACCTTCTTCTCCAACCTTGACCCCAACAGCATCGAATCCATATCCTTTTTAAAAGACGCAGCTTCATCGGCCATCTACGGTTCGCGTGCTGCCTACGGTGTTGTCTTGGTCACGACCAAAGCAGGCAAGGAAGAAAAGACCAGTGTTTCTTACAGCGGCTTCGTAGGCGTAAAGATGCCTACATATCTGCCAGACCTTGTCAACTCGGCAGAATACGCTACTCTATTGAATGAAGCAATGTACAACCGCAACCCTTCGGGAGGATGGAACCAAGCATACACAGATGAAGAAATCGGCTGGTTCCGCGACGGAAGCCGCCCGGACTACTATCCAAATACAGACTGGATTGACTTAACAATGGACAAGCATGTACTTACCACGCAGCACTCTATCAATGTAAGTGGAGGAACAAAGAAACTGCGCTATTATATCGGAGGAGGCTATCTTTATGACGACAAGTTCACACGCGGACAAGACAGCCGACGTTATAACCTGAACATGAATGTCACCTCAGACGTAACAGACTGGCTGTCCGTTTCCGGAGGAATGAAGTATATCCGCAACGAAAACAAGACAGAACATGGCGTACCTTCTATCATAAACTACCTGCTGGTGCCTTCCACCATGGTAGCACAGCAGTCTGACGGAAACTGGGGCAGTATCGCTGGCGGAAAGCAAGCCACAATTTCATTCATCACAGGCAATCCTCTGCGCGCCATGAACTCGGACAACTGGAACAATTCTTCCTTTGAAAATTCCATGTATAACCTGAGCATCGACATCAAGCCGGTAAAAGGACTGACCATCACCGGAGCCGGAAGCTACAAGCGGTATGAATACAAATACAAGTCATATACAGCCTTACAGGACGAAGTGCCTCTTTTCGGATCCGGTGATCTGATCAGCGGCACAGGCAATGCCGTCAACCAGATGAGCATGAGCTGGAACAGCAGTTCTGTACTGCAAACCCAACTGACAGCGCATTATGATTATACATATAACGAACATGACTTCACGCTGCTTGCCGGTACTTCATACGAGCACTATCAAGGCCAGTCGCTAAACGGAAGCCGCAAGAATTTCCCTTCTGACTCGTTTCAGGATATGAGCGGCGGCTCAGCTGCCGGCACAGACATCACCAACGGATCTGCCATGAGCGAATACAAGATGATGTCCTATTTCGCACGTCTAAACTACAGTTTTAAAGACCGTTACCTCTTTGAAGCCAACGTTCGCGCTGACGGCTCTTCACGATTCCATCCAGACAATCGCTGGGGCGTATTTCCATCATTCTCGGCAGGCTGGAGAATCAGTGAAGAATCCTTTATGGACA
Organism: Bacteroidales bacterium SW299; assembly: GCA_019550975.1. Taxonomy (GTDB): domain Bacteria; phylum Bacteroidota; class Bacteroidia; order Bacteroidales; family Bacteroidaceae; genus Phocaeicola; species Phocaeicola excrementipullorum. The sequence goes on along the minus strand of SDWH01000017.1, from coordinate 14,225 downwards.
AGCTCACATGGGTAGACAACCTGAAAATCCGCGCTTCATACGGAACCCTGGGAAACATCAACAACGTAGGCTACTATGACTATTTCCAGCTCTACGACATCGGCAGTTACTACACATTTGACGAATCGTTAGTTTCCGGCATCTATGAGTCACGCCCCGCCAATACGGAGTTGAGTTGGGAACGGGTGGCCATCACTGACATCGGATTGGACGCAGACCTGTTCAACGGACGATTAAGCCTGGTAGCCGACTATTACATCAAGAACACCAGTGACATCCTGCTGGCATATAATGTGCCCGCCGAAACCGGAATCTCCACTGCACCTTCCCAAAATCTCGGTAAGGTACGCAACAAGGGTTTCGAACTGGCCTTGACCTATCGGGACAAGATCGGCAGCGACTTCCATTTCAGCATTGGAGGAAACATCGCTTTCAACAACAATGAAATTACCGACCTTGCCGGTTCGGACAACATGATTCAATCCGGAGGCGACAAAATAAGATATATACTGAAAGAAGGAGAAGCCATCGGTTCATATTATGGCTTCAAGACCGACGGACTCTACACGCAGGAAGAGATTGATGCCGGACATTATTATACGTTTGGCCGCGTGCCTAATGCTGGTGACATCAAGTACGTACCTCAGCGCGAAGGAGTTAAATGGGGGGATCCCATCACGGACGATGACCGGACCATTATAGGCTGCGATGTTCCGAAGTTTACGTATGGAATCAATCTGAATCTAAATTACAAAGACTTTGAACTCTCATTGTTCGGTCAGGGAACATCAGGAACCAATGTGGCTTTCGAATCAGAACAGGTATGGGCATTTTTCCTGAACTCCAATCCGCGCAAGTACCACTTGAACCGCTGGACTGAAAGCAACCCCAATCCCAATTCGCTTTATCCGCGCATCTACGGAGGCTCCTCGCTCGACGACTACAACCAGAACTTCTCTGACTTCCAGATATTCGATGCCGACTATTTCCGCATCAAGACCATCACTTTGGGCTATCAGCTCCCCAAAGACATCATCAACAGATGGGGAATCAGCGCACTGAAGTTCTTCGTTACAGGCGAGAACCTGTTTACTTTCCGCGAAGACCATAAGATGAAGGATTTTGATCCCGAGTCTGTATCCGGACGTTCGGTAAACGCCTTCGGAACAAAATCTGTTGCTTTCGGCGTCAACTTATCTTTCTAACCTCACATTTTAACAAAAGGATTACATTATGAAAATAAATATCATCAAATCAATCGCCTGGGTGGGCTTATTCTCCGTGTCCGTTTCGTCCTGCGACCTGGATGTCATACCACCTGATTCTATGGCTTCCGAAAGTTTCTGGAAGACAGAAAAGGACGCTTGGTACGCCCTCAATGAAATATATGCCCGCATGCCCGACTTCATAGACGGCATGAGTTATGAAATGTATACCGACAACGCCCACAGCCACAAGCCGTGGGAAGGGGCCTGGGAAGCATTCCAACAAGGAGGAATCACAGCCGGGCAATCCAGCGGCTACGATTACAGCGTCATTCGCCTTGTTAACGACTTTCTGGAAAAAGCCGACAACTGCGAAATGGACGACAACCTGCGCAAACGCATGAAAGCAGAAGCCAGATTTTTCCGTGCATGGGCTTATCAGGAAATGATTGTCAAGTTCGGCGGCGTACCTTTAGTAACAACGGTACTTGCCTACGATGCTCCTAACGTCAAACGGGACGACATAGAAACTGTACGTACATTCATATTGACAGAACTGCAAGAAGTAGCCGACATACTGCCGGACAGTTATGACGGCGGAGAAATGTATGAAACCGGACGTGTGAGCCGGGCAGCCGCTTTAGCCTTGCGCGCACGAGCGGCTCTTTATGGAGGCAATTATCCAGAAGCTGAAGCCTCAGCCAGTGCCGTCATCAACGAAGGACACCATTCCCTGTTCAAGGTGACGGAACTGAACAGTGCCCAACAGCAAGAAGCCGATGAAATGGAACAATGGGTTGACTTCAATACACTGGGAATCGACAAAACGAATTTCATGAAAGGTATTTTCAGTTACGAAGGCATCTGGCAGGATGACAACGGAGCCGTACGCAACAATCCCGAAGTCCTGCTCAGCCACGAACACATGTATGACTCCAATGTCACCGACTGGGCCAGATACCAATATGCCCGTCCGTCACAGTTAGTCCGCGGCTATTCATCCTACGAACCGCTGCCCGACCTGGTACAGGCTTACTGGAAAAGTGACGGAAAGACACTGCCGGACAAAGTAGACCCCGACACGGACGCTTCCAACTATGCAGCTCTCTACGCAAAAGTGCAAAACAACGGATCTTCCATCAGCCAGCAGGAATACATCGAGAAAGTACCCACATTAGATCTGAAGTCAGAAGCGTATATACAACAATTCCGGAATCGTGACAGCCGACTGTACGCTTCCATTCTGTTGCCGTTCAAGGGATGGCATGTCACAGACTTCGGCACGTTCTACTACCGATGGTTCCCGGAGAAGGCTGGAAGTGAAGACGGCAATGAATCATGGACAGGATTCAGCTGGCGGAAACTGGTAGCATTGCGCGGATATGACTCAGGAAGCGAGAACTACAGCTATGACGATTTCCCCGTATTGCGTTACGCTGAAGTTCTGCTGACGGCTGCCGAAGCCCACGTTCAGAACACAGGCTACGATGCTACAGTCACAGGCTGGCTAAATCAACTGCGCGAACGTTGCGGCATGCCTGACGTACCCGCATCCTTCGCATCAAAGGACGAAGCCCTCAATTTTATCCGCAACGAACGCCGCATCGAACTGGCAGGCGAAGGACAACGCTTTGCCGATATGCGCCGCTATGGTAACGACTATTGCAAACAAGTGATGACAGGTCCTTCCTACGCTCCCGGATCGCCCGGCGGCGGAAAATACACAATCGTAGACAAACAATGGAATGACCGCGGAATGCTGCTGCCTATCCCCACCAGCGCCATGGACTATAACCCGCTGCTGGAACAGAATCCTGGATACTGATACAGACCAATCCGCAACATAATATATGCTGAAAAGACGGATGACCACAGATTGCCATAAAATATCCGCGGCCATCCGTCTTTCTTTTTCGCTCAAAAAGAAGATATGTTCTCAAAAAAACGTTTTATTTGCATTCCTTACTAAAAATGCACTGTTATGATAAAAAGACTACGCACATCCATCGCCCTGATGCTCTTCTGCACAGGGCTGTATGCTCAACAGACTATTGACGCGACCCGCTATGGCATCCGTCCGGACACTCATTCCGACGTATCGCCCCGCGTGCAGAAATTATTGAAACAAGTCCGCAGACTGGCAGATAAAGGAGAAGAAGAAATCATCATCCGCTTCGCTCCGGGAAGGTACGACTTCTACCCAGACAAAGCCGCCGAACGGGAATATTACATATCCAATCATGATCAGGATAACCTCAAACGGGTGGGAATTCCGCTTGAAGAACTGAAAAGAGTGACTCTGGATGGAGGGGGCGCCCGGTTCGTCTTTCACGGACGGATGCTTCCGGTATCCCTCTTGCACTCGGAGAAATGTACCTTGAAAAACTTCAGCATCGACTTCGAGAATCCCCATATAGCCCAAGTCCGCATCATAGAAAGCGACACCGTGCGAGGCACCACCTTTGCACCTGAAAAATGGGTGCGCTGGCGTATCACACCAGACTCGGCATTCGAAGCCTACGGCCGCGGATGGACCGTCAGGCACAGTTGGGGGGTAGTATTCGAAGCAAACACCAAACGGCTGGTATATAATACAGGCGACCGTTCCTGCCCTACGAAAGGAGCTTATCTGACCGCCTCAGGATACGTGCATGCACCGCATTGGAAAGATGCGGCACTGAAACCCGGCATGCGCTTTGTCATGCGGGGATGGGGACGCCCGACACCCGGCATCTTTCTTTACGGCAATACGGACACGCATCTGGAAAACATACAAGTGCATTATGCCGAAGGCATGGGACTGCTGGCACAACTTTGCCAAAATATCACCCTGAATAAATTCAACGTATGCTTGAAAGGGGAAGACGATGCGCGATGCTTCACTACACAAGCCGATGCCACACATTTTTCAGGCTGCAAGGGAGTAATCAATTCGTGCGACGGCTTATATGAAGGAATGATGGACGATGCAATCAATGTGCATGGCACATACCTGAAAGTTATACGCCGCATAGATGACCGCACTTTAGTCGGGCGTTACATGCACGACCAGAGTTGGGGATTCCGCTGGGGAGAACCAGGCGACTCGGTGCAGTTTATCCGGGCCAATACCATGGAACTGACCGGCAACGTCAACCGGATCGACTCTATCCGCCCCTACGACCGGGCAACGGAAAAAGGCGCACGGGAATTTCTGATTACATTCCGCAATCCCATAGCCAACGAAATCAGCGAAAACGGCGCTTACGGTATCGAGAACCTGACATGGACGCCGGAAGTGCTTTTCGCACGGAATACCATACGCAACAACCGCGCCCGGGGCGCACTGTTCAGCACACCGCGCCGCACAACAGTGGAAGATAACTTCTTCGACCACACTTCGGGCACCGCCATCCTGCTTTGCGGCGACTGCAACGGCTGGTATGAAACGGGAGCCTGCCGCGACGTCCTGATCCGGCGGAACCGTTTTGTAAACGCACTTACCAGCCTGTACCAGTTCACCAATGCCGTTATCTCCATTTACCCTGAAATACCGGAACTGGACAAACAGCAGCAATATTTTCATGGAGGCAAAGGCAAAGGAATCGTCATCGAAGACAACGAGTTCGACATGTTTGACGCACCGCTGCTCTATGCCAAATCGGTAGACGGCCTATGGTTCCGCCGGAACATCATCCGGAAAAACACCGCCTATCCCCCATTCCATTTCAATAAAGACATGTTCTGGCTGGAACGGGTGACAAATGTATACTTGTCGGAATGACGCAGTCATCTGAAAAACACACAGACAGCTCTGATACCTTATGGACTAGCCGTTAAAACGCAAAGGCGCAATGCCTCAAAAAACAGCGGAGTGCCGTCATCAGACGCATGACGCTGCGTGAAATTCTATATCTCTAGCCTAGAGATATAAATCTCCAGCCTGAAGATGCACATCTTTAACCTGAAGACATGTATCCTTAAGCTGGAGATTGTTTTTATGTCCGCCGGAAACGTTTGTTACGGCTTCTTGCCCCCAAAAAAGATTTCACGGAAAAAGTATCTGCCTTGACCTGCATACAATGGCATTCGCCATTTCCGCCAGGCAACTTTGAGTGACCGGCCACGTTTTGCAATGGAAAGATGGGGCAGTATTTCGTTTTTTTATCGTATCTTTGTCACCCGAAAGGATAATAACAAACAACTCAATAGAAAATCAAATGATTACAGTTTCAAACGTAGCCGTTCAATTTGGTAAAAGGATTTTATACAACGATGTGAACATGAAGTTCACCAACGGAAACATTTATGGTGTCATCGGTGCAAACGGGGCCGGAAAATCAACATTTCTGAAAGTCATATCCGGAGAACTGGAACCGACCAAAGGAACTGTCACACTGGGACCGGGCGAACGCTTGTCTGTACTGAGTCAGGACCACTTCAAATTCGACGCACATACCGTACTCGATACCGTACTCATGGGACATACCGTACTGTGGGACATCATGAAACAGCGCGAAGCCTTGTATGCAAAAGAAGACTTCACCGATGAAGACGGAATCAAGGCGGCCGAACTGGAAGAAAAGTTTGCTGAAATGGAAGGATGGAACGCGGAAAGCGACGCAGCCATCCTGCTGAGCGGACTGGGCATCAAGGAAGACAAGCACCAGATGCTGATGGGCGATCTCAGCGGAAAAGAAAAGGTCCGCGTGATGCTGGCACAGGCCCTGTTCGGAAATCCGGACAATCTGCTGCTTGACGAGCCGACAAACGACCTCGACATGGACACGGTGACATGGCTGGAAGAATATCTCTCGAACTTTGAACATACCGTGCTGGTGGTAAGCCACGACCGTCACTTCCTCGACTCCGTATGTACGCATACGGTAGACATCGATTTCGGAAAAGTGAACCTCTTTGCCGGAAACTACAGCTTCTGGTACGAATCGAGCCAGCTTGCGCTCCGCCAGCAGCAAAACCAGAAAGCCAAAGCGGAAGAAAAGCGCAAGGAACTGGAAGAATTTATCCGCCGTTTCTCGGCCAACGTAGCTAAATCAAAACAGACTACCAGCCGCAAGAAGATGCTGGAAAAACTGAACGTGGACGAAATCAAGCCTTCATCACGCAAATATCCGGGCATCATTTTCACAATGGACCGCGAACCGGGAAACCAGATTCTGGAGGTTTCGGGACTGCGTGCCGTAACGGATGACGGCGTTGTTCTCTTCAACGACGTGAACTTCAATGTGGAAAAAGGTGACAAAATCGTTTTCCTGAGCCGGGATCCGCGCGCCATGACGGCCCTGTTTGAAATCATCAACGGCAACCGCAAGCCGCAGGCAGGACACTACAGCTGGGGGGTAACTATCACAACGGCTTATCTGCCGCTTGACAATACGGATTATTTCAACAGCGACCTGAACCTCGTAGACTGGCTGAGCCAATACGGTGACGGAAATGAAGTATACATGAAAGGCTTCCTCGGCCGCATGCTGTTCTCCGGCGAGGAAGTGCTCAAGAAAGTGAACGTGCTTTCAGGAGGCGAAAAAATGCGGTGCATGATTGCGCGCATGCAACTCCGGAACGCCAACTGCCTGATTCTGGACACTCCGACCAACCACCTGGACCTGGAGTCAATACAGGCATTCAACAACAATCTGAAAACGTACAAAGGAAACGTACTGTTCTCTTCGCACGACCATGAATTCATCGAAACCGTCGCCAACCGGATCATCGAACTGACTCCGAACGGCATCATCGACAAAATGATGGAATACGACGAATACATCACATCGGATCATATCAAGGAAATGCGTGCACGCATGTACGGCAACCTGTAAAAAACAACTGCTCCTATGGAAACAAAGACAGCTCTCCACCGGGAAAAAGAACACATCGTATGGATGGACGTAGTCCGCCTGATTGCCATGTTTACCGTTGTCTGCTGCCACTCGGCAGACCCGTTCAACTTTTATGCGGGCGAAACTCCTCCCAACATCGACGACATCAAATTCTGGGGGGCTGTCTATGGAGCTTTTTTGCGTCCCTGCGTGCCGCTTTTCGTCATGCTGACAGGAGCGCTGCTGCTTCCGGTGAAGGAAACCGACACGTACGGATTCTACAAGAAACGCATCAGCCGTGTTTTCTGGCCTTTCCTGATCTGGTCGGTGATATACAACCTGTTTCCGTGGATCACAGGCATACTGGGCCTTCCGCCGGAAATCATTCTCGACTTCTTCCCCTACTCCGGCGAAGAGGCTACACGCCAGTCGCTGGAAGTATCAATGGGATACATCGGCCTGATGCCTTTCAACTTCTCGCTGCTTGATGTCCACATGTGGTATATCTATCTGCTCATCGGGCTTTATCTCTACATGCCCATCTTTTCCGCATGGGTTGAGAAAGCGAGCAACAGAGCCAAGCTGTGGTTTCTTGCAGCATGGGGAGTCACCTTGTTCGTGCCTTACTACAGGGAATTTGCAGACAAATATATCTGGGGAGCCTGCTCGTGGAATGAGTTCCACATGCTGTACTACTTTGCCGGATTCAACGGCTATCTCCTGCTGGGACATTATCTGCGGCACGCCGACTGGAGCTTGGGCAAGACGCTGGGATGGGGAATCCCGATGTTTGCGGCAGGATTTGCCGTCACATTCTTCGGCTTCCGCCATATCACGCTGCAAGAAAGCTGCACTCCCGAACAGATGGAACTGTTTTTCTATTACTGCTCGCCCAATGTGGTGCTGATGAGTATCGCACTGTTCATGCTTGGAAAGAAAATAAAAGTACGGAGCCAGTGCATAAAGGCTGCATTGGCCAACCTGACAGTCTGCGGATTCGGCATCTACATGATTCATTATTTCTTCACCGGTCCGTGCGTTCTGCTGGCTCGTAACCTGCATGTGCCGTTAGGACTCCAGATTCCTGCTGCCGCACTGATAGCCTTCTTCGTATCCTGGGGGCTGGTCATCCTGCTGCGAAAAATATCCGGCCGCTATGCAAGATATGTGACCGGATAAGAACCGTATCCGGCTCCGCATCAGTCACCGCGATAATAGTACAGCAGGAAACAACGGGCGATGAAATCAGCATTCTCGGCCACAAGCTCTTTCCTTCCCTCGCGGGGATAGCTTGCATCAGAAAGATAGCCGTTTCCGATACAATAAGCCAGAAGGTCAGGCGGACACAGCGTTTCCTCCACCAGCAAGCGGAAAGCATGGCGCTCAGCCTCTGCCTTGTTATATATGGGATTCAACGGGTCAGCGATATATTCGCACACATCCTTGGCCAGCAGAATGCCCTTCTCCGGCTCAGCCATCAGCACAAAGTTCCGGCTTTGCTTCATCTGAGGCAATGTATGGCCCTCGTCGTCCGGCCATTTCAGCACTCCTGTCAGAAAGGCTTTCAAGCCGTCATACCCATCCAGATAAACGATGCGTCTGCCGTTTGTTCCTTCCACGAAATTACGGTACATCTCCTCATTTCTTGCACGGACATCTTCGGGTACCTCCGGCTCCTTCCAGTAAAGTCCCTCAACCTGCTTCCACACCGCATTGTTTTCGCCCGCCAGCAAGTCAATCCACTCATGGAGGAACAAGGCCAGCGGCCCTGCAGGTACAATCAGCTTGTCAGCAAAAGATATGTCATCAACGTATGCAGACATTGACGGACAAGTCAGATAAGTCAATCCGAAAAGCCAGTCCAGTTTCCGGACCGCATCTTCCTTTCCGTCAAAGCTTCCAAAGAAATTTTCCAGCAACGGATTCTCCGGAGCGTCATCATACACCTCGTCCAATATGCCATACAGCTTGTCTGCCTCTGCTGAAACTTCAACTGAAAGCGGGTCCAGGTAAATTCCGCGCTTCATCTTTTTCTGGCACGTATACCAGATAATGAAACGCACATCCTCTACGTTGATGCAGCCGCATTCATAGTTCCCACCTGCATCATAGAAAGGAAGATTGCGTCCGTAAAGCCGCCGGTGCCCTTCGACAAAAGCATTCCACAATCCCAAACCGGATATGACATCTTCCAGATACGCTGCCACAAAGAGAGCAATGTTTGTACGGACATCCTCAGGAGTACGCTCATCCAGTTCTTCAAACAAGCGGTTGGCAAGTTTCACAAAATAAAAGTCTGACGGCAGAGCATTGATATACGGATGTATGTCAAGCCAGTCATTCAGAAAAATGTGCTGTTTCTTCATAATTCACTATAGTTCAATGTTTTGTAAATAGAGTAATAACCAACGAAATGCCGGCCAGACAAATGCCTGTGCAGGTTACGCCCGCCCAACCGAATGAATGCCAGAAGGTTCCGGCAAACAATGTTCCCAAGGCACCGCCGACAAAATAAGTAGTCATGAATATGGTGTTGATACGGTTGGACGCATGCATGTCAAGCGAAAGCGCACAAGTCTGATTGCTGATTTGGACACATTGCATACCGATATCAATCACGACAATTCCAACAATATATCCGGCGTAACAATCCTGAAGAAAGTACATGAACACCCATGCAAGAATCATCAGCGAAGCTCCCAGATAATTGAAGAAACGGACACCCATCCTGCGGACGCAAGTTCCCACAACCGACGCGGTCAACGCACCAGCTATGCCGCAAAGACCAAGCATGCCGATAACATTGTTGCCCGCGTGAAAAGGCTCGCCGCTCAGCTTGAAAGCCAGACAAGCCCACAAAGCCAGGAAACTGCCGAAACAGAGGCCCGCCCGGACAGACACGAGCCGCAGCGTAGGCCTGGCGGCATAGAGCGTTCCGAGCGACTTCATCAGTCCGGCATAAGTTCCCTTGAAATTGGAAGGCATATCAGGCAAGGCACGCAGGATGACAAAGATGCACAGAAACATGATGACGGCAGCCACATAATACATGGTACGCCATCCGAAATACTCTCCGACAATACCGCTGACAACACGGGAGCCCAGAATGCCGGTCAACAGTCCGCTAAGCATAAGCCCCACATTGCGCGCCTTGTTCTGCGGAACCGAGAACTGCGACACCAGCGGAATAAATATCTGCGGTATGACCGAACAGATTCCGGTGACCAGCGAAGCCGCCAATATATAATGGATGCCGGGAGAAACCGCTATGCAGCAAGTTGCCGCAGTCAGCAGCAAAAAATTGACGACTATGATTTTCCGCCGGCTATAAAGGTCGCCCAAAGGAATGATGAACAACAAGCCCAAAGCGTACCCGATTTGTGTAGTCATCGGAATAAGGTTCGCCGTAAACTCCGACACACCCAGATCAGCGCTTATACGGTTCAGCAAAGGCTGGTTGTAATACAGATTTGCGACAGACAGTGCCGCAATCACGGCAAGCAGCCAAAGCAATGAAGCGGGGACACCGCCATTCTCAACCAATTTTTGTTTCATTTTCACTTTTAGTTTTCTGATGCAAAAATACGGAGAAAAACGAAACTCTTCCTTCCCCAGATTACATTTATGAAAAAATCCGGTTACAAACACATGTCTGTTCCGAACCCGGCAAAATATTTTTGCAACAAATTTACAAAAAGCAACGACTTTTTGTTTATTATTCCTAAATTTGCACCAGAAAAGACAAACAGGAAACCGATAAAAACTAAACGAAAGACTACCAATCAGAAAACTACTGGATAGAAACTAAAAATAGCTTTTACTAACAATTTATTTTTATGGTACAACAAATCAAAGTCTTCTCCGCGACGGTAATGGCATCAGCCTTGACTATTGCCGCAAGTGCGCAAGTAACTACATCTGCCATCAGCGGAAAAATCATCGACGAAATGAATGAGCCTGTTATCGGTGCCACAGTGACAGCCGTGCATGAACCATCAGGTACTCTCTATGGAGCCGTCACCAACATTGACGGACGTTACACGATTCAAGGTATGCGTACCGGCGGACCGTACAAGGTAGAAATCACCTACATCGGCTATCAGAAAGCAACCTATACAGGCATCTATCTTGAACTGGGAAATACATTCTCCCTGAACGGAGATATGAAACCGGCTTCCGAACTGCTTGATGAAGTTGTGGTAGTGGCTGATGCAAGACCGAACGGAGGAGCTTCAAAGAACTTCTCAACGTCTTCCATCGAAAATACGCCGACGGTAGACCGCAATGTGTACGACATTGTAAAGAATATGCCGATGGCCATGACCTCAAAAAACGGAGGCATCACATTTGCCGGTTCAAACAACAGATACAACAGTTTCCAGATTGACGGTACGGTGAGCAACGACGTATTCGGACTTGCAGCTTCAGGAACAAACGGAGGCCAGACAGGAGCTAATCCGATTTCGATGGATGCCATCCAGGAAATCCAGGTAGTAGTTGCCCCATTCGACGTACGGCAGAGCGGATTCACCGGCGGCGGAATCAACGCCATCACCAAGCAGGGAACAAATACCACACACGGATCGGCCTACACTTATTTCAACAACCAGAACATGTACGGCAAGTACAGTGCCATCCGCGGCTACGAGAAATCTCCGATGGCACAGCAATACACACGCACGTACGGAGGAACACTGGGAGGAGCCATCATCAAGGACAAGCTGTTCTACTTTGTCAGCGCAGAAGGCAAGAAAGAATCGTATCCGTCAAGCATCTACCCGGGATATACAAACAATTACCTCACTGCCAGCGACGCACAGAAAATTGCACAGAAATACCAGGAGCTGACAGGATTCAGCGAAGGATACGGGCAACGGAACGTTGACAACAAATCGTTCGGATTACTGGCACGTGTCGACTGGAACATCAACCAGAACCATAAACTGGCTATCCGCTACCAGCACAACAATTCGTATGACGACAATTACGGAGTGAGCGCAACAAGCTATATGTTCAACAACAGCGGATACCGCATGAACAACAAGACCAACTCTGTCGTTGCCGAACTGAATTCTCACCTCGGACAGAATCTCTACAACGAGCTCCGTGCCTCGGCCAGCTTTATCCGTGACCACCGCGAAACAGCTTACCAAGGTCCTACCGTACAGATAAAGAATATCTATGCCGCAGACGGAAAAACCAGAATCACGGCCAATATCGGTACCGAATATTCTTCAGGAGCCAACTACCTGGATCAGGACATTTATACATTTGAGGACAATCTCTCATGGTATCTTGGCGACCATACGCTGACATTCGGTACGCACAACGAAATATACCGGATGAAGAATCTGTTTATTCAGGCAATAAACGGATCCTGGTACTACAACAGCCTCGACCTGTTCCTGAACGACGAACCTTATCAGTTTTCATATAAGTATACCGACCCGACACTGACCGGAGGAGATACCCGCTGGGCCCCGGCCATGAAAGCAGGCCAGTTCGGTTTCTACGCTCAAGACAAATGGGATGTCAACAACAACTTCAACCTGACTTATGGCTTGCGCATAGATATCCCGGTTGTTTTCAACGAACCTACAGAAAACCCGACCTTCAATGACTATGCGGCACAAAAAGGATTTGATGTGCGTGTCGGCCAGAACCCGAGCGCAAAAGTGCTGTTCTCTCCGCGCGTAGGTTTCCGCTGGTTCCTGAATGAGTCTCACAACACGCTGCTGAGAGGAGGCGTAGGAATCTTTACGGGCCGCGTGCCGTTTGTATGGCTGTCGAATGCTTTCAACAACACCGGCATGGAAAGTAAGGGAACAACCATTTCGCCACAGGACGCAGACAAGAACTATACAAACACGGCTCCGAAATTGGGCGACTACGCACACGACCCGATGGCTGCTGCCAATTCACAGAAAGGTTCTGCATCACGTCCGGACATCGTTACAGTAGACAAGGATTTCAAATACCCGCAAGTATTCCGTGCAAACCTGGCTTTGGAACAGCAGCTCCCGGGAGATGTGAAACTCACTTTGGAAGGTATCTATTCAAAAACAATGAACAATGTGTTCTTTGAGAACCTGGCCATCACGAACAATGGAGAAAAAGTGTATGCCGTTCCCGGTGTGGAAGCGTCCTCTGCTCCGCGCTACAGCAACGAGCGAAGCGACTATTACAGCATCATCAATCTGAAAAATACAAACAAAGGCTATACGTATGCCGTATCGGCCCTGCTGGAAAAGAGCTTCAACTTTGGTCTTGACCTGTCGGCTTCTTACACTTTCGGACACGCGAAGTCTGTAAACGACGGTACAAGTTCCGTTGCATACTCTAACTGGAAATACAACTATTCGCGCGATACCAACTCTGACAACGAACTGGGATTCTCCAAGTTTGACATCCCTCACCGCGTAATGATTCAGGCTTCTTACACCAGCCCGAAATACTGGAACAACTGGATGAGTACAACTGTCGCTGTCATCTACAACGGTTTCTCGGGAGGCAGATATTGCCTGACTATGAACGAAGTTCAGGACTTCAACGGTGACGGCTTCTCTGGAAACTCTCTCCTCTACATCCCGACTGACGCAGAAATAGACAAGATGATCTTCACCGGCGTTGACAAAGACGGAGAAGCACTGAGCATGACGGCAGAAGAAAGCCGCCAAGCCTTCAAGGAGTGGATTGCAAACGACAGTTATGCCAAGAATCACCGCGGACAATATGCAGAACGCAACTCAAACCTGAGCAAATGGGAACACGAAATCGATCTGCATCTGGCTCAGACCATTTATAACATCAAGGGTGCGGGCAAGCTGGAACTGACTTTCGACATAATCAACTTTGCCAATATGCTGAACAAGAAATGGGGAGCAAGCTACAGTTCAGCCTATAATTTGTCGCCGATTTCTGTAGAATACATGACAACAACAGAAAACGGAGAAAGAACTCCTGCGTATTCATACAACAGAGCAGAAATCGAGAAGAATGATATAGCTTCACGCTGGCACGCACAGGTTGGCGTAAGACTGACTTTCTGATAAATACGGATTTATTATAAGCAACCAATCAAAATTAGCTTATATTAACGTGTCTATTTGAAAACGCAGATTCACGCGGATTAACGCAGATAATAATTTAACTATTAATCCAATCTGAGTTAATCCGCGTAAATCTGCGTTTTTCATGGGAC